>NZ_JBQENA010000010.1:0-208807 GCF_052044425.1 Paenibacillus sp. 22594
GACCGTTAAGCCCTCCAGCGCCGATGGTACTTGGACCGAAGGGTCCTGGGAGAGTAGGACGCCGCCAAGCACATGAAGCCATTGTTGAGCAATCGACAATGGCTTTTTTGTTGTTTTATTAAGTAAGAGATTTGTTAAGGAATAAAGATCTGTGGTATTTATAAGTGCTATGAAGAACAGTGGGGAAACTTATCCACATGTGGATAAGGGATATATTAAAACATTGTAGTCAAAGTACTCCCCAGTTTGTGTGGATAGTGTAGAATGATTGTGGATACAAAGGTTCCTTTTGATACTAAATCTAACGTTTTTGCGTTGCAAAGGAGATAGCGTAGTGGATAAATCAAATAATCTTCTGTGGACAGAGCAATTTGAGGTCCAGGCAAGCGATACGGATTGCCGTTCGCAGGCAAAGCTCTCTTTCATTTTGGAAATATTGCAGCGTACAGCTGACGCAGCTGTTAACGCATTGGGCTTGAGTCTGGAAAAAATGCTGGATAATGGAATGGGTTGGATGCTGATTACCTTGGACCTTGAGATCCGCCGTATGCCACGGCTAAATGATCAGCTAACAGTGCACACATGGAGTAAAGGAACCAAAGGAGCATTGTGGCAGCGGGATTATCGGCTTTATGACAAAAATGATATAGAGGTCGCTGTAGTACGTTCTGTATGGGCTTTAGTGGATATTGAAAAGCGGAAGATTTTGCGGCCAACTGCTATACCGGTGCCTGTAAACCACTATAGTGGTGATTCAGTAGGCGTTATGCCGGATAAGGCAACAATTCCAGATGATATAATTCTTCAAGCAGCATATCCCTACAAGGTAAGGTTCAGTGGCCTGGATAATAATCTACATTTGAATAATGCGAGGTATGGCGAGATCTGCTGTGATGCTCTTTCTTTGGAGGAATGGGGAACCAAGGAGTTGAAGCGTTTCCGGATAACTTATGTACAGGAAGCTAGGTTAGGCGATGAGCTTGAGATACAGCGTTCCGCCTTAACGAATGAAGGAATATATATGCAGGGTACAGCAGGAGATAAATTGTTTTTTACAGCTTGCCTGGGATTCTGAAGAAGCGGGAAGACCGTGCCGATTGCAAACATAGTCCTTATTACATAATAGCAGCTCAGTCGGTGGTATAAATATATACATTTGAGGTCTAGACTGCTCCTTTCAGTTAAAGGATAGAACTTATTCGATAATAAGGGCTGCCCATTCAGCCTGACGAAATTTTTGGACTTTGGGATCATGGTATAATAGGGTGTTGTCAGGGAAGGGAGAGAGCGATGAAGGTATTGGTACTTGCTGAGAAGCCGTCAGTTGCACGTGAAATTGCGCGGGTGATGGGCTGTGGGAACAAACAGAAGAGCTATATTGAAGGACCTAAATATGTAGTTACCTGGGCTTTGGGGCACTTGGTGGGCCTCGCGGAGCCGGAGGACTATAACAATAAATATGCCAGCTGGGCATTGGAGGATTTGCCGATTCTGCCGGAAAAGGCAAAGCTGAAGGTGCTGCGGGAAACGAACCAGCAGTATAAGGCTGTGCAGCAGCTGATGAAACGGCAGGACATTGAGGAACTGATTGTGGCTACGGATGCTGCGCGTGAAGGCGAACTGCTGGCGCGCTGGATCATGAATATGGCTGGCTGGAAGAAGCCGTTCCGGCGGCTCTGGATCTCTTCGCAGACGGATAAGGCGATTAAGGAAGGGTTTGCGTCGCTCCGTCCGGGCCGGGATTTCGACCGTCTATATGAATCGGCCCGTTGCCGAGCTGAGGCGGATTGGATGATCGGTCTTAACGTGACCCGGGCGCTGACCTGCAAGTTCGGCGCACCACTATCTGCCGGGCGGGTACAGACACCGACGCTAGGAATGATTATGGACCGGGAATATGAAATTACCGGCTTTCGTTCTCAGGAGTATGACCAGTTGACGGCCGATTTTGGTAGCTTCCAGGCAGGCTGGCGGGCCCAGGGCGGGGATGGGCGTATTTTTGACCGGGATAAATCGACGGTGCTGAAAGAGAAGCTCACCGGACGTAGCGGACGAATTACCAAGGTGCAAAAAAGTGAGAAAAGTGAACCACATCCCCTGGCCTATGATCTTACAGAGCTGCAGCGCGATGCGAACCGTAAGTTTGGCTTCTCGGCCAAGCAAACCTCCAGCGTACTCCAGAAGTTATATGAGCAGCACAAGCTGGTGACCTATCCGCGTACGGACAGCCGCTATCTGACTTCCGATATGACCGGTACGCTCAAAGAAAGGCTGGATAGCGTTGCTGTTGGGCCTTATGCGTCATTGGCAAGACCATTGCTACGCAAGCCGCTGCCGATTACTAAGCGGATTGTAGACGACAGCAAGGTGAGCGATCACCATGCGATCATTCCTACGGAGCAGACTGTACTTTTAAATCAGCTAAGTGCTGAGGAGCGCAAACTCTATGATCTCATTGTGCGGCGCTTCATCAGCCTGTTCTATCCAGCGGCGCGATATGATGTAGTAGCTGTAACCGTAAGTGTGGAAGGCGAGAGCTTCTATGTCAAAGGAACAACGGTAAAAGATCCTGGCTGGCGCGAAGTTTACGGTGGAGATATGAGCAGCGATGACGAAGAAGAGAGTGCCGCAGATGAACCAGCTCCGAGCAGTGTAAAGTTACCGGAGATGCGGGAGGGCGAAGCCGTTACCGTTCAGCGCTGTATGATCCGGCCAGGCCGGACGCAGCCGCCGAAGCGCTACAATGAAGCATCGTTACTGACACAGATGGAGAAGCATGGGCTGGGAACACCAGCTACACGCGCTGATATCATCGAGAAACTGGTCAGCTCCGATACGATTGAACGCCAGGGGAATCTTCTGCATCCGACAGGTAAGGGCAAACAGCTGATCGGGCTGGTGGCAGGACAACTGCGTACACCGGAGCTGACAGCGCGCTGGGAGGCGGAACTGGAAAAGATCGCCCGCGGACAGGGACGGCCGGAGCCTTTTCTGCAAGGGATACGCAGTATGGCGCAGGAGCTGGTGTCTGGCGTGAAGAACAGTGGTGCGGAATACAAGCCGCATAACGTCTCGAGCAGCCACTGTCCGAACTGTGGAACAAGAATGCTGGAGAAGAAAACCAAGCGCGGCAAGCTGCTGGTCTGCCCGGCAGATGACTGCGGATATACTCGTGCTGGAGAGAAGCAGCTGTCTAACCGCCGCTGCCCGCAATGCCACAAGAAGATGGAGCTTAAAGAGGGCAAAGCCGGGCTCTATGTCCAGTGTCTCGGATGCGGAATAACGGAGACCATGGACAAGGATCATAAGCATATCAACAAGCGCGAGCAGCAGAAGCTTGTGCAGCAATACAGCAAACCGGAAAGTGTGGGATCTAATTTGGGGGATCTGCTCAAAGCAGCGATGGAAGCCAAGGAGAAGGGCAAATAAGCAATTAAGGAAATAAGGAATTACAGGACCAGACTGATGTGAGTAGAGCGTGAGCTGGTTTAGGGATATATCATTAATGCAAAGAAGATTGCCGGAGGTATGGCAGTCTTCTTTTTTTGGAGTTAACGGAACAGGCTATCGCGGAAGTACGACGAACGGGGACTAAGCTGAAGGGTGAGGGCATCTCTATAAGGTACGAAGTGGCATTTCCGGGTACCTAAAGCGGCGATGGCAGGTATTGCCTATTTCAATCTGGGATCAAGCAGGCTTAAATAAGAATAAGCCTATGATTTAATTTATGATTTCCCCAAATTCAGTGTGGTATAAATTTACCGGTAGATATAATTGTGTTATGTTTCTTGACATCCACTTTCTGTGCTGCTCGCTAAGCAGATAATTATTCTGGACTGTCCAATACAAACCAGATATGTTTTACTTAAAGTTGAAGTGAAAAAGATATCGTTTTCGGGAAAATAGAAATGAGTGGGTGATCGTGTGGTAGCGGATCAGGGGCGAATGGATGCAAAACAAACGGCGGGAATTCAGGCAGGCTGGGGCGGGAGCCGTTTTTTCTTTTTGATAATTGTATTTATGTTCTGGTTCTCATCTTATATCTATGTTCCGGTGCTCTCACCGTATGTGGAGCATTTGGGGGCCTCTTATGTAATGGTAGGAACGGTCCTTGGGATATATGGGCTGATGCAGATTCTGTTCCGGCTGCCAATTGGCATAGGCTCGGATGTTCTGAACCGGCGTAGGCCGTTTATCTATCTGGGACTGATCGCAAGCGGCTCCAGCTGTCTGCTGTTCCTCGCGGGTGCAAGTCCTGGCTGGGCTCTAGCCGCACGGGCGGTTTCCGGAATTGCAGCCTCGGCTTGGGTTGTCTATTCGGTGATGTTTGCCGGATATTTTCCGAAGGAGCAAGCTGGGAGAGCCATGGGTATGCTGCAGTTCACCACAGTGATTGCACAACTTGCAAGCATGATGATCAGTGGATACATAACAGAGCATTGGGGTTGGAATGCCCCGTTTATCATTGGCGGAGTGGTTGCGGCGGCTGCACTGTTATTAGCGCTCCGCTTGCCGGAACAACAGCAGGACAAACGCGAAAATACGATAAAGATCAAGGACCTTGCTGAAGTGATCAAGGAACCGCTGCTGGTCAAAGTGTCGCTTTTATCGGTGCTGGCGCATTGTGTGCTCTTCATTACGATGTTCGGTTATACCCCGAATCAGGCGCTTGCCATTGGAGCGAGCAAGGAAAGCCTCGGTTGGCTTACGCTGGCCTTCATGCTGCCTCACGCGGCAGCGACGTTATATGGTTCCCGCTGGTTTGGTAGGCTGCTCGGAGACCGGGGAACGCTGCTGCTTGGTTTTGCCGGAAGTGCACTATTCACTCTGCTAATTCCGTCAATGCCAACACTCATCGCTCTGTGCGCGACCCAGGTGGGGAATGGTTTTATGCAGGGGCTGATCTTTCCTTTGCTGCTGGGCAAATCAGTCTCCGGGGTGGCTCCGTTCAAACGGGCGACGGCAATGGGGTTCTATCAGGCAGTGTATGCTATCGGTATGTCGGGTGGACCTTTTGTGGCGGGATGGATGAGTTCGGCTTATGGATTAAAGGGTGGCTTCTGGCTGGGAGGGATCGCGGCAGCACTTGCTGCATTGCTCTCCTGGGTATGGATCAGGGATGCGGGCAGAGCCGGTGGCCAAGTCCGGAGATCAGAGCAGAAACTTGGCAGCTGATGTAAGGGTTATTGGTTTTTTGTCCAAAAGGGTAATATAATATACAGTAGATAGGCTGTGTGGAGGAGGGGCTGGAAAGCATGGTCCAGGTTGTACTGCTGTGGTTCGCACTGATTAATATTATCGGGTATGTGGTCATGTCCGAGGACAAGAACAGGGCCCGTAAAAGACGGGACCGGGTGCCGGAAAAAACTTTGTTTTTGCTGGCATTCATGGGCGGAGCGCTAGGTGTTCTTATCGCCATGTACCGCAAACGTCACAAGACCAGGCATACTTCCTTCAGGATTGGAATTCCGCTCTTGCTGCTGCTGAATATCTTGCTCTATGGTTACTTTTTGGGATAGACAAAACAGAAGAAGAGGTGGCGTACATGTTATTCTCGAAAATTTTGCTGGCCTATGACGGTTCCAAGGCTTCCAATCAGGCGCTGGAGCGCGCAATCGAACTGGCTAAGGTAACTCCGGGCTCATCCCTTTATGTCGTACACGCTTTCGAATTCCCGCGGTTTTTTATCGGGGAAGCTCTCGCGCCTCTGCCGGCTTCAGTGAACAAGGATTATTATGATTTGGCGGTACAGACCACCGAAGAAGTGAAGAGCCGTCTGGAAGCGGAAGGACTGAACGCAACGGTTGAGCTGCTGCAAGGCTCTCCTGCTGAAGTGATATTGAGTTACGCTAAGGAGCATGGTGCGGATGTAATCGTGATCGGAAGCCGCGGGCTTGGCGGAATTCGTGAATTCGTTCTGGGCAGTGTCAGCCACAATGTCGTTCAGAGCGCACGTATTCCAGTTTTGGTCGTTAAATAATATATTTTCCAGGAGGAGCGCTATGCGTTCCCCTTTTTCTTATAGGCAGTTAAATCCCGTGCCCGCAAGAAAATCCAAATGTGCCCAAAAGCGAACGTTTCATCTCCTTTATATGACAATGTTCGTGTTTAAGTTGACATGAAGTGTAGGCCATTGTTAAGATGAACCTATGAAGAGCTCGTATAAAACCGGGGATAGGGCCCGGAAGTTTCTACCCGGTAACCGTAAATTGCCGGACTACGAGGGAATAGGATGACTAGAACGGCCGTCAGCGCCGCCCCGTGCCCGGGGCGGCGAGCTGTGCGCTTGTCCCTGTTACATGCCGCTGCAGCCATATATCCGATGCGGCACTCCTAATTCCTGCAGTAGTCTGGGTCCACCCGCAGCAAAATGCGTCTGGAATCCGGGCTTTTTTTTTCGGATTTATGGAAAACTGAATGGAAACAGGACAAACTTATAGCAACATGAGTCTCTAAAATAGGGAAGCGGAAGGTAGGTTGAATCATGTCTGTGCAGGTTGGTGTCATCATGGGTAGCAAATCAGATTGGGAAACGATGGAGCAAGCATGTCTTGTGCTTGAGGAGCTGGGCGTAGCGTATGAGAAAAAGGTGATCTCGGCACACCGCACACCGGATCTGATGTTCCGCTACGCCGAAGAGGCGGCAGGCCGCGGGCTGCGCGTGATTATCGCAGGGGCAGGTGGAGCTGCGCATCTGCCTGGTATGGTGGCAGCGAAGACGATGCTGCCTGTGATCGGTGTCCCTGTGCAGTCCAAGGCGCTGAACGGCCTGGATTCGCTGCTCTCTATCGTGCAGATGCCGGGTGGCATTCCGGTAGCCACGGTAGCGATTGGCCGTGCCGGGGCGACCAATGCGGGGCTGCTTGCCGCGCAGATCATCGGCGCGTTCGATCCTGAGGTGCAGAGCCGGGCGCAGCAGCGGCGCGATGCCATTCAGCGCGAAGTGCTGGAAAGCAGCGAGAGCCTATGAGGCCGGAGGAGCTGAAGGCAGAAGGCTCCGGCATGACGAGGGAAGGGAGCCGGGAAATGCTACAGGCAGAGGGTAAGGGGCTTGCTGATCCGGCAGCTGCGGCTTCTGGAGACGCAGGCGTGACAGGTGCCGGCACTCCCCGGACGTTGCTTCCAGGAGCAACCATCGGCGTGCTCGGCGGCGGGCAGCTCGGGCGTATGATGGCGCTGGCCGGCAGCGCCATGGGCTATCGCTTCGTGGCGCTGGACCCCGCGCCGGATGCGCCCTGCGGGCAGGTGACGCCGCAGATTACGGCGGCGTATAACGACCGGGACGCAGCGCGTGAGCTGGCGCAGCGCGCGGACGTCATCACGTACGAGTTCGAGAACGTCGACGCGGGCGTGGCCGCGCTGCTGACGGCAGAGTCGTACGTGCCGCAGGGCAGCGCGCTGCTGTATACGACGCAGCACCGGCTGCGCGAAAAAGCCGCCATCGAGGCCGCGGGCGTATCCGTTGCCCCGTACCGCAAGGTCGGCAGCCTGGCGGAGCTTACGGCCGCGGCTGCCGAGCTGGGCCTGCCCTGTGTGCTGAAGACAGCCACAGGGGGGTATGACGGCAAGGGACAAGCCGTCATCCGGCACCCTGAAGAGCTGGAAGCCGCGTTCCGTCAGGTAGCTCCCGGAACGCCTGCCGGGGGGGCGCTACCTGAGCTGGTGCTGGAGAAATTTGTCGCTTTTCAGTGCGAAATTTCTGTGGTTGCCGCCCGCAGCGCCTCCGGCGAGGTCAAGAGCTTCCCGCCTGCGGAGAACATTCACGTGAACAACATCCTGCACCTGTCCATCGTACCTGCAAGGGTGCCAGAGGAGATTCAGCGGCGTGCCTGCGAGCTGGCCGAACAGATTGTTGCCGGGATGAATGCGGTTGGATTGCTGGCCGTGGAAATGTTCGTGACCGATGAGGGCGAGCTGTTCGTAAATGAGCTGGCGCCGCGTCCGCATAATTCCGGGCATTATACAATGGACGCCTGCGTAACCTCGCAGTTCGAGCAGCACGTGCGTGCCATCTGCAATCTGCCGCTTGGTGACACCTCACTGCTGACCCCTGTGGTCATGGTGAACGTGCTCGGCCAGCATCTGGACGGGGCTGTTCAGGCAGTCAGTACGGTGAATGAAGAAGCAAACCGGCTTGGTGTAGCACCCAAGCTTCATATATATGGCAAGACCGAGAGCAAAACCGGCCGTAAAATGGGCCATATCAACCTGCTCTGCAAGGATACCGGCGACGGGCTGTCCTGGGTAGAGCAAACTAACCTTTGGAGGAACTGACCAGATATGATCGAACGTTACAGCAGACCTGAGATGCGGGCCATTTGGACCGAAGAAAATAAATTCAACGCGTGGCTGGAAGTGGAGATTTGCGCCTGTGAGGCTTGGGCCGAGCTAGGAGTAATCCCGCATGAGGATGCCGCGAAGCTGCGGAAGGATGCCAAATTCGACATCGACCGCATTAATGAGATTGAGCTGGAAACGCGCCATGATGTAATTGCTTTTACCCGTGCGGTATCCGAGAGCCTGGGTGCGGAGCGCAAATGGGTGCATTACGGACTCACTTCCACGGACGTTGTCGACACGGCGCTCGGCTACCTGCTGCGCCAGGCCAACGAAATCCTGGAGAAGGACATCATGAACTTTATCGAAATACTCAAAGACAAGGCACTGGCATACAAAGACACTCCGATGATGGGACGCACCCATGGCGTGCATGCAGAGCCCACCACCTTTGGCCTCAAAATGGCGCTCTGGTACGAGGAAATGAAGCGCAACCTGGAACGTTTCCGCCATGCTGCGAACGGTGTGCAGTTCGGCAAAATCTCCGGCGCGGTCGGCACTTACGCTAACATTGATCCGTCTGTTGAAGAATTCGTCTGCCGCAAGCTCGGCACCAGCCCGGCGCCAATTTCTACACAAACGCTGCAGCGTGACCGTCACGCCGAATATATGGCTACCCTGGCGCTTGTCGCCACGTCTCTGGACAAGTTCGCCACCGAGATCCGTGCACTGCAAAAGAGCGAAATCCGTGAGGTGGAGGAAGCTTTTGCCAAAGGCCAAAAAGGTTCCTCGGCAATGCCGCACAAACGCAATCCCATTGGCTGTGAGAACATCTCCGGCTTGTCGCGCGTCATTCGCGGCCACATGGTTACTGCTTACGAGAACGTGCCGCTGTGGCATGAACGCGATATCTCACACTCCTCCGTGGAGCGGATTATCCTGCCGGATGCAACCGTGCTGCTGAACTATATGCTGAACCGCTTCGGCAACATTGTGAAGAACCTGACCGTGTTCCCGGAAAATATGAAGCGCAACATGAACCGGACCTTCGGCGTACCGTTCTCCGGCCGTATTCTGACCAAGTTGATTGACAAAGGTTTCAGCCGTGAGCAAGCTTACGATACCGTGCAGCCGCGTGCGATGCAGGCCTGGGAGGAGCAAACCCAGTTCCGCGATATCGTTGAATCTACACCGGAGATCACTGCCGTGCTTAGCCCGGAAGAGATCGAGGATGCTTTTAATCCTTCTTGGCACCTTAAGCATGTGGACACCATCTTCCGCAAGCTGGAGCTTATTTAATAAAGGTAAGTTAGTGGTGAACTGAGGAGCTCGAGAATAATACGAGCGGGAAAGCGGGACAGTTGTAGTTCAGGAGCGTTAGCGACAGAATTGAAATGATAGGCGGTTAAAAAGGAACGGAGAGAAATTTTGGAACTGGAGAAGCGTTAGCGTTCGCCTAAAAGCTTTCCGTAGGAAAGCTCGCTTCGGAAGCATATGCTATGGTCAGATTTCTACCGCAGCTTGCGGTTAAATCAGAGAAATATGACCATAACAGCGATCGGAAGTCCAAACATTTCTTGCAGGGAACCTATTAACCAACAGATTAGTTCAAATTCACCAGCCAAGCGGAGAATAAGCAACGTCCCAGCTCTTTTAGCTCAAGTATATACGCAAGATCATTAGTTCAAGGGAGGAAAGGTCATGGCATACCCTGCCGTATCCACGGCTGTGGATCTGGTAAATGCACCGCTGCTCTACAAAGGTAAGGTCCGCGAATTATACGATCTGGGGGAAGAAATGCTGGTCGTCGTCACGGACCGGATATCCGCATTCGACTATGTCCTTGATCCGGCGGTGCCGGAGAAGGGCAATGTGCTCAACCGGCTCAGCGCCTTCTGGTTCGGATTAACCAAGGAGCTGATGGAGAACCATGTCGTGCATATCGATGTAGATCAGCTTGGAGAGATCGCGAAGGACCGGGAGGCGCTCAAAAACCGTGTCATGGTCGTCCGCAAGGCGGAACGAATTGATATTGAATGCGTCGTGCGCGGCTGCATCACCGGCGGAGGCTGGCGGCAATATCAGGAGACTGGGAAAGTCAACGGAATCGTGCTTCCCCCAGGCTTGCGTAAAAATGCAGCACTGGCCCAGCCGATTTTCACCCCTGCTGCGAAAAATGATGTCGGTCATGATGAGGATATCCCCTTTGAGAACATGCAGGAGCTGATTGGTGCGGAGCTGGCACTGGAGTTGAAGGAGAAGAGCCTGAAGCTGTTCGCTTTTGCCAGAGAATACTGTGAAGAGCGCGGTATCATCCTGGCCGATTGCAAATTCGAGTTCGGTCTGCTGGATGGCAAAGTGATCCTGATCGACGAGATTTTTACACCGGATGCTTCACGCTTCTGGGCCAAGGATAACTACGCACTGGATATTGAGATCGACAGCATGGATAAGGAACCGGTCCGGACCTACTTGTCCGCATCCTCTTGGGATAAGAACAGCACACCCGACCCGCTGCCTATTGAAGTTGTGGAAGAAACAACACGCCGTTATCTGGACATTTATCGCCGCCTCACCGGCAAGTCTTTATAGATTGTAAGTAGTTATAGTTACGCCAAGTCAAGCTCATTAAATTTTAGGAGGAACTACAAGCGTATGTTAAAAGCGACAGTCTATGTCACCATCAAGAAAAGTGTGCTCGATCCCCAAGGTGTAGCCGTGCAAGGAGCGCTGCATTCCGTAGGTTTTCAGGAAGTGGAGAGCTTGCGGATCGGCAAGTATATGGAGCTGACCCTGGATACCGACAACCGCGCTGAAGCGGAAGGACGCCTTAAAGAAATGTGCGAAAAGCTGCTGGCCAACACGGTGATCGAGGATTACCGCTACGAATTGGAGGACTAAAAGTCATGAAATTTGCTGTACTTGTCTTTCCGGGCTCCAATTGTGACATTGACTGCTACAAAGCTGTAGAAGACAGCCTTGGTGAGCCTGTAGATTACGTGTGGCATACGGCGACGGATCTGTCGGACTATGACTGCATTATTGTACCAGGCGGTTTCTCTTATGGTGATTATCTGCGCTGCGGCGCGATTTCCCGGTTTGCTCCGGTCATGGCCGAAGTGGCCAAAGCGGTAGAACAGGGCAAATACGTGCTGGGCATCTGTAACGGGTTCCAAATTTTGACCGAAGCAGGCTTACTGCCGGGAGCACTTCGCCGCAACATGTCGATGAAGTTCCGCTGTCATGATTCGGTGCTTAAGGTGGTTAATAACACTACCCCATTTACTATTGATTATGCGAAGGATGAAGAGATCGTCATTCCAATCGCGCACGGTGAAGGCAACTACTACTGCGATGAAGAGACTCTGGCCGGACTAAAAGCTAACAATCAGATCGTCTTCACTTACAGCGATAACCCTAACGGTTCTGTGGAACATATTGCGGGCATTTGCAATGTGCAGGGCAATGTAGTTGGCATGATGCCTCACCCGGAACGCGCGGCGAACAGCCTGCTGGGTTCGGAAGACGGCAAACGGATGTTCACATCCATTCTCAAGACATGGAGGGATCGTTATGACGCAGCAAGTATCCGTTAAGGAGCCGACCGCAGAGCAAATCGCGGAGCAGAAAATCTACAGTCAATTCGGTGTGTCGGACAGCGAATATGAGCTCATCACTTCTTTCATGGGCCGCAAGCCAAACTATACGGAAATCGGTGTATTCAGCGTAATGTGGTCTGAGCACTGCGCCTATAAGAACTCCAAACCGCTGCTGGGCCGTTTCCCTACAAGCGGACCGCGTGTACTGATGGGACCTGGTGAAGGTGCGGGAATCGTAGACATCGGTGACAACCAGGCGGTTGTATTCAAAATCGAAAGCCATAACCATCCATCTGCGGTCGAGCCTTATCAGGGCGCGGCGACCGGGGTGGGCGGAATCATCCGCGATATTTTCTCCATGGGTGCAAGACCGGTAGCGCTGCTCAACTCCCTGCGTTTCGGGAAGCTTGAGAGCGACCGGGTAAAATATTTGTTCGAGCATGTGGTATCCGGTATCGCAGGCTACGGTAACTGTATCGGAATTCCTACAGTGGGTGGCGAAATTATGTTTGACAACAGCTATGACGGCAATCCGCTGGTCAATGCGATGTGTGTCGGACTCATTGATCATGATAAAATCCAGCGCGGTGTCGCTAAAGGTGTGGGCAATCCAGTGTTTTACGTTGGTCCGCCTACCGGACGTGACGGGATTCACGGGGCAACCTTTGCCTCCGTTGAGCTGAGTGAAGAATCGGAAGCCAAGAAGACTGCAGTTCAGGTCGGCGATCCGTTTATGGAAAAGCTGGTCATGGAATCCTGCCTGGAGCTGATCGACAGCGGCATTGTGCTTGGCATTCAGGATATGGGCGCAGCCGGACTGACCTGTTCCAGTGCTGAAATGGCAAGTAAAGCGGGTAATGGTCTTGAACTCTATCTGGACCAGGTGCCACAGCGTGAAGACGGCATGACGCCTTACGAAATGATGCTCTCGGAGTCACAAGAGCGGATGCTGTTTGTGGTAGAGCCTAAGGATGAGGCTCAGGCACAGGAGATTTTTGACCGCTGGGGCGTCATTTGCCGCAAAGTGGGCAAGGTAACGGATGACGGCCGCCTGAAGCTGTTCCATCACGGCGAGGTTGTTGGCGATATGCCCGTAACGGCTCTTGTGGATGAATGCCCGATCTATAAAAAACCATCTGCAGTTCCTGCGTACTATGAGGAAAACGCCACGGTTGACACGCTGCGCTATGACGAGGTAACTGATCTCGGCGGCGCACTGCACACTATACTGGCTTCGCCGACAGTGGCAAGCAAAGCATGGGTATACAACCAGTACGATTATATGGTACGGACCAGCACTGCGGTGCGTCCAGGCTCGGATGCGGCAGTGGTTACGATCCACGGCACACGCAAAGGCCTGGCAATGACTACAGACTGCAACGGACGTTATGTCTATCTGGACCCAGAAGTGGGCGGACGGATTGCCGTCAGCGAAGCCGCACGTAACATCGTTTGTTCCGGGGCGAAGCCGCTGGCGATTACGGACAACCTGAATTTTGGCAGCCCGGAGAAGCCGGAGATTTTCTGGCAGATGGAACGGGCGGTAGACGGTATGGCTGAAGCCTGTCGTGTGCTGGATACGCCGGTTATTGGCGGAAATGTCAGCTTGTACAACGAAAATGAAGCCGGTGCTATCTATCCGACTCCGGTTGTTGGTATGGTGGGACTGGTTGAAGATACCGATCACATTACTACACAAGCCTTCAAGCAAGAAGGCGATGCTATTCTGCTGCTGGGTGTAACCAAAGCAGAGCTTGGCGGAAGTGAGTTCCAATATGCTGTGCATGGTTTGACTGAAGGACGTCCGCCAGAACTGGATCTGGCTACAGAGCAGAAGCTGCTGGATGCTGTGCTAGGCACCATCCGCAGCGGTCTGGTCCGCTCGGCGCATGACCTTTCGGAAGGCGGTTTGGCTGTAGCGCTGGCGGAGAGCTGCATCAGCGGTTCGATCGGCGCGAATGTGGAGCTGTCCGCTGGCGGATTGCGCCCAGATGTGGCGCTGTTCAGCGAGAGCCAGTCCCGCATTGTGCTGACATCGGCACCTGACCGTGCGGAAGAGCTGAAAGCAGCAATAGCTGCTTACGGTGTACCGGTAGAAATCATCGGAACCGTTGGTGGCGATAGACTGCGCGTGTCCCTGGACGGCGTATCCGCGCTGGACGAGGCTGTAGCAGCAATAAAAACCACTTGGGAGGATGCTATTCCATGTCTTATGAAATAAAGACCGGGAACAAGCAGGAGACCCCCATCCTGTGGACCGGCGACTTTTACAACGAAGGAACGGGCTCGGGAGATATTTTTGACACACTAAAAGAAGAATGCGGCGTTTTCGGGGTCTTTGGACACCCGGAGGCCGCCTCCATGTCGTATTACGGCCTGCACGCTCTGCAGCACCGGGGAGAAGAGAGCGCAGGCATCTGCGTGGCAGATGGACGCGATTTCAACTACCACCGGGGGATGGGACTGGTCAAAGAAGTGTTCGACAAGGACAAAATCGCCTCGCTGATCGGCAATATGTCCATTGGCCATGTGCGCTATTCCACCAGTGGCGACAGCCGGCTGACTAATGCGCAGCCGCTGGTCTTCAAATACCGTGACGGGGATCTGGCGATCGCCACCAACGGGAACATCGTCAATGAGCCGCTGATCCGTAAGCAGCTGGAGCAGGGCGGATCGATTTTCCAGACCACAAGTGACACGGAAGTCCTGGCGCATCTGATTGCGCGGTCGCAGAAGGATTTTGTCGAAGCTACCAAAGATGCGCTTAAGCAGCTCGTGGGAGGCTTCGCCTTCCTGCTGATGACCAATGACAAGCTGATCGTAGCCTCCGATACGCATGGCCTCCGCCCGCTAGTAATGGGACGTGTAGGGGAAGCTTATGTCTTCGCTTCGGAATCCTGCGCACTGGAAGTCATCGGTGCTCAGTTCGTCCGTGACATTGAGCCAGGCGAATTGCTGGTGCTTGATCAGAACGGCTTCAAGGAAGACCGTTTCGCCGAGCCGCAGCGCAAAGCACTGTGTGCCATGGAATATATTTATTTCGCCCGTCCCGACAGCGACCTGAACGGCTCCAACCTGCACTCCGCCCGTAAGCGGATGGGCAGCCGCATGGCCCTGGAAGCGTTTGTGGATGCAGACATCGTAACGGGGGTACCGGACTCCAGTATCTCAGCGGCCATTGGCTATGCCGAACAGACGGGTATTCCTTATGAGCTTGGCCTCATCAAGAACAAATACACGGGCCGGACCTTTATCCAGCCCAGCCAGGAACTCCGTGAGCAGGGCGTAAAGATGAAGCTGAGCGCAGTCCGCCGCGTCGTTGAAGGCCAGCGTGTAGTCATGATCGACGATTCCATCGTGCGCGGTACTACCTCGCGCCGGATCGTCAACCTGCTGCGCGAAGCCGGAGCAACTGAAGTCCATGTGCGGATTACTTCACCGCCATTCAAGAATCCTTGCTTCTACGGCATCGATACACCGGACCGCCGCGAGCTGATCGCTTCATACAAGTCGATTGCTGAAATGTGTGAAGAGATCAACGCCGATTCGCTGGCGTTCCTCTCCCCGGAGGGCCTGATCCAGTCCATCGGCGGGTATAACAGCGAGGATTACAAAGGCGGTTTGTGCCTATCCTGCTTCGATAATGATTACCCGACACAGGTGGATTTCGGCGGGGAAGAGAAGGACGGATGCAGCTGTTAGACATCCCCCTAAGTCCCCCTTGCAAAGGGGGATTCCGAAGGGCGCTGCCCTCCGGCCACCCGAAAGTTTGGCGGTAGGAGTTTGCTTTTAACTTTCTAAGTGGGCGTGGGTGCGGGGGCCCGCTTTGTCCTGCGGACACGCTTAACGGCGCACCGCGCCCTGGCGGCATGCTGCCTCGCCGGGCCTAAGAGCTCAAGCCCCCGTCCTGTTTGCTTCGCAAAAGCGGGGGTGCTCTCGGCTAAGGGGCGCACGGCTTCGCCCCGTGCGCCAACACCGAAGGCCCGAGCCCCCGTCCTGTTTGCTCCGCAAAAGCGGGGAAGCTCTCGCTTTAGGATCGCACGGCTTCGCCCCGTGCGCTAACACCAAAGGTTCAAGCCCCCGTCTGTTTGCTCCGCAAAAGCGGGGGGCTCTCGCTAAAGGAGGCGCTTGGCTTCGCCAAGAGCGCCGACTGACTGCCCTGTGCAAGGCGCGTAAGTTCGGCTTGCGGCCGGGTTTGAACCCGGTGGTTGGAGGGATGGAGAGGAAGTTTGGAACTGGAGAAGCGTAGCGCTTGCCTTTATGGGTGGATTTCTACCGCGAAGAGCGGTTCAAATCAAAGAAATCCAACCATAACAGCAATCGGAAGTCCAAACATTCCTTGTAATCACGATAATAACCACCCCAGCTTCAAATCCCTGCCGCCCCGACCACGCGCGTTCTAAACTAATTCAAATGAGGTGTCCCAAGTGTCAGAAGCTTATAAAAATGCCGGAGTGGATATTGCGGCTGGTAATGAAGCGGTTGAACGCATGAAAAAGCATGTGAAGCGCACGTACCGTCCGGAAGTTATGACGGAGCTGGGCGGCTTCGGAGCGCTCTTTGGTCTCAATAAAGACAAGTATGAAGAGCCGGTGCTCGTATCGGGAACCGATGGGGTGGGCACGAAGCTCAAAATTGCTTTCGCGGCCGACCGCCACGACACGATTGGTATCGATGCCGTAGCCATGTGTGTGAATGATATTGTAGTACAGGGTGCAGAGCCGTTGTTCTTCCTCGACTACCTGGCCTGTGACAAGGTGGTGCCGGAGAAGATCGAGGCTATTGTTGCCGGGATCGCTGAAGGCTGCCATCAGGCAGGCTGTGCGCTGATCGGCGGCGAGACTGCGGAGATGCCGGGTATGTATTCAGCAGGCGAATATGATATCGCCGGATTCACGGTGGGTGTGGCTGACAAGGCGAAGCTGGTAACAGGTGCGGACATTGCACCTGGAGATACAGTCATTGGTCTGGCTTCCAGTGGGGTGCACAGCAACGGGTTCTCGCTGGTGCGCAAGCTTTTGCTGGAGGAAGACGGCTATGAACTGAGCGCTGTGGTTCCAGAACTGGGTGCTCCGCTGGTAGATGTGCTGCTGGCACCTACCAAGATCTATGTGAAGCCGCTGCTGGCACTGCTGGAGCAGCTCCCGGTCAAGGGCATGGCGCATATTACCGGAGGCGGGTTCATTGAGAACATTCCGCGCGTACTACCGGATGGTGTGAATGTAGAGATCAACTACGGCTCATGGCCAATATTGCCAATTTTCGATTTGATGCAGAAGAAGGGCAATGTGAGCAACCGCGACATGTTCACCACCTTTAATATGGGTGTAGGTCTGGTGATGGTTGTAGCTGAAGCTGATGGCGAGCGTGCGCTGGAGCTGCTGAAGACTGCCGGGGAAGAAGCTTACCGGATAGGCACAGTAACGGAAGGGGAACGTATCGTTACCTTTACGGGAGCTGAAGTCTGATGCAGTGGAGCCGGATCGCTGTTTTTGCTTCCGGGCAGGGCAGCAATTTTGCCGCACTGGCAGAGGCGGAGCGGGCAGGATTGCTTGGCGGAGGCCGAATTGAGCTGCTCGTGTCCGACAGGCCGGAAGCGCCTGTGGCGAAGCGGGCAGAGGAGGCGGGCATTCCCGCCCTCCTGCTGCGGCCGAAGGATTTTGCAAGCCGTGAGCTGTATGAGGCCGAGATTGTAGCTGAACTGAAGCGCCGGGATATCGGTCTGATTGTTCTGGCCGGATACATGCGGTTGATTACCCCGGTTTTGCTTGAACCTTATACAGGACGGATTATCAACATTCATCCTTCGCTTTTGCCGGCCTTTGCCGGTAAGGACGCCATTGGCCAGGCGCTGGATTATGGCGTCAAGCTGACGGGAGTCACCGTGCATTTTGTCGATGGAGGGATGGACACCGGTCCGGTTATTGCCCAGCGCAGTGTGGTCGTCGATCCTGGCGATACGCCGGAATCGCTGGCAGAACGCATCCATACGATCGAATATGAGCTGTATCCAGAGGTTGTGCGTGCATTGGCTGAGGGAAAGGTTACGCTGGAGGGCAGACAGACCATTATCCGTAAATAGCGGCATACCGGCTCAAGAAGCATCTAGGCGGCAGCCTGAGCAATGAGTAGGAATGTTCCTGAGAGACAGTCATCTTTTTTGAGAAATCGTAATCATCAACCGGCATGAGCGCATAAATCGACTTGCTCAGACAAGCCTGACCTGTTCTGATATTTCTCGGGAAATATTGCACAAGCGGGGAGTAGCTGCCCGGATGCAGGGGGATTTTGTTCTTTATTGCGCTGAGGATGAAGTCAGAAAATGCGGATATTTGCATGGCATTGAATTTTGATAAATTCATTTTCACATAGCAGTGCTTCAGTACCGATTCACCTGAAACTAAATTCAGCATCATCCGGAGGGGGACTATTCAAAGTGAGTATCAAAAGAGCGCTGGTCAGCGTATCGGACAAACAGGGCATCGTGGATTTTTGCCGCGAGTTGTCTGCATTGGGCGTAGAAATCATCTCCACAGGCGGCACTAGCACCCTTTTGGCCAAAGAAGGCGTACCGGTCATCGGCATTTCCGATGTGACGGGCTTTCCGGAAATTATGGATGGACGTGTTAAAACACTGCATCCGGCTGTACACAGCGGCCTTCTGGCGGTTCGTGACAACCAGGAGCATACGCGTCAGATGCAGGAGCTGGGTCTGGACTACATCGATCTGGTCGTGGTAAATCTCTATCCGTTCGCGGAGACGATTGCCAAACCGGATGTGTCCTACGAGGAAGCAATCGAGAACATCGATATCGGCGGACCTACGATGCTGCGTTCGGCGGCGAAGAACCATGCTTTTGTCAGTGTGGTAGTGGATGCAGCCGATTATGCCACTGTGCTTGAGGAAGTACGCGCAGGCGGAGATACGACTCTGGAGACCCGCAAACGTCTTGCGGCAAAAGTCTTCCGCCACACGGCGGCTTACGATGCCCTGATTTCCGATTACCTGGCGAATGTGACCGGTGAACCGCTGCCGGAGCGCTATACGGTAACCTACGAGAAGATTCAGGATCTGCGTTACGGGGAGAATCCGCATCAGAAGGCTGCCTTCTACCGCAAACCTCTGGCTGCCAAGGATACACTCACGGCTGCCGAGCAGTTGCACGGAAAAGAGCTCTCCTACAATAATATCAATGATGCCAATGCGGCTCTGCAGATTGTAAAGGAGTTCGAAGAGCCGGCTGTTGTAGCAGTTAAGCACATGAATCCTTGCGGTGTAGGCGTAGGGGCAAGCGTATATGAGGCTTATCAAAAAGCCTATAATGCCGATCCAACCTCCATCTTCGGCGGGATTGTAGCCGCGAACCGGATTATTGATGCCGATACGGCCAATATGCTGAAGGATATTTTTCTGGAAATCGTGCTGGCCCCGGGCTTTACCGACGAAGCGCTGGAAATTCTCACGAAGAAAAAGAACATCCGGCTGCTCAAACTCGGCAATCTCAGCACGGCTGCAGCGCGGAAATCGAGCTTTGTGGTGACCTCTATTGAAGGCGGTATGGTCGTTCAGGAGAGCGATGTGCATTCCGTCAATCCTGAGGAGCTGCAGGTAGTGACTACCCGCAAGCCAACCGAGGAAGAATTGAAGCAGCTGCTGTTCGGCTGGAAAGTCGTTAAGCATGTGAAATCTAACGCGATTGTGCTGGCGGCAGACGATATGACAGTCGGCGTAGGCGCAGGCCAAATGAACCGTGTCGGTGCAGCAAAGATCGCCATTGAGCAAGCCGGGGAGAAAGCCAAGGGCTCCATACTCGCATCCGATGCCTTTTTCCCGATGGGAGATACGCTGGAAATGGCGGCAAAAGCAGGGATAACCGCAGTCATTCAACCAGGTGGTTCCATCAAGGACGAGGAATCCATCAAGGTTGCTAACGAATATGGTATTGCCATGGTCTTCACCGGCGTTCGCCATTTCAAACACTAGAACGCTGGGAGGACTCATTTCAATGGATATTTTAGTAGTGGGCGGGGGCGGCCGGGAGCATGCCATCATCTGGAGCCTGTCCCGCAGTCCCAAAGCCGGTAAAATCTACTGTGCACCCGGCAACGCCGGGATTGCACAGCTTGCGGAATGTGTACCGATCGGCGTGTTCGAGTTCGATAAGCTGACCGCTTTCGCCAAGGACAAGAACATTGACTATGTCGTAATCGGACCGGATGATCCGCTTGCCGCAGGTATAGTCGATGCATTTGAAGCGAAACATATTCCTGTATTCGGCCCACGCAAGAATGCGGCGGAAATTGAAGGCAGCAAGACCTTTATGAAGGATCTCCTGCATAAATACAGCATTCCTACCGCAGCTTATGAGAAGTTCAGCGATTATGAGGCTGCACTCGCCTATTTACGCAGCCAGGGCCTGCCGATTGTCATTAAGGCGGACGGGCTGGCGGCTGGAAAAGGCGTAACCGTGGCTTATTCTCAAGAAGAAGCGGAGCTTGCCTTGCGGGATATCATGGTGACCAAGGTGTTTGGGGAAGCCGGTGCACAGGTGGTCATTGAGGAGTTTCTGGCCGGGCAGGAAATGTCGATTCTTGCCTTTGTTGATGGAGAAACCGTGCGTCCGATGGCTGCTGCACAGGACCACAAGCCTGCATTTGACGGCGACAAAGGTCCCAATACAGGCGGAATGGGTACCTATTCACCTCTGCCGCATATTGACGAGGCCATCATTCAGGAAGCCGTGGAAACGATTATCAAGCCGACTGCCCGGGCAATGGTGTCGGAAGGCCGACCATTCAGCGGCGTCTTGTTCGCCGGTCTGATGATCTCTCCGGATGGCAAACCGAAGACCATTGAATTTAATGCACGCTTTGGCGATCCCGAGACACAGGTCGTGCTTCCAAGATTAAAGAGTGATCTGCTGGAGATCTTCCTTGCGGTAACCGAGGGAAGACTCGCGGATATCGAGATTGAATGGAGCGAGGAAGCTGCGGTATGCGTAGTCTTGGCTTCTGAAGGATACCCGGGCCCTTATCCAAAAGGAGTGCCGATTTCAGGACTTGAGGACCGCTCCAATGAGCTGGTTTTTCATGCCGGAACTGCGCGTACGGAAGATGGGACATGGGTGACCAATGGCGGACGGGTGCTGGGTGTCGTTGGCCTGGGAGCCAGCATTGCCGAAGCGCGTTCAGCAGCATATGCCAGTGCGGCAAAGATTTCATTTCCCGGAATGCACTGCCGCACCGATATCGCCATGAAGGCACTGGTCTGAGGACAAAGCACTGTATTAGAGAATCCTTTTACGCTATTAGTCCTAAAAAAGGACTGACAAGTGATAGAAGAAGTGCTATAATACAACTCGTACGGGGGAAAATGTGCGGATATATACAGATAAAGGGTCTTTCCTTTCAGGAAAGGCCTTTTTTAAATCATCAGAAATGCAAGTCATATAGAATGCCTCGTGCCGGGAAATGATACCTGTAGTGCTAAAGCAGCAATACGCTCATGCGAATGGTTAGTTACAGATTTAAGGGGGAATTACTTTTGAGTAAGGTTGGAAGAAATGACTTATGCCCATGCGGAAGTGGGAAAAAATATAAGAGATGCTGCCTGGGCAAGGAATCCTCTGTGGTAGAATCCATACTGCGGCTGGTAACAACGGAGGAAGCGGCCGCGAAAGAGGCTGCTTCCTCGCTGCCGGAAATGGAAGAGCCGGTCCAGGAAACTGCGATTCGGCCTGAGAACAAGCTTACCCTGACCAAACTGAAAAAAATGGTGGCGCGTGAACTGAAATGGGAGCACCCGGCTCACGAACAGCTGGCTTTGCAGCTTATCGAAAGTATGAGAAATCAATACGAGCGGGAGCTGATTTTTGAAGCTCTGGTGCTGTGGAACGGCTATTCCCGCCAGACCAGACCTGCTGTAAAGAAGACAGGCTCCTTCTGCGCGGCGATCGAGTATCTGCTGTCTGAGGAATACGGCTTCAATATTTCACAGGCCGATCTCGCCGTCAAATATGAGGTCACAACGGCTACAATCTCACGCAAGGTCAAAGAATTGCTTAACTATATCGAAGAGTATGGCATGGGCGGCGAGGCAGATGAGCTTTTGGCAATGAACGGCCCGGGCACACCAAAAGATAAAGCACAGGCTCTGCTCTACAAAGCCATGGAAGCGACGTCCTCCAAACGGAGAATACAGCTGGCGCAGACTGCGCTGGACCTGTATCCCGATAGCTCAGACGCCTATCTGATCCTGGCAGAGGAATCGGAGAATGAGCATGACGCACGGGCTCATCTCAAGGCGGGGATCGCTGCAGGTGAACGCGAGCTGGGTGAACTCTTTTTTGAGAAGAATAAGGGGGACTTCTGGGGGCTTCATGAGACCCGGCCATACATCCGGATTTGTAAAAGCTACGCCGAATCCTGCTGGTTTGGCGGAAATGCCAAAGAAGCAGCGCAAATCCTGGAGCATATTCTGGAGCTGAATACGGAAGACAATACCGGTGCGCGCTACCTGCTCGCTGCCGTATATCTGTACAGCAACCAGTTGAAGCAGGCAGAGCAGGTGCTGGAGAAGTACGGCAAGGATGATGCCGCAGCCGCTTTTGCCTATGACCGCATCATTCTCGAATACAAGAAGAACGGAATCACTTCCCAGCTCAAAATGCTGTACCGCGTGGCACGCGGTGTGAACAAGCATGTGCCCGATTATCTGCTGGGCGTGAAGCGGCTGCCGCATAACCTCCCTGATTTTGTCGGAATGGGCGATTCCAATGAAGCGATTGAATATGTCATTATGCACTCCCGTCTATGGGCGAGTGTGCCTGATCTGCTGAAGTGGATGCTGAAGCAGTAGGGGTTGACACTGAAATACGAATCACAGCCGGATATGGCTGTGATTTTTTGTTTTTTTATGTCTGAATTTCACGCGAAAAATGGCGTATTATATAACATGATGC
Source organism: Paenibacillus sp. 22594 (assembly GCF_052044425.1). Lineage (NCBI taxonomy): Bacteria > Bacillati > Bacillota > Bacilli > Caryophanales > Paenibacillaceae > Paenibacillus > Paenibacillus sp. 22594. Next base: position 22,838 of record NZ_JBQENA010000010.1, read on the forward strand.
AGAAAAAAGTAGAATGCAAAAAAAAGAATTGACCTGACGGAAAAATGTGGTTATATTTGCAATATATTAGAAAATAATATCAAATGTTAGCGAAGCTACATCGGGAAATTTCGCCATTGTTAAGCGGTTCTAAGGGGTGGTTTTTTTGAGCCATGCAACCACGATTCGCACCGAGCTGGAGAGTTTTATCGAACGCGAGGCCCTGAGCTTCAGCCAATTGGGACGGCTTGCGGGGCTTAATGCAGGTACCGTGAGCTCTATTCTGAAGGGTAACCGGATTATGGGCGTGGATCAGCTGGACCGTATGACTGCTGTCCTCGGCTTACCCAAAGGACATTTTTACGAGCAATATATTCAGGAATGCATGGTTGAAGCCGTACCGAACTGGCGCAGGGTCAGACCCTTTCTGTGCCGCTGTGCTGAACTGGACAAGCTGGATTGCATCAGGAGAATCCTGCCGTTGCTGTTGGATAATCTGACATATTCTCCTTTGCTGTTTGAGGTAGCTGAGGAGTTCTTCGTGGAAGGCAGACGCGCCGCAGCAGTCTTGCTCTATGAGAGCGTTGCCCTCAGTGAGAGGAGGCAGCATTCCGAACGCCTGGCCTTTTGCCAGTATCGCCTGTTTACGCTTCGGCTAAGCGATAATCAGGAGGACAACCTCCAGTGTGCGCTCCAGTTTGAGCCTTTTGTAGACCGGCTTGACGAAATCGATCAGCTTGATGCGCTACGGGATCTGGCGAATACCTACCGTTCGCTGAGGCGTTGGGACAAAGTGGAACCGATAGCCGAGGAGATGGAACGGCTGGCAAGAATCCAGCTCTTTACGATACCACAGCCAGCGAGAGGAAAACGGGAGCAGCCTAAGAAACCTAAGAAACCGATGTTTGTATATTTGGCCTTCTCTTATCTGCTTCGTGGGAGCGTCTGCGATTCCAGGAACGATTATGAGCAGGGAATCCAATATACATACGCCTATGAAGACTTGAGCTGGGTCAAGGAAACCGATGAGGACACCCTGCATTGGCTGAAACTGTATAAAGGATGGGCACAGGCCAACATCTACGTATCCAAGCTGATGCGCGGGGATGAAAGTGTGCTAGCCGATTATGTTTTCTATATTGAACAGAACAAGGATGAGCTTCTGGTTGGCTTATTAAACATTACAGAGGCGGCCAATCTGTTTGATCTCAATGTGGATCACATCCTGCAGTATTTTAATTCTGAAATCAACGGCTACATGCAGATAAAACATCAAGAGGCTGTGGGTGTATATACGAAGCAAGTGGTCTCTGAGCAGCATGCCCGTTTTCTGTACGGGGTGGCCCTGTACTATCTGAGACAAAGATTATACCAGTTAGGCTTTGAATACTTACTGTCTAGTCTGTTCACGTCATCTCTCATCAACAACGAAACCCGTATTCTCGCCTGTGTGAGGTTATTTGAGAGATATAGAGCATTTGCACCCCATGAAATACAACATAGATATCAGAACCTATTAAAAGAGGAGGAAGAAGAACATGAAAAGAAAATTGGCATCTCTATTGGTCGTAGCTAGTTTTGCCCTGGTGCTTGTTGTTCCAATTCATTCGAGTACCTCACATTCCTTCGTCATTCTGTCCGATAATCATGGAGGTTAATCTATTACTATAGTTTTGGAGTAGACGATATAGCTCGAAAAAGGACCAGTCCTTGGCTGGTCCTTTTTCAATTCTGCCAAAAATTATCTGAAAAAATTTTCACCCCGAAAAAGACATAGCCCTCTAAAATACTAAAAGAGGAGGGATAGAAGTGAGAGAAGAGGACTGTTTGAAACAAACATTGGAACAAGCCCGGCAAGATTTGAACAATCTGCAATACAAGTACGATCTGGATCATCCAGCCGTGCTTCATCAATCGATGGTACTCGACGAACTGATTAATCAATACACCCGAAGCAACGTCGCCCAAGTGAAAAAAAGATCAGGTGCAGCCGGCAGCAGGCTGGCAGCCGAAGAGCTATGGCCAACGCATGCACAGCTGTATCGGACCGCAAACTCCGCATCCTAAAGGGGAGCGTGGAAGCACTCTACGCATTACACCGCCCTTCGCAGTTATTCTCTCTATCAGATGCACCAGCATACTTGGACATGCTCGAATGGAACAGCAGGTCGTTTACGCCGCAGGCTATTATTTGGAGAAAAAGCAATACAATGCCTGCGGTGCTACAACGCCTCTGATATAATCCTACCTTAAATTATTCTCCATAACCTCCCTGTTAATTAAATGTGACACCCCCCACTTGATAGAAAACCTAACATAAATAGGTTTATATTCTTGCTTAATCCAATAAACCGGCTTCAAATTAGGCGTTTACAAAGGTGAACGCTTGTTAAGTTATGTTCTTTTCGTAAAATACCTGACATAGACACAGTTAATTCACGGCCTGTACTAAAATGCTAAAGGGATAAAGAGTTTTTTTGAGAAATAAGTCGAAATAAAATAGATGGATTCGCGGGAAGCTGTTTCTGTCCGTGATTATATTGGCAAGGTGGCTCCTGCGGATATTTAGATTGAGCAGATTACACATGCGTTGCCGAGATGGAAGAGATCAAGCACAGCCTGGAGAGGACAATGCTTGAAAAAAAGTCCTCGGAAGAGTATGTTACAAGAAGCAAATTGATAAGTTAGAGACAGTGAGGCGAGGGAAAATGAGAGAAGGCGAAGACCGGATCGTAGGAATGGAAGATATTGTGCGTGCGCATCATGTGCTGCGGGAGGTTATCGTCCGCACCCCTTTGCAGTTGGATACGGTGCTGTCGGCCAGATACGGCTGTAATGTGTATTTGAAACGTGAGGATCTGCAGATTGTCCGCTCCTTCAAGATTCGGGGGGCCTATAATATGATTCGCAGCTTGTCTGCAGAGGACAGAGCCAAGGGTATTGTCTGTGCAAGCGCAGGGAACCATGCGCAGGGTGTAGCCTACTCCTGCAAGGCTCTGGGCATTAAAGGGAAGATATATATGCCAACCACCACCCCTAATCAAAAGATTAAGCAGGTCCGGAAGTTCGGCGGCGAGTACGTTGAGGTCATTCTAAAGGGCGACACCTTCGATGATGCTTACGATGAGGCGCTGCAGGCATGCATTGATCATAGTATGACACTGATTCATCCGTTCGATGAACCTCGGATTATCGCCGGAAACGGCACGATTGCGATGGAGGTTATGGAGAGCCTGGACAAGCCCGCTGACTTTGTGTTCGTTACCATTGGCGGAGGCGGCCTGGCAGCGGGTGTTGCCACCTATGTGAAGACGGTGAGCCCTTCTACAAAGGTTATTGGCGTTGAGCCTTCCGGCGCGGCTTCGATGAGTGAAGCGCTGAAGCGCGGAGAAGTGATTACCCTGGAAGAGATTAATAAATTTGTAGATGGAGCTGCCGTGAAACGGGTGGGCGGATTGACTTATGATATCTGCTCCCGCCGCCTTGACGATGTAGTTAAGGTGCCGGAGGGCAAGGCTTGTACGACCATTCTGGAGCTGTATAACGAGAATGCGATTGTTGTGGAGCCTGCAGGCTCCCTGCCCATCGCGGCGCTTGATCTGTACCGCGACCAAATCCGCGGCAAGACGGTGGTCTGTATCATCAGCGGCGGCAACAATGATATTGACCGGATGCAGGAGATCAAGGAACGGTCGCTGATCTATGAAGGTCTTAAGCATTATTTCATGGTTAACTTTCCGCAGCGCGCCGGTGCCTTGCGTGAGTTCCTCGCTGAGGTGCTTGGACCCGGAGATGATATCACACGTTTCGAATACACGAAGAAGAATGAAAAGGAGAACGGTCCGGCGCTGGTCGGAATTGAGCTTCAGCATAAAGATGACTACACCCCGCTCATTGAACGGATGCAGCAAAAGGGTGTGGATTATCTGGAAATCAATAAGGATCCCAACTTGTTTAATATGCTGATCTAATCCTCTATCCATTAAATACAGACGATAAAGGCCCGTCCCAGGAAGTTATGGGGCGGGCCTTCTGTATATTATGGGGATTCAGGACTGAGGTACCTCTGTCTTCAGGTAATCGGTAACACCATCATCCAGCTTATAGCCATTCTCCTTCAGCAGCTTCATGAAGCCCTCCAGTTTCAGGAGAAAAGGGCTGCTGCCATTGTTCTTGGAGAGAATGCTGCTATATGCCTTTTGTGCCTCCAGATCCATCTCCAGATTGTCATAATGGAAAAGAGGGGTATTATTTTGTCCATAAAAGGTATTGATCACATATTGGGAATACAAGGACTTTACCGCTGAAAGGCGGTTCGATTTGGTGTGGCTCTGGATGAACTCCTCCTGGGCAAGTGCCCGTGCGGCAACATCCCCCCAGGAAATGACCAGTCCGTTATCTTTGGAAGAAGGCAGGTCTGCTTCCGTAGCCATAATGGAAATATAATCACGGATGTCATTCGTAACGTAAACTTTATATTTGCGGTAAGCCGCATAATCAATCACCGGAAAAAAGGAGCCTTCAGCCGTCTCCAGCTTGTAGCCGCTTTCCCCTGCACTCTTCAGCAAATCCCGCAACGAAGCATCCTGGGTGGTCTCGGCCAGCTTGGTCATGCTGATGCCTGCTTTGTAGACTGAGGTCAGCTTCCGCTGAACAATGCTACTGCTGAATTTGCTCTCCCAGGTCTTCATGGCAGCCCTATGGAGATTCTCCAGCTTCAGGGTCAATACGGTTGCCTGATAAGGGCTGACCGCATAGATATTGCTGTTCAGGAATCTTACTGCGTCCGGAAGTCTGGCGGCAGAGACCAGCAGCGGCAGAGCCGCCTTGTACACCGCTTCAGCATGACTGCTGCCCGCTTCAGCGGTCACCTTGCTTCCAGGGGCGGAAGCTCCGGCGGTTCCGGTGGTTGCACCCTCAGCCAGCACATGTCCGTTAATCCCTGCAGGCAGTCCCAGAACAGCGGTTACAGCGGCGGATAGAAGAATTGTTTTCATTTTCATGGACGTTTCCCCCTGTTTGAGTTGAACTTGGAACCCTGACATCTATGATCTGAAAAATACTAACTTTAACCCAAGCCCCCCGGCCACAGTGAGAACCAGACTTACCCAAGGGGAGATAGAAATGACCGGAAACAGGTTGTCAAGAAACACGCCGAGGAATACCACCAGGATAGCAATGCCTACATAAATTCCAAGCGCCTTGATATCGAATGCCTTGGGCTTTGGCGCATCATCCTCGGATAAGGAGGACATCCATCTCATGATCATCTCCATAAGGATAATAGCCCCCGCACCTACAACAAGGATTGTAAATATACTGATCCCGCCGAACGGGCCCGCTTCCCCTGTACTCCATAGCAGGAGCAGACCTGCGATAGCATACACGCTGAATAGCCCCGTCAGTGCCGCACAGGAAATCATCAGGTAGTGGTTCAACTTACTGCGCACCTTGGGTACAGAAGCGCTGCCGGTAATCTCTTTGAAATAGTCCTCCGGATGCTCGCCAAATATCTGTTTGGCATTTTTACCTTTGCCCTGCCCCTCTAGCAGAAGTGCAGCCGCCTCAAGCAGCAACTCCTCGGTACGGACCGGGTCTACTCTGCTGGCACGGAGCGCCAGTAGCATATCTTCATAATAAGAGCGGTTGAAAGGTGTCATCTGCTCGCGCAGCACGTTATTTTGCTTAATCATAGCTTTGACTTTCATAGTAAAAATATAAACCTCCAGTGGTGGGCCGAAATAGGTCTTTAACCTAGAGTATACGTTTGGGTGGTGGTTGTGTGCAAGGACAAGCATTTCTCTGCCCGGGATGAATAATCCGTTTGGAAGAGTAAACACTGTTAATGGTTCTGCTTCACTACTATAGCATCAAGGAAGGCAGGGAGCGTTATGGATACTGATAAGAGAGAAGAGCCAGGCAAATTCGTGGGTGACGGCTTCGCGCCTCCGCTTGCGGGTGAAGTGGGGGATTGGGGCAATTCCGACGGATTCAGCTTATGGGATTCTGAGCTGGACACGCCTGAGAATGGCCTGGAAGGCTGGCAGGGCAGACGTCAAACGCATGATATGTTTCACGAAAGCTATGAATAATAGCAAATGAAGTGCAGTTCCTCCTGTGCTGGGCCTCTTTTGCTCAATGAGGAGCAGAAGGGGCTTTTTTCTTCGCGGCACGGCCTGTTTATTCCTGCAGCTTGTTGACAATAGGTATGCAAAACGTATAATAAAGATATTAATCTGACTAATTTAATCGGGATAATTATAATTTGAAATAGTGTGTTTTTCTTGAGGAGGGATTCGGCAATGGAACGGAATATTATCATTCGTCATAACGGGGAAGAACTAACAGCCAGCATCCATTATCCATCGAAGGAAAAGGGAAGCTCCGGCCGCTGCAAGGAAAGGGTGCCGCTTGCGGTAATCTGCCACGGATTCGTCGGCAACCGGATCGGAGTCGACCGGATTTTTGTCAAGGCTGCGCGCGAGCTGGCTTCTGACGGATATATGGTGATCCGTTTTGATTATGTTGGCTGCGGGGAGAGCAGCGGGAATTATGGCAGTGAAGACATGGAATCGATGATTGCCCAGACCCGGGCTGTCCTCGACTATGGCATCAGCTCCGCCGATGTAGATCCTCAGCGTGTGACGCTGATCGGGCACAGTCTTGGCGGTGCGGTGGCCCTGCTCACCGGAGTGCGGGACCGCCGGGTCAAGAATCTTGTCCTGTGGGCGGCGGTAGGCTACCCGTTCAATGATATCGTAAAGATCGTGGGCAGAGAAACTTATGATCGTTCAGTGAAGAGCGGTTCATCGGATTTTGCCGGCTATTCGTTTACTCCGGTCTATTTCAACTCGCTTGCCGCTTTTCAGCCATTTCAGGAAGCCGGCAAATTCAGCGGCGATGTGTTGGTGATCCACGGAACCTCTGATGATGTGATCCCTGTGGACTACGCCTTTCTCTACCAGAAACTGTTCTGGACACGCCCGGAGGGCCGTTGCGACAAAGAGGTGATTTTTCAGGGGGATCATACCTTCTCATCAGGTCCGGCGCAGGCCCAGTTGCTGAAGCGGACCAAGGATTGGATGAATCAACAGGAGCATGTGCAGGAAGAATGGCAGAACTGGATGATTTAGGGTTTGTCCTCCACTCGCATTAACTCAGAATAAGCGGTAAAATAAAAATGCAGACCATATACTGGGTTATGGAGGTGGGCACCCTATGAAATTTCCGGCATTTTTTATTGCACATGGCTCTCCGCTGCTTGCCCTTGAGAATAACGAATATACCCGTTTCCTGGAACGGCTGGGGGCTGATCTGGGGACGCCGCGCGGCATTGTAGTCTTTTCTGCGCATTGGGACAGCCCTGAGCAGTTGATTACAGTAGATGGACAGCACGAAACCTTGCATGATTTCTATGGATTCCCGGACGAAATGTATTCGCTGACCTATCCTGCACCCGGGGATTCCGCACTCAGCCGCCGGATCTCCGAACTCTTTACCGCGAACAATCTTCCTCACCAGCCGGTGCTGGGACGGGGGCTTGATCATGGAACCTGGGTCATTCTGAAAAAGATGTTCCCGGCTGCCGATATCCCTGTAGTGGCCTTGTCTGTCGATTCCTTGCGTTCCCCGGAGGAGCAGTATAATATCGGCAGAATGCTGGCTCCACTGCGTGATGAGGGTGTTCTGCTGATCGGAAGCGGGGGGCTGGTTCATAACCTGCGGCTGCTGAAGCAGGACGACCAGCCTGAGCAATGGGCGCTTGACTTCGATGCCTGGATAGCCGCATGTCTTGAAGCGTGGGACCTGCCTACACTGTTCGCCTATGAGAAAAAAGCACCGCATGTACGCGATGCGGTTCCCAGCTATGGACGGGAGCATTTTGTGCCAATCTTCTATGTAATGGGAACAGCCGATGAAGGCAGACGTGCGCAGCTCATGATTCAAGCCTATCAATACGGGACGCTTAGCCTGAACTGCTGGATGATTGACTAAATCACACATACGATACATGAGGGATACAGCCTGAAGAGGGGCTGTGTCCTTTTTAAAATATAAGAATGTACGGATACCGTCTTTAAAAGGACGGCGAAGCCGTTTCCACTTGGTGCGGGAATCAAGACAAATGAACTCCGCTATGATTAAATGGAAGAAGCATGGCTCCATAAAACTAAGCGCATGCTTCCGAAGCCAGTTTTGTCGAAGCTGATTCACGAAGACATTGCTTACAAAACTTTTAGGAGGAAAAAATACATATGACCCTAAGCCGTTATTCTTCCCGTCTAATCTCCGGCTGTCTCCTTGCGGCCCTGCTGCTCTCTGCCTGTGGGGATCAGGAAGCGGAGACCGCTCCTGCGCCTTCACCTGCGGCAGTGCCTACCCTTGCGCCGTCCCCAGCCGCATCTGCTGAGCCGTCGCCGGCAGCCGAGCCTGTGATCGGGGGAATCACCTCCGGGCTGACCGGGCTTCCTCTGGAAGAGAGCATTCTGCCCCGTCCCTTGGCGGTGATGATCAACAATGCACCAGCTGCACGGCCGCAGTCAGGAATCAGCGAGGCGGATATTCTGTATGAGGTGCTGGCTGAAGGCGGAATTACGCGGCTGATCGGAATTTTCCAGAGCCATACCGGCGTGGTCAAAATCGGGCCGATCCGCAGCATCCGTCCGTATCTTATCGACATCGGTGAAAGCTATGGCGGCGTGACGGTACATGCGGGAGGGAGCCAGGCGGCGTATGCCATTCTCCAGAAGGGGAAAAAGGACGACATGGACGAGATCGGCAGAGCCGGAGCCTATTTCTGGCGCGACAAGGAGCGCAAAGCCCCGCATAATCTGTACAGCAATGCCGCCAAGCTGCGCGAGGGTGCGGACAAGCTGGGATACGCCGGAACTGTAGAGGTTCCCGGGTATCTTTTCACAGATTCCGATGATTTGCCGGCCGGGGGTGGGGCTGCTGCAGAGTTCAATGTCAATTTTTTGCTGAAAAGCTATACCGTGGGGTATAAATACAGCACTGAGCGGAGGACCTATCTGCGTTGGGTGAACGGCAAGCCTCATCTGGATCTGAATAACGGAAATCCGGTGGAGGCGGCCAATGTAATGGTGATGGGGGCTGACCATAAAGTGCTCGACGATGTGGGTAGACTGCAGATCGACATCGAGCTGGGAGGGGAGGCCGTGCTGTTTCAACGTGGACAAGTGCAGAAGGGAAGATGGTCCCGCAAGCCTGGAGATGTAATCCGCTTCGTGAAGAAGGATGGCACAGAGGCGCTGATGTATCCTGGAATCACCCATATTCTGATTGTACCGAACAGCCCTTCCTTCAGCAGTCATATCGAATATGCACCGATCCCAGTTTCTACCTGATACGGACGCCAAAAGAAGCCGTTAGGATGATTATTTTCACGATTACAGGGAATTGTTATTATAGTGTAAAAAAGTTCGTTTCTTTTACTTCTATCCCTTCAATTGATATGATAAGATAACAAGGGTTGTCATTCATTTTCATGCTGTTTACATATGAATGGCTGCATTTTATGTAAAGGGGTTTAAACTAATGAAGTTGAGAAAAAAGGACATATTCTTTGAGACGCTGGAAAATATGGCCGATACCATTGTCCAGGCGGCAGATTATTTCGCTCAGAATATTACGACTCTGCGGGATAATGTCGAGAATTTCGCAGCGGTGATGAAGAAATATGAATCCCAATGCGACACGTACACGCACACCGTCATCAAGGAATTGAACAAGACGTTTATCACACCGCTGGAACGCGACGATATTATGGACCTCATCACGAGTATGGATGATGTTATTGATGGTCTGGAAGCTTCAGCCTCACGTTTCTATATGTACAACCTGCTGGACCCGGACGAATATATCGTGCAGTTCGCAGAGATTCTCCGCCAGTCTGCCTATGAAATTCAAAAAGCGGTTCATCTGCTCTCCCAGAAGAAGCTGCTGGCCATCCGCGAGTACACCATCCGTCTGAACGATCTGGAGAACCAGGGCGACGAAGTACTGCGTATCTGCACCAAAGCTTTGTTTGAAACGGTAAAAGACCCGATTGAGCTGATTAAGCGCAAAGAGCTGTACGAGCGGCTTGAAACTACAACCGACAAATGCGAAGATGTAGCGAACATGCTGGAATCAATCATCATGCGCAACTCATAAGGGGCCTGGAATATGGAAACATCAATATTTGTACTAGGTTTTGTGATTGTTCTAGCGCTTGCATTCGACTTCATCAACGGGTTCCACGATACGGCTAATGCGATTGCTACCTCAGTTTCCACCCGGGCGCTTCGTCCACGGACGGCTATTCTTATGGCGGCTTCCATGAACTTTATCGGGGCGCTGATGTTTACGGGGGTAGCCAAAAAGATCGGGGGCAGCATCACCGATCCGGCCCTGCTGGACAACGGGGTAGATATTGTCATAGCTACACTGATCGCCGCGATTATCTGGAATCTGGTGACCTGGTGGCTGGGGATTCCTTCCTCCTCTTCCCATGCGCTTATCGGTGCGTTGGCTGGAGCAGTCTACGTAGGTGCCGGTACGGAGCATATCAAATGGCATGGCTTTATTGAAATCGTCGAGGGGCTCGTATTCTCCCCGCTGATTGCTTTTGTCATTGGTTATATTGTCATGACGATCCTGAAATGGATCTTCGCCAAACGCAGTCCGCATACCGTGAACAAGGGTTTCCGCTCCATGCAGGTCATAACTGCGGCGCTTCAATCCTTCACGCACGGTACCAATGACGCCCAGAAGGCGATGGGAATTATCACCTTTGCACTCGTGACCTCGGGCCGTCTGGACACCATGGAAGTTCCTTTATGGGTTAAAATCGCTGCGGCAACGTCCATGGCACTGGGGACGTCCATCGGCGGCTGGAAAATTATCAAGACCATGGGAACGAAGATTTTCAAAATTGAGCCTATTAACGGCTTCGCTGCTGATATTTCCGCCGCTTCCGTTATTTTCTCGGCTACACTGCTGCATCTGCCGGTAAGTACGACACATGCCATCACATCGTCTATTCTCGGTGTAGGCTCAGCCAAACGCTTCTCTGCTGTAAAATGGGGAATCGCCGGACGCATTGTGATCACCTGGTTTATTACCATTCCAATCAGCGCAGTATTGGCAGGGATTATTTTTAAGATCATATTCTAAGCAGCAGCATTGCTGCATATCAAGATGTCACGGAAGCCAAAGCTGGCTGCGGACATCTTTTTTTGTTGTTTTTTTTCAAGAGTGAATGTCATAAAAACTTACAGTGAGTTGATAAAAATCATTAATCAGGGCTAAAAATAAATGGAATATTTCACTTTTTGAAAAGAAAATGACATGAATATTTTGCGGGTGGCGTAGGATTATGTAGGATTTAGTAGTCTTTGCGGTAAGGTGTGTTTCAAGTGTTACTAAAGCTGACAGAGGAAGCCCGGACATTCTTTTACGATAAAACGTTTGGCAAAGGAGGCCTGTCGTTGATTGACTTTCATCAGGTAGAGAAGCATTACGGACATTTCCATGTGCTGAAGAGTATCGATCTGCATGTGCAGGAGGGGGAAGTCGTTGTTGTAGTTGGTCCTTCCGGCTCCGGTAAAAGCACTATGCTGCGCTGTATCAACCGGCTGGAGACCATCACGAGTGGAGGCTTGTCCGTTGATGGAATCACGGTAAATGAGCGCAAGACGGATATCAACAAGCTGCGCAAAGAAATCGGGATGGTATTCCAGCATTTCAATCTGTACCCGCACAAGAAGGTGATCGACAACATTACCCTTGCACCAATCAAAGTGCTGGGGCTGTCCAAGGCAGAGGCAGAGAAGACGGCGATGTATTATCTGGAAAAGGTCGGGATTGCTGATAAAGCCCAATCGTACCCCTCCCAGTTGTCCGGAGGCCAGCAGCAGCGCGTGGCGATTGCCCGGGGGCTGGCGATGAAGCCGAAGATTATGCTGTTCGACGAACCCACCTCGGCCCTTGACCCGGAAATGGTTGGAGAGGTGCTCGATGTGATGAGGAATCTGGCCCGTGAAGGGATGACGATGGTTGTGGTTACCCATGAAATGGGCTTTGCCCGTGAGGTGGCGGACCGTGTGATCTTCATGGATCAGGGACAAATCGTAGAAGAGGCGGAACCGGAGCGATTTTTCGCAAATCCGCAGGAAGAACGGACACGTACTTTTCTCAGCCGGGTATTAAGCCATTAAACAAATAGATAGGAACAGGGGAGGAAGAGAAATGAAAATGTCCAAGAGTTTCAAATGGTTAGGGGTACTGACGATTGCAGCCATGCTGGTTATTGCAGGTTGCGGGAACAATAATGGCAAGAGTAATAATGCGGGTAGCGGAAATGCTGATGCGGGAAACAGCGCGGATTCTGAAGCGATCGCCAAGATTAAGGAACGCGGCAAGCTGCTCGTCGGAGTGAAGTACGATACCCGGTTGTTCGGACTGAAAGACCCGGCTTCCGGCAATGTGGAAGGCTTCGATATCGACATTTCCAAGGCGATTGCCAAGCACATCCTCGGGGATGAAAACGCGATTGAGCTGAAGGAAGTAACCTCCAAAACACGGATTCCGATGCTGAATAACGGCGAAATTGATATGGTGGTGGCTACCATGACCATTACAGAGGAACGTAAAAAAGAAGTGGATTTCTCCGATGTCTACTTTCAGGCCGGACAGTCGTTGCTGGTGAAGAAGGGCAGCCCGATCACTGGCATTCAGGATGTGACCAAGGATACCAAGATCCTCGGCTCCAAGGGAGCAACTTCTATTAAAAATATTAAAGAAAAGGTTCCAGGCGTGACCGTATTGGAATTCGATAACTACCAGGATGCGTTCAGCGCACTGAAGGCTGGCCAAGGAGATGCACTCACAACCGACGATGCCATTCTGTACGGTATGGCTTCCCAAGATCCGGGCTATGAGGTTGTCGGCAAACCCTTCACTGACGAGCCTTACGGAATTGCTGTTCAAAAAGGCAACACCGACGTCGTTAAAGCCGTGAATGATACACTGGCTGAACTAAAAGCAAACGGCGAGTACGATGCCATCTATACCAAGTGGATCGGCAAGGCTCCGGCGAAATAAAGAAGTTGTACGGGGACAAGAAGCAGTGCATATAGACAATTACGAAAGGATGGAACGGGGAATCCAACCGGCCATCCTTTCGTGTTTGTAAGCTAATTATTTTATGCAAGGGCAGGTGACAATATGGAATTCTCGATCTTAACCGATCATTTCGGCCAATATCTGGAGGGCTTTCGGGGGACTCTCCTCTCCAGTGTGCTCGCTCTTATCGGCAGCTGCATCATTGGGACGATGATCGCCGTCTTCCGCATTACTCCGGTAAAAGCGCTGCAGTGGTTTGGAACGGGCTACGTGGAGTTTATCCGTAACATTCCGCTGCTGCTCGTGGTGTATGTTTTCTTTTATGGTCCTTCTGCACTGGGTTTTACGCTGGATGGATTCAAGGCGGGTACGATTGGGCTGACCGTCTATACCTCCGCTTTTATCGCCGAAGTACTCCGTGCGGGAATCGTATCTGTCCCCAAGGGGCAGATGGAGGCCGCACGTTCGTCCGGCCTTAGCTATTTGCAGGCGATGACGCATGTCATTCTGCCGCAGGCAATCAAACTGGTGATCCCGCCGCTCGGCAACCAGTTCATCAACCTGATCAAGAACTCCTCGGTCCTGACTCTTGTTGCCGGTCTGGACCTGATGTATTTCGCCGACGGCATCTCAACAGAAACCTACCGCACGTTCGATACCTACATTTTCGTAGCGCTGTTCTACCTGGTCCTTACCCTCCCGCTCAGCTATGGCGTGCGTGTGTGGGAGCGCAGGCTGCAGCGCAAGTATTAATTATTGCAGTCCGTGAAGCGGCTGCCGGGTCTTGTCATTGTAGGTTTCGCAGTCCGTGAAGCGGCTGCCAGGTCTAGTCTTTACCGGTTTTGTCTATGTTGGTTTTCGCAGTCCGTGAAGCGGCTGCCAGGTCTTGTCTTTACCGGTTTTGTCTTTACCGGTTTCATGCAGTCCGTGAAGCGGCTGCTGAACGACCTACCTAATAGAGAAGGCCGGGCTACAAGAGGCCTTCGATCCACTGCTATGTGATCTTAGCTTTGTTTGGCAAAGCTTTGAATCCAAGTGAGTCAAGGATCGGAGTGAAGGTGTGGGCTGGAAGGCGGAGCGGAAAGCGTTCGCCTGAAGCTTGAACGCTCTGCCCGAAATGAAGATAAGCGCAGCCTTGAAGGTGAAAGTAACGGAGGGGAAGTTTGGAACTGTAGGAGCGGTAGCGTCCGCCTTTAGGTTTGGATTTCTACCGCGAACAGCGGTTCAAATCAAGGAAATCCAAACCTAACAGCGGCCGGAAGTCCAAACATTCCCCGGAGTTACCCGCCACCGACAAGAGGCCCGCCCGAATCTTCAATCTCGGTGTTAGGAAAGCTTCAACGCAAACGCTACAGCGCCCCGTGAAGCCCTCGCCTTCACGCAGCCACCGTCTCATTTTTCAACACCTTTGCAAACAAAGCAATAAGGAGGGATTCGTTTGGATTTTACCGGTGCATACTCCGCCGATAATTTAAAATTTCTGCTCGATGGGCTCTACGTGACCCTGATCGTGGCGTTCGTGTCAATCATCCTGAGCTTTGTGACCGGCTGCGTGATCGGAGTGATCCGCTATGCCGAGGTCCCGGTGTTGTCACCGGTCATGTTCTACCTGGTGGAGCTGATCCGCAATCTGCCGCTGCTGCTGATTATCTTCTTCGTCCGCTTCGCGTTGCCCGAAGTAGGCATCAAGATGAGCCTCATAACGGCAGCTATTGTGGCGTTAACCATATTCGAGGCGGCGATGATTGCCGAGATAGTCCGCGGCGGACTGACCTCGATCGACAAGGGGCAGATTGAAGCGGCACGCTCGTCCGGGCTCAGCAATTTCCAGACCTTGTGGCACATTGTGTTGCCGCAGGGACTCCGGCGGATGGTTCCGCCGCTGGTCAGCCAGTTCATTTCACTGCTGAAGGACACTTCGCTTGCGGTGGTCGTTTCGCTGCCGGAGCTGATGCATAATGCCAACATTGTCATTGGGCACAGTTACAGCTACGCGATACCCACGCTGATGCTGGTGGCAGTGATCTATTTTACCGTCAATTACATGCTGTCGATCCTCTCCCGCAAATTGGAGAATAAAGCCTTTTAGTCCAGGGGATTCCTAGATGAATGCGTATGAAATCAAGGGTGGTTATGATACTATAGTTGTCAACATCCCTTGGCAGGAGCAGTGAGTGATGGGACGATCTATATTGAAGTCAAAGCTTGCACAAATCTCTGTGGTCGCTGTCGGTACGGCGGTGGCCGGAGAATTTAAAATAAATCCGTTTGATGGCGATATCTTCCGGATAGCAATGGGCAGCAGTGCGTTTCTGCTGTTTTTGCTTTTAATGAGGGGGCTGCCCTATTGTCTTACCGGGGTGGCAACAGGCGTGATTGTGCTGCTGTTCCGTATGATGATGGATGCTGTCGGGGACAGCGGGCTGACCTTTCTGCAGAGCATAACCAGCCATTTTTCAGCGATGGTCTACTATATAGTGTTCGCGGTGCTTATGAGCCTCATCAAAAGCCGGATCGACTCCTTCCATCCGCTGGTGCTCGGCGGGGTTGCTGCGCTAATTGATCTGCTGTCGAATGAGTTGGAACTGCTGACCCGGCTGATTGTGCTGGATTCAGCCACCTTCCGCCTGAATGAGTGGACTTTTTTGATGGCAATTGCCGTGCTGCGCACCTATTTCACTACAGGAGTGTACAGCAGCATATCGGTCAGCCAGCTGAGGATCACCCAAAGAGAGCAGGCCCAGCGGATTGAGCAGATGCTCGGATTCGGCTCAGGTCTATATGGTGAAGTCTTTTACCTGGAAAAATCAATTGGGACGCTGGAAAATGTAACGTTGAGCAGCTACGAGCTGTACCGGAGTCTTAAGGCTGAAGAAATGGTCCCGCTTCACAGCAGGCAGGTCCTGGATATTACCCAGCAGATTCACGAGGTGAAGAAGGATTCTCAGCGGATTCTGGCCGGTCTTGTCAAATTAGTGGAACGCGAAGTTACCGGCGACATGCCGTTATCCGGCATCTTGCGTTTCACCGTGAAGAGTAATGCTAAATATGCGGAAATGCTGGGTAAGCAGATCAGCTTCAGAATCCATATTACCTCTGATTACACCACGGACAGCTACATTCCCCTTTTGACGCTACTGAACAATCTCACCGCGAATGCTGTAGAAGCGATCAAAGGCAAGGGCAGTATCTCTTTAGATGTATATGAAAAAGGAGACAATACCCTATTCACCGTCACTGATAGCGGCAGCGGTATTCCGAAACGTGATCTGGAGCTGCTGTTTGAGCCCGGCTTCACCACCAAATTCAACGAAGAGGGCGTAGCCGCGACGGGGATCGGACTGTCACATGTACGGGACATTGTTCATTTATTTGGAGGTGAAATTACCGTCCAGCCGGCTTCCCATACCGGAGGGGCGATGTTTCAGATTATTGTGCCGACGGCAAAACTGCGGAAGGAGGAATAGAGGATGCCGCTTTCGTTCTGTATAGTGGATGACGATGGAGCTGCCAGAAGAATGCTTCAGCATATCATAGAAGATAGTGGGCTGGGCGATGTGGTAGGCACGGCAGAATGCGGGCAGGACGGGGTACGGCTGATCCTGAGCGAGAATCCGGATATTGTGCTGATGGATCTGCTGATGCCTGATCAGGATGGAATCGAGACGATTATTTCCCTGCAGGCCCAGGGCTGCCGTTCCAAGTTCGTGATGATCTCACAGATCGAAAACGGGGAGATGGTCGGCCGCGCGTACCGCAGCGGGATTGAGTTCTTCATCCGTAAGCCGATTAACAAAATCGAAGTTGAAGCGGTGCTGCACAAAGTCAACGAGCGTTACGCGCTGGGCCGCTATCTGGATGAAATCAAGCTGAGCCTTGGCAAGCTGGAAGGGCTGCAGTTTGGACTGCCGCCGGTGCAGGCCAGTAAGCGTACAGTCAAAGAAATTATTCAGCCGATCCTGATGAATATGGGCATGATTTCGGAGAGCGGAAGCCGGGACATCATTACGATCATGGAGCTGATTGCGGCAAAAGAGGGCAGCGGCGGCCTGCCTCCGCTTAAGGATCTGTATGAAATGGCAGCAGCTACGTACAAGACGGTTCCCGCCGAGGCTGCCAAAGAAGTCAAAGCCATCGAACAGCGGCTGCGGCGGGCGCTGGCTGCAGGCCTGACGAATCTGGCTTCCATCGGCCTCACGGATTACGGCAATCCGAAGTTTGAACATTATGCACCGCTCTATTTCGATTTTGAAGAGGTGCGGCTGAAAATGAAAGAGATTGAACAAGGCCGGGATTCCGGCAAGGTTAAGGTGAATATCAAGAAATTCCTTCAAGTGCTTCATCTGGAGTTGATGGAAGGCATGAGCCGCTGATAGGAATCAGGGCTACGCAGATAGCGTAAAATAACCCCCGGAACGGGACTGCAGTTCAGCGGTTCCGTTCCGGGGGTTATTTTTTTTGAAAAGGACGGCGAAGCCGTTTCTACTTGGCAGATAGATTGGGGGAGCCGCGGACCATTTGGGGAGAAGGCGCTTCTTGCTGTACAATGGTTACGTGCAAGATTGAGCAGTGGAAGATGCAATAGACGGGGGACTTATATGATACGAACGCTTGCAGTTACACATAAGGGTGAGGTGCTGACCGATCTGCCGCTTCAGGACATTACCCTGGCAGACTATGCCTGGATTTGGGCGGATTTTTCCACTCCTACAGCGGAGGAGACCTTGCTGCTGGATACTTATTTTCATTTTCATCCCTTGGCGATTGAAGACTGCATGCATATCCTGCAGCGCCCGAAGCTGGATTATTATGAGAACGTGCAGTTTTTTGTCCTGCATGCGCTTAATGAGCGGACGCTGGAAGCAGAGGAGATCGACCTATTCCTCAGCAAAAGCTTTCTCGTATCCTATCATCATCAGGAGAAACCGGAGATGGATGAAGCCTGGCAGATGGTAAAGGCGGAAATTCATAGCCGCAAAGGCTGGTCAGGCGGTCCGATGGCTGCTGCGTATACCGTGATGGATAAGCTGGTGGACCGGTATTTTCCAAGCTTGTACGGTTTGGAGGATGAGCTTGCCGATCTGGAGAGTCAGGGCGGCAGCGAGTCTGTGGAAGAGCTCATGAGCCAGGTATTCAATGTACGCGGCCGTCTGCTTAAGCTGCGCCGGACCATCGTGCCGATGCGTGACCTGATGTACCGGATCGTCAATTCGCAGCATGTGCAGAGCAATGGAGAGGAACGGATCTATTTTGGCGATATTTATGATCATCTGCTGAAGCTGACCGATATGATCGAAGTGGACCGGGAAATGACTGCCGATCTGCGTGACAGCTACATCTCGCTCAACTCCAACCGGATGAACTCGATCATGAAGACCCTGACGGTTATCACAACCGTCTTCATGCCGCTTACCCTGATAGCAGGGATTTACGGCATGAATTTCCGGGTCATGCCGGAGCTGGACTGGAAATACGGCTACTTTGGAGTGCTGCTGCTCATGCTGGTACTGGGTGTGGGTATGTTCCGCTGGTTCCGGCGCAGCGGCTGGTTTAAGTAAAGGGGATATTAGCATTCAACGAGTGCCAGGTTTGACTGAAGCGTACCTTGAGAGGTTCGCTTTTTAGAAATATAAGAATTTATATGTTTCACGCCATAAATTATCCTTCTATTTTTGGAGAAACGGATGCCGCCTCTTTCAGAGGACGGTGAAGCCGTTTCTTCTTAGTTGAGCTTGCAACCATGCGGCGAAGCGATGTACGGCAGAACCGTTACGGCTGTTCGCCAAAAGCGTTAAACGCCGCCTACTTGCGGCGGCGTTTAACAGAGGCGGGGGAGGATTTGCGCCGGCTCTTCGGAGCTGTTTTTTTGCGTGGCTGTGACCCTGGGCGTCTCTTCTTGCGCCGTTTGGGGCTGTAGAGTGCTGCGTCTTCTTCAGCCGCCAGCTCGCCTGCTCCCGAGCCCTTCTTCTTGCCAAAGCTACCCATGACCAGCTTCACCATCGGGGCCATCTGCTGAAACCCCTGCATGACCTTCTGCACCTTGCCCATGGAATTGACAATGCCGTCGACGCCGCCCAGCCGGTCAACGATGCCCTTGATCTGCTCCATGTTCGCGAGATTTCCAAGATTGCCAAGTCCTCCGAGCAGTCCGCCGGGTTTGGCGGTAGCGGCTTCGGCAACGGGGACTGCCAGAGCCGTCTCTGCGGCTGCTTCTGTGCCTATAGCAGGAAGCATTCCGGATTCCCCGTAGAAGGGGGGCTGGGCATATGAACTGATCCCGGGATACGGCGATGAAGGATACGGCTCGGCCAGCGAACGCCCGCCCCGGCGGGAATGATTATAGTAATGATCAGGCATAACATCACATTCCTTCGTTAGTGGTTTGATATACTGTATGTCATAGGCGAACATAAGGTATAGACGAACGCCCGGTTTACCGGGATAGTAGCGGAAAAGGGCGGATGCCCACCCGCCAGTACTGGAAGTGAAGAAACCGTGACCATGCTTGATTTTCGGCGCTTATGTAGTACTATAGTTAAGGCGGTAAATCTTGCGGATTCAGAGTAGGAGTCTGTATGCAGGATTGAATTTGTGCGCGTGGGGTGGACGTTTGTCCGTCGATTTCGTTCTTTACAGCGTGAAATCGTTAATGCTTGAAAAATGTGCTCCAGTACAATATAGTAGAGGCAAGATAGTCACTACATTTAGGCTTCTGAACTCTTTTTTTTTGAAGGATATCTTATCAGTGATGTCAGCACTGACCAAACTTTTAGGGGATGATAATCGATGCAGCTTAAGAAGCTAAACGATAAAAGTATAGACCAATTATTCGAAGCCATTTTAACTTTAAAAGATATGGAAGAATGCTATGTGTTTTTTGATGACCTGTGCACGGTGAATGAGATTCAATCCCTCTCGCAGCGTCTGGAAGTGGCGCGTATGCTGGGCAAAGGGTCTACATACAATCAGATTGAAGCGGAGACCGGAGCCAGTACGGCGACGATTTCACGTGTGAAGCGCTGCCTGAACTACGGGAATGACGGATACAAATTAACGCTGGAACGTTTGGGACGATAATTGATGAAGACGGGCGTACTGATTATCAGTCACGGCTCCCGCGATAAGGCCTGGGTCTCAATTGTCGAGGAAGCTGTAAGCCATTTGGCGCTGGAAGATGAGATGCCCGTTGCGGTTTCTTTTCTGGAGCTGGTAGAAGGCCGTTTGATTCAGGATGGTATAGATAGTTTGGAACAAGAAGGGGTCACAGATATTATTGTGATCCCCTTGTTTGTTTCTTCCGGCAGTACACATGTCGATGAAATAGAGTATGCGCTGGGCGCCAAGCCTGCGCCGGAGAAGGAGACCGACCTTGAACATTTTGCCGTCAAGGCCAGGATACATTACGGCTACCCGGTCGACGACGATCCGGATATAGCTGTTATGATCTGGGACAAGCTGCGCGGGCTGTCCAAGCATCCGGAGCGGGAGACGATTCTGCTGGTAGGTCATGGCAGCGTACATGATGGATTCCGGCAGCGCTGGCAGCAGGGGATATCCTCGCTGGCGGAGCGTGTGCGACTGATTAGCGGAACAGCAGCGGCTGACTATGGTCTGCTGAACCCGGACAGTGTGCGTAGCAAGGTAGAGTATTGGCGGGAGCAGGGCCATGACGTACTGGTGGCTCCGCTTTTTTTAAGTGAGGGCTATTTCACCAAGCGTGTTATTCCCGAGCGGCTCGGCGGCCTGGAGTATGCCTATTCAGGACAGACGCTGCTGCCGCATCCCTTACTGCCGCACTGGATTGAGCAGCAGGTGAAGGTTATGCTGGAGCGGATTCGGGAACGCTGTTAAGAATATTTTGCTGCAAAAGATAGCGTTTCCGGTATTTATTTCACCTACATCTGCATACATTGATTTATGCTTTCTGCTTGCCGACATTGCTTGTGTGGTCCCAAATTGGGTATAATCAGTAAAGTTATCAATTATATAAACAGGTGGCGTCCGGTAATGAAAACTGCGAGATTGATTTATAATCCCACTTCTGGTCGGGAAGAAATGAAGAAGCGGCTTGCCGATATTTTGGACCGGCTGGATATTGGCGGCATTGAAGCCTCGTGCCATGCAACAACCGGAGAGGGCGATGCTACAGCAGCGGCAGCGGAAGCCGTCGAACGCGGGTGTTATGATCTGATCATAGCGGCAGGTGGTGACGGTACGCTGAATGAGGTTATCAATGGTATGGCCGAGAAGCCGAATCTTCCTCCTCTCGGTGTATTTCCGGTGGGGACTACCAATGATTTTGCCCGGGCGATGGGTATTCCTAAGAATTGGGAGGATTCATGTGATCTGATTCTGCGTCAGGAGTCGCGCCTAATTGATCTTGGCAAAGCCAATGACCGTTACTTCATTAATATAGCCGGCGGCGGACAACTGACTGAGCTGACATACGAGGTTCCCAGCCGACTGAAGACTATGATGGGCCAGCTTGCGTACTACCTGAAGGGTATTGAAAAAATGGCCAGTCTGTCTCCGCAGGAGCTGTACATCCGCGCGAACGGTCAAGAGCTGATCCATGATGAGTTCATGCTCTTCCTGATCGCCAATACCAATTCCGTAGGCGGCTTTGAGAAGCTTGCTCCGGATGCTCGGATCGACGATGGACTATTCGACGTGATTGCGGTTAAGAAATGCAACCTGGCCGAATTTATCCGCCTGGTCAGCCTGACAATCCGCGGTGAGCACTTGCAGGATAAGAAGGTTGTCTATTTCCGCACCGATGCCATGGAGGTTACCTCCCCAGGCTATGTTCAGCTGAATCTGGACGGCGAGCTTGGCGGCACCTTGCCGGGTAATTTCAGTATACTGCCGCAGCATCTGCGGATCTTTGCGCAGAATAATTGAGCGGGAATCCTTCAATAACGGGAAAAACTCCAACTAAATGAGCTGGAAAGTCTCTGTGCGCTGAAATAGTTGGAATTGCTCCATTTAATTCGTGTAACAAGCTCCTCTTTGAATGTTGAGCCGACGAATTAGCTGGAGTTTTTCCATTTAAGTGCTTCTAAAATGACAATGAGATATAATTAGCTGGAGGAATTCCAACTAAATGTATGATATAGGTGCTTCCGAAGACCATAGTTAGGAAGCTTAATAGTGAAGCTAATGAAAGAAGTGAACCCATAGATGAGTAAACAACGCAGTGGACGCAGCGCAAGCCGCCGTGACGGCTCGGCACCTGCCGCCGGACTGCCAGTGAATAAGAATGACGAGGTGATGCTCGATATTATCGGCATGACCCATGAAGGCGAGGGGGTAGGCCGGGTAGACGGCTTTACCCTTTTTGTGCAGGGCGCGCTACCTGGTGAGAAGGTCCGGGCCAAGGTACTTAAGACCAAGAAGCAGTATGGCTATGCCAAGCTGCTTGAGCTTGTGCAGGCCAGCGGCGACCGGATCCAGCCGCCTTGCCCGATCTATGACCAATGCGGCGGCTGCCAGCTGCAGCATATGGACTACGCGGCCCAGCTGGCGTGGAAACGCCAGCTGGTGGTGGACAACCTGCAGCGGATCGGGAAGCTGCAGATTGCGGGGGCACCGGGGAGAGGTGCTGGAGTGAGCAATGGCTCCGGTGATGCTGATCGCAGTTTAGCTTCCGATTCCCCGCAGCACATGAGGAATGAATTAGCTGATGCGGCGGGTAGTACCAGCGGACTTACGAACGTGGAAGGTGCGGTTAATGGGCTGGTTGAGGGCGTGAGGGAGGCAAGTGCAAGTCCCGCGCTCTTCCCTGACGGCATCATCGTCCGGCCCACTCTCGGCATGGACGAGCCTTGGCGATACCGTAACAAGGCCCAGGTGCCCATCGGTGTCACCGAAGGCGGACTTGTGGGCGGATTCTACGCCCGCGGCAGCCACCGGATCGTTGACATGGAGACCTGTCTGATCCAGCATGAACATAACGACGACGTTGTAGCTGCAGTGAAGCGAATCGGCAGAGAGCTTGGCATCTCTGCCTACGATGAAGAAACCGGACGCGGGCTACTGCGCCATGTCGTCGTGAAGAAAGCCTTCCGCACCGGCGAAATGATGCTCGTCCTTGTAACCAACGGCCGGGATATCCCGCACTTGGACGCTTGGCTCGGCAGCATCCGCGAACAGCTTCCACAGGTGGCGAGCATCTGCCAGAACGTCAACACCCAGCGCACGAACGTTATTTTTGGTAACGAAACCCGTGTCCTGTGGGGCAGAGATGTAATCTATGACTATATCGGCGATGTGCAGTTCGCCATCTCGGCCCGATCATTCTACCAGGTCAATCCGGCCCAGACCGAAGTGCTGTACGGCAAAACCGTAGAGTATGCCGGACTGACTGGCAACGAAACGGTCATCGACGCCTACTGCGGCATCGGTACGATCTCGCTGTTCCTGGCCCAGCACGCAGCGAAGGTATACGGTGTGGAGATTGTGCCTGAAGCTATTGAGGATGCCCGGGGGAATGCCCGGCTTAATCATATGAACAACGTAGTGTTCGAGGTAGGAGCATCCGAGGATGTGATTCCGACTTGGAGGGAGCAGGGTGTTACGCCGGACGTAATCGTCGTCGATCCCCCGCGCAAGGGCTGCGATCCGCGCTTGCTGGATACGATCCTGGCAATGAAGCCGGAACGGGTGGTGTATGTGTCCTGCAATCCATCGACACTGGCGAGGGATTTGCGGGTGCTGGAGGATGGCGGATACAAGACAGTGGAGGTGACTCCGGTGGATATGTTCCCGCATACCGTGCATATCGAATCAGTCGCATTACTGGAGCTGAAGTAGTACAGTGGAGGGAAGCTTTGTGTATCAAGGGACTTTGTGCTGATACAGAAGCTGGGAAGTTAGTGGGACAGCGAGCCTGATTGTGTATTGATGTGAAATTGATGTGAGAAACCTAAATAATCACCAGTAAATAAATATAATTCGACATAAAAGAAAGCAAGAAGGCGCTCGGGGATTACTCCTGAAGCGTCTTTGTTTTGCTTAAGCAACTAGCTAATTATATGGCTCAGTGATTAGGTTTGAGAAGTCAATTTAATAATTTTCTTGATAGGAGCTGAAATATTTGCTACTATAAAACCGAGGATTATGTCGGTTTTATAGGGGGTGATGCACTATGAAAAAAGGAAGTAAGCGAAAATTGGAAATCCAGAAAGCGTCGAAAGAGCTTATCATAGAAAAGGGATACTCTGCCGTTACAATGTCTGATATTGGACAGCGCATCAATCTTTCTGTTGGCGGCCTTTATTATCATTATCGTTCCGTAGAAGAAATATTTTTGGATTTAGCAGCTAATGAAACCGATAATGTATGGAGTATTTTTGAGGCAGTCAATGATATAGAAAGTTTAATTAATGTTTTTAGAAAGTATTTTAAAGCGGAAAAGAAAGATTTATTAAATGTTGAAAATACACTTAACTCGATTTCCTATCAATACTACTTTAGTTTTCCGGCAGAAATTAGAAAAGGCAAAATGCAAGCTGCTTATACTGAAACGATAGGCAAAATGACCCTTATTCTTTCAAAAGTATTTGAAAATCCTCAGACCACGGAACAGTTGTGCAATCATATATATGTCATGTTGCACGGATTGAATGTTCTTGCGCTGACAGGACAAATAACAGAGGATATTATTGATTATGAGTTCAAGAAAACTGAAATATTAATGCGATGCCTGTATTCAGAAAGCGAGGAAGTACAATGAGCATAAATACCACGGTAGTGGCGACACATGCGTTTGGCAACATTACGGTGACGGAAAAGCTCATGAACTGGAATAATACACATTGGCGTTATACTGTTAGTGGTAATGGAAACAGATTTATTTTGGCTATACTGTCAAACACCACTGGTCATCTGCTAGGCTTACCTTTGGCGGAGGAATTCAGTGATACATATACAACGATTGCATTATCCGTGCCGCCTATACAATCTTTTTGTGAAACCGCAGAAGGATTAAAGACATTGTTAGATTCTGAGGATGTTAGAATCTGTAACGTAATCGGGCATTCCAACGGTGGTGTGCATCTGCAAAACCTGATAAGCCGTTACCCGAATGTAGCGGATAAAATTATATTTTCCCATAGCCTTACCTCTATGGGCAAAAACGATGCTTATACTACCAATGCATCAGAAGTAAAAGCCTACAAACTTATGCGCAGGATGCTCAAGGTGCTTCCGGTATCTATACTGACTACTGCCCTAGGAAGGATGGTTTTTCCAAAGTTTTCTTTACAATCAGGTCAGAAAGATACAGATCGGTTGATAGGGCTCTGTAAAGAAGACATGAAAAGATATAGTAAGCAGGATTTTCTTATGATGGCAAGTTGTATGGAGGATTTTCTTTTCAATTATACATTTACCTCTGAGCCGTATGTAAATAAGCCACAAGAGGTTTTAATCGTGGACAGCCCTACTGATAAAATCGCCAACCCTATGCAACGGGCACAAATGTTAAAATTATGCCCAGGTGCGCAAGAATATCATTTTAAGTCTGGTGGTCATGTAACGATGGTAAACTGTCAAGATGAGTATTTTTCTCTGCTGAACAGATTCTGGAAATGAGATTAATTGGATTGAGTGAAAATCAAGGTAATGAGAGAGTAATAAATTCATTTATAGGAATTTTTGATGGGGCTGTTCCAAAAGTAGCTTTTCTACGAGTAGAGACAGACCCTTCTTGTTTTGAAAACCCCAAAAAGGTCAAAAGAGCGGAAAGGGGGGCGTAGCCCCTCTTTTTTTCTTGGCTTATTTTGTACTATAATGAACATTTTGTGGCGTCAACGCGACTCCCTGTTTACATAGGATCAGATGAGAAGTTTATCTATTTTCGTATTATATTAAAATCATTCGTGCATTACCCATATTTAGACTTTTCCTTCCTGTTGTTATTATGAAAGCTGTTACAGCAAGTAATTGGCATTTAAGCGCTGCTGTGGAAAGCGCATACAATTAACATCTGGAAGGGAAGGGCAGCGTTTTGTTACTGCGCAAGACGTTTTGGAGGATCAGTGTGGTCTGCAGAAGCAGGGCTGCATTCAAATGTCAGGGCTGTAGATAATCGAGGGCCTTCTACCCATCCGCTTTTGTGAATGCGTTTTCAAACTATGTCTGCCATTTATGTTCAGAGGGAGGTGTTTGTATTGATCGTCAAGCCAGACATGACGTAACCAAAGGAGTAAATATTAGAAAATACGATATCTTCACCCGAAACAACATATTAATTGGGGTGACTCTAAAACGAGACTTTAGAGGTTTCCTTAAGAAAAGGAGTCAAACTAAGATGAACAGTAGAAAATGTGTAATCAACATCTCCCGCCTCCTCATCGTTATCATGTTGTTCTCCGTATTCACGTATGCTCCCGTCCCAGCTGCTGCGGCCGGAGACGAACTGACAGTTGAACTGAACGACCTCATTGCTCAAGCCGAAGCTTTAAAAACCGGCAATCAGGAATTCCCGCTCCAAGTCAGTCAGTCTGTCTATGGAGCCGTCTATGGTTCCGATGTGAACCAGGCTTTTCCATGGGTGCATGTAGATGAACTCCAAGCTCTTAATGATGCGCTTGAGTTCGCGCGTAATGTGAACACTCCCACCGACGAAGCTATTGCAAGTCTTAAAGAAGCAATAATGAATTTCACTAAAAATATCAAATCAGACGGTTCCGATCCTTATTTCCGTCTTGATCCGGGTCCTGGTAAAGTTCCTGTAAAAGTTACTGCGCCCACTAATAACTGGACTGCAAGAACTCCGCTTGACAATCGTGTCCCCGCCGACTTTGCCGGTGGCACATTCAAAATGATTCCGTATCCTTTTGCAGATTCCCAAGGCAAAGCTGAAGTGCTCCAGATTAATTACGCCCATAACGGAAAAAGCACGTTCGGCGGCATAAGTCTGGAATCCCCGTTGTCCCCAGCTGTAAATGTTACAGAGGGTTCAACGATTGAATTCGATGTCTACTATCCCAAGAGCGCGCAGGGCAAATACATGAGGTGGAGAATCAGAAATACGGGCACTAACCTCGATAGCTACCTCAGGGACTACCAATACAGCAACCTGAATCCCGACTGGGTGGGCAGCTACAACGGTGAATCCTGGTTGAAGGCTCATCACAGCATTACCGCCTCAACGGGCGCTTCCTCGAACTTTATTCTTGAGCTCCATGGCGAGAATGCCCGTTCTGCAGAAACTGGTATGCTGCTTGTCGCCAACATCCAAATTACCGCACCTGATCCTAACGGCATTGCGCTTCCCGACGTAGTCAACAAGGAAAACCAGAGTGACGTAGCGCCTCTAAAGAGTGTTTACAATAAGGAGAATGGCCTGTTCATGGTCGGCGCGATCGGAACCGGAGCAGTAACCGGTACCAGAGCCAATCACTATGAAATCTTTGTCGACGGCAACAATCTAAAGGCTGATGGAACGCATCCCCGTGGCCCCGAATGGCTGAAAAGCGTTACAGGAGCGGCCCTGAATGGCGCAACTACTACCCCTGGCTTAGCTGAATACAGTTTCCCGACCAACTCTTATCAGGCGATCAGGGATTCCGGAACTCCCGGACAGTACAAGTCTCACGGCCATGTTTTGGCATGGTACAACCAGGCCCCTGGATGGATGACACAGATTATTCCCGCGAACCTATCCTCCGGGTATAATGGCTCGGCCAATTTCTACGGACTTGGCAACGGCGTTACAACTACGGTTAAGGTAGACAAAGAAATGGCGAGAAGAGTGCAGTTTAACCACACCATGTATGTGATGCGGCACTTCCTGACCACAGATACGAAGTACGGCTCAAGTGTATCCCGTGGAGTAATCCCCTTCAATTCATGGGATGTACTCAACGAAGAGGTTCACGAAAGCCGCCACAGCGAACTCATCCCCACGAATGCGAACAGCTGGAGAACGAGCCTGAAACACACCAACTGGCTTGCTGCAATGTCGGATGATCAAATTGGCGGCGACATCACCGAGCATTACGTTTACCTGCTCTTCAAAAACGCACATATCGCTGCCCCTAACGCCAAGATGGCGGCAGCTTACAAGGCCAATTACGCTAACCTTCCGGAGTACATGAAGCTCGACGGACACGACAACGACGGCAGCATTGACGCTTACATCGTTGACAATCCTCCGAAGCTAACCTACAACGATTACGGAATTGCGACCCCCAGCAAAGCGAGAACAATATACAACATGGTTCTCGAATTAAATACCGCCTGGCGCTCCGATCCGCTGTATGACGGTAGACCCCTTATCGAAGACATCGGTATCCAGGGACACGACGCAGTTGGTAAGACACTTGCAAGCGATAACCAATATGCGATGGCCCTCTATGCCTCTCTCGTTGACCGGGGCCTACTATCTGGTATTACCTATTCAGAGCTTGACCTTAAGGTGCCGACCGATGCCCCTGGAGGAGGCGCGACCGCTCCCGCAGTGCTCAATATCAGACAGTCGGATGCCCTTGGTTATGAGTACGCGCTGCTCTACAAAATGTTTACCAAGTTCGCCCCGTATATCGATCACATCATCACCTGGGGTGTATCAGGTTCAGGATGGCAGGGAAGCTATGTCCTGTTTGACGGTCAGAGCAATGCTAATGCCGGTTACTATGGCGCCATGAATCCGGACAGATTCATTCTTGGACATTCGTATCTGGATGGTTTCTTTGCAGGCGAATACGAGAAAATCCAGAACAATGCAATTGACCTTGGTGATCTTGGAGTCTATACACCCGGTAGTGTGAATGCGGACCTCAGCGGCTTGACACTGAGTGCGGGATCGCTCCAGCCGACTTTCAATGCAGCAACCACCGAATACGATGTTTCCCTTCAGGATGCTAGCAGCATTACCGTGACAGCGACAGCGGTAGACAGCAGGTCATCCATTAAAGTGAACGGCACGGTTGTTGCCAGCGGTACAGCTTCTGGAGCCATAACGCTGACACCTGGTACAGCTACGGATATAAAGGTAGAGGTAACAGCGGCAGACGCTACGGTAAAGACGTACACCATAAAAGTAACAAATAGCAGGACAGAGGCCTCGTCCACTCCCGGTCCCGGAACACCATCTTCAACGCCTGCACCTGCAACACCTGCACCTGCAACACCTGCACCTGCAGCGCCTTCAACGTCTGCATCTGTAGCATCTTCAACGCCTGCAACTGCAGCACCCGTTGTTCAGGGTCAAAAAGTAACCATGCAGACGACTGTGAAGAATGGAACCGCATTTGTTCCGACACTGGATCTGGCAAAAGCAAAGGAATTTATGGAGAAGAATGTCACCCTAGACCTACCTGTGTCGCAAGGAGTGAATTCATACTCGGTAGGCTTGCCAACTGCAGCACTGACAAGCGGAACACAGGATGACAAACTCACAATTTCCACTGAATTGGGTGAGGTAGTAATATCGGGTAACATGTTGACAGGCACAACTGAAAGCAGCAGCAAGGAAGTAGTGCTGGAGATTGGAAAAGGCGACAAATCCAAGCTCCCGGCGGAAGTGAGTGCGGCTCTCGGCGATAGGCCGATCGTACAGCTTAATCTTAAGGTGGACGGAAAAGAAACGGCTTGGAGCAATCCCAATGCACCTGTAACCGTATCCGTGCCTTACAAGCCGTCTGCGGATGAATTGAAGAATCCCGAAATGATTGTTGTCTGGTATATTGACGGAAGCGGGGAGGTTGTAACAGTACCGAGCGGACGATATGCTCCCAAGACCGGTAGGGTAACCTTCACAGCAACTCATTTCAGCAACTACGCAGTAGCTTACGTATCCAAGACATTTACAGATCTCGGAACGGCAGTATGGGCCAAGAACGCGGTCGAAGTACTTGCGTCAAAGGATATTCTCAAAACAGAGGGTCATGTGTTCAATCCGTCAACCGATATCACAAGGGCAGATTTCCTTTACTCCCTTGTCAGAGCACTTGACTTGACTGCAAGAGTAAATGGAAATTTCAGCGATGTACAGAAGAGTACTTATTACTATAATGAAATTGCAATTGCCAAAGCTCTTGGTATTACGAATGGCTTAGACAACGACAGATTCGGCAGCGTCTCTAAGATCACAAGACAGGACATGATGGTGTTGACCGAAAGAGCCTTGAAACTTGAGAAGAAATTGAATAACCAGGGTAGTGCTGCGGATCTGGAGAGATTCTCCGACAAGTCCGAAGTTGCTTCCTATGCGGTGAACAGCGTAGCTGCGATGGTTAAGGAAGGGTTGATCGAAGGCAGCGGCAACAAAGTCAATCCGACTGGAAACACAACCAAAGCCGAAGCTGCGGTGTTCCTCTACAGACTGTATAATAAGTAAGAATTTCGCATAAGGATGATGGAAGCCGTGACAGCTATTGCTGGCGCGGTTTCTGCTATGTGCGTCCGTCGGGAGGCGGAAACCTCCAGCCACTTACTTTATTGGGGCGGACTGCTTTATTCAGTAATAGGCTAAGCTTTTGGGTTTAGGCATACCCGTTCATTGTTAATGTATGTGTTGACTCTGCCTATTCTACACATGTGGAGTCGGTGGCGTGGATGACACAAAAAAATGACGTCATAAAGGAGCCAAACCGGCTCCTTTTCGACTTGTTATATGAGGATACACCTTTCTTCTCTTACTTATGACGGTATAGATTGTTATTCCCAATACGGGACACCTGTGAAGAGAAACGATTCATTGTTTACATAGGCATTAATTTCTCTACTGGCTAATTTACTGATATGGTTTGGTAACCACTCCTGCGAGTCGGGCAGACCCAGCCAGAAATTCATGGTTTCAAGCTGTGCTGCAACGAAAAAACCTTCCAATAGCTCAATATAGTTATCCGGTAATGAATGATACTTAGAATATGATTTCAGTAACTGTTCTCTGAATGAAGGGTGTATATATGAGAACGTCCAGCCCAGATCAACCAAATAGTAACCAAACCCGCAAGCGCCAAAATCGATGGGCCGTGCCTCTTTTTCATGAAACACAATATTACTTGGAATCAAATCGGCATGAATCATTCCCCAATTACCGGACGTTCTCTCAATAGAGTTCATCATTGTAATTACCTGCTCACCTGCAATCTGAAGAAGTTCGGTATCACTTGTATGAAGCAGACCTGCATTAGCCCGCTCCCTAAGCTTGCCCAGTGATTGTAATATACGGGAACTATCAAAGACAGGACGTTCAAATAAACTTGGGATTTGCCAGTTAGAGGCTTGCCTATGTAATTTACCGGTCATTTCACCTATATATTTAGCGTCATCTATTGTAAGGATAATAGGTTTCTGCTCACCATCCACCCATTGTAGCAAAGTGCAGCTTGTATTGTTTACGTTCGTAATGAATTCTCCACAGGTATTCTTGTAAGGTGAAGGCAGGGTTAAATCTGTATCTAATGCTAAGGCGTGAAGCCAGACCATTTCGGAATGGATCACTTCCGGCTTACTCCAAAAACTTTCAAGAGCGTCACCCTTGGATATATGCAATCGGAGGCTATAACTTTTGTTATCCAGGTCAGTAATTTTGTAGATCGTATTTCCGCTTTGTGCAATGAAATCAATCGATTTACATGTTATGGAGTAGTTACTTAATGCTTCCTTTGCTATACTTAAGTTTTTATCCAATCGCAGATCTCTCCTCGTTATCATTGTATATAGTCACAATAGCACATCTATTTTTG
Organism: Paenibacillus sp. 22594; assembly: GCF_052044425.1. Classification (NCBI taxonomy): domain Bacteria; kingdom Bacillati; phylum Bacillota; class Bacilli; order Caryophanales; family Paenibacillaceae; genus Paenibacillus; species Paenibacillus sp. 22594. The sequence goes on from NZ_JBQENA010000010.1 coordinate 54,643, forward strand.
GGGAAAAATGTAATGGTTGATTATATTTGTAGTTGACCTTTTTTTGTTAAAAGGTGAAAACAGCTACATCATAGTTTATTCTACCGTCAGCACTCATCCCATGTATGTGGAATCGGGAGGAGTCACCGTTTTGTAGCAGGCTGCTCATCGCTAGTGTCGAGGTCAATGAAGCGTTCAACTTCTTCCTAGAGGTTTCTTTGCGTTCTGCGAGGCTTTCTTGCCTTCTTCTATCTAAAAGTATAAATCCCAGCCGATGATAAGGGCGCTGAACAGCATTGCCGAAACACCGGACAGCACATACAAGATTGTTCTTAGTTTGCCGTTCTTTTGCCTCCGCAGCTTAAGCCCGAGCAGTACGATATATCCCGCTGCCAGCACGACATAAGCGATGTTCAATATAAGGTGAATGCGGATGGCTGAATAGGTCGTGTAGGTTATGCTTCTATAGCCCAGGATTACGGTGTTCACTAAAAAGGCAATTCCCGCAACATTCATCCAAAGATGGTATTTGTTAATGGGGGATGGCGGTTTCGCCTCTTTCTTGAATCTGCGAACGATCCATCCGAACAGGCCGCTAAGAAGTGAAAGGATTATGATAGCTATACCCAGGCCGAGAGCGATCAGGGATATTCGCGTACTTTGTGCGGATATCCCTGTGATCGGAAAAGAATCGCTAAACGGACGTGACATCTTTATTACGGCTCCTTGATCATCCCGCACAAATAATATAATTCCCGATTGATAGACCGGAACATAAGTATTAGGCGATATCTGACTCAAGGACTGGCCATTAATGTTTAAATATGAACTGTTATTGGCGGTAATCTTCTCAGTATCGAGGAAGGTCAGGATTTTCATGTAGCCATGGACCACTCTTCGTGCAGTTATATATTCACCGGCCACCTGTGAACTATCCGGAAGTTCTCCGCTGTAAAATGCGGGTAGGTAGGCACCAAAAACCTTGTCTACAAGACCGGTGGTAAAGTTCCATTCATTCTGCTGGTTGGTCATCACGACCATGCCGAAGCCGGATTCCGGGTCTAGCACGAACTTGCTACTAAAGCTAAGCGTATTCCCGCCATGTTCCAGCGCAGGAACAGCATAATTCATTTCAAAAAAACCATGGGCAATTCGTGGAAGGTCTGTTCCCTCGTAATTCAGGCTGGGAGACAGAAATTTCTTTAAAGTTACATTGCTGTGGAATAGCGGACTGTTGTGGCCTGTTGCAGGCATTAGAGCAGCCACGAATTTCGCTGCGTCCTTTGCTGTTCCTATGGTACCTCCTGCCGGATAAATACCGATATATGCTCTATTCTTCTTGATCAACTCCAGCTTCGTTGTATATCCTTGAATCTTGCTTCTCCCAGCTGCAACTGCCGGATTGTCCTGCTGTGACGGGTGGATGGAGGTATGTTCCATACCAAGTACCTTAAAAATATGCTCTTGCACATATGTATAAAAGGGCTGGCCGCTCTGCAGTTCCACAATGTAGGCAGCCAAAGCCGCCCCATAATTGGAATAAGCTACAACCTTGCCTGGTTGATTGACCTGCCGGGGTTCAAAGCCGCGCAGCGCCTCTCCGAGCTCAGGAACATCGTCCTCTGCAAAATAGTACAAATCCGTGCCCCGATCCTCCCAGCCCGCATTGTGATTCATAAGGTTCAGCAGAGAAATGGGCGCCTCATACTTCAGCTTTTTGAGAAAGCCATCGGGAAGATATTCGCGGATATCCGTTTCCAGATTTAGTTTCCCTTGTTCAACCAGCTGCATCACACTGGTCCATACCAGCAGCTTCGTGCATGAGCCCCACTCAAACACAGTGTCTGTATCTGCAGCAACCTGACGCTCTATGTCTGCAAATCCATATGCTTTATCTAAGATGGTCTTGCCATCCTTAACCACCGCCACAGAAACAGCTGCAGCCGTCCGCTGATAGATAGACTCATAGTTATCGATAAACCCCTCAAGCGAAGACAACGGTGTGCCGGAAGGAAGCAGATCCTGTTCTTCCGCAGCAGCATACGCTGGAACTGCCAGCAGCAGCATAATGACAACAAGTAAGCTGACGGATAACTGCTTAACTCTTCTCCTTCTATTATGTTCGCTCATCGGCTAACTCCCTTTCAATGATTCAATGGATTAAGGTAATTCCAAACATTTCTGTAAAGTTTCATCAAATCCTTTTTTCGCATCCATCTCATCGGAAATGTCAGTGTCTGGTCAGCCTGCGGGGATGCTTTAACACCGCGGCATAGAGCAGTGCTGGTAGTAGCTGCAGTGGTGCGCAGGCACTAAGCGGGCATAGCGGTACAGAAATTTTTCTGCTAGGATAGGCTTTGGAACGACTATCCACATGACATTCATCCCCACCAACTACAGCATACTTTCATTACAGAACTTGCTTGCATTGAGTCACCTTCGTTTAGGCGGCTTTTGTTTTTAACTGAAATATTAGGGGGACTGTTATTGAGAACCGTATTTTTAGCAAAGCCGAGTATTGAATATCAAGACGAATACCTTGCTTTCTACGAGGAATGGAAGTCTAGTGGAGAATCTATAGTACCATGGGTTGTAAGCAGAGACCCGTCTGACTTTGAGGGTATGATTCAATTTCTGCTTGAAAATGAAAATCGAGAGCATATTCCTGAAAATTGGGTTCCAAGTTCTACATACTGGTTAGTATCCGATGACAAGAGGGTCATTGGGGCAGTAAATATCAGACATGACTTAACTGAAAAATTATTTAATTGTGGCGGTCATATTGGATACGGAATTCGTCCTACCGAGAGACAAAAAGGTTATGCTACAAAATTACTTGCTATGGCATTGGAGAAAACCAAAGGACTTGGTATCAAGAAAGTCCTTGTTGTATGTGATGAAGGCAATATAGCTTCCGAGAAAACGATTCTAAACAACGGCGGATTACCGGACACAAGCTTTACAGAGGAAGATGGCAATGTCGTAAAAAGATTTTGGATAGAAACCTAATCATTTCGAGACACTTCACGTCCTTAATCTAGAAGCTTTTTACTTCGTCCAAATGAAAAGAAGACGCAGGAGACTCCTAATTCCTGTCCGTCTTCTTTTTTTATGCTTGTACAGAATAAAGGAGAACTAATATTGGTTGTTGACGATCATTGTTAACTGTACCAATTCATCCAGAAGCTGCTCTTCCAGGCTGATGATCTCACACATCTTCTTATGAATCTTCACCCGTGCAGCCGGCTTATTGCCGGAACACATCACCTTGATTATAAATTGATTAATCAGATCCCACTGCTCCCCTGCATGCCGGTAGCCCTCGATGGCCCGGGAGAGTGCGGGCACATTGGCCTCGCGGTTAAGCAACTGCAGGAACAGGCTGAACCGGATCCGGCTGATGGGCAGGGCGTTCGCGTACAGCTTGAAGGCAGAGCTGGCTTCTGCAGTCCCATCGGCGGTGATCCCTGTCTCCAGATAGGCGTCGGCATAGGCGGTTAGCTGTGCGGCAACCTGGTCCGGCTGAATCTGATGGGTTGGATTCGTCAGCATTCCTTGAAGCGTAGTCTGCCAATCGGTGTATGAACGCGAAGCATCACAAAGATCAAATAAGGCATAGAAATGGCAGGCTTGCTCAAGGAGATCAAAATCCACAGCTTCAAGCCCTTTGCCATAGTAGGCATCCGTCAGATAAATGATGTTGCTCGAACGGTCCAGTCCAACGGCGAGACAGGCATGGCTGGTATGCAACCTGCGGAAGGCCACACACCAGTGGCAGTCATAAGAATCGAATCCGACCAGAACCGGCATTCCTGAAGACAGCTGGCTCTCCAGGATGCCAAACAGAAAGTCCTTATCCATAGCCGGCCCCTTCCGTTCTATATAACTGAACCTAAGGCCATGGTACGCAGACAGGGATTCTGTACTGATCCGTGGCAGCACTAACCGTTCAATCAAGGGCTGATCCGGGGACTGCTGTGCTTCAAAGGACATCTTCCAGGCATTTCCATACATGCACTTGCTGTCCTTGCCCTGCCATTGCGCAACAGACTGGATGCAGTCATCAATACAACTGCGCAGAGTAGGGTAGGGGGTACTCTTAATCGGAGCAATGTTCAACACTGCTCATCATCTCCTTCGCCGACAAAAAGTGACTATGCAACCGGTTTCGATAAGAAGCCGGAGTCATACCGCTATACTCACGGAAAAGCCGGTAGAAATATTTCATGTCGTAAATTCCGACCTCCAGGGCAATAGACTGTACTCCAAGCTCCGTGAACATGAGCAGGATGCAGCTGTATTTCATGCGGATTTCCTGAAGCATCTGGATGTAGGATTTGCCGGTCTTACTCTTGAATAATCTCTGAAACTGGCGGGAGCTTACTGCAATCTGCCTGCTGATCTCCTTCAGCGTGATTTTCTCCCTGAAATGACTGATCATATACAAGATGACGTCATGCAGCGGATCATAATCCATCTCTGACTGCTGAGCGAAAGGAACGGCGGCTGCAGGCATAATGAGGTTCGCCAGTTCGAACAGCAACGGGTACAGCTGCTGATCCCCGAGTGAGCCATAGCTCTGCCTCTCATGTATACGCCGGAGCAATAAGGCCAGCTCCATGCAGTTGTCCCTGTATCCGAACCATTGCTTCACCTCCAGAAGCTTCAGGAGCGGCAACATCTCCTCTTCAGAGAAGGGTCCCGGCAGCTTGCTGAGAATCCTGCCAAGCTTAGGCCTGAGCATGCAATTGAAGATGAGGAGCGGCTCAGCGCCAGTCAGATCCTGCGGTTGAAAGACATGGGAAACCCCGGGAGGTATAACTAACAAATCCCCTTGCATAACCTGCATTTTATCCTCACCCGCCAGATGGATGCCTTCCCCTTGAACTACATAAGCGAGCTCCAAAAAATCGTGCTGATGACGGACGGAAGTGACCGTTTCCTGAGTCAGGAGCATTTGTACCGGCGAACAGGAGTTAAATAAATATTCCCCAGTAAATACCGGAAAAATTTCCATAATCAAACCTCCGTTTTCTGCTTCCTGATGATGGACTTCTGGAATCCACCCTAGTATATCTGAATATTTTGGCGCATTCAACCATATATTAACAAATTCAATTTTGGTATATTCATCCTATTCATTCCTATTATGCATACTGAAAGGGGTATTCACATGCAGCAGAAGGTCATTGAGATTATCGCTGAAATCAAGGAGGAACCGGGCCTGCTTCAGACACTGAATGGAGCTTCCGATCTGACAATGGACGCCGCACTAGATTCGCTGCAAATCATCAACTTTATTCTGAGAATCGAAGACGAATTCGATGTCGAAGTAGATTTCGATACCTTTGATCTTGAACATTTGAAATCTGTTGACCGTTTCACCGATTATGTCGCGGGGCTTGCGGTACGATGAAGAATACTGTGCACTGCGGCAGCCTGGAGTCGGAACGCTACTGGCGGGAGGAAGACTTGGCTGCTTTGCCATCCGTTCCTGATGCGAAGGCTATGGCTATCGTGCAGGCCATGGATGAAATGCTGTTTGTCTTCTGCGGAAGTGGAGACATTCTATTAACCCGCCATGGGATGGACAAGGCTCAATATGACTATCTGCAGTCTCTCAATTATTCATTCAGGACCAATATGAATCCGTTAACCCTAGGAGTGGAGGAGCCTGGCACAGCACAGAATGCACTGAATGTATTTGAATTGCTGGGCAGGCTGAATCCCGGGCAGGAAGCGGGCAGGTTAATACCGGAGGGATCGTTGCTTGAACCTTTTGCCGTGCTTCCGGGGACGCATGAGGCGGTTAGGCGATATAAGCTTCTGCCCGTGCTCCCGGATGAACAGACTGTACGCCGAGTGAACACCAAAACCTACTCTGCAGCTATACGGGACAGGCTGCTGCTGCCGAATATCGCTCTTGTCGTTCATAGTATGGAGGAGCTGCTGCAATCAGGAGAAGCTCTGCTGGAGAAGGGGGCTTTTCTGATCAAGGATGAGTATGGTGTCTCGGGCAAAGGCAATCAGCTCGTGGACTCCGGGCGGATGCTGCGCAGAATTGCCGGGTACCTGGAGTCCAGCCGCAACCAGGACAAAAGAATAAAGTTTGTGCTCGAACCCCTGCTGGACCGGGAGACCGACTTCTCTTGTCAATTTCATATTGATCCGGAAGGCCGTATCTCAATATTGTCCGTTCAGCAGCTGGTCAACCATGGCTTTGCCTTTGGAGAGTCCCATTCCCCGGAGCCGTCTCTACTTGAAAGGCTGGACCGGGAAGGGTATTGGGAGACCATGCACAGTATTGGGCGGGAGCTATATTCAGACGGTTATTACGGTGATGTATGCGTGGATTCCATGCTGCTGCGCGACGGAAGCCTCACCCCTCTGGTGGAGATCAATGCGCGGAAGTCGATGAGTCTGATCAAGCATAATGTAGACCGCCATTTCAAGCAGGAGGGAATGAATACCTGTCTATTACAGGTACCGCTGGCAACCCTGGGGGAGGTTCATTATGAAGATCTGCTGGGGCGGCTTGCGCAAGAAGGCATATTATTTTCACTGGGAGCGGGGGAAGGAGTGATTCCCCTGACTTCAGGTACACTCCGGCCTCCTGACCCTTCCCGATCTGCCGGTTCCGCCAAAGGCAAGCTGTATGCAGCACTCGCTTACCGGAATGAAGACAGCAAGAACAGACTCACCCGCAAGCTGGACGAATCGCTTCTGCGCACGGGCTACACTATATTGCGATAAAGAGAGGAACCCTCCAATGAATAATACCGTGACTATTCTATGTTCTGGTTTCGGTCTGGGCTTCTACGTCCCCGGTCTGTTGATTGAACGGGAACTCCATGCACTTGGAATCCAGGCGGAGATTGAAGTCTTTGAAGCACTCATGCCCGACAGCAAAAAAAAGCAGACGGACAACAGCCGCAAGGCGTACCAGCAGAATTTTGCCGTAGCCTTGACTTCACAGAAAATACCGTCGGATATCCGGAGCAGTCTTGATGCTGCAGCCGTTGAACATTTATTGCAGCAATGGAAGCAAGAAGCAAGGCAACGCTTCATTGTATTATCCGGGCACTGGGTGCATGTGATGGACAGGTACCGGGAGATGGCCGGCTATCCTGTAGATACTGACTTGCTCTATATTGATGCCGAGCTTTCGCCGTCATGGAAGAATCTCCGCAGGCTGAACCCCGGTTACTCAAAAGGTTACCGTGAAGTAAGTATGTATGATCCTGTGAAAAGGGAGATTCTATACAGCATAGCTGCCGGACCCAAGGAAGTGCTGCCCGCATCGGCAAGGAATGGGAGATTGGTTGTTCATGGCGGCGGCTGGGGAATTGGAACCTTCCGCGAGAAGTTCGATGCCCTGGAGACGGCAGGATATGAACTGGATATTGCCGCTTACAGTTCGCAGGAGATTGGAGCGGCCATCCAGGGAAGACGGTATTATATGAACGACCCCGAATGGCGGACCTGGAAGCGCAACAGCAGCAGGCAATATACCTTCCCACCTTTTGCAGAGGTAACCGGGAGCCAGGCAGACCGCTTTCCGCCTTGCCGTCACTACCAGGACGGGATGTATGGTGTTATCCGGCAGGCATCCGCAGTCATCAGCAAGCCGGGAGGCGGCGCCTTGATTGATTCACTGGCTTCGGGCACTCCGTTGGTGCTGCTGGACCCTTTCGGTCCGCATGAGAAGGTTAACAGCGATCTGTGGGTAGAGCTTGGTTACGGCATCCGTTACGGGGAGTGGGCGGAAACGGGCTTTGACCGTGGGGAATTGCGTAAGCTGTCGGATAACCTCCAGTCAGCCAGGGGCCGTTATCCGGATTATGCGGCAAGCTATGCGGAACAACGATCCGCAGCGGAAGGGAGAAGCTAATGCAGCCTACCAGTAGAGTGAACCTGGATGCCAAGTCCTTTGAGGCGCTGAAACGCACGATCAAGAATGTCGTAATTCCGCACCGGGAGCGCAAGCATGATCCCGGGTTCAGAACCGTTATGCCGGAGATTATATCCCTGAAGCTGACCAACCGGTGCAATCTCCGCTGCAAGCATTGCTACCAGTGGAATGAATCCGGATATCATCATGATATGGACATTGCCGAGCAGAATCTGGATATGGATCTGGAGATGATCCAGCGGCTTCTGGAGGAGACGGATGAAGCACAGTCCCGTTTGTATTTATGGGGGGGCGAGCCGCTTTTTCACCGGAATACCCGGCAGATTCTGGAGCTGCTGAAGGAGCATCCCCGGGATACAACGATCTGCACCAATGCCTATCTGATTCCTAAGTACGAAGAGGAGCTGTGTGCGATCTCTGACAACCTGGAACTGCTGATTCCGATAGAAGGGTTCGAGGAGGAACATGATTTGCTGCGCGGCAAAGGTTCCTTTCATAAAGTGGTCGAGAGCGTCGAACGGCTGCTTGAACTGCGCAAGCAAGGCCGCTTCCGCGGCCGGATCTCTGTGCACAATGTGATTAATGACAATATGATCGGCCGATTGTACGAGCTGGTGGAGTTTTTTGAGCAAAAGGGTGTCGATCTGGTCCTGCTCTGCTTCCCGTGGTATATCTCTGCGGAAACCAGTCTGGAAATGGACCGCTTCTACGATGAACACTTCCAGTGGCTGGCGGAGCTTCCGCCGGATCACCGGAGCAGCTGGCATGCCTTCAAATACCATATCAAGCCCGAGAATGTCACTAAGCTAACCGAAGACCTGCAACGGATCAACAGCAACACTTGGCATAATACCCGAATCCGTTACCAGCCGGGGCTCGACTTTGATGAAATCGAAGATTTTGTGGCCGGCAAGCCGATGAAATCCCGCAGTACGTCGAAATGTCTGGCGCTCAGTACCCGGGTGGATATTGCTCCCAGCGGTATGGTGAGTGCCTGCAAGTTTTTTGGCGAGCTGGCTATTGGCAATGTGAAGGAGCATTCGCTGACCGACATATGGAATTCAACCCGCTACGACAGGCTGCGGCGGATTCTGGATGAAGGATTGTCGCCGGCCTGCTCCAAATGCAATGTGCTGTACCTGAATACCTATGCTGCGCTGACGCATGTATGAAGAACGTGGGTGAACAGCTTGTCTATAAGCTCGGAATCTTGGGTTCGGCGAGGATTGCTGTACCGGCCATACTGGAGCCTGCGCGGGTTGTGGAGCAGGTAAGGATAACCGCAATCGCCAACCGGACCCTGGATAAAGCGGTGACAATGGCGGAAGCGTACCGGATTCCTTATGTGGCGGGCAGTCTGGAGGAGCTGCTGGAGCTTGGCGATCTGGATGGAGTATATATTTCACTCAGCAATGAGCTTCATACAGAATGGGCCGTCCGGGCTCTGAAGGCGGGTAAGCATGTATTGGTAGAAAAGCCGATGTGCCTACATCCCGAAGAAGCTGAGCGGTTACGGCTGGTAAAAGAACAATCCGGTGCTCCGAAGCTCGCCGAAGGGCTGATGATCGCCTTCCACCCCTGGCAGCAGGCCTTGAAATCCATTGTTGACTCCGGGCAATTCGGTCCGCTCCACAGGATCAGCACAAGAATTTCGGTGCCCGCCAAAGACAGATACGCCGGGAATTACCGCAGTGCCAAGGCGAAGGGCGGAGGCGCTTTTGCCGATCTGGGCTGCTATTGGCTGCAGTTCCTGCAGACCCTGGTCGGTCATCAGCCCCGAGAGATTAGGGCGCAGTCGGCTTTTGACGGGCCGGATGGCTGTGATTGGACCTTTCGGGCGTCGCTGCAATATGAGAACGGTCTGGAAGCGGAGTGTCTCACTTCCTTTGAGCTTCCTTTCCGGGCTTCGCATACCTTGTATTTCGAGCATACGGTGCTGACGGTCCCGGATTTCTTCCGGCCGGTCAAAGGATTCTACAAAATCAAAATACGACATGATCTTCCGGACAACCGCAGCACCCTGTGCGAATTTGAGCCGATGAACTATTATGTCAACCAGCTGGAGGCTTTCGCAGAGATAATGAGCGGGCAAAGGGTAGAAGCGCTGGAAGCTACGTGGGAACGCGTACACCTTCAATCCCTGATCATGGCCGAGGCCCAGCAGTGCCGGGTCTATCCATGAAGCTGCGTATCCATAGCCCAAACGCACAACAGCGCCCCCCCGTCACCGGAGGGGCGCTGCTTTTGTCTTAACGGTCCTGCAAGGAAGGAGGCTGCTCTGTCCAGAAGCGCTCGTTGTTCAGCACATAGATCCCTAGCGCCTGCTCGAAGGAAAGCCCGTGATTATAGAAAGCCAGCATCCTCGCAGCAAAGCGCATACTCTTATCCGCACTGGGCGATTGCAGCAGCTCTGTTGCCAGCTTACGGAAGTCCTTCGGCTTAGCTTCTGCAGCAGCTACGGCATCCAGCAGCCCCTTGTGGCTTGGAAAGAGCAGCCGGTTATATGCCAGAATCATTCTCCCGCTGAAGAAGACCAGATTACTGGCGCTGTGAGCGAGCAGATAGGCGTCATTCTTCCGGGCGGCCTCTTTGGCGAAATAAAAAGCGTACAGAAAGATCTGGGCGCAAAAGTCCCTTAGATTGCAGTCCCGGTTCTCTTCAGGATAGATAGGGATTCGGGCTACCAGTTCATCCAGCTCCGGAATTCTGGAGAACACAACCTCAGAGCCGGTAAAAGCATACCTCGTCGGCTCGTTGCCCTGCCCCGCGGCAAGCTCCAAAAACCGGAGGTTAATCACTTTGATATCGGCGTATCCGCCTTCATAGGTACTGACTTCCCGGTCCACGTAGGACAGCATATGATCCTGGTCATATGCTGCGTAGGCTTCATCGGATAATACGAGGTGAACATCCACATCCGAGGTCTCCTTGGCGGTTCCTTGGGCTACCGAACCACTGGTGATTACTGCCAGGCAGGAAGGGTTCTTCTCAAGCTTCCCCACCAGCTTCTCCAGCGTCTGTCTATGGTGCTCATACATCTCTTTCATCCTCCCTTAACGTGCTCATGCACATTAAGCGTACCCATTGGACAGCTTGCCAGCTATGGTCAATTCAGACATTTATTTACCCGGGACGACTATTCTTCCAATCTCCAGATATGTTTGTCCGCCCGGAACGGCAGACAAGAACATGCACCGAAAATTCCGATTACAAGAAATAGCAAAGCTGCTCCGGAACCTTTTCCTGCTCCGACCAGTGCGACCCACAGACTATCCATTGGTTGCACTGCCATAAACGGTTCAAACACCCTGTCAACCAAAACACCACCGCATAGATATCCCAAAGGAATGGTGAAAAACTGTAAGGTATTCCTTGCCGAATAGACACGCCCCTGCATCTCAATAGGGATTTTCGAGCGGAAAAGTACATCCATATTAGCGTTCATAACAGGAATGAATACCCATCCGAGGATGGCGCCCAAACACCACACAGGCGTACTCCTGCCGAAAGCAAGGATGAAATTCTCGGAGCTCATGGAAAAAAGCAAGCAATTCAAAATGACCCGAACCCGGCTTTTAGGCGGCGGCAGGATAGCTACCGAAATGCTTCCCATCATCATTGCTATCCCTGAAACGGTATTGACCATACCTAGCGCTAACTCTCCGCCGCCAACACGTGAGAGCATCATTGCGGGCAGGGCAGCATTGAAGATGGAGGCGGTAAAATTGATCACAGCCAAAAATAGGATTAGATCCAGAATTCCCCGGTTGTCCCGGAGATACCGCAAGCCGCTTTTAGCAGACTGCAATATCGTCTCGTTCCCAGCGCTGTCCCGTTTTGGAACTTGCGGGATATTGACAAAGCATAGCAACGCGATAAACGCTGTGGCAAATGTAATTAAATCAAATAGGATAACAAACCGAATACTTGTAAAGGAAAGCATTGAAGTGGCGAGTACAGGCGTCAGTATGGTGACCAACGAATTGGACAAGGAACGCATCCCGCTAACTCTCTGATAGTGCCTTTGCGGAGCCAGCAGGCTGATGGCTACATCCGACGCTGGCTGCTGTACAGTGTTCATCAGTCCGTTCAAGGTATTGATCAAATACAGATGCCAAATCTGGAGTTTGCCCGTTGTCAGCAGAATAAGGACCGAAACGGTACAAAGTGCCGCAAAGCTGTCACTGAGCAGCATGGTGGCCTTCTTGTTCCATCGGTCGCTCAGTGCACCTGCGAAGATACTCAGTAGGACATAGGGTGCATAGGAACAGATGGTCAAAAGCGAGGTAGTAAGAGCCGACCCTTGTTGCTGATAAGACCAGATCACCAATGCAAAGGCGGTCATTGCACTACCTAGTGCCGAAAATGACTGTGTAATCCATAAAATCAGGAAAGTACGAAGCTCTCTGATGTTCGTTTTGAATTTTTTTATCATGACTCTGCTCCTCTTTCAAAGATTCTTAGCGATTCAATGAAAGTGCAAAGTCGAACGGACGAACTGTAGTTCGCTCCGTGCAATTTCGTCCGGTTCAGACCTTGCACGGAGCAGTGCCACTGCATATTTTCATTTTATTCTCCTTCTTTATCGCTGGTAGTTAAATTCACCCGAAAGTAAATTCTTCTTTATTTTACCATAAGGGACTAACCTGGAGCCCAACTTTTACACGGGAAAAGCCCTTAGGATTAATCCTTTGGGCTTTAGTTAATTTTTTTGATTTTCTGTCAAGTCAATATCGAATTAATTCATGTCGTCCCGAAGCGCGTCAATAATATTTTCTCTTTTGATCTTGCTAATGGCATATAGCATTGTAATGAACACCACAAAGAACACGCTGAACACGCTGATTCCGATACTGCCCCACGGGAATACAAAATCGATATTGTCCTCCCCGCCGCCCATCCCTTTGTAAATCAGCCAAGAAGAGATTGCGCCTATGGGAAGCCCGAAGATTAGCGCCCTCATGCCATAAAAGGCACACTCGAAATTCATCATCTTTTGGAAACCGCGTTCAGACATCCCCACAGAGCGGAGCATGGCAAGCTCCCGCCGGCGCAGCTTGATATTCGTGGAAATCGTGTTGAACACATTGGCAACCGCAATCAGCGAAATCATAATGATAAAAGTATAAGCGAACACGTTGGCAATGAATATCATATTGCGGTTCTGATCAAGCATTTCAGAGAAATTGATCAGGGTGTAACTGGATGTAATCCCCACATCCTGAATCATCGTTTTCATTTCAGCCATCGACTGTGTGGGGTGCTTTGACCGAAAGGTCAAGCCCTTAATAGCCAGTTGGGTATCGGAGGTTTCAAACTTCTCTTTGAGCGAATAGGGGGCCATCACCTTAAAAATGAACGGATTCTTCGACCCGGAGTTTCCTGGGATCGGAGGGCCATCAGGCGGCACGGTATTGACAAACTTAATACTTACGTTTCGCCCCTGTTCCATCTTCGGCTTGCCATTGGTTTCGGGAGCGATGGTAAAATTCATGGAAGAACTCTTGAACATATCTATAAACTCGTCAAGCTCATGCTCCCGATTGGCTTTCATGTGGTTTGTCATTTTTGCAACGGCGATCATTTTCGCACTTTGCCCGGTATATTCCTCTGCGGGCAAGCCCAAGCTTTTGATAATGTTCAGATAGGCGCTGTCATCAAGAAACTGAACTTCCATTGGCAGATTAACCGTTTCATCCGGCGAATGTGAACCCGCGTCCTCCCAGTAAGCGTCTGAAAGATCGCTTGCTTTGGCAACGCCTGAATACTTCATGAGCGCTTGATAAGAGCTTTCGTAAACCCCGTCGGCGGTTTTTAGTTTGTCGTAAAGCGACAACATTTCTCTATCGTCCATGTCCTGCGTGGCCAAACTGATGTCAATGTCAGTAGCCACTACTGCCCGCTCCGACGCCTGCTTCAGATCCGTTACAAAAGCACTGGCCGATATAAACAGCACTACGCTTAGAATAAGTGATAGCACAATGCTGCGATAGCGTTTCTTGTTTCTTTTAAAATTCTTTAGCGCAAGAGTTCCCTCCAAACCGTAAATACGCTGCGCCAGTTTTGACGTTTTCACGGCCTTGGATTCAACTTTGACTTCGTTTGACTGGCGAATACTCTCCATTACGGGAGTGTTTGCGGCCTTCCTGGCCGGGATATAAGCCGAAATCAGAATCGTAACCATGCTGACCGCCGCCGCAACGACAATGGCGGGGATGGACACCGTTAAGGTAAAAGGGAGGTTGCTGTAGAGAACGTCCTCAAAATTCTTGGCTACAACGGAAATCACAAGCCCGATGCTGCCTATGCCAACGATAACGCCAATGGGTATACCGGCCGCACCGATACAAAGCCCCTCAAACAGCACCGAATTTCGCAGCTGCTTTGCTGTGGCTCCCACCGACGAGAGAATCCCGAACTGATGTGTGCGTTCGTTCAGCGAGATGGTGAATGCGTTATAAATCAGAAAAATCGAGCCGATCATGATGATGGCGACCACAATGCCGCCAACCGCGTACAGAAGCGTGTTGAAAATATTATCGTCCGAAAGACCCATGAAGCGCAACACATTATCGTTAAAGACGTAAGCTTGGCTTCCGGCTGTGCTGCTTGAGTAAGCGTGAACACCACGCGGGTTTTTAAGCGTGACAAATAGGCTGAAACTGTCCGCTTTATCTCCAGCATCTGCTTTTGTGATCAAGGTATAGCCCGGCGCGGAAGATTCCTCAAAGTAGGCTTTTTGGTAGATACCGACAACCGTGTAAGTTCTCTTGGCTTTTGGCACAAGAGTTTCTTGCCCCGAAATGTAAGGGGTGTGTTGACCGAGTTTCTTGTCGCCATTCATGCGGCTTCCAACACCAAGTGAAAGCTTGTCACCCACCGCAAATTTAACGCCGCCCTTTACTTCGACGCTCATTGGAACAAGAATCTCTCCGCTGTTTTCAGGCAGCCTGCCGGACATCAGGTTGATGGGCAAGGTATCAAAGGTTTTCTTGCTAAATCCGGCTATAAAAAGATACGGCTTGTTGGGGCTTTGCCCGTCCTTAAGTGCTGCGTAGCCGATATTTTCAAATGCAGCGGTGTTAGCGACCCCCTTGTCGTGGGTTCGTTCCTGTACGAAAGAAGAAGGGGCGTCCAAGAACTCAACGTGCCAATCGCCGTATTTCTGGGCCGCGCCGTTTGTCATATAGTTCAGCAGGGAAATGCCAAAGGTGAGTACGCCCGTGATCATAGCAGCGGACAGAACAACTCCGATAATCGTGACAATCGTTCGGGTACGGCTTTTTTTCAAGCTTTGCAGGGTGACTTTGTTAAAAATATTCATGGCCGCACCATTCTCTCATCCCGCACGACTTTGCCGTCTGATATGCCGATAATGCGGTCCGCTTGCAGGGCGATATTTTCGTCATGGGTGACGAGGAGCAGGGTCTGCCCATATTTTTTATTGCTTTCTTTCAGCAGCTTGATGATTTCATGTCCATTCCGGCTGTCCAAACTGCCCGTGGGTTCGTCGGCAAGCATGACCGCCGGGGCGTTCATCAAAGCGCGTCCTATGGAAACACGCTGTTGCTGACCCCCCGAAAGCTGATTGGGTAAATGCGTTTTGCGATCTTGCAGCCCAAGCATTTCGAGCAGGTCATTCAGCCGTTCCTCGTTGACCTTGCGCTTGTCCATCAGGATAGGCAAGGTGATGTTCTCCACCACATTCAGGGTGGGAATGAGGTTGTGAAACTGGTAAATCAGTCCGACCTGCCGTCTGCGGAAGATGGCGAGTTTTTCATTGTTTTTGGCATATACATCCTGCCCGTCCAAATACACCTTTCCGCCTGTTGGCACATCCACGCCGCCGATGATGTGAAGCAATGTGGATTTACCGGAGCCGGAGGAGCCGATGATTGCGGTAAACTCCCCCTTTTCGATGGTAAGCGAAACATGGTCAAGCGCAGTAACTTGGTTTTCGCCCTTGCCGTAGACCTTGCATAAATTTTCGATTTTTAAAAATTCCATTATGTAAGTCCCCTATCTCATGGTTTACCCAAATAGTAGCACCTTCAACTTACATCTCTGTGACTTTCAGGTGAGAGATTCGTCACTTTGGGAAACGGATGGCAAAGTTCGCGCCGCCCTGGGGGTGGTTTTTTGCGGTAATCGTCCCTCCTTGACGGGTTATAATCATCTTGCAGAGAGCCAGTCCAATCCCGTAGCCTGTAGCGTTGGGGTTCTTCCCACGATAAAACCTGTCGAACAGATAGGGTAAATCTTCTTTTTCAAAGCCCGCGCCGCTGTCGTGGATGGCAATCTCGGTATACAGTGGGTTGTCCTTACATGCAATCGCAATCCTCCCGTTATCGCCTGCGCTTTCTATGCAATTCTTGAGGATGTTCTGAATGGCTTCCGCAAGCCAACCTGAATCCCCCTGAATCATCATCCCTTTCGGTGCATCTATTTGCAGATCAATATCGTGCAGTTCCATTGGGATTAGGAACGGGCGAAGCGCGGCGCGTATCAAGTTGTCGACATCGATCTGCTCGCTTTGGAACACCACAATGCCCGCGTCCAGGCGGGATAATTTCAACAGGGAAGTAAGCAGCCAATCCATCTGTACAAGCAATTCCTCTGTTTCCCGCACAAATGCTTTCCGGTCATTTTCGTCAGGGTTATTCTCTAACAATGACAGAATAAGGTTCACCGATGTGAGAGGGGTGCGGAGTTGGTGGGCTATGTCGGCCAATGAATCGGCAAGATGCTCTTTTTCTTTTTTTAGTGCGTCGTTTTGCTCCCGAATACGCAGCGTCATTTTTGTGATCTCGCTGTGTAGAATGGAAAGCTCGCCCTCGTCCGATTCACCAATATACAGATGGTCAGCGTTATGAAGCACAAGATCGATTTGATCTGAAATCTGCGCAATGCTTGTATAACGGGCTTTGGTAAACGCAAAAAACGCTGTGCCAAAGGCTGCGGAAGAAGCAATGGCAAGGATTCCAGCCGCTGTATGGATGGCAAATCCCAGCGCCACAGCGGCGGCTGCTATGAAGGAGAACAAAATGGCAAACTGCCGAAACTCTCTATTCCGCAGCATTCCCGTCCCCCAATCTATATCCTGTCCCACGAACAGTCAGAATGATTTGCGGGTTTGCAGGGTCGTTCTCGGTCTTCTCCCGCAAGCGTTTGATGTACACGGTCAGTGTATTGTCATTGACAAACTCGCCCGCAGCGTCCCACAATTCGTCAAGTAGCCTGCCCCTCGTGATAATACTTTTGGGGTTGCTAACAAACACCAACAACAAGCGGTATTCTAATGCTGAAAGAAAAACCTCGTTGCCGTTTTTTTTCACAACACCGCTTGCCGTATCGACATGAAGACCGCGAATTTCAAAATCCGACCCGGAACGCCCGCTTTTTCGCAAGGCGGTTCCAATTCGCGCGATCAATTCACGCGGACGAAAAGGCTTGGTGATATAGTCATCCGCGCCCATGTTCAGTCCGGTAACAACACTTGCTTCATCACCGGAAGCCGTCAGAAAGATAACGGGAACATCCTGCGTTTCTTTGATTTCCGTGCAAACCGAAAATCCATTTCCATCAGGCAAAGAAATATCAATCAACGCCAAGTCGAATTTATTCCCGGCAAGCGCTGTAAGAGCGTCACCACGCGTTGGGGCGTGAGTGACTGTAAATCCCTCCGAGCGGAGTAAAAGAATAAGGTTTTTAGCGATTGCCTTATCGTCCTCAACCAAAAATATCCGTTTCATTTATGTTCACCGTCCTTTATTTTACTGCTCCTATATCGCCCGTGTTTTATTATATTTCTTTTGACGGAAATATACAGGCTAGGTGGCGTTAAAGGTCAGTATATATTTTGAATGTATTGGGTGAGTATGCTTCTCCCGGGGTTATGATATACTTTGTCATGAACAGGTTCGTTTACTATTTCGGGATAAAGATTTGTCCTGGTATATATAGAGAGGTTAATGATATGACAAATAATTTCTGGCTTGATTTACCACGGCCTTTTTTCATATTGGCGCCCATGGAAGATGTGACGGATGTTGTGTTCCGCCATGTCGTAAGTAGAGCGGGTAGACCGGATGTGTTTTTTACGGAGTTTGCGAATTCAGAGAGCTATTGTCACCCGGAGGGGCACCATGCTGTGCGCGGGCGTCTGACGTTTACTGAGGATGAACAGCCGATTGTAGCGCATATCTGGGGAGATAAGCCGGAATACTTCCGTCAGATGAGCATCGGGATGGCCGAGGAAGGCTTCAAAGGCATAGATCTTAATATGGGTTGTCCTGTAGCGAATGTAGCAGAGAACGGGAAGGGAAGCGGCCTGATCTGCCGTCCTGAACTCGCAGCGGAGATCATCCAGGCCGCAAAGGCCGGGGGATTGCCCGTCAGTGTCAAAACAAGGCTCGGGTTCACTGACATCGACGAATGGCGCGGCTGGTTAACCCATATTTTGCAGCAGGACATTGTGAATCTGACCATTCATCTGCGCACCAGAGAGGAAATGAGCAAAGTAGATGCTCACTGGGAGTTGATTCCGGAGATCAAGAAGCTTCGTGATGAGGTGGCACCCCATACACTGCTGACCATTAACGGGGATATCCTTGACCGTCAAACTGGCCTGAAGCTCGCTGAACAATATGGTGTAGATGGGATTATGATCGGGCGCGGTATTTTTCATAATCCGTTTGCGTTCGAGCAGGAGCCGAAGGAACATAGTAGTAGCGAATTGCTTGATCTGCTGCGGCTGCATCTGGATCTCTATGATCAATACGCAGGACAGGCACCACGTTCATTCAGCCCGCTGCAACGATTCTTCAAAATCTATGTCCGCGGATTCCGCGGGGCCAGTGAATTAAGAAATACTTTAATGAACACCAAGTCCACAAGTGAAGTGCGTGCGCTGCTTGATGAGTTTGGGAGCAAGGAGCAGGACGGGGCGGGGGAGCTTGGGGATTAGGCAGCCAGAATTATTGAATTTCGAGCGGGAAATAGAATAGACGTAAAAAGAGTGTGAGGATCGGATGATGGGGAAGGGACAAGCCCGGAGCCAGCAAGCCGTTCCTCATTTTTTATATGGGAGGGGGATCACATGTCCTGGAGCAAATTGAAGCAACAACTGGAGGGCTTTCTCAGTCCTGCGTTACAGGGAAGGGTAGAATACCGCGCACCGGGGTACCGTTATCTGCCTGATAAATCAGGGATTTGTTATATCTCCGTAGATAAAAAGAACGTGCTCAATATGAGTGATAAAACGAACCCTATCAGATGGTATCAAACAGAACTGGAGATTAAAAATGATCCGGATATCCAAATTCCTATTAGCAATGACGACATAGAAGCGGTCAGACAAGCCACCAAGGGGCCAGTGCCGGAGGATCGCCTAATCGTAATGGCCAGAAGCAGAAAAAGTACAGAACACGCCAAGGAACTAATGTCAGCACAGGCTGCACTCGTTAAATCGAATTTTATCGTGGTGGCTAATCAGTTCTTAACGACGCCTATAGAGGAGAGCTTAGAGAGTAATGATATGGTATTGAATATTCTGGCTTTGGTGGACCGGAGAGTTGGGAAGAAGCGGATTTTAAACATGGCTGAGAAGATGGAGTTAAAGCATCCGGTTGTGCGGTATTTTTATGAGCTAAGGCGGGGGGCGTTGTGAGATATGATGCCTGGGAATGATCGCCCTCTCTTCACTGAGAGGGTTTTTCTGTTTGTCTAGGCTAGGAATGGCTGGCACATTTTTTCGGCAACTAAAAGTGAATATTTTGCGATAGGACGGAAATTCCAACATATGGTACGATGGGAACGAAGTTTAATTGGAGGTTGTGACTAGGCAAATGGATAGAATACACTCTCATCATTGTAATCTGAATATATGGGCTCATCTACCTGATGAAGTATGGAATAAAGTTGCTAATATATATGAGCTTATGCCTGGTTGGGTTGGGTACACAGATGGAATTCCACACTGGTTTGGGCAGGAAAATGATGATGTTTTTATTCAGGCATCCGTTGAGCCGAGCGGATTATCATTTTATGCACAGATGAATAAGAGTGAATGGGATTCTTGGATAGAACGCTTTAAATCAGAAGCAACAAAAGCATTAGGGTTTAATATTGGTGAACCTGAGGATGGGTTTCATTAGGTAATAGATGAGTATACAGAGGTACTTGGAGATTAAGCGGCCGGGATTGGAGAAATCCGTGTGAAAATAGAAAAAGACGCAAAAAGATCGAGGATCGGCAGAATGGGGAAGGGGACCAACCCGGAGCCAACAAGCCTTTCCTTTTTTTGATATTAAGGGGGATTACTATATCCGGGAGCCGGGTGGTTAAAATTTAAAGGAGATTTATGGAGACAAATTGCAGTCTTCCGATAGAGTTGAATGGGTGTGTATAATAGTGGGGGATAACAAGCAGGCAGATTATACTGAACGATTCAACAACCATCGGAGGGGAATATGAAGAAGCTACTGTCTCACCAATCCCTCTTGAAGAAATTCCGGGCGGGTAAACCTTTGGCGTTCAGACAGAATATGCCGCTTCGGAGGAAGATTCTAATCAGTAACATCCTTATTGTTCTACTGGCTCTGGTGATATTCGTTCTAAGTATTCATAGAATTGTCTTTAATCAGACGCTCGATAGAACCTCAGCCAGCTCGCAGCAGGAAGTGAAGCTGGTAAGCCAGTCTATGAAGACCGTGTTCCAATCGGTTCAGAACTTCTCGAAATTTGCTCTGATTAACCAGGATACACAGAATGTGCTTAGCCGGGATACCGGAGCAGACGGGGATGTCTCCGCGCTGAAGTCCATACATAACACGCTGGCTGCAATGCTGGAGACAGAGCCTAACATCGACTCGGTCATTATCGAATCGATCGGGGGCGATCTCTACTATACCTCCAACCTGACCGGTGTGACCTCGCAGAGTCTCGCCATCTATCCCAAAGATAAGATTGATGCGGCAAAAGGCGGTGCGGTCTGGGTAGATACGCTGAAGCCTTCATTTCTGTCGGGGATGACTGCTAAGCATATGATTAGTGTGTGCAGAGTCATTATGAGCATGGAGAAGGGGACGCCGATCGGTTATATTTATGTCAATATTGACGAACGGACGCTCGCCCGGCTGTACCATAATGAACAGGATAATCAGAATCCTACCCTGGTCATCAACCAAGAAGGAGTGGTGATCTCCGCGTATGAAGCTGCACTCGTCGGCCGCACCGTTGAGGATCAGTCGCTTGCCCGGTGGGTGAAGTCGGCATCGGGAGGAAGCCGGACCGAGCGGGTGGGAGACAAGCGTTATCTGGTATCCTTACAAAGGCTTGATCCCTATGGCTGGAAGGTAATCCACCTTGTCCCCACTTCGGAATTGACGAACGGGTATTGGAAGATCGCCTTATCTATAGCTGTTTTCGGGCTAATCAGCATGTTGTCCGCCATGGTCCTGTCGGTTGTATTCGCGCGCCGGCTGACCCGGCCCCTTAGTGAGCTCAGTGAGGTGATTGTTGAGGTGGGGGCCGGGAATTTCGAGAGACGCGCATCTGCCGGCAGCCATGATGAAATAGGCAGGCTGGGTGCGACATTTAATGAAATGGTCGAGCATATTCAGGACTTGATGCTAACCATTGAAACGGAAGAGAAGACCAAGCGGCTGTTGGAGCTGAGGCTGCTGTATTCGCAGATCAAACCGCATTTTCTATATAATACGCTGGACACGATTCGTGCGATGGCTGTGATGACCAATGCTAAGGAGATTAGCAGTATCTTGAAGGCGCTGGGGGAGTTCTACCGGATTTCACTTAGCAACGGACAGGAATTGATTGCGGCTGCACAGGAGAAGAAGCATCTGGAGAGCTATCTGTATATTCAGCAGATCCGCTTCAAAAAGCTGAATTACCGGATTTCGTTTGAACCGGGAATCGAGTCCTGCCAAGTACCCACGATGCTGCTCCAGCCTCTGGTCGAGAATGCGATTCACCATGGAATCAGGGGGATGCCGGACGGAGGTTTATGTGAGATTACCGGCTCTATGGAAAGTTCGGGAGAGGAGCGTATGCTGTGTTTTATAGTCCGTGACAACGGCAAAGGCATGAGCGAAGAGGAACAGCGGCAGATCTGGTTAAGTTCTAGTGAAGAAGAGGAGTACAGCTTCGGACTTAAGAATATCCAGGACCGGATTCAGCTGAGATTCGGCGAAGCTTATGGTATCGTCCTGTCATCTGAACCGGGACATGGAGTAGAAGTGAAGGTACGGTTGCCGCTGATTATGCAAGCGGACGAGCAGGGGAGGGGATAGCTGAATGAGAACTACAGCGCCGGCAGCACGCGTCCTGATCGTAGATGACGAATATTATTTCAGGCAGCTGCTAATCCATTTGATAGACTGGACTTCTGCCGGTTTCGAAGTGGTTGCAGAGGCAGAAGACGGTTCGGAAGCCTTGAGGATCATGGAGGAACAGCCGATTGATCTGATTATTACAGATATTGAAATGCCGAATATGAACGGGCTCGAATTTGTGAAGGCTGTCCGTGCCTTAGACTCAGCGGCTAAGCTGATTTTCATCACAAGCTATGATAACTTCACGTATGCCCAGCAGGCTATATCGCTCGGAGCGGATCATTATTTGCTGAAGCCCGTTGATGAGGAGGCGGTTGAACAGGCGCTTCATACCATCCGTGCGCAGTTGCAGGAGAAATGGGAAGAGGAACGTTATATTAACCGGCTGAAAATAGAGGCGGGTTACGGGGGACAGCCGGCCGCGGACCAGACTTCTGAGGATGGAGGCCGCCAGGTTAGCGGGAAACGGCTGATCCACAAAGCAGCTGCGTATGTAACTGCACATTATGCCGAGGATACCTTATCGCTTCAGAGCACAGCGAGTGCCCTCTTCGTGAATCCGAGCTACTTAAGTCATGTCTTCAAGAAGGAGACTAACGAGTCTTTCGTGGAGTATGTGACGAATATCCGCCTGGGCAAAGCCATGGAGCTGTTGCGCCAGGGGGCGGCCACCGAGGATGCTTCGGTTCCCAAGGTAGCAACGATTGCCCATCAGGTCGGCTACAGAGATCCGTTCTACTTCAGCAAATGCTTTAAGAAGAAGTACGGAATTACCCCGAATAAAGTATACGGAGGAACCTATTCCGGGAAATATTGAGCCATTGCCAGCAGAAGTCCGGTTATTCAACCGGGCTTTTTTGTTGATGCAGAACGGTTATTGTGTAAACCTGATGTTAATCACAAGGAGCAATGTAAAGTACATGTAAAGTAACGTAACATACCTAAAAATTTTACTGTCAAAGCCAATATATCTCCATTCGAACCTGGCCTCGTACTTGTTAAGATTGTACCTGTGGTTCGTATCCGTAAATTGTGAAAGGTGGTCCAAATCAGATGTTTGGTAAAAAGTTTGGGGTTGTTGCAGCATCCGCCGCGCTCGTCAGTGTAGTGCTTACTTCGTGCGGAGGTGCGGAAGCCAATAATGGGGGAACCCAGGGTCAGGAAGCGGCGGCAGCGGATAGTAAGAAATCTGTCACGCTGTGGATTTTCGATGCAGATCCGATGTACCAGTCAGCAGCTGAGGCTACCGCAGCGGAAATGGGTGTTGAACTGAAGTATGAATACATTCAAGATGAGACCTACAAAACCAAACTGAGTGTTGCGCTTGCCGCAAATGAGCTTCCGGATGTATTCCAGCAGCATGCCGGCAAGTCCTACCGTACCCCTGTTCTGCAGTCGAAGACAGTGGCTCCGCTTAACGATACCCTCGATTCCACGGGCCTGGGCGCACAATTCCTGGACAACCAGCTGGTGACGGAAAAGGATGGCAACATCTATTCGGTTCCTTCTAACATTAGTACAACCCTTGTTCTTTACTATAATAAAAAGCTGATAAGCGAACTTGGCGCTGCTGCTCCAGCAACATGGGATGATCTTCAGGCGCTGATTAAAGCTGCAAACGATAAAGGCGTGATTCCCATTGCACTGGGCGGAAAAGAAAGATGGCAAGCGGATCTGCTCTACAATATGCTCGTAGCCCGTGAGGATGTGAACGCCTTCGATGAGGCGATTAACGGAAAGGCGAAGTTCACAGATGCACCCTTCGTTGAGGCGGCGAATAAGGTGACCACCCTGGTGAATTCGAATGCCTTCCAGAAAGGCTTCCTCGGCTCTGCTTACCTGGATGCACAAGAGCTGTTCAAGAATGATAAGGCTGCGATGTGGATCGACGGAAGTTTTAACTTCTCCTCCCTGTCTAAGGCAATGGGTGACAATCTGGGCTATATTGCGTTTCCTAAAACGGGGGCAGAGGATGTCCTCAGTGCAACTATCGGCTTCCAGAACGCTGAAGCGCCATACTCCTTGTTCGTGAACAACAGCTCCGCAAATGTGGATGAATCGAAGGAATTTGCCATCCGTTTATCTTTGAAGCTTAATGATGAATTTGTCAGAAAGGGTCTCCCTGGGTACGCCAAGAGCGAGGTGAAGTCCGAATCCCAGAATAAGGAGCTCTCAGCGTATGCTGCGGATATTAAAAAGACTGCCAAAACACAGGCGATGTGGTTCGGTCTGTTGTCAGCAGATGTAGGCCAGGAATACCGTGATCTGACACAAGCATTATATGGCGGGCAGCTCACAGCAGGTGAGTTCACCGCTCAGTTGGAGACGTTGCTGCATGCAGCCAAGTAAGAAGGATTCCTTATACCGTTCCGCTCAAGGCGGCAGCGTGTAATACAATATTCCAGGAAAGTCGATGCAGTCACCAGGACCGCATCGACTTTCTGTAATTGGACAGGTGGGTAAGTGATGGAAAGAGCACTCTCTAATAAAAAAATAATTGCTTTGTTTTTATTGCCCGGATTATTCGTTTTTCTGATTTTTTATTTTGTGCCTATTGTGATGACCGCCTACTACAGTCTCCAGGATTGGGATGGCATTAACCCGATGACCTTCATTGGACTGGACAATTACACCAAGATGTTTACGGTGGATAAAAGCTTCTGGCAGGCGGTATGGAATAGCCTTGCTTTCTTGCTGGTAGGCGTGTTTATCCAGCTGCCGGTCTCGTTTGCATTGGCGCTGCTGGTCTCCCGGAAGATGAAGGGACGTAAATGGTTCCGCAATATTTATTTTTTCCCGGTAGTGATGTCAACGACAATGGTCAGCCTGCTGTGGGTCAAAATCTATGATCCGAACATCGGCATGCTGAACACCTTGATGGATACCCTTGGACTGGGTGCCTGGACGGGGGCCTGGCTTGGAGATACGAAGACGGCCCTGTTGTCCGTCCTGATCGTGACTACCTGGCATTATGTCGGTTACAATATGCTGATCTTGTTCGCCGGGATGCAAGGGATACCGGAGCAGTATTATGAAGCGGCGAAGCTGGACGGAGCGACAGGCTGGAAAGCTGTGCGTCATATTACTTTTCCGCTATTGTCCGATGTGCTGCGGATCTGTATCGTCCTGAATGTGATCTATGCCCTGAAGACGTTCGAAAGTGTGTACGTAATGACTAACGGGGGACCCCTGAATTCAACAACAGTGATTGCGCTGAAAATGTTCCAGGAAGCCTTCCTGAGGCAGAATTTCGGTTATGGCAGTGCGCTTGCGGTATTTATGGTGCTGGAATGCCTCGTGATTTCCTGGGTGCTAAATAAAATATTAACCCAAGAGAAAATTGAATATTAAGGAGGATCGGTCATGCTCAGAAAAACGAAGAATTCAAGCCTCTATATCCTGATGATCATTATCGCCGTCCTCCAGCTGTTTCCGCTCTACTGGCTTGTGATCAGTGCATTTAAGGATAATTCGGAGATTATTGGCGGGACCGTCTGGGCGCTTCCTACAGAGTGGCGCTTAAGCAATTTTACAGAGGCGTGGGTCAGTGCCAAGGTGAATCAATACTTTGGCAACAGTGTGATTGTCACGCTGGTTACACTCTTGTTTGTGCTGCTGTTTGCTTCGATGATGGCGTATGCGTTAACACGGATGAAATTCAAATATAACAGTCTCATATTGTTCATGCTTCTGATGGGCGTGATGGTTCCGATTCATGCTACGCTAATTCCGCTCTTCATGATACTCAAGAATCTGGGGATTCTTAGCTCAAGATTGTCCATTATTCTGCCGTACATCGCGGTGAATTTGCCTATTGGCGTATACATGCTGTCAGCTTTTCTGCGGACCATGCCGAAGGAGCTGGAAGAAGCCGCATTTATGGACGGCTGCGGGGTGGTGAAGTCCTTCTTCAAGGTAGTGCTGCCGCTACTCAAGCCGCCGCTTGCTTCGGTAGCGATCTTCGTGTTCCTGGCGGTGTGGAATGAGCTGTTGATGGCGGCCACCTTCATTCAAAAGCAAGAGCTGAGGACGTTGCCGCTGGGACTGATGAATTTCAGCGGTCAATACAGCATCAGCTGGGGGCCGCTGGCAGCAGCTATGGTCATATCCACATTGCCCATTCTGCTGGCTTACGTGCTGTTCAGTGACCAGATGGAGAAGAGTTTTACCGCAGGGGCAATTCTGAAGTAATTAGGGCGAAAGAAGGAAGAAGGAAGAAGGAAGAAGGATGAAGGGATGACTATACAGGCTGGTACCAGCACACTATTGAATATCGTAATAATCGCCACCTCGGATCTTCACGGAAATCTGTGGGGTTACCGGTATGAAGACGGCCACGAGACAACGAATGACGGGATGGCCAGAGTTGCCGCCTATGTCAGGGAAGTCAGAGACAGTGGAGCGGAAGTTATCCTCATTGATAACGGTGACGTGTTCCAGGGGAATATGCTGACTGATGATATCTACAATAAGCGGCCGGGTACTATACATCCGGTCTCGGCGGCGCTGAATGCAATGGGGTATGCGGCCATGACCCTCGGCAACCATGAATTTAATTTCGGACTTGGCCTGATCGGGAGGTTCAGGCAGGAGCTGGAGTTCCCTGTGCTCGCTGCGAATGCCGCGTATCACAGCGGAGAACGGTTCGCAGAGCCGTATACGCTTATTGAGATCCAAGGCGTCAGGATCGCAGTGATCGGACTGACTAATCCTAATATTCCGCGCTGGGACGCCGGGAAGGTGGATGCGCTGCACTTTGGCCCCATGGCTGAAACGGCGCAGCAGATTACGGCCTCCCTGAGGGCTGAAGGCAAGGCCGACATTATTGTCATCAGCGCTCATGCGGGAATGGTGGCCGAGTTCGATGAAGAAGGCGGCTCGGATTCCGCTGAACGCATTACGAATCTGGTTCCTGAGGCAGATGTGCTGCTCGTCGGGCATATGCATATTACCGTTAAGGAACGGATCGGGGATACCGTCATTGGAGGGCCGCGCGACCGGGGACGGGAGGTGGTCCGCTTCGACCTGACCGTGCAGCTGGAGGGTGCAAAGCCCCGGGTGGTGAACAAGGAAGTCTCGATTGTGGATATGGCCGGCTGGGAACCGGACCCTGAATTCCGGAAGCTGGTTGCAGAAGCGCATGAAGAGACGATGACCTTCAGCGGCCAGGGAGGCGGAGACTCATCTTCAGAAGCGGCCGGCAGCATCTTGGGTTATGCGGCCGCCGACTTCCAGCCGCAGGCCGGGACGGGCGGAGTACCGGCGGGAAGATTGCAGGATACAGCGGTCATTACGCTGATTCAGAAGGTGATGCTGCAGGCCAGCGGGGCGGATGTTGCCGCCACAAGCCTGTTCGCAGATACGGCGGATTTGAAGCAGGGGCCGTTAACTTACGCTGATGTGTACCGCATCTATCCATTCGACAATGTGCTGTACGTTGTGACGGTAACCGGCCAAGAGCTTAGAGCCTATATGGAAGTCTCGGCCACGCATTTCAACCAGTGGCAGCCGGGTGATCGTGAGATCACTGCCAATCCTGAGGTGCCCAGTTACCTCTATGACATGTTCGCCGGGATCGATTATCAGATCGATCTGTCTCAGCCAGCCGGTCACCGGATCATCAATGTGCTCTACCAAGGCCAACCGCTTGCCGATACGCAACAACTGCAGCTTGCCGTCAACAATTACCGCTATAGCAGCTTATTGAAGGCGTCCAAATTGGTTAGCAGGGCCAAACATTGGGAGTCGTCCTGCAGCGTCCGGGACATGCTGGTTAGCTACATCAAGGAACAGGGGACGTTATTGCCGGAAGTCGATAATAATTGGTCGATTGTGGGGGTAGGGTAGCCCTATAGAGTAGAGCCTAGAGAGTGTATGATTTAATAAGGGCTTCTGATTAACAGGAGCCCTGTTCTTATTGTGCTAGAGCGTCTGGGAGGCTTGTTTCACCCAATCGGTCAGCATTCCGGCATCGATCTGCTCACCATTTCGGAACTTGATCGTCTTCCGTTCGGGAGGGCCGTCGAACAATCCTTCGGGAAGCTCCAGCCCAGTCGCATTGAAGATCGTGAAGCTGACAGCATCCTTAGAAATAGAGATCACGGCTGCATATTTTTTGTTCTTCAGAAAATGAGGCTTATTGTATTGAATACGCTCCTGTACATCGGGAATTGCATTGTGAACGACCTGGCGTAATTCATGGCATAGACTGGCTTGCCACGGTTCCTTGACCTTCTCGATAAACTCGGTAACCTCTTGGCTCATTTGAACTTCTCCTCCCGTAATCCTTCGCGTATTTCGCGTCAGGGTTTTATATTAATATAAACACATCTTTCCAGGAAATATAGGTATAGTCATAAAGAAATCAGGTTTCTTCCTGACTTACAGGGTTATTAATATCATATCCTTCGTATATATCATTGGCGGAATGCTGAATTTCGCAAACATAGAAAAAAGATGTGAAAAGATTGAGGATGGGCTTTCTCAGTCCTGCGTTACATGGAAGGGTAGAGTACCGCGCACCCGGGTTACCGTTATATCTCGGTAGATAAAAAGAACGTGCTCAATATGAGTGATAAAACGAACGTCATTTGATGGTATCAGACAGAGCAGGAAATTAAGAATGATCCGGATATCCAAATTCCTATCAGCAATGACGAAATCGAAGCGGTCAGAAAAGATACAAAGGGAACAGTGCCGGAGGATCGCCTAATCGTGATGGCTAGAAGCAGAAAAAGTACAGAACATGCCAAAGAGCAAATGACAGCATAGGCTACACTCGTTAAATCGAATTTTATTGTTGTGGCTAATAAGTTTTTGGCTACTTCTATAGAGGAGAGCTTGGAGAGCAATGATATGGTATTGAATATTCTGGCTTTGGTGGAAAGAGTGGTCGGGGAAAGGCGGATTTTGAGCGTGGCTGAGAAGATGGGGTTGAAGCATCCGAGTGTTTTATGAGTTGCTGAGGGGTGGGTTATAGAGTGGGTTCAATTGCCATCGGAGTTTCGGCAAGCAATGATGCTAGTGTGACAGTCAATACAGGCCCTGCGGGCGGTATAAGTCTCTTTAACCACGGCACAGGACACTAAATATAAA
Source organism: Paenibacillus sp. 22594 (assembly GCF_052044425.1). Classification (NCBI taxonomy): domain Bacteria; kingdom Bacillati; phylum Bacillota; class Bacilli; order Caryophanales; family Paenibacillaceae; genus Paenibacillus; species Paenibacillus sp. 22594. The sequence continues at coordinate 83,980 of NZ_JBQENA010000010.1, forward strand.
TTTCTGATTGGTATGAAGACTCCGTATGTAGCGGGGGGTTTTTGAGTTGGGGGTAAGCGGCTGTCTAGACGATCTGTCAGTTTTGAGGGGTTCCGATTGATCCTTTGTGAAAACTTAAAGATGTTATACAAATAATGAGAAGTTCATGAAAAAAGATATTGATTACGGCGTCGTAAGATTGATTGACATGAAACTCGCTGAACATGCTTTAAAGTCAGGTAATCTAGTTGATTTATGATATAATAAGATGTTTTCAATTATGAAGGAGTGTTATTGTTGTCAAAGCATTACACCGAAGAAGAAAAGGTAATTCATGATTGGGTAACTTCAAAAATTTTTCACCCTGATGAAATGAAAGCAATTACTCCAGCATTGTCACGAATTTTAGATCGAACTGATGGTGTTGTGCGGCATCAAATAGAGGATAGAAAGAAAGCACAAGGATTAAAAGGATGGATCATTCCTGAGTAGTATGTGGATTGTCAACAGAAAATCAAACAAATTTTTAAGGGCTACATAGCAATACTTCCATGACAGATATACAAATCATCACAAATGCCTTTAAACGCTACGCAAGAAGAAAAGACTAGAATATTGTATTTGTGTGTGAATATGGTAAGAAACTAAAGGTGGAAGGAAAACTTCAAACCTATTTAGAAATGCTTCTATAATAATGAATAAGAAGGAAAATCGGAGGTATACAAATGTCAAGTGCAGTACAACAACAACGTGCAGGATTGCAATCTCAAATCTGGAAAATAGCCAATGATGTTCGTGGATCTGTAGATGGATGGGATTTTAAGCAATATGTTTTAGGAACTCTTTTTTATCGTTTTATTAGTGAGAATTTTTCTAGTTATATTGAAGCCGGCGATGAAAGTATGAAAGTATTAACTATGCAGAACTTGACGATAGCATTATAACTGATGAGATCAAAGAAGATGCCATCAAAACAAAAGGTTATTTCATATATCCGACTCAATTGTTCTCCAATATTGCGAAAACCGCTAATGTAAATGAAAGTTTGAATACAGATTTAGCTGCCATATTTTCTTCTATTGAGAGTTCGGCAAACGGTTATCCTTCTGAATTAGATATTAAAGGGTTATTTGCGGATTTCGATACGACAAGCAATAGATTAGGGAATACGGTGAAAGATAAAAATAGTCGTTTGGCTGCTGTTATTAAAGGCGTTGAAGGGCTTAATTTTGGTAAATTTGAAGACAATCATATCGACCTGTTTGGAGATGCTTATGAGTATTTGATCTCTAATTATGCTGCCAATGCGGGTAAATCCGGAGGGGAATTCTTCACACCGCAGTCTGTGTCTAAACTTATTGCACAATTAGCGATACACAAGCAAGTAACTATAAATAAGATTTATGATCCTGCCGCCGGTTCAGGTTCATTGCTCTTACAAGCCAAAAAACAATTTGATACTCATATTATCGAAGATGGTTTTTATGGACAAGAGATCAACCATACAACTTATAACCTTGCTCGTATGAATATGTTTTTACACAATATAAATTACGATAAGTTTAATATTGCTTTAGGAAATACGCTTTTAGATCCTCATTTTGGTGACGAAAAGCCTTTTGATGCCATTGTATCTAATCCACCGTATTCCGTAAATTGGATTGGCAGCGATGACCCAACACTTATTAATGATGAAAGATTTGCTCCTGCAGGCGTATTAGCCCCAAAATCTAAAGCCGATTTCGCTTTTGTACTTCATACGCTTAGTTACCTTTCAAGTAAAGGTCGCGCTGCTATCGTTTGTTTCCCAGGTATTTTTTACCGTGGCGGAGCAGAGCAAAAAATCAGAAAATATTTGATTGATAATAATTTTGTCGAAACTATTATTTCATTAGCGCCCAACCTGTTTTACGGAACTTCAATAGCAGTTAATATTTTGGTTCTTTCTAAGCATAAAACCGATAATAAAACTCAATTTATAGATGCAAGTGGCGTAGATTTCTATAAAAAAGGAACCAATAACAATATAATTACAGATGAACATATTGAGGAAATTATGAAAATGTTTGAGAGCAAAGAAGATGTTGACTATGTTGCGAAATCCGTTGATTATGATGCAATCGTTCAAAATAATTACAACCTATCTGTGAGCTCCTATGTGGAAGCAAAAGACACAAGAGAAGTTGTTGATATAAATGAGCTGAATGCAGAGATAAAAATGACTGTAGCAAAGATCCACCAACTTCGTGCTGAAATTGATGACATTATTGAGGTGATTGAATCATGATTAAGCCGAATTACATGGAGAAACTCCTTGAGGGGGCTGAAGTCAAGTGGAGAACTTTGGGTGAAGTGGGTGAATTAGTTCGCGGAAATGGTTTGCTCAAAACTGATTTTACAGAATTTGGTATTCCGGCAATTCATTACGGTCAGATTTACACTTATTACGACACATTTACGACAGAAACAAAATCCTTCGTTTCGTATGAAACGGCTAAAAAATTAAAAAAAGTTGATACTGGTGATGTTGTTATAACAAATACGAGTGAGAATTTAGAAGATGTTGGAAAATCCGTTGTTTATCTTGGTAAAGTGCAAGCTGTTACTGGTGGGCATGCAACGATTTTTAAACCATCAAATCAGATTTCAGGCAAGTACTTTGCCTATTTTACACAAACAGAAATGTTTGCAAGTCAGAAAAGAAAATATGCAAAAGGGACAAAGGTTATTGATGTTTCAGCTGCTGATATGTCAAAAATAATAATCCCCATCCCCTCCCTCAAAATCCAAACCGAAATCGTCCGTATCTTGGATGCTTTCACTGAGCTTACAGCAGAGCTTACAGCAGAGCTTACAGCAGAGCTTACAGCTCGTAAAAAGCAATATACCTATTACCGTGATAAGTTGTTGACTTTTGAAAAGGCGGAAGTCGAATGGAAACGGTTGGGAGATATAGGGGAATTTATATATGGCTACGTTGCAAAAGCTCAGGATTCGGGTGATGCCAGATTTATCAGGATTACAGATATAAATATGAATGGCAAAATTATACCGACAGGCGCAAAGTTCGTTGATATTTCAGAAGAAAACGAAAGATTTATTCTGAAAAAAAATGATTTGTTGATGGCTCGCACAGGAGCAACCTTTGGTAAAACAATGATTTTTGAAGAAGATTACCCTGCTATTTTCGCTGGCTTTTTGATTAAACTTAGCATTGATAAGAAAATCATCAACCCCAAATATTATTGGCACTTTTCTCAAAGCGAACTTTTTTGGCATCAAGCTAACAAATTAGTGGCAGGTGGTGGACAGCCCCAATTTAATGCCAATGCAGTAAGAGAAGTCAAAATCCCAATTCCGTATCCAGATAACCCAGACAAATCTCTCGAGGAACAAGCACGTATCGTATCTATCCTCGACAAATTCGATGCTTTGACATCCTCAATTACTGAGGGTTTGCCTCGTGAAATAGAACTACGTCAAAAACAATACAAATATTACCGTAATTTGCTTCTTAGCTTTCCAAAAGAGGGGGTAGAGGAGTAGTATGAGCGTTTCATTAACCGATATCGCACAAACGTTAAAAGATGCTACACATAAAACTAAAGCTAAAAATGCGAGCGAATCTGATGTAACAGTTCAACTGATTTACGCTTTTAATGGAACTGGTAAAACTAGACTTTCACAAGCATTCAAATCTTTAGTGGCACCGAAAACAGATGAGGATACGGAGCTAGAGGAATCAGAAGCAGTGAGTAAAAAAATCTTTTATTATAATGCATTTACTGAAGATTTATTTTATTGGGATAATGACTTGAAAAATGATGTTGAATTAAAACTTAAAATCCATCCTAATTCTTTTACAAGATGGATTTTTGAAGAGCAGGGACAAGATAGAAATATTATTTCTAAATTTCAACACTATACGGATGAAAAATTAACGCCACATTTTAACGAAGAGTATATCATCAAAAATAAAGACGGGGAAAATGTAACAGTAGAAGCTTTTACAGAAATAACTTTTTCATATGAACGTGGTAATGATGAGCGTTCCAATAACATTAAAATTTCAAAAGGAGAAGAAAGTAACTTTGTATGGTGTATTTTTTATTCTTTACTTGAACAAGTTATTGATGTATTAAATGTAGCTGAACCAAGTGAGAGGGAAACAAATCAGTTCGACCAGCTAGAATATGTGTTCATAGATGACCCTGTAAGTTCATTAGATGATAACCACTTGATTGAGTTAGCGGTAAATTTAGCACAATTGATACGATCTAGTGAATCAAAACTTAAATTTATAATAACCACACATAATCCTTTATTTTATAATGTGTTACACAATGAGTTTAAGCAAGGTGCGTTTAAAAAATATCTTCTTAAAAAAAATGAAGATAGAGAATATAAATTAATTTCCCATAGCGATGATTCTCCTTTTTCCTATCATCTTTTCTTAAAAACTGAAATAGAAAAAGCTATTGAAACAGATCAATTGAAAAAGTATCATTTTAATTTTTTTAGAAATATTTTAGAGAAAACATCAACATTTTTAGGCTATGAAACCTGGGGGAAACTTTTAGGTGAAACTATGGAAGAGGATCCTGGACCTTATATTAAAAGAATTATTAATATTTCAAGTCATTCAAAACATTCAGGAGATGAAATAGCTGAATTATCAGATGATGATAAACGTGTTTTAGATTATTTACTAAAAGGAATTAAGAATACCTATAAGTTTAAATGAGATGAAAGAAAAGAAATTGCATTAGGGGGGAAATTAATGAGCGATTTCAAACCCATCGCAGAATCAAACAACTTTATAGTTTTAGATAAATATACCAAGATAGTTCAACAAGGCAATGGCTATCAAACAGAAGCTGATTTGGAACGAGAACTGATTCAAGATTTAGTAGATCAAGGCTATGATTATTTACCTAATTTAAATACTCCTGAAAAAATGCTTGCTAATATTCGATTACAACTGCAAGACCTTAATAAAATACAATTTTCAAAAGATGAATGGAACAGATTTTGTGAGCAGTTTTTAGATAAACCGAGCGATAACCATATTGATAAAACTCGTAAAATTCATAACGATTATATTTATGACTTTGTATTTGATGATGGACATATTCAAAACATTTACCTAGTAGACAAAAAGATTATGGCCAACAATAAAGTGCAAGTGATTTCCCAATTTGAACAAAAAGGAACGCAAGCTAACAGATATGATGTTACCATTTTAGTCAATGGCTTACCTTTAGTACAAGTAGAGCTTAAAAAGCGTGGAATTGCCATTCGTGAAGCCTTTAATCAGGTTCATCGATATAGTAAAGAGAGTTTTAATTCAGAAAACTCTCTTTTTAAATATTTACAGATTTTTGTGGTTTCTAATGGGACAGATAGCCGTTATTTTGCTAATACGACTAGACGTGATAAAAACAGTTTTGATTTTACTATGAATTGGGCTAGATCAGATAATACCCTGATTAAAGATTTAAAAGATTTCACCGCTACATTTTTTCAGAAAAATACTTTATTGAGTATACTACTGAATTATTCAGTTTTTGATGCGAGCGGTAACCTGCTGATTATGCGTCCTTATCAAATTGCTGCTACAGAAAGGGTTTTATGGAAAATTAAAAGTTCAGACCTAGCTAAAAATTGGAGAACCACTGAAAGTGGCGGATATATTTGGCATACAACAGGTTCGGGGAAAACACTTACGAGTTTTAAAGCGGCTCGTTTGGCTACTGAACTGGATTTTATAGATAAAGTATTTTTTGTTGTTGATCGCAAAGACCTGGATTTTCAGACGATCAAAGAGTATCAGCGGTTTTCTCCTGATAGTGTTAATGGTTCAGAAAGTACCGCTGGATTAAAGCGTAACATTGAAAAAGATGATAATAAAATTATTGTGACGACGATTCAAAAACTGAATAATCTAATTAAGAGCGAAACAGAGTTACCTATATATAATAAGCAAGTGGTATTTATATTTGATGAAGCCCATCGTTCACAATTTGGTGAAGCTCAAAAAAATATCAATAAAAAGTTTAAGAAGTTCTATCAATTTGGATTTACAGGTACGCCTATTTTCCCGGAAAATGCGTTAGGTTCTGAAACGACTGCTTCTGTCTTTGGTCGAGAGTTACATTGTTATGTCATTACGGATGCCATTAGAGATGAAAAAGTTTTAAAGTTCAAAGTAGATTATAACGATGTACGTCCCAAGTTTAAAACGATTGAAAAAGAACAGGACGAGAAAAAGCTATCGGCAGCAGAAAATAAGGGAGCATTACTACATCCTGAACGGATTAAAGAAATTTCCCAATATATTCTTAATAATTTTAAAATAAAAACCCATCGTTTAAATGCGAATGGAAAAGGATTTAATGCCATGTTTGCTGTGAGCAGTGTTGACGCAGCCAAACTCTACTATGAATCGTTAAATAACTTACAAAAGGGAAGCAGCAACCCCCTCAAGATTGCGACAATCTTCTCCTTTGCTGCTAATGAAGAGCAAAGTGCTATAGGTGAAATTCTTGATGAAACTTTTGAACCTTCAGCAATGGATAGTAGTGCAAAAGAGTTTTTAAGTTTAGCCATTAAAGACTATAATTCCATGTTTAAAACCAATTATGGCGTAGAAAGTAAGGAATTTCAAAATTATTATCGTGACCTTGCTAAACGAGTAAAAGACAAAGAGATTGATTTGTTGATTGTTGTAGGAATGTTTTTAACAGGCTTTGATGCTCCTACATTAAATACTTTATTTGTTGATAAAAATCTTAGGTATCATGGTTTAATGCAAGCTTTTTCGAGAACAAATCGTATTTATGATTCCACCAAAACTTTTGGAAATATTGTTACTTTTAGAGATTTAGAACAAGCAACCATAGACGCCATTACTCTTTTTGGGGATAAAAACACTAAAAATGTGGTGCTGGAAAAAAGCTACAAAGAGTATATGGAAGGATTCACTGATGTGGCAACGGGTGAAGCCCATCGTGGTTATGTAGACGTAGTAAAAGAGCTACAAGAGCGTTTTCCTAATGTTGAAGATATTGCTAATGAAAAGGATAAGAAAGAGTTTGCTAAGATCTTTGGTGAATATCTGCGCACTGAAAATATCTTACAGAATTATGATGAATTTTCAGGTCTAAAAGCTTTACAAACAGTAGATATCAATGACCCTGAGGCTTTGGAGAATTTTAAATCTACTCACTATGTAAGTGATGAGGATATAGCTGCAATGCAAGAGATTAAAGTACTAGAAGAAAGAACGATTCAGGATTATCGTTCATCATATAATGATATTCGTGATTGGCTTCGTCGTGAAAAAACTGGAAAAGAAAAAGATAATTCCTCTATTGATTGGGATGATGTTGTCTTTGAAGTAGATCTATTAAAATCCCAAGAGATCAATTTAGATTACATTCTTGAACTTATTTTTGAGAACAACAAAAAAGTAAAAGATAAGGGTTTATTGGTTGAAGAGGTACGTCGTTTAATTCGTTCTAGTGTGGGGAACCGTGCGAAAGAAAGTTTAGTAGTCGATTTTATCAATCAAACAGATTTAGACAATATTCAAGATAAAGCAAGTATTATTGATGCCTTCTTCTCATTTGCTCAAACTGAGCAAAAACGTGAAGCAGAAGAATTGATTAATACTGAAAATCTTAATGAAGAGGCTGCAAAAAGATATATTTTAACTTCATTAAAAAGAGAATTTGCCAGTGGAAATGGAACGGAGCTTAATGAAATTCTTCCAAAAATGAGTCCTCTTAATCCTCAGTATTTAACAAAAAAGCAGAGCGTTTTTCAGAAAATCTCTGCCTTTGTAGATAAGTTTAAGGGAGTAGGTGGAAAAATTTAATAAAACTAAAATAGAAAGTATAATGTGAAGAATTGTAATGCCCCAATGTCAAGACAAGATTTCTCGGAAAATAAGTTATGTCCTCCTTCCGGTGATTAGGATACGTGTTGCTTGGCTTCATGAGTGTAGAACTGAACGGGCGTGCTTCGCCGAGTGACTGGTACAGGCGCTCCTCATTGTAAAATTGGACATAGTGAGACAGCCCTTTACGAAATGCGCGAGGACCTTTGAATTCGTTGATGTAAATGCATTGTTACTTGAGGGAGCGGAAGAATCGCTCGGTACGGCTATTGTCTGTGGCCCGCCTTTGTCGTCCATTGAAACCTTGCCCCCTGCCTTATCCATCAGTTCTAGGTAGTCCTTGTTGGTAAAATGCAAGCCTGGATCACTATTCATGATTTCAGCCAACATCGGAGAATTCCCGTTTAAGAAAGCGCAACATTAATCCCTACTCTAAGGTGCTCGAGGGCTCATAATCGATGACCTTACGGCTGTACAAGTCAATGATGAGGTAAAGCCCTTGCCCATCCGCAAATACGTAATGTCAATTCCCCGACCTGATTCGGCTGACAATCACAAGGCCTCGGAGCAGGTTGGGACGAGTGTAGGTCGCAGGAAGCCGTTTGCTTAAGTTCTGCTTAGGGTAGACGGCTTCGATCTCATGTTCTGTATGAGTCGGCATATGCGCTTAGGCATGCTCCGGTTCCCCTATGGCTTTGCGCGAATCGGCAGATTCATTTAGGGCTAAATTTTTTTGAGCCAGTTGACCTCAACTGTAAGTTGACCAACCAGCTTTTCCAAGCGCTCCTGCTTGGCTTCATATTCCGTTTTCACTTTTTCGGTCTCGCTCGCCTTCTTCTTGAAGACGCTTGAAGCACGCTCCAATAAGTCGGCCCTCCACCGGCTGATCATAACCGATTTAATCCCATGCAAGTCTGTTCCCGCATACAGTGCATGTGGGATACTATTCACTTTAGATTGGAATGTAGATACCAAATGAGAAATTAGGATGCCCCTTTCTTCACCCACCCTCCCCCAACAACTCCCCAACAGAAACATCCAGCGCTTTTGCAATGGCAACCACCTCATAATCCTGCACGAGTCTATGTTGACCCTCCAAGCGCGATAAACTGGTTGGGCTGATGTCTAAACCGAAGGTTTGTAACCGGGCAAGGAAATCCTTTTGTTTCATTCGCTTTGCTTTTCGAATAGCTACAACTCGGGTCCCGATGATATTTTTGTCACCTGGGGGCTCTTTGCGATGCTTCATTTCGGCTTCACCTCACAATATTAACCAAATTGTATGCGAGGCAGGTATTGTTTTAATGCGAATATCGAATTAAAATAAAATAAACCGATAAACGCATTAAAATTTCTGTACATCGTCTACAGACATAGCTTTTCCAGGAAGGAGGGGACGTAATGCAACATCTGATACAGAAATATGAGGAGGAAAAGCACAAGTTAAATGAACTCGGACAGAAATCATTGGACCAAGGCATTCCGCTAAGCAGCAATGAAGCGGTTCAGGCCCAGAGTCGTAAGGTGGACGAACTCATTAATCGGATATATCAAGAAAAAAGCGGACATGCAGCGTCATTTCGTGTGAACTTCTGTCTTGGAGGAGATGTGATGAGCTTTCCAGCATGGTTTATAGAAACGATTCAAGGTCGTTTGGGTGAGGTAAGCGCACTGATTGAACATCAATCCGAGCCTAGGCAAGCTTTTGAAGAAGAGCGCAAAGCTTTTCAAGCGTTGTTTGCCTCCATGGATATTGCACGTAAGCCAGAGTTTGAGTATTGGGAGGATAAGCTTTCTTTAAAGCAATCTATTCTTTATGAACGTCTATATCTACAAGGGCTCAAGGATGGAATGCAGCTAGCTAATGCATTTGCTGCTCCCTCAGTTCTCTCGGATTAAGATCGAATTAAAAAGCATACGCATACTTATATCTGGACTGTCCGTGCGACAGTCTTTTCTTGTGAATTGTTTGACTTTAAACCCGGAATCTTTGACTCAAAACAAACATTCCCGTCCCCCGGACATTGGATAAGCCTATACTTAATTTAATGGCCGAATAGATAAAGGAAGGAGAATTACAATCATGAATCATACTATCACCGACATCGGCGTTAATCTCATGCATCGCAGCTTTCAGGCGGATCGTGAGCAGGTTGTTGAACAAGCGATAGCACATAACGTTACGCCTCTGATTATTACAGGAACAAGCCTGAGGAACAGCCAGGAAGCTGCCCGCTATGCCGGGCGTTATCCTGGGAAGCTGTACGCTACTGCGGGAGTTCATCCTCATGATGCGAAGAGCTGCAGCGAAGAGACGATGACGAAGTTAAAAGAATTGGCAGTATTCCCACAGGTGGTAGCCATCGGGGAATGCGGTCTGGACTATAATCGGGATTTCTCACCGCGGGATGTGCAGCGTAAGTGGTTCGCCGAGCAAATCCGGCTGGCGCTTGAGCTTAATCTGCCATTATTTCTGCACGAGCGGGAGGCCTTTGCAGATTTCTTGGCCATGCTTAAGGAACAGCCGGTGCAAAAAGCAGTGGTTCATTGTTTTACCGGGTCGCAGTCTGAGCTTAAGGCCTATCTTGAAATGGGGCTCTATATCGGAATCACCGGATGGATCTGTGATGAGCGGAGAGGTAAGCATTTGAGAGAGCTTGTCCGAATGATTCCGCTGGATCGGCTCATGATCGAGACGGACGCACCTTTTCTGACTCCCAGAGACTTACAGACAAAGCCTAAGGACGGGCGGAACGAACCCTCCTTCCTGCCGCATATCCTGCAAGCTGTAGCACGATGTACGGGCAAATCCATAGAAGAGGTTGCCAAGGCGACTACAGAAACGGCGGCAGAGTTTTTCGGCATTTAATCGAACCCCCCACTATACCTTTTCCCTATAACCAGATATCACTTTTAAGTGTTACTTAGTGGATAACCCTCCATGCTAGAATCAATGCATTAGAGCAAGTGATGTATTAGATGGAGGAGGAGTATTCATGTGCAATAGATTTCAAATCGTAGGCAGCCTGCTGCGTCCGGCGGATTTATTAGAATATAAAGGGCAGATCGAACACCGGGATGATATCCGGTATCCTTTTTACCAGGACTTCCAGGGGTATGAGCAGTGTGAGGCTGAGGCGATTCAGGCTGTAGTTGAACAAGAAAGTGAGAATGGCCTGACCATACTTACGGATGGCGAATATTCCAAATCGATGTGGCATCTGGACTTTGTCTGGGGCTTCCAGGGGATTGACCGCTACATTGCGGATCATGGATATTTCTTCAGAGATACAGATGGAACTTCCAAATATGAGACGAGAAAAGATATTGGTCTGCGTATTACAGGTGAATTGGGTGGAAAGAACCATCATTTCATTCAAGCCTATAAGAAGCTTCAGGCGCTTGCCGGCGACCGGGAGACCAAGCTATGCGTACCTTCGCCGTCCCATATTTATGGTGAATTATCCTGGTCGGATAACATTGGCGGCACAGAAGCTGTGTATAAGGACAGACATGAGCTGAAAGAGGGGCTTGTTAAGGCTTATAAGGAGTTTGTAGGGGAATTCGCTGCTGCCGGGGGACGTATTCTGCAATTCGACGATTGCTTGTGGGAACTATTTGCCGATGATAACCCGAACTCCCCATATACCGGCGAGAATATTAATCAAGCGGAAGTACAGGCGCTGGCTGCAGCATTTATTGACATTAACAATACCGTCATTGATTACGGTCATAGCTTAGGCCTCCTAATGTGGACGCATAACTGCCGGGGCAACTATGATTCCCGTAATATGGGCGGTGGCTCCTATGCCAAGATTGCGAATCTGTTCCTGAAGCAGCTGAAGTACGACCGCTTTTTCCTGGAATGGGATGATGACCGTGCAGGCTCCCTTGAGGCGCTTGCAGTGTTCAAGGATAAGCCGGAGACGGAAATTGTACTTGGGCTATTGTCTTCCAAGACCAGGACGCTTGACGATGAAGCACGTGTAGTTCAAATGCTGGATGAAGCATCGAAAATTATTGATAAGGACCGGTTATTACTGTCTCATCAATGCGGGTTTGCCTCCTGCGATGGCGGCAATGAATTAACGGAAGATGAGCAGTGGGCGAAGATTAGACAAGGACAAGAGATTGCCCGGCAGTATTGGGGTAAGCTGTTGTAATTATCGCAGACAAGAGACACGAACCCATTCGTGTCTTTTTTTTGCGCCGCAAATATGTAACAATCAGAAGTCATAAAATCATCACTCTCCCAAGCGAACGTTTGTGCTACAATTTCTTTTGTGAATATATGGAAGGGGGGTGCGGGAGCTAATGACTACAAGGCAATGGGTCACCAAATTTATACGGATGCATAAATGGGTATTCTTGTTTGGGTTTGTGATCACCACATTAATGACGATGGTCAATCTGATGTACCCGTTCCTGGGCGGGAAGCTGATTAATGTAGCTTTTTATGATAAAGACATGAGCGCCTTTATGAATCTGTGCCTGATCTATGCGGGGATCCTCTTGTTCAATCAGTTTGTTGTTGCGACGTTAAATAATCTCATTTCCTCGCAGATGATGACGGGGTTTGTATTTGATATCCGCCGGGCTCTGTTCAATAAGATCTTACATAAGAAGGGGAAGGACCTCTCCGGGATGTACAGCGGGGACATGATCAGCCGGATGAACCACGACGCTACGGATATTATGAATCTCGTCTTCTGGAGCGGACTGTGGGGGTATTCCAACCTTTTGCATATCCTGTTCGCTGTCGGTTTCATGTTTTACTACAATGTATTTTTGGGGGCTTTTACGGTCGTTCTGGTTCCGGCTGTGTTCTTCGCCTCAAAATATTTCAAGACCCGGGCGCAAAAGGTCAACAAGGATATTGCAGCCGAACAGGGCAAGCTATCCTCTTATTTATTTGAGATCGTGAAGAACCTGCAGGAGATCCGAATCCTTAATGCAGGCCGGAAAGTAACCAGCACCTATTTAAGAAAAACGACCTCGATCCATAAAATGAACGTGGACAACGGAAAAATCGAAGTGACGACAGAGCGGGTGAATTCGTTCATCACGCTGATTGCACAGCTGCTGATATTTACGATCTGTGCTTATTTCATTACAAAAGGCCAAATGCAGCTTGGCGTTTTTGTAGCCGCCGTAAGCTATTTCAATATGGCTGTGAACTATTTCAGCTCGATCAACAGCAAAATTGTCGATGTCTGGGGGCAGTCGGTCTCCTTGCAGCGTGTCGTGGATATTCTGAATGAAGAGGAAGAGGATTACCGGGAGAACCAGCCTCCGAAGACCATCCAAGAGGGCAGGATTGAGTTTAACAATGTCACCTTTGGATACACCGGAGACAGACCGGTTCTGAATGGATTCAATCTCCGTATTGAGGCAGGAAGCACGATTGGCATTGTCGGAAGGAGCGGCGCGGGTAAAACAACGATGGGGAACCTGCTCTACAACCTGTACAACGTGGACAGCGGCGAGCTTCTGATCGACGGAACGAATGTTAAGGAGTATAACCTGCATAGCCTGCGGAGCCAGGTGGGGATTGTCCATCAGGAGACGATCCTCTATGATCAGACCCTGCGCTACAATCTTTCCTTCACAAACTGCAAGGATAAGGATGACGCTTTGATGGAGGCCATTAAGAAAGCCGCCCTGTATGAGGTTGTCCAGGCCCTTCCTGACGGACTGGACACGCTGCTTGGGACGGGCGGGCAGGAATTATCCGGCGGGCAGAAGCAGCGGCTGGCTATCGCGAGAATATTGGTCAAGAATCCTAAGATTCTGGTCTTCGACGAAGCCACCTCATCCCTCGACAGCCGGAACGAAGCGCTGATCCGGAGCATGCTTGGTGAACTGTCGAAGGAACGGACGCTGATTATCATCGCCCACCGTTTTTCCACGATTAAGAGCTGTGATAAAATCGCGGTGTTAGCGGACGGAATTGTCGAAGGCTATGACACCCACGATGTATTGATTACAAGCAACAAAACGTATATAGACTTATTCAACGAACAGTTTGCAGGAGGTGAAGCGGTATGACACGATTAGAAACCTTCAAGGCCTTAACCCGGGATATAGACGGTATTCACAAGCCGCTCCTTGCGCTTGGCCTGTTCAAGCTGTGGAGCTTAATATTCGGGCTGATCCCTTTGTTCTTGTATTCGTTTTTGGTTAACCGTGTCCTCGTGGATCAGAAGTTAAATGAGCTTTGGCCTGTCATCGCAGGATACTTGGCTGTTTTCCTGCTTACGACCATCGGAATTGCCGCCGCCAAGCGGTTTTCCAACCAGTTAATCCTGAAATTCGACCTGCGAATCAAGAACAAATTGCTGAAGAAGTATATAAGTCTTGATACTGAAGTGTACAGCAAATATAGCATTGGCGACGTTAAAAGCCGGATTGAGAACGATTCTGCGGTTGCCGGGAAGTTTTTTACGACCCATGTATTGGACTTTATCTACGCTGTCGTTTACGCTATTGCGCTGGCCGTTATTTTGCTGTGCTACGACTGGCGGATTGCGCTCCTCAGTTTTATTTTTGTTCCGGTTTCTTTGGTTACGGTTAATTTTCTGGGAGGGAAAGCGAAGAGCACCGGTGAGGCCCTCTGGAAGCTGCAAATCCAATATGAAAGCTTTTTACATGCCAATTTTCAAAACTGGAAAGATATCAAGACCAACAACCTGGAGGACGCGCAACTCGCTGAATTAAACGGGCATTACAAGAAGATCAGGCCTATTTGGTTTCTTAACCAGCTCTATATGCATCTGGGGATTACCTACTCGTTCTTCACCAAAAACTTCATTACCCAGCTGTTTATCTATTTCATTGGCGGAGTATTTGTTATTAAGGGCTACTCGGAGGTTGGTGTGCTGCTTGTATTTATCAACTTTTACGGGCAGTTCTTCGGGTTCATCGAGAACATCAGCAATGCCATGATGAATTATAAGAGTGATTCGGTGAATATCGAGAAGGTGATCGGGATCTTAAATGTAGAAACAGACAAGAGGCCTTATAAGAAAATCGCCGGAACCGGATTAACCGTTGATAATCTGAGATTTGCGTATGAGGGAAACGATTCATTTGCGCTTGACGGGATTTCGTTCTCGGTGAGTAAGGGCGAGCATCTGGCCATCGTGGGACAAAGCGGCAGCGGCAAGTCTACCCTCGCGAAGCTGCTGACCGGGCAGATCAAACCGCAAGCGGGTGCTATACAGATTGGCTGTGTTGATATCCATACAGTGAGCGGCGAGAGTGTTTCAGGCAAAGTGAGTATAGTCGTGCAGGAACCCGTTCTTTTCAACATGACAATCAGAGAGAACTTATTGCTGGCAAAGGCCGGCGCAACCGACGCGGAATTGATTGGGTGCTGCCGCAGAGCGCGTATTTATGACTTCATTGAAACATTGCAGGATCAACTCGATACCATCATCGGAGAAAAGGGTGTAAAGCTATCGGGGGGCCAGAGGCAGCGTTTATCGATTGCCCGGGCTTTTTTACAGGACAGGGACATCATTATTTTTGATGAAAGTACAAGCGCCCTTGATAACGAAAATGAGAGTGACATCATTACAGAACTGAAGAGTCTCTCCTCTGGGAAAACCATGATTTCGATTGCTCACCGTTTGTCGACTATTGTGGACTGCGACAAGGTAATGGTGCTAAAGGACGGCAGGGTAGCAGCTTTCGATACGCATGACAACCTGCGTAACAGAAACGAACCGTATGATCTGCTGTTCCAGAGCCAGTATATGGCGGGGTGAACTGAAGTATAATTACGATGGTTCCTATTCAATATAATCGTTATACAAATTGAGGGGGTTTCATGATGACCAATGAAAAAAGAGAATTGTCACCAGAACAACGTGAAGAACTACTCGGAGCCTTGAAAGCCCGGTTTGAGAAACACATGACCCGCCATCCAGGTTTGGAATGGGCTAAAGTACAAGCAAAGCTGGAAGCGAATCCTGAAAAATGGTGGTCACTCCATGAAATGGAGGGAACCGGCGGTGAACCGGATGTGGTTAGGTATGATGAAGAGACCGATGAATACATTTTTTATGACTGCTCAGCAGAAAGCCCTAAAGGCCGCAGAAGTGTATGTTATGACCATAAAGCGCTGGAGTCAAGGAAAGAACATAAGCCGAAAAACAGCGCTATGAATATGGTGGCCGCCATGGGCATTGAGCTGTTAACAGAAGAACAATACCGGGAACTTCAGAAGCTTGGGAATTTCGATATGAAAACATCAAGCTGGGTGAAAACACCTTCTGAGATTAGACAGCTTGGCGGTGCTATCTTTGCTGATTTCCGTTACGGCAATGTGTTCGTGTATCATAACGGTGCGGATTCTTACTATGGCGCTAGGGGATTTCGTGGCTCGCTCAGGGTCTGACCAGCCGAGCCGAGTGATTTTCAAGCGGAATGTGGGTGAAGCGCGTTTTATGTAGAGCTTGGACAAATATGCGCATGGATTATCAAGAAAATAACAACCGATTATTGTATGATTTTACATACAATAAAACAGGGAGTGGTGCCGCAATGAACTTAGAAGCCGTGTTTGGGCAGTTTCCGATCCTGCAGTCAGATGATATCGTATTGAAAAAGATTGAGGATGATCATCTGGACGAAGTTTTTGAAATCTATAACAATGACCGTGTGTTTGAATACTGCGGCATCATCCCGAAACACAATAAAGATACTGTGAAGAACATGATAGGACATTTCGAGAGAGATTATCATAAAAAATCAAGGGTCAAGTGGGGAATCTTCTATAATTCTGAGCCCGGCCGGTTGATGGGGATTATTGAGGCTCAAGATTTTAATCAAAAGGTAAACGTGGTGACGATTGGCTACTTTTTGGCGGAATCGCATTGGGGAAAAGGGATTGCTGCCGGAGCGGTAAACCTGTTGCTCGATTTTTTGTTCAGGGACGTCAACGTCAACAGAATTCAGGCTGAAGTCATGCCTCGAAATGAGAATTCCAAGAAGGTTCTACTGAAGAACGGCTTCATCAAAGAAGGAACGCTAAGACAAGCCACCTTATGGTCAGGTAAAGGGATTATCGATATAGAAATGTACAGTATTCTAAGAGAAGACTATGTAAAATAATCTGGAAAGCGATTTAGGCCACAACTTAGAATAGGTTTAGGCAGAAATAGACCGTCTCCGTTCACCAGGGCTGTCTATTTCTTTTTGAGTTAGTTCACTCTTATTTCACGCGATTTCTCACACTATCACAGAAGTCCCAATATAAAATACCATAAAAAGGTTGGAGTTGAATAGCGATGACTCGATACTGGACAAACCAAACCCTTGAGGGCTGGGAAAAAGCCCGAGAACTGGGTTACTTAATCGGAAGTCTTGATTTTATATGGGAAGAACTACTTGAGGATTACTATTGGATGATGAGACAGATGAAAAAGAGAATTATTAATTATTCTGGTGAATTCCCTATATGGCTATGGACGGAAAAACCAGATCTTCGAAAAAGCGGTCATTTTATTGCTGGTACTCCTGCTGTAAGCCTTGAAGTAGAGATACCGAGTGAAGGAGTATTATTATCTGATTTCGATGCATGGCATTGTGTTTTAAACAACAGCTTTTTAGCTTTAGATGAAGTTGAGTGGGAAGCCTTTTATCGGAATGAATTAAACATTTCGAAGGGAAAAAGTTGGGAGCGGATATTTGATCTTGAACTGCTTAGAGGATCTTCTTGGTGGAATTCTGAACCATATCTCCAAGGAGTTAGTGGGAGAATAGAGATTTCACAAGTACGAAAGGTCAGGAGATTTATTGCTAGGGGTAGGGCAATTTAGTTCTGATCACCTTGTAACTCCAGTTTCATCATAATATTAAAACTGATAGACATATGGATAAAATAGAGAAGTTTGATGCCTATAAAGGAGTGACGAAGTAGTTGTGTTAGAAATTACTAAATCGGAGTTTTCTTTATAAGTTTAGATCTAAGTTCCATTGAGGAGGTACTTATTAATGGCCACATATAAGCAAATCCAAGATTACGTAAAGCAAAAATATGGCTATGTTCCTAAAACATGCTGGATAGCGCATATGAAAGAATTAAGTGGTCTTCATCCTAAAATATCACCCAGAAGATATTCTTCCAATGCTAGAGTGCACCCTTGTCCCATAGAAAAACAAGATGCTATCAAGGAATCATTCCAATATTTTAAAATGATCTAAAGCGGAATATTAACTAGGAGCCTTTACCCAAGTGGTAAAGGTTTTTCTATCTCTCTAACTCACCCCTGCCAAAGCAAGTACCTCGATCCATCCTAAATACTAACCCCCTAACCCATTTCCGCCCCTATCGTTTATACTAAATAAAGCAAAACACTTCTAAGGAGCTGCTGAACCGATTATGAATAAGAAAGAAGTCGCACACATTCGCAAGCAATTCAAGCTGGACCATGAAATGCTCAAGCTGTTTGATATTCTTAACGTGTATATTATGAAGGAGACGAACGAGATTTATCATTGGGAGCGCCTGCCGTTTGGTCTCGTGGACAGAGAGAAGCAGGAGCTGTATATTGGCAATTTCAAAAAACTGCTCACCGGTGAATTGGATCATAAGCTGTTCGAGTTGAAGTTTCAGGAGGACGCGGAGGATCCGGCGCGGGTCATGCTTCACCAAGGCCTGGTGACAGGTGATCCTGAAGAATGGCAGGACCTGATGATGCTGCTGGTGGACAAAATGCTGGCAGATGCCAAGTATGAAAAGGACATGGTGGTCACTTTTGTACGCGGGCAGTATTACCGTCCGACCAAGTCCAGAAATGATGAAGCCGAAGAGAGTGAGAAGAACGAGATGTTCGCGCATCCGTTCATTCTGTGCAGCGTGAATTCCACGGAGCAACAGCGCAAGAACCTCATGTTCGATTATGTGGAGCGGGAATTCAAGTACAATATAATCGTCGATCCGATTGTTAAGCTCAGTACGCCGGAGCAGGGGTTCTTTTATCCGAGTGTGACGGACAACTATTCGGATGTGAACCGCATTCTGTATTGTACGGGAAAATCGAATTATCCCGATCCACAGTTCATCGAGCAGGTCTTAAATGCCGAAAGATCCGCAACGGCTCTGGAAGTGAGAACCATCTTTGAGGAGATCGTGAAGGAAGTGGCGGGCGAACAGCTCGATACGACCACTCTTGCTCAGATGTATGAGGAAATCCAGCAGGTCATCGAAGATAACGAGGAGGAGGAAGCTCCCAAGCTGGATTTTAAAGATGTGGAACGCGTCCTGAAGGTAAGCGGAGTGGAGGATGTGACGGCGGAAAAGGTGGAGCGTGCGTTCGAGACGATCATCGATGACAGAAACTACGAACTCAAAGCTACCAGTGTGATTCCGAAGTTCACCTCGAAGTCCATCAAGATTGAGACAAAGGTCGCAACCATTTCCATCAGCCCCCAGGATCTGAGATATGTGAAGCAGGTGAACTATCAAGGGAAACGCTGCATCATGATCGAGGTGGACGAGGATGTCGTGATCGAAGGATTTACACTCAGTACGGAGACGTTATAGGTAGCATTGGTGATTTTACATCCGCTTAACATGCCTCATATGATCACATGATATAACAGTAATTAACTAGTGATAAGAGGTGGATGTTGGATGAAGCTTAGCAAAGAAGAGAAATCATGGATTCTGTATGACTGCGGCAATTCGGCGTATTCGATGGCGGTGACCACAGCGCTTTTGCCCATAGTATTTGGCATGTTTACGAATGTGAACAGCAGCATGGATCTGGGGTATTTTAATTCCATCGCAAGTATTCTGGTGGCGATCCTCAGCCCGGTTTTAGGGACGATCGCTGATTATAAGGACACGAAGAAACGTTTCTTCGTGTTTTTTACTATGATCGGGGTGTTGGCTACCGCTTCGCTGGCCTTCGTAGCACCTGCGAGCGGACAGTGGCAGCTATTAATT
Organism: Paenibacillus sp. 22594; assembly: GCF_052044425.1. Taxonomy (NCBI): domain Bacteria; kingdom Bacillati; phylum Bacillota; class Bacilli; order Caryophanales; family Paenibacillaceae; genus Paenibacillus; species Paenibacillus sp. 22594. The sequence continues at coordinate 103,815 of NZ_JBQENA010000010.1, forward strand.
GTATTCTATATCCTGTCAGCCATCGGTTTTGCCGGAGCTAACATTTTCTATGACTCCTTTCTGGTGGATGTTACGAAGGATGAGCGGATGGATAAGGTATCGACCCGGGGGTTTGCTTTTGGCTACATCTCCAGCGTTATTCCGTTTGGGATCAGCCTGCTCTTGATTCTTGCTATGGGGATGGATAAGGCCACCGGTTATCAGATTGGATTCATCATTACGGCCCTTTGGTGGGGGCTGTTGACCATACCCATGATCAGAGACGTGAAGCAAAGACACTATATTGAGCCTGAGCCCAGACCGGTGATCCGCAGCTTCAGAAGACTGGCTAACACCTTCAGGAATATCAGGCAGCACAAAATGGTCTTTGTTTTCTTGTTAGCTTACTTTTTCTATATTGACGGGGTAGATACGATTATTAAAATGGTAGTGCCTTATGCGACGTCCGTTCTGGGCGCTGATGCCTTAGACACATTTTCCTTGCTTGGCATTCTGCTGGTGATCCAGATTATTGCTTTTCCATGTGCGATTCTCTACGGCAATCTGGCCAAAACCTACTCCGCCCGGACGATGATTATTGTGGGGATATTCACCTATATCATTGCCTGTATCGCGGCTTTCTTTATCACTTCCGTCTGGCATATTTTTATTCTTGGGGCGTTAATTGGTTCGGCTCAGGGCGGCATTCAGGCGCTCAGCCGGTCTTATTATGCGAAGATTATCCCTAAGGAAAAATCCAATGAATTCTTTGGCTTTTACAATATCTTTGGCAAATTCGCGGCGATCATCGGTCCTGCGCTTATGTCTCTGACAACTACCTTAACGGGCAATGCCAACCTTAGTATTCTATCGGTGATCCCGTTATTTATCATTGGATTTGTCATCTTTATCACTCTGCCGAAGCAGGAGCCCGGAGTACTCAACAAACCGTGATCCGAATTACACCCACCCTGTATACTCCAAAATAGACGCCTTCGCGGACTGTGCCTCGGACTGTGCACCCTTACGCCATTCCTTGGGTGACACCCCCATTAGCCTGGAGAAAGAGCGGTTGAAGCTGGAAATGGAGTGAAATCCCACTTGTTCGGAGATGGAGAGAATGGAATCTTCCGTGCTCTTAAGCTGCTTGCAGGCTTCTTCAATCCGGGTACTGCTCAGGAAATCGAGAGGGGCGGTGCCCATGATCTCATGGAATTTTCTCCGGAAATGCGTGGTGCTTAAGTGGCACAGATCTGCCAGGAAATCGATGGTCATGGGGATCATGTAGTTTGTGGTGATATACTCCAGAGCCTGGGAAATGACAAAATCGCCCTTCAGGCTATGCTCTGTGTCTTGTTCCGCCAGCGTTTCATTCGTGGAATGGATTCTAAGGAGTTCGATATACAGCGATAACAACAAGCCGTAGGCACTTTCCTGATAGTAGGGGTTCTGCTGCTTCAATTCCTCGACGACGGATGTGGCCAGGGAATAGACTTTGGGATACTGCGCCTTGTTCAAAATACAGTTTTTCCCCTGCACCCGCCACAGATTCGGTTCGAAGCTGCTGTAGGCACTTTTGAAGGAATGCTGGAACAGATCCTCCGGCGAGAAAAAGAGATAGGACCACAGACTGGCTTCACCCGGCGAACTGTACGTCGTATGGGGAAGATACCGGGGGAGAAAGGTCACATCACCGGCTTTAAAGGGGACGGCTTCTCCTTTGATCTCCATGATGCCGCTGTCTGAATAACAAATACCAATCTCCAAATGATTATGGAAATGCAAATGCTCAGATTTGATATCGGAAATCCTCCAGCGGTCTCCGCTCAGCAGCAGGATAGGGAAATGGATCGGCAGGCTGTAGTGGCGGTACTCGATGACGGGTTTCTTTTTTCTGGGCATCTGTGGTTGCTCCTTCTCCCTAACAATAAATGGTCGAAACTGCACACTTTTGCTGCGAATATGCTTAGATGTAGACCATTTTACTGCTTACAATAGAGTCTGTAAAGCGCTTGCACGCATATGGACGGATATGAAGTGTTCGACAAGAGAGGGGATTAAGATGGATAAATTAACGTATGACAAGGAAGAAATTCTACGCATTATCGACAAAGTGACCCGAAAAACCCTGGCTATGGATTTAACGTGGGAATGGCCTTGCGGGGTGGCGTATTATGGGGTGTCCAGAGCTTATCAGACCACAGGCAATAAGGACTATCTGAACATGCTGATCCAGTGGGTGGATGAATATATCGAGCTTGGCCTGCCGGACTGGACGGTGAACACTTGTGCCATGGGCCATATGCTGATCACCTTATATGAAGAAACAGGCAACCAGAAATATTGGGATATTGTGATGAGCAAAGTGGATTATCTCCAGCATAGAGCGCTAAGATTCGGGGACAATGTGCTGCAGCATACGGTATCCGTATCGAATGATTTTCCGGAGCAGGCTTGGGCGGATACGCTGTTTATGGCGGCCTTTTTCCTGCTGCGGGTGGGAAGCAAACTGAAGGATCAGGCTATAATTCAGGATGCCCTGAATCAATATTACTGGCACATTAAATACCTGCAAGACCCAAGCACCGGGTTCTGGTACCATGGCTACAATAATGTGAAGCAGGATCATATGTCCGGGTTGTACTGGGGGAGAGCGAATGCCTGGGGTGCCTATACCATGTCGCAGGTCAAACCGCTGCTGGGGGACTGGTATCTGTATCCGCAGTGTATGGACGTGGAGTGTTCGTTGCGGGATCAACTGGCCGCGCTGAAGCTTGTACAGACGGAGAACGGCTTGTGGCGGACGGTGCTGGATGATGAGGAATCCTACGAAGAAGTATCTGCATCCTGCGGGATTGCGGCGGCGATGGTGGGTAACGACAATCCGCTGCATACCAAATATGTGCAAAAGGCCCTGAAAGGTATTTTGGACCATATCAGCGAAGATGGACGGGTACTCGGGGTATCGGGCGGAACCGCAGTGATGAAGGACAGGGAAGGGTACCGTAATATTCCAAAAGACTGGATTCAGGGCTGGGGTCAGGGCTTAGCACTCGCTTTTCTGTCCGATATGCTTCAATAGGAGGGAGCACGTTGTCCAAACATAGAGCGGGAGCCTTTACGCTGCCGGGAGAATCCGGTTATGAGGCGCTGACCCTGGAACTCGCTGAACGGTGGGGTGCCGATGTCATCCGTGACAGTGACGGCACGAAGTTGTCCGATGAGATTATCCACGCAGGATACGGCATCTATTCTACCCTCTGTATTATTAGGGATCATAACGTGTGGGCTTCGCGCAATCCGGATAAGCTGCAGCAGTGCTTTCTCATTACGAATCCGAAGGTAGCGGTGCAGGGTTATGTATCCATCTATCTGATGGAGGATTTTTTTGCTGAACAATTCAGAGTGAATGATTCCAAAGAGGCGTTTATGTATTGGCAGGTTATTGACCGGACGACCGGGGAGGAGGTTCCCAGAGAACAGTGGAATTATGAACGGGAAGCGGGGAACGTGGTCCTTACCGGAATTGCGCCTTGGCATAAATACACGGTCAGCTTCATGGCCTACCGGATCTGGGAAGAGATTTCCATGTACAATCACACCACGAATCATTGGGATAAAGAGCATTTGATGCAGATTGACCCCATGTATGCAGACACGCAAAAGTATCTGCTGGACTGGATGGAAGACTGGTGTCTGCAGCATAAGGAAACAACGGTTGTCCGGTTCACTTCGCTTTTTTATAATTTCGCCTGGATCTGGGGCAGCAGTGAGCGCAACCGTCATCTGTTCTCGGACTGGGGTTCATATGACTTCACAGTAAGTGCAAGAGCGCTTGATCTGTTTGCTGAGAGATATGGCTATTCGCTGTCGGCTGAGGATTTTGTGAATGGCGGGAAATACCGCGTCAGTCATATCCCGGCTGAGCAGCGCAAGCTCGATTATATGGCTTTTATCAATGATTTTGTCATCGGATTTGGCAAGCAATTGATTGACCTTGTGCATAAGCACGGCAAGCTGGCGTATGTCTTTTATGATGACAGCTGGGTGGGCATGGAGCCGTACAACGACCGTTTTCAGGAGTTTGGCTTGGACGGGATGATTAAATGCGTGTTCTCAGGCTATGAGGCAAGGTTGTGTGCCGGGGTGAAAGTGGATACGCATGAGATCCGGCTGCATCCGTATCTGTTTCCGGTTGGTTTGGGCGGAGCGCCTACTTTTATGGAGGGCGGGGACCCTACGCTGGATACCAAAAAATACTGGATTCATATCCGGCGGGCCCTCTTGCGTGAGCCGGTCGACCGGATTGGACTGGGCGGATACTTGCATCTGGTAGAGCCTTACCCGGATTTCTGTGATTATATCGAGAAGATTGCGGGTGAATTCCGGGAGATTCAAGAGCTTCATCAACAGGGCAAGCCGTATCAGATCAAGACGAAGGTAGCTATTCTGCATGCTTGGGGCAAGTTGAGATCGTGGACGCTGTCCGGCCATTTTCATGAAACGTTCATGCATGATCTGATTCATATCAATGAGGCCTTATCCGGATTGCCGGTAGATGTGCAGTTTATTGATTTCGAGGATATCCGTCAGGGGAAGCTGCAAGAGTGCGATGTAGTGATCAATGCCGGCTCTGCCGGTTCAGTCTGGAGCGGCGGGGACTACTGGAAAGACAGCAAGTGCGTGGACGTCCTGACCCAGTGGGTGTATGAGGGCGGTACCTTTATCGGAATCAACCAGCCTTCGGCGGTCAACGGGTATGACAGCTTTTTCAGAATGGCACATGTTCTGGGTCTGGATGAGGACACAGGCTCAAGAGTAGCACATGGCCGATGGACCTATGAGGTGAAGGCTGAGCAGGGATTGGTGCCTGAAGGGGCCAGCCTAACGCCCAAGCCTAATATTTATCTTACCGACGGGTCCGCGACAGTGATGGATGAAGCAAGCGGAATGATAACCCTGTCCACTCATGCCTTCGGTAAAGGAAAGGGAATCTACCTTCCTTCTTTCGAATTCAGCTGGGAAAATACACGATTGCTGCTGAATCTGCTTCGCTATGCGGGCAAAGAGCTGCATGAGACGAAGTACATTACGGACAATTTGTATACAGAGTGTGCTTATTATCCGGAAAGTAAGAAGCTCGTTGTGATGAACAATAGCGGCCAGCTGCAAAGGACTACGATCAATACGGAGGATGGAGAACACACCATGGAATTGGCTCCGTATGACACGGTTATCCTGACTATAGGGACTATAGGCGGTAAATAGAATTCATTGGCTAAATAATATATGTTAAATCAAACGGTTTGACTGACAGTAGGTGTCAGTTAAGCCGTTTTATAATAGGGATAATAATTGATCGCTGTTGATGATTGGTTATCACTTGATAATTTATATTGGGAGGATTTATTAATGAGTAGCACGGTATATCTTTATGTATTTGACACAATGGCAGACTGGGAAATAGGTTACTTAACTTCCGAACTGAACTCAGGAAGATATTACAGAAAGGGACTCTCCCCATCCAAAATAGTTACCGTGGGAATTGAAAAGACTCCTGTAACTACAATGGGCGGATTGAAAATACTGCCTGACCTCCAACTGGATGAGTGCAGCATTGAAAGTACAGATGCATTAATTTTACCCGGTGGAAATACATGGACAGAATCCATTCACCACCCCATCTTAAAAATTGTTGAGAGTTGTTTACAGGAAGGGGTACTGGTTGCAGCCATTTGCGGCGCTACAATAGGACTAGCCCAAGCTGGACTGCTGAATTCACGCTGTCATACAAGCAATGATCTGGGATATCTTAAAATGATCTGTCCCGCTTATACGGGCGAACAGTATTATCAAAAGGATTCCACTGTAACCGATGGAAAACTGATCACGGCTTCTGGAATAGCTCCTTTGGAATTTGCTGCACATATCCTGAAAGCTCTGGATGTGTTTTCTTCCCAAACATTAGATGCCTGGTATAGTCTTAATAAGACTCACGATCCCCAGTATTTCTATGAGCTGATGGAATCAGTCCAGTGAGGTTATGAATACAAAAGGTCCTTCTTTGAGAAAATCACATAGCTGATTTTGTACATCGCCAAGTTCCACGCCAGCGCGATCACCGGGGAGCAGTACAGCAGGATCAACTGAAGCTGATCTGTAAAAGAAACACCAAAGAAGATCAGAATCTCATACACACCAAAGCAAATCGCAGCGGGAATTATAAAGGACACAAGTGACAGCGTACGAGCCTTTTCTGTACCAAACTTAAATAACAGAGGGATGGACAGACTTCCTAAGATTGTCGCAATTATAAAACCAACTACAGCGATACCCGGCAGAGTGAGGATATCGCTCATGTTGCTGTAATCAACTTTACCGGTGATGATGCCACCAATGAAACCAATTACTAGACCGGTAACAACACCGAAACCCGAGAAAATCAGCAGAACAATAAATTTGCTGGCCACCAAGTCCCTTTTGGTAACTGGGGTAACCATAGCGTATTTCATCCACTTGGAGTTGTCATCAAAGCTGAACGTAGTCATAACCATCATGCTGCATAGAACTCCACTCGCGATAATATAGGCTTCCGGTCCGCTGAAAGGGACAAAAATTAGGGCAAAAACAAATAGCATAAAGAACATGGATTTGGCGTTGTGCCCGATGTTATACAAATCTTTTAAAATCAAGCTTTTCATTACACCGGTTCCCCCTTTACATAGAGAAGAAGAATATCGTCAATAGATGCGTCGTCCACTACTGCGGTCTTATATTTGCGGCGAGCTTTTTCCTTATCGGCAACCAGCACATCCCACTGATAGTCGCACTTCCGGCAGGCAAGGATCTCCGATTGGTCAATCTCTGCAAACAGTGCTGCCCCACAGCGAATAATGCCGTAGTTGTAACGAAGTTCGTCCTTTGCTTTACAGAACAGGACTTTTCCCTCATGAATAAAGGTAATGTTATCAGCCACTTTCTCCAAATCCGTTGTGATGTGGGAAGACATCAGGATAGAGTGGTTTTCGTCCTGGACAAAATCCAGAAAAACATCCAACATATCGTCACGCATGATAGGATCAAGTCCGCTAGTCGCTTCGTCCAGGATCAAGAGCTTTGGCTTGTGGGAGAGTGCTACAGCAATACAAAGCTTCATCTTCATGCCTTTAGAAAATGTTTTAATTTCTTTGTCGGAAGAGAGCTGGAACTTTTTTAAATAACCGCTGTAAATGGCATCGTCCCACTGTTTATAGGCAGCCGCTGAAATTTTGCCGACCTTGGCCGGTGTGAGGGTCTCATAGAAGTTGATACCGTCAAATACAACCCCTATGTCCTCCTTGATTTGCTTGGGATTAGAGGACAGCTCCTGACCCCAGAACGTGACGATCCCTTCATCCTTTCGGATGAGATCTAAGATGGCGTTAATCGTGGTGCTTTTACCGGCGCCATTCTCACCAATCAGCCCCATAATCGTGCCTCTCGGAATAGAAAAGGACACCTGATCCAGCTTGAAGTCAGGATATTGTTTGGTCAGGTTCTCCACCTGCAAAATAGGTTCCATAGTTACTCCTCCTCTTGGTAAAACATTGTCAAAAGCTCAACCAGCTTACTGAGTGGTATACCGCTGGTACGCGCAATATCTGCAGCCTCCTGCAAATGTGCTTCTGCTTTTCGCTGTTGTTCCTCTTGGAAAAAATCCTTGTTTTGCGTCGATACAAAGCTGCCCCGCCCGACCGTCGTTTCAATAAAGCCATCCCGCTGCAAATCCTCGTAAGCCTTTTGTACGGTAATGACACTGACATGAATGGATTTGGCTAATGCACGCATGGACGGAATGGGGTCGCCTGTCTGTAGTTCTCCGCTCATAATCATTGCCTTAATCTGTGAGGTGATTTGTTCATATATAGGCTTGCTCGTATTACTGCTGATGATGATTTCCATACGGCCCTCCTTTACAGTGTGTTGTAGTGTACTTGTTCAATAAGTACATTATAGTTAGGTGAAGTTTATTTTGTCAAAGGAGTTTTATTTGTAGCTAGCAGTTGGTATAGATTGAATATAGATAAAGTCGGGATATCCCTTATTCAGGCAGGTTGATACAATACAATCAATTAGAGGATCTGACTGAGAGGGGACATGGAATATGGATGATGTGAGTAGACAGAAGATTTTATTTAAAAATGAAAAACTGATTAACATGGTTATTGAACGTGCGAAGAGAGATTTTCCTGAGGATATTGCAATCATTGGGCTTACAGGTTCTTTTAGTACCGGAGATTTTCATGAAAAAAGCGACCTTGATCTAATTATCATTAATAACACGGACCGGGGCTGGGGGATCTCTTCTTGTTTTATCCTGGAGGATGTTGGATATGACATCTATTGTACGCCGTGGGAAACAAGAATAGAGGATGAAGCAAATCTCGAGAGTCCCATGATTTCACATCTGGTAGATTTACAGATAATATATTGTGCAAAACCCGAATACATGGATAAGTTTAACCTATATAAACAGAGAGCACTCGATGCTTTAGCCAAGCCCATAGGGAGAGAATGTATCCGTAGAGCGAAAAAGGACTTAGACATAGCAAAACAGGAATATACGAATACCTTACTATCTGAAGATTTAGGAGCAGTAAGGTATGCTTCATGCGGAGTTTTATACAATTTGGTAAATGCTCTAACGAATTTGAACAATACCTATTTTAAACGGGGGCTTAAGAGATATCTGGAGGAAATAGGTACATACCGTTATATTCCTGGTGATTTTGAAATGATATACATGGCTGTGATAGATGCGAAGACTACCCAGGAAATCAGAAGTGCATCCTATAAAATTCTTAAGAGCGTGAATGATTTATATCATAAAATGGATAAAGATTTTGTAGTGCAACCTATCCCGAGCTATGATAATCTTGCCGGTACCTATGAGGAGTTGTGGTGCAACTGCCGCAATAAGATTATAGCAAGTGTGGAATTAGAGGATAAATCCTATGCCTATCATGTAGCAATGGGTACACAAATTTTCCTTGATGAAATGACAGAAACGAGAGGAACAAAAAAGTTTGATTTAATGCAGTATTTTGATTCGGATAATCTTAATTTATTTAAAGATCAGTTCCTGCAGGCCATGGATGAATATCTGGAAGAATACAACAGGGTAGGGAGAAAGGTCGAGCGATACGATACCCTTGAGCAATTATATAACCAATATATGAAGCTGTAGGAAATAACTTGGAGATGATTAGAATGAATAATAACTTGCTGAATGATTTGATAGTGTCCGTAAAAAGTCAAAATCTTCAGGTGCGAAATGTTCTGGTTAGGCAAGAGGGTCAGATCGCAGCGAAACATGATTTTGAGGAAGAAAAACCTGCTCCTTTGTGGTCAGTAAGTAAAACATTTACTTCAATGGCAGTCGGGATTGCTATCAGTGAGGGTTACTTCAACATGAATGACCGAGTTATTGATTTTTTTCCTGACATTCCAAATGTACCTTTAAATCAATATTTAATAAAGATGACGATCCATGATTTGCTGTGCATGGGAACTGGACAAGCAGAATGCCCGGTGGCTAAGGCAGATTGGGGAAGCGATACAAGTTGGGATATTGCTCAGTTGTTCTTTGAAGAACCGGTTATTTTTGAGCCGGGGACTCATTTTACATATAACAACTCTGCAACTTACATGCTATCAAAAATAATAAGCAAGACTACAGGGACTAACTTAGATGATTACTTAGATAAAAGAATATTTCAGCAATTGGATATACCGAAACCTAAATGGGATACTTGTCCAAAGGGAATCCCGCAGGGATTTGCAGGATTATATTTAACGGCAGAGCAATTATCCAGATTCGGGCAATTAATTCTTGATCAAGGGGTCTGGCAAGGTAAGCAGCTTATTCCTTCAAGTTATATCAAACAGGCAACATCTGTCCAAATTCAAACCAAAGAATTCACCCCGGACTTTGCAACCGCTGACCATCAGCAGGGATATGGCTATCAAATCTGGATGAACTCCTATCCTAATTCATATCGAATGGACGGTTTATATGGTCAATATGTTGTCATGCTTCCAGATAAGAATGCCGTTGTTACCTATATTTCAAATGAACCACACAACATGACAGGGGTTCTTGAGCTGACCTGGAATACGCTAATAGATAAGCTATAGGGCAGTGCCAGCACCTGATCAAGCAGATGGATCAGATGCTGGCCGGTTGGATGTGGATTGGGAGGGTAGATATGAAGCTCGAAGCTAACGGGATTTTAGAGTTGATACAGGAATCGACGAAGCAATTCATTTCCAATACGGCAATGGTTCTTGAAATGGAAAGCACCCCGCTAAATACAGGATATCAAGCGGTCGGCCTATCCCGGCATAAAGTTCTTATTGATGACGAAGGCACCAAAGAATACATTTCATTGATCACGAAGATGGCGAATACAACGGAGCGCCGAATCCTCCACCGATTATTTTTGCAGTCAGCTAACGTCCCCTACAGTAGAACGCATGACCTCGATTCAGATGATCGGGCCCTTCTCTGTATTCAGGATGTGGATTATAAGACTAATTACCAAAGCCTTAATTTCGAGATGCTTCAAGAAAAGGAAATGCATGCATTGGCTTATATTCACAAAATGAATCACGGATCAAGGGAGGAATTATCGTGGCTTCCCTTTGCTAATTATGACCATATCGAACAAATGATTTACGGGCGATGGAAACCTGTATGGGAAGAAGCTAAACATAATGAACAGTTTATGGAGACTTTCGGTCAGTATATTCCTGAAGTCGAAGCTGTATCTGGCAGCATAGTTAATGACATTGAAGTGGTGTTGAACGATGAACGTTCGCACACGTTAATCCATAATGACCTAAATCCCGGAAATGTATTGGTGCACAATAATGATGATGTTTTTTTCATTGATTGGGAGGAAGCAAGGTATGGGTCCTTTTTCTTAGACATCCCATTAAGATTTGAATTGAAACAAGCGAGAGCATATCAGGATGTGTTGGCTTCACTTGGATTAGAGACTCCTGTAGACCGATTTGAACAGTTGTATGCGATCGCTTCGCGGTATCTCGGACTACGTTTTATGACTTGGAATTTGGGAGCGTGGACAAATAACTCAAGTGCAAAGGAGGGGTTGCAAAAATATTTGAACATGGCTACTTCATAAACAGTTGTAGTACCACACAGAAGAAATGAGGTTTTTGTGTGAATGGGAATCAATACGACGGTGTATTAATGAATCTTATGAAAAGTAAGGCGATTTCTCTCGATGAGGTCGATGAGAAAAGCATTGCTTTATTGGGGGATGTTTTTAAGCCACGGGTAATTCAAAAGGATATGTTCTTTTTACAAGAAGGTGAAGAATCTACCGAAATAGGGTTGATTATTAAGGGGATTTTTCGCTCTTATTATATGGATAAAACAGGTAATGATAGAACAAAGTATTTTTATGCAGAAGGTGCAGCACTGTTCTCTTACGCAGCATATCTGTCTCAAAAAGAATCTATGTATTACATACAGGCATTGGAAGACAGTGAAATTCTAGTAGCGAAGATTTCTGATTTTGAGGAAATAGTCGAAGGTAATTATCAACTACTTTTACTTTACAAAAAAATGATTGATGGGGTGCTTGTAGCGAAAGAAGAACATGCGAGTAGTTTTAAGCTATTAAACAGTACTGAGCGCTATAAACAATTCCTTGCTGCATATCCAGGGCTGGAAGAGCGGCTTAAACAATATCATCTTGCCTCCTATTTGGGAATAACCCCTGTGTCTCTTAGCAGAATAAGAACAAAACTAAAGCTTAACAAATGATAATGCAAGCAATCTCCATGCGCCTTATGATGAAGCCAATTTTATTTCATGGAGGTTGGTTATATTGAAAAATGAAACAGTCGTTTTAATTACCGGATGCTCTACAGGGATTGGCCGAGAACTCTGTAAGATTTTATTTGACCAAGGATATACAGTCGTCGCAACTGCGAGAAATGTGGAAGCCTTAAAAGATTTACCTGCATCCTTGAAATTATCGCTGGATGTCACCCAAAGAGAGTCCATTTATGCTGGGATAAACGAAGTGATATCGCGATTTCATAAAATTGATATCCTCGTAAATAATGCGGGTTACTCCATTAGAGGAGCTTTGGAAGAGATTAACGTAATGAGTGCGAAAAGTATGTTTGATGTGAATGTACTTGGCATAATTAACATGATTCAGGCAGTTGTTCCAGAAATGCGTAAGAAACGATCGGGTAAGATTATTAACATTGGGTCGATTTCAGGAAAATTTGTTCAACCAATTAATGGAGCTTATTGTGCATCTAAATTTGCAGTTGAGGCATTAAGCGATGCATTGCGTTTAGAGTTGCACAGCTATAATATCCAGGTAACCGTCATCGAACCGGGACCTATAAAAACCAATTTTTTCAAGACACTAGATAACAATTCAATTGATCTTATGTCAAACCTAAATTCTTGCTATTCCGGTTTTTATGAATCAGATGCAAGAATGAGAAACACACAGATTCCAACTGACCCTGAAGTAGCAGCAAAAGCAATAAGTGATATCATATCGAAAAGACGGATGAATCCCCGTTATAAAGTTGCTGTTCCATTTACATACAGTATGATTACACATTTTCCTGATTCTCTAAAGGAATACCTATTGAAAAAATTGTATATTCGATGACTTCGCCAGCTTCACTGACAGCAAATGACAGTGAAGCTATTTAATTTTCCTTGTAGGAATAGAGCACGAATAATCTTCGTTAGCTAGTTTAGACTTTTCCAATCTCGCCAATCTTCACGCTCATTCACTTCATACATACCGTTAATTCGGTTCACGAATTTGTGTATAAAAATTTTGCTGGAAGATGTTTCAATATACCTTGTTCAGTAAAAAAATTCCGAAATACAGACTTCTGTAACTTCTCGTTCATGGACAACAGTAAACTCTGCTCATATAGAGGAAAAATATTGAAAAACGTCGAATAGGTAACTTCAGAAAAAAGGGGGATAATCATGTTATTTGTCGGAAAAAAACGAAATCAGGCAGTTCGCACTCCTCGTATGCGCTTCATCCATTATACTGTCCTTTTCGTACTGCTATTCGGAGTTGTAAGTACAGGGTTATTTAGTGCAGCAGGCAATATTGTCGCAGCAGATCCAGCCAGTGAGGGGACCGGGTATACCGCAGATCAGCTGGAAGGTCTGCAATTCCTCAACGAGGTGAGGACCCGGGCAGGGATTCCTCCCGTTCAACTGAATGCAGCGATTACTAAGGCGGCAATTTCGCATGCTGAATTTTATAATAACAATCAAGCGGATCTTCCAGGCCTGAGTGCTCACTCTGAAATCTCGGGAAAGCCAGGCTATACGGGCCAGTCGGTAATGGCACGGATGAAGGCGGCGGGTTGGGCGTCGGGATCGCAGGGTTATGCAACGGGGGAGGTCATGCACTTCCAACAAAAGAGCAGTAAAGCAGCTATTCAAGGGTGGCTCGATACAGCCTATCACCGTGATATTATACTGGACCCCCGCTATACAGAGATTGGAATTGGCCTGGTTCACGGAACTGCCGTCTTGGATGCCGGCGGTCCTGGAAAAACACAGCCTGTAGATGGAGGTATCTCCGTATACCCTTACGATCAACAGACCAACGTACCTGTCGGGTTCTACGGAAGTGAAATACCGAATCCACTTGAACAATTTGATGCCAAGTACTCGGGTTATATTATATCTGCAGCTGCAGATAAGGATATGATCTCGCACCAAACGGTACTTACCGATGAGAAAGGAACGGAGGTTCCTTATTATGAAGAATTTAAAGACGATGATACTCTTTATATATTTCCCAAGTCGGTATTAAAAGGGAATCACAAGTACACCGTATCCCTGGAATACCAAGTAGAAGGCTCTTTGGATACCCAGACGAAAGTATGGTCTTTCACCACCGGAAAAGGTCATGTACTAACACAGTTGGTTCCAACCTATAAAGAAATCGTGATCAATGAAGGCGGACCATTCCAGCTTCAAATGGAAGGCAACTATGATGATGGAACAAAGGATGTGCTCTTGGGCGATGAGGTTAAATATTCCGTTAACCGGACTAATGGTCTAAGTGTATCCTCCTCGGGAGCAATAATGGGTGTTAAATCAGGGGAATACATCATTACAGCATCTTTAGGTGCCCTATCTTCACAGCTTAAAGTAAAAGTATATCCAAAATTAAAATCAAAGATCTACCCTGCTGCCGACCCGGGCAAATTGACGGATATTGCCGGGAACAAGGCGTTCCCTGCCATTGAATGGGCACTAAAAGCAGGCATCATGACCGAAGCTGGAAAGGGACTCTTTAAACCCGATGCAGCAGTAAGCGAAGCTGAATTCTGGACCATGCTCCTAAAAGCATACAATGTGAACATTGAAGCTTATCAGCCAGTCAAAATAAAGCATTGGGCAGATGCCGCTTACCTGATCGCCAAGGACCGGAATTTCCCGCTGGATGGGTTATCCAAACTGCCCGCAAGGGACAGTCGAATTACCCGGCTAAAGATCGCTGAGATTATAGCTGCAGCAGATGGGCTAAATTTCAAAAACTATGATGCTGTGAAGTTCGTGTTAGGGAAGGATTATGTGAGGGGAGTTACCGAGCTATCCTTGTCAGGGTATCAGGGGGATAAAGGAATTACCCGTGCGGAGGCTGCTCAGATCCTTCAATATTTGCGGCCCAAGCTTACTGAATTACGGGGACGGCCGGCGAGTGCAACACCAACTTCAGTTTTAGCAGAGCTTCCCCCAAAGGTAGTGTACGTTAAGCCGGATATGTTCACCAATCAAACCCTCTTTGCAGATTTCCACGGAGATCATACGCTGACTGTTGAAGGAAAGTTCACCCAATTCGCCGGCCAAAGTCTCAAAGTGCGTGTACAAACAGGGGGAAAGCATCCTAAACAGATAGAAGATGTGACTGTAACCTTAGACAGTGAAGGAAAGTTCAAAGTAGAGTCTGGTCCCTACGAACAAGCCTCTTTGAATCTATATTTTGAAACTCCCGAAGGTAGTTATTATTTAGATATACAATATAACACCATGAACGAGAATCAATATTCCAGTTGATCCAGTTGAATGAAACGAGAACAGCGGAGGAGGCGGCTTATGATTTTCAAAAAAGATCCCCTGGATAAAAAGAGCTTGCTAAAAGAACTGGATGCACTGAAATATTCAGACAGAATCCATAAAGTAGCCATTCTAGGCCGTGATCATAATGGCTCCACGGAGTACTCCAAATTGCTGTCTTCCTTACTGGAGGGGGGTGCCTATGAGGCACAGCTTGCATTAGCCGGTGCGGATGTCACTCAAGATGCTAAAGTTGTTTTGTCAGCCCTCCGGCATCCTGCGGCAAGTGTCAGAAATACGGCAGCGGGGCTTTTGGCCAAAGTGGGTTCAGACCTGGATATTGAACGCGAGCTTCCTAACCTATCGCATGATTGCCGCCGAAAGCTGCTGCGCTGTGTTTCATTGATCAATCGTCAGGAATTGGCGGAGCGGTTATTGCCTTCTGTATATGCTAGCTGGGGAGCGGAAGAGGCATCCCTATTACTATCTGCATGTTATAAGGAAACGGTTCGCAAATGGCTAGTGGATATTGGATATGTCATTCACAATTGGCGTAAATTAGCTAGTCGTCATCTAGACGTGGTTGCAGAGTATTTCAGAACCACATTGGAGAGCACACCTCCTAGAGAAAAGGGATATGTGTGGTGGAGATTCTCATCGGCTATCGAAATTTTAGGCCATTCCAAGGCGGATTTACTTTTAGAATGTGCTATGAACCATGGACCCATGGGGACCATAAATCCTATGCTAAAAAAACAACTCGGCCTGTTGGTTCGAATCCATCCTGATGCAGTGTATATGCTGCTTACAAGAAACGAGTCGCGCAGCGATCTGCTTGCTCATGGCGTACCTGATGAGATTCTAAAAAGAAGAAATTATTTATCCATCGATCAATGGATTGAACTGGCTAAATTACTAGCAGATCGTCCTATGCAAATAGCGAAGCTGCTCCATCATATGCCCCCTTCCAGCCGCAAAGTGATTTTTGATGCGGTGTATGCAGAGGATAGACGCCAAGAGCGTATTTTTCCGGAAGGATTACTGTATGTATTGCCGCATACGTTGCGTGACAAGGAAGCCACCCGAATGCTGGGACTTCGTGAAATCAAGGATGACCGGGACCGGACGATTAGAATTATGGCTTGCCGTTCTATTCATCATTCCAGAGCGAAGCTTGAACAAGCCACACAGGTATCGAATGCAGACGAACGCGCCACGGCGCTTATGCAGCTGATCAGGAGTACGGTTCTATCGAGACAGGGCATGAATGAGACGTTGCTGTTCTTGCGCCGGATCAAAAATGACCAGGACCCTGTCCGGGGCGCAGTGTTTAAAGAGCTGTCGGATAGTCCTGCGTCTGTGTTCACGGATGCCCATGTCCAAGAACTTGCCTTGCTCGTTGATAGTGTTATAGATGCGAGAGATACATCATATGGTACAAAGTATTGCATCCAACAGCTGGCATTTGCAATTCTGCGGCATCATGCCTTCCATCCTCATGGTGAGCTATTCAAATTCGCTGTAGATACGATCCGGAAACTGGGCAAGCAGAATGGTCAGCTCGCACTGCCATCCTTAGAGAAGAATATACCCCGGGGGATCGAAGGGAGTATCTTCGACGCCATTTATCCATTAGCTGTGCAAGCCAACCGGAGAGAAGACTACCATCTGGTGATTAGCCTGGCTAATTCATTCGGCAAACGGGGCTACGGCATCAACAGACTTCAGAATCTGTTAAAGGAAGCTACGGGAGCAAAAACAGATTCTACAGCTATACAAGCGGCCAGACATTGGCTTGCCCCGCATACCACACGTGATGAAAGAGTTAAAGAGTTGCTGGCTTTGGATAAATCGTTCATTACAGTCTATGAAGTGTTCCTCCATCTGCACCGGAAACGTCAAGAGTGGCTGGATCCATTTATTACGGGGACTGCTATTAAAGGCAGGTTTTTATCGGGTAAAACGATTTATCTTCTGCCGGCTGCTGACGGGTTCAACAGGTGGCTGCCAAGGCAGCAACAATCATTAAGTTCCTTATTAACAAAAGTCGCCTTCGATGCCAAGCGCAGCCTGACCGAGCGTTCAAGAGTCATTAGGATCATGGCAAGTATGCCTGATCTTGGTCCCGATCCCTTACTGGGGCTTGTGCAGGATGAAGAGGTAACCGTAGCAGAAGCTGCACTTCATGCCCTTTCACTCCTGGAAGAGCCGGAAAAGGCACTCCCTGTTCTGCTGGAGCATCTGGATGGGGACCGGGCCCGTGTAGCCATGTACTCCATACCCAGATGCATCCGCAGAGTGAATCCGGTATTACTGACTGCAATGCTTAAAGAACTGTTAAACCGGGACAAACTGAAAATCACGGTCAGAAAAGAGGCTATCCGGTTACTGGGTACCTATAGAAGCAGTGACAGCATCCCGCTATTGATGGACGAGTTCGCAAAAACAAACGCGCACAAGGATGTAATGATTGCCATCGGACATGCAGCGAGACAGCTTTTGGATGATGAGCGCGGATGGACTATATTAAAGGCAATGGCTTCTTCAGCAGAAAGTGACATCGCGATAAGTCTGTTATCTCAACAGCCTCATGGTCTTCCGCTAGACTACAGACCGCGCTATTTGGCATTAATCATTGAAATTGCCAGTCATCCGGATGTGTTTGCCGGCAGGCATGCTTTCAGTTGTATGATGCAGTGGACAAGTGGAAATGAAGGTGTCATTGCAGCTGCTACGGCTCAGGCGATTACGGATTTGGAAGATAGCACTAGGTGGGAGTTTGCCATGAACACACTGATCGAAACCTGCCGTGATGGTAAGGTCAATGAGGTGGTAATCAGTGTTTGTCAGAAGCTGGCCAGTGCAGCGATAAGTGATAAATGGAATGCAACTGCCACAAGAGATTTGCCTCATCGGCAGCGTCTCCTGAAATTTGCAGACCAGCTGACGTCATTGCCGAAGATCACACGTGTACATCTGATCCCTTTGTATACGGGGATTGTTGATGTTCTGGCATCTGATGAGACTTTGCAGCAAGTGGCGATGAAATTGTATATAGCTGCCATAGACTGGAATGACGTGGAGGAATCCGCCGCTTATCTGAACCAGATGGTTAACTGTATTTCAAATCAGCCACAGCTGTTAAGTGATGCCTATAACCAGGTCGCATATCATTTAAATGACAGTATGGGTTATTGGAATCCCGAATCCCTATTAGAAATTGTAGATCTTCTAGGGGCTGAAGGGAATGGATACGAGTCTCAGTATCTTGGGCTTTCTGTGCTCGAAGTTTCCGGAAGTGCTCTATTGTGGAGTCCAGAGTGTGCAGACCGTCTGAGGCTGTACAGAAATCACACGAACCTTGCGGTTCGCTCCCATGCGCTTAACATTTGGACAGCGCTGGATTAGTTCCCAAAATGCTTAGCCGTCCCATTAGTGGGGCGGCTTTTTGCGGGATGAGACAAACAGATATGGATGACTTTCCAAAAATTAGTGAAAAAAATAGGGGGTAAATCTTGAATTTGTTAATTTCAAATGTATGCGCTTACTTCCTATAATTTACATATACAAGACGTAACTTGTCTTGCATATATTAGATAAATTTTTTTGCTGGGGATGACTCACAAATGAGGGGGAGTGATTCACTTAGAGTGATAATCTAGTGGATTAATGTACGGAATTACAAATCAGAAAATATGGGAGGTAAAATCATGTTTAAGTTTAACAAAAAAATCCTGACGTTAGTTATGGCTGTTTCAATGAGTTGTACAGGCCTGTTTGCTGCAACTGCAAGTGCAGATACAGACTACTGGCAAAATTGGACCGATGGTGGTGGAACAGTAAATGCTGTGAATGGATCTGGCGGAAACTACAGTGTAAATTGGTCCAATACCGGCAATTTCGTTGTCGGCAAAGGTTGGACTACCGGATCTCCCACCCGGACCATTAACTATAATGCTGGTGTCTGGGCACCTAGCGGTAATGGATACTTGACTCTCTATGGCTGGACGAGAAACTCACTCATTGAATATTACGTCGTTGATAGTTGGGGCACATATAGACCTACTGGAGCGTATAAAGGCACTGTGACCAGTGATGGAGGCACTTATGACATCTATACGACTTTACGAACCAATGCGCCTTCCATTGACGGCTACCAAACATTCACCCAGTTCTGGAGTGTAAGACAGTCTAAGCGGGCAACGGGAAGCAACGCCGCCATCACATTTAGCAACCACGTTAATGCCTGGAAGAGTAAAGGAATGAATCTGGGCAGCAGCTGGGCTTACCAGGTGTTAGCCACAGAGGGATACCAAAGCAGCGGGAGCTCTAACGTAACGGTGTGGTAACAGACTATTAATCTACGGATAGGTAAGTCCTGCCGGTCTCACGACCGGCGGTATTCATTTTAAAATATGGAGTGAAAGGGCTGAATCCATGAGAAAGCTATCCAGTATCCTTTTTGTGATGATTATGATTGTTCTCAGCGCTTGTTCACAAGAAAAGTCTGACAACCCGCAGAGGAAGCCTGACAACCCGCAAGAAAAACCAGATCATTTGATATTCGTTCAAGGCGGAACTTTTATGAATAGTAAGTCCAGCTACTACGGGAAAAATGTAACCCTAACAGACTTTTATATCGGAAAATATGAGGTCACTCAAAAAGAGTGGACTGAGGTCATGGGGAATAATCCGTCAGCTTTCAGAGGCGACTATTTGCCGGTAGAAATGGTAAGCTGGTATGACGTTGTGGAGTACTGTAATAAAAGGAGTATACAAGAGGGCTTAGAACCCTATTACAATATAGACAAGAATAAAAAAGACCCGAATAATAAGAGTGATATCGATGATGTCAAATGGACAGTAACGATCAATGCAGGAGCTAATGGTTACCGGTTGCCGACAGAGATAGAGTGGGAATATGCTGCAGGTGGAGGCCGGATGAGCAAGAGTTATACATACAGCGGCAGCAATAATGCAGATGAAGTGGCATGGTATTGGAGAAACGCTGGAGATCAATACTTATCTGGTGATTGGAATTGGCCTCTGATAGAAAATAATCATAATCAAACCAAGGCTGTCGGTAACAAGAAGCCCAACGAGTTGGGACTTTATGATATGTCGGGCAATGTCAGAGAATGGTGCTGGAACTGGTACGGAGACTTGAATAGTAATAGCAGCGGCTCTTACCGGGTTCTTAAAGGCGGCGGTTGGGTGGGCGATGTCAGGAGCAGCGAGTTAACGTACCAGGGCAAGTTCGAGGCAAATGGCATAGGCCCTGATCAGGGCTTTCGTGTGTTTCGCAGTGAGTGAGCGGGAAGAAGGCTTGCCGGTTAGTTCTTTCTTAAATTCCTCACTTTCTAAACATCCACCCCGCGTCATCCCTTAATAGCTCTTTGGATTTTATGTTGATAATCAGTTCTTCCACGGCCGAGCAGCTGGCTAATCCGCAAATTACTATGGAGGTCGCGGTGAGTCCGAATATGCTGTACAGAAACGGGAAACTGAATAGCGCTAGTCCTGTTGCTTTGTTTGCATAGGTATGAAGGAAAGACAATGCGTGGTATTTTACATATCCGACCAGCAATGAGCTCAAGCGAATTAGAACAACAGAGGTTATCCAGCAGACGACCCACAAGGAGAGCTGAAGAATCGGAAGGAAGACAGCCAGCAGAGCTGTTATAAAAACAACATCCGCGACACTGTCTATACTGGCACCTAAAGGACTGGCGCTGTTGGTCTTTCTTGCGACATATCCATCGAGCACATCACTTGCCCCGCATACGAGATAGAGGCCAAAAAACATGGAGGATAACGGTTGCACAACGAGCAGCAGCAGAGAGCACAGTATCCTCAGGGCAGAGAGTATATTGGGTATATGCTTTATTCGTCCCACCTCATCACACGCGGATTCTATGTATCGGTCTGTTCCGTCATGAGTCCCCAGCGGATGCCAAACTTATCGACAAGGGTAACCATACAGGAGCTATAGGTCGTACTGCGCAGCGGATGAATGATCGTGCCTCCAGCCTTCAACACCTCGTAGGCCTGTTTTACTTGAGTGGCGGTTTCAAAGGTGATCGTAAGAAATAATGATGTGCTTGCAGCAGCAGCTGGTGCTAATTCATCCGAAAGCATGATACGCTGTTCTCCGATATATGCCTCAGCATGATACACATAGCCTTTTTGTTCTTCTGTCAATTCATGATTCCAGTCCTGTTGGTTAGCGTCCGTATAATGCAATATGAAGTCAATTCTGATGTCAAAGGCTTGCTGATAGAGTCCAAGGGCCTCTTCGCATTCACCATGAAAATGTAACGTAGGTGTTATAATCATCGCTTCATCTCCAGTCCTAGTTGATTGGCAGTTCATCTCATTAGCGTAAATAGTATAGCATATTCATTTTGGCACCTTGGGATAAATGGGCGCAATGATTTTTGAATTCAAGGTTTGAGCCATATGATTCATGAACCTCCAATGAAAAGTTGGCAGGCCCGTCATTGATCCTCAGAATCTATTTTACTATGAAAGTAAGCAATAATCTGCTCGGCTATGCGGTCAGGGTAATCCATTCCTTTGGCCTGGCAGATCTCAGCTGCATCCTGTTGAAAGAATGCGATGCCTCTTTTGACGGCTGCCTGCAAATCATGAATTTCCGGTTTAGCAAAATAGGCTTTCAGATGCTGCTGCTTCTCCTCCGGCACACACAGCTTGACTTTGCTCTCCCATGCACCCCAGTCCAGCGTATCATACCGGCTCAATAAAAGGTCCACATGCGCATGGAACAGAACATCCATATTCTTGATAATTTTGAATAGATCCTTTCGCTTAAAGTACTTAATCAGCATCTCGGTATGCATCCAGAAGGTATCCATGGTTCTTATGGTATCGGGCAACTCATTCTCTGTGCGATATCCCTTATCCAGGAACGCTGCAGTTTCACCGGACCGGTCAAAGATAAGGTTGTCCCGGGTACAGCCCTTGCAATGCTGCCTGCACATCCATGCATCGGGATAATCCGCGTTGATGATGAAGAAGTCCATTTGATGCAGTTGGCTTCCTATACGGATGACACTGTTATAATTTTTGAAATGAGCGTCATTGAAGCTTTCACCCCAGAATAAGACAAGCTCATCGGAAGCTGCTGCAAGCACTTTTGGGGCATCTGCGGCAAAGGCTTCAAAGTCCGTATCCACCAGAAACACAGCATCATAATCCGAATACTGATCGTCAGTACTTCTGCTGATCGAACCATAGTGCCAGCCGCCTTTGCAGCGCTGGTCATTTTTCATTATCTCGATAACTCGGGTAAAAGCGGATTCCAGATCCTTGTGCATAAGAGACACTTCCGTCCTTAGGTGATGCCTCCATACTATCATAACCCAATTGGGAAAAATTGCTCATTTCCAATCGGTTGTTGCACAATTTTAATCATGGAGCGATATTCTCATCTTTGAGGTGAAAATGCCTATATTGAAACTCTACCTTGCCGGATTGAGCCTGCAAGCCCATTATTTAGATTATAGTATTCCAAATGATAGGAGACGATGTTCGTAAATGGATGATTTTGTAATCCGCAACCCGCAAGAGGAAGATGCAGTGCAAATTGAAAGTCTGGATTTTGTTCTTAACATGCTGTTTCTGTATCATGGCGATATGGATAAGCAAAATATGTTCTGCGCAGTCAAAGGAGCTGGGGAAATTGTAGCCGTGGCCCATCTGATGGAGCATGATACCTTTCATGCGGTCCGGCAGGCGGATGACAGCAGCTTTGTCCGCTATCTGACTTTTGATATTATCTTTGCGGACAATAGGGAAGATGGGCGTATCAAGGATGCTCTGACAGCTGCATTGATTGGGCGGTCCAGAGACATCAAAGCGCAGTATCCAAATAAGCGTATTGTGTTGGCTAACTATTTTGACACGGATAACCTAAAAGAATTGAGCTATTATCTCGCACGCGGATTTACCATCTTTGATACGATTGTGGTGTTCAAGTATGATCTGGAGCAGGAGATTCCGAGGTATCCATTACCTGATGGTGTGCAGGTACAGCCCTTTGTACTGGATAACAGTGAGGCTCTGGAGAAGTATCACCAAGCGGAACTTGCTTCCTTTGACGGTGTGGCGTGGAGCATGAACCAATTAAGCTGGATGCAGGGAGCGCAGGAAATGGTCAACTTCTGTGCGTTTCATGGCAGCGAGTTGATCGCCAATACCTCGACCTGGAGAATATCAGAGGAGAGAAGTGCAACGGAGAATGTATTTGTCACTCCGGAATGGCAGAAGCATGGCATTGCCCGGAGCATCATCTGTACTGCACTGGATTACCTGAAAACGCAGGGGAAAACCATCGCGACCCTGGGCACGCATGGAAACAATCAGAAGGCCATTCGCCTCTATACGCAGATCAGCTACGAGCTGTATGGATTTAGACTTACGGTTGGCTATGAGATCAGTTAAACCGGATGCGGACAGCCGGACGTGTAATGGATTACCTGTTATGACTCAAAGGGACATAAGAAAACCCCGGTTCTTGGAACCGGGGTTTTCTTTCTGCTATTGGAGCCTTAC
The DNA here is from genome assembly GCF_052044425.1 of Paenibacillus sp. 22594. Lineage (NCBI taxonomy): Bacteria > Bacillati > Bacillota > Bacilli > Caryophanales > Paenibacillaceae > Paenibacillus > Paenibacillus sp. 22594. The sequence continues at coordinate 127,504 of NZ_JBQENA010000010.1, forward strand.
TTGTCTCAGGCTTCCATCTTTTGCGCCGAATACAGCCGGTAATACAGACCCCGGCGGGCGAGCAATTCATCATGCGAGCCGCTCTCCGCGATACCTTTGTCCGATACATACATGATGCGGTCGCAGTTCCTAACGGTGGAGAGGCGATGCGCAATAATGAATGAGGTTCGTCCCTTGAGCAGTTCGTTCAGGCCTTTCTGCAGCAGACGTTCCGTCTTTGCATCGATGGACGAAGTGGCTTCATCCAGGATGAGAATCCGCGGATCGGCCAGCAGCGTTCTGGCAAAAGAGATGAGCTGCCGCTGTCCCTGCGACAGCTTGGAGCCGCGCTCATTGACCTCGGTCAGGTAGCCCTGATCGAATTCGCGGATGAAATCGTCGGCACAGACCGCTTTGGCGGCAGCGATGACTTCTTCTTCGGTAGCATCGAGCTTCCCGTAACGGATATTGTCCAGAATGGTGCCCGAGAAGATGAAGCTGTCCTGGAGCATGATCCCCATTTGGCTGCGCAGAGACTTTAGCGTTATCTGCGAAATATCCTGGCCGTCGATCAGAATTCGTCCTCCGGTCAAGTCATAGAAACGCGAGATCAAATTGACGACGGTTGTTTTGCCTGCACCTGTCGGTCCAACAAGGGCAATGCTCTCCCCGGGCTTGACGTCGAAGGAGATATTCTCCAGAATGTTGAGCCCCGGGTCATAGGCGAAGGTCACATCATCGAAGGTGACCCGGCCTTGAACGGGCGGAAGCTCCTGAGCATCCGGAATATCACTGACGGTAACCGGCTCATCCAGCGTTTCAAAGATACGCTCCAGATAGGCTACGGCATTAATGAAGTTATTGTACAGGTTCGAGAGATTCAGAATCGGCTGCCAGAAGCGGGCAGCGTAGCTGCTCATGGCCAGAATGACACCAAAGGTTACGTCCTTGGGGTCCAGGGTCAGCAGACCTACAAGAAAGATCAAGGCTGTAACGATGGTGGACAGGTTATCTACCGAAAAAGGAATCAGCATATTGTAAGATACCGCCCGCATCCACTCCTTGCGGAAATTGCCGGACAGGCGTGTGAAAATCCCTTCATTCTGCTGCTCACGGGAAAAGATCTGTGTCACGCCAATACCGGTAATGCTCTCCTGTGTATAGGCGTTCAGATTGGAGCTTTTGTTGGATACGGCCTGCCATGCGCGCCGCTGCCGGGTTTTGATCAGCAGCATAATGCCTAGGAACACAGGCAGTCCTGCAAGAATGACGAAGGAGAGCCTCACATCCACGGCGAACATGAAGGCGGCGATAAAGATTAAATTGACAATCTCCAGAATAAAGTTGATGATCCCGTTCGATAACACATCGGAAACCGCGTTGACGTAGTTCACGACCCGGATCAGGATTTTACCCTGCGGGCGGTCGTCGTAATATTTGAAGGGCAGCTCCTGCAAATGTGCGAACAAATCCGTGCGGATGTCAAAAATAATATCCTGCCCGACGCTCGTCATGATCCGGGAGCGGATGGTAGCCAGAATGACGCTGACCACGATGGTCAGCAGCATCAGCAGCGACCACCCCAGCAAGTGAAGCTTCTCCTTGGCGGGGATGGTTACGTCTACGACATGCTGCAGGATCAGCGGTGCCGACAATGCGATGGCTGCCGAGAGGGCGCTAAGTATAAATGCGACAATCATCGGCGTCTTCTTCCGCCTGATATAGATCATCGCACGGCGGAAGTGCCTAATGTCAAAAGGCGACTCCAGATTCTCGTCGACGTCGAATTTATTCCTGGCCACGAGCCATCACCTGCCTTCCAATACCCTCGTTCTGCAGCATAAATACATCATAATAATAACCCCGCTGTGCCAGCAGTTCGGCATGGGTGCCTTCTTCAATCAGCCGTCCGCCATCCAGGATAAGGATGCGGTCAGCCTCAGCAGTGGTGGATACCCGCTGCGCGATGATCAGCTTCGTGCAGGGATAATTCAGCCCGCGCAGACTGTTCTGAATGTGCTCCTCCGTCTCCAGATCCACAGCGGAGGTGGTATCATCCAGAATCAGGATGGACCGCTGGACGGCCAGGGCGCGGGCGAGCGCAATACGCTGCTTCTGCCCGCCGGACAGGCCGACACCGCGCTCCCCGACCACGGTATCATACCCTTCAGGCATCCGGACAATGAAATCGTGGGCGGCTGCGAGTCTGGCATAGGCTACGACCTCTTCCTCTGGAAGCTCGGGTTCGCCATAGGCAATGTTTCCGTCGATGGTATCGGAGAACAGAAGAACGTCCTGAGTGGCCATACCGATATTGCCGTGCAGCTCGTCAAGCTCCAGCTCACGGACATCAACCCCGTCTACCAGCACACGCCCGCCGGACACATCATAGAAGCGGGGAATCAGATTGATGAGAGTTGTTTTGCCTGACCCTGTCGAACCCATAATTGCAATGGTTTCGCCGGGCTCTACCGTGAAGCTGACATCATCCAGAACTGTAGCGCTGTCATATTTGAAGGTGACATGCTCGAACGTGATCCGGCCTTCATAGCGGCGTTTGGTGGTAGCCTTATGCTCGTTGACAATAGACGGCCGGGCGTAATAGATCTCGACGATCTTGGTCAAGCTGGCAAAAAAGCGCTGGATGTCGTTGATAATAATGCCGATGTTGCGCATGGGGTTCGATATGGCCCAGACCAGTGAGGAGAAGGCAGCGAATTCGCCAAAGGTGATCCGGCCATCCATCAGGTAGAGCCCGCCCACCAGCATCAGGATGACGTTGAAGCCCTGGGCAAAGGTTTCCAGATACGGGAAGTAATCGAGCCATACAAGCGCGGCTTTTTTGTTCGCGGTCGAGAAGTTGACGTTCTTTTCAGTGAATTTCTCGATTTCGTACGCTTCACGGGCAAAAGCCTTGACCACGCGGTTGCCGGAAATATTCTCCTGTGTGGTCGTGTTAAGCTGAGACAGCCGCTCGCGAAGGTCCACATACATGGGGCGTACATGCTTAGCAAATATGTAGGCTACGACAAAAATTAGCGGTGACAGGGTGAGCATCCACAACGTCAGGCCGGCATCGATGCTGAAAAAATAGATCACGGCGGCCGCGAAAATCGTGAGCGATTCGATGATCGTTTTGAAAATCCACGCCATCGAGTGGCGGACCATGTCCAGATCCCCTGTCATCTTGGTCATGAGATCACCGGTACGGTTATGGTCATAATACTCCCGGTCCTGTCCTTGAATCTTGTTGTACAAATAGATGCGGATGCGGTACAGCATGTTCTGCGAAGAACGCTCATATTGCATGGTCGTAAAATAAGCCAGACCTGTGCGCAGCAGGGAAAAGCCGATCATCCCCAGGCAGAGCATGATGAGCAGCCCGCGCTTATCCGTCAGATTCTGCACGGCATCGTCTCCGGCAATGAACGTATCGACGATACGCTGGCTGAGGTACGGATTCACAATCGTCAGACTTGAGCCCGCCACCGATAGACATAGCGCCAGAATATACCGGGTCCGGTTTCCCTGCAGATTCTGCCACAGCCATTTCAGTTCAAACATTTGATCACCTGTTTCTGCATGTTCTTTCACCCCTGCCATACAGGAGTGAGTGAATAAATCAAAGTGATTATAACACTTACATGCAACCAGTAACTGGAATTGAATAATTTTCTTGTTACAATCGATTGAACTTTTGAATGCGCAACCAAAGGACTAACTTGAAGCTGAAGATGCGCTGGCCGCCGATGCGGCGGCAGCGGCGGCAATAGCAGTCTGCTGCGCGATGACAATGTTGGTGATGCTGGTGGTCAGCGTCGTGGTCACCACACCGTTTTTAGCCTCTTCTACATATTTGAAAGCTACCATAGCAGCCGACAGCAGGAGCAGTTCCTGCTTCGTAATGGACCAACTGCCGAAGCCCTTTTGGGTGCGCAGAAACTCATAGGTCTCCGAGACATCATTCACGATCTCCCCCTGGGTGCAGGGCAGCAGCGATAATACGCCAAGAGAGGATAGGGTATATTCTTTATCCAGCCGGAGTCCTCTTGCGCGAAACGCCTCGCGCAGGGCAAGTACGTGGGCCGCTGTTTCCGAGGCATCTTCCCCAAGAACCAGCACCTGCGTCAGTGCCTGTACGCTGTTTCCGGACAGAAACTCGGGTTTCAGCACAGCATATAGCTGTTCCATCCGTTCTACTCCGCTCTCCACATCGATACCAGAGAGGCCAAGCATGGCAGCGAAGATATAGTCGTCACGACCCGTAAGGAAAGGGTGTCTGGACTTCATGCGGTCATAGAACGCTTTTGCCCGTTCCACTGTGCTTTGATATTGATCTGAAGTTGTATTCACAGCGATCTGATAGGCGGCCACGACAAGATAGTCAGAGGCTCTGAATTTGGCATCCTTGAGCATTTCATAGACAGCCAATGTGTCTGTGAGCTGCCGTTCTTGTTCAGCAGATAGGGAGAGCAGGGCGGCAATGCTGATTGCGGTAGTGCCTCTAAATGTAGAAAAACTTCCGGTATGTTCCTTAATCAATTCATAGCTGGCACGAATCGCGTCACTGTCGGCTATTTTGTTCTCGGCAGTATACAGCAGTGCCGCCAGGCGGTTAACCTGCGCATTTTTCCAGGCAAATCCTTTTTTGATCCGCTGTGCATTCTCAGCAAATAATTCAAGCTTGGCCGAATAGGGTTCTTTCATCGGATACACTCCTTATCTAGACCGTATTTAGTTTCATATGCTCTCTTACGTATGTTCATTCTCTGCCGTTCCTGTTCAGACCTGCGTGACTTTCATCAAATTTTCAGATTGGACCATTATACTGCTTCTATATATCCAGGCATGTGATAAATACAACACTGGCACTGCCGCTAGGGAGGTTGTCCATGGTCAAGGGAATTCAACGAACATTGTATGTCATGCTGGCTCTTTTTATAAGCCTGTTTATCGCTTCCTCCTTTTTTCTCCGGGCGGAGTACAACTATTTTGCATACGGCGACACGCCGGTTCTGGAACGGCAGAAGCTGCTTATGTTCATTGTGCTGATCTTAGTCGTCCTTGCTGCAAGCATCGTTCTGTATAGAATGTGCCTGAAGCTCGATAAGTACCGTCCGAGGATTGTCATTCCGCTCACGCTGCTTTTTTCTTGTGCCATCCAAATCGTGATCATCTTCCTGTTCACCCGCTTGCCCACGGATGATTCCCAGACGGTGCTCTCACTGGCTATGGATATGCTGTACCGGAACGATTATTCTTCCTTTGAGACAAGCGGCTATCTGCATATGTTTCCGTTCCAATTCTCCATCGTGCTGTATTTGAAGACACTGCTGTACCTGTTTCCGGATAATTATCTGGTGATCAAGGGTTTCAATATCCTGTTTTCACTGGTTACTACACTAATGATCTACTTGCTGTACAAAGAGTTCAACATGAAGTCCAAGCGTAATGACTATGGAGTCCTGGTGTTTGCCGCCACTTACATCCCCTCATTGTTCATGAGTAATCTCATCTATAACGACGTGATTGCCACCGCTTTTCTGACCAGCGCATTCTATTTTGCAATACGATTCATAAGAACTCATTCACTGAGGGATATCCTCTTCGCAGCTATTCTGCTGGCAGTAGGGAACTATTTCCGGAGTATTGGCGTTATTTTTCTGATTACGGTGCTGCTAACCCTTCTGTTTCACATGCAGACCCTGGGGCTCAAAAAACTCATCATCGCAGCAGGCATCACAGTTGTATTCTTCAATGTTCCGGGTTGGACGCAAAATGCTGTGCTGCAGGCAACACATGTTGTGGAAGAACCGGTCAATACCAACTCAGCGCCTGTCTACATGTGGCTGAATATGGGCATCAATCTGGAGACGTTCGGCTTCTGGGATAACCGGGAGAGCTACCGCATTTACCAGCAGGATGCAGGCTATAACAAGGCGGAAAGTACGGAGCTGTTCAAGCAATCCATCGCGAATAAGTTCTCTGCGGCCACGGCGGGCGAGTTAGTGAATATGTATTATAAAAAGCTGATATGGACCTGGACCGAAGGCACGTATCAGATGGAGCGGTATGGGATAGGCAATGACGGCTCGTCCAGCAATGGCGGAAGAATGGGCTTTGTCATGGACCGCTATGTATATACTACATTTGCATCGGACTGGTTCAAGGGAGATTCGGATGCTAGAAGAGGAATGATCTGGATGATGTATGTCCTGAATATGGTGATGTATGCTGGAATTCTTGTTCGGTTGATCGGCGGAATAAAGGCTGGACGGTATACCGAAACCCCTCTGATTCTGGTGATTCTGGGGTTCATCGGATTCTATCTGTTGTGGGAGATCAAGTCCCGCTATATTTATCCGGTGTATCCGCTGCTGATTATATTTTCCTACATGGGATTCAAGGACGTATACGACTATATATTCAGAAAGAAGGTGTCATAGGGATGCGGAGCAAGAGAGCCTATATATCAGTGCTGCTTCTAATGCTTAGCTGTTCCATGGTGCTTGTCTCCTGTGACACCATTACCGCCCAACAAATCCCGAGTACCGACTCCGGTTCAAGGATGAACGTATTCCCGGGAATGAACGGCGGCAAGAACTTTAATGGTGGGGGCCGGGGGAACGGCGGCTTTCCTGGCATGAATGGCGGGACGCAAAGAAACGGCGGTCAAGGGACGGACGGCGGATCGACGGGCGGATCGACGGGCGGATCAACCAGCGGATCAACGGGTACCAAGTGAACGTGTTTCTTCCACTTTCTGAGCTTTGCCCGGAAGCTGGTGAAGGGTGCCACCGAATTGATGTGAATCCATCTTGCCATCGGCCAGTTCTCTTTGCTGCCGGTCCAATGCCGGATGCCCTGCGTAAAAAGCTCTTCTTCCGTTAAAGTGCCCACCCAGTCTAACCACTGCTGTTCCATCTGCCGGAATAAGTCCCGCAACTCGGGAAGGGAATATTCGGCGTATGTTCTGTAAAAAGACTGGTACAGTCCGCCAAGCTGGTTCCATTTGTAGCCCGGGGAGGGCATACTCACGGCCCGGCCTTCCTGTTCATCCTTATCCCAGCCCATAACAAGCTGAAGCCAGCCTATCTGGTAGGCGATGACCTCGGCAGGCGTTTTATCTACTTCCGGTATTCTCACATCTTTCTGGCTGTTATCGATGTCCTCGAATTCTGCATCCAGAATGATATATTTAGTGTGAATGGCCTCTAGTAGATCCTCCTTGGACAAATACTCATAGCTTGCCATAGTTTTCGCACCTCGTTTTTGTTTTTGTTATATCATAGAGCAGTGACAGCAGTATGTCATATTTATCCTATTGGTATGGATTAATACATAACCCGGTTACCTCCGCGATGGGAGAGTAGCCGGGTTTTCTGTGTGCTTTCTTTTGGCATTTAGATAGTTTGGGAGTGTGTGTATCGAGTTGAATTGAGGAGTTGAGAAATTGAGAGGAATTGGGGAATTGAGGGGATTGCAGCCGCTCTTAGTGGAAAAAGTATCACTAATTGAACTCATTGGATTCGTGGAGGACTCTTAGTTGGAAAAAGTCTCACTAATTCTGCTGAAACCAGCCGAAAGGTGGAAATCGTCTAGAATTAGGTGTCCAAAATCCAACTAATCCCCTTTGTAGTCGCGATTTCAGGGAATTAGGTTTACTTTTTCCACTTCGCTTCAGATCATATAGCATGAAAATATTGGTATCTTAAACCAATGTCATATTATAATAGTTTCCAAAAGCAGGATTTTTGTAGCAGAGGAGCCTAATATAATGAGTGACTTTTCTAAACTTCAAAAAAAACGATATGCAGATTGGTTGAAGCAAAAAACCAAATCAAACGGTGAATTGTACTCAAAAAATACGGTGGGCTCATATGTTTCTTCATTATCGACGGCGCCAGCAAGACTTGCAGGCATTGAGCTGGAAACTACCGATATATTCGAGGTCACTTCGGTTGATCGATTTCATAAGATGAGGCTCCTGATGGAAGGGGCCGGGAACTTCGAGCAAGTGAACAAAAAGGCCGCGAATAGAGCCTTTCAGTACACGCTTGTGCACTACGAAGAGTTTCTTCGTGAGCAGGAGAGTGAAGTCTATGTACCGGGCGATGTCTCTATAGAAGAATCAACACCAGCTCAGGAAGCAGATTATATCGATAAAAATATCATTCTATACGGTCCACCTGGAACTGGGAAAACCTATAATACAGTGGCCTATGCCGTTGCTATCATTGAGAACAAGACTGTAGAAACCGTGCTCGAAGAGGCCGAATTTGGTAACTACGAGGCCATACTAACACGCTATCGCGTCTACAAAGAGAATGGGCAAATCGAATTTACAACCTTTCATCAATCATATGGATACGAGGAATTTATCGAAGGAATTAAGCCCAAGATACTGCCGGATAGTGATACGGAACAGAGTAACGATCAGATTGCTTACGAGATCAAGGCAGGAGTCTTCAAGCAGTTCTGTGAAAGAGCGCAGACCCCTGTGATTCAAGACCATAATGCTTATGGGATTCGGCAGAACCCGACAATCTGGAAGGTTTCACTGGGAGGCTCAGGGGAGAACTCGGTCAAGCGGGACTGCTTCAATCATAATAGAATACGCATCGGCTGGGATTCCTATGGGGAGAGAATTACAGAGGAGACTGATTTTCAGGACTATGGGGGCAAGACCATTCTGTCACGCTTCATCAGCGAAATGGTAATCGGTGATATTGTGTTGGTACTGCTTGATGAGCAAACCATTGATGCGATTGGTGTTGTAACCGGTGAATATGAGTGGCTGGATGCAATGGATGACTACAAAAGATCCCGCAACGTGAAGTGGCTGGCCAAGGATATCCGTGAGAACATTTATGAGCTTAACGGGAACAAGGTGATGACATTAGGGTCTGTATATCGACTGAACAGGATTGTTCTGGCAGACGTCCTGAATATGATGAAGAAACAGAATGAAGTGCTGAACACAGCTATTGAGGTGAACAGTAATAACTACGTGTTCATTATTGATGAGATTAATCGTGGCAATATCTCCAAGATTTTTGGAGAGTTAATTACATTAATTGAATCCACGAAGCGGATCGGACAAATGGAAGAAATTAGATTGCGCCTGCCTTATTCGCAGAGGGATTTCGGAGTTCCGAGTAATGTCTATATTATGGCGACTATGAATACGGCTGACCGCTCAATTGCCCGATTGGATACTGCTCTGCGCCGCCGATTTCATTTTGTGGAGATGATGCCAAGGCCGGAAATGTTGCAGGAAATGGAGACGGATGAAGGAACGATTGTGCTTTCTGACATGTTGGACAGGATCAATCAGCGGATAGAGTTCTTGTATGACCGGGAGCATATGCTTGGGCATGCTTATTTTATGGCGTTGGATGCTGACTCGTCGTTGGAGCAGTTGGGCCGTATTTTCCGTAATGCAATCATCCCTTTGCTGCAGGAGTATTTCTATGAGGATTATGATAAGATCCGTCTGGTATTGGGAGACAATTACAAAAGTAAAGAAGACCAGTTTATCCAAGAAAAGGTACTGAATGCGAACGAACTGTTTGGTAATTCAGGCGGCTATGATATGGAGAATGAGGTGATTTATATGATGAATGAAGAGGCCTTCACCCGTGCTGCGGCGTATCTCAAGATTTACAGTAACGTGTGACAACGATGAAGATGAAATATACGCTTAAAGAATATGATTCTTTTACCAAAAATCCAAATATAACATCTGCAAGCTATCAGGTGCTTCCTGAGTCTGTCTTCGATCAACTAGAGGAATTCGTGATATCGAACCGTCAGGTGTCAGCTACTGAGACAGAAGCTACAGAATTAATGACAGTAACAAGTAAACGGGGAATCGGTAAAGTCATCAGCGCCCGCAACTATGTGGGGATGATCACCATGACGAACGGGACGGAAATAGAGATTCTACCCAAGATTTATTCCCGCACCGACGCAAGCTCCGAAGAGGACACCAAGAAGATATTTCTGCATATGCTGAAGTTCCTTAAGGACATGCCTTTTAAGCACTTTAATCTCTCGAACCTGAATCTGGAGAAGCACAGCATTCTGGAGATTTTCATTCGAATGTTCATTGAGGAGGCTTATGAGCTGGTCAAGCGTGGCCTGAAGTCTGCGTACACCGGGCATCAGGATAACGAATATTTCTATAAAGGAAAACTTCAGTTCTCTGAACATATTCGCTTAAATGCGGCGCACAAGGAACGCTTCTATATCGAATACGACATCTTCAGTATTAATCGACCTGAGAACCGTCTAATCAAAACAACAATAGAGCTTTTGAGGAAAATCTGTTCCAGCACAAAGAACCAAAAGGATTTAAATACCTTGTTGGCTGCTTTTGATGCCGTAGATCTATCCTTAGATCATGCTCAGGATTTCGCCAAGGTGACTTCCGACCGGAATATGAGTGAATACGTGAAGATCCTGCAGTGGTGCAAAGTGTTCCTCAATCGAAGCAGCTATACTCCTTTCAAGGGGAGCGGGGTGGCCTACGCGTTATTATTCCCGATGGAGAAGGTATTTGAGAGTTATGTTGCCGGACAACTAAGAGGAGTTTTGAAGTATCCTGGTACCTCGCTAAAGACACAGGATCGCCGTCATCATCTGTATGACGATCCATGCCGGTTCTCGCTACGCCCTGATATTGTTGTGGGCAGCGGTGAAGGCACAGTAGTTCTGGATACCAAATGGAAACGGTTATCTCCTTTCAGAGACTACGGCATCTCTCAATCCGACATGTACCAAGCTTATACGTATCATAGCAAATACAACGCCCGTGCTGTGATTCTCGTCTACCCGTGGACAACTGAATTATCCGATATTACAGCGCCCATCGTTTACCGGAGCAATGACGGAGTTACGGTTCGAATCTACTTCATAGATTTGACCTTGGGAAGCGGCAGTATAGGGGAATTGGGTGCTCTAATTGAGGAGATCAGTGTATAATATAGGAGATATTATCGAATGAAGAATGATTATGGAATAGAATGGAGCAAGATGCATGCTAACAGGCGAAGTCCGCAACAAGGTTGATAAAATATGGTCGGATATATGGGCAGGCGGGATCAGTAACCCCCTTACCGTGATTGAACAGCTTACCTATCTGATGTTTATTCGTTCTCTGGATGAGAAGGAATTGGAGAATGAGAGCTTCGAAGCTTTGAGCGGCGAGAAGCTGCCGAAGATTTTCCCCGAGGACGAAGAGGGACAAGAGCTGCGCTGGAGCAAGTTCAAAACCAAAGATGCCCGTATCATCTATGATACTGTCGGCACGAAGGTATTTCCTTTTATCAAAACCATGAATGGAGCGAACACGACGGCCTTCTCGCGTTATATGCAGGATGCCATGTTCCTGGTTCCAACCCCGCAAGTATTGCAGAAGATGATCACAGGTCTGGATGAGCTATATGAACATGATATCAAGAACCTGGATATGCAAGGCGATCTGTACGAGTACATGCTGGGCAAGCTGGCTTCGGCTGGACAAAACGGCCAGTTCAGAACACCCAAGCATATTCGTGACTTAATGGTACGCCTGCTTGCGCCTACACCGAGTGACAAGATCGTTGACCCGGCTTGCGGTACAGCGGGTTTTCTTGTCTCTTCTGCCGAATATATTCGCGAAAAATATGAAGCTGAGATGACCAGCGAGCATTGGGAGCATTTCTCGGGTGAAATGTTCTCCGGTTATGATACCGACAGAACGATGCTCCGCCTGTCTGCGATGAACTTGATGCTCCATTCCATCAGCCAGCCGCATATCGATTATGTGGACAGTGTGTCCAGACAAAACAATACGGCCTCCGCCTATGATATTGTGCTCGCCAACCCACCTTTCACTGGAACGGTGGACGCGGAGAGTATCAACGATAACTTAAGAACAATTACAGATACCAAAAAAACGGAGCTGTTGTTCGTGGCCCTCTTCCTGCGCATTCTTCGCAAAGGCGGACGTTGTGCGTGTATCGTGCCGGACGGCGTTCTGTTTGGTTCGACCAAAGCGCATAAATCCCTTCGCAAAGAGCTGGTAGAGAATCATCAGCTTCAGGCGGTAATCTCCATGCCAAGTGGTGTGTTCAAACCTTATGCTGGGGTCAGCACAGCGATTCTGTTGTTCACCAAGACAGGCGCTGGCGGTACGGATAAAGTATGGTTTTATGATATGAAAGCCGACGGTTATTCACTGGACGACAAACGTTCTCCTATCACGGCTAACGATATCCCGGATATCATTGCCCGTTATCATAACCTCGAAGGTGAAGCGGATCGCTTGCCGACAGAGCCTAGCTTCCTGGTAGACAAGTCTGCGATTGAAGCGAATGACTATGACCTGTCGATTAATAGATATAAAGAGGTAGTGTATGAAAAGGTAGAGTATGACAAGCCTGAAGTGATTATGACTCGTCTGGATGAGTTGAGCCTTGATATTTCTTCGAAGATGGAGGAGTTGAGGGGGTTGTTGGGTGAGTAAAATGAAACTAGGCAATATTTGTAGTATTCGAAAGGGTACTAAAATTGAACAAATTGATGCGGGCGTTGATACGGAACGATATATTCAAATTGATGATCTGAGAAATGACGATAACTTAAAATACTGCGCGGCAAATAAGAAATATGTTTTTGCAAAACCTGATGACATTATTATTGCTTGGGATGGAGCGAACGCAGGAACAATTGGTTTTGGCCTAAACGGGGCAATAGGTAGTACTTTAGCGGTCATTAGTTTAAATAATAACAACTTTGATACTAGGTATATAGGACAGTTATTACGAAGTAAATTTATATATTTAAGAGATAACTCTACAGGTGCAACCATTCCTCATATAAACAGAAAGTCACTTGAGAATATACAAATTCCAGTAAAGCCTCTCGCTACACAAAGAAAAAATGCAAATATATTAGCTTTAACTGCAGAACTGCTTGCCATGCGTAAAAAGCAGCTTTCTGAGCTGGATAACCTAATTAAATCCACCTTTTACAATATGTTTGGTGATCCTGTTGCTAACGTGAAGGGGTGGAAGGTAAGAAGAATGGTTGAGGTATGTAGTAAAATTACAGACGGAAAACATGGTGATTGTGAGGATGAAGTAGCATCAGGTTATTATTTTATAAGTGCTAAAGATATTAATAACGGAACAATACAATATATCAAATCACGTGAAATTACAAAAGCCGATTTTGAGGATACAAATAAACGAACCAAGTTGAATCCTGGCGATTTAGTAGTGGTTAATACTGGAGCTACAATAGGTAAAACAGCAATTGTAACAGATGATGATCGAACGTACAGAACTACTTTTCAAAAAAGTGTTGCGATTATTCAAGTTATACCCTCCGAATTGTCAAACCAATATTTGCAGTACCATATAATTATTGACAGAGATAATATTTATAAATCAGCATCTGGCTCTGCACAAAAAAACTGGTTACTATCTCAAATGAGAAATTATTCAGTTCTTCTCCCACCAATACAGTTGCAAATCCAGTTCACTAAAATTACAGCCAAAATCGAAGAACAAAAAGCCCTCGTCAAACAGGCCATCGACGAGACGCAGCACCTCTTCGACAGCCTGATGAGCGAATATTTCGAATAACGAGCGGATTGTAACAGCTGCTCTTGTACATCGCATCTCTACCACCATCCTACCCGTGAGGTGAACCCAATGCCTGCAAATTTTGAGTTCTTACTAGGGCAACCGGAATATAAGTTATTTGCCAATGCCTGCATCGAAGCGGAGCGGGTGCTTGCCACCTCTCCGGCGATGGCGGCGGTGGGCAGCCGCAAGGCTTTTGAGCTTGCAGTGAAATGGGTGTACGCTGCCGACAACACCATCACCATGCCCTATAAGGACAATTTGCAGGCGCTCATTCACGAGCCCACCTTCAAATTCGCCATGGAGAACCAGACTTGGGGGAAGCTGCCTTATATCATCAAGCTGGGGAATATGGCAGTACATACAGACAAAGCGGTCAGCCCTAGTGATGCCGTTTTGTCGCTTGCTGCATTATTTGAATTCGTACAGTGGCTTGATTATTGCTACGGTGTCAACTATGAAGAACGCCATTTCGCAGAGGGGAATATTCCTGTAGAGAAGGTAGTTCTGGATGAAGCCCGCATCAAGGAGAAAGACAGCTTAATCGAGCAAAAGGAATCTGAAATCGAAGCGCTGCGTGCCCAGATTGCGGCAATGAGTGACCGGCTTACTGCCGACAAAGAACAGCATCAGGAAGAGCGCCACTTTACGCCGGAGGATATCTCGGAGTTCCGCACGCGCAAGAAATACATAGATGTGGATCTTAAGCTGCTGGGCTGGACACTCGGGGATGATGTAAGAGAAGAAGTCGAATTGTACGGGATGCCCAATAATGAGGGAAAAGGATATGCCGACTATGTGCTGTACGGCAAGGACGGCCTTCCACTGGCGATCATTGAAGCCAAACGCACCTCTAAAGACCCGAAGGTTGGCACCCATCAAGCCAAGCTGTATGCCGATTGCCTGGAGCAAATGACTGGTAGACGCCCCATGATGTTCACCTCCAATGGCTTCGAAACCAATCTATGGGATGACGTTACCTCTCCACAGCGTAAGGTGAGCGGCGTGTTCTCCAAGTCGGATCTGCAGAAGCTGATGAATCGGCGGAAGGAACGCAAAGTTTTAGACGAAGTGGTCATTGACGATAACATCACAGACCGTTACTACCAGAAGGAAGCGATACGTGCGGTTTGCGAGAATATCATGACGGGTCATAGACGTTCCTTGCTGGTTATGGCTACGGGCACCGGGAAGACAAGAACCGCTTCCAGTCTGACCGATGTGTTATCCCGCGGGGGATATGTGACCAATATCCTGTTTCTGGCCGACCGCAAGGCCTTGGTCAAACAGGCAAAGGACGACTTCAAGAACTATCTACCGGATATGTCTCTCTGTAATCTGCTCAGCAATAAGGATGACAAGACGGCCCGTATTGTGTTCTCCACTTATCCAACGATGTTGAATGCCATCGACAGAGCGAAGAGTGATGACGGCAAGCGGCTCTTCACACCTGCCCACTTTGACTTGATCATTGTGGATGAAGCGCACCGGAGTATCTTTAAGAAATTCCGCGCTATTTTTGAATACTTTGACGGCTATGTGGTGGGGCTGACTGCAACTCCGAAGACGGAAGTGGACCGCAATACGTATGACTTTTTCGAAATGGAGAGTGGCGTACCGACCTATGCCTATCCTTATGAGACGGCTGTAGAGATGGACCGTGTGCTGGTGCCTTATCATAATATTGAAGTGACGACGAAGGTTCTGGAACAGGGCATCACCTATAATACGTTGTCTGCGGAGGATAAGGCGCGCTATGAGGAGGATTTTACCGAGGAAGATGGTGAGATGCCTGAATTTATCCCTTCCCCGGCCATCAATGAATTTATATTTAACCAGGCTACGGTGGATCAGGTCCTTGAGAATTTAATGACCCAGGGCATCAAGGTATCAGGCGGGGACCGGCTGGGCAAAACGATTATATTCGCGCAGAATAAAAACCACGCCCAGTACATCGTGGAACGCTTCAACAAGCTATATCCGCACTATAAAGGGGATTTTGCCAAACGGATTGTATCGGAGGATGATTACACGCAAAGTCTGATTGATGACTTCAAGCTTGCGAACAAAAGTCCTTATATTGCCGTTTCGGTAGATATGCTGGATACAGGGATAGATGTGCCGGAAATCGTCAATCTGGTGTTTTTCAAGCGGATTCGTTCTAAGACCAAGTTCTGGCAAATGATTGGCCGCGGGACAAGACTGTGTAAGGATCTGTTTGGAGAAGGAGAGGACAAGACTCGTTTTGTCATTTTTGATTATCTGGGCAACTTCGAATTCTTCCGTCAGAATAAGGAGGGTTTGCAGGGGAATGAAGCCTACAGCTTGTCCGAAGCGATCTTTGCAAAGCGGGTCCGGTTAATCCAGCATTTACAGCAGTCCGTCTTCATAGATGAACCCTATCAATTGATTCGTACAGAGCTGATAGAGAGCGTAATCGGGCAAATTCAGGCCCTAAATACCGAATTGGCATCGGTGAAGCTGCAATTACAGCATATAGAGAAGTATAAGCATCAAGCGGCTTTTGTCTGTCTGCTGGAACAGGATCAATCCAATCTGATCAAATATGTGGCTCCTATTGTTTACATGGAGGATGCGGATGAGCACGCTAAACGTTTTGATAATTTGATGTACAGCTTAATGCTTGCCCAGGCCGAGGAATCGCCGCAATACAAAAAGTCGAAGAAACAGCTGATTGATGTAGCTACGACCCTGTTGCAGCGTGCAACCATTCCGCAGGTTAGAGACAAGATTACGCTGATCCAGACAATAGGAACGGATGAGTTCTGGGATAGCGCGAATCTGCTGAATTTCGAACAAGTCCGTAAAGAGCTGCGCAGTCTGATTAAATTCATTGTGGATGAAGGCGGCAAGAATCCGATTTATACCAACCTTGCTGATGAGGTTCTTGAAGTTCACGAAGGAAAAGCCATGTATGAGGCCTATACTTTCGAGGATTATAAGCTTAAGGTTAACCGCTATATCGAGAAGAACCGGGACAATCTTGTCATTCACAAGCTCCGCAATAATATCCCGTTAACGGTGCTGGACTATGAAGCCTTGGAGAAGATCTTTACAGGCGAGCTTGGTACGGCGGAGGACTATAAGCGGGAGTTCAAGGATACTCCATTCGGGCTGCTGGTGCGCAAAATTGCCAAGCTGGAATATGAGGCAGCCACGGCTGCATTCTCAGAATTCATCAATGACCAGTCGCTGAGTCAGGGACAGATCGTATTTGTCAAAAAGGTTATCGATTACGTTGTGCAGAATGGTTATATTGACAATGTATCCGAGCTGATTAAGCCGCCTTTTGACAAACCCCAGAGCTTTGTTAAGCTGTTTGATGGAACGAAGCAGAGAAGACTTGTAGAGATGGTTACACAGATTAAAGAGAATGCGGTCAAGATTATCGGGTGACACTGAGTTAATACCTAACAGAGGAGTGAGCCGTGTGGACTATTCTGAAATCCTGCGTAAAAAAGCCTTGTACGAGCAGACCAAAGATACACTCCCGGATGTAACCGTCAACAGTTATGTACAGGCGTTTGAGCTGGAATATACGCATAACTCCACAGCGATTGAAGGCAATACCCTTACTCTTCTAGAAACCAAGGTAGTACTGGAGGAAGGGCTGTCTGTAGGCGGCAAGCAACTGCGGGAAATTTACGAGGTCATTAACCATAACAAAGCCTATCAGCATGTAAAGGCCTGTATCGAACAGGGGCTTCTGCTGGATGAGAACATCATCAAGGACATTCATGCCATTCTGATGGAGAACATTATGGTGGGTGGCATCTACCGCAATGTTGAGGTGTATATCTCTGGAGCAGCGCATACACCACCTGTACCTAATGAGATGTACCGTCAGGTGCACAACTTTTATGCTGATGTGTCTGATAAAAAGTCCACTAACGTTATTGAGCTTGCGGCGTGGACGCATGCGGAATTTGTGCGTATCCATCCGTTTGCGGATGGGAATGGGAGAACCTCGCGGCTGATTATGAACTACCAGTTGCTGGCGAATGGTTTTTTACCCATCTCGATAGCCAAAGAAAGCAGACTGGATTATTTTAATGCACTGGAAGCCTACGCCGTACATCGCGATCTGGAGCCATTTGCTGACATGATCGCCTTGCTCGAGGAACAGCAATTGGACCGATACCTGGGGATGATCGAGAGGCAAAGAGAGCAGCAGTAGAGTTTCTACAGTACATACTTGAAGCATTTACCCCGACACGTGCGGATTTCCTGAAGAAATATCAAAAGTGTGAGAGAACATGCCGAACCGTTTAATCAGGTGCTCAGAAGCTGATGAAATGTGACCGGCGTGTTTTTTTGTTTTCCAGCGGAGGGGGCGTGTGATAAATTAGGGCAGAAGGGAGGAAAAGTATGTTTGTGATTGAAGCGGGAAAGGGAAGGCGAAGTTGGATTTCTGGTATTTTTGAGGATGATGATCGGGTCTATTTTAACTTGTACTACATCACCCAAGACTTCGAACCCAAAATTCCAGGAAGTGACTATATGGGGGCCAATAAGCATCTTCATATTGATAACAGCTTCTTAAATTCCTACGCAACCTATGGAAAAGACTTATTAGTAAGAAATCATATGGCTTGAACGAAGGGAGCATCAAATGTCCGAGAACATCATAAGGCTGATCCCTGAGGAGAACTATACATTGATACCGGCTGCGCACATGATTCAGAATCTGAGAAGTCTTCTGGATGACCACGCGATCACTTACGATATTCATGTCTTTGATTCCAGAGATGGAAAGACGGTTAGGGTTCAAATTAACAGTGGTATGGGCTAGGTATTAGTATTTATTTTGAACGGAGGATACAAGTGGGTCAAAGGGCAAATCTCGTCATTGTCAGGAATCGAACTTATGAGTTGTATTATAGCCATTGGTGTGCGAATACGCTGCCACGTGACCTGTTCTGGGGGCCGGAGTATGCTACCCCATTTATTGCAATGCAGACTAAGGTAGATGAATCCGGGTGGCTCAATGATATATGGGCTGAAGGCGGTGCGGTTCTTGATGTAGACAAGAAGAAATTGTTACTCTACGGGGGTGAAGATATAAGGTTTGACATTCCGCTTCGAAATCTATATTTACAGCTTTTGGGGAAGACGTGGGCGGGTTGGGAAGTGGAATGGGCTTCCGGCGGCATTGCCGATATTGCCTCTTATGTAGGCTACCCCAAGGAAAAGGTGCTAACCGATCATGAGGATGATTTAAAAGATATAAGTTTAGCACCTCCTGAATATCGGGACTGGGTTGAAACCATAGCCAGTGTAAGCTTCTCTGCAAATGAAATGCTAATGTTCCCCTTAGGGGGAGGGATTGATGAGTATTTATTTCATGGCCCTGAAATGGTCCAGAAGATCAATAAAGCATATGGCTATCCCAAGCTTACGCTTAGCGAATGGAAGAAAGACTTTCCTCTGGGTGGCTTCCATCTGGATATTCCGCAGAAACGATTGGAATTTTGGCATGCTGATGTGATTTCCGACTTATCCAGGCAGCTTCAGAGTACATGGCCCGGCTGGGATGTCATTGAGAACTATAGTGATTATGAATCACAGCTCCGGAGCACTCACGGGTTGCTGCAGTTCCAATCTGTCCATGAACAGCAGTTATTAGACGAACTAACGATACATCTGTTGAATGAATCAACGAGTCCATTAAATGGGCTGCTCTATATGGCTGAAAAGATGGCTGAGGAAGGCAAGGAGGTGGAGATCAATCCAAGTGCTTTGATATTTCACAATCAGCCCTTAACCCAGGAGTTAAAGGCAGAGATACTTGCTTCCGTACTAAAAGGCCTATCCTCATAAACCGTGTGATACTCTGCAACCACGAGTTTCCCGTCCTCAACCGTAAAGGTAAGGCTCTCTTCCGTTTGGTAATGGGCTGGCTCGCTGGTTTGGGTGAGGTAAGTGATGCGGGCGGTGTGGCCCTCAATGTGAATTTTGTAATCGACTACCCAAGGGCTGGACGCGCCGATGTTGTAATTCCAGTCCTGGCCGCTTCTTGCGATTTGCTCTTGCTTGAATTGCTCCTTCATGGCGGCCGACATCATCTCGTAGCGGGGGTGACCGTCACGGGAGACGAGGGCATTCGCCCAGACGGAAGCAAGCTTGCCCGGCTGATCCACTGAACCTTCCTGCTTGCCGGCCGGGTTGGCGGTAAACCCTACCATGAAGACCAGTGATACCACACAGGCTGCGGCAACCGCTCCAACCTTTGGCTTTTTATAGTTCAGGATATTATTAATTCTGGCATGAATGCTGCTCTCGCCAAAAGCAAGCGGACTGCCGGACAGCGGACGCCCCCGTTTTACGGAAAATGCCAGCAGCGAGCGGGAATAACCGGCTTTTGCCCCATTACCCAGTTTGCGCAGCACACTTTCGTCGCAGGACATCTCCATATCCTTGCTCATCAACATGAAAGAGATCCACATCAGCGGATTGAACCAGTGAAGAGTAAGCACCAGGAACGCAAACGGCTTAATCAGATAATCCCGTCTACGGATATGCGTCAGCTCATGCTCCAGGATATAAGTCAGTTCGTTGTCCCTGAGGCCAACTGGAATCACGATTCTGGGCCGGATGAAGCCATAGACAAAAGGTGTAGTGACCCGATCCGATTCAAAAACATATCCATCCACAAGCGTAGCCGTTCTCACTCTGTCCAAGAGTTTAAGGTAGGAAATTACACTGTAGCCCAGCAGCAGCACGATGCCAATCAGCCAGACTATGGCGGCAAGCTCCATAATGATTTGCATGGAATTCACACTTCCGGAAGGGGTGGCAGGGGGCAGCGAAGCATTAACTACTTGGTTGACGATATCGGTCCCGATGTTGACCATAGGGGTATTCATTAGGCCGATCTGACCTGAGACATATTCCATCGCTCCGCTTCCCGTCTGAACATTAGGTACCAGAAAGCTTAGGAGGCTGAGGCCGGAACTATAGCTAAAAGGGAGTATCAGCCTTATGAGCACAGCCGCCCATAATACATAGGAAAAGGTTTTGGGGGCTTTACGCAAAAACAGGCGGACGATGATCACGGCCACGGCGACATAACTGGCGGTAATGCTCATATTCAGGATGGCGGTGAACCATGCGATCATTGGGTTGCCTCCTCAATGATGCGTTTGAGCTGCTCTGCTTCTGTGGGGGTGATCCGGCGGTTGCCCAAGAAAGCGGTTAGGAACTTCGGCAATGAGCCGTCAAAGGCTTTGTCGAGCAGGGCTTCACTCTCATATCTTTGGGCATCCCCGCGTTTGATCAGGGCTGTCACTATAGTCTTTTCATTTTGCAGAACCCCGCGTTCACACAGCTTCCTTAGCACGGTATAGGTCGTGGATTTTTTCCAGCCTAATTCGCCTTGGCACAGCTTCACCAGTTCAGTTGAATTCACCGGTTCGTGCTCCCAAATGAGTGATACAAATTTATATTCCGCATCAAACAGTTTATACGGCTCCATTTCCTCTCACCTCAAGCCTTAAGTTTATTGCAATAGACCTTTGACTAGGAGTTTATTGGAGTAGACCTGATTTGTCAAGGGTGGAGGGCTCCGGGGTGGGGTGATTAGATGCTGCCGGATAACCGATAAAGACTATATGAAGCCCAAGCGGCTTCTGTACTTTGAATGAAGTAATGGAGGAAATGAAGAATGAGAAGGTTGATGAAGTTACTGCTGGTCCTTTTATTGCTTGTACCACTACTAAGCAGGCCAGCGTCTGCCGGCAATACTGCCCAGGCTGTGCTGACAGACAGCAAGACATACTTTAATGGAGAGGAACAGTCACTGTACGGCTTCAACATAGCGGGCAGCAATTATTACAGTCTGCGGGATATTGCGAAGCAATTATCGGGAACAGCCAGTAAGTTCGATGTGACTTGGAACAAACAGCAGAACGCAGTAGAGATTATAACAGGACAAGCCTATACGCCTGAAGCGTCACCCAACAGCACCTATTACAGCCGCAGTAAAAAATACATAGCCTCACTCTCCACGTCCAAGATCCTGGTCGATGGAAAGCAGCAACAGATTACAGCCTATACGATAGACGGCAGTAATTATTTTCAATTAAGAGATTTGTCGGGCAAGATTCCATTTGATATTGAATACGATAACCAAGCCAATCAAATATCGGTATTCTCGAAGCTTCCTGACAACGCTTATCGGGTGAAGACAGCGTTTGGGGCCAAGGATAACGGAGAAACTTCTGATTTCCCGAGATGGAAAAGTCCGGTCACCTCCTACCTGGTCAATAATCAGGATCAGACGGTGAGTGTCATAGAGGCGAATAAAGAGATTACGATTGAAACCTATAATGAGAAATATGAGTTGATTGCCAGCAACAAGCTGGATTACGAGCTTCCGCTGTTCGGGGGTTTTTATAGCGGCGGGAAATATAACTATATCGTTTTTGGGCAAGAGAATACGGAGGAGAACAACGATAAAGAAGTGATTCGTATTGTCCGGTATGATAAAAGCTTCAACCGGATCGACAGTGTCTCTGTTAAAGGCGGGGAGAGCTATACGATAGAACCTTTTGAAGCAGGTTCCGGCCGGATGGCAGAGTATGGAGATACCCTGGTGCTACACACTGCACGTAAAAGATACACCACACCCGATGGATTAAATCATCAATCCCAGCTTACGATTATGGTAAATACCTCAACCATGAAGGTGACCAATGATCTGGGGAGATTCCAGAAAAATCATGTCAGCCATTCCTTCGATCAATATGTGTTGTTCGACGGCAGTGCTCAGGTACTTGTGGATCATGGGGACGCCTATCCCCGCTCGGTCGTGCTGAGTAAAGGGGACGGGAACAGCTACAGTAAGGTGGATTTGTTTGCAATTCCGGGTGCGATTGGAGCGAATGCTACCGGTGTTTCTATCGGCGGATTTGAAATGTCTTCGGGCAGTTATATCGTCGCCATGAACAGTGTGGACCATTCAGCTGTTACGGAATATACCTCATATGAGATGGTAGGTCTGGAAACAGACCAGCGGGATATCCTGCTTAGTGTGCTGCCCAAGTCCAGTATGTCCAGCGCTTCTGTCCAGCACATCACTTTGGCTAAGTATGTTGGAACAGACAAGATCGCATCCATTCCTAAATTAGTTAAAATCTCGGATGACAGGCTGATGGTGCTGTGGCAGGAATTCGATAAGAAAGGGAATCCTGGCGACCTGAAATATGTATATATTGATGAAAGCGGGCAGGCCACAGGAGGCGTTCAGACCCTCGCGCATTTCGCCTTATCGGAGACCAATCCTATTCTGGTTGGTGATAAAATTGTGTGGTATATCAACAACAAGGGCAGCCGGTTGTTTTATTCTATTCCGTTGAAATAATGTGGGAGGCGCTTGATATTAAAATCGGCATTCAAACTGATCAAAGTTTGAATGCCGATTTCTATTATGCTGATATTAATCACTATACTTTTTTAGATAATAATCATCAAAAGGTACAAAGGTGTTATTTTCTATTTTTATGAAATGATTCTCCTCTAAGGCTTGAATTCTTTGAATATCAGCTGTTGTGGCTTTCGTAATAATATTTTTTATCCCAAAATCCATGTAAAAATGATCAGTTACTATTTGTAGAATCCCGGAAAAAATGGCCCGATCCTCAAAGGATGAAATCATGTCAATTCTTAGAATGCCTGATTGGCATACACCATCCAGAAACCTTGTTGTATTAGGGATAGGTGCTATTTCAATGGTTCCAATTATTTTATGCAGCTGTTTGTAACGGACACTCCATCGAATAAAAAATCCGGCGTCGAATTCTTTATTCCATGCATTAATCGCTTGTCTAACATGATCTATACTGGGACAATCCCATTCGCCACCACAATTATCATTATTCATATGACCTTTCGTTATCGGGTCGGAATAACATTCAAAAAGTTCTTTTGCATCTTCTTCTTTAACTTTTGTGAATACTAAATGATCGGTTTCATAGATTGGACAATGTTCAAATGGATTCATAATATTCATCCCCTTGATTCACCTTCCCCATTAATGTAGATCCTTAGCATAGAACACTTGTTTGTAATTTTCAATTAAAAAATACATTTTTCCCATATTGTTCACACTGCAAAGAAATTGGAAGGAGTGTTTCGTCTGCTTCGTAAGCGGCAGCTTTTCCAAGAGCGCACATTGAAGGAACCGGGTTTTGAGAGTCTTTTAGGGAAGGATGATGTTCTTTCGTTCTGGTTCATCGTCCAAGGATGAAATCGTACGGGAACAACGGCAGAAATGCCGTTGTTGAAGCCCCAGGGGCGGGTTTGAGGTGGAATAACGGCAGAAATGCCGTTGTTGAAGTCCCAGGGGCGGGTTTGCGGTGGAATAACGGCAGAAATGCCGTTGTTGAAGCCCCAGGGGCGGGTTTGCAGAGGAATAACGGCAGAAATGCCGTTGTTGAAGCCCCAAGAGGCGTTTTCGTTCCTGCCCCAGTCTTCCTACTTCGTAAGCTCAATGAACTTGCTCGCCGCCGTCGTTAGCGGCATGTTGCGCATCGTCATCATGCCCACCTGGGCAGGGGGCAGCTGCACGTCGAGCTTAATCTCGAAAAGAGAGCCTTCTTCCAGCTCCTTGGACACGAATTCACGGGTGACGAAGGAGATGCCGAGCCCTTTGCGGGCGAATTCGATCAACAGGCCAACGCTGCCGACCTCAAATTCAGGCTTCAGATCATAGCCGTACCCCTGGAACAAGTCCGTGATCGCCATTCGTGCCCGGCTGCTGCGGGAGAAGAGGATGATGGGATACTGAAGCAGCTCCTTGATAGAGAGTACCCTCTGGTTCAACTCGGCATAATGGCAGCCCGCGATGAAGCAGTCCTGCAGTTGTAGCCCCTGCCGCACCTCAAGCTGGGGATCGGTGATGGGCATGCGAACCACGCCCAGATCAACGAGCCCTTCTTTTAAGTAGGAGATGACTTCCGGTGTGGTTCCGTGGATCAGATGCAGCCGGATGCCGGGGTAGCGCTGATGAAAGATTTCGATGAAGGGCAGCAGATAATGCTTGAACAGGGAGTCGCTGCCGCCAATCCGCAGCTCTCCATTGTCGAGGTTTTTGAGCTCGGTCATCTTCTTCTCCGCCTGGGTGATCAGGATGTGCGACTGCTCAATATACGAGTACAGGGTGGCTCCTTCCGGTGTCAGGGCGACACCTTTGGAATTCCGGGTAAACAGGGTCAGGCCAAAGCTGTCCTCCAATTGCTTAATGGCATGGCTGACGCTCGGCTGGGTAATATACAGGGATTTGGCGGCTTGGGTCAGGCTTCCGGTTTTGGCTGCCCAGTAAAAAACCTTGTACAGTTCAAAATTGTTCATAGACATGGTCTATAGCTCCTGTGAAATATATTAATTACTTGTATAGGTCGTATTTGTATTATAGTGTAACCAGGAAAGATAAACCAGAGCAGAAGGAGAATGGAGATGGAGGCAACCACATTTGTTTTGTTTGGAGCGACAGGAGATTTAGCCAGAAGAAAAATCTACCCTGCGCTGTATAATCTGTATCTCGATCACAAGCTGCACCATTCATTCTCTGTGATTGGTCTTGGCAGAAGAGAAGTGGCTGATGAAGCCTTTCAGGCTATGGTGGAGCGGTCGATCCGGGACTTTTCCCGGCGGGAAGTAAATGATTCTGCGTCCGTACGCAGCTTCCTGAAGGCCTTCCGATATAATGTGCTGGATGTAGGGCACACAGAGGATTATCTCAAGCTCTTGCAGCGCGTTGAACAGCAGGAAGAGGGCATGGGGAAATCCCCTAACCGGATGTTCTATTTGTCCGTTGGTCCTGAGTTTTTTGAACCGATTGCCTTAAATATTAAAGAAAGTGGTCTGGGTGCCGCCAAAGGCTGGAAACGTCTCGTGATCGAGAAGCCCTTCGGCCATGATCTGCAGTCTGCGCAGGAGCTGAATTTGAAGCTGAGCGAAGCTTTTTCAGAGGATGAAATTTTCCGGATCGACCATTACCTCGGCAAACCGATGGTGCAGGAGCTGGATGTGTTCCAGCAGACGAATCCGGTGCTTCATGCACTGTGGAACAACCGCTACATCGCCAATGTGCAGATTACCGCAGCGGAAACTGTGGGCGTGGAGGAAAGAGCGGGCTATTACGATCATGTGGGTGCGCTCAGAGACATGTTCCAGAATCATATGCTTCAGCTGCTCATGATGCTGGCCATCCGTTTGCCGAAGGACAGCTCTGCCGAAGAAGTCCGCTTCAAGAAGAAAGAGGTTATGGAAGCTTTGGAGCCGCTGGAAGAAGCGGATGTCCAGTTCAATGTGATCCGTGGGCAGTACAGTGCAGGCTATATCCAGGGTAAACCAGCCCCAGGCTATACGTCTGAACCGGGAATTACAGCAGGATCTAAGAACGATACTTTTATTGCAGCCAGACTGCAGATCGATGATCCTTTCTGGAAGGGTGTTCCTTTCTATATCCGGACCGGGAAAAGAATGAAAGAGAAATCGACGCGTATTGTGATTGAGTTCAAAGAGCCCCTCAAGCAGAACTCGTCCGCCGCCGAGGATGATATCCCCAATCTTCTGGTGTTCGAGATCAGCCCGAACGAAGGCATTACCCTGCAGCTCAAGGCAAGAGATCCCCGGCACAAAGGGAAGTTCAAGGCGATGCACATTGACTTTCATACCAGCTCTATTGAAGTGCCGGAGGCTTATGAGAACCTGATTTATGATGCTTTGAATGGAGATCCATCGTTCTTTGCGCATTGGAATGAGGTGGAGCTGTCCTGGAAATGGGTGCAGCCGATCTTGAATGCCTTTGCAAAGAATAGCGTTCCTCTTTATCCGTATGCTGCGGGCACGTTCGGACCAGCTGAATCGGATCAGCTACTGGCCAAGGATGGACATCACTGGTGGCTCGATTCTGCAATTGAAGAAGAAATGGAATTGCCATTGCCTGATGCTTCAAATTTTTAATACAGTAATTAATTCAACTAAAAATGGAGGTTTATGAATATGAAATTTTTTATTGATACGGCAAATGTGGAAGACATCAAAAAAGCATACCAAATCGGTGTCCTGTCCGGTGTCACCACGAACCCATCCCTGGTCGCTAAAGAAGGCGTGAAATTCGAAGACCGCATTGCAGAAATCCTGCGCACTGTGCCTGAGGTGGAATCTGTATCGGCCGAAGTTACACCGGATGCCGTTACTGCAGAAGATATGATTGCACAGGCTAACGAGCTGATCAAGATCAACGATTATGATAAAAACATTACCATCAAGCTCCCGATGACACTCGCAGGTCTGGAAGCCTGCCGCTACCTCACCAAAAAAGGCGTAAAAACCAATGTAACCCTGATCTTCACTGTGAACCAGGCGCTGCTGGCTGCCCGTGCAGGAGCCACCTATGTATCACCATTCCTGGGCCGCCTGGATGATATTTCGGAGGATGGAGTCCAATTGATCGTGAAAGTCGCCGAGCTGTTCCGTATTCATAACTTAGGCGCGCAAATTATCGCCGCTTCGGTCCGCCATCCAGACCATGTGACTCGCGTAGCGATGGCTGGTGCACATATTGCCACCATTCCGTTCAGTGTCATTGAGCAAATCTCCAAGCATCCGCTGACCGATCAGGGGCTGGAGAAGTTCGCCGCCGACTGGAAAAAGGCTCCGCAGGTCTAATACGGTTAATAAAGTAATCAAAGAATGATTAAGGGGCTGAAGTGACGGAGGGGAAGTTTGGAACTGGAGGAGCGAAAGCGACCGCCTTTGTCTGCGGATTTCCACTGCGAAGAGCAGTTTAAATCTAGAAATCTGCAGACAACAGCGGCCGGAAGTCCAAACATTCTCCGCAGTCACAGCGTAAGCCCCTTGATCATATTCTTGGCTCAGCACATATAAAGGGAGGTCTATTAACGATGAGTAAACAGCAGATTGGTGTGGTCGGCTTGGCCGTTATGGGCAAGAATCTGGCCTTGAATATGGAGAGCAAAGGGTTCTCGGTGGCCCTGTACAACCGTTCCCGGGAGAAAACGGATGAGCTGCTTGCAGAAGCAGCAGGTAAAAACTTCGCCGGTGCTTACAGCATCGAAGAGTTTGTCGAATCACTGGAGACGCCGCGCAAAATCATGATCATGGTCAAGGCCGGCAAACCGACAGATGATACGATTCAGCAACTGGTGCCGCATTTGTCTCCAGGGGATATCCTGATTGACGGCGGGAATGCTTTTTTCCCGGATACGCAAAGACGGAATAAGGAGCTGCAGGCCCAAGGCTTCCGGTTTATCGGCGCAGGGGTATCCGGCGGTGAAGAAGGAGCGCTGAAGGGACCGGCGATTATGCCGGGCGGACAAAAGGATGCCTACGAGCTGGTGGAGCCGATCCTGACAGCCATTTCCGCCAAAGTGGACGGAGATCCTTGTTCAACCTACATCGGGGAAGACGGCGCAGGACACTATGTCAAAATGGTGCATAACGGCATCGAATACGGCGATATGCAGCTTATTGGCGAAGCGTATCAGCTGCTGAAGGATGTATTGGGCCTGGACACCCATGAGTTACATGAGATTTTCTCAGAGTGGAACCGCGGGGAGCTAAACAGCTATCTCATCGAGATCACAGCCGACATTTTCGCCAAGGCTGACCCGGATACAGGCAAGCCGATGGTCGATGTCATCCTGGATTCCGCCGGACAAAAGGGAACAGGCAAATGGACAAGTCAAAATGCCCTCGATTTGGGCGTTCCGTTGTCTATCATTACTGAATCCGTCTTTGCACGGTTCATCTCGGCGATGAAGGAAGAACGCGTGGCTGCAAGCAAACGTCTGAAGGGCCCTGAGGTCAAGGGTTATGACGGCGATGCCAAGGAATTCATCGAAGCGGTCCGCAAAGCACTGTATGCCAGCAAAATCGCTTCCTACGCCCAGGGCTTTGCCCAGATGAGAGTGGCTTCGGACGAATATAACTGGAACCTGAGCTATGGCAGTATTGCGATGATCTTCCGTGGAGGCTGCATCATCCGTGCAGGCTTCCTCCAGAATATCAAGGACGCCTATGACCGCGACCCTGAGCTGAAAAACCTTTTCCTGGATGAGTATTTCAGCGGCGTTGTTCACAACTACCAGGAAGCCTGGAGAGATGTGGTTGCGATTGCCGTTAAAAGAGGGATTCCGGTTCCGGCCTTTGCCTCCGGCCTGGCCTATTATGACAGCTACCGTTCGGAACGTCTCCCGGCTAACCTGCTGCAGGCCCAAAGAGATTATTTCGGAGCCCATACCTTTGAACGGCTGGATCAGCCGGGGAGCTTCCATTTTCAATGGATGGACAGCAAATAATTATCATATAGATTTAACTATGAAGTCCGGGCGAAGTTGCCCGGACTTTTTGTATAAGCACTCCCCAGTTCAACTGGAGGTTCAGGAAAGCTTATAGCTATAAGGAAGAAAATGAAAAACGCTCTCGAAAAAATCGAGAACGTCGGTTGGTTAGCCAGTGGACTTTCGGTGATAATGAGATTTAACTACCGCCGATACCATGTGACATGGTTTGGATCAACGCTTGAGTACTATCTGCTACGATTCCGATGTTTCCTGCAGGAAAAATAATTACAGCGACCAAACTACATAAAACTAGAAGCTTGATGAATTTTCTTGGCATTTGAATTCCGCACCTCTCTGATCAGAAGTTTGTATCTATCCATTTCTTCTTCTCTTGCTGCATACCGATATTGTTCAAACAGATCGACACAAGTGATTGCTATACTCTCATTATTAATCTTAGCAGATGATTCCAAACTTTGTAGTACGAAGGTAATTCCTTCATTTCGCTTATTATGTAAGTAATAGGCGGCCAGTTCAGCAAGAAATCTGGCGTGTTTGTCTGCCATAATCTGCTGATTGTATTCACCAAATTCCGATCTGTAGGATCGGTAAGGGATGTAGGCAGAGAAGCGCTCCAGAATGTGATCTACATTCCAATCGTACCGGTTAGCTGATTTGATAATATGGTACACCGCCGTAAATATCTCGTCCGGTTGTGTTGAGATATATTCCACATAGTCAGCTAGTACTTCCAGTTGTCCGTCCAGCACGCGATACAAATAGATGTTTGCCGTACCCCACTCCCGGAACTGGGCTAATGTCCGTTGCACTTCTTCATGATCTTCCTGTATCCAGCTTCCGTCCATATAGAGTGGCACGCGCTCTATCGCAGACTTATAGTCCCCATATTCCATGCAAATACTTGAGAGAAAGAGATAGGCGTTTAGAATATATAGGTATAGCGGTCTTTGAGGCATTTTTCCGTTGTCTTGTTTACGATTCGACTGGCGCTGTAGATTATAACGGAGTGTAGCCAGTCGGAGCATCTTCTGTGCGAGTTCCTCCACTTTAGGCCACTGCTGCAAGGAATAATAGACATTCAGCAGGTCTATTATTCCATCTAATTGATCAGCCTCATCCAGGCGATCTATGTAACACTCAAAGAGGATTGCCTCCCGCGAATTAATGCTCTGATCGTCACCCAGGGCAATTTTAAATAGGCGGTATTGACATAACGCCAGCCGCTCCGAATTCTGATATTTCTCACTGGCACTCACATTCTTATATAGCAGCGCTGCGGCTTGCCAGTGCCCCTGCTGATACAGCCCCTTTTGTTTGGGGAGGTGGCCTAAGCTTGCTTACTTATCCTCTCTGGCCCTGATCCCTAACCTTTTTTTT
Source organism: Paenibacillus sp. 22594 (assembly GCF_052044425.1). Classification (NCBI taxonomy): domain Bacteria; kingdom Bacillati; phylum Bacillota; class Bacilli; order Caryophanales; family Paenibacillaceae; genus Paenibacillus; species Paenibacillus sp. 22594. The sequence goes on from NZ_JBQENA010000010.1 coordinate 157,847, forward strand.
CAAAGTTGACATGTTCAAGAAACATGAAATTTCAGTTGCACTATCTTCTCACTTGCAACATTTGAATTAGTACTGTATAGTTCTAGTTATGACAAAGGGAAAAACTATGAATCAAAAACGTGTGATTGAAGTAGCGGCAACATTATTTTTAGAAAAAGGATTTGCTTATACAAGTATGGATGAATTAGTGCGTGTAAGCAAAGTATCAAAATCTAATGTGTATTATCACTTTTCTGATAAGGAAGAATTGTTAGCAGGGGTCGTTGATTATTGGATTGAAACGTATCAGCGTGCAATGGATCAAATACTTTCTCAGAACCAATTATCAGTTGAAGATCGTGTCCAGATGTTTTTAAAGCAGTTATCGCAGGGAGTTCAGTCAAGAGAGTATAAGGGTGGTTGTCCATTTATTACTCTTTATATTCAAAGTCCGGCACAAGCTACACACATAAAAGAAAAAATAGGTCTCTTTTTTACAGGATTACAAATGAAAGTCTCTTTATTACTAAAACAAGGAGTAGAAAAAGGAGAGTTTAGAAATACGATTCATATTGACGAGGTAGCGGCACTTTTTATAACGAATCTTGAAGGAGCGCTGTTTCTTTCAGAAATATTGAAGGATGCAACTGTTATCACGAAAACAGCCAACCAATTTTTCAACTTGCTTCGATAAGAGAAGCATTTTTTTTACACAAAATTAGTACTACGCAGTACTAAAAAGGAGAGCGGATGATGTGAGGACAATATTTTTAACAGGTGGAACAGGCTTTATTGGGAGGCAATTAGTGGAGGAGCTTCTTAAAGAGGATGTTATGATTTTTCTTTTAGTGAGGTCGAAAAGTAAAGCAACACGTGCTTTTCAAGAAAAAGGTATTTTAAACGAGGCAGCCATGCACTTTATTGAAGGTGATTTGACAAAAACAGATTTAGGTTTAAGTGATGAAGATAAGGGTAGGGTATTGAACACGGATGTTATTATTCACGCAGGTGGACAAATGGATATTCAAGCGACAAAGCAAGAGGCAACATCTGTATTTTTAAACGGTGCCAAGCATATCAGTGAATTCGCTAAAAGTATCCATCAATTGAAGGGTTTGCAGCAATTTATTCATGTAGTTGGATATATGACCCCCTTTGATGATAAGAATAGCAAGGTTGCGATTGATGTGTTTAAAGAGGGTCACGACTATTTGAAAATAAAAAATCCTTATGAAAGAACAAAATTTTTAGCAGATCTTTATATTCGACAGCAGGCATCCGCAATAGGCTATCCGCTTTCTGTGATTAATCCACCAACTGTAGTCGGCAGCAGTAAAACAGGGAGTACGGAGCAATTAGCAGGCTTAGGCTTGCTTGTGGCGAGTATGCGAAGAGGGCTGATGCCATTTATTCCTGGAGGCAAGGGGTATAAATTACCTCTTATTTCAAACGATGAGCTAGCGAAGTTTATTGTTCAGGTTTTTAAGCTGGAGCAATCGTCTATTCAAACATATACACTTGTTCAAGACAAACAGCTTGATCCGGATCTATCTGAATTATTAGGCGTTATGTCAGAAAGTATGAATATGGCAGCACCTAAAATCTCTGTGCCCATTCGCTTCGTGAAGGCACTTATGAAAAGTGGGATAAGTAAAATAACACAAATTCCATCTGATGGACTGAACTTTATTACAAATAGAAAGTTTTCAAATGATTTATCGAAAAAAGTCATGGGAGAAGATTGGTTTAATAAGACGGGGGTTATGAATTTTTTTCCAGTCGTAGTAGCGGATTTGGATTATCGCTTGATGAATCAAAATGACCTGCATAATCATGCATTTGAACGAACCTTAATCGGAAACACTGTGATTTATCAAATACAAGGAGAGGGTAAGCCATTTATTTTATTACACGGTTTGTTGAGTGATGGAGAGGATTTATTTCCTTTAGGGTTAGAGCTTCATGAAAAAACTGGTCAACCCGTATGGATTCCAGATCTTCCTGGTTTAGGACGTTCCCCTTTTAAACGAGAGAAAAATCTTCTAGATCTCTATTTGAATTTAGTGAAAGAGTTATTGGGAAAAGCTGCTGATGGTGCACATTGGATCGGCCATTCCTTCGGAGCAATTATTCTGCTGGAAGCATTAGTGCGAGAGTACATAAATATGAAGAATACTATTACTTTACTTCAGCCCCCTGTTGCGAAAAGAAATTCTAAATCGTTTAATGTTCCTCAATTTATGAACAAATGGGCATTGAAGTTAGCAACTGCTAATTCAATAGAACGTTATTTAATTGGTTATGGTCTGTTTGAAAATACGGAGAGCATTCCGAAACATTATATTGCAAAAGTAAGCAGTAGCTTTACTTCGCCTAGAATTTTAAATACAACTCTTCAGCTAAATCGTTTTCTATCGAAAGACTATCAAGGCGATTTCACCAAAGTACCAAGGTATAAGCTTCATGTTATTTGGGGAGATCATGATAGAAGCTATTCTGCTCCATTACATCTTGGTGAGATTGATGTTGTTCCATATGGTCATCATTTTCCTCTTAGCCATCCGAGGGAAACGGCTTCCTATATACTATGAAATTAATATGATATTTCCAAAATAGACCGGTCGGCATTTAAATTAGAGGAGTTGTCTAGTATGCTCATTTCAGTTCAACATATCCGGCACGCTACATCAATTCTAACCATAAACGGTAAACGTATACTGATTGATCCGATGTTGAGTGATGTGGGCGAACTTTCACCTGTGCCTTTAACTCGAAATTATCGTAAAAAGTAAATTGAGCCGAAATCAGCTTGCCAAGTTTCTGAAGGAACAACATCTGGAGGGCTCCGTTTGGGTTCCTGAAGACGGCGAGGTCGTTTCTTTTTGACTCTCCTTTCCTTTTTAGCGTATACTCCGCGAGGTGAAAAGGTCAGCGATATGTATAAGGGTAAAGATCCTGTAGATGTAATTCTAAAGATTAAGACGGAAGAAATGCAAAAATCCACAATCTCATGCGGTTATGGATTTACATGGTGGAGTCGAACGTTCCTGCATCCCTTTCCAGTAGGCCAATTCGTTTTTTGTTATGTTAGAACTTATAGGGTTTCGGGGTTATTTTAGCAATCCATAAGAAATGAAAGTCAGCCTTTGTTCTATAATGAAGGGGAGCGTCTTAAGATTTGGGTCATGGGGAACGCTAGAAGCTAAGGCTAGAAGCCAAGGAGGCAAGTCAATGAACACATTTCTGCTTGTATTCCGTATGGATATCACCACTCCAGAAGCGCAGCCGACGCCGGTGCAAATGCAAGCTTACATGGAGCAGTGGGGAGAATGGATTAGCAGTCTTGCTGCACAGGATAGACTTGCAGCAGGCGGGAATCATCTATCCGCCGAAGGCAGAGTTCTGCGGCCCCATGGCATAACAACGGATGGACCCTACACCGAGCATAAAGAATCCATGGCCGGGTATATCCTGGTTAACGCAGAGGATATGGAGGAAGCGGTTCAGCTTGCGAAGGACTGTCCGATTCTGCTCGGTGAGGGGACCAGTGTCGAAGTGAGACCTGTTGCCGGAATGTAGAACAGCAGAACGTTCTAACTGCACAACAACATTTAGGAGGGATCTGTAATGCCGAAAATTGTCACGAATCTATGGTTCGATACGGAAGCGGAAGAAGCGGCGAAATACTATACCTCGATTTTTAAAAATTCCAGAATCTTGAATACCTCTTATTATGGAGAAGGCGGCAGACGTCCTGCCGGATTGGTGATGACAGTGACGTTTGTACTGGACGGACAGGTCTACACTGCACTCAACGGTGGCCCGGAGTTCAAATTTACGGAAGCGATCTCGCTGATGGTGAACTGTGAAGGGCAGGAGGAGGTCGACGAGCTGTGGGACAAGCTGTCCGAAGGCGGCTCAGAAGGGCCGTGCGGTTGGCTGAAAGACAGATACGGTTTGTCCTGGCAGATTTTTCCGATCGAAGCGGGGAGATTGCTGAGTGATCCGGATCCTGTCAAAGCACAAAGAGTCATGCAGGCCATGCTCCAGATGAGCAAGCTAGACATTGCCGCGTTAGAACGGGCTCGTGAGGGCAGCGGAGAACAGCTCTAAGGAATGGACAACTGGAATAGAAGTGTACAAAGGGCTGGCCCGTAATGATATGCTCCCCATATAGTAGACAGGTGAAATAATAAAAACCTGTTACTGTATGGGGAGCATTTTTATGGAACGAAAGAAGTTTACAGCATTCGCCGAGGAACTTCACATCGAAGCTATTCCACGTAGCTATAAACAATGCTGCTCCATGTGCAAGTCCGACCAAAACGTCATTCGTAAGGTGAATAATGGAAAACCCGGACGGTCAGGCATTTGCCGGTATTCGCGAAAAAAGCCTTTCTTCACGTGCCTTCCATTCGCTTGTTCTGCACAAATTGTGAAGTATAGCACTAACATCACTTTCATTCTCGGACACCTCGGAAATCCATTCATTCCATACTTTTTGCTCTATTTTAAAGGAAGATACTCCGTAATAGGTATAGTGAATTTATCCGGCTTGATCTATCTTGTTAACAGCATGAAGAGATATGGGGGGGAAGGGCTAGATCATCTTGTGGGAATCAAGCCACCCGTTGAATGGGTGATACTGTGACTAACTTCAGTGGAGGTAATTATGACTAATAGTTTAAGGCGAAAAGCAAGAATTCTCAGTTCGCAAGTAAACGTAGTAAAGAAGGTTTTTATCCTCGTATTGGTTCTTGTATTTGGAACGAACACGTTAATGATTGCAAGTGCTAATACTCCCGTAAACGGAAGTACAGATTTCAATTCAGTTAGTGGACCGGTCATCGTATCTGGATCGTCTACTGGTCCAGGACTAATGGCTATTGATATTAATGGATATGATTTTCTGCTCAAGTCAAGCAGCGCAACAAATTGCTACATTGGTGCACAAGACCTAACAGGTCAAACCAATCTTATAAGCGGAGTGACCAATGATGGAACTCCATTATCCTATATGGAAGTGTCTTCAAACAGCGGACAAATATTTGATCTCCAGTTCGTAGATATTGCAATGTCTGGTGTAAGTGCGGGAACAAGTGGAACTATTCAACTCATAGGATATGTAAATGGCTTAGCCGTTCCTGGAGCAGTCATGTCTCTAACTGTAACCGATGCATATCTTGGAGGACAACTTGTTACTTTTAATGTATCTTCCAATACTAAATTTGTAGGTATTGATAAATTTCGTATCCAGACCGATGGATCTTATCAAGTTACCGGGGCTTTTGGAATCGACAATATCAATGCAGTTAATTTCAGAAACACAAACACAGCACCTGCTTTTATTGGTGCAACAACCAGTTTTATCGTAAATCAAGATTCAAGTGCAACCGATATCAAAGGTCTGCTTCATGTAAGCGATACTGATCCCAGTCAGGTAGAGACATGGTCACAAAGTACGCCTCCAAATCATGGGACACTCAATTTCTTAAGCGCAACAGCAGCCAGTGGCAGTACTGATATTGCACCAGGAGGAACCATTACCTACACACCTAACAGCGGATATGCAGGGACTGACAGTTTTGCTATTCGAGTTAGTGACGGTACGTCAACTGCGACAAGGACAATTACGGTTACAGTGAATGCCAATCCGACCTTCACCGTAACGTACAACGGAAACGGCAACACCGGCGGTACGATTCCGGCCGACAGCAACAGCTATCAGCAGGGGCACACAGTGACGGTGCTAGGGAACAGCGGAACGCTGGTGAAGACGGGCTATACGTTCGCTGGCTGGAACACCGCCGCTAACGGAAGCGGCACCAACTACGCGGCGAATGCCACCTTCAGCATGGGAACGGCGAATGCCACCCTCTATGCAAAGTGGACGGCCAATCCGACCTTCTCCATAACGTATAACGGAAACGGCAGCACTGGCGGTACGGTTCCGACCGACAGCAGCAGCTATCCGCAGGGGCACACCGTGACGGTGCTGGGGAACAGCGGAACGCTGGTGAAGACAGGTTATACGTTCGCAGGCTGGAACACTGCCGCTAACGGAAGCGGCACCGACTATACAGCGAATTCCACCTTCAGCATGGGCACGGCGAATGCCACTCTTTATGCGAAGTGGACGGCCAATCCGACCTACACCGTAACGTATAACGGAAACGGCAGCACTGGCGGTACGGTTCCGACCGACAACAACAGCTATCCGCAGGGCAACATTGTGACGGTGCTAGGGAACACTGGAACCCTGGTGAAGACAGGGTATACGTTCGCAGGCTGGAACACCGCCGCTAACGGAAGCGGCACCGACTATGCAGCGAATTCCACCTTCAGCATGGGCACGGCGAATGCCACTCTTTATGCGAAGTGGACAGCCAATCCGACCTACACCGTAACGTATAACGGAAACGGCAACACCGGCGGTGCAGTTCCGACCGACAGCAACAGCTATCCGCAGGGCAACACCGTGACAGTACTAGGGAACAGCGGAACTCTGGTGAAGTCGGGCTATACGTTCGCAGGCTGGAACACCGCCGCTAACGGAAGCGGCACCGACTATGCGACGAATGCCACCTTTAGCATGGGATCGGCGAATGCCACCCTCTATGCGAAGTGGACGGCCAATCCGACCTACACCGTAACGTATCACGGAAACGGCAGCACTGGCGGTACGGTTCCGGCCGACAGCAACAGCTATCAGCAGGGGCACACAGTGACGGTGCTGGGAAACAGCGGAACGCTGGTGAAGACGGGCTATACGTTCGCAGGCTGGAACACCGCCGCTAACGGAAGCGGCACCGACTACGCAGCGAATGCCACCTTCAGTATGGGATCGGCGAATGCCACACTCTATGCGAAGTGGACAGCCAATCCGACCTACACCGTAACGTATAACGGAAACGGCAACACCGGCGGTACGGTTCCGATCGACAGCAACAGCTATCAGCAGGGGAGCGCAGTGACGGTGCTAGGGAACACTGGAACGCTGGTGAAGACAGGCTATACATTCGCAGGTTGGAACACTGCCGCTAACGGAAGCGGCACCGACTATGCAGCGAATGCCACCTTCAGCATGGGTGCGGCCAATGCCACACTCTATGCGAAGTGGACAGCCAATCCGACCTTCTCCATAACGTATAACGGAAACGGCAACACCGGCGGTACGGTTCCGGCCGACAGCAACAGCTATCAGCAGGGGCACACGGTGACGGTGCTGGGGAACACTGGAACGCTGGTGAAGACAGGCTATACGTTCGCAGGATGGAACACGAAGGCGGACGGAAGCGGCACCGACTACGCGGCGAATGCCACCTTCAGCATGGGATCGGCGAATGCCACCCTCTATGCGAAGTGGACAGCCAATCCGACCTTCACCGTAACGTATAACGGAAACGGCAACACCAGCGGTACGGTTCCGGCCGACAGCAACAGCTATCAGCAGGGGAACACGGTGACGGTGCTGGGGAACACCGGAGCGCTGGTGAAGACGGGCTATACGTTCGCAGGCTGGAACACAAAGGCGGACGGAAGTGGCACCGACTACGCGGTGAATACCACCTTCAGCATGGGATCGTCGAATGCCACCCTCTATGCGAAGTGGACAGCCAATCTGACCTTCACCGTAACGTATAACGGAAACGGCAGCACTGGCGGTACGGTTCCGACCGACAGCAGCAGCTATCCGCAGGGGCACACCGTGACGGTGCTGGGGAACAGCGGAACGCTGGTGAAGACGGGCTATACGTTCGCAGGCTGGAACACGAAGGCGGACGGAAGCGGCACCGACTACGCGTCGAATGCCACCTTCAGCATGGGCACGGCGAATGCCACCCTCTATGCGAAGTGGACAGCCAATCCGACCTTCACCGTAACGTATAACGGAAACGGCAACACCGGCGGTACGGTTCCGACTGACAGCAACAGCTATCCGCAGGGGAACACGGTGACGGTGCTGGGGAACACTGGAACGCTGGTGAAGACGGGCTATACGTTCGCAGGTTGGAACACTGCCGCTAACGGTAGCGGCACCGACTACGCGGCGAATGCCACTTTCAGCATGGGATCGGCCAGTGCTACCCTCTATGCGAAGTGGACGGCCAATCCGACCTTCACCGTAACGTATAACGGAAACGGCAGCACCGGCGGTACGGTTCCGACCGACAGCAGCAGCTATCCGCAGGGGAACACGGTGACGGTGCTGGGGAACACCGGAACGCTTGTGAAGACGGGCTATACGTTCGCAGGCTGGAACACGAAGGCGGACGGAAGTGGTACGGATTACAAGGTTAGCGGCAGTTTCGCAATGGGTGCGGCCAACGTTACCCTCTATGCGAAGTGGACGTCATCAAATGCGCAGTTGTCCAGCTTGTCAGTGGATCAGGGGACATTGACACCAGCATTTGCAGCAGCAACTCTGAAATATAACGTGAATGATGTAGCTAATTCCGTTTCAAGCTTCAATCTTTCTTTTACCACAGCGCATTCCCATGCGACGTTTACCGTTTCGGGAGCCGTTTACAGTTCCGTAACCGGCAATATGTATACGTATAGAGCCAACAACTTACAGGTGGGCGCGAACCTGATTCAGATTAGCGTAATGGCCCCAGACGGGACTGGCAATACTTATATGGTAACTGTGAATCGGGAAGATGTATCCAGGCAACCATCACAGGGTGGTCCGCCGGCGGATAGTATAACGCCAACAGTGACACCTGGACCTACGAAACCAGCGGTTGATGTATTCAATAGCGGCATTATTAATGTAATAAACTTAGTTAATGCTTTCGAGTCCAAGGTAGAGGAAGCTAAGAAATCTAATGTTAAGGTTGAACTTGCTGATACGAAAGGGCACTGGGCCGAAAAAACTATCGATACTTTCGTAAAGCTCCATGTGATTGAAGGTTACAACGATGGTACGTTCAAGCCAGATGGTGAGATCACGCGCGCTGAATTTGCAGTGATTCTGAGTCGGGTATTCGATATCAAAAGCGGCAACAATACTGGTGTTGCATTTAAGGACGTTGGCAATCACTGGGCGAAAGGCGCAATCGAGAAGCTTGCAGAGGCAGGGGTTATCAGCGGCTACGAGGATGTTACGTTCAAGCCAGATAAAACAATCACCCGCGAGGAAATGGTTGTCCTTTTGTCCCGCATCTTAAACCTTAACAACGTATCGAAGGACACCACCAAAGGCAATTTCAATGACCTGAGGGGTTCCTATGCAGCAAACGAGATCAAAGCTGAAGCACAAGCTGGTATCATAAACGGCAAAGCAGATGGGAAATTTGATGCTAAGAGCAACGCCACACGCGCAGAAGCTCTACAGATCATCCTGAATGCGCTGAAGCTCAACCCGCAATTGAAGACGCTGTTGGATTCACTTAACTAATGCCGGTTCTCTGAGAAAAAGGGACAAGTGTAATTTGGGGCTGTTGATAAAAGGGGCTGTCCCAAAAGTGGTTTTTCTTGGCGGAAGGCAGTTCTCTTCATTCTTAAAACCACAAAAAGTGAGCAGAGCAGCGATTCTCCTGTTATTGAGGGATCGCTGCTCTGTTTTTTTTGGTCATGGGTGGCTTGCTTTAACAGATTATGGGCAAGCCTGTCTCTGGTATCGTTGTCGTTCCCCGCTTAAACAGCGGAGAGGACGGACTGATTGTGGAAAAGTGGCAGCGGTCGCCTTTGTTTCCGGATTTTTTGACCCGGCTACTGCCGACACCGTAAGCACCTAAGGTTTATAGTGCGTGCGGCCTTGGCTTTGGACGATTGGGACAGCTTGCGAGAAATGGAGCAAACGCGAGCAAATCATCGGCCGCTTAAGGGCGAAACCAAAGAATGCGCCTTCATTCGCGGAGGGAAGGCGTTTTTGGCTTCTTTTGTCATCCGGGGCGTTTTACAATAAATGGCCACAGGCGTAAGATTCAAATCAACAACCGAATGTAAATTAACTGTTCTCATATGGCTGAATTCCGTAATTGGGAACGGGGGAACCAATGATATATGGGGTGAATCCTTGCCGCGTGCTGAATAGGCGCTATGGCAGGGTAGGGCAATCTCGCTGCCCGAATCCGTCAGCTAACCCCGTAAGCCTCGAAGAGAGAGGATGAGCGCCATGATCGATTAACCGACCACGGAGAGCCCTGCCGCTTCTGTGGTCTTTTTGCTGCGTGTGCAGGAAGGAAAAGCAGTCTGTACAAGGGACTAAAAATCTCATAACAACGATAATTAGATAGGTTAAGCGTTGTTTTAAATGCCCTATTTAAAATGCCCTATTTAAAATGCTTCAAAGGGGGGATTCTTATCGTTACTGTATTTATTGTGTGCTTCTGGGTTGGACTAATACTCCTCCTCAGCGGCGGATTTCATGGGCATGGCCTGGCGGGTCATCTGCATGCGGGCGGCGGCGATGCTGGTGGTCCGGGCTTTGTGCCCATACTCCCTCTGATGGTGTTTGTCACAGTCTGGGGCGGTACAGGTTACGTGCTTTCCCGGTTCAGCGAAATGAGGATGCTCGCAGTGGTGCTGATTTGTACCGTGCTCGCTCTACTTCTGGGATGTGTGATGTATGCGGTGCTGGCCCGGGTGATGACCCGGTATGACAGCAGCATGAATGAAAGGGATTATGAGCAGGTAGGGCAGCTCGGGTACATCAGTATACCTGCAGCAGATGGAGCGGTCGGGGAAATGAAATATGTACTGCACGGAACCATGCGCTCCATTGGAGTAAGAGCAGAATCCGGCCAACTGCTCTCCAAAGGCGACAGGGTGATTATTTTGAAGGTGGATAAAGGAATGGCGGTAGTCACCCTCTTCGAGAGGGAAATCGGACAATTATAAATCACGGGGGAGAGTCGAACATAATGGTTATTCTTTATTTAATCTCGGCAATTGTTGTTGTTATCCTGCTGGCTTTGTTCAGTATCGTGAACGCTTATAAAAAGGTTCCGCCCAATCAGGCGATGATCGTCTACGGCCTTGGCGGAAAAAGAGTGGTCCAGGGCGGCGGGACATTCGTCATCCCCGGCTTCCAGAACAATAAGACCATCTCCATGATGCTGATGAGCTTCGACGTCATCCCGGCGCAGGCGATGTTCTCTAAGCAAGGCATCAAGCTCAACCTGGAGGCGGTGGCTCAGATTAAGATAAAAAGCGATCCTACTGCTATTCTGACTGCCAGTGAGCAGTTTATCGACCGGCCGGAAGAAGACCGCGAGACGATTATCCTGCATTCGGTGGAAGGCCATTTGCGCGGCTTAATCGGACAATTAACGGTGGAATCCATTCTAAAGACTCCTGACGAAATCAACAGCAAGATGCGGGAGACCTGCTCGGAAGACCTCGACAAGATGGGGCTTGAGGTAGTCAGCTTCACCATTAAGAAAATTACGGACGACAAAGGGTATATCGACAATATGGGGGTTCCGGAAATTGAGCGCATCCGCCGGGATGCCAGCATCGCCAAGGCGGAAGCGGAACGCGACATTCAGATCAAGCAAGCCGAGGCGGAGAAAGAATCCTCCATTGCCAAAGCTAATGCGCATCAAGCCACCATTGAAGCGGGAACTGCCGCCCGCGCCAAGGAATCTCAGTTCGAGAAGGAATTGAATATTAAGCAGGCGGACTTTAAGCTGGAGACCGAAGTGAAGAAAGCGCAGGCGGATCTTGCGTACGAATTGCAGCAGAACAAAATCAAACAGTCGCTGGTTACCGAGCAGGTCAAGATCACGCAGATGGAAGCGGAGGCAAACCGGACCGTCCGGGAAATCGAAGTTGAGCTGAGACAGAAGGAGCTGGAGGCAACGGTGATCAAGCCTGCTGAGGCGGAGAACCAGGCTACGATTATGAGAGCGGAAGCCGCCAAGCAGCGGCAGATTCTTGAGGCGGAAGCAGAGGCGGCCACCATGACCAAACGGGGGCTGGCAACAGCGGAAGCAGAGCTGGCGAAGGGGAGAGCTAACGCAGAAATTGTTCAATTGGCCGGAGCGGCGGAAGCAGGGGCGCTGGAGAAGAAAGCCGAAGCGTACAAACAGTTCACGCAAGCCGCGCTTACAGTAGAATTCCTGAAAGTGCTGCCGGAGCTGGCTGAAAAAATCGCTTCCCCGCTCGCCAAGGTTGATAAGATTACAGTGATTTCACAGGATGGAGCTTCATCCGGGGTGAATAAAATCACAGGTGATATCGCTAAAATCATGGCCCAGGTTCCTGAACTGACTCAGTCGCTTACCGGCATGAATTTTACAGAGGCGCTCAGCGGGCTGCTTGGCCGGAATAAAGAGCAGTAATTCTATAGCGTTATACCATACTATAATACTTCCTACTCGTAAAACAGCGGGGGTGTCCCACTTAGGGGACATCCCTTATTTTGCTGCTCCCGAGAGCGTTACCACTCCACAATGTACTATCTCTTCTATGACAGTTATACTAAAACTACTATGTGATTTAGGATGAATAATTGGTGAATAAAGGGAGGATACATGATGATTAGAGCCACACAAGACAATGAATATGTTGAATTGACGAGTCCCACTCAGCTCCCCAAAGCTTCAGGGTTTCTATGGAACGAGAAGATGATGATTCACGTCAATTGCCGCGGGTATGCGGTCGCGCAGTTTATGCAGCCTGAGCCTGCCAAGTATTCCTATGCGCCGAATTTGGAAGCGAAGACCTTCATGCAGCCGGAGCAGCCCTACTATGCCCATCATCCCGGCCGGTTTCTCTATGTGAAGGATGAAGAGACGGGTGAGATTTTCTCGGCACCGTATGAGCCGGTTCGTGTTCTGCCGGACCACTACACATTTGCTGTAGGGAAGCACAATATTGTCTGGAAGCTTGAGCATCTCGGCATTGCTGTGGAAATGACGCTCAGCCTGCCCAAAGACGAGGCCATGGAGCTATGGCGGGTGAAGGTGAAGAATCTCTCGGACCGGAAGCGGAAGCTCAGCATCTATCCTTATTTTACGGTGGGCTACATGTCGTGGATGAATCAGTCGGCGGAGTATCATGAAGAGTTGCAGGGGATGGTCTGTTCTGCGATTACCCCATATCAGAAATATCAGGACTATGCGAAGATCAAGCAGCTGAAGGACAAAACCTTCCTCCTTGCTGATCAGCCGCCGCGCGCCTGGGAAGCCAGCCAGGAAGCTTTTGAAGGTGAAGGTGGGATTGGCATGCCATCGGCCGTTCAGCAGGAGGAGCTCTCCAAAGGGGATGCCCGCTATGAGATGCCGCTGTGTGTCCTGCAATACAGTCTGGAGCTTGCGCCTGGTGAAGACAAGCTCTACCGCTTTATTTTTGGTCCGGCCAAAACGGAAGAAGAGATCGCGCAGATCCGCCAGCAGTATTTCCTGAATGCGGCTTCCGGCGGTGAGGATGGCTTTGCTGCGGCGGAGCGGGAATATGCGGGATATATACAGGAGGGCAAAGGCTGCATCGAGATTAAGACGCCTGATCCTGAACTGGACAACTTTGTGAATCACTGGCTGCCCCGGCAAATGTATTATCATGGCCAGACCAACCGCCTGACGACAGACCCGCAGACCCGAAACTATCTCCAGGACAATATGGGAATGAGCTATATCAAGCCACAGATGGCAAGAAATGCGTTTCTCACGGCGTTAAGCCAGCAAAATGCAAGCGGTGCCATGCCGGACGGAATCATTCTGCATGAAGCGGCTGAGCTGAAGTACATCAATCAGGTTCCACATATGGATCACTGTGTCTGGCTGCCCATTTGTCTGAGCACCTATCTGGATGAAACGAATGATTACACCATTCTAGAGGAAGAGGTTGCTTTTGCGGGCGGGGAAGAGACGGCTACCGTATATGAACATATCAACCGGGCGATGTTCTGGCTGATGGAGGCAACGGATGAGCGCGGTTTGAACTATATCGACCAGGGCGACTGGTGTGATCCGATGAACATGGTGGGCTACAAAGGCAAAGGCGTCTCCGGCTGGCTGACCATGGCTTCTGCTTATGCCTTCATGATCTGGGCGGACATCTGCGCTACAAGCGGACGGCCGGAGATGAGCAGGAAACTCGCTGCGGCGGCGGATGAGGCAAATGTGGTCATTAATCAATATCTATGGGACGGCAACTGGTATGCCCGGGGAATCACCGATGATAATGTGGTATTCGGCATCAGTAAGGATACGGAGGGGCGGATTTTCATTAACCCTCAAGGCTGGGCTCTGCTGTGCGGGGCTGCGGATGCCTCGAAGCAGGAGAAGCTGATGCGTGCGGTCAAGGAGCAGCTGGAAACCCCTTATGGTCTGGAAAAGCTCGCGCCATCCTACACTGCCATGCGTGAGGATGTGGGCAGAGTCACGCAGAAGCATCCGGGAACCGCCGAGAACGGGGCGGTGTATAACCATGCAGCAGCCTTTTATATCTATGCGCTTTACGCTGTGGGTGAACCGGATGATGCCTACCGCCTGCTGCGTAAAATGATCCCCGGACCAGACCCTGAGGATCTGGTCAGACGCGGCCAATTGCCTGTGTTCATCCCCAACTATTATCGCGGGGCCTACAGACAGTTTCCGCGTACCGCCGGACGTTCCAGCCATTTGTTCAATACAGGGACGGTGCCATGGGTATACCGCTGCCTGATTGACGGTCTGTTTGGAGTGCAGGGGAATGAGGCGGGGATCCGCATCCATCCGCAGCTTCCTGCACACTGGGAAGAGGCGTCGGTCAAACGGAGCTTTAGAGGGGCTGAGCTGCATGTTGCGATGAAACGGGAGGCGGGTGTGACTGCTGTAGAAGTGTATGTGAACGGCAACCGCATCGAAGATGGCATAATCAAGGATATGGAAGCTGGCAGGGAATACGACATTTTGGTGAAGCTGCCACCTCAATAAACCGATATAATAGGGAGCCATAGAAAAACTCCATGAAGGGAATTACCTAAGCTTGAGAACGACCATTACAGCTTTCTTTTCCAGAGCCATACCCTTTTTTCTCATTGCGGCAGCCTACTTTTTGTCTACCCGTACGAATGCCATGTCTGATTCACAGCTGGCGGTGGCGAGTCTTTCTCCGTATGTTATGTTTGGCGTGGGGGCCATATTATCCTGGAAGTTTAACCGTAGCCGGGAATTCTACATTCTGATTATTCTGGCGGTTTGCCTGGCCTCCACAACCTATTTACCGGAAATCCCGGGTACGGCAGTGCGGAAGGAGGATATCTATTCTATTATTTGTCTGGTGATCCCATTGAACATTGCGCTGTTTTCTTTTTTTAGAGAACGAGGCATCATCAGTTTATGGGGCAGCCTTCGGATCGCTCTGATCCTGGCAGAGTGCCTGTTTCTGTTTTGGCAGATGAAATCAGGAGACAGCAAATGGCTCAATCTATTGAATACAGATGTTGTACCTGTAAATCTTCATGCCGTCACTCCCATACCGCAGCTGTCTGTTATTGCGTTTGTCGTCACTTTAGCTATTCTGATAGTCAGGCTAATCGTATACCGGTCCTCATCACAGGAAATTTCATTCATCAGCGTCCTGCTAGCCATGTTTTACGTGCTGGATCAGAGCGGCAGTCCGCTGCTGTATTCGATATTTTTTGCCGTTTCAGGGATGGTTCTCATTCTTTCGATCATTCAGGATTCGTATTCGATGGCTTTTTCCGATGAGCTTACCGGATTGCCCTCGCGGCGGGCGCTCAAGCAGGACATGATGAAGCTGGGCTTTAACTATACCATTGCGATGCTGGATATCGATTTCTTCAAAAAATTCAATGATACCTATGGGCATGATACCGGAGATGAAGTGCTAAAGCTGGTGGCATCCACCTTACAGGACGTTGCCGGCGGAGGGAGAGCTTTCCGCTATGGCGGGGAGGAATTCACGATTCTTTTTCCGGGTAAAAGCATCAATGATGTGCTCCCTCATCTCGAAGAGCTGCGGGACAAGATATCCAAGCGGGCCTTCACCCTACGCGCCAAAGGCAGATCCAAAAGCAAATCCAAAAAAAGATCTGCCAGCACAAAAGCCACTAAGCAAATCTACATAACTGTAAGCATCGGGGTTTCTCAGAAGAACGAGAAATACAAAACCACGGAAAGCGTGATGAAATCAGCGGACACCGCCCTATACCGCGCGAAGAAAAAAGGCAGGAATTGTGTGAGTAAATAAAGGGGGATGTGGAAATGAAAGATATCCGCTATAAAATAGACTTTGCAATGTTATGCTCGGCCTACCATCTGGGTCAACCCGTAACTGAACCGGAACAGATTTTTGGCGGTTTCCTGCATCGGATGTATCGGCTCAAGACAGATCAGGCAGAGTATGCGGTGAAGGCGTTGAATCCTCAGATCATGCAGCGCAGTACGGCTATGGATAACTACATCCTATCGGAGAAAGTCGCCAATCTTACACGTAGAAACGGAATCAACGCTCTGCCGGCAATCATCTCGAAGGGAAGCTTCTTGCATGAGGTAAACGGTCAATATTATCTGTTGTTTCCTTGGGTAGAAGGGAAGCCACTGCCTGCCGGAATGATTGATTTGGAATGCTGCAAAGTGATAGGCGGAACGCTTGCCAAGATACATGGAACGGATTTCTCAGGGCTGCTTGCTGATGATCCGGGAGAGAAACGGCAAGCCTTGGCGGCAGATTGGAAGGGATATGCCCGGCAGGCGGCCGAGCAGGATCTGGGGTGGTCCTCCCTGTTGTTAACAAACCTGGATAACCTGCAGACTTGGGAGAATCGTGCGAATGCCGCAACGGAGCTATTAATGAATCATAAGATAATCAGCCATAGGGATCTGGATCCGAAAAATGTGCTGTGGGACGAACAAATGATGCCTGTCCTCATAGACTGGGAAGCTGCCGGGCCCATCAACGGGGTGCAGGAACTGCTTGAAGTAGCGATGTATTGGGCAGTTTCGGACACGGGGGTTCCCGTCAAAGAGGCGTTCATGTCATTAATTGAAGCCTATTTATATCAAGGTGGGGCCATTCATAATCACTGGGCTGATGCGCTGGATGCCGGGTTTCAAGGGAAACTGGAGTGGCTGGTGTACAGCATTCGGCGCTCCTTAAGTCTTGATTATACAGATGAACAGGATCAGGCACTGGGAACCCAGGAGGTCATGCATACACTACGTGCACTTCTGGCCTATGCTGGGAGTATTCCTGTTGTTCTGGAATGGCTGGCGGACATCGACGCAAAATTTGGTATAAATATACGATAGAGCTAAATTAGGCTACATCATTTAAGAAAGCGAACAGCGGATAGGCGGAGAGCCTCTCATCGGCGGTTCGCTTCTTTTATATATGAAAAAATGTATATTCATAAATGAAAACATTACATAACGTTTACATTAATAATTTAATAGTTCGTGATAGAAACCTGCGGTATTTTAACTATTAATGGAATTAAAAATCTAAATAGGAAATGTAATGGATTTGTAAGGCGATCTAATACATTTAATTGAAATAACACAAGGTAAAAAACGGATAAAAAAGATATTGACGTAAGAAAATTTAACATGTAATATAAACCATAATTTATATGGAAAAGCTTACCTCTCTCAAGTGCTGTTCCTGCAGTTTATTGACCTTCGGTCTATTCCGGGGATGGCGACTGAAGGGGGAAGAGATTCCTTGTAAGGTATTGTTACATACCTTGAAGAACGATGTTTTGATTTACACAAGGGAGGTTGAACAAAGCTTTAGCAGAGAGAGTACATTGGAACCCGGTGGCATTGACGGTTTACGTTACACGGATCTAACAAAAGGAGGAGTTAATGGAATGGCGAAAAAGAGAAAATGGTGGTCTGGTTTACTGGTTCTATCTCTTGTAGGAGTTCTATTCACAGGTTGCAGTACAAATAACACCGCAACTAATTCACCGAGTGCTACAGCAGAGAGCTCTGCTCCTGCCGCAAGTGAAGCCCCCGCTGCTTCTGAACCGGCTGCAGATGGACCGGTTGATGGCGGAACGATGGTACTTAGCACATTCTCCGATATCGTAAATATTAATCCTCTCATGATTAATGACACCTCTTCAGGTGACATAGCAGAATTCGTATTTGCCAAACTTTACAATTTGGACCGCGAAGGAAATGTAAAGGCAGAACCTTGGTCTCTGGCTGCGGATGTGCCGGAAATCTCTGCAGACGGATTGACTTATACTGTGAAGCTGAAAGACGGCATCAAATGGAGCGATGGCCAGCCGGTCACTGCAGACGATGTGGTATTTACGGTTGAGATGGCGAAGAATCCGGAAACCGGATCGCCGCTCACCAGTCAATTCGACAAAGTAAAGACCGTTGAGAAAGTCGATGACAAGACCGTGAAGTTCACAATGAAGCAAGTGTATGCGCCATTCTTATACGCTTTGGTTCAGGCCGTTGTACCGGCCCATGTTCTGAAGGATGTCAAGGCGAAAGAGATGCAAACTAATCCATATGGTACAGACCCGGCCAAAACCGTAACAAACGGACCGTGGAAATGGACCTCCTGGAAACAGGGCGACAGCCATACTCTGGATGCTGATCCAAACTACTGGGGCGAGGTTAAACCTCATATTGCCCAACTGGTATACAAAATTTATGCCGACCAAAACACCGAGGTTCAGGCTCTCCTGAAGGGCGACACGGACCATATCAGTGCCATTCCGGTTACTCAGGTTGAAGCGGTCAAAGCTAACGACTCGATCCATATCATCCAAAAACCGGGTGCTCAGTATGAATATGTGCAATTTAACTTTGACTCCAAGAACTTTAAAGACAATTATGGGCTATTCAATGGACAGAAGACCAGACAGGCCATTGCGCACGCACTGAACCGTCAAGGCATGGTTGACAACATTCTGAAGGGTGTCGGCGCACTGATGAACGCACCTTTCCTGCCGGATACTTGGGCTGATCCGGGCGACGCAGCTGTCAATTATGATTACAATGCGGAAACAGCAAAGAAACTGTTGGCAGAAGATGGATGGGTTGCCGGCAAGGATAAAATTCTAACCAAAGACGGACACCGTTTTTCCTTCGAATTGCAATATAATGCGGGCAACAGCCGCCGTGAGCAGGTTGCTGCAGTCATCCAGCAGAACCTGAAGGAAGTCGGCATCGAAGTAACGCCGAAGGCTATTGACTTTGCGGCCTGGATTGACCAAAATGTAACACCGGGTAAATACCAGGCCCTGCTGTTGGCGTGGTCCCTGAACACTCCTGACCCGGATTCAGAGAGCGTCTTCTCCTCCAAATACTTCCCGCCTGCTGGACAGAACAGCGGCTGGTATAAGAATGAGAAGCTGGATAAGTTGTGGGTAGATGGATATTCAACTGTTGACCAAGCGAAGCGCAAAGAAATTTATAAAGAAGTAGCTAAAGAAATCTCTACCGACCTGCCTTACGTGTTCCTGTATCAATATGGCCAAGCCATAGGTACAGGCCCTAGAGTTCATTGGGCAGACGAAGACGCTCCAGAGCCGTCACTGGGCTATGGACAGTACTTCCATGCTCTCAAATGGTGGGTAACCAACTAAACAAACAGACACAGGAAATAGAATTACGGGGGAGGAAAGAGAATTCTCTTTCCTCTTCTCCTTTTGTCTTGAGGGGACCGTGATGCTAAGCCTTACCATCTCTAGGAGGACATTTGATGACAGAATATCTGATCCGTCGCGTACTGCAGTCGGTACTGGTAATCTTTTTGATTACTATAGTTACCTTCCTTCTTATTCATGCGGCTCCCGGAGGGCCAACCCAGATGATGTTGTCTCCGGGACTTTCACCGGAAGTATTCAAGCAGCAAGCACATAATCTGGGTCTGGATAAACCTATCTATATTCAGTATTTTCGCTGGGTCGGCGACCTGCTGCAGGGCGATCTGGGGTATACCTTTAAAAATCATCTCGCGGTATCCGATCTATTGTTGCCTCGTATCGGCAACACCTTCATTCTGATGGGAGCAGCTTGGCTGGTGTCCCTGATCATTGCGATTCCCTGGGGTATCTACAATAGCACCAAGGTATACGGATTATCTGACCAGTCCGCATCCTTCATCTCCTATATCGGCTTTGCGATGCCGACGTTCTGGTTCGGAATCCTACTACAGCAGTGGTTCTCTCTGAAGCTGGATTGGTTCCCCTTATCGGATATGCACACGCGGGGTAAAGAAGGGGACATTGGTGATTTATTCATGCACCTTGTGCTGCCGGTTACCGTTCTGGCCCTTGGTTTTCTGGTGTCTTATATGAAATATTCGAGAGCAAGCATGCTTGAAGTCCTGGATCAGGATTATATCAGAACAGCACGTGCGAAGGGTGTCAAAGAACGCAAGGTCATCTTCCACCATGCGCTGCGCAATGCACTTATTCCGATCATTACCGTTCTGGGAATGGATCTTCCTTTATTGGTGGGAGGGGCCGCATTGACCGAGAGTGTATTCAACTGGCCGGGTATGGGCCGTTTATACGTGCAAATGGCGACCCAGCGTGAATATTCAGTACTTATGGCCATAACCATCGTAACGGCGGTTATGGTTGTTCTGGGCAATCTGCTGGCGGATATTCTGTATGCGATAGTAGACCCTCGTGTCAAGCTTGGCAAGCAAGGAGGCAAGGCGGCATGAGTATAGAACAATCACAACTTCCGACTAATTCATCGAAAGTGGAACCTGGGCTGCCGGCGGTAGAGCTTAAGAGACCTCCCGGTCCTTGGGCCATCCTGTGGAAAAAGTTCTCACACAACCCATATGCTATGAGCGGGCTCTTCGTTCTGCTCTTTTTCATCATTGTGGCGATACTTGCTCCGGTTCTAACCAAATATAAGCCAGATGCCATCGACATGATGTTCCCTAACCTGAAGCCCGGAGCTGAGGGGCATCTTTTGGGGACGGACGAACTGGGCCGCGACATTCTCACCCGACTATTGTACAGTGCGAGAATTTCCCTGACTATCGGGTTTACAGTAGCCTTTGCTTCAGTAGTCGTCGGCTCGATTGTCGGCGCAATTTCGGGTTACTTTGGCGGCTGGGTGGATACGATTTTCATGCGTATAGTTGACGTGACGAACTCTGTGCCTACGCTCTTCCTTAACATTCTGGTGCTGGCCATTTTCGGTTCAGAGGTTAAGTATATGATCCTCATTCTGGCCTTAACCAGCTGGATGAGCATTGCCCGTCTGGTGCGGGGGAATTTTTTGCAGCTTAGGGAGATGCAGTATGTTGAGGCTGCCAGAGCGATTGGGGTATCAAACTGGGGGATTATTTTCCGCCACCTGCTCCGCAATGCGAGCTTCCCGATTATTGTGAATGCGACTCTGATGGTCGGCGGGGCGATTCTAAGTGAGTCTGCACTGTCCTATTTGGGGCTTGGCATTCAATCTCCGGCCACAAGCTGGGGTCTTATGCTCAGTAATGCACAGGAATTCATGCTGATAGATCCGCTGCAGGCCGTGTATCCAGGGTTGTGTATCCTGCTCGTGGTGCTGGCGGTTAACTTTATCGGCGATGGTATCCGGGATGGACTAGATCCCAGACAGCAAGTGACCAAATCCCGGAGGAGGCTGGACAAATGGCGGAAAAATTACTCGAAATCCGGAAACTGACCACCGGCTTTATTACAGAGAAGGGGATGGTAAAAGCAACCGACCAAATCTCCATTGCAGTGGATAAAGGTCAAACGGTGTGTCTGGTAGGTGAATCCGGCAGCGGTAAAAGTGTCACTTCGCTCGCAATTATGCGGCTTATCGATTATGCAGGCGGGATGATACTTGAAGGCAATATTAATTTTCACGGCAAGGATCTCGCTGCCAAGACGCAGGAGGAGATGCGGGAAATCCGTGGCAACAAGATCGCTATGATCTTTCAGGATCCGATGTCCACACTAAATCCGGTGTTCACGATAGGTGATCAGATTGCCGAAAGTCTTCAGCTTCATCAGAATAAAAATGCCAAAGAAGCTGCGGAGATGGCTGTCGACCTGCTGAAGCTGGTTGGCATTCCGGCACCGGAAATCCGGGCGAAACAGTATCCGCATGAGCTGTCCGGCGGGATGAGCCAGCGGGTGGTTATCGCTATTGCCCTCGCTTGTAATCCCGAGCTGCTGATCGCCGATGAGCCGACAACGGCCCTCGATGTTACCGTTCAGGCTCAGATTCTGGATTTGCTGCGCAAGCTTCAGGCGGAGCTTGGCATGTCCATTCTGCTGATTACCCATGACATGGGTGTTGCGGCTGAAATTGCGGACCGTATTGCTGTTATGTATGCGGGAGCGATTGTAGAAGAGGGCACGGTAGAAGAAATCTTTGATCATCCCAGCCATCCGTATACGATTGGTCTGCTGCAATCCATTCCAGGCTTTGAGGGAGGACGCGGGGGAGAGCTATATACGATAAAAGGAACGATTCCGCCCATTGGCCAGCTTCCGGCAGGCTGCCGCTTTCATCCGCGCTGTCCGCATGCGATGGAGATCTGCAGTAAGAAGGAACCACCTGATTTCATGATCACGGATGATCACCGTACGGCCTGCTGGCTGTTTCAGGATAAGCCGGTTCAAGCTGACAACAAAGATGAGGTGAGACAGGCATGACGAATGAGACGGCATTCCAACCGATGACTGACACAAACTCCACCTCTGAAGTTCTGGTGGATGTAAGGAACATCAAAAAATATTTCCCGATTACTAAAGGCCTTCTTAACCGGACCGTTGGGCAGGTGAAGGCGGTAGACGGTGTTTCCTTGTCTATCCGCAAAGGGGAAACCTTTGGACTCGTTGGTGAATCCGGATGCGGCAAGTCCACCTTTGGACGGGTATTACTTAGACTGCAAAGCGCCACTGGGGGAGAGGTCCTGTTTGGTGGCCAGGATATCCACTCTTTGAGCCATCAGGATATGCGGAAGCTGCGGGAGAAGATGCAGATTATTTTTCAGGACCCTTTCGGGTCTTTGAATCCGCGGTTTCTGGTCAAGGATATTATCGGAGAGCCGCTGCGTATTCACCGGAGCATGTCGGCCAAGGAAATCGATGCCAGAGTCGTAGAGCTGATGGAGCTGGTGGGCCTCGATGCATCGCGGAGAAACCGTTACCCGCATGAATTCTCGGGCGGACAGCGCCAGCGGATCGGGATCGCACGTGCGATTGCGCTGAATCCGCAGTTTATTGTAGCCGACGAAGCGGTATCGGCACTCGACGTTTCGGTGCAATCCCAGGTGATTAACCTGCTGATGAAGCTGCAGAAGGAGCTTGGATTGACCTTTTTGTTCATTGCGCATGGCCTAAATGTCGTCCGTCACATCTCGGATCGTGTAGGCGTCATGTATTTGGGTAAAATGGTCGAAGTCGCAGAGACCGAGGCTTTATTCGCCGCTCCGCTGCATCCATATACGGCAGCGCTGCTCTCGGCTATTCCCAAGCCGACGCCAAGACGGAAGCAAGACCGGATTGTACTGCAGGGTGATGTTCCTTCACCGGCAAATCCACCTTCAGGCTGCCGGTTTCACACCCGTTGTCCGATGGCGCAGGAGAAATGCCGCCAGCAGGAGCCGCAGCTTGAGGAATTGCTTCCCGGCCGGATGGTGGCCTGTCACTTTCCGCTAGTCACTTCGTGATACCGCGGATGCCTATGAAATCATAAATATGGCATGAAAAGAGGGGATGTTCCTGAAGCCGTCATCCGGCTGCGGAAACATCCCCACTTTGATATGCTTCATATGTAGAGTGAATTCATGCTAAGCTTAAGAGAAAT
This sequence comes from Paenibacillus sp. 22594, assembly GCF_052044425.1. Lineage (NCBI taxonomy): Bacteria > Bacillati > Bacillota > Bacilli > Caryophanales > Paenibacillaceae > Paenibacillus > Paenibacillus sp. 22594. The sequence goes on from NZ_JBQENA010000010.1 coordinate 181,537, forward strand.
GAAATCATACAGAAACGATGGTGGCTATGCAGATTCAACTTGGAGAACAGTCCTTGCAGCTTCATATTCAGTACGGCAAACGGAAGAAAATTTCCCTGCAGATTGATATGGTGGGGCTTATTATTGTTAAGGCGCCTACCGGCACAAGCGAAGAGATGATTCGAAGTACTGTACAGCGGCATGAAGAATGGATTCTGGAGAGTCTGCAGAGGAATGCGGCGGCCCGGCAGCTTCCGGCTCCCAAGGAGTATCAGGAGGAAGGGCGGTTCCTGTACCTCGGGAAGGAAGTTCTGCTGCATGAATTGATTGAGACCGGTGAGCGGGATGCGGAGAAGCTGAAGCTCGAGCTGAAGAAGTTCTATTTTTCCAGTCTGAAAAAAATCGTTGCCGAGCGGATCACCCGTTATCAGACGGTACTGAAGGTGAAGCCCAAATCCATTGAAATCGTAGAGTCCCGAACCAAATGGGGAAGCTGCAGCGCGGATAAAAAGCTGACCTTCAATTACCGGCTTGCTATGGCACCGCCCGAGGTGATCGATTATGTTATTATCCATGAGCTGTGCCATCTGCTGCATATGAACCATGACCGCTCCTTTTGGCGCCGTCTTGGAAGTATAATGCCGGATTATAAAGAGAAGGAAGCTTTTCTGGCGCGGCAGGGGCAGTTTATGACACTTTAGCTGATAAATGTAATCGGGTGCTTGAATTCAAGCTCCTGCAGCGTAACACCTCCTTACGAGTACTCCATTCCACGAACCTTCGAGAAGAGCATAGTATCTATTAACGCTCCCTCCACATCACATTTGTCATTCCGTATGATGCCTTCCAGGGTGAAGCCCAGGCGCCCGGCCACCCGTGCACTCTGAGTATTGCGCGAGTCACACCGGATTTCGATCCGGTTAGCGCCCAGCTCTCTAATCGCATACTCTGTAATGGCATCTACGGCCTCGCTGATATACCCTTGCCTGCTGCAAGATGTCCTCACCCAATACCCGATCTCGAATTTGCGCGTCTGCCAGTCTATCCGGTGCAGCCCGCTGCTTCCCACGAGTTGACCGGATTCCTTATGATATAGAAGCATTCTGAGGTCTTTACGCTCCATGAATTGCAGATGCGACCGCCGGATGCTGGCCTCGGTTTCTTGAATAGTCGGTGGAGCTTGTGCCCAAGGCATCCATTGACGCAATTCTGCAAGACTTTCGTGAACCGCCTCGTTGACAGCGGCTCCGTCTCCCCACCGCGCTGCACGGATCATTAGGCGGTTGCTTTCGAAGCTCTCGGGGATATTCATTAAAATCGGATTTATACTAGCAGGTCCCATGGTCTCAGCTCCCAGAAAATGTTACTGATTAACATAACATATGGTTTATCCGGTTTTCAATCGGATTAATTACAGTCTTTTTGCCTATGCCTATAACATGCATGTCTAAAGTTGTCAATACGCTAAAGGATACCTAAAAGTACCCGCTGGTGTTATTCACAATGAATGGGATGGGGGTTATCTTATATATAAAGAAATGTTCTTAATTAAGAACCAGTAAAAAAGCTCCAATCGGTGCTTTTTAGAAGCACGGGGAGGCTTTTGAAACAGGTGGGGGCCTTACCATGAGCGCGATCGCCGGAATCTATCCATTGCAGCATGAACCTCTGGACCCGGAACTGGGGCCAGCGCTAATGCAACAGCTTAACCGCTATCCCGCTGATGAGTTCATGACGTGGCAGAGCAAAGACATTTTCCTGGGCTGCCTGTCCCAGTGGGTCACGCCACAATCGCTCAGAGAGACGCTTCCCTTTTATGATGCTGAGCGGAAACTGGCTATTACGGCTGACGCAATTATTGATAACCGGGAAGAGTTGTTCGAGCGGCTTCAGGTGCCGCGGGGGGATAGAGTCTCCATACCGGACAGTCTGCTTATTCTGCTCGCCTATGAGAAATGGGGCGATCAGGCACCGGTTTATCTGGTCGGTGACTTTGCCTTTATGATATGGGATGAACGGAAGCGGGCGCTGTTCGGAGCCAGAGATTTCTCCGGGAACCGGACATTGTACTTCCTTCGGTCCAGGGGGCTGTTATCTTTCTGTACCGTCATTCATCCACTCCTGTCGATGCCGGGGGCGGACCGGACCTTGAATGAGGGATGGGCCTCCGAGTTCCTGGCGATCCATACACGGACGGATGTTTCGGACCTATATTCCACAGTCTATCAATCCATCGAACAACTGCCGCCGTCCCATTCTATTTCCGTAAGCGGCGGAAACATCTCGTTCTCCCGCTACTGTACTCTGCAGGCTCCACCCGAGCTGCGGCTGCGGTCAGACCAGGAGTATGAGGAAGCCTTTCGTGAGGTGTTTGGGCAAGCGGTCCGGGACAGGCTTCGGACACACCGCGCAGTTGGAGCTAACCTGAGCGGGGGGCTTGATTCCGGCTCGGTAGTCAGCTTTGCTGCTGCAGAGCTTCGCCGCCAGGGCCAGCCGCTACATACCTTCAGTTCCTATCCGGTGGATAATTTTGTCGACTTCAACATCGGCAAACGTGTCGCCGACGAGCGTCCCTATATTCAGGAAACCATCGATCATGTGGGGAATATTCAGCCCAACTTTTTGAATTTTCCTCATCTGAGTCCTTACAATGACATTGATGAGTGGCTGGATATTATGGAGATGCCCTATAAATTTATCGAAAATTCCTACTGGCTAAAAGGGATCTTTGAACAGGCGCAAATGAAGAACATTGGCGTGCTGCTCAGTGGACAGAGAGGTAACTGGAGCATATCCTGGGGACCTGCACTGGATTATCAGGCCAAGCTGATTCGTGAATTCCGCTGGATCTCCTTTTACCGGGAAAACCGGAAGTACAATGAGTCGATGGGTGCAAACCGCAAGAAGGTATTTCAAATTGTCGGCAAAAAAGCCTTCCCGGCCCTGACCCAGCTGCTGCCGGCTAAGCAGCACGAAGCCCCTCCTGATCTGATTCACCCCGATTTCGCGAGGCGTACGGAAGTGGAGGAACGGCTTAGGGTTCTGGGGATAAATAGCGGATCTTCCCAGACCATCTATGATATCCGGCGCAAGCATTTTGAACAGCCGCATGTCTGGAATGTGAATGGTACGGTAGCGACGAAGCTGTCGCTGAAATACCGGGTGTGGGATCGCGATCCCACGAATGATCTGCGTGTTATCCGCTTTTGCCTGTCCGTGCCGGAAAGCCAGTATGTACAAAATGGGGTGGACCGTTCACTGATCCGCAGAGCGATGAAGGGATTGCTGCCTGATGAGGTGCGTCTGAACCGGAAGCGGCGCGGCGTTCAGGGGGCGGACGGGATTTACCGTATGCTCCCGAAATGGGAAGCCTTTCTTCAGGAACTTAGGGAGATGATCAAGGACCCCCGTACCTCCGCTTACCTCAATAATACCGGGCTCGCCGAATGTTTGAATCGGCTGGGTAGTGAGCCCGCACCAAGTATGATTTTCAACTCGGATTTTCGCCTTCTGACACGTGGACTTGTGTTTTACCGTTTTCTGAAGCGTTTGTCCTGATGATGCAATGCTTGAAAGGGGGTGAAATTATGAAAAAGGAATACAGCAAGCCTGCTTTGGAAGTACTCGATGTGAAAATGACTATGGCTGGACCTGGTGTCGCCATCGTCGATGCCTTCCAAGATGATCCGGATGAAGTACAACACTACTCCTAGGATGGTTTTGGTTCGCTTGGCCCTAGTCTCCCTTTGCTTGCTGAGGGGGACAAGGGCTATATTTTACAGCAATATCCCGAAACCGGGCAAACCCGAAGATATGGAGTGGATCGTATGGCGAGTACCGTTCAAGGTTTGGTTTACAAAGCGTTTGGTCTGCAAATCCACAGCGATTTTCCTTTGCCGGAGCTTCCTGTTACCGGTGAGCCGGGACTTATAGGCAGCATATCGGTCATTGAGGGAGATCTGAAAGACCGCTGGGAAGCTATGCCGAAGATCACGCGGAGCCTTGGGGTATCCGGGCATGAGGTCATGTTCGAGGCGAAGGATACAGCCATCTTTGCCATTCAGGACGGCAATACGATTACAGTATCACCTGCTTCCGGAGCAGATCCGGATTGTATCCGTCTCTTCATCCTTGGCAGCTGCATGGGGATTCTGCTGATGCAGAAACAGATTCTTCCGCTTCATGGAAGCGCGCTTGTTATAGATGGCAAGGCATACGCACTGGTTGGGCGTTCAGGGGCAGGCAAATCAACGCTGGCCTCGTATTTGATGGATCAGGGGAGTCCGCTGATCAGTGACGACGTTATTCCCGTTATGGTGCATAATGGTTATCCATTAGCCGTTCCAGGTTATCCGCAGCAGAAGCTGTGGCAGCAGAGCCTGGACTATTTGGGAATGAATTCGTCCCTCTACCGTCCGCTGTTTGAGAGAGAAACCAAGTTTGCCGTACCAGTGCATGACCGCTTTCACGGTGAGCCTTTGCAACTTGCAGGCCTGTTTGAATTATCTGCCGCCCCGGAGGCTCCGGTCAGCCTGCAGACGATTAACGGTATGGAGCGGTTTCACACTTTGTACAATCATACCTATCAAAGAGCAATTGTCGACCGGATCGGTATCCGTGAATGGCATTTTGGAATGCTGGCTTCCTTCGTGGGACGGCTGCCGATGTACCGGCTGACCCGGCCGGAGCAGGGCTTCAGTGCTCCGCAGCAAACCGCACTTATTCTAGAAGCGTTGCAGCAGCATCAAATGAAGGAGATGAATCCATGAATATGAATACTACAGAGGTACTATCGCTCGAATCCGTGCTGGTACAGCGCGAGGGGAATATTGCCAGCGATATGGACGGCGAGAAGGTCATGCTGAATGTAAAGAATGGCAAGTACTACAACCTGGGTGAGGTTGGCGGGGAAATCTGGACCGCGCTGGCGTCGCCTGTAACCGCAGGCCGGGTGGTAGCGATCATTCAGGAGAGCTTTGAGGTTCCGGAAGAGATTGCCCGTCAGGATGTGTTTGCTTTTTTGCAGAGCCTGCTGAATGAGGATCTTGCGGCTATTGTAAGCCAGCCATGATTACCTTGCGGCGCATTCGCTTACTGCTGACGGTGGACAAAGCCGCCTTGGCGCTCCTTCCCGAGGCGCTTTGGAGGCTTTTTCTCGTTCGGATCCAGCTGTTGTTTCCTTTTGCCAAAACAGCTTCCCAGCTGGGCATACAGTCTCTGGAAACCCCTGTAGTATCCAAAGAGAGCGATATCGTCCATATTCGGCACATCACCAAAGCGATCCGTATCATGAGCCGCTATACGCCCTGGAAAAGCACTTGTATGGTCCGGGCGGTAGCCGGACTCCAAATGCTCGAAAAACGCGGGATCGAGAGCACACTGTACATGGGAGTTGCCAAGGACAAGCAGGGCCAGATGATTGCCCATGCCTGGCTGCGCAGCGGGTCTTATTATGTCTCCGGCGATGATGTGATGAAGGGTTTCGTGGTGGTGAAGAAATTCGCTAAAGTACTACATGCTGAGTGATCGAGGTGGGTCCATGCAAGCGATAATGTACTACATCCGGCAGCTTCAGCGCTTGTCGGGAGTCAAACTGTATCTAAATCTGCTCGGTATGGGGATCAGCGGCCTGCTGGAGAGCTCTGCCGTTCTGCTGCTGGTGCCCATGCTGGGCATGGCCGGCATTCAGCTTGGCGGAAAAACGGCAGGCCTCGACCTGCCTATGCTCGATTTCATATCAGACCTGCCTCAGACCGAAGCGCTTGCACTGGTGCTTGGTGGGTATGTATTCATTGTACTCTCCCAGAATCTGATCACCCGTTTTGTAGCTATACGGAACGTCGATATACAGCAGAGCTACAGCCGGCAGCTGCGATATGAGGTGTACAGTGCACTGCTGCGGGCCGAGTGGTCTTTTTTTCTGAAAAAACGCACCTCCGACCTGATCAATGTAATGACGACCGAGCTCGCGAGGGTGCTTGCGGGGATCAGCGCTTTCCTGCAGTTCCTGACTTCGCTGCTGTTCACGCTGGTGCAGATTGGCTTCGCGTTCTGGCTGTCTCCCCAAATGACTGTTGCCGTACTGGTCTGCGCGGTTCTGCTATCCTTGTTCTCCCGCCGGTTTATCCGCAAGGCGAAGAGGCTGGGCAGCCGAAGCTCCGAGCTGGGCAAGCAGTATCTGGCCGGGATTACGGATCAATTGAACGGCATCAAGGATATCAAAAGCAACAATCTGGAGGATTCCCGGCTGGGCTGGATGCATGAATTCACCGGTGAGGTCAAACAGGAGCAGCTGGATTATACGCGGCTGCGCACGAATTCCCAGCTGCTGTACAAAATGTCTTCTACGCTGCTGATCGCGCTGTTCATCTTCGTGTCGTTCCGCTTTCTGCATGTGGAGGGACCTTATCTGCTTCTGGTGATTCTGGTGTTCGCCCGGCTGTGGCCGACCTTCTCAGCGCTTCAGACCTTGCTGGAGCAGCTTGCTTCCGTGCTGCCTTCCTTCAAGCAATTGCAGCTGCTGCAGGAAGAATGTCTGCAGGCTGCGGAGCATGGCGCGAAGGGTGAATCCAAAGCTGTCGTTGCTCCTATGATGCTTAAGCATAGTCTGGAGGCGCGCAATGTGGATTTCCGCTACAACCCGCAAGAGCAGGAGTACTCGCTGCGCGGAGTGAACGTGATGGTCCCGGCTAACCGTATGACTGCCATTGTAGGACGTTCGGGTGCGGGGAAAAGCACGCTGGTCGACCTGCTCATGGGACTGATGCAGCCGGAATCGGGGGAGATTCTGGCAGACGGACAGCCGGTCACTGGAGAGAGGCTTCTGCCTTACCGGCGTTCTATAGGCTATGTAGCGCAGGACCCTTTTCTGTATAACGCCACGATCCGTGACAATCTGACGATGATCAAGCCGGATGCAAGTGAGGATGAGCTATGGGAGGCGCTGGAATTCGCCTCGTCAGCCGATTTTGTCCGCAAGCTGCCTCAGGGATTGGATACACTGCTTGGTGACCGCGGCGTACGTCTTTCAGGCGGAGAGCGGCAACGACTCGTGCTGGCACGGGCGATCATCCGCAAGCCGTCCATCCTGGTGCTGGATGAAGCGACGAGTGCACTGGATACCGAGAACGAGAAGCGGATTCAGGAGGCGCTGGAGCGTTTGAAGGCAACCGTCACAGTCATCGTCATTGCGCACCGGCTCTCGACGATCCGTGGAGCGGATCAGATTCTGGTTATCGACCAGGGCCGTGTCATCCAGCAGGGAGTATTCAGCGGCCTGGCCTCAGAAAAAGGCGGCATGTTCAGCCGTCTGCTCAGCAGTCAGGAAGAGGCAATGTAGGAGGGGTTAGGTGGGCGATGGAGAGAGATAGAGTAAGAAATTTGTCTGGTGCTATGAGTGCTGAAAGGGATATAGAGCGGATCGAAGCGCCCTGAGCAGCCAGTCTTGACTGCATTTTGTACAATAGATTCCGCTCCAGAGGTGAGGAGATATCATTCTATTGCACTTTGTACAATTAATTATGGGCAAATTGCTTCTCTAGGGCAAAATTAAAGGATTCTACTGCACGAAGTGCAGCAGAATCCTTTTTTGGCGTGCTGACAGCTGAAGTCTGCTCTACGTTCTGCAATAGAATCTGCGCCGTCCGAAGCCCCCTATTTCTCCCTACCGCTAACCTTACGCCAAGTCCACAAAAAAGGGCGCAAAGGGAAGTAGAGCACATGCAGCTTCTTTGGCAGCGGTAACGTCTTGGCATCTGCCGCATAAGGGTACAGGAAGCCAGTGATGTACAGAAACTGATGCCAGCGCGTCAGGATCGCCGGCTGATAATATTTGTAATGGCGCTCTACCTCCGGCTCCAGGGGAGGATTGTGCAGATTGATCATGCGCGCGACATAGAAAAGCGCAAGCCCGGCAATCCGCCGAGCCTTGGGCCGCTCCGCGAGGCTGGCCAGCGCAGGCTCGACCGGCGCTGCCAGCAGATGGGCAGCAAGCAGAAGCGCCTGTCCGCCGACATCGTTGTAATGGTACCGCCGCAGCAGTGCGGTTAGTTTGCCGGTGTCGGGCTTTTGGAGCAGCAGCTGACGGATATCCAGCAGCCATCTCAGTCTCGACCAGCCATGGCGCGCGCCATGGGCTGCCAGAAAAAGAAATAAGTCTTCACTGCCCAAATAATGGACACTCTGCCCGAAGTGGCTGCTCGTCCGCGCATGTTTCCACAGTTCGTCGAAATCCGGCTCTGTGGAGGGGCCGGGACTGAGGCGCCAATGTACCTCCACCTTAATGCCTTTGTCCGGATGATTGAACGTGGTGTGATGCTCCCGCCATTTCCAGTCTCCCAGTATACTTTCGAAGTCTTCCTCCTTCACATAACCAAGGCGGAGAAGCAAGGATTCCGTTTCAGCCAGCTGTGCCATCGGCACGATAAAATCGAGGTCACGCGAGGTGCGCAGCGAGATATCACCATACAGCTCCTGGGCAAGCACTGGTCCTTTCAGGAACAGAGAACGGATCTGCAGCTTCGCAAGCTCTTCCCCGATATAGCCCATTTCCCCGCTGAGCTGGAGCATTTGCACAGTATTTCTGCGGTATTCCCGTTTCAATCGCTCGGTTACCTCTGGGGGCACATGCTCTTCGCGCATCCGGCTAAGTTTAGGATAAATATAAGGAAATACTCGATGATGCAGGGACAACCGTACCCATAGCTCCCAGTCGATATCCAAGAACAGCTGTCGATTCTGTTTGGCGGTTTCATCGATGTCGTCCGTGTTAAGGACTTCTAAAAGAAGCCGAAGCTCTTTGGAAAAGCTCTTTGTATCCAGGCCATACCCGTCACTCATAGGAGATCTCCTTACTTGGATTTGTAACGCTTCGTTCTGTAATCCGTTCGGTTTAAAGAACGCACTTTGAGCGTACCATCGAAACCTGAAAATTGTCAATTTCCTGAACGATCCCAATGTTGAGGCCCTACATTCCTGTGGAATTCCTCAGAATGCATATACCATGATGATAGACTATTGACGCAGTCATGGTAGTTGGTAGACTAGTGAGAGTACTTGGATCAATGACTACGCAAATGTGGGGGAAGAGCGAAAGAAATGGTACTACTAGGCGCTATAGTTAATGGTATTGCGATTATCGCAGGAACACTCCTGGGCAAGCTGCTGCAGCGGATTCCCGAGAGTATGAAAAACACAGTAATGCAGGGGATTGGCCTTGCCATTATTGTTCTGGGCATTCAGATGGGCTTCAAAAGCGAAAACTTCCTGATCGTCATCCTAAGTCTCGTCATCGGAGCTGTGGCAGGCGAATGGATGGACCTGGATGAGAAGTTCAACCGGGTAGGCAAATGGCTGGAGCATAAGATAGGTTCAGGTGAACAAGGAAGCTTGTCCCTTGGTTTTGTCACCGCAAGTCTGGTGTTCGTGGTGGGCGCAATGGCCATTCTGGGTGCAATCGACAGCGGGATGAAAGGGGATCATCAGATTCTGTATACCAAAGCCATCATGGACGGATTTATTTCCATTATACTGACCTCTACTTTGGGAATGGGTGTCTTGTTCTCTGCCATCCCCGTTTTTCTCTATGAAGGAGCCATTGCCCTGTGCGCTACACAGATTACCCGGTTCGTTCCCGATGCCTTAATGAGCAGCATGATTACAGAGATGACAGCGGCCGGCGGGGTGATGATCATGGCTATCGGTCTCAATCTGTTGGGGATTACCAAGATCAAGGTGGCCAATCTGCTGCCGGGCATTCTTGTGGCGGTGCTGCTGGTGGCGATGATGTACGGGTACGGGCAGTCTGTTTGAAAAGTAGACGGAACGCCGCTCAGAGGTCCTTTTTTAGGTAATAGTGGTTGAAGCCTCCGGCATTGGGAAGGGTCCCGTACACCTCAAAACCGTGTTTCAGGTAAAAATCCAATGCTTGAAAGCTTAAGGTGTCCAGCTTGATGAAATCGCAGCCTTTGGAACGGGCGAGAGATTCAGCCGCTGCGATCAGCAGGCTTCCATAGCCGGTTTTGCGGCAGGCCTCGTCCACGAACAGGTAGTGCACCTCCAGCCAGTTCCAGCAGATTTCACCGGTGAGGCCACCGTAATTCACGCCATCCGCATTTTTTAGAAACAGCTGTACTTCCTGGTACCTGCCTTTTAAGGAATCAGGGAAATGATTCCAGTTAAACTCTCTCATTTTGTCTGATACATAGGTTTTGTCGGCAGGGGTGGATGCCTGAGAAATAAAAAGCTCCATGATTTGATTCTTCCTCTCGGGTTCGGATAGAAGCCTGTTAAGGGCTCAATAGCTTAAGCGTAGCATATCTCTGCCAGGACTTCGTGCTAAAGTTTTCTTTATAGCTGTTGAGTACCGCTGATCTAAATCAGTGAAAAGTCACGATGGGAGCATAAGTGATGAACATGCAAAAAACTCCACCTTCATTTGAGGAAGCGAACCTGATACTGCTTAAGGAAATGCATAGCGATGATCTTGACATTAGGAAAAAGGCGAGGAACACGCTGGCTGTTCAAAATTACCACTTGATTCAACATACTGCAAACGGGTTCAAAAATAGAGGGATTAATCTGGAAGATATTCTTGGTTTGTGTCAGCTGGGTTTCGTGAAAGCAATGGAAAACTATAATATAGGTTTTGGTGTTCCGTTTAGAAATCACTGTCGAAGATGTATGAAAAATGAGGTTATGATGTACTTAAGGAAAGTTCAGACTAGGACGGAAACTAGTTTGGATGAAGTGATTGGTTCTGATGAAGAGGGAAATGAGCTGATCCTAAAAAATGTTGTGTCTGCTAACGATGAGGATCAACTGGAGATAATTATAAAAAATGAACAAGTAGAGCTGTTGGAATTAGTTCTTGACCGTTGCCAGAAGTGTTTTTCCACCACGGAATATCAGATTTTTCAGTGTAGTTATTTGGAAGAAATGTCTTACAAGCAGATAGCCTCAAGTATAGGAATCAGTACATCCTATACATCAAGGGTTCTTAAACGCACATTACCTCGAGTACGTAAAATTGCTAGGGAATACGGATTGATTCTGGATGAAGATTAGCCCTCTCCAGAGGTCGTGGATGAATAAACTGGAAGGATATGAGGAAATGATAGATGCCATAAGGGGGATACCGGGGGCCGAGTCGTGGTCAAGGGTAGAACCCGTGCTGAAAGGCTGGTCGAGTGACCGGAAGTTTTATGTCGAGGATCTGGCGGGACGCAGGCTGCTGCTGAGACTCTCACCGGGTGGTTCGCTTGAGCGCAAACGGCGGGAATATGAAGCGATCCGCAGCTTTAATGAATTGGACTTCCCGATGTCACGGGCTGTTGATTTTGGGAGTTGCAGTGCAAGTGAAGGCAGTGAGCGGTACGTGTATATGCTGCTTACTTGGGTGGACGGCGTGTCTCTGGTGGATCGCCTGTCTAAACTGCCGCCGGAGGAACAATACCGCCTGGGTGAGGAGTCTGGACGGATTTTGAGACAGATGCACTCGGTCCCGGTTCAAGAGAAGCTACCCTACTATGAAGCGGACATGCAGGCCAAGATTCTCTCAAGGATCAAGGAATACGAAGAATGCCCGTACCACCTGGAGGGGGATCAGCAAGTGATTGCCTTCGTTCGGCAGAACATCGGTGTGATTCATGATGTGGAGAAGGTGCATCATCACGGTGATTTCCATATCGGCAACCAGATTTACACCACTGAAGGAAGGATTGGCGTTATAGATTTCAACCGCTGGGATATTGGAGATTATGCGGAGGAATTCTATAAAATACAGTTCTTCGACAGGGAGCAGAGCATCCCTTTTGCTAAGGGCAAGCTGGAGGGCTATTTCGGAGGGCCGCCACCGGAGGATTTCTGGAAAAGACAGGCGCTGTATGTGGCGTATACCTCGCTGTATTCCATAAAGTGGTCGATTCCCTACGGCGCGGCCGACATTCAGGACATGATGGAACGCTGCCACCTCGCTCTGAAGGACTATGACGATTTCCGGAAAATGATCCCGGGCTGGTACCTGGGAGTAGGCGGCTAGACAGCCACTGTAATCCCCGGAGCTGCAGCAGATTAATGCTATGCTCCGTCAACTGGATGAATGTAGTCTGAAGAAGGCGAAGACCATTCTGCAGGATGTTTTTTTCACATCGTATTAATATTGGTGTAAAAGATTGAAATCAAGGAGTGCAGTACGGTAGAATTGCACTATACGACCAGCAGATTTAACCAAGAAGGGGATTGTAACGTTTGAATAATGAAGAATTGAATAACGGGTTGCCGGAGAATTACGAGGAACTGAAGAAGGCTGCCGGACGCTCTGCCGATTGGAGAGCGCGTCTTGAGGCTGTGGAGGAGCTTGGCCGCTTCAACCATAAACAAATTATTGATATTCTGAATCGTCTGATGATCAGCGATCCTGTATATACCGTCCAAGAAGCCGCATACGAGAAGCTGAAGGCATTCGGTGAAAGTGTTACAGCGCCGTCGAAGAACAAACCGGAGCTGTTCAGAGGTGTATCCAAGATTGTGCTGCGTGTCAAGAAGAGCCTTCCGCGGGACCATTCCTATGAAGATTTCAAGGAGAAGCTAAAAAAGATGCGGATTGACGTCTATGATGCTTATGAGGGCGAGAAGGGCGAGGATTTTGACGCCTGGCTGCAGAAATTGTGGGCTTCAGCCACTAAATAGGTAAGACCATAGAGCGGAGAGACGGGGAGGATTCCCTATCACTCCGTTTTTTGACGGTTCTCAAAAACTAATTATGCAAAGGATGACAACATGCCTAAATCTTCATCTACTGAACTATTAACACGCTTATTTCTGGATTTTCTCGAATTATCTGCCGGCCTGCGCCCGAACTATATTGCCAGCTTAGGGAGCGGAGAAACGGTAGGGGGAATGACGATTAGTGACATTGTAACGGCTGTACCAGGGCTTTTGCAGGCCATCTACAGCCAGGTTTCGGGTACCAGCAGCAACGAAGAAGAGCCAAGTCTGGTCGAATTCATTCCGGGTTACCGGCTGATTCATATTCAGGAGTATGCGCAGGAAATCCTGGTGCTGAGAAATATTCTGGAGGAAAAAGGATACAGCGGGGGAGGGACCGTTCTGCCCATCCTGACCAACTACGGTAGTGATTTTATCTGCTATTTGCAGAGTGAGGACGGAACTGAGCGGATCTGCGACCTGCTGCATGACTACGGCGACCTGGTCGTGATGTACGATTCCCCGGAGAAGTTCCTGGAGACGCTTTGCGAATTCTACAAGCAGGATGTGTATTTTCTGGATGAGGAAGGTTATTTGGACTGCGATCTGGTTCTCGAAGGGGAAGTTGGCGCAGCGCTGAATCCGTCGGCAAACTATTGGTCGGAATGATTTCATGAATTCTTGCAGTTACAAAAACGGGTGTCTTCCATATAGAGGAAGACACCCGTTTTATTGCCGGTGAAGCGGTTATTCCTGCGCCGCCTTTTTTTCCTGCTCCCGCAGTTCCACACGCCGGATTTTGCCGGAAGCGGTTTTCGGGAGATCCGCGATAAATTCAATTTTGCGCGGGTATTTGTAAGGGGCCGTCCACTCTTTTACATGGGACTGTAGCTCTTTGACCAATTCTGGTGTACCTGTAACATTGTCCTTCAGTACAATAAAGGCTTTGACAATCGAGCCGCGAATCTCGTCAGGACTGGCTACCACGGCGCATTCCTTGACCCGGGTATGCTTCATTAGAGCTTCTTCCACTTCAAACGGTCCGATGGTATATCCCGAGCTGATGATGATGTCGTCGCCACGGCCTTCGAACCAGAAGTAGCCGTCTTCATCCTTGTGCGCCCGGTCTCCGGTGACAAAATACTCTCCATGTGAGCAGTTCACCTTGCGTTCAGGGTCTTTGTAATAGTTCTGGAACAAGGCCGGCATGCTTAAGTGCACGGCAATATCTCCAACGACTCCCGCAGGAAGCACGTTACCTTCTTCGTCAATGACCTCGACAAGGCCGGGAGCTATGGATTTGCCCATGGAGCCGACACGGATCGGTTCATCCTTGAGTGCTGCAATAATCAGCGTGCTCTCCGTCTGCCCGTAGCCGTCGCGGATGGTAATATCGAAATGCTCCTGGAAGGTGTTGATGACCTCCTGGTTGAGCGGCTCACCTGCGGATACGGCGCAGCGCAGCTTCGATAGATCATAGTGCGGCAGACCTTCGGTCTTGGCCATTAAGCGGTATTCGGTAGGCGTACAGCACAATACCTGAATTCCCTGATCCTGCAGCAGCTGCAAATAACGGTCCGGATGGAAAGGTCCATTGTAGACAAAGCCGGTTGCACCGTTACCTAGAACAGTTAGGAAAGGACTCCAGATCCATTTCTGCCATCCCGGTGCGGCTGTAGCCCAGACAGTATCGGATTCACGGATATCGAACCAGAGAGAAGAGACAATTCTCAGATGTGCGTAACCCCAGCCATGCGTATGAACCACAGCCTTGGGATTGCCGGTTGTACCCGAGGTATAAGCCAGAATTGCGATATCATCGCGGCGGCTGGCTACAGCTGTGAAAGTCTCCGGCTGCCCGTCCATCAGACCCTCCAGATCAGTCCATCCGCTGCCAAGCACTTCTTCATTTCCGCCAACTGAGAGACGGTAATCAAGTGCCGGCAGATCTTCGGTGATTTTATTGACTTCACCGGTCACTTCAGACCAGACAATGACCGCTCTGGCTTCAGAATGACGCAGCCGGTAGGCCAGATCCTTGGCCCGCAGCATTTCGGAGGAAGGAATAACAGCGAGCCCAAGCTTTAGGCAGGCCAGATAAATGACATAAGCGATAATCCGGCGCGGAACCATAACAAGTACACGGTCACCTTGCTTCAGGCCTAGACCAGACAGCCCGCCGGCAAGGCGGTTGGCCTGCTTCATAAGCTCACCGTAGGTGATTTCTTCGTAATTGCCGTTCTCTTGTAGCCACTTAAGCGCAATCTTATCGGTTGGATGGTGCTCCATTTCCGAAGTGAGATTGTAGAATTCAGGTGCAATCCAATGCTGATTGTCCAAAATGAATCTCTCCTAATATAAACGTGATGTTTTTTCAATAGGTATAGTATAGCACGTTCTCCTAGTACCAGGTGCTAAACTGGAGGGGAACAGTAGAGAATGTTCTGTGACTATTTTTTGAGCATCATGGCACTTGTGCTTGTCTACGGATACTCCGGGGAGAGGAACCTTATCTGCATGAAACATAAAAAATTCAAAAAAGTGAAGGAGCAGCATAGCTATGAAACTAGGACATATAATGATTTTCGTCAATGACATGACAAAGGCGAAATGGTTTTATTCTGAATTGCTGGGTTTGCAAACACTGCTAGAGAAAGAAAATAAGCTTGAATTTGCCCTTGACGGCTGTCAGCTTATAGCTTTTAAGTGTGAAAAGACCAAAGAAATTGGAGAATATTCAAACGAAACTAGAACAGTTTTGGTGTTTGAGGTCGTATCTGTTGAGCAAACTTATAAAGAAATGAAGGAAAAGGGTATTCAATTTTTGCATGAGAAACCTACTGAAGGGCGATATGCTGCTTTCGTTGATCCATTTGGTAACGTACATGAAATCGCTGAGTCGAAAGAGGATACCTAAAATCAGGGGAATAAAACGTGGACGCCATCGACCCTTTCCGGGCATCCTAAGTCATTAAGCTAACAGGTAACGATAGCGTAAAGTTTTATATTGAAGTAACGGGCAGGATAGTACGGTGGCGATTAATTATCTTTGCAGAAGCTTCTCTTTTCCACGTTTGATTCTGTATGATAGTAAAAAAGAAGATTTATCAAGGGGATTAATCTTTTAACAAATTAGAAATACGGAGACTGAGTAATGCTAAACAAAATTGTCCCATATGAAGAAAACTATCATGATAATTTAATAGATATTTGGTACAAGGCTGTGTGTCGTACACACACATTTTTGACTAATGAGGATATTGAATTTTATCATCAGATGCTTCAAAACGGAGCACTAAATGAAGTTGAGATTTGGTTGGAGTTGAACGAAAATGAAGAACCGACAGGGTTTATTGGGCTTGACGGAACAAAGATAGAGATGCTATTCGTAGATCCCAAATATCACGGAAGGGGTATAGGTAGTCGATTGATAAAACATGCCGAAAAATTAAAAGGCAGCAATCTCCAGGTTGATGTGAATGAGCAAAACGATGGAGCGTACACATTCTATAAACGGTTTGGTTTTGTACAGATAGGACGATCGGAATTGGACAGTTCAGGACGACCTTTCCCCTTACTTCATCTAGTAATAAAAAGTTAAGCTAACAGGTAACGTTAGTTGAACTACAACAGCGGCAGTCTAAGACTTTATTTATCAAGCCTTAGACGGCCGCTGTTTCTTTTAATTGATCAGTTTAAAACTTATTATTCAAAAGCTGACGGTTCCTCAATTCAAAAATCGCGTTAAATCAAAGACTCCAGTCTAATACTTTATTTTCAACAAACATCAGTGGGTGGCCTATGGGAAAATATACAAAGTTGAAACAATTTGTCCAGGGCAACCTTCTATAATAGTGGAATCCGAGAGTGTAGACTGATTGGTAGGCAGTATACTTGAGTTCAACCTACCATAAACTAACAAGGAACCTTTTGCCACTAACCGGCAACTATCCAGAAAGCAGGAAGATGACCATGAACCCTACAGCTTTTGAAGAGATTTATGCCATTATGGAAGCCTCCTTTCCTGTCACTGAAATCAGAACCTTCAACGGACAAAAGTCATTGCTCAGCCATCCCCATTACCGGCTGCATACCGAGCTGGATACGGAGAACCGCATTCAGGCCTTCCTGGCCGCATGGGAATTCCCGGAGCTGCGGTTTGTGGAGCATCTTGCGGTCAACCCCGAGATCCGCGGAGGCGGGATTGGCAAGAAGCTGATGCAGACGTATCTCGCCCTTACGGACAAGCCTGTTGTGCTGGAGGTGGAGCCACCCGAAAATAAGCTTGCAGAGCGCAGAATCGGCTTTTACGAGCGCCTGGGCTTTCATCTTAATCCCTTTGATTATGTGCAGCCTCCGCTGCGCGAGGGGCAAGCCGATCTGCCTCTGAGAATCATGACCTATCCCCGGCAGGTGACGCTGCAGGAATTCCGGATGTTCCGGGATATCCTCTATACCGAAGTCTATAATATCCCGGTTCCTGGCCGCCGCCGGTAGCATGGGGATTTTCATAAGTTAGACCACAGCCCGTACTATTCATAATGAATAGGCGGGTTTTTTCTCAAGAAAACAGACGCCGGCTTGGAATTACTTCTTTACAATCACGATACAAGTTGGAAACAAGTTCATGATTAAATGTATCTATAGCAAGCAACACACAAACGAACTTACAAGGAGACAATCATAATGAAAAGCAAAAAAATGATCATAGCAACCATGGTATTCGGAATGGCCGTTACAGGCTCGGCGGGGGTATATGCAGGAACCAGCATGCAGAAGATCAGCGCGTATCTGAATCACAGCATTGGATTTACAGTAAACGGAGCCGCATACACTCCGGTAGACAATAATGGCAAGACGCTTGCACCAATCACTTATAATGATACAACTTACCTGCCTGTCCGGGCGGTGGCGGATGCGCTTAAGGTGCCGGTAACGTTCAATCCTTCAACCAATCAGGTCATTCTGGAGTCGGCAGCGGGATCTACAGCACCGGGTAATAGTTCAGCGGTTACTTTAGCCACCATCCAGTTCAGTGCCGCGCAAAAAGAAGCCATCACCAAGGCATTCTCCGCCTTCCAGGGCTTCGAGACCGCCTATGCACCGATGCAAATGATCAGCGGAGACGCCTTCCAAAAGGCAGCCAAAGGCTCCGATGGCGTAAGATTCCTTTTCAGCCACATGAACGTGGATATCTCACCGCGGGACTACTCCTACGAGTATGACGGCACTACAGTGAAGCTTTCGACTGGAGCAACAGCCAAATGGTATACTCCATCGGATATCCCGATGCTTACCTTTAAGCTGGACGACCGCTACGTCACTCTGAGCTCGCCGGACAAAGCGCTGAGCAAAGACCAGCTTGAGAAAGTGGCTGCAAGTGTAGCGAAACTGAGCAAATAACCCAATGTACCGTCAGCACTTCTTTTTATAGATATACAATGAGCAGTAAAAAGGGATGCCTGTCAAAGCCAACCGGCCTTGCATGCATCCCTTATGCTATTTATTCGTGCCGTGCTGCTTGGTTGCCAGTCTGGCTTCGGGTGAACCTTTGCCGCGGCGCTTGTTTTTCTCCGCCTTTTTCATATTCTCCTGAAATTTCTCCACGAACTCATGAGTATCCATCGATATCCTCCTAAAAGTTTTGTGAGCATGTGCTTCCCAGATCTGCTGTTACTGTGTCCACTTTTACAGAGGATCATACCTAGCATTATATTTAATTTGTACAGTAAATCTTTAGAATTTACCCTGTCTACACAGCTGACCTTACCTTATTGTTGGAAGAGATATCGATGCCTTCCTTTTTACAAGAACAGCCCAGCCGTTTCCTCTTGCGTGATATAATGTGGCAATCAACCTGCACGAATAGGAGGAAGAGAGACAACATGATGCTCCCCGGAAAATGGTACAAAAAGCATTTTAAAAACAATCTGTTCATGAAGATCATCCTGATCTTCTCCATTATAGCGGTGGTAACCACGATTACTTTCTCTTACCTGATGTTCCTGCTGATGTCACAATCTGCAGTGCAGAGGCAGCTGGAAATCCAGAAGCGGACCGTGGAGAGTGTGAACGACTATATGGAGCATAAATACAATGCCGTGCAGACGATGATGCGCGATGTGTACCGGGACAGTGAGCTCACGGCCAATACGTCCTACTTGCTGGAGCATCCCTATCAGGATTATGTCACCTACAGGCTCGAACGTTATCTCAATGAGAGCAACACCACCACGGACACTGTACGGTTCTTCCGCAACCAGATGGAGGATGATCCGGATATCCGCAGTCTGCTGCTCTACAGCTCTGCCAAACAGCAGCTGTATGTATTCAATGAACAGGAGAATTTCAATATTATCTCTACCAATGCAGCACATTCGTTTGTGCCGGATGCTTTGTATTTGGAGGAAGCCAGTAGTGTAACGACGCCGAATATCTGGGTCCGCAAAACGATAGCTCTCGCAGATTCCCCTATGTTCTCCATCCGTGTGCCGATTAATGACAAGCAGTCCCTGCGGAATATCGGACAGCTGCTGGTGTTCTATGATGCGGACCATATCTGGGCGAGCATGGGTGACTACAAGGATGATTTCAAAGGCGATATTATCGTGCTGTCGGCAGATAATGATGTATTGTTTGACAGCTCCGGGACATTCTACGGTAACAAATATCCTTATCCTGAGCAGATTGAAGCGATCTATGCGGACGGCGAGGAAGTGAACGGTATGCTGATTACGAAGCTGACGCATACCCAGGGTGGTTTCACTGTACTCAGTGCGGTGCCGGAGGGGGAGCTCGCGGCGACTTACAGCGGTCTGCGCAACATGATTATTACCATTTGCCTGATCTGTATTCTGTTTGCGGTGATCACACCCTCGCTGTTTATCAGCAATTTTGCCACCCGGGCGCATAACATTATCCGCTTTACCCGCAAGGTGAAGAACGGGGACCTGGATGCCCGTATCACCGATGGGAAGGAAGACGAGCTGGGCCAGATCTCCAAAAGCTTCAATGATATGCTGGACGAGCTGAATCTGTACATCGACCGGGTGTTCAAGGCAGAGATCAAGCAGAAGCACAGCGAGATCGCTGCACTTGAAGCAAGGGTCAATCCACATTTTCTCTATAACACCCTGGAAGTCATCCGCATGCGCGCCATTTCACAGGGGGCGGCAGATGTTGGAGAGATGATATACAGTCTGTCTGTCCTGTTCAAAAGCTATGTTCACCCCAAGGCAAAGCATACCCTAAAGGACGAACTGGAAGCCTGCCGGCTGTATCTGGAGCTGTTCCGCATCCGGTATAAGGACAAATTCTCCTATGAGCTCCATTGTCCCAAGGAGCTTGAGGGGCGGGTTGTACTGAAGATGTCCCTGCAGCCCATCGTTGAGAATTATATCCTCCACGGGATGCGGACAGACCGCAACGATAACCATATCCGGATTCAGCTGGTCAAGGATGGCGGGATTCTCCGTGCTGTGGTCAACGATAATGGCCGTGGCATTAAGCAGGAACGGCTTGCACAGATTCAGCAGGATCTGCTGAATCCGGATAGCTCTTCGCAATCCTTCGGGCTGCGGAGCATTCATGAACGGATGAAACTGCTGTATGGAGAACCGCACGGCTTAGCGGTAGCGAGCGAAGAAGGCCAGGGGACCACCGTGACCTTATGTTTTCCTGATCTGGGAGAGGAGGAGCCAACCTATGTATAAGGTATTTATCGTAGACGATGAGCCCTTTATTATTGAAGGGCTGTATGATATTGTCGATTGGGCCGGAATGGGAATGGAGATTGTCGGCCGGGCGGAGAATGGTCAGGAGGCCTTGCAGGCACTCACGTCGCTCCGCGCAGATATTCTGATTACCGACATTTCCATGCCTCTGATGAACGGGCTGGATCTGATCCGTGCTGTCCGCAGCTTCCAGCCGGGGCTAAAGGTCATTATTCTCAGCGGGTATGATGAGTTCGGGTATCTGAAGGAAGGGATGACGCTCGGCATTGAGAATTATCTGCTGAAGCCGATTAATCTCGAGGAGTTCAAGGCTACACTAAGCAATACCGTGGAGAAGCTTCATATGAGCAGAGTTGAAGATGAACTGAACGCGCAAAGCATCTCTATACTAAGAGATAATATTATGCACCGCTGGCTCCGGGAACAGATTGGAGCCAATGAATTCCGGGAGCGCTCGGAGCTGCTGGGCATCCAGCTGGACAAGCCGCTATTGCTGGCTGCCCTGCTGCGGCCGGGCAGAGGGGCCGGCAATGCGGAATTTTTGAAGGCGGTTGCGAATGCCCTTGGGGACAACAGCTCTACTATTCTTTTTCAGGATATGGATGGGGATGCTGTGCTTCTGCATGGCTTAAGCGAATACCAGCGCGGGAAGGAAGAGGTCGAGCGCTGCCATGAGCAGCTGGTGAAGAGGTTGTCCTCCTATCAGCCGCTTTGCTTCTCGCTGGGCTCTGTCGTGGAGACAGAAGGAGGAGCGGCACAGAGCTATGCGCAGGCGAAGAAAGCCCGGGAATATTTCATACTGTTTCCAGAACGGACAGTGATCCGCTATGAGGAGATAGCCAGCCGGAGTGAGGCGGACGGGCGGGAGGTCACGCAGAACTGGGAACAGGTGCAGAAGCTGATTCTGGCCAAAGACAAGGAAGCGCTGCTGCAGCGGATTGATGAGCGGTTCGAGCAGCTGCGGCATATGGAAGGCGTAACCCCGGAGGTTCTTCAGGACTTCTCTATGGAATGGCTGATCCGCTTCAAAATGCAATTGAAGGAAATCAGGCATTGTGAAGAACCCGAGCTATATCAGGAGGGCTTCCGCAGACTTCGCGAAACGACCTCGATTCATGAATGGATTCAGATTCTGAAAGAAGCCGCGTCGCTTACGATTGACCTGTTGATCCGTGATGTGAAGAGTCCGGTCGTGCAGCAGGTGCTTAATTTTATCCATGAATCCTACGCTGAGGATGTTTCGCTGAAGACACTCGGGGCACAGTTCAACATCCACCCGGTCTACCTGGGACAGCTGTTCAGCAAAGAGGTAGGGGATACGTTCACTGAATATATCAACCGCTACCGGATTGAGAAGGCCAAGGAGCAGCTGCGGGGAACCTCGTCCAAGGTGCATGAGATTGCCAGGAATGTCGGCTACTGGGAGACCGGTTATTTCTATAAGCAATTCAAAAAATATGTGGGGATTTCCCCCACCGAATATAAAGGACTTGTGTAACGGCTGTCTGCCGGGCAAGTTCTTTTCTTTATTTTCTACATGATTTATTTAGTTTAGCTTCTGTCTGAAAATGCTTACATCAACTAAAGTTAAGGTAATCCTTGAAAGGACAAAGGCCGTACAGACCTTCACATGTCCTGCAGTTTTGAGGTGAATAAAGGGGAGGTTATAAAGAATGAGCAAGAAAAGCAAACGGTTGTCCCTATTACTGACATCGATGATGGCAGTCTCGGTGCTGCTTAGCGCATGCGGCGGCGGTTCGAACAATGCAAGTTCCAATGATTCGGCTTCGGGATCAAAAGACAACACGGAAAAGCCGGTAGAGCTGATCTGGTACACCATCGGTGCGCCGCAGAAGGACCTGGACAAGGTCGTGGCTGAAATCAACAAATACACCAAAGAGAAAATTAACGCAACCCTGAAAATCAATATGCTTGATTACGGCGACTATTCGCAAAAAATGCAGGTTAAGGTAGCCTCCGGTGAACCTATGGACATTATGTTTACCAGTTCATGGGCCCTGGATTATGTACAGAATGCCCGCAAAGGCGCATTCATGGAGTTGGACAAGCTGATTGATGAGCAAGGCAAAGACATCAAGGCTGCCATCGACCCTGCCTTCCTGGAAGGCTCCAAGGTAGACGGACACAACTATGCGATCCCGGCCAACAAAGAGCTTCCGGCACAGGAAGTATGGCGCTTCAACAAAGAGCTAGTGGACAAGTATAAGCTGGACATTAGCAAAGCAACCACACTTGAAAGCATTGAACCTATGCTTAAAACCATTAAGGAAAACGAACCGGGCGTCACACCATATGCGATGGTGAAGGATTACATGCCGGTACTGCCTTTCGACTATATTATCGAAAAAATGCCAATGGCCGTTTATCTGAATACAAAGGACTATAAAATCGTCAACATTCTGGAAAGTCCAGAGCTGAAATCCAGTCTTGAAACCGTACACAAATATTACAAGGCAGGTTACGTATCATCTGAAGTTGCGACAACCTCCTCTGTGGATGATCTCTACAAAGCCGGCAAATGGTTCATGGACCGCGCCACTACACAGCCTATGGCTGACAATCTGTGGACGGCCAGCTACGGTTACCCTGTAGTCTCCACACCTGCGGGCGAATCCTACATTTATAACTGGTCCGTTATGGGTTCGATGCAGGCCATTTCCGCCAACTCCGAGCATCCGGAGAAAGCTATGGAATTCCTGAACCTGCTGAACACCGATCCTTATCTGCGCAACCTGGTCGACTCGGGTATTGAAGGCGTGCATTACGAGAAAATCAATGATACCACCATCAAGAATCTGCCGGAAGCGAAAAACTATGATATGCCGTCCTTCTCCCTGGGCAATATCATGATCAACTACTTGAACGAAGGCGACCCTGCGGACAAGTGGGAGCAGTTCAAGAAGTTTAACGAAGCAGGCATCAATGCTCCGCTGCTCGGCTTCAACTTTGATACCTCCAAGGTAACGAGTGAAATCGCCGCTGTGCAGAACGTGAAGGAAGAATTCTGGGCTCCGCTCATGACAGGAACCGTAGATCCTGACGAATATCTGCCAAAAGCGATTGAGAAATTCAAAGCTGCCGGACTCGATAAAATCATCGCAGAAGCACAAACCCAAATCGACGCTTGGAAAGCCGCGAACAACAAATAATTCATTCCCTTAAGGAAGATCGGGCGGGTGCCAAGCCTCTAGCCCGGTCTTTTCTTTTACAGTTTAGGAGGGCTCCACGTGAAAATGATTGGCGGATTCATCCGAAATATCATCAAAGACAAGGTTATGCTGCTCATGGTCCTACCAGGCGCGCTGTGGTTCCTCTTTTTCTCCTATCTGCCGATGGTAGGGACGGTTATTGCTTTTAAAGAATACCGCTACAGCCGGGAGGGCTTCTGGGCAAGCATTATCCACAGCAAGTGGGTAGGATGGGATAACTTTAAATTTTTGTTTACCACGAATGACGCGTATATCATCACCCGCAACACACTTTTATACAATGCCGTTTTCATATTGCTGGGGCTGGTGCTGTCGGTAGTTATGGCGATAGTGCTTGCAGAGATTGCCAACAAAAAACTGGCCAAGGTCTACCAGACCGGCATGTTCCTGCCGTACTTTCTGTCCTGGGTTGTAGTCGGCTACTTTGCCTTCAGCTTTCTCAGCTCTGAGAGCGGTGTGCTGAACCAGATCCTGAGCTATTTTGGAGCAGAACCCATCAACTGGTATTCCGAGAAAAAATACTGGCCGGTCATCCTCGTGCTCGTGTATCTGTGGAAGGCGCTCGGCTATAACAGCGTAGTCTATCTGGCGGCTATTATGGGTATCGACAAATCGCTGTATGAAGCGGCGATGATCGACGGTGCAGGCAAATTCCAGCAGATCAAGAACATCACGCTGCCGCTGCTCAGCCCGATTATTACGATCATGACACTGCTGGCCATCGGAAAAATCTTTTACGCCGACTTCGGCCTGTTCTACCAGGTGCCCCGCAACTCCGGGACGCTCTACAGTGTTACGAACGTTATCGATACCTATGTCTACCAAGGCCTCAAATCTACAGGCGAGATTGGCATGAGTACTGCGGCGGGTCTCTATCAATCCGTTGTCGGCTTCGTGCTTGTCATTACCTCGAACTATATCGTGCGTAAATTCAACAAGGACAGCGCCTTATTCTAGTCAGGGCGAAAGGAGTGAACCAGATGTCCACTATTGTCAATAAAGAACGTGATTTTCATAAGCTCTCCAAAACCTGGAACGTGCTGTTTAATCTGTTTGCCGGTGTTTTTGCATTACTGTGCGTATTCCCATTTATCTTTGTAGTCATCATTTCCTTCACGGATGAAGGAGCGCTGGCCAGAGACGGCTACAGTCTGTTCCCGGCTAAATGGAGTCTGGGTGCGTACAAATATGTATTCCAGTCGGGAGATATGCTGTTGCGATCCTATGGGGTGACCATCCTCGTGACGGTGCTCGGCACACTGATCAGCCTGCTGTTTATTTCTTTTTATGCCTATGCCATTTCGCGTAAAAGCTTCAGATATCGCAATTTCTTTGCGTTCTTTGCCTTTTTCACCATGCTCTTCAACGGCGGGCTCGTTCCGACCTACATCATCGTTACGCAGTTTCTGGGCCTGAAGGATACGATCTGGGCGCTCGTGATGCCGCTGGCGGTCAATGCCTTTTACATTATGATCTTACGTACTTTTTACAGCACCAGCGTTCCCGATGCCATTCTGGAATCCGGTAAAATCGATGGCGCAGGCGAATTCCGCATCTTTCTTACACTGGTACTGCCGCTCTCATTGCCCGGTCTGGCGACCATTGCCCTGTTCAGTACTTTAGGCTACTGGAATGACTGGTTCAATGCGCTGCTCTACATCGATGATCCGAATCTGGTGCCGCTGCAGTCGATGCTGATGCGGATCGAGACCAGCATGCAGTTCATCATGCAGAACTCCACCAACAGCTCACTCAGCATGGAGGCGCTTCGCTCTATGCCGCAGGATACCTCGCGTATGGCGATGGTGGTGTTAGCGACAGGTCCGATTATTTTCGCCTATCCTTTCTTCCAGCGTTATTTCATCCAGGGTCTTACGATAGGAGCCGTGAAGGAATAAGAGCGTCAGCAGAGAGGGAGTGGAAAGTATGACCTATAAAGATCCAGACAGACCGGCCCGGGAACGGGCAGAGAATCTGCTGGGACAGATGACCTTGGAAGAAAAGGCCGCACAGCTGGTTCAGCCCTTCGGCTGGCAGGCCTATGAACATACAGATGGAGCAATTACGCTTACGGAAGACTTCAAATGCCAGGTGGCAGAGACGGGCATCGGCTCGCTCTACGGCATGCTCCGTGCGGATCCGTGGACCGGAGTGACCCTGGCCAGCGGGCTGTCCCCGCGCCAGGGGGCGGAGGCAGTGAATGCGATTCAGCGTTATGCCATCGAGAACTCACGCCTCGGCATCCCGATCCTGATCGGGGAAGAGTGCTCGCACGGCCATATGGCCATCGGGGCGACTGTATTTCCGGTTCCGCTATCCCTGGGCAGCTCGTGGAATGTGGACCTGTACCGGGAGATGTGCCGGGCGGTGGCGCTGGAAACCCGGAGCCAGGGCGGAACGGTCACCTACTCGCCGGTGCTGGATGTGGTGCGCGATCCCCGGTGGGGCCGGACGGAGGAATGCTTTGGCGAAGATGCCTATCTGATCAGCGAGCTGGCGGTTGCCGCCGTGGAGGGGCTTCAGGGAGAATCGCTGAGCAGCCCGGAAAGTGTGGGCGCTACATTGAAGCACTTTGTCGGCTACGGCAGCTCCGAGGGAGGCCGCAATGCCGGTCCGGTGCATATGGGCTGGCGCGAGCTGCTGGAAGTGGATTTACTTCCGTTCAAGAAGGCGGTGGAAGCAGGCGCGGTGTCCATTATGCCTGCCTACAATGAGATTGACGGCGTGCCCTGTACGACGAATACCGCACTCCTGGAGGAGATTCTCCGGGGGGCTTGGGGTTTTGACGGGCTCGTGATTACCGATTGCGGCGCTATCGAAATGCTGGCCGCCGGCCATGACGTCGCCGAGGACGGTTTGGATGCGTCCGTGCAGGCGATCACGGCAGGGATCGATATGGAGATGTCCGGCGCGATGTTCGGCCAGCATCTGGTGAACGCTGTCCACAGCGGCAAGCTGGCCGTGGAAGTTCTGGACCGCGCCGTGCATCGGGTGCTGGAGCTGAAGTTCAAGCTCGGCCTGTTCGAGCAGCCGTACGCCGATCCGGAGGCGGCGGAGAAGTTCATCGGTAGCGCGAAGCACCGGGAGCTTGCCCGGAAGCTGGCTGCGGAGAGCATCATTCTGCTGAAGAATGATGGCGGGACGCTGCCGCTGGCGGGTAACGGTAGCATGGGCGCGGGCAGCGGGAGCACCGGCAAGGTTGCGGTCATCGGCCCGAACGCCGATGCGCCGTACAATCAGCTGGGCGATTATACCTCGCCGCAGCCGCGGTCCAGTATCGTCACCGTGTTAGACGGGGTCCGCAGCAAGCTTGGAGCGGAGCGGGTGCTGTACGCCCCTGGCTGCCGGATCAAAGGCGAGGACAGAGAAGGCTTCGAAGCCGCCTTGGCTTGCGCCGAGCAGGCTGACACGGTGGTTATGGTGCTTGGCGGCTCAAGCGCCCGCGATTTCGGCGAAGGCAGCATTGACCTGAAGACCGGAGCGTCAAAGGTGACGGAGCATGCCTGGAGCGATATGGACTGCGGCGAAGGGATTGACCGGATCTCGTTGGCCCTCTCAGGTGTGCAGCTGGAACTGTTCAAGGAGATTCATCAGCTGGGCAAGCCGGTGGTTGTGGTCTATATC
>NZ_JBQENA010000011.1:0-167599 GCF_052044425.1 Paenibacillus sp. 22594
GAGGAAGGTTATGCCCTGGCCGTACGCCGAATGACGGAACCGGAAAGCGTATTTGGACAACTGAAGAATAACCGGGGCTTCCGGCGCTTTCTGCTTCGCGGCATGGAAAAAGTGACGCTTGAGGTCGGTTGGTTTTCGCTTGCCCATAATATGCTTAAGCAAGCCACGGTGGACCAAAAACGCAAGGCCGCGATTCTCCAATAACAGGACAATCGCGGCCTTGCTGTCTTTGTACTGCCTCTTGAATACATAGGGGCTGTTTCTTATTTTTGAAAATCTACTTATGAGACAGCCCCTGTTTTTGCAATGTTAGCTGCGGGTTATTTCATGCTTTCTGCAAGCGCCGTGAAGATTACACCGAGTGCGTAGGCTCCGGCATCTGGGTAGCCGATGCTGCGTTCACCGACGGTGCCGGCTCTACCCATCCGGGCAACGATGGCCTCAGTGCTTTTGGCGCCCTGAACGGCCGCTTCGGCGGCCTTGGCGAAAGCGTCATGCAGCGTGTCGCTCTGCCCCGCACTGCTCAGCCACGATTCAGCGCAGGGAACCAGAGCATCAATCAGGGTTTTGTCGCCGACTACGGCTCCCCGGCCGAAGGAGCGCTCGCCGGTATCCTGAATGCCCTTGACAGAGGCGGCAAGCAGTTCAGCCACTTCATGAATGGATAGGGAGGTCTTGCTGTCAGCAGATTTCCCTGCCGCACGGAACGCAGAGCCCCAGATTGGTCCGGAAGCGCCTCCGCAGTGCTCCATAATAATCAAGGAACAGGCCTTAATGAAGCTGCCGATATCCTTGGAGTGATTCTCCAGGAGATCAGGCCATTCCTTTTTCAGCTGCTTGAACCCCTTGGCTACACTCATACCGAAATCGCCGTCTCCTGCATGGGCATCCAACTCACAGAACGGTACTTCGTTCTCAATGATAATTTCGCTCATCTGGTCGATGAGATAAATGATGTTATACAGCGACAGGCTTTCGTTCTGGATGACTGCGTGGGCAGGATCCGTTTCATTGGTATAGCTTACTTCTCTGGCCTCTGTCAGCTGTTCCAGCGGATCGGTATACAGAACAGGTTCTGAGGGTCCTGTAATTCTCAAGGCAGGCGTATCGCAAGGGGCGGCCAGCCATTGGTTCAGCTCATCGTCAAGATGCATCAGGGTCACTGAGGCACCGGCCATATCGATGCTGGTCATATAGCTGCCAACGAGCGTCCGCCGAACCGTAATGCCGCGTTCGGACAGCTCCCGCATAACAGCATTGTTCAGAACATACAATTCCTGCAGCGGCGTGGCTCCGAAGCCATTGATAAGAACAGCGACTTCCTGACCGGTCTTACCCTCAAGCTGCAGATTTGCCAGTAGAGAAGAAATCATACGTCCGGCAAGCTCATCGGCACTGACCACCTTTTCCTTACGGATACCCGGCTCACCGTGGATGCCGACACCATACTCCATTTCATCTTCCGCCAGCTGGAAGGTAGGTGTTCCCTTGGCTGGAACGGTGCAGGAGGTAAATGCAAAGCCAAGGCTGCGAACCTTGTCCGCTGCATGCTGGGCTGCCCGCTTCACTTCCTCCAGGGACAGGCCGGCCTCCGCTGCGGCACCAGCGACTTTGTGCACAAAAATGGTTCCCGCAACACCTCTTCTGCCGACGGTATACAGGCTGTCTTCCACCGCGATGTCATCTTCCACCTTCACATAGTCGACCTGAATGCCGTCTTCACTGGCCAGCTGCGCCGCATTCTGGAAGTTCATCATATCGCCGCTGTAATTTTTGATAATCAGGAGGGTACCCTTGCTGCCTGCGGTGCTGCGGATAGCTTGATACACCTGAATTTGGGACGGGGAGGCGAATACATCCCCGCAGACTGCAGCGTCCAGCATCCCTTGACCCACAAAGCCCGCATGGGCAGGTTCATGTCCGCTGCCGCCCCCGCTGATCAGGGTAACCTTCTGTTTGTTGAGCGCTTTTTTGGCAATGACCTTGTGTTTGCTGTCAAACACAAGCTCCGGATGGGCCATCACAAGCCCATTGCCCATTTCGCGGACTAAGGTTTCCGGCTGATTGATTATCTTTTTCATGCGCGTCTATACCCTGCCTTTCTTAAAGGTCTGACCCAGCTGGTCGGCAACTGTAATCGCCGCAGCTACCGCTTCCGGTGTGACCGGGAATGGCATGGAATGGATTGATTCTTCCGGGATGCAGGCTTTGCGGGCAACGTCCAGCAGTTCTTCTTTTGTAATGGATTGAACGCCAATGTCTGCAAGGCATACAGGAAGACCTACCGAAACGCAGAAAGCGAGTACTTCCTGGATTTCACGGCTGTCTGCATTCTCCAGCACCAGCTGGGCCAGGGTACTGAAAGCTACTTTCTCGCCATGGTAATAATGATGGCTGCCTTCCAGCACAGTCAGACCATTGTGGATGGCGTGCGCTGCTGCAAGTCCACTGCTCTCAAAGCCGAGACCGGATAACAGGATGTTGGTCTCAATGATATTTTCCAGTGCAGGCGTAACCACATTCTGATCACAAGCTAGCTTGGCCTGAACGCCGTCCTCCAGCAGAGTTTCATAGCATACCCGGGCCAGTGCAAGAGCGGCTTTGGTTCCTTTGCCCTCTGTACTCACGCCTTCACGCACACCGCAGGGGAGCCCGGCATTTACGTTGGAGAAGGATCGCGAAGTAGCTCTCGCTTCAAAATAAGTGGATAAAGCATCTCCCATCCCGGATACAAGGAACCTCGTAGGGGCTTCGGCGATGATGGTTGTATCGATCATAACTACGGATGGGCTTTGTTTGAAATAAGCATAGTCGTCAAATGCGCCTTCCGGTGTATATAGGACAGCTGAGTGGCTGGTTGGTGCGTCAGTCGCGGCAATGGTAGGAACGATGATTAAGGCATCTCCTTCGGCTACGCATTTTGCCGTATCAATCGCTTTGCCTCCGCCGAGGCCAATCGTACAGGCACAAGCATGTTCACGGGCCAGCGCCTGCAGCCTGGCAACTTCCTGGCGGGAGCACTCTCCGTGGAAATTGCCCGTAATCAAAGTAATTCCGAACTTACTGCTGGTGGCATCCAGCTTGGCTTTGACCCGCTGCACATCGTCCGGGTGGGCAATCAGCAGGGCCGAGTCTCCGAAGGTTTTCACAAAATACCCCAGGTTAAGCAGCTCGTCTTCCCCCTGGATATACTTGGTAGGGCTGATGAACACTTTTCTCATGACTTGTTCCTCCTAAAGTTTTGTGAGCGTCGCTTCCTTGACCGGATTTCATACAAAACTGGCCTCGGAAGCCTATGCTAATTTTGTGAGCAACGCTCCTTGAATAGGCTTCGTACAAAGCTGGCTTATGAAGCGTACGCTTTCGTATATCTACATTATAGACAGGGGCCGTGACAGATGCATGGAAGGAAACTAGCGAGTTTAAGCGTTTTCAGATCGTAAATTCTTGTTATTTTCCATGAAAATATAATTATCTTGTCCTAAGGTAGCGGGATTCGATATAATTCAAGAATAGAACAGGTGTTATTCTGCCAGAGATGGGGACCGGATGATGATGCAGTCGAAATATGATTTAAAGTCGATTATTGATCTAGAGAAATGGAATGCGCTTCAGGATTCCCTGTCCCTTGTCACACAAATGGCTATAATCACAGTGGATTATAAAGGGGTTCCGGTCTCCCGGCACAGCCGCTGCCAATCCTTCTGTCAGGCGGTGCGACAGGATGCGGAGCTATCCTCTTACTGCCAGAAATGTGATGCGCGCGGGGGACTGGAGGCTGTCCGGCTGAACGAGCCTTATGTGTATTTATGCCACTTCAATATTCTTGATATTGCGATTCCCATAACGGTTGACAATCAGTATGTTGGAGCTGTGATGGCAGGGCAGGTCAGATTGGCCGAGAGCGATGATTCGCAGCTTGAGCAAATTGTATCCCGTCCGGATACGCCGGGGAGCACTGGCACATTCGCAGCCTTAAGAGAGGAATATGCTCAGCTGCCCGTGATGCCATATTCACAAGTGGAGTCTATTGCCGGGATGCTGTCCCATCTGTGCAATTATATTGTTGAAGAAGCGAGCCGGAAGAATGAAATTATGGATTTGTACCAGGAGACCCAAGCTGCACCATCAGCTCATATTATGTTCAATAAGGCACTGGCAGATTCGAGGTATATAGCTGTTCAAGCGGGGGATAAGGAGCAGAGCGGTGCCGGTGTACTTACCGGAAGCGGAGTTCCATCATTAACGACTCTAGCCGTTCCCATGGCAAGCTGTTCCAATCCAGTCCTGCAACCGGCCTTTGATTATATCTATAGCCACAAGCACGAGAATTTCACGCTGGAGAAGATGGCGCAGCTCTGCCATATCAGTCCCAGTTATTTTAGCCGGTTATTCGTCAGGGAGAGCGGAGAGAACTTCTCAGTCTACATCTCCCGGCTCAAAATGAATTGGGCCAAGCAGCTTCTGGAAACGACGGAGCTGTCGATCAATCAGATCAGTGATCAGCTCAGCTTTTGCGATGCCGGATATTTTATCAAAATCTTCAAAAAACACGAGCAGCTGACACCGGCAGCCTACCGTTCATTCATCAAGGGGAACTAAAAGGTTCTGTATCCTGTGCATCCGCTTCCGGAACTGGGCCGAGGACAAGCGCTGCCAAGCGGCAAGCCTGTTCAAGCATGCTGCCAGCGTCAAAGGGGGCAGGCCCGACGGGAAGAATAAGTTCCTCAAGATCTGTTACCAACTGCGGGTATTTGCCGCTTGAACAGGGTGTGTGCACAGCCTCCAGCCACTCCCGCAGATGTCCCTCCTCCGCCATTCTCTGTATATCCCAATCCGGATTGTTCCGCATAGATTTCAGAATTATTGTATATTCAGCCATCATCTGCAGCACACCGCAAGACTCCTCGCAGTAACCTGAAATGAGCAAAAGACGCAGTGCAAGTGCCGATTTATGAAACCGGGTTGCAAAGTACAAGGTTACATGATCAGACAGGTTCTGCGGAAAAGCCTGTTCAGTCAGATATACATTGAGCAGCTCCAGCCATTCATCATAGCTCTTCAGTAATGTCCGATGATTATGGTTCATTTCGATAACGACTTCCTGGTCGTACATCCTCGATGCACCTCACTTTCAGTTCCTGTATACAGCATCAATGTAGTGTATGAAACGCTTACCATGTCAACTTCTTATTTGCTTTTGCCAAAAATCCGGGATTATACTTGCCCATAGGTAAAGTCGACGAAGGAGGATATGATGGCGAATATAAAAGATATTGCAAGAATTGCCGGCGTGTCGGTTACTACGGTGTCCCGGGTGATCAACGGGCATCCTTACGTGAGTACGGTGAAGCGGGAAGCTGTACAGAGAGCGATGGAGGTGGCCAATTATGAGCGCAATATCAACGCTGTCCATTTAAGCAGAGGAAAAACGAATTTGATTGGGGTAGTCGTCCCATCCATCAGACGTCCTTATTTCGGGATGGAGGTTGAAGGAATTGCGGAGGAGGCGATCAAGGATAATTATAAACTGGTGCTCATCCAGACCAACTATGAAATCGGGCGTGAAATGGATGCGCTCATGATGCTGAAGCTCAAACAGATTGATGCGCTTATTATTTGTTCGAAAACCTGCAGCTGGGACATTGTCGAGGAATATACGCAGTACGGTCCAATTATTGTGCTGGAGGATGCCCGCGGCCGTAAAGTGTCTTCCATCTTCATCGACCACTACAAAAACTTTTCCAGTGCGTTGACCTACCTGAAAAGCAAAGGCCATCATAAAATCGGCTATTGTCTGGCCAGAAAATCCAGCCCTAACAGCAAACAGAGAGCAGCGGCTTACCTGGATTTCTATAAGAATATGAACGAGGCGCATAATCCGGACCACATCTTTCATGACTGTATAGATATGGAGGACGGGGAATGGATTATGCAGCGGATCAGGGAAATGGAGGACCCGCCGACTGCGCTTCTGGTTACGGGTGATCAGGTGGCCGCAGGGATTCTGACCTATTGCCGGGAGCATGATATCCGCGTGCCGGACCAGCTTGCCATTGTAGGATTTGATAACCAGCCTATCGCCAAAATCATGAATATCACCACTTATGAAATTCCAATTGTTCAGATTGGCAGAAGGGCTTTTCTGCACGTGATTGACGGAAGCCACTCCCATGAAGAAATCCCGATTCATTTAATCGAGCGTGCTACCGTGTAGTATCAAGCGTTTGTGAGTTTGTAAAAAAGTCCAATTGCAGGCTACCCCTTCCTTTCCCATACTTATAACTATAAATGAGCAAATTCGCTTCCAGTAAACTGTAAAAAGTAAAAGAATAGAGACAAAGTGCTTTCCTTGTGTTAAAAAGTAGTCACCACAACTCACTTTTAAACGAAGGAGAAATCACTATGTCCCGCCGTAGCACCTTCGCCTATTCCTCACCGTTGGCTGCCGGATATAACCTGCCGTGAGCTCACGATTGAGGAAATCCATACCTATGTAAGAAAATTTGCCTAATCCGCTGCGATTGCCAAAAAAGCCGGGTTCGACGGAATAGAGATTCATGCGGTGCATGAAGGCTACCTGCTTTGTGCTGAGAAATAAAGCAGGCGAGGAAAGAGTAGTCGCCGCAGATTCAGCGATTCTGGCCGTAGGTTATGCCCCACAGAAGAAGTTGTATGACGAGCTGAGTCAAGAGCTTCCGGAAACGTATCTGCTGGGAGATGCCAAGCAGGTGCAGAATATTATGTATGCGGTCTGGGATGCTTATGAAGTGGTCAAAAATATTTAATCGCGGAATTTAATGTGAAAGTAAGCTGAAGGACGCCCCCGCTGAGGAAGACGGGAAGTTGTTCAGCTTATTTTTTACTTGAAAACATATAGATATCTATGTATAATAGGGCCATGCCTAACTATAACGCACTGTCACTTATCGGCAAGATCCGCTCCGAGGCCCATAAGCTGATCGTCTCAGAGCTTGAGAAGCGCGGCATCAAAGATATCGTTCCTTCCCACGGAGATGTTCTGGTGCATCTGTATCAGCAGGACAGCCTCTCTATTAAGGAGCTTGCGCTTAAGGTTCATCTCACACAGCCCACAGTAACAGTTCTGGTCAACAAGCTGGAGCGGCTGGAATATGTCTGCAGAGTCAAGAGCGGGGAGGATAGCAGAATTACTTTTGTTAAGCTTACAGATAAAGGCATTGCCCTGCAGCAAGCGTTCCAGGAAATATCCGATACGCTGAATGAGGCCCTGTATGGAGGTCTGAATCCTGCACAGCAGGACGATCTCGAATTTCTTTTGGAGCATATCTATAGACGATTCTAAATTTTTTTGCATAAATATATAGATGTCTATGCAAAATAATGATAAACCTGTTCAACCCAACCATAAAACGGAGGTAATCAAAATGAAACATTTAGTTGTCTATGCCCATCCTAGTACTGAGAGCTTTAACCATGCAATTCTGGAAACCACTGTCCAGGCATTGAAGAAAAAGGGACATGAAGTTGTTGTGCGCGATTTGTACGCCCTTGACTTTCAGCCTGTACTGAAGCCTGAGGACACAGCTGCTATGCGCAGTGGGAACACTCCTGTTGACATTCTTACCGAACAGAAGTTTATTACTGAGGCAGATGTCGTGACCTTTATTTACCCGATCTGGTGGACCGGGCTGCCTGCCATTCTCAAAGGTTACGTGGACCGGGTATTTTCCTACGGATTCGCATATGCCTATGGGGCAACTGGTATAGATAAGCTACTGACAGGCAAGAAAGGGTTCATTATCAATACACACGGCACGCCAAAAGAAATCTATGACTCAATCGGAATGACTGCGGGACTCAAAATCACATCCGATACCGGGATTTTCGACTTTACAGGCATCGAAATAGTGGAGCACCTGCTGTTTGGCAGCATTCCTTCGGTCGGACAGGCTGCTCTGGATGAAATTCTGGTTCAGGTGGAGGAAACGGTAACTACTCTGTTCTAATCTCTGAGTAACTCTATAATAGATCATAATTATCCGGGGAAAGGGTATATTACAGGCGTGGAAAGACAGCAATTTCTGATCTCAAAGCTGGTAGCTGACCCGCCTGTTCCTTTACAATCATCCCGGTAACCTATATAATCAATTTAATTGTATAAGGATGTACCCGGAGGAGCCTGCCAACAGCGGGCTCTTTTTGCGTTTTTTTTATGGAAATTTAAGGCAGGAGGAAGAACGTATGGTCCTTAGACAGAGCAGCGAAAGCATTATGGTATGTGTCCATTATGGCCCGCACGGACAGCGGCTGATTCAAAGAGGAAGCCAGTTATCTAAGTTGCTCAGCGCTCCTTTATGTGTGCTCACCGTAGATTCGTCTAAGGATAATGAGTACAACCAGGAGAAGGAGCAATATCTCTCCGGGTGGGAGACACTCACCAAGGAAGCCGGGGGAGAATTTCTGGTCCGGAAATGCCAGGGGAGGAAACCCGCCGAAGTGATTATGGAAACCGCGCGGGAGCGGGGAGTCACGCAGATTATTATCGGTAAGTCTGGTCAGACTTTATGGCAGGAGATTACCCGGGGCAATTTTATCAATGATTTGGTTGAACTACTTGGCCCTATTGATCTCCATATCGTCGCTGTACAGCGCTATCCGGATCTCTTGGAGCAGTCCCATGAACAAGGCTTTACCGCTTATTTGGTGAAGCAGGGTGAAACGTATGTGCTTGCGGATGAGCCTGAAGGGGAAAAAACAGTTAAAGGGATGTTTTTCCGTGAACTGGATACCGATTTTAATAGCGGCCTGTTCAAAAGGATCGAGGACGGTGAAGCGCAGTATTTGCGGATTGTGCAGGGTGTCTGGGTAAAGCCGGGCAAATAGATTACTTAAGTGAAGAGGGGGGAGTGCTAAGCTGTGCTGCATGCTGTGATCTTGATTCCATTTCTGCTGGCTGTTCTGATCCCGCTCGTTAAACGTATTCCGCGTCTTCATACAGGGTGGGCGGTACTGCCAGTTCCAGCAGCTCTTTTTGTGTACTTCCTGATGAAGGTACCCGGCGTTCGAGCTGGAGACAATACGGTTGACACGGTATCCTGGATACCTTCGCTGGGAATGGATATTACCCTGGTGCTGGATGGATTGAGTCTGGTATTCACCCTGCTAATCACAGGGATGGGTGCTCTCGTAGTTCTATATTCCATCTATTATCTCGATAAGCGGATGGAATCGATCCGTAACTTTTATATGTATCTGCTTATGTTCATGGGAGCAATGCTGGGCGTAGTATTGTCTGACAACCTGATGGTGCTCTACGGGTTCTGGGAGCTGACCAGTATTACTTCTTTTCTGCTGATTGCTTTCTGGCACCGCCGGGAAAGATCCCGCTATGGAGCGCTAAAGTCGATGCTGATCACCGTGTTCGGCGGACTGGCGATGTTTGCCGGGTTCAACCTGCTCTATGTGATGAGCGGAACCTACAGCATCCGGGAGATTATCGGAGTTGCCAGCCAGCTGTCAGTAGAGCCGATGTTCCTTCCAGCCATGCTGCTGATACTTTTGGGGGCCTTTACCAAATCGGCGCAATTTCCGTTTCACATCTGGCTTCCTGATGCGATGGAGGCGCCGACTCCGGTCAGTGCATATCTCCATTCAGCAACGATGGTCAAAGCAGGCCTGTATCTGGTAGCGCGGCTTACTCCTGTATTTGCCGGACAGCCGGAATGGTTCTGGCTGGTCTCACTGGTCGGACTGGTTACTCTCTTATTTGGCTCGTTCAAAGCCATCAAACAAACGGATCTGAAGGCGATGCTTGCCTTTTCTACAGTCAGCCAGCTGGGATTAATTATGTGCCTGCTGGGACTGGGTTCTGCCGCAGCCTTTTTCTCAGGTACAGAGGAGTCAGTATTCTATGCGATGGCTACTGCGGCAGCTGTCTTTCATCTGATCAACCATGCCGTGTTCAAGGGAACTCTGTTTATGGTGGTTGGGATTGTAGACCATGAGACGAATACAAGGGATCTGCGAAAGCTGGGAGGCTTAATGTCCCTCATGCCGGTCACCTTTTCCGTTGCGCTCATTGGAGCCTTTTCCATGGCCGGGCTTCCGCCATTCAGCGGCTTCCTGAGCAAGGAAATGTTCTTCACCGCCGTGATGGATATTCGTGAGCTGGATATTTGGAGTACACAGTCCTGGCTTGTCCTTTTTCCTGTCATTGCCTGGACAGCGAGCGTATTTACCTTTGTGTACAGCATGATTCTGGTCTTCAAAACGTTCACCGGCAAGCTGCAGCCCGAGAAGTTGGATAAAGTGCCGCATGAAGCTCCGCCGGGGCTGTTGTTCTCCCCGGTACTGCTTGTTTCCCTGGCTGTCTTCTTTGCCTTCTTCCCGGACCTGCTGAGCTCATCCTTAATTGAACCGGCAGTAGCTTCGATTCAATTCGGGCTGTTGCCGCCGGAAGAGAGTCTACATGTCCCGATTCATTTCTGGCATGGCTGGACACCGGAAATCTTCATGACTCTGGGTGTGATCGCTGCCGGTATGCTGTTATATAGAGGCTATGGAAGATTGCGGATACTGGATCGTGAGTGGAGCGGAAGGGATTCGCTTAACCGCATGTATGATCTTGGACTTCGCACCTTAGAAAGCGGGTCAGCCCGCCTCACCAATCTGTATATGACCGGGAGCAACCGGAATTATCTGCTGTATATCTTCGGGTTTTTCATTATTGCCCTCGGGAGTACATTGCTAGGAGCACAGGGGATCACCCTGGGAATGAAGGATTACGCTCCAATCTCCATATACGAAGTGGCAGTAGTTGCGGTCATGCTGGTTGCCGCCATCACTGTCCCTTTTGCCAAGTCGAGAGTCAATGCCATCCTGTTCACAGGTGCGGTCGGCTACATGGTGACCTTGTTATTTGTGATCTTCCGAGCTCCAGATCTTGCCTTGACACAAATGATTGTAGAGACGGTGTCGGTGATCCTGTTCCTGCTGTGTTTCAAATATTTGCCGAAGCTGAAGCAGGAGAAGGAGAAAGCTTCCTTCAAATGGCTGAATCTTATTATCGCTGCGGGTGTCGGACTGACGATGACACTGGTCGCACTGGCGGCGATGGGCAGCAGCCCATTTGCTCCGATCTCGGAATTTTTCCTGAACGAAAGCTATACCCAGGCCGGCGGCAAAAATGTTGTGAATGTTATCCTGGTAGACTTCAGAGGTTTTGATACCCTGTTCGAAATTATGGTTCTTGGCGTTGCGTCCCTTGGAATTTATGGACTGGTCAATCTGAGAATGGAGCCAGGGACTCTGATACCATCGAGGAACAGCAAACCGGCAGCCTATTTGTTTCCTCTCCGCAGCAATGATGTGATTCTGCGGACCATGTCCAAGGGAATAGTGTTAATCATTCTTACCTTCTCGCTATATTTATTCTTTGCCGGACATAATCATCCGGGCGGCGGCTTCATTGGTGCTCTGATGACATCCGCAGGCTTGATTCTAATGGCGATTTCATTGGGAATTGAACCCGTCCGCAAATTCTTTCCGGTCAATTACCGCATCCTAATAGCGGTGGGGCTGCTGATTGCTATACTAACAGCGGCTGGTTCCTTTGCATTTGGTGCGCCATTTCTGAGCCATTCCTTTGGCCATTTTGATCTGCCGCTGCTAGGGGATACAGAGCTTGCGACAGCCGTTCTGTTCGATCTTGGAGTCTATCTGGCGGTCGTCGGTGTAACGATGAACATTATTTTTACGATAAGGGGGGATGAGTGAAATGGAATGGATGATGGCTGTAGCGGTCGGTATTCTATTTACGGTCGGCGTGTATCTGATCTTATCCAAAACCCTGCTGCGGATTGTACTCGGTACTTCTCTGCTTACCCATGGCGTCCATCTGCTTCTTCTGACTATGGCCGGACTAAAAAAAGGAGCTGCACCCGTACTGGGCAATGAGGCGGACGCCTATGCAGATCCATTACCTCAGGCGCTGATTCTGACATCCATCGTGATCAGCTTCGGTGTAACAGCGTTCTTCTTTGTGCTTGCCTACCGTGCTTATCAGGCACACGGGACAGATGACATGGATTCCGTCCCGGAGGAGGAACAATGAATAATCTCTTGGTTCTGCCGATTCTCATCCCCTTGTGTACCGCCGTTATCCTGATATTTCTGAAAGAGAAGGTGCTGCTGCAGAGGTTCATAAGCATATTCAGCGGCATTCTGAATCTTGTCCTGTCCTGTATACTGGTTTCCAGTATCCACGAGAAGGGCATACAGACTTTACACATGGGCGGTTGGGCTCCGCCATATGGTATTGTCCTGGTAGGAGATATGTTTGCAGCGCTGCTTGTGCTGACGGCTTCAGCCGTGAGTCTGGGGATTTTGCTCTATTCTTTCACCAGTATTGGTACGGAGCGGGAAAGGTTCTATTACTATTCATTCTTCCACTTTCTGCTCGTAGGCGTATACGGTTCTTTTCTGACAGGTGACATTTTCAATTTGTTCGTCTTTTTTGAAGTCATGCTGATCTCGTCTTACGCACTGATCTCCCTGGGCGGAACGAAACATCAGCTTCGGGAAACCGCAAAATATCTGTTGATCAACATTGTATCTTCAACGCTCTTTGTAGCGGCAGTCGCCTATCTGTATGCGGCGGTGGGTACACTGAATATGGCTCAATTGTCCCAACGCATAGCTGAGACCGGTCAAAGCGGTGTTCTGAATGTAATCGCTGTGCTGTTCCTGACCGTCTTCGCTCTGAAGGCCGGGCTGTTCCTTTTTTTCTGGCTCCCCGGCTCTTACAGTGCGCCGCCTTCAGCAGTCCGTGCCCTGTTCGGAGCACTCTTGACCAAAGTGGGGCTGTACGCGATTATTCGGACATTTACGCTTATTTTTACGGGTGATCCTGATTTCACGAACGGCTGGATCACCTGGATGGCGGCGGCTACCATGATTCTTGGCGCAATGGGTGCTGTCGCCTATAATGATATCCCCCGCATCCTGAATTACAACGTTATTATCAGTGTTGGTTTTGTGGCCTTCGGTTTATCTGCGGGAACACCGGATGCTATCAATGGGACGGTCTTCTATCTGCTGCATGATATGCTGGGCAAGGGCCTCATGTTCATTCTGGGAGGGTTGATCATTACCGCTGCGGGCACGGATCGGTTATCCAGCATGGGGGGGCTGATCAAACGTTATCCTTTGCTGGGCTGGAGTTTTTTCGCACTGGCACTAACGCTTGCTGGTATCCCGCCTTTCAGCGGCTTTCCCGGCAAAGTGCTGATCATCCGGGGAGGACTGGATTCGGGTATGCTTACGTTATCTCTTATCGGGTTAGGCTCCAGCCTGTTTGTGCTGTACTCACTGATCAAAGTGTTCAGGCTGGCCTTCTGGGGTAATACACCGGACAGGGAACTCCCCAAAGTAAATCTAAAAGGCGGAACGGCGGTAGCAGCCGGCCTCCTCGTTCTGGTCATCGTTATGGGCCTTGGAGCGGAGTGGGTGAATACTTATGTATCTCAGGCAGGGGAAGTGCTTGGTTCCCCCCGGCTTTATATTGAAGCTGTATTGAAGGAGTAGATGAAGATGGCTGTTCAAATCTTATTAAACCTGATGACTGCGTTTCTATGGATGATGCTGATCGGCGACGGGTCAGGCTCAAGCTTTGTCATTGGCTATCTGCTGGGGTGCGGAATTCTAATGGTACTGCACAAATTCTTGTCCGAACCGCTCTATTTGAAACGCGTGTGGTCCATTGTGAAGCTGCTGGCGCTGTTCCTGCGGGAACTGGTGTTATCCAGCTTCGCGGTCATCCGGCAAATTCTCCAGCCCAGACTGACAATCCGCCCGGGAATCTTCGCTTATGAAACTGCACTGAGCTCTGACTTTGAGGTTACGCTGCTGTCCTGCCTCATTTGTCTGACACCAGGGACGCTTACACTAGAAGTCTCGGGCAGCGGCCAGACCCTCTACATTCATGCCATGGATATTGAAGATGCCGGCCAGCTCTCCCGCCAGATCCAGGGAACTTTTGAAAAAGCGATTATGGAGGTGACCCGGCTATGATTTCTGTCCTGCTTCAACTTGCGCTGATTATTCTGGCATTAGCCATGCTGGCCTGCCTGTACCGGCTGGTTCAGGGACCGACCCGGTCAGACCGGATTGCTGCCCTGGACACCATCGGTATTAATCTGCTGGCGCTGATTGCGGTGCTGAGCATACAGCAGAAGACTGAGGATTATATTGAAATTGTCCTTGTGATTGGGATTCTGACCTTTATAGGAACAACGGCATTAGCAAGATATATTGAAAGAGAAGCGGTTATTGATCAGGGGGGGGATGAGCTTGATCGGTGAGCTGCTGATTGCGGTTCTGGTGCTGTTGGGTGCATTGTTTTGCGGGCTTGGCGCGTTTGGGCTGGTCCGGCTTCCGGATGTCTACTTACGGTCCCATGCCGCGACCAAAAGTGCTACGCTGGGCGTATTGTGTGTGCTGACAGGAGCCTTTCTATTTTTTTTCTTCTATATAAATATAGTCAGTATTAAGCTGCTGCTGGCGATTGTGTTTGTCTTCATCACCTCCCCGGTTGCCGGTCATCTGAATGGCCGGGCGGCTTACCGCTCCGGTGTGCCTTTATGGAAGGGAAGCGTGCAGGATGACCTGAAGCCGGTATTGGAGAAGAACGGGACGAATCAGTCCGGTTCTAAGGATAAATAAGTGTATGCTATAGAAGTACTGAAGTATAATCTAAGAAACTTGGTATGGGTTCGAAAATTGTAAAATGGGGTGCCGTATGAATCACTTCGATGAAACATTTATCCAGGTCCTGATCCTGCTTGCCATATCCATCGGCGTTATTGCGGTTGCAAAAAAGGTCAATCAACCATACTCTATTGCACTGGTCATGGTGGGACTTTTTCTGGGGTTGGTTCGAGTCCCTGTACTGGAAGATGCAGAGGTTTTTATTACACAATCTCACGTGTTTCAGGCGATTATTATCTCACTATTCCTTCCTATTCTTCTGGGAGACGCAACCCTCAAGCTGCCTTTTTCCCATCTGATGGAACAGCGTAAACCGGTGCTGGCTTTGGCTTTTGGCGGAACCTTGTTGTCCTTTCTCATTATTGGCTTGTCGGTATATTGGGGCTTGGGACTTCCTCTGATCGTGTCCTTTACCTTTGCGGCGTTGATGAGCGCAACGGATCCCATCAGCGTTATTTCGATTTTCAAATCACTGGGCGTCCCCAAGAATATTGTGACCATCATCGAAGGGGAATCGCTGTTTAACGACGGTATTGCGGTTGTGCTGTTCCAGATTTCATCCGTATACCTGCTGTCTTACATGGAGATGGGCTGGGCAGGAATCGGTAGCGGAATATTGCTCTTTCTGAAGTTTGCATTGGGGGGCATTCTGGTCGGTGCCATTATGGGTTATGTATTTTCCCAGCTGATCCGTCTGTATGATGATTTCCCGCTGGAGATTGGCTTTTCCATGCTGCTGTTTTTTGGGAGCTATTTCATTTCAGAGCATTTTGAGGTCTCGGGTGTTATTGCTGTAGCGGTAAGCGGGTTGATCTTTGGCAATTATGGAGCACGGGTCGGCATGTCCGAGACTACGAAGACGAACATTAATTCCTTTTGGGATGTGATCACTCTTGTAGCGAATTCCCTGATCTTCCTGATGATTGGCCTGGAAATTAAGAATATTAACTTCTCCGATAAGTGGTGGCTTATTCTTGCTGCGATTGTGATCGTACTGCTGGGCAGAACCATAGCGCTCTACACAAGCCTTGCTGCTCTGAGAAACTTCCCGGGTTCCTGGAAAAGTGTACTAAATTGGGGCGGGTTGAAGGGAAGCTTATCCATTGCACTTGCCCTGAGTCTGCCTATGTCCTTTGAAGGAAGGCAGGATATATTGGTGCTGACGTTCAGTGTTGTCCTGTTCTCATTGCTGGTCCAAGGACTGTCGATCAAGCCGCTGGTGAAAAAACTTGGATTAACCCAGGACGTCCATTCCACACAAAAATAGGTTGATAACCTAAGTACTTTGTGATTTAATGCAGTAGTGGTATTGATACAGTCGGCGGAGAAGTGCATGTGGTAAGAAAAATGAGAGATTCAAGTACCGGGGTGGTTCGGTTTGATCAGACTATCTGTAGTCGCAGCATTATATAATAAAGAGAACAGTATCCGTCAGCTTTATGACAGCATCAAGAATGCGCTGGAGAGCCAGGCGGAGAGCTACGAAATCGTGTTTGTCAACGACGGCAGCAGAGACCGCAGTGTTGGGATTCTGGATGAGATCGCCCGGTCCGATACAGCGGTGAAGGTGATTCATTTCGAGAAAAACTGCGGCCAGACAGCGGCGATCTGGGCGGGAATGAAAGCGTCCGGCGGAGAGCTTATCGCCCTGCTCGATGCGGATATGCAGACTGATCCCCGTGACATTTTCCGGCTGATGCCGTTCATTGAGCGGGTGGATTTCGTGAATGGCAAGCGGATGGACCGGAAGGGCCCGCTGCTCCGAAGGACGCTGCTCAGACTCGTCAACGGGATGCGGAATTTCCTCACCGGCGATAGCCTGTATGATGCACAGTGCCCCATGAAGCTAATGAGACGCGAAGTGGCGGAGAGCTTCCATTTATACAGCGGGATGCACCGGTATTTGCCCACACT
Organism: Paenibacillus sp. 22594; assembly: GCF_052044425.1. Classification (NCBI taxonomy): domain Bacteria; kingdom Bacillati; phylum Bacillota; class Bacilli; order Caryophanales; family Paenibacillaceae; genus Paenibacillus; species Paenibacillus sp. 22594. The sequence goes on from NZ_JBQENA010000011.1 coordinate 16,663, forward strand.
GGCGAAGATGAACGGCTTTTCCGTGATTGAGGTGGCGGTGAGCCATCAGGGGGGAAGGGACGGAGGTTATCGTTACGGTGCTTTTAACCGGATCTTTGTAGGCTTTATGGACGCGGTTGTTATCGGCAGGCTGCAGAAGAGGGTTATCCATTACCGGATCAAAGGCGATTAATTTTTTGTGAAAGGAAATGAATTGTTTCATGAAGAAATCATTGAATAACATTTTAAATCGGCCGATTCTCTTATTCAGCTTCGTGCTTCTGCTCAAAAGTGCCGTGGCCTGGTTTGTCGTGTTCAGCGACGGTCCGAACTGGAGTATGGTCTTTACCGAGATTCCTTTTTTCATTATTGTGTTCAGTCTGATTGAATGGCTGTCTTCCAAACGGAAGATCTTGTATTACATGATAGCCAATTTGTTCATTACGGTTATTTATTTTTCCGTCCTGATGTATTACAAGTATTATGGCGTGATTGCCACCTACCATGCGCTGCAGCAAGCGGATAAGGTTACCAAGGTCGGTGAGAGCACGTATTCCCTGATCACACCGTATTATCTGTTTATTTTTGTGGACATTGTCTTCTTCCTGCTCTTTATGTTCCGTCCCAAATATATTGCTAAGTGGAAGGAAAGAGGCACGTACCGGATCAGCCGTCCTGTTCTGATTGGTGTATCTACTGTTTCGCTCGCGTTGTGCCTTTTCAATATCTGGCCCAACCACGCAAGCATGAACGAGATCAAAAAAGCTGAAAGCATGGGGATCCTGAATTACGAGGTGTATACGCTGTTTGCAGACAGCACAGAGAAGGAAGAGCTTATTGACAGCAAGGAGATTACCCAGCAGGCGGTGGATACGATTAAGGGTGCTGAAACGCCACAGTCACCGAAGTACGCTGGAGCCGATAAGGGTAAAAATCTGATTGTTGTGCAGATGGAATCGTTCCAGAACTTCCTGATTGGACTGACCATTGACGGTCAGGAGATTACGCCGAACATCAATAAGCTGGCGCACAGCAATACGTACTTCAACAATTTCTACTCCAATGCGGGCCAGGGTACGACTTCGGATGCCGAGTTTGTGGTGAACTCCTCATTTTATGTACCGAAGAACGAACCCGCAACATCATCGCCCTATATGAAAAAATCCGTACCCAGCCTGCCGAAGCTGCTGAGTGCGAACGGTTATTTTACCACTACTTTCCATACGAACAGTGTTGAATTCTGGAACCGCAAGGACTTGTACAAAGCGATAGGCTTTGATAAATATTATGACCAGTCATTCTTTGGGGATGATGATCATATCGCTTTCGGTTCTTCGGATGAGGTGCTTTTCGCCAAAACGGTACCCGAGCTGGCCGTACTTGATGCCAAGGATCAGCCGTTCTATGCGATGGTCATTTCCATGAGTGCGCATCATCCTTTCCGGCTTCCTGAGGAAAAGTTCAAGATGAAGCTGCCGGAACGTTATCAAGGGACGCTGCTGGGCGACTATATTCAGGCTCAGAATTATGCGGATTATGCGATGGGGCAATTTCTGGAGGAACTAAAAACGAGCGGACTGTGGGATGACAGCCTGATTGTATTCTACGGGGATCACCAGGGTGTGCCGATGTATACGCTAGGCAATGATGAGAAAGATCTGTTGCAAGAAATGATCGGACATGAGTATGGTTATACGGATATGTTCAATATTCCGTTCATCGTTCACTCACCAAGCGGCTCACTGCCTTCGGTCATTGACCGGACTGGCGGACAGATTGATATCCTGCCGACAGTGTCCAATCTGCTGGGAGTGCCGCTGCAGAATCAGCTGCATTTCGGTGAGGATCTGCTCAACTCAACGTCCAACCTGATCCCGTTCCGGCATTTCCTGCCTACAGGTTCTTTCGTGAATAACACAAGCATCTATCTGACGGGGAATGATTACGAGGATGGGAGCAACTACAGTCTAAATGATAATTCGGTGACCAAAGACGGCTCCACAGAAGCGCAGTTCGAAGCTGCGGAGCGGCTGCTGAACATGTCGAACAGCTATCTGATGCAGCTTCCGGACCGGCCGGATCAGCAGTAACCCGGAACAGTAAGTATAGGGCTTGCCCTGCACTTACTGTTTTTTTGTGCTAAAAATATAGTTTATCAGTCCTCAAGCTGCCCATTGAGTTCTTCGAAATAGTGATAGACCCCGTTCAAAAGCTCGATAAGCGTTTCGCTCCGTTCCTTGCCGAGATAGTCAATCATCCCTTTGAATGTGTCGCGGATTCTCTCAACAGCGGCGTCGGCATAACGTTCGCCTTTGTCAGTCAATGCGATCCCGCTGACCCTTTTATCTTGGGCATCGCTGGTGCGGACCACATAACCCTGTGCAAGCAGACTGTTCACCATTTGGGTAATAGTGGGGGAGGTGACCTTATGCATTTTGCTGATATCGGAGATGGTAAGCACTGGCTTGCCGGATTTCTCGGTTCCTAATTTGATCGTGACCAGCACACGAATTTCACTGGGCTTCAGAAGGGTGGGGTTATTCTTCTGCCAGTTGATTTTGGAGAACTGCTGAAATACAGCCATCAGCTCATCGATGTTATCATATTTGTCTTTTCTGTCTTCGTTCATCTGCACACCTCAAGGATCATCTTTCCCTTAATTATAGGTCATCATGTGAAGCAAAGGAATGGAAAGGACAAGAAACTTATATGAAAAGCAACTTCGTTCCACTTTCGCTCTGTAGCCTGATTATTCTGCGGGACTGTGAAGAAGTGAGACCTGGTATTTGTTCAGAAACATGCTCCATTCCTCCGAGGGCTTCTCGTCTGTAACGATAAAATCTATCTCGTCAAAGCCGAACAATCGGATAAAAGCAATCCGGTCGAATTTGGAGTAGTCTGCGAGAAGTACGGCTTTGCTGGCCTGCTGGCGCATAAGAATCTTGAGTTCGCTTTCGGCTTCGTTGGAATCGCTTAGTCCGCCTGTCATCGAAAGTGCCTTGCAGCTGAACAATGCGACGTCCACATTATATCTTTGGATGGTGCGGGAGGCGCTGGGCCCGACAAAGGAGTTGGTTTCAGCTCCCAGCACGCCGCCTGTGGAAATCAGCTTGTGACCGGAATGCTGGAACTCGGACAGGACGACCAGTGAATTCGTGATGATCGTCAGATTTTTTTTGACTTCGGTAATTTTCTTCAGTGCTTCAAAAGCGGTTGAGCTGGTGTCGGTCATCAGGCTGTCACCATCATTGATAAGCTCCAGGACGTTCGCGGCAATGGCCCGCTTGGCCTCGAGGTTGACCGCATGTCTATGGGAATAGGAAGGGTCCTCGTTGGTGTGAACATTCAGGATGGCGCCGCCGTAGCTTTTCTTAGCGATGCCTTCCTTGTCCAGCTTCTCCAAATCCCTGCGGATCGTCTCTTCGGAGACATTGAAGTCCTGCGCCAAATCAGCGACATGGACTTTTTTGTTACGGTAGAGCTTATTGATAATGAGTTCACGGCGTTCAAATGCTCTCACTAAGGCGGACCTCCTGGCATGTTGATCTTTATTTCTATAATACTATAATCCGAGACGTAAATAAAAGAGCAATCCACATATAATTCCACACTTTCATTGTTAAAACCACGTAATTTCACTATAAAAATGTGGATTTGTGTTGACACATCTGGTTTATGATTTTATGATAGAGCATATGCAAACGCTTTATTGTCTTATCATTCGGAGGAGGTTATATGGCATGACAACTCATTATCCCAAAATCGGAATCCGCCCGACGATTGACGGGAGACGCCGCGGCGTGCGTGAATCACTGGAAGTCCAGACGATGGGCATGGCGGAGCGGGTCGCTGCCTTTTTGAAGGAAAACCTGCGTTACCCTGATGGCTCACCTGTGGAATGTGTAATTGCGGATTCCACGATTGGGGGTGTGAGGGAGGCTGCAGCCGCTCAGGCCAAATTCTCGGGTGCGAATGTAGGCGTATCCATTACAGTAACACCCTGCTGGTGTTATGGCTCGGAAACGATGGATATGGATGCGACGATTCCGAATGCGGTATGGGGATTTAATGGTACGGAGAGACCCGGTGCAGTCTATCTTGCCGCTGTGCTGTCAGCGTATGCTCAGAAAGGCATTCCGGCTTTTGGAATCTATGGGGAAGATGTGCAGGATTCTGGAAGCGAGGAGATCCCGGCTGATGTTCAGACCAAGCTGCTGCGGTTCGCCAAATCGGCGCTTGCCGTTGCTCTGATGAAGGGTACCTCCTACCTGTCGATGGGATCGGTATCGATGGGCATCGCCGGTTCAATTGTGAATGACCAGTTCTTTCAGGAGTACCTGGGTATGCGCAATGAATATATTGATATGTCCGAGTTCGTCCGCCGTTTCGAGGAAGGCATTTACGATCAGGAGGAATTTGCCCGCGCGCTGAAATGGACGAAGGAGAATTGCCGGATCGGCCCTGACAATAATCCTGAACATCTTCAGCTTAGTAGCGAAGAGAAGGAAGCCCAGTGGGAAACCTGCGTCAAGATGGCGCTTATCGGCCGCGACCTGATGGTCGGGAATCCGCTGCTCGCAGAGCTTGGATTTGAAGAAGAGGCTCAAGGCCACAACGCGCTTGCCGCAGGCTTCCAGGGGCAGCGCCAATGGACGGACCACTTCCCGAACGGCGATTTCATGGAGACGATCCTGAATTCCTCCTTCGACTGGAATGGCAAGCGCGCTCCTTATATTCTGGCTACGGAGAATGACAGCCTGAACGGCGTGACGATGCTGTTCAATTACCTGCTGACAAATACGGCGCAGATCTTCGCTGATGTCCGGACGTATTGGAGTCCGGCAGCCGTGAAGCGTGTCACCGGATACGAGCTTCAGGGCCAGGCATCTGGCGGCCTGCTCCATCTGATCAATTCCGGATCTGCTGCACTAGACGGTGCAGGTGAACAGACGAGAGATGGCAAGCCGGTGATCAAACCATTCTGGGAAATCACTGATGAGGAAGTGGAAGCTACTCTGAAGGCAACGGAGTTCCGGGCGGCTTCACAGGAATATTTCCGCGGGGGCGGCTTCTCTACCGATTATCTGACCAAGGGCGGAATGCCTGTAACGATGGCGCGGCTTAATCTGGTCAAAGGACTGGGACCTGTCCTGCAGCTGGTGGAAGGTTATACTGCGGAGCTGCCTGAAGAGGTGCACCGCACGCTGGATGAACGTACAGATCCTACCTGGCCAACAACCTGGTTCGCACCTATTCTTACCGGAGCCGGCTCCTTCAGCTCGGTGTATGACGTGATGAATAATTGGGGAGCCAATCACGGAGCGATCAGCTACGGTCATATTGGTGCAGATCTGATTACACTGGCATCCATGCTGCGCATTCCGGTCAGTATGCATAATGTGGAGGAGTCGCGGATTTTCCGGCCGCGTGTCTGGTCACTGTTCGGGACGGAGAGTCTTGAGGCTGCGGACTACCGGGCCTGCCGCAACTTTGGACCTCTATATTAACTTCTGGAAGCGGGCAGGTGAATGGAATGGGCAAGCGGATAAAACTGCTGGCAGTGGATCTCGGGGCAAGCTCGGGAAGAGTGATCCTCGGCACCTATAACGGAAGCAGTATTGTGACAGAGGAGGTTCACCGGTTTGCCAACACGCCGCTGCAGGACAGCGGACATTTGTACTGGAATGTCCCGGCTCTGCTTCAGGAGATCAAGCAGGGAATCAAGCTGGCGTGCCTGGCTCACGGAGAAATAACAAGCCTCAGTGTGGATACCTGGGGAGTAGATTACGGCTACTTGGATCATGCCGGGAAGCTGCTTGATTCTCCGCATCATTACCGGGATCAGCGGATGGGGAAATACCGTAATCGCCTGGAGGAGCTGCTGCCGCCGGAGGAGCAGTTCCGGCTTACCGGCAATCAGCCGGACCCGATCAATACAATTTATCAGCTGTTTGCGGATTTGCAGGAGAACCCGCTGCTTCAGGAGCGTGCTAACCATATTCTCATGATGCCTGACTTGTTCCTGTACCTGCTGTCCGGGACTGCTTCTGCAGAGAAAACCATTCTGAGTACGAGCGGGCTGCTGGACGCCGTTACTGGCGGCCCATCATCTGAGGTTCTCGGCAGGCTGGGAATTCCGGCGGGTCTGATTCCTCTCCGTGTTCAGGCCGGAACGGCCATCGGCAGGCTGTTGCCGGAGCTCTGCGCTGAGCTGGGCTGCGGACCCATCCGCGTTATTGCCGGTGCTTCTCATGATACGGCTTCCGCCGTAGCCTCCATTCCATATGTGGAGAAGGATGGGGCAGCGTTTATCAGCTGCGGTACCTGGTCACTCGTTGGTATGGAAACGAAGGCCCCCGTTCTAACCCCGGCAAGCTATAAATATGGCTTCACGAATGAAAGTTGTTATGGCAGCGGGAACCGGCTGCTTAAGAACATTACCGGCCTGTGGCTGCTGCAGGAAACGCGCAGGACCTGGGCGGAAGCGGGTGAAGTGCTGAGCTTCGGGCAGTTGGCCACACTTGCCGGGAACGAGGGGGCGGCACAATCTTTTATCCACCCAAACGATCCGGTCTTTAGTACGCCGGGAGATATGCCGGGACGTATCGCTGAATACTGCCGGAGTACCGGTCAGCAGGTGCCGGAGACCAAAGGGGCGATGGTCCGCACGATTCTGGAGAGCCTCGCCAAGTCCTATGCGGCTGCGATCCAAGAGCTGGAAGAAATTACTGGAGAAAAGGTCCGTAAGGTTCATATGGTTGGAGGGGGGATTCAGAACAAGCTCCTCTGCCAGTTGACGGCGGACGTTACCGGAAGAGAAATTATAGCCGGTCCCGTCGAAGCCAGTGCGCTCGGCAATCTGCTGGTGCAGCTGACAGCCCTGGGCGAACTGAATTTCAGCCGGGCCGCAGAGATTGTAGCAGCTTCCGAGACCCTGACGGTCTATCGGCCAATAAATGATAATAGAGGAGAATAAACCATGGACGAGCTGGAAAAGAAACTGCGACTGCAGATTTGCGATATCGGAAGAAACCTGTTCAATAAGGATTTTATAGCCGCAAACGATGGTAACATCTCTGCCCGCTTGAGCGCGACTGAAGTGCTTGCGACACCAACCGGGGTCAGCAAAGGCTATCTGGAGCCGCATATGCTGGTCAAAGTCAATCTCGAAGGAGAGATTCTGGAAGCACACGAAGGCTATAGACCTTCAACAGAAGTCAAAATGCATCTGCGGATATACCGGGAGCTTCCTGAGATGAACGGGGTAGTGCATGCGCACCCGCCGTTTGGCACCGCTTTTGCCATTAAAGGGGAAGCGCTCGACAAAATGATGATGCCGGAATCCGTTATCGCTATGGGTGATATTCCTCTGGCTAAATACGGCACACCTTCTACGGAGGAGGTTCCTGATTCCATCATGCCGTTCCTGGGCAAGAAAACAGCCGTGCTGCTGGAAAGCCATGGTGCTCTGTCCTGGGGCAAGGATGTAATGGGTGCGTATATGAACATGGAGCGGCTGGAATACACCGCCAAGCTGACCTTTTTAACCCGCATGATTAACGGGGAACGTGAGCTGCCGCCGGACCGGATTGAAGAGCTGGTGGCGCTGCGGTCCTTCTACGGAATGTAAAGGAGAGTATCTGAACATGCTGAAGAAAATCCCCAAGCTGCTCTCCCCTGAACTTGTGAAAATCATGATGGAGATGGGCCATGGCGATGAGCTGGTGCTCGCAGACGCCAACTTTCCCGGCCATGCGCTGCATTCCCGGGTGATCCGCTGTGACGGCTTAGGCATTCCTGAGCTGCTGGCTGCGGTTCTGGAGCTGCTACCGCTGGATCATTATGCGGATCATCAGGCTGCGCTCATGAGTGTCGTTCCGGGAGATCCTACAGTACCCGTAGTCTGGGATACTTATAAGGAAATCATTTCTGGTTTTGATGAGGATGCGCAGATCTCCCATGAGGAACGCTTTGCTTTCTATACCCGCTCACAAAGTGCGTATGCTATTGTAATTACCGGTGAAGAAGCGCTTTACGGTAATATTATTCTTAAAAAAGGTGTGATTAAGAGCAGTTGATCCTTTTTGACTGTTGGATTGAAATCTTGAATAATCCTGTCAGTAATGGATTCTCCACGTGAGAATGTATTACCGGCAGGATTTTTTTGGTTTTGCGGCCTGCAGGAGTGCCAGGTGTAGAGGCTGTTATGTTATTTTATATGTCATAATGCATAACATTAGAATGATGTTTTTAGTCGAAAATCCAAAAATAAACGATTTATGATTGATTTTTTTAGGGGAACAAGATTAAAATATACACAATAAGTTATATAATCTAACATATAATAAATTACCTTAACGGAGTTTATCGGGTGTGGAGAGGTGGAACGAACATGATAGAGGAAAACAAGAAACTGGTGCAAGAACTCGAGCTTCCCCGTGACTGCACGTTCTCCCCTGAGGACTGGCGGGTCTTAGCTGAATATTGGTACCCGGTCGCCATAGCAGATGAGGTACAGGATAAACCGCTCGCAGTGAAGCTGCTGGATATGAAGCTGGTGTGCTACCGAAGTGAAGGCAAAGTGGTCATCGCGCGTGATCTATGTTTCCACCGGGGAGCACCTCTCAGCAAGGGCTGGGTGGAGAATGGCGAAATTGTCTGCCCGTACCACGGGTTCCGCTATAACTGTGAAGGGAAGTGTACAGCCGTTCCGGCCCATCCCAGCTCCAAAATCTCACCCAAGCTGAAGCTGATCGTGTATCCGGCTGTTGAACGCTACGGCTTGATCTGGACCTGCCTGGGCTCAACACCTGAGCAAATTCCAGCCTTCCCCGGGTGGGAGGATCCGGACTATATGAATATTTTGCCGCCGAGCTTCGATATTGCCGGTTCGTCCGGCCGCCAGATGGAAGGATTCCTCGATGTCTCACATTTCGCTTATGTGCATACAGCAACCTTCGGTGACCGCAACAACACTGAGGTTCCCCAGTACAAGGTTAGACGAGAAGGAAGCGAACTGGTTGCAGAATACTGGAGTACGGTCAGCAATTACGGAAAAGGCCAGGAGAACCCGGCACCGGAAGGCTTCATGTGGCTGCGCGAATTCCGCGTGTTCCCGCCGTTTGCGGCTTCGCTTACCGTCTACTTCCCGGATGAAGGCAGACTCAAAATTCTAAATTGTGCTTCCCCGGTGTCTGCACGATATACCCGGCTCTTCTGTCCGATCTCCAGAAACTTCGACAAGAGCGCACCGGTACAGGATACGATCAACTTTAACCTGCAGGTCTTCGCAGAAGACGCAGAAATGGTGGAGTCGCAGACTCCGGAGGATCTGCCGCTTGATCTGCAGGCAGAAGCACATATTCCGGCGGACCGCACCTCAATTGCTTACCGACAGCTGTTAACGGAACTTGGGCTTGGACGATCTTATACTTCTTAATCATCGAGTGTAGTTTCATTGTATAATACGATTCCCAGATTCGCAGATTCCCCTTCCTGTGCCTGTTCTCCGGAGCAGTGCATAGGAAGGTTTTTTTGTAAATATAGAGTTGGAGCTAGTCTGATGGCCTGATGGCTTGGAGTTAACAAAATGACTAGTCCGCCGGTGATAAAAAAAACTGCATTTTTGACGGGAATTCGCTTAGACTTAAGCTGAACGATACCTGTGACCAGATGAAGCAGAGCATAGACGTAAAAAAGGATAAAAATAGCTGCTAGCATGCGGAAGCCTTTTTTTATTGGTATAGAATGTAGAGGGGCATAAACTTTAACGTGGAGGTAAGGAGCTTGAACAGAGGAGTGGCTAATGATTACTGCATCGCAGCAATGGATGAACAGCAAGCTCGGAAAATAGTGAATTGGGTCTATGAACCGCCATATTCTATCTATAATATGACAGATGATCCCGAAGACATGCAAGAAATTTTGGACGGAACGTATTTCTCGGTGCTTTCCACTGAGGGTGAGCTGATTGGATTCTTTTGTTATGGACAAAATGCTCAGGTTCCAGGGGGCAGGCCGCAGGGTTTGTACATAGGCGATGATGTATTGGATATCGGGCTGGGGATGAGGCCGGATCTGACGGGAAAGGGGAAGGGGCTCGGCTTTGTGCAGGCGGGTTTGGCATTTGGTCAGGCGACGTATGCACCCTCGGGTTTTAGATTAACTGTTGCTGCTTTTAATCAAAGAGCGTTCACACTCTATACTCAAGCAGGCTTTGCGCGTACTACATCTTTCCTGAACAAGAACGGAGAAACGGAACGGGAGTTCATCATCATGGAGCTCGACTGGAGAAAGTAGGTGCATGTCTGATAAAATAGAGAAGTAGAAGCCACAACTATTCCAGACTGTTCCGGCAGCGGCGAAATGCAGGACCGGCATCAACCCAAAGGAGACTTGATTGTGAACGAGAAACTGAAACAAGCCTATGAAAGGTTAGGGTTGCCTGAAACCGTAACCAGAGAGGAATTGGACAAAAGATTCGATCTGCTGCTTAGACGGCGGCGCTCATTGACCAATGAAGCGGAAATCGCAGCGTATGAAGAAGATTTTCAAGCCATCAAATTTATACTGGATTCCAGAGACCAGCAGGAAATTCAGGAGGCTGAAGATCAGCGGCTGGCTAAATACGGCAGTCTTGCCGGCGGAGCGCGGAAATGGGAACGCTTTATGCGGCTCTATAAAACACATGTCATTATTTCTATTATCGCGGTAATCGTACTTGTGTTCGCTGGTAATGCGCTGTATAACAATTGGCAGCACAGAAAGTATCTGGCCTCCCTGCCGCCGGTTGATGCGGAAATTATGTTCATCGGCAATTTTGGTGTGAAGGACAAGGATGGCAAGATGGACGCTCTGAACCAGGCGATTATTGATGAATATCCCGAATGGAAACGGGTGGACACCAGCATTGTATACCTTCCCAAGACCGGCGAGGGTTCTGATACACTGGATATGAACTATATGCAAAAGGCTGTAGTCGAGCTGGCAGCGAACTCACCGGATATTCTGATTCTGGATGAAGCTACACTCAAATGGATCGGCGGCCAGGATGGTTTTCAAAATCTGGAGCCGATTCTGGGAGATGGCAAGATCGCCAAGGATGATCCCCGTCTGAAATGGGGGAAATTAGGGGAGAGTACCGTGGATGAGCTCTACGCTGTAGATATTACAGACTCGAAATTCGTGTCTTCCCTGCCAATCAACCATAACACCCAATCGATAGAAATTGGAGTGCTGGGCGGAGATGAACCTAAGGATAAGATCCTTCAATTCGTGAAGCATATTGCCGAGGAAAACGCTGGTAAGTAAATTTTTCACAAAACAGCGGACTATATATGCAAGGAGGAGCGGCACAGTGGTGCCGCTTTTTTGCTTGGTGATGGGAGAATCGGGAATGAATGCAGGATAGTTTCGAACAGCTGTCGAAATATGGGAATGGCTGAATGATTTTTCAGAAAAAGGGGAACCGACAATGGAGCTTATGTATATGTACATAGAGAATTACAGGAATACATTCATGGAACAAGAATTTAATTTCAGTAGTGAATACAGGTTCAAATATACCAAGGCTACACAGGAGCTGAACGTAGAGAAGAACAACCTGTTCATTCCGGATTTTTTTCAAAGAGCAGAAGAATTGGAAGACGGCAGAGGCAGGATTGTCAATATTACAGGCATTATTGGTAAAAATGGTGCAGGTAAAACGACGGTATTGGATTTTATTAAGGAGAATTTGGTATACGGAGCGGGAGGGCTAAATCAGAAGGCAATAATTATTATTAGGGATGAAAGGGGAACACAGCGCATCTTTTCTCATGTGGAATTGGGGATTTCCAAAGGCAATTACCGCTATTTCAATCTGGAGGATCCCTTGGTATATCATGATGATATGGACACATTTACACACTTGGAAATACATTACTTAGATGAGACTTCTGTCATTTTTTACTCAACCATTTTCGATGCCAAGCAAGAGTTTGAATGGATGGGTATGAGGAATATTTCTACCAACTATCTGGTGAAACAGATCAAAAGACATGCGGTGGAAATGAAGCAGGTTGACCGGGATTTCAGTGAAATTGAGTTATATCGCAGAAGTGAAGTTAAGAAGCAATTGGAGTTTATAAATTCCCAGCGCAGCGGTACAGTTGATCTTCCGATGAAATTGCCTGAATATGCTACTATCACTCCTCGCCTACTCAATCCTGTACTTATTTCTAAAGGGAAACAAGGGGGGCAAGATAAAGGCTATGATAGTTTTGATGCTGAGTTTAATTTTTGGTTGAGAAATTTAGAGCACAGCATGATTGGTAATGAGCGGGTGAAGATGCTATTCAAAAGTGCTATTCTCGGTAACTTTGTGTATGACCTTATGAATTTCCTCTCTATTCACCTGAGTAGTAATTATTTTTATGAACGCGGGTTAGATATGAAGAACACACAAGATCCCTTTGTTCAAATTGATAGATTTGTTATTATCATTCGGGATTTCATAGAATCCATGCCTATCCGAGATGAGGGCTTATTAGAGCTGATCCATAATATAATGCAATTACTCAACAAAATTGATGTTCTCATCAGTTCATACAGTAACGTAGTTTACAGTTCACTCCGATTGCCTTTAGTTCACGGTCTGGACTCGGCAATGACTATTTTGGAGGTTCTGGAGCTCCATAATGCTGCAACCCTTTTTAGCGAATACTTTGAATTTGATTGGGTGGATCTAAGCTCCGGCCAGAAGGCGCTTCTTAGTATGTACAGCAGGTTTTTTTCATTATGTGATGAACAAGAGCGGGCAAGTAATATGCATTTGTCCAAAAATCTGCTTATCCTCATCGACGAAGGCGAGCTGTATTTGCACCCAGAGTGGCAGCGGAACTTTCTTAATAACTTGGTCGAATACCTGCCGAAAATCTATAAAGGTAAAAATATACAGATCATCTTCACTTCCAATTCACCTGTCATTATCTCTGATCTGCCGAATTCGAATCTAATATTTATTGATCGTTCAGAGAAGGGGTGTACCGTAATTGACGGTTTGATTGAGCATAAACAAACCTTTGCCGCCAACATACATACGCTTTATTCGGATGCTTTTTTTATGGAGAAGGGCCTGGTCGGTGAATTTGCCAATAAAAAAATATTGAATCTGATCCATACCATTCATTCTATTGTTGAGAAGGAAGAATTTATCGAAGTGGAGAAGGAACTGGATATATTGATTAGTCAAATAGGGGAGCCGGTTTTGCGGGGGAAACTGCATAGTCTGATGAAAGAGAAACGCGAAAAATATATCAGGTCAGATCGTACGAATCAAGAGCTGATGAATATGATTCGGAACATGCAGCAAGAAATTAATCAATTAAAGCAGGAACGCTCCGAATGATCATCATTAATGCGGATAAAAGTGTGAAAATGGACGAAGTTGAGCATAAACATTTATCTTCGCTGGAAACCAGGGTTAGACGTCTGTTACAAGAATGCCTCCATAAAAAGAAGGCGCACTTTAAGAATGTCTACAGCTATTTGCTGCTTAACGTGGATAAGCTACTTGTAGGTGAACCGGAAGAACTGGACAGGATCATCACGCATATGACAACTAAGCTTAATGTTAATTTCACAAATAAAGGGAATAGAGGCGTTCTATACAGAAACTTGCAGCGGATATTTAATTATAAAGCTTTTGCTGATCGCAGTCTTCCGGCATGGGGAGCATATGCGTTGGTAACGCAGCTGAACGTAAAGATTTGCCCTTACTGCAATCGCCAGTATATCTTTACCGTAAGTAAGGAGCCCAATAAAAAAGGAAAGACCCGGGGCAGGCTGGATCATTTCTATGACAAAGCAACTTACCCTTATCTGGCGCTGTCCCTGTATAACCTGATTCCTTGCTGCGATATATGCAACTCCGACTTGAAAGGCTCTGTGGAGTTCACAACAAGCACACATCTGCATCCATACAAGGAGGAGTTCGGAGATTATTTTAAATTTAGTCTGCAAATGAAGTCCGGAGATACATTACGGCCGGGTGATCCCAGCCAGCTCAATTACTTGAAAGGGATCGGCGATGAATTTGATATTGTAATTAAAGGCAGCAGCATAGATCCCGGGTTAACGCAGCGTGTAGAAAATAATCTGGATATCTTTAAAATCAAGGAACTTTACAATATGCATAAAGATTACATCGTCGATCTGATTAAACAGCGTGTAATGTATTCCGATTCCCGGATCGATGAACTGTATAACCAATACCAGGGCACACTTTTTTCCAGCAGGGAGGATGTGATTCAATCCATTGTTTCTAATTATGTAGGATATGACAATCTGGATAAAAGAGTACTCGCTAAGCTGACCAAAGACATCGCGGAGGAATTGAATCTGAACATTACATAACGAATTCCCAATTGAGGAAGGACTTGATAATAAGAATGGCGGAACTAAAAGGCATTACCCTTATGTTCCGCCATTCTTTTGTATTGCAAAAGCCGAATGCTGTGCAGAATAATCCGCTGCCGAACATAGGTGTATTGCTAGTGAAGGCCTCTCCCGGTGTTAACGCTCCAGCCGGTAGCCGCCGTGAAAGACAGGGCCGACATATTGGTTGAATGCGTAACCGCTGCGGATGGCTGCGGAGACGAAATCCTTGGCTTTTACGACAGCATCATGTACGGATAAGCCGCCTGCCAAGCCACCTGTGATAGCCGCCGCAAAGGTGCAGCCTGCACCGTGGTTGTAGGCTGGTTCGATTTTGGCTGTTTCCAGTACGGTATATTCAGAGCCGTCGAAGAACACATCGATTGCCAGATCACCGCCCAGCGCTTTACCGCCCTTGACGACGACATTCTTCGTGCCAAGCCCATGAATCAGGCGTGCCGCTTCTTTCATTTCGTCAATGGAGGTCAGCTTGCCCAGCCCGGAAAGGACACCTGCTTCGAACAGATTGGGTGTCGCCACCGTAGCCAAAGGGAGCAGCAGATCGCGGATGGCATTTGCGCTTTCCGGGTTGAGAACCTCATCTTCTCCCTTGCAGACCATAACCGGATCAATAACCACGTTGGTCTGAAGGTTGTCCTTGATCGCTTTTTCCACAACCTGCACAATATCTACACTGCCCAGCATTCCGGTCTTCATGGCGTCTACAGGACCGCCTGCAAACACTGTTTTCAGCTGCTCCGCAACAATTGCTGCATCAATCGGATAGACATTGTGATGCCATCCGTTATCCGGGTCCATCGTAACAATAGTCGTCAATGCGCTGAAGCCGTAAGTGCCATACTCCTCAAAGGTTTTAAGGTCGGCCTGAATACCGGCACCTCCGCTGGAGTCACTTCCGGCAATGGTTAGAGTCTTAATAATTTTTGACAAAGCGAACGTCCCCTTCTGGTATATGAATAGGTACTGCGCAACTCTACGACATTATAACAAAAATCATTCCCTATGTCCGCACTCCGTGTAAGGTTTTGAGCGACAAGCCTATTCCTTGTCAGTGTCCAGGCTGCTTAGCGCTGTCTTGATGGCTTTGTCGTATTGGAAAGGCTCTGGGTTGTCGCCGCCCATCCAGTACACCACAAGAAATTTCCCGCCTCTGAAGGCATGAGGGTAAATCCGAGCTCCTCCGTCGTAGGTCGTCCGGTTGATCGCAAGCTTCAGCGCGTCCAGCCCGGCGGCGCATTCCCCGGCATTATCGTAGGTATAGACGGACAGGCGGTCCGGGCGCACCGGAGTATCGGTCTTGTCGATCAGCAGCTCATCCGGCCATCTGCCAGCGAGCTCTTTTTTGAACAAATGCTCCTCGGTGTCCAGCACACGGCTCAGCCTCATCCCCCGCTGTTCCAGAGCCAGGTAGAGTGATTCTGTTGTATTTCCTGTATCACCTACGGCAGATTCTGTATTAGGGACAGCAGGAAGGAGTAGAGGACCATGATAAGTTGTGAAATAGCTCAGAATGGTGTCGATCATGTCCTGTCCGAATGAGCCGGGAGAGGCGGTCAGCTCCAGCTTGCGGAAAAGGTAACCCCATTCCCCCTCCTCATAGTAGGCAACTCCATCCGCTTGATATCCCTTTGCTTCCGCAGCTACTGTATACCGCACGGTCCGGGCATCCGGACCTTCGGCTCCCATCACCTGCTGCCGGGTGAATTCCTGAGGGGCAATGGTCATACCATATTCATCTGCCCAATCGGCTTTGCCGGGGATGTATGTGCCGATATCGCCCACGGCGCAGCCTTGACAGCCCCAGGCGTTATCCGAATATTGCAAGGTCTGCTGCGGATCTTTCGGATCTTCAAAGGTGACACCATAGGAGCCGTTGGCTCCGGTGATAGCTGATGCTGTCCAGCCTGTAGGTGCCAGCAGCATATATGCACTGCCGGTATCGGCCCGGAAGACAAGCGCCGCCTGAAGTTTGCCTTCCATGTCAGGAGGAAGCGGGTAAGTCATATCTGGCAGCGGCGGTAAAGTTTCATATGTCTCGCCGCCCTCCAGAGCTGGAACGGAGATCATGGCAGTCAGCGGGAGGGATATTTCCGCATGCCCCTCTTCCGAAGAAGGGAAGGAGACCATAGCTTCATAGTTGCTGGCAATACCAACTGTCCGGTCATTGTTAGGGCTCCTTTGAGCGCTGCCCGCCTGGGCGTCCTCCAATATTCCGTTGTCCTGCGAATTGACGGCAGGAGTGACAGCCGGAGTGACAGCTGCAATGGTGGATTCAGCAGATTTGCCGGGCTCCCAGCTGCTGTAACCCAGCCATAAGATTATTGCGGCTAGCGGCAGCAGCACAGCTGCGTAGCCCCAGTTCTTGAACTGCTTGTGTCGCTGTGTTCTCAGGCGTTCTTCGACATTCTGTCTCATTTGCGGCGTGAACTGTGTACCGTCAAAAGGTTTCTCCTTCAATTGTTTTTCCCAATCCTCAGGCGATGTGCTCATGATCTTCCCAGCTCCTTCTCCCAGCATTCGTTCGCTTGTTGCCTTGCCCGGTGTAGTCTCGATTTGGCCGCAGAGAGTGAGATTCCCAGTAGTCCGGATAATTCCTCCATACTCAGCCCATAGTGGGCGTAGAGCATCAGCACCTCTCTATGCTTGCGGGGCAGCTGCAGGACTATCCTCCATACCTCACTGCTCAGGGATTGCTGCAAAAACACCTCTTCGGCAGACGGGCTGGAAGAATCTTTGCCAATGTTATCCCGCAAGGTTACCCGCCGGATAAAGCTGCTGCTCCGGTAGGTGAGCCAACGGGTTCGGGTAATCTGCAGCAGCCAGGTTCTGACCGCGGCTTCACCGCGGAAAGTATTCATATATTTGTAGGCCCGGATGAAGGTCTCCTGGGCAATATCATCGGCGGCGCTTCTGCTGCGTGCAAGGTAATAGGCATAGTTCCATACATCTTCGCCATAATGCTCCATCAGTGTCTGCAATGCGGCGGCGGTCATGGTGGCCGATTCATTCGTTACGATAGACATGCTGTCCCCCCTTGTTCTCTACTGTATTGACCCCTGCATTACAGGGAAAGTTTCTTTTTTTGGTAAAAAATATTACGCAAAAAAATTGGCGCAGGCGAAAGGGAGCTGTGGGTTAGAGGAGGGGTTCCATTTGGCTCCATCCGCATATCCATATAGAAGTATAACGTTAGGAGGCTGCCATGATTGAAATCAGCTTATGCATGATCGTCCGCAACGAAGAGAACAGCCTGCCCCGCTGCTTATCTTCGGTAGCATCCATCGTGGATGAGATCATTATCGTTGATACGGGGTCAACAGACCGGACCCAAGAAATCGCCGCGTCCTTTGGTGCAGTAATTTATGATTTTACCTGGATTGAGGATTTCTCGGCGGCCCGTAACTTTGCCTTCAGCAAGGCCACCAAGGATTATATTCTGTGGCTGGATGCCGATGATTATCTGAAGGACGGAGATCAGGAGCTTTTCAGAGCACTCAAGCACAGCCTTTCGGAGCATATCGACAGTGTAAATATGCAGTATAATCTGGCCTTTGATGCCGCAGGCCATGTGATTACGTCACTCCGCCGCAACCGGCTGGTCCGCCGCAGCTGTAATTTCAAGTGGATAGGGCCTGTGCATGAGTATCTGGAGGTCTACGGGCCATCCTTCAGCAGTGATGTCTGTATCACCCATGATAAAGACAAAGCCTTTACGGACCGCAATCTGCGGATCTACCAGAAACGGGCCGCTGCCGGGGAGGTATTCTCACCACGCGACCAGTTCTATTACGCCAATGAGCTACGCGACCACGGGAGGAATGAGGAAGCTTGCGAATACTACAATCTTTTTCTGAAAGGGGGCCGGGGCTGGATCGAGGATAATTACCAGGCCTGCATTCGTCTGGCTGAGTGCATGGAACGGCTGGGGAATAAGGAGGGGGCTTTTGAAGCGCTTTGCCTGACTCTGAAAGTTGACAAGCCACGGCCCGAATTCTGCTGCAGGCTGGCGGCCTGGCACCTGGAGAAGAACCAGCTGCTGCAGGCAATCTACTGGTATGAGCTGGCTGTGATGCTCCCCCGGAACAGTGATTCCATGGGTATGCGGAATGAAGTCTACAGCACCTGGCTTCCGAATCTGCAGCTGGCCTTATGCTATGATCGGCTCGGACAACATGAGAAGGCAAACCGGTTCAATGAAACGGCACTTCGTTATCACCCCACCCATCCCAGCATGCTGTTCAACCGGAATTATTTCAAAAACCTGCTCGGTCCCAAATATGTTGAGCTTGAGGCATTTCCAGATCAGGCTGAATAAGAGCGGCTTGCCTTCCTTAAGTGCTCCGCCCAACCTGGCTGCCGATTTCCCCAAACACACAAATCCCACTTGAGATCAGGCCTCAAGTGGGATTGTTCTGCTTTACTGGAATAGCAGTGTCTGAATCGCGTGAGCCGGGATAATGTTCTCAGCCAGCTCACCCTTGAATCTCAGGGTAAACGGCAGTTCGCTGTCCGTGCGGTTCAGCACAATAACGGCATAGGTTCCGTCCGGATTGCGGAAGGCGGTGGTCTCCAATTTGTCGGTATATTTGGAGCTGCCGACCCGGACTGCGCCTGGACGGATAAATTTACTGAAATGACCGATGTAGTAGTAGGAGCTCTCGTAAATCACTTCATCTTTGGTGGTGTCCCCGATAATCGGAGCATCGCAGAAGTTACCTACATGGTTCGGACCTCCTTGTTCATCCAGGACGATATTCCAGTCGGTCCAGCAGGACATCCAATGATTCAGGTTGCCGATGATGTCATGACCATAGCGTTCTCCTGTATTCCAGGAGCCAAGATGAACGCCGCCTTCCTGGCAGCCTTCGCTGAAGAACAGCTTTTTATCCGGGAAACGGTCATGAACTGCACTGAGTGCTTCAAAATGATCACCGGAATACCAGTGGAAGCAAATGCCCCAAATGTACTTGGAAGCGGCCTGATCTTCAAAAGCGGCCTTCGCCCGCTCGTACACGCGTTCCTTATTGTGATCCCAAACCAAAACTTTGACATGGGACAAGCCGGCTGCTTCTAAGGCAGGGCCGAGATCATCGCGGACGAAATCCTTTTCCTCTTCAGCAGTGTAAATACAGGAGTCCCAGATCTGTGCAGCCTTGGCTTCATTCTGTACGCTGACCGCCCAAATATCGATTCCTGCTTCGGCATAGGCCTGGATGTATTTCACGAACAGATTTGCCCAGGCTTGTCTATACTCCGGCTTCAGCTTGCCGCCGTTATTCATTTCACCGTTGGTTTTCATGAATGCCGGAGGACTCCACGGGGAGGAGAACAGCCGGAAGCTGTCACCGACAGAAGACGCTGCCCGCTGAATCAGTGGCAGGATCGATTCCTGGTCTCTGGAAATATTGAAGGAGGAGAGCTCAGGATCGGTGCCTTCGACATATGCATAGTTACCTTTGGAGAAGTCACAGCTCTGGATATGTGAACGGCACAGGGTGTAACCGATCCCATGATCGGGGTGAAAATAGGCATCGATGATCTCCTGCTGCTTCCCTGGACTGAGCTTGGCCAGAGTTACAGCTGAAGCTTCGGTCAATGCTCCGCCGAACCCCTCGATAACCTGGTATTCCAGATCCTCATAAATATTAATGAGCTCATTTTCCTTCTCAGCGGAATCCGGCTGAAAGGTCAGGGCTTCCAGTTCGGTTAACCGGTCTCCGGTCTCCTTGGCTGTCTGAATGACGCGAACGGTTGAATGGGTTATAGTCATAACTGTACAGAACCTCCTGAAAGTATTGTTGATTTTTGATTTAGGACGGCATCGCCGTATCTTCTTGATTATAGAAGGTATTCTAGTGGTTTTTGAAGAAACTATATGGTTAAGAACCTCAACGATCTGGTCGTTAGGCGTATAACTGAAAGGGGGAAGACCATGGAATCACCCGGTGTTCATATTCAACTCAGCTCCTTCTCCCGGCATATCCAGCCCTTCTGGCAACCCTTCCGTGAGGGACTGGATACTTATATCATAAGGCTTCAGGCCGAGGGGGAGTCGGAGGCTCTCATTGACGGAGAGATGGTTGCTGTGCTGCCCGGAGACCTGCTGCTGTTCCGTCCCGGTGAAGTATACGATCTGAGAATAGGCGAGAAGGAGAGCCCGTTGGGTTTCAGCGCGGATTATTACGTCATGTGCACGGGGGAGTGGGTGGACAACTGGTGGAATAAGCAGGAGCGGCCCAAGAAAACGCGAATCGCTGAGGACGGCAAGCTGCAGAGCGTCTGGAAGCAGCTGATTCTGGAGAAACGGCGGCTGGACGGAGGCAGCCCGGAAATTCTCGAAGCCCTGTTTAAGGCACTTTGCCTTCTGCTGGACCGCGCAATTGCCGAAGCGCCCGTAGGTCCTTCGGCATCGCTGCTGCTCGGATTGAAGATGAAGAATTACATAGAAGAGCATGCCACTTCGCTGATCAGGCTGGAGGATGTTGCCCGCCACGCAGGTGTAAGTGTCACCCGGGCGGTTCATCTGTTCAAAGCGAAGTTTGGCTATTCGATTATGCAGTACGCCGGGCAAATACGCCTGGCGATGGCCCTGCAGCTGATGGACAACAGCAACTATACGCTGGAACGGATTGCAGAGGAAACGGGCTTTGGCAGTTATACTTATTTTCATAGAGTTTTTCGTGAACGATACGGCGTAGCCCCCGGAGTGTACCGCAAACGTTCCTGAACGCAATAAAAAGCCCGCAGCACATATTCGAATATGCTACGGGCCGGGCCTTGTCTATGGTTTTTCTAATGGTTGTGCAGAGCCAGTCCCTTGCTGTCCAGCAGCAGCTGAGGTTCGCTGCTGGAGATGAACTCCAGTACCTTGTCATAGATAATGCGGTGTCCTGCCCGGTTGGGATGAATCCCGTCGCGGCAGATGAATTCCGTATAATCCGGCTGCTGAAGGAAGGCACCGCGAACATCAATAATTTTCGTCTTCGTACTCTCCGCGACCTTGATAATCGTGGAATTGTACCTTTCCTGCCACCAGTAGATCTTCGTGACACTGCCGAGGAATTTCAAAATGCTCTCTTCCGAAGCCGGATTGTTTCCACTGACCTATTTGAAATAGTTGTCCGCATTTAGGGGTGGCAGACTCATTAGAATCGGCATGATCCCTTGATTTCTCAGGAAATCGATCATATCCCTGAGCATACTTTCGAATGCCGAGAAATCGGTCTTGGGATTATGCTCGGCCTCCGGATGACTTACAATGTCTTCCCAGTTGAAATCGCAGTCATTCCCCCCGTATTCAATGAGCACCATATCCGGCTTCTCCTTCAGCACATCCCGTTTCAGATTGCCGAAGCCTTTGAGCAGCGTATTGCCGAACCTGGCGGTGTTGCGCAATGCTCCCTTCAGCTTCCCTTGCAGCAGTGAGACGTAATTATCCTCCAGGATAACATATTTGCTTCTGCCTTCATCATAGACTACACCTTTCGAGATGGAGTCTCCGCTGACCATATATTTATACTCAAACCCTGCAGCTGCCAAACGACCTTCATTCCTATGCATGGTCTCACCTCCGAAACTATATTGTACTTAATCTTAGTGTAAACCATTCATGAAGGCATTGCCTATGTATAAACGTCACGGGTTACGCCAAACAAGCAGCTGCGAATCCGTTAAATCGGACGCAGCTGCTGCATTTTAGTTTGGGCTACAGGCCTTTGTACAATTTATAGCCGGCCAATCGGCGCAATAATGGAGTTCGGGTAGACTCATTCTGGTGAATATCCTGTACAAACCGCATTACCGCCTGCTCCAGACTAGTTACACTGTTATCCCAGGTCCAGGCCAAGGAATCAGCTTCCCCTTGTTCCGCTAAACGGGTTCTGAGCGGAGTGTCATAGATCAGGCGCACTACATCTTGAGCAAGCCGGTTCTCGTAGCGGTAGGAGAGCAGGCAATTATCACCGTGACGGGCATACTGGAGATTTCCCCCGGAATATACGGATACCAGAGCAGCCCCGCAGCGCATGGCTTCCAGTCCTGGGAGAGAACCGGCATCGAAGGCGCTGGCGCTGACAAAAATATCAGCTCCGTTATAATGATAGCAGAGCTCTTCATCATTCTTCGGGGTGAAAAAGCGGTATTTTCCCCCGTTATTCATCTTCTGCAAAGATTCCGAGCTATAGAATTCATCCGGCGGACAGATGAAGTTGATGTTCACCTGTGGCGCGTTATGTTTGACGATGTCAAGCTGATTCAACAGATAGTCCTGCTCACGGTGCGAGGCAAATCCATTCTCTTCCTTGCGCAGAATTGCCGTAATATTGAGCGGCTCCTGCAGCATATGGCGGATATGCTGGTTGCGAAACGCCGTACTGATGCCTATAGGTACAATGCTCCCGGTTATGCCATGGCTCAGCGCTATTAATTCCTGCTGCCACCGGGATAATACAAGCAGCTTGTCAGTGATATGATAGGTAGGGAAAGATACCTCGTTCCCCGGCAGGAAAAGCGGTTCGTAACATAAAGATAGGCGGATATGCATACCTTTACCCTTTTGACTTGCAGCCTCCGATACCGGGACAGTCGTATAGAAATTAGATACGATCATATCACTGACGGGAAAATCAGACTCTCTCAGCACCGTGTGATCCGTACGCAGCACCTGGGAATGGACATTATAGGAGATGTCGCCACCAGAAGGCATGAGGATCACGACTTCATGGCCCCGGGCGGTGAGTCCGTTGGTGAGTTCTACCAGCATGCGCTGCGCCCCGCCATGGCACAAGGTTAGAATGGGGAATGTAAACCTCATCGATGATCTCTTCCCTTCTACAATGAAGCTGCAAAATAGCGAATACAGATTATGTATACTATTTTATTCAGCGGAAACTGAAAAGTACCAGGTCTGAAGGCACTAATTCTTCAGCCGACATTAAGAAGAGAATGCAGACAACCACTGAACTGAAAGCATTATGACGGATGCCTGCTCAGGCTCTCAAGCAGGGCTACCGTGTTGCGGATTTCCGGGCCTTGAATATCCTCAAGCGAGACATCGATCATCGGCTTGCGGGCCTGGAGCTTATTCAGAAACTCTGCCGTATGGAATAATCCCCGGCCTGCCTGGCCATGGCGGATACGGGCACCTTCGGCATACATATCTTTCAGATGGGCAAGGATGATCCGGTCTCCGAACAGGCTGAATGCTTCGTCTACGATCTCATCCTGCCGCTCCACTTGGTCCCCGATCAGGTTGCAGGGATCAAAGACTACACCAATAGAGCTGGAAGGGACTTCGTCGAGAATCCGGCGCATTTTGGCCGGAGTGGATAAGGTATGGGTTCTTACAGGCTCAAGCCCAAGGAACACTCCCCATTTCTCTGCTTCCTCGGCCAGTTCCAGAACGGTGGCCCGGAGGGTCTCCCAGCCCAGTTCCTCATACCGGTGGGGCTCAAATTCTGCAAAAGTGGTTAACTCACCGGTCTCCGTAGCGACCATCGGTGCGCCGAACAGCCGGGCATATCGCAAATGCTCCTTGAACCGTTCGATCTCCTGCCGGCGGATAGCCGGGTCGGGATGAATCGGATTGATGTAACAACCGAGCACACCGATACGGATTCCCGCCCGGTCAAACTGTTCGCCGATATAATTGGCAAGCCCCGGACTAAGCTTTCCGGTTGAGGTGTCGATATCCTGTATGGCTTTGGACAAAGCCAACTGGACAAAACTGATTCCGTAATCTTGAAGCACAGCTGTAAGCTCTTTAAGCGGCAAACAGCCTGCGGTGTGAGCTAAAGTTCCGTAACGGATGAGAAACAACTCCTTTTGAAAAATATGGATTTGTATTAGTATTAACTTTATATTAATAGCGCTTTCAGTTACTTGCAATGGTAAAGCGCTGACAGAATAGGAGAGAATGTAATGAACACGATAGAGCAGCGCAAGCAGGAATTGGAGAACTGCCGGCCTGAACCGACTTTGGAACTGGGGAAAGTTAACGAATTTTGGGATGGCATCCTTGCAGAGTATGCCGGCAAACCTCTGGATATGATTTCAGTTCCTGAAGCGACGCCGTACCCGGGAATGCGGGTGGACAAAGTCAGCTTTCAGAGCTTTGACGATACGAGGGTCAATGCCTGGCATATTCAGCCTGCACAGGCTGGAGAGAGCGGGGAGCGGCTTCCTTGTATCGTTACGTTCCCCGGCTATACCGGTGATAGAGGATATCCGGAGCGGTACGCCTCATGGGTGCTGTTAGGCTATTCCGTTCTGGCCGTGGATGTAAGGGGACAGCTTGGAGAGACCGGCAACCTGTTGCCGATGGAGAACGGAGTGGTAAAAGGCTGGATTACCCAGGGTCTTCTGGAGAAGGAACGCTCCTATTATATGGGGGTCGCCATGGATACCGTCAGGGCTTTGGAAACGGCGGCACAGCTTCCGGGAGTAGACCCGTCCCGTATTGCGATTACGGGCAGCAGCCAGGGCGGGGGGATTGCACTGCTGGCAGGAGCGCTGAGCACCCGGGTCGCCGCTGTTGCCGCAGATATTCCCAACCTGTGCCGGCTGGATTTCGGCGTGCTGAATTCAACCAGCTCCCTGACGGAAATCGGCGCTTATGTGAGAAGGTATCCTGAGCATCTTGAGCAGGTGCTGGATACGCTTGCTTATTTCGATATCGTGAACCTGGCACCGCGGATTACGGTTCCGGTTCTTATCTCTGTCGGCTGGAAGGATTCGGTATGCATGCCCGAAACCGTATATGCCGCTTACAACCGCTTGGAGTCGGCTAAGCAGATTATGGACTATCCATTTTCCGGACATGAAGTGAGTGAATACCATAACCGCCAGAAGGTTTTGTTTTTGCAGAAGCATCTGGGTCAGGCGGAACACTAGAACGGGAAGCGGTTAGTGTGAGAACTAAGGGGCGCCACAGCATATGCAGCTGTGGCGCCCCTTGTCTTTTGAGAAGCTATTTAACCGGTTAAGGAGGAAATGTCTTTAGGTTGTGATTTTGGCATAGACGGCAAAGAACAGCGCAAGTTCTCCCATGATCATCACATTCGGCACATGAACCACCATGTCCAGAATGTAAAAGCAGACGAGGATCGCTGTCAGCACCCCCAGATGAACGATTCCCAGCTGATGCTGCTTATGCCGGTAGACATGAAAGACCATGGTTGTGGAAGCAAAATAGAGCAGCACAGAGACGAAGATCAGATTCATCATCAGTTCATAATGCAGTTTGTTCAGGAACAGCAGCTGGATCGAGGCAGCCAGCATGCATAGCGACAGAAAGATGAACAAATGTCCGTAAATGATCGTCTGTCCGGCGGTATGGACATTTTTATCCACTTTTTTCTCCAGGTTGTCATAGTACTGCCACCACATGGCGATGATCAGAACAAAGGTCAGGGCTGCGAAGCTGATAGATTGCAGGGTCCAGGCGCTCGACTGCAGCACGGCCAGAATGCTGACCACAGATTCCCCGAGCAAAATCAGCGCAAACAGGGAGAAACGCTCCAACAGATGATGTGTATTGGCCGGAGTTTTGACCAGTATTTTTCGGCCCAGTAACGGCAGGAGTATGTCGAGGGCGATCCCCGCGTACAGCACCAGGTAACGAACCCAGGAATCGAAGAACAGGGAACAGGCGGAAATCACCAGCCCCACCCAAAAACGGGTACCCAAATAATGAGCGGTCGCCCTCAGATGCCCATTCTCCTTGGTACGAACGAAAAGATACTGTACTGCAGTCATTGCACGGAGGCCAACGTAGCCTATCAGAAACGAATAATAGGTCTGATCGAAATCCAAAGATAGGCTGGCCGTCATAATTAACACAAAGAATAGTTGGATAATCAGAAAAATCCGGTGAGAGACAATATCCTGCCCATAGCGGTTGACAAACAGCGTCTGTCCTACCCAGGCCCACCAAATGGGGATGAAAATAAGTACGAATTTGCCTAGCGTCTCTAAAGAGAGTGTTTCGTCCTCTACATGCAGCAGCACATGGCTGGCTTTGGACACCGCGGCCACAAACAGCAGATCATAGAAGAGCTCCAGCCAGGTTACTTTTTTTGCAGTCATATAATGCTCCTTTGCTGTTCGGATGTTTTCGGGTCTGTCGTCTGTTTACCCGGAGCGTTCCAGGTTATATGTTATAATAAAGGCTCATTCCGGGTGAACGCAAGGCAGTCTGATTATTAAAGGAGGAACCCGCAGATGGAGAAGGAGAAGGACAGTAGCAAGCTTCCTGCGGAACTTGCAGTGAAGAATTACCAATACAGTGAGAAGAATGAACAGCTTGTAAAAAAAAGCTTCTGGAGCAAGACCCGAAAGTTTGCTGGTAAAATCCCGTTTACCAAAGACGCGGTGGCCATGTATTACTGTGCCATTGATGCCAAAACCCCTTTGTGGGCTAAAGGAATTGCCTTCGGCGCGCTGGCTTATTTCATTTCCCCCATTGATGCGATTCCGGATGCGCTGATTGGCCTCGGTCTTACCGATGACGCCGCTATTATTGCAGCAGGGGTAAGAGCAATAGCCGGACAGGTAACCGATGAACACCGTCAGAAGTCAGAGGCATTTTTTGAGCAGGAAACCTTATAATAACCCCACACATTGGGGCAATGGCTGCATAGCTTGTTCATGACCTTTGCGGGCACACGATATAGATGTTACGAAAAAAGGTGCAGCCAAAGCTGCACCTCACAGACTCTCCACCGGACAGCTTTCTTTGGAGAGCTGTTTGCTCTGGTATTCTTCGCCCCAATCCTTCATCAGCCGGATAATGGGAATGAGCGTGCGGCCGAACTCCGTCAGGGAGTATTCCACCTTTGGGGGAACCTGCTGATAGACTTCGCGGTGGACAACGCCATCCTCTTCCAGCTCGCGCAGCTGCAGGGTCAGCATGCGTTGAGTGATTCCGGGACAGATCCGGCGGAATTCGCTGAACCGTTTCTTATCCTCCATCATGTGGTACAACAGCACACCCTTCCATTTGCCGCCGATAACGTCAAGAGTGAACTCAACAGGGCAGGCTGCCTTATTGTCCCCTGGACATTCACCGAATCCGCCTTTACGGTCACGCATAAACAGTGCCACTCCTTCAGTATCATTTTGTATACTACATTTCAATAATGTGTGTACTTCCTAAACGGTAATATATCTCTTAATATAACCGTGTGAACTTCATACAGTCAATCGTGTACGGGATGAAAAAAAACTGCTCTGCCGGCGGCTGCGTTCTGCAACGTGCCTTCCTGCAAAGCAGTTTTTTGGTGTGCGATAGTCCTGAAAATACATAAAAGCTTCGAAAAAGAATTGAAAACTTGCTGAAAATTCTGATAGTCTAATGAAGTGAGCCTTTTTTTAACGGATTATCATTTCAAGATTGAAGGGATTCCTGCAGTATGAAAATCATTCGTATTATTGCCCAGGTTGCAGTGTTGTACATATTCTTTCTTGCCGGAGATTACTTGCAGAAACTGCTGCATTTACCGGTCCCGGGCAGCATTGTCGGGTTGCTGCTTCTTTTTGTTTTGTTGCTGTTCAACATTGTCCCAGTGAAGCTGATTGAAGAAGGATCCTTGTTCATTCTGGCCTATCTTCCGATGTTCTTCATCCCGGCGACTGCCGGAATTATGAACCACCTGGATATATTCAGCGGCCGCGGGCTGCTGATGATTGGCATACTGGTTGTTAGCAGTGTATTAACCATGGTTGTGACGGCGCATTCCAGCGAGTGGATTACGGGCCGCCGTGCAGCCCGCAGCCATCACACTAAACTAACGGTTGTGCGCGAAAAGGGGAGCGAAGCATGAATATTTTGCTTGCTGCCGGCTTCGTTCTGATGAATGTTGGGATCTATCTGTTCATGTCCATGCTTTACAAACGGTTTCGCCTTCCCGTGCTTCTGCCGGCACTGACTGCGACGTTTACAGTAGTAGTTCTCCTGCTTGGCTTTCATATTTCCTATGACACCTATATGATCGGTGGAGAATGGATCAACCGCCTGCTCGGACCGGCAGTTGTATCTCTTGCCTATCCGCTCTATAAGCAGCGTCATGTGCTGTGGCAGAACCTTCCGGCCATTCTCGGCGGGACGGTTATCGGCCTGCTGGTAGGCATGTTCAGCGGATTGCTGATGGCCGCGGGTCTGGGCTTTTCCAAACTGTATGTGCTCTCGATATTGCCCAAATCCATTACGACAGCCGTAGCGATCCAGATTTCCAGCAACCTCGGCGGTGACTCGTCCTTAACCTCCGTATTCGTGATGATTGCCGGATTTACCGGAGCGATTGGCGGACCCTATATTATCAAGCTGTTCAGAATCCGCAGTGAATCCGGTATCGGCATTGGCCTGGGTACTGCCTCTCACGCCCTGGGTACAGCAAAAGCCCTGGAGTACGGTGAGCAGTCAGTGTCCATGAGTTCGGTAGCTATGACGGTCTGTGCGATCGTAGGTTCCATAGTGGGGCCTTTAGTGGCCTGGGTCATGTACCACTAAAGAATCTCTGAAAAACCCCTGGAAAATCACTAAAAGTTGCCTCTTAATTTTCTACACGGAGCCGGATTACATTCCACGAAGCTTTGGACAGCAGGGCGGTGATACGGCCGTCCTCTGCCGAAGCTGTTCCCCGGTCATGCGGAAGCACGTTGCCCGGACTTGCCTTGGTGTTTGCCGCCTGAAGATCTTCATGATCCATAACGGTATGCTGGATGACTGTAGTCTTCCCGAAGCTGCGGAGATCCACGGTAAACTCCATTCCTTCAGTCAAATGGCGGTTTACAGCAAAAACTGTAATCTCGCTGAGCTCCTCGTTATATACACTCACTGCTTCCAGGTAAGGGACATCTGTAAAATCCTTGGAATCATATTTCGGACTGGAAATGAGTGGATGAAGCACCGTTCCCCGGCCGTAAAGAGAAGCATGCATGTAAGGATAGTAGGTGGTCTGGAGCCACAACGGGCCGCCGTTTTCAGTCGAAATCGGTGCGATGGTATTGATCAGCTGGGCGATGCAAGCCATCTTCACCCGGTCCGCATGCTTCAGCAGGCTGATGAGGCAGCAGCCCACAACCAGCGCATCCTCCATATTATAGACATCCTCGAATTCCGGCGGGGCAACCTGCCAATGCGTCTCCATCCGGCTTTCTCCCTGTGATTTCCACACATTCCATTCATCCAAAGACAGATAAATTTTCTTTTTGCTCTTCTTTTTCGCTTTGATATAATCGCAAATCGCTGCCACGCTGTCGATGAACTGGTCGAGATCCAGTGACTTGGCCAGGAAATTGGGGGTGTCACCCACATTATTGTTGTAGTAAGTATGCAGCGACAGGAAATCCACATTGTCATAAGTCAGATCGAGAACAGTTGCTTCCCATTCGGCAAAAGTGCTCATACCACTTCCCGAGCTTCCGCATGCAACGAACTCCAGCGAAGGGTCCACCCAGCGCATAGCTTTGGCGGTTTCATTGGCAAGCCGTCCGTATTCTACAGCAGTTTTGGCACCGATTTGCCAAGGTCCGTCCATTTCATTGCCGAGGCACCAGGTTTTGAAACGGTGAGGCGCTTCTACCCCGTGGGAGATCCGCAGGTCGCTCCAATAAGAGCCGGAGGGATGGTTGCAGTATTCAACCAGATTTCTGGCAGCGTCAATGCCGCGGGTACCCAAATTCACAGCCATCATGACCTCAGAACCGGCTAGCTTGGCCCATTCTGCGAATTCATTCGTGCCCATTTGATTGGTTTCGGTGGTCCACCAGGCCAATTCAAGCGATTGCTTGCGTTCTGACTTGGGGCCAACTCCATCTTCCCAATTATAGCCGGAGACAAAATTACCGCCCGGGTAACGGATAATCGGAACATTCAGTGCTTTGACAGCATTCAGAACATCTTGCCGAAATCCATTCTGGTCTGCCGTAGGGTGTCCGGGTTCATAGATTCCTCCATATACAGCCCGGCCCAGATGCTCGATGAATGAACCGTATAGGCGGGGGTCTACCTCTGCCAGCTGGAAGTCTTTGTCGACAATCATAGATGCTTTAATAGTCATAAATGAATTGCTCCTTTGCAGAATTAATATAAATATTAATTGAGTATCTTTTTTATTAATTACATCATACGAATCATACGGTATACTTAGCAATATAAAAATTCAGGATTAATAAATTCGCTAATCCTTACGGTT
Source organism: Paenibacillus sp. 22594 (assembly GCF_052044425.1). Classification (NCBI taxonomy): domain Bacteria; kingdom Bacillati; phylum Bacillota; class Bacilli; order Caryophanales; family Paenibacillaceae; genus Paenibacillus; species Paenibacillus sp. 22594. Next base: position 47,271 of record NZ_JBQENA010000011.1, read on the forward strand.
TGGAGGCCGCTGAATATGTACTTAACAACGAATGCTGAATCGCTAAAGGTGTATGAAGCCTTAGCCAGCGAAGTAAGGTTACGGATCATTGATCTGCTTAGTGTGCGGGAAATGCATATCAAGGAGCTTGCTTCTACCCTCTATCTGAGCAGTGCGATTGTAAGCTCTCATGTCACCAAGCTGCAAAGGGCCGGGATTGTCAGCTCGCAAATGAAAAGAATCGGCAGCGGAACCTACAAATATTGTTCTTTGTCGGCAAATTTTTTACAGATTAAGCTATCAGGCTCACGCGGAATTTCCAGAAAGGTAGTGGAGGTGTCGGTGCCCGTCGGACAATATACGGATTTGCAGGCAGCACCTACATGCGGCATCGCCACAACGGAGAAGCTGATCGGCTATTATGATGACCCGCGCTATTTTCTGGACCCGGAACGGGTGGATGCCGGGATTCTCTGGTTTGCCAAAGGCTATGTCGAGTACAAGGTGCCAAATTATCTTTTTATGGATCAGACGGTGCAGGAAATTGAAATTTCGATGGAGATGGGTTCGGAAGCTCCTCATGTGAACGAGAAATGGCCTTCGGATATTACGTTTACCCTGAACGGAGTTGAATTAGGCAAGTGGACCAGTCCCGGCGACTTCGGCATGATGCGGGGGCGCTTGACCCCATCCTGGTGGAATGCAGAGGTGAATCAATATGGACTGCTTAAAGTACTGAGGATCAATAAGGGCGGCACTTACATAGACGGACAGCAAATTTCGGCAGTGACTCTGGACGATGTGTGCTGGCAGCAGGATCAGTGGAGTTTCCGGTTGACCGCGGAGGACAGCACCCGAAGACGTGGCGGATTAACTCTGTTCGGACATGGTTTCGGAAACTATGAGCAGGATATTGTATTTAGAGTGTATTACGAATAAACCCTTGCCCCTCCATAACCTTTCATATATTGTTAAAAAATGGTGCGTGAGCGCTATTCTTTCAAGATATGGAGGTGGTACAGGTGAGAAAATGGCTATACGGCATCATTGCTGTCCTGGCCCTGACGGGAATTATAGTATACGGTTTTGTCAGCGCCCCCAAGGTATTTCATGTGGACCGCAAGATTACAGTTACTGCCTACAAGGAGAAGAATCCGGAATATTCTCAGCCTGTGACCCTGCTGCTCAAGGGAGTATTTGATGAGAAATCCAAAAGTTATATAGGTAAAATAACAATGAACGGCAAGGTACTGGAGAGATGCAGGTTGTCCCCTGAATTTGGCTTAGCGACTTGTGCGGAAGCGAAGGGCGATCCTTCTTCTGTCATCGGAATGGTGTTTGCCAGCAGAGACTATAAGCAATGGAGCTTGTTGATTGGGCCCTCAGACACGGCTCAGAGCTCCTACAGTGAACTGTATGTCTTGTTGAATAAAGGAGAGCCTATAGGTTCAGCGGGGGACATCATCATGACTTTTTCTGCTGACGGCCGTGAGGCTGCCTTGAAGGAGTCACACGCTCTGGTTGAGCGCTGGCAGGACCGGATGGCAGACCGGAATCCCTGATCTTCACAGAAAGCATGTTTGCAAAACAGTTCAATGGGTAACTATAACTGAAGTAACCCATTAACCTGCAAAGCATTATGCAAAGGAGGATTTCACATGTCAGATCAACTCGAAAATGAAGCGGACATCCGCAATAAAGAAAGCAAACAAGGCGATTCCCTTGCGGAACGCAAAAAGATGGAGAATGGCGTGGACATTGAGCCGGAGGCCGATGACTGGGTAGCCAAACCTGCGGAAACCTCCCATCCTGATCCGCTTCCCAAGAACTAAAGACAGAATGCTGTCTTCTGACAGACTACCCGTCGCAGGTAGTCTGTTTTTTTTGATGCGGTTTCATATTGAGAACCAATTAGTAAATAACGTATACTGAAAATAGGTACAACAAAGTCATGCCTTCATTCTCCAGTTCATTACAGATTTCACAGGTCTCTGGGCAATCCATTTTGCGGGGAGGAATCGTTAATGCGGAGTCGGAACGAGAACGGACGGTATCGGCAAAAGCGTGGAGACGCGCTTGTAGGCAACCTTGAGAAAAAGTACGGTTCGGACTTTGGCGTACGAAGCGACATGAAGCTGGAGACGCTAAGAAGGCAGCATGATGGACAGTCGTTGACACAGTTGCTCAAAGAACAGCAGGACAAAAACTAATCCATAGGGAGCGTATCTGAAGGCTTCCAGAATGATAAACATAACCTGCGGGTTATGTTTTTTTTGTTATTATTCCTTATCGGGGAGCATAATTGAATATCAAATCCGTTTCAGAGCAAACACTATTGACAATTCAGCTACTGCGTGTTACTTTATAGCAGTAGTAAGTAATACTGCATACCAGTGGTACAGAATAGCAAGGAGTGATTGTGCTGGAAAATCTAACGGAAATGCTCAAAGGGTCGCTTGAAGGCTGTGTTCTTGAAATTATAAGCCGCAAAGAAACCTACGGTTACGAAATCACGCGGCGGTTGAACGCTCTCGGCTTCACAGATGTTGTGGAAGGAACGGTGTACACCATCCTGATCCGGCTTGAAAAAAATAAGCTGGTGGAGATCACCAAGAAACCCTCCGAACTGGGACCGCCCCGAAAGTTCTTTGCGATCAACGATGCGGGGCGTGAGGAACTTCAGAGGTTCTGGGAAAAGTGGGAGTTCGTATCCTCAAAAATTAACGAGTTAAAGGAGAGAAACTAATGAACTTTTGGGAAAAAATCACGGGAAGCGACATGACTAAAGAATTCAAAATGTTTGAAGCGCGAACCCAAAAACTGCCGGCTGATTATCAGGCGGCATGGGAGAAAATTAAAGCCAATCTTTGGACGCACTCCGATTTCACCGGTCGAAACCTCATGCCAATTCTTGACGGTGTGCTTGGCCTGCTTGAAGAAACGGCGGCGGACGGTCAGAGTGTCCAAGAGGTTTTGGGTGACGATATCAAAGGCTTCTGTTCTGCGCTGGCCGGTGAAGAAGAGGCAAAGTCTTATCGCGACAAATGGCGCGAGCAGCTCAACAATAATATCGCTAAAAAATTACGTGAATAGGAGGAGGATACAATGAAAATACGGGATATCATCGAAGGTAAAAAAGAGTGGCGGGCGCACGTGGCGCGTGTCAAAGCGCTCCCTAAGGATTATCAGATTGTTTATAAAGAGATTCAAAGATATTACTTTAAGGTCGGTCCTGTCGAATTAACTGAAGATACGGGGCTGCTTTCGGGGATTGTCGATCTTTTTGAAGAGGGTGCGGCCTTGGGAAAAGGCGTGCTCCAAGTGACTGGCAGTGACGTAGCCGCTTTCTGCGACGATCTAATCAAAGATTCAAAAACCTATGCCGACATCTCCCAGGAGCCTGCTGACCAGGAAGTGAACAAGTCGATGAAAAAGTGGACGGATAAAATAAAATAAAAGGGGGATATCGGGATGGAAAAAGCAATTGAGGTGAAAAGTCTGCGAAAATCCTTTAAGGGTTCAGAAGTCCTTAAGGGCATCGATTTTGAAGTGAAGCGGGGTGAGATTTTCGCCCTGCTCGGCTCTAACGGCGCGGGCAAAACGACGATTGTCAGTATCCTTACTACGCTGCTCAAACAGGATGGAGGCACTGCCACCGTTAACGGATTTGACGTTGCGTCAGATCCCGAGAACGTACGGCATGCGATCAGTCTAACCGGGCAATTTGCCGCCGTGGACGAGATTTTGACCGGTCGGGAAAATCTTATCATGATCGCCAAACTGCGACACCTCCCCAATCCGCGTCAAGTGGCTGACGACCTGCTGATACGCTTCAACTTGACTGAGGCCGCCGACCGCAGGGCTTCCACCTATTCGGGCGGTATGCGCCGAAGGTTAGACATTGCCATGAGCCTGATTGGAAACCCGCAGCTTATTTTCCTCGACGAGCCGACGACAGGGCTTGACCCCGAGGCACGCATTGAGGCATGGAAGATGGTCAAGGAGCTGTCGGACGGTGGCACGACGGTATTCCTGACCACTCAGTATTTGGATGAGGCTGAACAACTTGCCGATCAAATTGCCATTTTGCATGAGGGCAGAATTATAGCAGGTGGCACACTTGAGGAACTGAAAAAGCTCTTCCCGCCCGCAAAGGTGGAGTATGTGGAAAAACAACCTTCATTGGAGGAGATCTTCCTCGCGATCATCGGGAAAAGGGAGGTAAGTAACCATGAATAATTACTTTTTCAGCGACATGAGCGTTATGCTTGGACGTTCCATGCGTCATATTTTCCGCAGCATGGACACTATTATCACGGTCTGCATCACTCCGATTGCGATGATGCTGCTGTTTGTCTATGTATTTGGCGGCGCAATCCAAACCGATACCGATAATTATGTGAACTACCTGTTGCCTGGTATCCTGCTAATTGCGATTGCTAGCGGGATATCCTATACGGCTTACCGCCTGTTCCTGGATAAGCAGAGGGGCATCATTGAGCGGTTCCACTCCATGCCAATTGCGCGTTCCGCCGTGTTGTGGGGTCACGTGCTGACCTCGCTGGTATCCAACGTCATTTCTCTTGTCGTCATCATTCTCGTAGCGCTTATTATGGGCTTTCGCTCGTCGGCAGGGGTCCTGCCTTGGCTCGCCGTAACCGGTATACTTGTGCTGTTTACGCTGGCGTTGACTTGGGTTGCGGCGATTGCCGGGCTGTCCGCGAAATCGGTGGAAGGGGCTAGCGCATTTTCTTATCCGCTTATATTCCTGCCGTTTATTAGCTCGGCCTTTGTGCCGACCGAAACGATGCCTTCAGCCGTACGCGCCTTTGCCGAAAACCAGCCGGTGACCTCTATCGTTGAAACCATCCGTGCTCTATTGTCAAGTCAACCGGTAGGGAATGATATTTGGGTCGCTCTTGGGTGGTGCTTAGGGATACTGATTGTTGCATATCTATTTGCGGTACGTGCATACAAACGGAAAGCTGCTTAAACCGGCGGAAAGGGCTTCAAGCCCTCGCAACTGGCATTAGCCTAAAATAACCAATAATTACCTTGATGATTCCCGTCCCATATCGGACATACTACTTCCCAATAAAACCTAAAACAGGGTGGGGGCGGGAACCATTTCGATAACACAGCTGCTTTCGCTGGGAGATTCCCCTGGTGCGATGCTGGCGGGAGAATATTTTTTCTATTTTATGCTGTATTCTTTTATGGGTTGGGTGCTGGAAGGAAGCTATAATCTCTATAGCCAGGGGACTTTTCGCAAGGAGGGCTTTCTCAAGGGGCCTTTCAAGCCAATGTATGGTTTCGCACCATTGCTGCTGGTGGCACTTAAGGACCTTGGCCTTCCGCTGCCGCTCCTAATTGCTCTGGCTTTAATCATCCCTTCCGCTGTCGAGTATGCCAGCGGCTGGCTGCTAAAGTATGCTTTTCATAAGCAGTGGTGGGATTACTCGGGTATGGCCTATCAATTGCGGGGACATATCTGTCTGAAATTCTCATTATACTGGTGGGGGCTGGCGACTACATGTATTTATGGTCTGCAGCCGCTTGTAGAGATGCTGTATCAGCCTATATCAGCGATATGGATGCTGTTGCTGCCGCTCATGGCGTTGATGCTTACTGCTGATCTGCTCTGGACCTACCGAACCTGGCGGCGTGGTGTGAAATTGATGGAGCTTGGGGAAGGTTAAAACTTGCGTATAGTAGTATGCAAATGAATATAGAGAATCAAGGGACATTGTCAGCCTTCGGGCCGATAATGTCCTTTTGCCGTTTGTGGAGACAAGGAATACATGCTAATGTTGTCAAATATAGTGAGAGAAGTCCACAATAGCACGTATGGCGGGAGGGCAAATGCGCAGAATTCCAAAGCTTAGTACCGTTGTTATTGTCCTGGAGACCTTCATCATCGGGGTGTTGGCGGGCTTGCTGCTGTTTTCAGCAGGCAAGCAGGAGCACAGGGATGAGCCGGATTTGATTACGCATTTTGACCAGGCCGATCTGGCCCGGATGCAAGAAGCGATTGCCAGATTTGGCGACGGAAAAGGGGATAATCTGACCTTGCTGCAGTGGGGAATAGACAGCGGACCGTTTATTCATGATTTCTATAACGACGGCCGAGTGATCCACTGGATCGTGGACAATTCCAGAGACGGCATGGCCGTAAGCGCGGGGAAAACGGAATATGTATGCGAGGCAATCGGCCTTGCCGAGGCTGCTGGATTTTACAAGGTTGAGTTGTCAGACTGCGACGGCTATGCGAAGGATGAGAAAATCACCGTAATTTCTTTCCGCAAGGGTTAATGATAAAAGTGATTTAGAACCGCAGCGGATAAAATATTGCTAATCCACAAACAGGAGGGATACTATGCCAATATCCGAGTATTACGGGAGTCTACGGGAGAAGGTTGGGAGTGAACTGTTAATGGTGCCGTCTGTCGCAGCAATTATTAGAAATGAGGAAGGTGCGGTTCTTCTGATCCGCAAGGGTGGGGAACAGCTGTGGGGGTTGCCTGCAGGTGCCATTGAACCAGGAGAGACACCGTCCAGGGCACTGCGCAGGGAAGTATATGAAGAGACAGGACTGATGGTGAACCCGCTTCGGATCATCGGGGTTTTCGGCGGAGAGAAGTTTACATATGAGTACAACAATGGTGACCAGGTTCAATATTCGGTTATCGTGTTTGAATGCTCTATCGTCAAGGGTACGCTCCGAAGTATCGACGGGGAGGCGGAGGAGCTGGTGTTTTTCAGCGAAGAAAAGCTACCTGGACTGGCCATCCCGTTCCCACCGGAGATTTTTAAGCGGGGTTCTGCTGAAGAACGGGTCATCTTCGAATAATACCCGCCATTATGATTATTGGGGATGAAAGTAGTGAGAGCCAAAATTTTATACGGCTGTGCTGTTCTTATATGCATTGTACTGGGGCTCAGCTCCAGAGTATGTGGTGACTGGCTACCACCGTTTGTTGCCAAGCATCTGGGAGATGCGCTGTGGGCATCAATGATATATTTTGTTTGTCGTGTGCTGCTTACCCGGCGGCAACGATGGCTGTCACTGGTGCTGAGCCTGTGTTTTAGTTTCGGGATTGAATTCAGCCAGCTCTATCAGAGCGAATGGATCAACATGGTTCGTGATTCTATACTTGGGGGATTGATTCTCGGAAAAGGGTTCCTTTGGATTGATCTTCTGCGGTATACGGCAGGGATAATGTTCGCTTATGCGCTGGACCGCATTTATTCGCCCCGCATGATACACCTGGATAAGTAACTAACAAGCAGAGCAGGCCACTTCTGTGATGAAGTGATTCCATAAACCATTCTATAAATCTTACAAAATTGCTTCTGGATTATAGAGGTTAAAGAATATATATTTAGGGAGATGCTGCCAGATATGGAGATGAGATCCCCTAATGACGAATAACCTAATCATAGTGTGCGTGCTGACCATGATCATTCACACGGCCGAAACGTTGTCTTATTCGGTGCGCTTTGCCGGTGTGAAGCTGAACAAGATAGCGATTGCATTATCGCTGACCGGAATCATCGTGCTGGTATCCAGAACGGCCAATATGGTTCAAGCCCCCCTTACTGCCAAATTTGTTGATCTTGCCAAGATTGATCACACCTTTCCTCTGGAAAATTATCTGCGGATCATCATGCTGGCCTCCTCATTGGGTACATTGCTTGCTATTGCCTTATTCCCCACCTTCGTGGGGCTGTCCGGCAGAATTATCTCCAAGCTGGAGATTGAAGGCTCCATACCCAAGCTGCTGACCAGTGTGACAATCAGTCAGCTTAAGAACACCCGCAAATACATCCGCAAGCCCAAAGTGAAGCTGCACAGCTTCCGTTATCTGGGCATTCCGAAGCGCTTTATTGTCATGAATATATTTGTTACCGGATTTTATACGGTCGGTGTACTGTCTTCATTGATGGCAGCGCATCTGGTACCTGCTTTCAGTACAACAGCCTCCCAGGCGTCAGGGATGATCAACGGTCTTGCTACCATCATGCTGACCATCTTCATCGACCCTCAGCTTGGCATTATCACCCATAAGGCTACTGAAAATGCGGATTCCCGGGATCAGCTGGGCAAAATATATGTCCTCCTGATGGGCTCGCGGTTCCTGGGAACCTTGCTTGGCCAGGCTGTGCTTTTGCCTGCAGCCCATTCGATTATCTGGCTGGTGCAGCTGATCTGAAGATGCCCCACGCGCAAAAGAAACACTGCCGCTATACATAGTAAAGCTGTTGAATCAGCGGCTTCATTGGCTGCATTCTTCTGGCGCATTCAGCCGCCGGCTCATTTAGGCAGCTTGGCTTCCGCTGCCCGGAGCGCAAGCGTGATTTTCTGTTCCCAGGCATACGATTGCTGCCCGAACGTGCGGAGCTCGCCCATGCGGGCATAAGACAATTTCATCGCCGCCGCAGCTGTGATGGCGTCGCCTGCTGCGATAGCGGCTTTGTATCGTTTATCTGCCTCAGTACGTTCTGCCTGCGCAGTGCTGGCCGCTTTATTCTGAGCTGCAATTTGCTTCTTAAGACCGGCTATGGGAGCCAGGGCATCCTTGGCCGGTTTTAACTTGGCTGCTGTAATTGCCCGGGCTTCCGCTAGCAGGGTATTCTTCGCCTTGACTTCGGACCGGGCAGCAGTTGCAGCGGCCTTCAGTTTGTTCCGTTTAATCTCCAGCAGGGTTGCCGACTTCAGATTCCCGGCCTTGCGGGCTGCTGTGATCTGCTTGCCGAGTGAACTGTATTCCTCTAATAGCGGTGAATGCTTCTTCTTTATGGCTTCAGCTTCCGCCTTCAGCCGGTTCAGCAAGACGGAATCAACGGTCTTCAACTTCAGATTTATGGCTGCGAGATCCGCATTATTCTGCTTGCGGAGTGTCTGGGTTCTCGTACCCTCAGACTTCAATGTCACCTGGAGTCCGGTATAATCGCTGTACATCGTATGAATCTCTTCCAGAGCGGAGTCCCAATCAGTTGCAGCTTCAGCATGAGGAAGATATACGCAGAACATTGCCAGCAGAACCAGCATTCCTATCCATCTGCGGTAAAAGCCTGCGCTTCTCCATTGTTCTGAAGCAGCATTCCATTTCCGTATTCCTGCTTTCATTCTCATCATCTCCTGTAATATGGTCGATAATAGACGCAAAAAAGCACCCCCAAGAAAGGCGCAAAGGCCTGTCCTGCGAGGTGCTTCTCCCGCTTATCGTATGAAATTTATTCTTTTACTATAGCTTGTAATCAAGGGATCGTCAACAAAAAAAGAACGCAAGTTCGCTTATTTGAACTTCTATTGCTATTTTTAAAAATATAAGAATTTATATGCTTCGCGCGCTATAAATTATCCTTCTATTTCTCGCTGAAACGGTGCCGTCCTTAAAAAAGGACGGAGTAGGCGTTTCTACTTGTGTAACTGGTTCAAGAAATCTAGTAGAATAGTTCTATAGTTTACAATATTGGATAAAACCCGCAGCAGAAGCAGTATAGACAGGGAGATGACATCGTGCAGTTTAGACATGTGAAAATCTTGGGTACCGGCAAGTATTTACCCGCAAGGAAGGTGACGGACGAGGAATTAGACATGATGCTCGGCACTCCTGCTGGCTGGGTCGGCAAAATAACGGGTGTAGGCCTACGGCATTATGCCGGGGAGGGTGAAACGGCCTCTAGTATGGGTGCCAAGGCCGCTGAAGCTGCGCTTGCGGCAGCCGGCTTGAGCTTTTCCGATATCGATTGCCTGGTCTGCACGAGCGGAACTAAAGAGCAGCCCCTGCCCAGTACGGCGGTATTTATCCAGCAGGCGATGGGACAGGGGGACTCCGGTGTCCCGGCATTTGATATTGACTCAACATGCCTCAGCTTTCTGGTGGGTCTGGATGTCATGTCTTATATGGTGGAAGCAGGCAGATACCGGAACGTGCTTCTGGTAGCTACAGAGATTGCCTCGGCTGGACTTAATTATGAGGACAAGGAGAGTGCGGCGCTATTTGGCGACGGGGCGGCTGCGGTGGTCATCGGTCCTAGTGCAGCCGGAGATCCTTCGAAGATTCTTCATGCCTCGCTCAAAACCTACAGCAGCGGCGCGCGTTACTCGGAGATTGCCGGCGGAGGCACCAGGCTGCATGCCCAAAAATACACCAAGGAGAATATCTTGCCTTATTTATTTCATATGGACGGGCAGGCCATTTTTCGAAAAGCTTCCAAGCTTCTTCCGGAATTTATCAGTGAAATGCTGACGCAGACAGATACACAAATGAATGATTTTCGTCTGGTTATCCCCCATCAGGGAAGTGCAATGGCGATGCGGCTGCTCCGCAAAAAGCTGGGTATTGCCGAGGAAAGATTCCTTGACAATACTCCTGGACATGGGAATACCATCGCAGCTTCGATCCCCATGGGGCTGCATGAAGCAATCGTTCAAGGGCGGGTGCAGCGCGGGGAACGCATATTGTTCGTTGGCACTGCGGCAGGCCTGTCACTGGGAGGCATGATTATTGACTACTGATCCCACCGGCAATCCGGCAGTGATGAATGTGCTCATTACCGGGGGAAGGGCACCTGTGGCACTGGAGCTGTCCCGGCTGCTGAGAGATGCTGGACACCGGGTATATGTTGCTGAAAGCGCCAGACATCATCTATGCAGGGTTTCTTCGGCCGTAGAACGCAGCTTTCGTGTACCCCCGCCAAGGCATAGTCCCGCGGCGTATATTGATGAGCTGGCAAGGCTGGTCGAGGAACTGGATATTGATGTGCTGATGCCGCTGTGCGAGGAGATTTTTTATATCTCGGCCAGTCTTGACCGTATCACTGGCTGCCGCGTGCTCTCTGCGGGGCGGGAGATGCTGGCCCGCTTGCATCACAAGGCCAACTTCATTATATGGGCCCGTGAACTGGGATTTACTGTCCCTGCGACGCGGTTGCTCAGCAGCCTGGAGGAATGGAATAACCAGACGGATGAAGCTGCGCGTATGGGAGAAGCCTGGGTATACAAGCCGGCCTATTCACGGTTTGCTTCCAAAGTCATTTTGCCCGGTAAGTTCACCGGAGGGCAGGAAAGCCTTGCCGGACCACGCAGTCTTGCTGCTCCTCCCGGTCTTTGTCCCGCCGCTCCCTGGGTGGCGCAGCAGTTTATCAAGGGAGCGGCCATATGCACTTACAGTGTTGTGCATCAAGGTGAGCTGGCCGCGCATGCCGCTTATGGCAGCGGGTACCGGACCGGCAAGGCGGGAGCAAGCGTGTATTTTGAACCATTGGAGCATCCGGGAGCTTTGGAGTGGATACAACGTTTTGTCCATGCCACCGGATTCAGCGGCCAGATCGGCTTCGATTTCATCCAGGCGGAGGACGATGTTCTATACCCGATCGAATGCAATCCGCGCGCGACCAGCGGAATTCATCTGTTTGCTCCTGAGGATGGGCTGGTGCAGGCTTTGCTGAGTCCAGAGCTGCTTGCGCAGCACGGAAGCGTCAGCATACCTCGTTCAGGCAAAAAAGCCATGCTCGCACTTCCCATGCTCGCCTGCGGCCTGCGGCCCGGACCGGGAGGCCTGAATAGGTGGAACAGGGCGTATCGTGCTGCTGAGGATGTGATCTTCCGCAAGGAAGACATGCGTCCCTTCCTCGAGCAGTTCCGCGTCGTCTACCAAGCCTATCGTCTTGCCAGGCGGAATAAGATTTCGGTTACTGAAGCCCTGACAGAAGATATAGAATGGAACGGTGAGTGATGGCTAGAGCACTTGTAACAGGCGCGACCGGCTTTCTTGGCCGTCATACGGTACAGAGGCTTGTAGAGCTGGGCTGGGAAGTATACGGTCTCGGGCGAAACCGGGAGGCCGGCGAACAGATTGAACAGGATGGTGCAGTGTTTCTATGTGAGGATTTGCGGGAGCTTGAAGCTGCGGTCCGGGCGTGTTCGGGTATGGATGTAGTATTCCATTGTGCGGCACTCTCTTCGCCCTGGGGCAAATATAGTGACTTTTACGCATGTAATGTAGCAGCTACACGGAACATAGTTGAGGGCTGCGAGCGGCATAGGGTCCAGCGGCTGATTCATATATCGACCCCAAGCCTTTACTCCAGCCGCAAAAGCCGGTTCGGCATTCGGGAAGCAGATCCGCTTCCGCCGAAACCGGCTAACAGCTATGCGGCAACCAAACGAATAGCGGAGCAGGTAGTGGAGCAGGCGGTAAGTGAGGGGCTGACGGCATTTATACTACGTCCGAGAGCAATCTTCGGCCCTATGGACAATGCCTTGTTTCCGCGGCTGCTGGAGGCTAATGAAGGTAAAGGGGTACCGTTGCTTGACGGAGGAGGCGCAATAATAGATGTGACTTGCGTTGAGAATGTCATCGACGCCATGTTGCTCTGTTGTAGCGCTCCGCTGTCAGCGGCCGGGCGAGCCTACAATATCACCAACGGCGAGCCGGTCATGTTCAGGGAGCTCCTTGAGCGGCTGTTTGTCCGGCTAGGGATGCCGCTGCATAGCAGACAGATTCCATATCCTACCGCTTATGCTGTTGCGGGAATGTTGGAAGGGGTACATAAGCTGTTTCCATTCCTGGGCGAACCGATGCTTACCCGTTATTCGGCTTCGGCCCTCGGTGTCTCTCAGACGCTCGATATTTCACTGGCGCGGGCCCAGCTTGGTTATCATCCCCGTGTAACTATAGACGAAGGTCTTCAGTCCTTCGCGGAATGGTGGAGAGAACAGAAATGATGACTTCAATTCCAGTATCGGTGTCTATTTTGTCCGCAGGATACTGCGTTCATCCCGAAATGCTGACACTGAAGGGCGGAACGATCAGACCTGTGGCATTTCCGGCTGGTTATGTGCTGCTGAGACACCCACAACATGGACCAATCCTGTTCGATACAGGCTATAGTGCCCGATTCTTTCAGGAGACAGCGAAGCTTCCGGCTTCACTGTACCGCCATATTACACCGGTAGTTTTCAAGGCAGGGGAAAGTGCCGTGGAGCGTCTCCGGGAAGCTGGTATTCAACCCGAAGAGATCCGTTACATGGTGCTTTCGCATTTTCATGCGGACCACATCGGCGGTGTCCGGGACTTCCCCCGGGCAAAGTTCATCTATTTACAGAAGGCATATGAGGCCGTTCGCAGGCTTGGAACCATTAAGGCGCTTAGGGCCGGATTTCTTCCAGGACTGCTTCCAGAAGACTTTACAGCCCGTTCATTGCCTATAGACGAGCACTCTCCCAAACGCCCGCTGGACTCTGGACTTCCCTTCAGGGATGCTTATGATCTGCTTGGCGACGGCAGTCTGCTGGCAGTGGAAATGTCAGGCCATGCTGCCGGGATGATCGGCTTGTTCGTCTCTGACGGAGGTTGTGACTACCTGCTCTGCGCGGATACCGTATGGTCGAGCCGGGCTTTCCGCGAGAATCGCAGGCCACATCCCGCAGCCAGTCTCATTATGTCTGACCGCAGAGAATACCGGCTGAATTTTGACCGTTTGCGGCAGATCCACGAGAACTTTCCCAACCTGCGGATTGTACCCAGCCACTGTCGTGAGGCACTTGCACGCTGGGGAACAGGCGGTGTGAAATGAGACGGCTGCTGCGCACGCTCCGGTATTACAGCCTTACAAGGCAGCGGCATCGCTGGAAGAACCGGGAAGCTCTGGAGCTGTGGCAGGAAAAGCGGATTCGGCATCATGTGGAACAGATCCGCCAGGCATCTCCTTATTACCGTGATCTGTGGGCCAATATCCCCGCCGCAGAGTGGCACCGATTTCCGATCATTGAGAAGCAGCTCATGATGGATAATTTTGATACGCTGAATACAGTGGGGATTACCAAAGACATAGCTTTCGCTGAGGCTTATGAAGCAGAGAACAGCCGTCATTTTAAGCCGACACTCCATGGAATTACGGTTGGTTTGTCGTCGGGAACGTCAGGAAACCGGGGGATCTTTCTTGTCAGTGAAGAAGAACAGGCTGCCTGGACAGGGACCGTACTGGCCAAGCTGCTGCCGGGAGGGCTGTGGCAACGGGCGAAGATCGCCTTTTTCCTGCGGGCCAATAGCAATCTATATGAATCAGTCAGACAAGGGCGGCTGCAATTTCAGTATTTTGATCTGCTGGAGCCGGTCGCACAGCTGGTCGCCAGGCTGGAGCAGTACAGTCCGGACATCTGGATTGCGCCGCCGTCCATGCTTCGTCTGCTCGCTGAAGCGCATTTGTCGGGCAGCTTGAGCGTTCAGCCGCGCCGACTGATTTCCGTAGCAGAGGTTCTGGACCCGCTGGACCGCGAGCATATTGAGCGGGCCTTCGGGCAGAAGGTGCATCAGGCCTACCAGTGTACAGAGGGATTTCTCGGATATACCTGTGAGTGCGGCACGCTGCACCTTAATGAAGATATTGTTCATATTGAAAAAGAATATCTGGACCGCGAATCCAGGCGCTTCGTGCCGGTGGTAACGGACTTTTCAAGAAAGGTCCAGCCTATTATCCGCTACCGGCTGAATGATATACTAACCGAACTGGCTGCGCCTTGTCCTTGCGGTTCATTGTTTACGGGGATAGAACGTATTGAAGGACGATGCGATGATATTCTGTATCTGCCCCATTTGGAGAACGGCCAGCTGGTTACGCTGTTCCCCGATTTTATCACCCGGGCTGTAATGGCAGCTTCACCGGAGATCGAGCATTACCGGGTTATTCAGCGCAGTCCGCTGGATCTGGAAATTTCGTACCGCTCACGCGAGGGAAGCACAGGGGATATTGAATCACTGTTAACCGGGGAATTCTCGCGGTTATTCACCCGGCTCTGCTGCATTCCTCCGCAGCTTCAGTTCACCGAATATAGCTTCTCACCTGGACCGGTGAAGCTGCGGCGGGTGGAGAGGAGCTGGAAGCTTTGAAGGATGGAGTGTTTCAATATGACAGGGATAGCATCAGGGAACTGAACTGGCCGGATACGGAATATGGCCGCTATGCGCAGCAATACGTTACAGCCCTGCTGGAGCATCCTGCAGAATATTTTATTGCCAATGTGCGTACTGCGGTCAAGGTGGTTGCGGTTGACGGCTTGCCCATACCGATCAGCGTAAATGAAGCCGAGTATGCAAACTCCTATGTTTGCTCTCCGTACACGCATTATGTCAGCTATGCCCATGAAGAGCTTGCTTTGCTGAATAACCGGCTGCTGGAGGGAACCCTGGCCGCTCTACTGCGGGGCATGGACCATCTGCTGAGGACTGCCAGGTTCAACCGGGTGGTTCAGGTCAATAACTGGCTGCTGTCCACCAACCTGTATCCTCCGGTGAATCCGGACCAGTTGCTGAAGGTGCTGGACTTTCTCCGCTGCGAGTATCCCGGCTATACGATTCTCCTACGCTCCCTAAGCCAGGAGACATCAGGGCCTTTAATGGACGCACTTAGCAGCTATGGCTGTAAATGGGTGCCGAGCCGCCAGATTTATCTGCTGCAGCATCCTGCCGGGTCAAAGGCCAAATGGCTGGTCAAGCGTGACCGGGCATTGCTGGACAAGCATGGCTATACGGTTGAGGGGCCCGATCAGATTACGGAGGAAGACATCCCCCGCATAGTGGCGCTCTACGAGCTGCTGTATATCCATAAATATTCAGAACATAATCCGAAGTTCACCGCAGCCTACATCCGCCTTGCCCTTGAGAAGCGTACACTCCATGTACACGGTCTGCGCAAAAACGGCAGGTTAGACGCAGTACTCGGCTTCTACAGCCGGGAGGGTGCGATGACGGCGCCGTTGTTCGGTTATGATACTTCGCTGCCGCAGTCGACCGGACTGTACCGGATGCTGTCTGCTGTGCTGATTGATCTTGCCGCCAGCCGGGGAGAACTGCTGCATGAGAGCTCCGGGGTAGGTCAATTCAAGCGCAACCGCGGAGCTGTGGCCGCCACAGAGTTCTCGGCAGTGTATGACAAAGGCACATCCTGGCTGAACCGTTCCGGCTGGGCCTTTCTGGGGCTGCTGCTCCGGCGGGTGGGCATACCCTTGATCCAAAAGTTGAAGCTGTAGCGGATTTGTTTTACGCTTAAGCTGTCACAGCAAGTTTTGTACGAAGTGAAATCTAAGAAGCGAAGCTCACAAAACAAAAGCATATGCTTCCGAAGCAAGTTTTGTATGAAGTGAATTCTAAGAAGTGAAGCTCACAAAACAAAAGCGTATGCTTCCGAAGCAAGTTTTGCACGAAGTGAAATCCAAGAAGCAAAGCTCACAAAACTTTTAAGAGGTGCAGTTATGAATAGCGAAAACGGGCAGAATGCAAATAAAATCGCCCTCATCACCGGTGCCTCCTCCGGCTTCGGTCTGCTGACTGCACTGGCGCTGGCCCGCAGAGGCTACCAGGTCGCAGCCACCATGCGGGACCTAAGCCGCCAGGGAGAGCTATTGCGGCAGGCTGAAAAAGCCGGGGTTGCAGAGCGGATACATGTACTGGCTTTGGATGTTACGGATTCAGCGTCCATTAAGTTCGCAATAGCAGCGGCTATGGAGATATTCGGAAGAATTGATGTATTGGTCAACAATGCAGGTTTTGCCGTCGGCGGCTTTGTGGAAGAGGTGGGCATGGAGGAATGGCGGCGGCAGATGGATACGAACTTTTTTGGTCTAATTGAAGTTACTAAGGCTGTTCTGCCTATGATGCGGAGTCAGCGGGCGGGCCTGATTGTCAATGTCAGCAGCGTCAGCGGTTTGACCGGATTTCCCGGATATGCCCCTTATGCCGCCTCCAAATACGCCGTGGAGGGCTTCAGTGAAAGCCTGCGCCAGGAGCTGACTCCATTTGGGATTCGGGTTGTACTGGTGGAGCCTGCTTCTTTCCGTACACCGATCTGGGGCAAAGGGTTGGAGGGGATGCATACCAACGAGAATTCTCCCTATCAGAAGCAGCTTGCCGATGTACTGCGCTATTCCCGTCAGAGCGCCGAGACCGCACCCGAACCGGATCAGGTTGCCGAGCTGATAGCACGGATCACAGCAATGAAGGCCCCAAGGCTGCGATACCCAGTCGGCAAGGGCTCCCGTCTGCTGGTGATTGGTAAAACACTGCTTCCCTGGAAGGTGTTCGAAGGAATTATCGCCAAATCTCTTAAGAACATGAAGTGAATTACAGGCAGGATGATGTCTGACAAGAATGGAGGTGTACCTAGTGCCGGATAAGGTGGGACTGCATATTTGCTTTGATGAGCTTGGCCGGGAAATTGAGATTCTGGATGTGACGCCGGTGGCGCGTGGCAAATACCGTATTGAAGAAACGCCGATTTTCAACCCGTGCATCGCCCTTGGGGACATCATTCGGGTCGAGGAGAAGCAGGGGATTGCGTACTATGTGGAAACGGTGCAGAAATCGGGCTATGCCAGATATGCCTGGCTACTGAGCAAGGAGGCCGCAGGATCGAGGGAGATCCATGAGTTCAAACACCGGATTACAATATGCGAGGGCAAATGGGAGCAAATCTTTGGCGGTCTGCTGGTGATCCATATTTCCAAGTACTCTGAAGTTGACGTTGAGGCCGAAATGGCCCGGATTCTTGAACGTTTTGATATATAATCCGTGAACTGAAAGGAAGATATAATATGAAGAAATTTCTCAAGCAATGGGTGCCGAGCATAGCCATCGGGATTATTTTGTCATTGTTTATCCGTACATATGTAGCTGAAGCCATGAGAGTCCCAACCGGTTCGATGATTCCGACGATACAGATCAATGACCGGCTGGTGGTGGAGAAAATGCTCTGGTTAACCACACTGAAGCATGGTGATATTGTCGTATTTAACCCGCCGGTGCCCGGTGATGAACAGAAAAAGTATGTCAAACGCCTCATGGGGCTGCCGGGAGATACGATTGAGATCAAGGACGGAGCTTTGTACAGAAACGGCGACAGGATCGAAGAGCCTTATCTTCAGGATAAGATGGACTATACGTTCGGACCGGTCACGGTTCCTGCAGACCACTATTTTTTTCTGGGCGATAACCGGAATACGAGCTATGATGCCCACCTGTGGAGCACACCTTTTGTAGCCAAAGATAAGCTGATCGGCAAAGTTCTGGTAGATGTTAATAATCTTTTCTAAAAAATAGGGTAATCCACCACCACGACATTCTCAATGATCCCCTCAAGCAGCCCTACAAAATGCTGATGTGCAGGATGGGGTCCATATTTGCGCAGGGCTTCCTGATCTCTGAAGGTCACTCGAAGCCCCAGCGTATATCCATGGATATTCTCTGTTTCTTCCGTTTTGTTCACACCTGCCGTAAGCTCCACAATCCCGGGAATCGAATTTTTCAGCGCCTTAAGCGTATGTACCAGCTGTTCTCCGGTTTCGGGCCTATATTGCTCATTAAATTTAAAAACAACAAGATGTTCATACATCATTTTGTGTCCTCCCGTGTATTTTATTTCGATTATAGCTGTTAAGCCTGCTCAAGGATATGGTTCCATTATTCCGATTCATGAAAGGAAAAATATTATGCAGGACAAATTACCTGTATCCAGAATCAAAACTCCGCTGAGCTTACGTACAATGCTGTCGTTTATATTACTTATTGCAATAGAATCTTGGACGTTGAATTCACACAATCCATATCGTCCTTATTCTACTGTGGATTATATTATAGTTGTCTTGCTTGTTATTCTTATTGTTCTCCTTGTGCTGTCGATTGTGAATGCCCTGCGGCCGGCTGCAGAAATCAAATGGGGCACCGATTCGCTGCAAATCCGTGGTGAAACCATCTATGCACAGAGGATTCAAGCCATCCAAATTGACGGACCAGTAGTGGGCATCAAACCGGTTGGCAAAAGGATTCCTCCTATGCGTTTAACCTTTCGTTTTATAGATGACCGCGCCCAGTCGATGAAAGAATTGAACCATTGGGCAGAAGCGAACGGGGTCAAGCTGACCTATAAAAGATACGTGAAATGGATGTAGAAGAGGCTAAAGTCGGGGATTCAATATACCTACTCCAGAATAGGGAACGTGACTTTAACCATATTGTTACTTTGCCAGCTTTTGGGCTATGATCAAGTAAAGATTGAGGGAAATATTCCTATACATAAAAAGGGGTGCTGAGACTTGAAAGTTCATGTCACGGATCTTAAACACGGCGACTGTCTTCTGACAGACACTTTCAATAGTGTAGGCCTGCACGTTCTCCCCAAGAGAACAGTTGTTCAGCGTGAGGAAATCACCATCCTGATCCGGCACAAAATAGAGTATGTAGATATTGAGCCGCGCACGATAAGCCATGCTGAGAGCGGAAATGGACTCAGTAACAGCCTAAATGACAATTTTGATCATACCATCCAGAATTACGAATCGATTTTCCTGGAAGCTTTGGCCCAAGGCTCTTTCACTCAGTCCATGGTGGACGACACGCTGCAGCCGCTGCTCGAAACGCTGGATGCCCAGAAAGATGTCGTTTCCTTGCTGTTATTGCTGGAACGCGACGACATTGATACATATCACCACTCGCTGCAAGTTGGTCTGTTGTCGTATTATATCGCTGCTTGGCTGGGCCACTCCAAAGAGGAGCGTTATGAGATCAGCCGTGCAGGTTACCTGCATGATATCGGCAAAAGCCAAGTGCCGCTGTCCATATTGAACAAAGCCGGAGTCCTGACTCCTGCCGAGGAGGAAGAGCTGAAACGCCATACCACCTATGGATATGATATTATCCGCGGCTCCAAGATGGATGAGAAGACGGCACTCGTGGCACTCCAGCATCATGAATTTGAGGATGGAACAGGGTATCCGAACCAGATTCTTAAGAATGAAATTCATCCGTACACTGAAATTGTCACCGTGGCGAATATTTATATGGGGCTGACTACCTCCAGGCTGAATCAGCCGAAGCAAGGGCTTGTTGCCGTCTTGCGCAAAGTTCATGAAATGGGCTTCGGTAAGCTGAACGGAACAGTGGTCCAGGCGCTTACAGGACATCTTCTGCCAGGTTTTGTCGGCAAAAATGTTCAGCTTTCCAATGGGGAAATCGGGACGATTGTGATGAATAACCCGCTTGACATGTTCAAGCCGCTTGTTAAAGTGGATAATGTATTCAAGGATTTGTCACGCGAACGCAGCCTTTCAGTTGAAGAAATTATTTTATAGCCTGAGCAATAACGAGACATGACAAAAGGTTATCCCATCCGTTTCGCAGCGGAAGTTCGGGATGGCCTTTTTGATTGCCAGGAATTTGAATTCAGCTAGCAGATTAGCTATGATGAATGAAAGATTAAGATAGGAGAAATGAGCATGAACACCCAAGATCAGATCGAGAAATTCAAACAGATTAAATATGAATTGACCCGTTTTATGATGATTTACAAGTTTGCACTGGAAGAAATTGAGACCAAAATTGATATCCTGAAACAGGAATTTCAAATGCTCCATGACTATAGCCCGATCGAGCATACGAAATCGCGAATTAAATCCCCAGAGAGCATTATGAACAAAATGCTGCGCAAAAACAGCGAGCTGTCGCTGGATGCGATTAAATCCAGCATTAAGGATATCGCCGGACTGCGGATTACCTGCTCTTTTATCTCCGATATTTATCAGGTCAGTGCCATGCTGCAGAAGCAGGATGATCTAAAGGTACTTGGCGTGAAGGATTATATCAAGAACCCCAAGCCCAATGGATATCAGAGCCTGCATTTGCTGGTGGAGGTTCCGGTGTTTTTGTCGGACTGCCAGGAGCATGTATGTGTAGAGGTGCAGATCCGCACGATTGCTATGGATTTCTGGGCCAGCCTGGAGCACAAGATTTTTTATAAATACAGCCAGGCTGTCCCCGAGCAGCTGACCCGTGAACTGAAGAATGCAGCCGATAAGGCGTATGAGCTGGATCTGCAGATGGAGCGTCTCCACCGTGAAATTAAGGAAATTAAGGATGCACAAGGCGACGATTCCGATGAAGAGCTGCGCCGGATCATGATCAACAACCAGCAGTTTAACCTGCCGGCCAATTTTCTTAAGCTGTTAGGCGAATAAAAGGGGGTTTCCATGAGCTGGTGAAGAGCGTTTTCAGGAGGCAGCACTGATTTTACATAGAGGATGATTATTTTCTGAAAAATCATATGTATAGAGGAGAGATGAACACTTTGAGCACGCCTGATCATCGTCACATTGCTGTGAATCACATCGGTTATGCCACAGAAGGAGCAAAAATCGCCATATTCAGCGGAGAAGGGCATGGCTTCCGGGTAATCAATGAAGAGACAGGGGCCGCGGTGTATTCCGGTAAGTCCGGAAAAGCCACCGTGGATAAACCCAGCGGTGCTATCGTTCATGTGGCGGATTTCTCCGGGATCAGAACTGCCGGACGATATCATCTTGAAGGAGACGATGGTAATATATCTGCCTCCTTTGTGATTGGGGATAAGCCCTATGGGGAGCTGCAGCAGGGACTTTTGAAAGCCTTTTATTATTACCGCTGCGGTGTAGAGCTGACCGGAGAATTTGCCGGTCCATGGGCCCACGGAGCGTGTCACACGGCAGAAGGCATCGTATACGGACAACCGGAGTTGACGCTGGATAGCTGTGGTGGCTGGCATGATGCCGGAGATTACGGGAAATACTCCGGTCCTGGAGCAAAGGCCATAGCCGATTTGCTGCTTGCCTATGAACTATATCCCACAGCATTTGCGGTTTCAATTCCGCTTCCTGAGAGCGATGGCAAGACACCGGATGTGCTGCTGGAATGCAAGGTGGAGCTGGATTGGCTGTTCAAGATGCAGGAATCCGGTACAGGCGGAGTGTACCACAAGCTGACTACTTTGAACTTTCCCGGTCTTGATGTAATGCCGGAGGAAGATAACGCAGACCTGTATTTTTCGCCGGTATCGGCAACAGCGACTGGGGACTTTGCCGGTGTGATGGCGATGGCTGCAAGGGTCTATGAGCCTTATGACCAAGGTTATGCGCGCCAATGTCTCACTGCGGCTGAAGCGGCCTGGAGTTGGCTGCAGCAGCACCCTGAGGCGCCTGGCTTCACGAATCCGGCGGGAATTAGCACCGGTGAATATGGTGACGATACGGATCGGGATGAACGGTACTGGGCAGCGGCAGAACTGTACCGTACCACAGGTGAAGCGGTCTATCATGAGGCGGTTCAGGCATTGGCACAGCTGTCATTTCCAAAATACAGCCTGGGTTGGGCGGATATGGGCGGATACGGGACACTTACATACCTTTTTACCGGGGAATTCGCCACAGAGAAGGGCTTGTATACTTCGCTGAAGCAGGGGCTGCTGGCTGAAGCCGATCGACTGGTGCGGCAGAGCCGGGAGGATGGCTACCGTATTTCCTTGCTGGAAGAGGATTATATCTGGGGCAGCAATATGCTGGTCATGAACAACGCGATGCTGCTGCTGGCGGCAGAGCATTTCAGCGGAGAGACCGCCTATGCCGCTTGCGCGCTGGATCATCTGCACTACCTGATGGGACGCAATGTGCTGGACATCAGCTATGTGACCGGGTTCGGTGACCGTCCCGTTATGCATCCTCATCACCGCCCATCGGTTGGTGACGGTGTAGCAGATCCGGTGCCCGGCCTTGTATCCGGCGGACCCGACCGCGGGCTGCACGATGAATATGTTGCAGAGCATCTTCAAGGCAAGCCTGCTGCCCAGTGCTTTGCCGATCATGATCTCAGCTATTCCACAAATGAGGTAACGATTTATTGGAACTCTCCGGCTGTGTTCGTGACGGCCCGGTTTAATGTATAGAGAAAATTCTACTAAGGAGTCAATCCCAATGAACCCTTACCAAATCATCAGCCTGGATATGTTCCAGACCCTGGTAAACATTGAAGACCGGAGGAATCACATCTGGAGACCGATCCTGCAGCAGGATTTTAGCAAGGAACGGGCTTTAGAGCTCGCTCAACTGCTTTTAAGACATTATTTGGAACAGTCGGTTGCGATTCGTGATGCCGGAGGCTTTTGCACCAGCAAGGAAATATTCCGCAGCGGCTTTGAGAAGGTCTTCATGGAGCACAAGCTGAACTTTGATTCCCTTAAGGCAGTGGATATTCTCTTCGCCGAGCACCGGCTCTCCGATTTGTATGAAGACACGATGCCGTTCCTGCAGAAGATCATTGAAGCGTATCAGGTCTGCATTGTGAGTGACACGGATACTCTGATGCTGCCGGATTTCTATAAGGCCTATCCCATTAAGCTGTTTACTTCAGAAGAGTACGGTTCCTATAAAAATGACGGGCTGAACCGGATGTTCAGCGAGGTCATCGCATTCTACGGCGTGCAGCCTAGTGAAATCCTGCATATTGGAGATTCACCCTCGGACGTGCTGGGTGCGGCTAGAGCGGGAATCCGAACCTGCTGGATCAATCGGACCGGATCAGTCTGGAAGCATGAGGTGCAGCCGGATGTAACTGTGGGTAATCTTGAAGAACTCTATACCATTCTTGAGCCAGGCGCGGCATTGCATGCAGAAAGGGGGCTGGAGCCCAGTGAATACTAATCTACCCAATATAGAACAATTGCGTTATCCCATTGGTCCTTTTGTAAGCCCGGGACAGCCGACGGCGGCACAGCGCAAACAATCCATTGACGAAATCCGCAATATAACGCCACTGTGGAGAGCGGCCGTCCAGTCTCTCACGCCGGAGCAACTGAATACGCCTTACCGCCCAGGAGGCTGGAGTGTGAAGCAGGTGGTTCACCATCTTGCCGACAACAATATGAATGCTTATCTGCGTTTCAAGCGGGGACTCACCGAAGAGGCACCGGAGATTCCTTCCTACCGGGAGGAGCTTTGGGCAGAGCTAAGTGATTATTATGAGGAGCCCATTGAAACCTCGCTTGCGCTGCTTGAGAACCTGAACCGGAGATTCGCTGGCCTGCTGGTTTCCCTGGAAGAAGAACAATTTAATAGAACCTTTATAAGCCTTATGCTGGGTACGATGACTTTGGATACAGCGATTCAGCGGTACAACTGGCATAACCGCCATCATCTTGCACAGATCACCTCATTGATTGAACGAAGCAGCTGGTAACCCCAGAGAATTGAAAAGAGCAAGCGGATTAGGGAACAGTTCCCGCCGCTTGCTCTTTCCTCTGTTTATTTGCTGTCTTGGCCAATCTTCAGTCTAGGCCGGTATAGGAAGAGATTTCAATAACAAAGATATCCTCACCGTAAAACCCCCTTTTTGCGTAGCCTGTCGGTGGTTTTGGAAATATAAACTGTGTGTAGACTCTGTTTCCCAATCGTATATAATTAACATCAGATGGACCTGTCGGCAACTGCCGCCCAGTAACATAAGGAGGTTGAGGAATGCCTAGACTGGGAGAAGCAGGACAACCGAAAAAGAAACTCAGTCTTACCCTATTGCTGATTGGTCTGGTCACACTGGTGGTTTTACTGACTTCAACGATCCTGCTCACCGCTTCGTATCAATCGAAAAAAAAGTCTCTGATCGAGACGACCCTGAATTTAAATCTCTCCAATGCTGAACGCATGAGCAAGACAGTGGATTCACTCTTCCGGTCTATGCGCAACAGTATGGTGTATAGTGCGGACAAACTGTCCCAGATCAATGAGGTGCAGCCGGAACAAGTTGACGATTACCTGGAATTGATGCGCAAGAGCAGCACCTATTTCAATTCAATTCTTCTGGTTGGCGCTGACGGTGTCATTCGCAATACTTCACCGGCAACGCTTGGAATGGCAGGCAAACCAATTAAGTCCCCTTGGGCTGTGGAAGCGCTTCGTCTTAGACATCCATATCTTTCTGAGCCGTTTACTCCTGCTTCAACCGGCAGAATGATTGTTTTTATGAGTGAACCGATGTATGACCGGGATAAGCATTATCTTGGTCAGCTGGGCGGAACCATTTATCTGCAGGATAGCAATATTCTGAGTATGATTTTTGGTAACGATAATGAAATTGATTCTTCGGGCTCCTATTACTACATCGTCAGTGCGGACGGGCATCTCTTGTTTCATCCTGATAAGGAACGGCTCAATGAGGACATCAGCAAAAGTGAGATCGTGCAGGAATTAATGAAAGGACGCAGCGGGCAAAGGGAAGCAGTTAATGTAAGAGGAATCCCTATGCTGGCTGGCTATTCAAGTGTTCCAGCCAATGGCTGGGGAGTTGCTGTAGTTTCACCCGTGAGCAAAATTCAGGATGAGCTATGGGGCCATATCCGCAAAACACTTGCCTATACTTTGATCCCTTTTGTGATTATGCTGCTGCTGGCCCTTGTAATAGCCCATCAATTGGCCAAGCCGTTTGTCATGCTTGCTGATCTGATGAACAAGGTGGGGAAGGAAAAGACTGAACTCCCTGTGCTGAAACCGCATTGGAACCGGGAAGCAGACCTCTTGACCAAAGCGGTGGCCATTGCTTGGAGTGATATTCAGAAACAGACAGATCAGCTCACCCAGGAAGCGA
Organism: Paenibacillus sp. 22594; assembly: GCF_052044425.1. NCBI lineage: Bacteria > Bacillati > Bacillota > Bacilli > Caryophanales > Paenibacillaceae > Paenibacillus > Paenibacillus sp. 22594. Next base: position 72,689 of record NZ_JBQENA010000011.1, read on the forward strand.
TGACTGATCTTTTGACGGGACTTGCCAACCGCCGATCTCTTGATATTACAATGAATCAGTGGATTGCCGCGCAATTTTCCTTTTCCGTGATTGTGCTGGATGTCGACAAATTCAAATTTGTGAATGACACCTATGGTCATCTGGCAGGGGATGAGGTCCTGAAGCAGGTTGCGGGTATACTGAAAGCAAGTATTCGTCCGGGGGATGTCTGTTGCCGCTATGGCGGGGAGGAATTTGTAGTGCTTCTTCCGCGAACCAAGGCTGCCGACGCCTACATCGTTGCGGAACGAATCCGTAAAACGCTTGAGGCCAGTGAAGTTCCGCTGGCGATGAAGGTAACCTCCTCACAGGGAATCGCTCATTATCCGAGCCATGGGGACTCCCTTGAGGAGCTGCTGGAGCAGGCGGACCGTGCGATGTATTCGGCGAAGGGCCAGGGCAGGAACCGGACGATTATAGCAGATGAATAAATGTTGAAGCGGCATGCTCCTTAAAAGGAGGATGCCGTTTCTTCTTGCTGCAGCCGGAGATAATTATTCACCTGGGCCTGGGCGGGTACATATCCTATTGTAAGAACGATAAAAACCGGTTTGCGGAAGGGAAGGATAGCCAGGTGACTTCATACATGGATTACAAATCACCCAATACACAGTTTAGCTTTAATGTGAACTGTAACACAACGTTTAAGAAGGATGACTGTAATTATATCAATACGTTGTCAATCAAAGAGCTTAATACGCTGGAGAATACCTCCCTTCTAGACATTTTTCTCAGTAAGTCCAACGTAGTGGAACCCCATTACCACCAGAATGCCGCTGAACTGGTCTATTGTATCTCCGGTGCTGCAGTCGTCTCCCTGATCAATCCATTTACGAATGAGTTGCTGCACTTCCCAATCACACCGGGCCAGGTGGCGAATGTGCCGCAAGGCTGGTGGCATTATGAGGTGGCTACCACCGATTGCACGCATTTGCTGGCGATCTTTAATGCCCCGGTACCGGAAGTCATACTGGGCTCCGATCTGTTGACACTTACACCGCTAAAAGTGCTTGCTCACACGTATTGCATGAATGAAGCCGAACTCAAGGAAGTACTGGCACCGGTGAAACCTGGAACCTTTATCGGACCGCCTGCAGATTGCTGTGAACCCGGCAAGACCGCGGTAGCAAACACGGCATACGCCAATAATATGGCTCCATACATGGAAGCCCAAGCTTCGCATATGCTTCAGCCCTTCGGTTACCAGCCAACCCCTGCGCATGGATACTACGGCCAGCCGTATGTTCAGGAGTACCGCCAGCAGCCCTATGTCCAGACTTATCCGGGTATACAGAATGCGGTTGATATTGGGGGGAATGTATAACAAGCGGTTGAAGTGAAATCCTTCATAATCAGATAAAACAAAAGCCACCCCGGGATTGCTCCCTGCGGGTGGCTTCATAGGTTAAGACAAGCGGACCAATACGCGGCCCCGTGTGTTGGATTTCAAGATATCCGCTAGGGCAGCAGGCAGATCGGTTAAGGTGACCTCGCGGTCCACAAGCGCGTCCAGCTGTTCCGGCTTCAGATCGGAGCCCATCCGGTCCCAAATCTGAATGCGCTGCTCCATCGGACAAGCGACTGAATCGATTCCGAGTAAGCTAACACCCCGCAAGATAAAAGGCAGAACCGTCGTCGGAACCGATGTTCCGGCGGTTAATCCGCTTGCGGCAACGGAGCCGCCGTAGGCGATTTTACTGAGTACTGCAGCAAGTGGAGCACCACCGACGGCATCAACAGCGGCCTGCCACAACTGCTTGTCCAGCGGTTTGCCTGAACCGCCGCTGACCTCCTCACGCGAGAGGACTTCGGCAGCACCCAGGGTCTGTAAATAATCAGCTGCATCTGCTTTACCGGTGCTGGCAGTGACCTGGTAGCCTTTCTTGGCAAGCATGGCAACGGCCGAGCCGCCGACACCACCGGTTGCGCCAGTGACCAGCACTTTGCCCTTATCCGGCGCAGCGCCATGAGCTTCGATCGCCAGAATGGACATGGCAGCGGTATAACCGGCAGTGCCGTAGATCATTGCTTCCCGCAGCGTAAGGCCTTTAGGCAGTGGCATGACCCATTCAGTAGGAATGCGCGCATACTCGCTGAAGCCGCCGTAATGGGATACCCCAATGCCGTACCCGGTGGCAATGACGGACTGCCCTTCTTGAAAACGCGGGTCTGCGGAGGAAACAACTGTTCCCGACAAATCGACGCCCGGGATAAAAGGATAATTGCGGACAATGTTCCCGTTCGGGATACTCGCGAGTCCATCTTTATAGTTTACACTGGAATATGCAACTCGGATCAGAACTTCTCCGGCAGGCAATTTCTCCATAGTCAGCGGCTGTACCGCCACGGAAAATGTCTCCGTTTTGTCCACAACCAAAGCTTGAAAGGTTTCTGTCATGTAAGTCTCTCCTTAGACGAATAATAATGTGTAAGTCAGTTATATATTATTTATTCTGACCGGTCAACTTTTTATTATCTATGATATAATGTACATTATTCCCTAATTCGTGGAGGTCCCATGGTACGCTACAAGAAATCAGAAGAAAAACGCAAACAGATTCTGTTCGCCGCCTTTCAGGCGTTGTCCGAGCTGGGGTATGATTCCGTGACCTTGCAGACGATCGCTGATCATGCTGGGGTCAGTAAAGGGGTTGTACATTATTATTTTGACAACAAGGAAGCGGTGCTTGTGGAGCTGCTGGAATGGCTGACTGGCAAAATATCTGCCAAAGAGCAGACAGCAGTGCAAGAACAGCAGACAGCGACCGGCAAGCTTAAGGCCTACATCGACTCTGCGTTCCCCGATGCGGCGAAGAACCGTTCCTTTTACCGTGTATATCTGGATTTCCTGGCGAGGGCCAGCCGGATACCGGTGTACAGAGAGATTAACCAGCGTTTCTATGACAACTGCGCACGGATAAGCACAGAGGTGCTGACGCTGGGGCAAGTGGAAGGGATTTTTGCCAAGGAGCTGTCCCCGGAGACAACAGCCCCAGTCATTCGTGCAATTATTGACGGTTGTCTGATCCAGTGGCTGATGACCGACAACGATGAGCTTCATGCCGTGTTCAAAGAATCCTGTTATGCATCGGTTATGAAGGTGCTGAGCGCTGAGGATATGACAAACAACAAACCGATGAAAGGCTGAGTGCCTATGAGGACAAAATGGCGTTATCTCTTGCTTATTAGTATGCTCTGTCTTTCTGCTGCAATATGGATCTATTCCCAGTCTGGGGCTACCTCTCAACCCACAGTCAACAGGATTCGTCTGGGGCACAAAGAACCGGCAAAATATATAGTGGAAGACGAACGGATAGCGCTGGAAAATATGGAGATTTCCCTCGGCCATCAGACAAACCCGCAGAACTATATCAGCATACCGAATCATTCAGAAGAGCTTTGGCGGCGTACACTACAGCTTCCCGCAGGAGAAGGAATCCTGATCAAGTTCCTGCATGGCGGTCCGGCTGTCCTGTCCGTCCCGGATATCACGCAGTATTGGCTCTGTATTCAGCGGCCCAGCATAGACCTCAAAGACGGAACGGATACCTATTATATTGAAGCTCAAGTGACCGGTGACGAGGATGCCGCTGAACAAGAATTACTGAAGCTTGCACAGACTTGGGAAGTTCCGAAGTAGCGGAGGGAGCAGAGCATGTTGACCAGGAGGGCAAGTGGAGAAGTGGATGCCGGGCAGATACATAAGCCGAGGCAGCTGCACAAGAGGGACTGCAAACCGGATGCAGGCTCCCTGAAGAACGGATTTTATATCAGAAATGCAAGTGAATCTATTGGGAGTGTCAACCTTAAACCAGGGGTAGTCATTGCCGAATTGACGGGGCCGGGCTGAAATCCGTTCCATGACTTTATTGCCTCCGAGGTAAAAGAAAGGCCGTTCCGGGTTACATCTGTTGAGGGAAGGTCGTATTGCTGGAGGAGGTCTATAGACCTTAGGAGCTAGAATGAGAGATTTTTGAAGGGAATATTCGTAGGAATGAAGGACGGCCTAATCGGCTGTCTTTTTTTGTCTACATTTGTAGATTTTCATGAAATTCAAGCTCGGTTACAGGAGGATTATGGTATTTAAGGACGAATATATATTTTCGAGGAATGAAAAAAGAACTAAATTCGGTACTTTGGGATAGTGATTTGAGCTTTTTTTATGCCTAAGGTGCAGGTTGTTAAAAGGAAAATAGGGCGGCCACAAATCAGTTGGTTTATGGCCAAATAACTACGAATTATTTGGGGGTTCTATAAAAGTAGGAGGTATATCCATGTTTTCGTGGCAGAATACTGTTTTTGAAAATTTATTAAGAGAAATAAATCGAAATACAAGTGTAATTCTTTTAAAAGGAAACTCTGGTGTCGGAAAAACATACATTTCAAAACAAATACAAGACCATCTATCCAATGATAAAGAGCGACAACAAGTCTATTTCCGTGGAAATGATCATTATAGATTTAATGATTATTATATTTTCAGAGAAAAGTTTGATAGTTATTTATCTGGAAATGCAATAACAAAAAGTAAGCTTTTAAATGGCGGCCTTCGAGAAGGTGTAAAAGCAATTCCTTTTGCAGGAGATTTAGTTAGTTGGTTTTTTGAGCTTATAAGTGACAAATATACAAAGAAAACCACCAGTTTATTGGACTCGCAAGCTAACGAGATAATGGCAGTTTTCCAACATCTTATAAATAATCAAGTTGCATTAATTATATTTGATGATATCAACAGCCTCGATCAGTCTTCAATTGACTTATTAAAAAATCTTGTATCAGGAAATTTAAATGATAAATTTACTTTTCTAAAAAAAACATCAATTTTATTAATTGTAAATACAGAAATTGATTCTGATTTTGTTAACTGGCTTAATTCCAGCAATAATTACAAGGAGTTCCAACTACCAACGGCCTCACAAGATAATATCAAGGATATTTTAGAGCAATTTAATTACAAATTCATTAATAATATTAATTTTAAAACTACAGAATTTATCTATAATATTTCAGGCGGAAACATTGAGTTAATTAAACAAATGGTATTATTGTTAAATGATGCGGAGAAAAGTTTTGAAGCATTTTTTGAGGTTGATAATATAAACCAGGAACATGTTTTTTATGATATTTTGGAATCAAGATTGAAACTGATTGGCGCAGATGGTGAACTTATTGATGAACTTTTATCAACAGCCTCATTGATTGGAATGAATTTCAATTTACATGAACTTGAATATATAACTAAAATTAATACCGATAAGATAAAAGAAATAATAAAAAGCTCTAATGAAGCAAAATTAACTGAAAACATTAAAAGCACAGCATATAAATTCACTCATGATATCATAAGACTTATTTTCAATAACAGAGCAAATCATAATAAATCAGGGTATTCTAAAAAAATATCACAGTTTTTACAATTCATGAAAACAGGGGAATATTTCATGAGGGCTAATTTTCTTTTTGAAGCTGGTGACACTGAAGACTCCCTGTTGTTATATATGCTTGGCTGTTTCCAGCAACTAAGAAACGATATGGAAATAAGCGAATACATAGAATCCAGAGTGCGGTTCTTATTAGAAAATAGCTCATTAAGCGATTATTACGTCACAATGAAAGAGGCATATTCCTTATACAAAAAGCAGGATTTTACAAAATGCATAAATAAACTTCTGGAAATTGAAGATGCAATTCAGCCCATTTTAAATATGGAAAAAGAATATTTGCTTGCAATTGCTTCAAAAAAAGTATACTCAATAAATACTGAACTAAACTACTCCAAGGAGCGTTTGGAATTTATTTTTAATAATTCTAATATGGATGAAAAAGAGCTTTGGGCCAGATGTTCTTCATGTCTAATGGCATTTTACTATGATTGTTTTCATGATGATAAAAAAGCATTTGAAATTAATAGAAAACTATTTGACTATTACAGCGAAAGAAAAAGCTTTGATCCTCAAGGCGAATATAATACAAATATTTTGTACAGAAAATCAAAAATGTTTTTAACGAGCGATATTGCCGTTAAAAATACAGAAAAAAGTGTTGAATTTTTTAAAAATTCCTCGTACTTGTCACAATACTATAAATCCTTATGTAATCATTTGGGGAATTTAATTACTTTGGGAGAGTACAATAAATCTTTTGAATTTATTGAAGAAAACTCTAATATTTTAAGTGATTATGAAAATCTAGCTCTAATGAATAATTACTATTTAGTTAATAACGCCGTACTCTCAGGAGTATATTCCAATAAATTAGATATTAGTAATGGAATAGAACTTCTTGAAAAAATACTAGAAAGTCATTTGCAATCAGATGATTCGTATATTATTAAGAACAACCTGTCTGTCTTACTTGCCTTATCAGGTGAATTTATCAAAGCTAAATGTAACTTAGAAGAAATGGCGCATGATGAGAGAATAAAAGTTGACGACTACTACGATTATTTTATTTCAATGAATCTGGCCTCGGTATTATATATACTCGGAGAAAAAATGAGTGCATTAGACATTTTAACTGAATATGAGGATAAAATACCATACATCTGCAAAAATGAAAAAAATTTTTTGGTGAATCGCCAGCGATATCTGCAAGAATTGTTTTCTTCTGATGTATCTATTGATCCTAACCAATTTGATACTTATTTGATAAATAAATACCCGCAAATATTGGGGCCTTCATGGAAGCATTGGGGGAGAGGTTTTTTAACTTCAGATATTCAGTTTTGGTCAGAGTCGTAAACCAGTCGAAAGAAGTTAAGCTACTTTTTCATTACTCCTTAAGGCATTATTTTAAGGCACAAGTAATTAGGAGTTTTAAAATGTCAGATTGTGTTAGATTGTTGTTCTGAAACATGTGAAAATATGAGCTATGCATAGTTAGATGAGGATTTGTTGATATATCAGTTACATAATATTTACCATTTTCGGTAATGCGATAGTCAATTCTACCTAATCCATCAATTCCGACAATATTAGCTGAAATTTTACTTGTTGTTATTAACTCTTTTGCAATGGCTTCGTCTTCATGTTCGAAATTATAAAATTCATACTGGTCAAAATATATGTTTTCATATGTTAAAAACTTGCTATCCAAGAGCCTTGAGTTATTCCAACTGATACCAACAGGAGAAATCGACAAATATCTTCCTCCATGGCAAATTACAGGTGTTTCAACCTCATAACCGGAAATAAATTCTTGAACTATAATGGGCTGATTCATTTCTTCGGATAGATTTTTCAAAAAAATTAAAGCTGTACTTGAATAAACAAATCTTGACGAATCATTAATTCCAATACTCGCAGATTCATAAATTGGTTTGGCTATCACCATTAAGTTATCTTCTGGTGATTTATTCATTAGCCAACCACCTCGTTTTGCATCATATAGCCAGCTTTTTGCAACCGGAATATTATGAGCTTCCAGTAGCTTGTTAACATGGTACTTGTTCCTGCATAGACTTACTACATAGGCATTAGAGCCAGTGATTGGAATATGGTGAAGGTTACAAAATGCTGGAATTAGTGATTTTCTACCTGCGCCTGTTCCATTTTGTGCAGTATTATAAACAAGCACATTCTTATCGATGCTACTATCATTTAAAATTTTGCCGATAAATTCATCTTCACCAAAAATAACCTCTACATAAATATCCGCTTCTCTAAATGCTGATACTAGCTCATTTAGTTCAGAATCAGAAAAAAACTCAGTAGTTATTGAATACTTATTATAATCAAGAGTTAATTTTGTTTTTTCTTTTATATTGACAACCATATATATTCTTTTATTCTGTATTCGTTCTTTAGAATTTAATAGGATCTTTATGATTTCATCTGTATCACTCAAATATATTACCCCCAAATAATTCGTAGTTATTTGGAGGTCTCCAGCCGGTTTCTGGGGTTGAATTGGGAGAGGACGTCCCGCTTTCGTTTGACCGAGACCTCGGTGTAGATTTCGGTGGTGCTTACGCTGGAGTGGCCGAGGATTTCCTGGACGGCGCGGAGGTCGGCTCCGTTCTCCAGCAGCTGAGTGGCGAAGGAATGCCTGAGGTAGTGAGGCGTTGCCTTTTCGTTAATGCTGGCTAACTTTCTGTATTTGGCAAAGATATCTTCAACTCCGTAAATCGACAAGGCCCGGCCGTATTTATTAACGAACAAGGTATCGTTCTTCGGACGGAACTGCTCTCTGATCTCCATCCAGTCGTTGAGCTTGCCGATTAGCTCGGAGCTGGACAGATAGAGCAGCCGCTCTTTTCGCCCTTTGCCGAAAATAACAACCACCTGATTCTTCAAGTCGATATCCTGCAGATGAATTTGTGCAAGCTCTCCAATACGAATGCCGGTTGAAAATAATAAATCGATAATGGCATCGTTACGGATGGACAGACGGGTGCGAAACGGCGTGGTCAATTGCTTCCGGTCGATCAACGGAGATTGCAGCAAGCGTTCAATTTCTTCAACGGCCAGTGTCTTGGGAATTCTTTTGGCGGTTTTGAACTTTTTTCCGAAGTTGTGGAGCGGGGATTGTTCAATCCAATTTTTATGGACCAAAAATAAAAAAAATGACTTAATCGATATGTACTTTCTCTTGATCGTGGAATCCTTAAGCATGCCTGCACTGTTGAAGCTATGGAAGTAATGATGGAGGATGTCACTTGTGATAGTATCCACCTCATTTTCGGTTAACCAGTTGTGGAGCATGTTAAGGTCGGACATGTAGGCTTTGATGGACTTCGGGGAGAGGTTCTTTTCAATAATCAAAAAGGATACATATTTCTCTAAGTATTCAGTGAATTCGGATACGGAAACGGCCAATGCTATTCCTCCTGGATGTATAGTTTCTAAGGTCAGATGTTCAGATTATATCAAAGGCAACCGGTAAAACGTGGGAATCCGAAATTTTAGAATACAATTATGTATAAAGTGTGAACTGTAGTATATTGGACATAGATTGCTTAGATCAAGGAGGGTAACTCTATGTCGATTGCAACAACGATGATTATCCGGCTGGAAATCCGCAAGTCGGTTGCGACCTTTGGGGATGTGGCCTCGAGGCTGGCTGCGGTTGGTGGCGATATTGTGGCCATTGACGTGATTCGCGCAGGCAAGGATGTAACGACGCGGGATATTACGGTAAATGTGCAGGATGCTTCAAATGACAAAGTGATTACGGTACTTACAGACATGCCGGGGATTAAAGTCATCAATGTATCGGACAGAACCTTTCTTGCTCATATCGGCGGCAAAATTGAGATCACCCCAAAGATGCCGATCAAGAACCGGGAGGATCTGTCGCTGGTCTACACACCTGGTGTGGCGCGTGTCTGTATGGCCATTGCTGAGGACCCGGGGAGAGCCTATTCACTAACGATGAAAAGAAATACGGTAGCTGTCGTCACCGACGGCACCGCGGTGCTGGGTCTCGGCGATATCGGGCCGGAAGCGGCGATGCCTGTGATGGAAGGCAAAGCCATGCTGTTTAAGCAGCTGGCAGAGATCGATGCTTTTCCGCTATGCCTGAATACCAAAGACCCAGAGGAGATCATCCGTATTGTGAAAGCGGTTGCTGCCGGGTTTGGTGGAATTAACCTGGAGGACATCAGCTCTCCCCGCTGCTTTGAGATTGAACGGCGGCTGTCCGCTGAACTGGATATTCCGGTGTTTCATGACGATCAGCATGGTACAGCAGTTGTGGCTTTGGCCGGTTTGTTGAATGCGCTTAAAGTGGTTGGGAAAAGAGTAGAGGATTGCCGGATTGTCGTTGTTGGCATCGGAGCGGCAGGCGTTTCGATTTGCCGTCTACTGCTGGCAGCGGGTGCACAGAAGATCTATGCTGTTGACCGGGCGGGCATTCTGCACAAGGAGCAGAGTTATGACAATGCGGAGTGGAGCTGGCTTGCCGGGGCAACCAATCCTGAGGGGCTGACTGGAGGACTGACGGAGGCCATACGGGAGGCGGATGTGTTCATAGGCGTCTCTAGCGGTGGTATCCTGAAAGTAGAGCATGTACAGAGTATGGCAGAGGATAATATCGTGTTCGCCATGGCTAATCCGACCCCTGAGATTGAGCCGGAGCTGGCTGAGCCCTATGCCCGGGTAGTGGCTACCGGAAGAAGTGATTATCCGAATCAGATCAATAATGTGCTTTGCTTTCCCGGGATTTTTCGCGGGGCACTGGATTGCAGGGCCAAAACGGTCAATCTGGAGATGAAGCTGGCTGCTGCGCAGGCGATAGCTTCTGTAGTTCACCCGGACGAGCTAAATGAGCAATATATCATCCCGAGTATTTTTAATGAGAAAGTGGTCGAAGGGATACGGGACGCGGTGATTCGGGCCGCAATCGCAACGGGTATAGCACGGAGAATTCCACCAGACATTTCGGAGTGAGACCGGATATAGAAAAAGGGTACAGTGAGAAGTATCGCTGTATCTTTTTTTGAATATATGCATGATTTGTTACACGGTCTACTTAGCGCATATATAGGAGGGTACATGTACAGCAAAATTCATATTTTGGGAGCGTCAGGCTCTGGAACCAGTACGCTGGGCCGGGCTTTGGCTGAGCATCTGCCACATTTGCATTTGGACAGCGACGATTATTTCTGGGAGCATAAATATACCAAACAGACGGAGATTAATGAAAGGCTGCGTACGATCCAGCGTGATCTCGACCAGAAGGAGCCATGGATATTGTCTGGTGCCGTTTGTGGTTGGGGTGATGGACTGCGTCCCTGGTTTGATCTGGTTGTATTTCTGTGGATTCCCGGGGAAATCCGGCTCGAACGCCTGCGAGGAAGGGAAGCTTTGCGGTATGGTGCGGAAAGTCTGCCTGGCGGCAGCATGTTCAATGAGGTACAGTCCTTTATGGAATGGGCGGCTTTGTATGATACAGCGGGTCCGGAAGTCAGAAGCAGAGTCCTTCATGAGGAATGGATGTCGCAGCTGCAATGTCCTGTATTGAGACTGGAAGGGGATATGACTGTCGAAGAGCGAGTGAAGGCTGTGCTTAAAGAATATAATGCTGAGCCTAAGTACAATTATTTTCAGTAAAAGGGTAGGCGTGGAGCTTATGCAAATCGGACTAGTCAGACATTACAAAGTAAATCCTCCACCTCGGAAGTTTTGGATGTCTGCAGAGCAGTTTAACGAGTGGATCTTACAATATGAACAAGCGGATCTTCTGCATACGGACTATGCTAGGAACGGTGGTCAAGAATGGAACAAGTGTCTAAGCAGCGATCAAGCGAGAGCCGCACAAACTGCACGAAGTTTGTATAAAGGCGAGGTGACGTTCACAACGTTGCTGAGAGAGATCGGTATTGCCGCCGTTATGCTGCCTGGCATCAAACTTCCCGTTTCGTGCTGGCTGACAGTGGGGAGATTATGCTGGGCCTTGGGGCATCACTCACAGCCTGAGAACAGGGTGACCGCAAAGACAAAGGCCCGTTTGCTAATAGATTCCCTCGAAACAAGGGAACAGCCCGAAAATGTGCTAATGGTCAGTCATGGTGCCTTTATGAAACTGCTGGAGCGCGAGCTGCGGCGCAGGGGCTTCAAGGGCAGAAGGATGTTTCATCCCCAGAAGGGGAAGCTATATATGTATGAAAAAGAATAGCCTGATCAATCAACAGAAAGCGGGGAACCTGCATATGGTCACTATTAAAGAAATTGAATTCGAATCCCTTGACGCACTGAACAGACTCTACCATGAGCTGATCGACCGTACTTCGGACCCGAAGAAGTTGGAAGAGGCATTTCGTTCAATTCAGGCGGATAGCCGTTACATACTGTTGGGCGCTTATGTGGACGGGGAGCTGCTGGGATCAATGATGGGCATCGTGTGCCAGGATCTCATTGGCGATTGCCGGCCCTTCATGGTGATTGAGAATGTGGTTGTTTCCTCCCGGGCACGCCGTCAGGGACTCGGCAAAAAGCTGATGACCGCCCTTGAAGAGATCGCCCACGAAAGAGATTGCTATTATATCATTTTTGTCTCCGGGGAGAAACGGAAGGAAGCGCATGTTTTTTATGAGGCAATGGGGTATCGTGAAGAGAAGGTGGAGGGCTACCGTAAGCATTTAAGCTCACATTAATGCGCCTGCACCTCTTAGGGTATAGACAGCGGCGTTTTAGTTTTGGTATTGTTGAAGCCGCAAATGCAACGGGGCCAGGTCTACCTTAGTCAGCCTTTACCAGCACAACTTGTGTGTGTAATCACGGCTATCGGCTCCGTGTATAGGTTAGAATAATGGGGTATTTCCGGAGGGCTATCTGGTGAGAATTGGAAAATATACATTTAGGCTGCGAACAACGATTACGATGATGATCTGTGCAGTACTTGTCTTAATGCTGTTGGTGGTCTATGTGCTATTTGGGATGAAGGTATCCTCACAGACCCAAACCGCGCTGGAGCAAAAGGCCGTTACTTTGTCCCGTACCCTGTCCCGTACGCCGCTGATTATTGAAGCCTTAGGCAAATCACAACCCACTTCCGAATTACAAAGCTACACCGAGGATATTCGGAGATTAAATAAGGTAGAGTTTGTGGTTGTCATGAATATGAAGGCGATCCGCTTGACCCATCCGGATAAGGCGAAAATCGGCAAGCATTTCAGCGGCGGCGATGAAACTGCGGTTCTGCATGGGCAGGAGAGCATATCTGAAGCTGAGGGATCTTTGGGCGCATCTGTGAGAGCGTTCTCACCAGTATTCTCCTCAAGCGGGGAACAGGTGGGAGCGGTCGCGGTCGGAATATCACTGGGGAATGTTCAGCTTGCTGTCAGAGAGAATGAGGAAATCCTGTATTGGGGAATTCTTGTAGGCAGTGTGATCGGAGCTCTGGGAGCGATCCTGCTGGCCCGTACCATAAAAAAGATGATGTTCGGCATGGAGCCTGCTGCAATTGCCAAGCTTCTTGAGGAGCGGAGCTCTATGCTTCAATCTCTCCGAGAGGGGGTCATTGCAGTTGACGGGGATTCACGTATTACCCTAATCAATACGGAAGCTAAACGATTGCTTGCAGAAATGGGCATCCAGGATGATCCCTTGAACCAGCCGGTGGAGAAATACTGGCCCCTGCTTCGGTTGAACCATGTACTGCAGACCGGTGAAGCCAGTCAGGATCTGGAGGTGGAGCATAACGGGGTCACTTTACTGGCCAACGTGGTGCCTATCCGCGTAAACGGGACAGTAGAAGGTGCAATCGCCACGTTCCGCGACAAGACGGAAATCAGCCTGCTTATGGAAAGACTCTCTGGCATCTCCCAGTATGCCGAAGCATTGCGTGCCCAGGCGCATGAGTTTATGAACAAGCTTCATGTCATCCTGGGATTAACCCATATGGGGCGGTATGATCGTCTGGAGGAGTACATCACGAGTACAGTCACAACAACACAGACGGAGATGGGAGCTGTTGTCAGGCAAATCAAGGACCCTGTGATGGCTGGATTCCTTCTGGGTAAGCTGAGCCGGGCCAGAGAAGCAGGCATTCGGCTGGTGCTGCTTGAGGATGGGGTTCTGCCAGAGCCCCGTGACCCGGAAAGATCCCGCCAGCTTATAACGATTATTGGTAACCTGCTGGATAACGCGATGGAAGCGCCGGAGGGGACAGGAAGCAAATGCATTCATGTCGGTTTTCAGTTTCAGGACAATACGCTCATTTGTACGGTTAGCGACAACGGCAGCGGTGTACCTGCTGAGACGGTGCCATTTATATTTCAACAAGGATATTCGACAAAAGGAAATGACCGGGGCATCGGCTTGTACCTGGTTGAGAGGAGTCTTAAACTATTGGGCGGAAAGATTGTGTGCGAAACAGGCAAAGGGGAAGGAACCCGGTTTACAGTTAGTTTACCTTACCAAGCAAAGAGTGATGGTCAATGATTAACGTGCTGATTGTAGAAGACGATCCGATGGTAGCCGAGATGAACAAATTTTATGTGGAACAAGTGGAAAGTTTCCGGTGTGCGGCCTGGGCCAGATCTGCGGACGAGGCGATGGCTAAATTGGAAGAACAGCCCTTCGAGCTGATCTTGCTGGATATTTACATGAAAGAGAGCAACGGCCTCGAATTACTGTCTGCAATCCGCCGGGACAGCAGACGAATAGATGTTATAGTCATTTCAGCTGCCAGCGATAAAGACAGCATCAGAGATGCGCTCCAGAACGGGGCTGTAGATTACCTAATCAAACCGTTTGAGTTCGAACGACTGCGTGCAGCGCTATCGGCTTACAAGGAGCAGTTCTTTCTTTTTCGCAGCCAGGATTCTCTGGACCAGTCCGAACTCGATAAGCTGACCGGGTATAGGAAGGAAAAAAACGTTACAGCTCAAGAATTGTCCAAGGGCTTTACCCGCAATACGCTTCGGGCCATCTGGAGAGCGGTGGAGACCTGCAATACAGCCAGCTTCTCCACCGAAGAGATTGCGGCGGTATCCGGGATTTCTCGTGTTTCAGTCGGCAAATATCTTGCCGGGTTGGTGGACATGGGAGCCCTTGATTGTGATGTGACTTACGGCACCGTTGGAAGGCCCGTGCAGCGATACCGGATATCTCCCCGGGGCAGCTCAGTAATCTCTAAATTCATATAGTCTTAGGGCAGCAGACCGCTAATTCCTGATTTTATGGGATTGGCGGTTTTTTGCATCTTATTTGGTAGCGCTTACTTTAATAATTTACATAATTCAATCAATATTTACGTAAAAACAAAAGCGCTTTCATTTCCGCTACTATAAGGCTGTAGACGAAACTAGGAGGTAATGAAAGATGCAAAAAGCTATTCAATCCCCTGCTGCTGAAAGGAATACCACTTCCCTTCCGGCCAATGAAGGATTTCTGCAAAAACTGAGACAACTAAAGGTAGGTGTCATCCCGCTTCCACTTTACTTGATTATAGCCCTTATCATTTATGGAGCAGCTGTAAGCGGGAACCTTCCCAACGACATGATCGGCGGATTTGCGGTGATTATGGTTCTTGGAATCCTGCTGAGCGACCTGGGCTTCAAGCTTCCTATACTCAAAAATATCGGCGGTCCCGCCATCCTGGCTCTGATGGTTCCCTCATTCATGGTGTTCTGGAATATAATCAGTCCAGATGCAATCGCCTCAGTGAAAACACTAATGAAAACTTCAAACTTTCTGTACCTCTACATCTCCTGTCTGGTAGCCGGCAGTATACTGGGCATGAACCGGAAGACACTGATTAGGGGTGTAATGAAAATATTCATTCCGATGGTGGTCGGTACCGTAGCCGCGATTGCAGCAGGTATCGCCGTTGGCACAATGTTTGGCTACAGTCTGCATCACACGATCTTTTACATTATTGTTCCAATTATCTGCGGCGGTATCGGTGAAGGCATTCTTCCATTGTCCATTGCTTACTCCCAAATTATTGGCGGGGAATCGGGAGCTGTTGTCGCACAAATGATTCCGGCTGCCATTATCGGGAACATTGTAGCGATCATTGGAGCCGGGCTGCTTAAGAAGCTGGGAGAAAAGAAGCCATCCTATACAGGCAACGGTATGCTGGTGAAAGCGAAAGATGGTGAGCAACTGGGTGGAGGCAGTTATGAGGATAAACCGGTTGTATTTTCGCTAATGGGGGCCGGATTATTAGTTGCCTGCGGATTATTCATCTTTGGCAGTCTGGCTTCGGAGATTGTAGGTATTCCCGGACCGATCCTGATGATTTTTACAGCAGCTTTGATTAAATGCTTCAAGGCTATGCCGGAAAAAATTGAGCAGGGCGCGTTCCAAATGTACAAGTTCGTATCCACCAGTCTTACCTGGCCGCTGATGGTGGGGCTTGGCATGCTGTACGTACCACTTAACGATGTGGCAGCCATCATCTCCATTCCCTATATTCTGACCTGTGCGTCGGTTATTATTGCGATGATTATCTCCGGCTTCTATGTCGGCAAGCTCATTCAAATGTATCCGGTGGAAGCTGCTATTGTCACAGGCTGCCGGGGCGGGCTTGGTGGAACCGGTGATGTTGCTATCCTGTCTGCAGCCGGCCGTATGGAACTCATGCCCTTCGCCCAAATCTCTACACGCATTGGAGGAGCAGTTACGGTCATACTTGCGACGCTGCTGCTTTCGGTGTGGCATTAACGGCGTATTGTATGCGCTTCATTTTTGAAGTCATTGATTGATAGAAACGAACTTCAGTTAACAGGAGGAAAAATGATGAAAATTATGGACGAAGTTATGGGGCTGCATCTCGGAGGCAAACTTTCAACAGGGCTGAAAAACCCGATTCGGTCGATGGAGGACCTTTCCAAAGTGTATACACCTGGTGTCGCCAGAGTATGCCAAGCCATCGCAGGGAATGAAGACTTGGCCTACAAATATACCATCAAGAAGAACATGGTTGCTGTTGTCAGCGATGGAACCGCCGTGCTGGGTCTTGGTGATATCGGCCCAAAAGCCGCCATGCCGGTGATGGAAGGCAAAGCTGCGCTGTTCAAGCAATTCGCGGATGTGGACGCTTTTCCAATCTGCCTGGATACGAAAGACACGGAAGAGATTATCGCCATTGTCAAAGCGCTCGCACCTACATTTGGCGGTATTAATCTGGAGGATATCTCCTCGCCCCGCTGCTTTGAGATTGAAGCAAGACTGAAGAAGGAGCTGGATATCCCGGTCTTTCACGATGATCAGCACGGCACGGCTATTGTTGTGCTGGCGGGGATTCTGAATGCGCTTAAGGTCTGCAACAAAGACATCAAGAATGCAAAGATCGTAGTGAACGGTATTGGAGCTGCCGGTATAGCCGTATCCAAGATGCTGCTGCATGCAGGGGCCGTGAATCTGATCGGTGTGGATCGTCAGGGGGCAATCTGCCGCACAGTGCAATACGACAAGTCACATTGGAGTGAATTTGCACTGATTACGAATCCGAATCTGGAAACGGGCTCACTGTCTGATGTCATTCAGGGTGCCGATGTCTTTATCGGAGTTTCTGCACCGGGAATCTTAAAGCTCAGTGATGTGAAAAGTATGGCTGTGGACCCCATTGTGTTTGCGATGGCGAATCCCACACCTGAAATCGATCCTGAAATTGCCGCTCCTTACGTTAAGGTGATGGCTACAGGACGCTCCGATTTTCCGAACCAAATTAATAACGTTCTTTGTTTTCCCGGAATATTCCGCGGAGCGCTTGACTGCGGTGCCACCGAAATTAATGAGGATATGAAGCTGGCGGCTGCCGAGGCGATCTCTTCAGTAATTCCTGCCAGTGAGCTTAGGTCAGATTATATTATGCCCGATGCGTTTGACCCTCGGGTAGTGAAGCTTATCCGTGAAGCTGTGATCCGGGCCGCGGTCAAGAGCGGTGTGGCTAGAACAGTCTCCTTCGGGCAGCCCTCACTATAGTATGCCAAAGACAGCATTCGCTCGTGTGGATCGGATGCTGTCTTTGTGCTTTTCGTACATTTTTCTAGAACTTTATCCCGGCAGCTCTGATAGAGTCAGCTTCCTGTGCTCTTATAATGTCTTACCCCGAAACGCCAGGCCAGCAGCGACACGCCCAGGAACGCAGCTCCGGCGGGAAGGGACAGATAGCCCAGCCACTGCGGATAACCCCAGCCGCACACCGTGGCCGCAGGATAGAAGCTGATAAACAGCATAGGCAGCACAAAGCTGAACATGGACTTCAGCGCCTTAGGCATGTAGGGCTCGGGGCAGCGGGTGATTTGATAGCTGGCATTGGTCAGGATATAGATCCAGTCCAGGCCTTTGATGGTAAAAAATGCGAGCCCCGAGGTAAGCACGAACACCCCGCAATACATAATGCACCCGCCTGCCAGGGCCATGGTCAGAATGCCGATCTTCCCCAAGGTTAGTGAAACGCCAAGCTCTGAGAGCGCCCAGCCTGCCGCGCAGATTCCTGTGATGGGACGGACCAGACGGTGCAGATGGAATCTGGACGCAGCGACCTGGACGAACAGGGAGCGGGGACGGAGCAGCAGTCTGTCAAAGTCACCGGAGCGCAGCATCTGCCAGGGGAAATAATCAAAGCCGCGGCACAGGCTCTCCGCAAGTCCAAAAGAAGCTACAGCCAGTGAATAGACCAGAATAATATGGGCTACAGTCCATTCTCCGATATTGCCGAAGCGTGAGAAGAGCAGCACGGTAGAGATGGGGTCTGAGATGACAACAACAAGCACCTGGATCAGCATCAGCCACCAGCCTTTGTATTCCATCCCCGACAACAGGTGCATCCGCAAATATTTGAAATAGATTTTGCCTTCAGCAATCATCCTTCTGCTCACCCTCCCTGCACGATAATACTTTTTAGTTTGCGGGTCATGATCGACCGTCCGGCGAATATAAAGAGGGCACTCCAAAAAAGCTGTAAACCGATTGCAGGCAGAGCACCCGATGGTGCGAGACTGCCGACATACAGCTGAACCGGTATATCTGCGAACCCGCCAAAGGGCTGGAGATACAGAAAGGTCTGCATAAAGTCAGGCCAGAGACGGAGGGGAAGATAAGTGCCGGACAATATCCCGCTGAACAACAACAGCATATAAGTTGGGCCATCACCCCAGGTGATGTTCAAGCGTATGGCGGTGACGAACATGGCAAAGGCGGAGCACAGCACAAAGGCCATCACAACCGACAGAAGAAAACAGGCAAATCCAAGGGCAGATGCAGGAGCTCCCAGCGCATAGCTGACAGGCATCAGCAGTCCGGCCAGGATGGTGGTGAGGCTGCGGAGCCAGGAGGTCCCAAGCTTGCCTGCTGAGCTTTTGACGAACCAATGCGTGTATAGATTCATCGGGCGGCATAGCTCCACACCGACATCACCGTTGTTGATTTTGGCCATAATCTCGCCATCAATGTTCATGGATTGCAGCACAAACAGGCCCTGGGCCAGCCATACGTAGGATATCGTTTGTGATAAGGATAGACCGTTATTATTCCAGGCTCCGTTGTCGCTATATGTATAAAATACGGTGAACAGTACGCACTCCAGGAAACCCCAGAAGACACTTACAAACACGCCGGATATTGCAGAAGCCCGGTATTGCAGCCCTTCAGCCATACGGATGCGGAAGAGGGAACTGCAGGCCTTACAGGTATTCCGAAAATTCATTTCACACCTCCTAAAAAGTTTTTATACCAGCGACAGGTCGTTATACATCGCAGCGATCATGGCATCCGTATTTACTTTCATAATCACTTCCGGAGCATATTTCTCCTGCAGGCCGCCCAGCGGTCCGTCGTACAGCAGTTGTCCATGCCCAATGACCATCACCCGTTCGCATAGCGCTTCAATGTCGTCCATATCATGGGTGGTCAGCACCATGGTAACCCCGTATTTACGGTTTTCCTCCTTTAAAAAGTTCCGGAGCGCAAGCTTGGATACCGCATCGAGGCCGATGGTAGGCTCATCCAGGAAGAGGATTTTGGGCCGGTGCAGCAGGGCAGCCACCAACTCGCAACGCATCCGTTGTCCAAGCGAGAGCTGTCGGACTGGTGTCTTTAAAAGCGCTTCCACACCAAGGGTTGCCGTCAGTTCGGCAAGTCTTGTCTTGTAATCACCCGGGGGAATGGCGTAAATATCCTTGAGCACTTCAAAAGAGTCGGCCACCGGCACATCCCACCACAGCTGGGAGCGCTGCCCGAACACGACACCAATTTTGGACACATGCTCTACACGGCTCTTCCAGGGAACCTTGCCCATAATGGTGCATTCACCGCTGTCCGGTGTAAGGATGCCGCTCATCACCTTGACCGTAGTGGATTTGCCGGCACCGTTTGGCCCGATGTACCCGACAAGCTCACCTTCATTAATCTTAAAGCTGATCCCACCGAGTGCTTCCACCTGAGTTACATTGCGCATAAAAGCTCCCTTCAGCAGCCCCCATTTTCCTTCGGGACGTTTGTACACCTTGAATGTTTTTCGGATATCCTTGACTTCAATTTGCATCTACTGCACCTCCTTCGTGCAGAAGATCATAACATTGTCGATGGCTGAGATAAAACGGAATTACGCCATCTGTTGATCCAACATTGCCGCTGTGGTGGGGATATGCTATTGATTTTCTTCAATTTCCATAAAAATGCTTGCTATCTTGACATTTCCGTGCTATATTAATTTTATAGTTAACGCAGGAAAACTGAGTTTTATTTTACATATGTCTCTCAAATAAGTTCTTTGATACCGGTGATGATTTCACCGGTTTTTTGTTGTCAAAAAAAGGCCTTTCCTTCTAGGTATTGCTTTTCCCGGCGAGTGGAAGAAGCGAAGTGCGATGAAAACCACTTATGCAGCCGGTGCAATCATTACCTTCATGTCAAGCTGGAATAACTATCTGTGGCCGCTGATTGTACTGCAGACCCCCGAGACGAAGACCATGCCGCTTCTGATCTCCACACTGGGCTCCGGTTATATATATTTTTTACATCCCGTGTCCCTGCTCTGATGTGATAAACTGGAAACAACTGTGATCTATTTAACAATTGTTTGCTGTTCTCATATCTTTTTATTGGAGGGATTTCATGCAGACGTTTTTCCGCTATAACTGGATGGTTCGGGAGGAATGGTACAAGTGGTGTGAAGACCTGACGGAGGAGGAACTGCTCAAGCCGCGGGTAGGCGGGGTTGGCGGAATTCTGAAGACATTGTTTCATATTGCCGATGTGGAGTGGAGCTGGATCATGACGGTGCAGGGCAAACCTGATTTCCAGGAGGATTTCGCCGAGTTCCGCAGTCTGGAGAAGGTGAGAGAGCTTGATGCTCGCTTCAGGCCGGAGGTGGAGCAATTTGTTCTGGCCTGGAATGAGGGGATGGAGCGGAATATCTTTACGGATACGCGGAAGGATGGATCAGTAGTGATCTATGCCTGGGGCGAGATCATACGCCATGTCATCGCCCATGAAATTCATCATATCGGTCAGCTCTCTGTGTGGGCCAGGGAAATGGGTAAGCAGCCCCCTTCCGCCAATCTAATCGGCAAGGGGCTTATCAGCCTTCCTGGAAGGGCATAGAGGTCTTTTTCAAGCGGGAAGTTGTCCTGGAACTGACCCCAACAGTCGCACGAACGAACAGCTCCGGTGGAACCTCCGCCGGAGCTGTTTTACATGCCGCGCGGAAACCACAGATGGCGAAGGTCTACCCAGCCCTGGCTGTTGAAGGTCACGCCGCGCACGGAAGGGAGATATGCGGTCTGGACCGGCTTTTCGTACAGAATGTGCAGCTGATGATCCCTTGTCAGCTTGTCCTCAATCCGTTTGAAGCTGCCGTTTCTTGCTGCGGGATCGGGCTCCCGTGAGATGAGGTTCAGCATGCCTTCAATATCTGCCCTTGTCCCGGGATCCACATGCTGAGACAGCGTCGTATACAGATCGAATAGCCGAAGCTGCTCGTCCTGATCCCGGAGCAGGGAGAAGACAATGAGATCGGCCTTCAGGCGCACGGGACCTTTGAATTCCTCCGGCGAGACCGCCAAAACGCTGCAGGCATACCCGTGCCGTAACAGCCGGGAGGCAATATGCTCGGCATCCCCGAGATATTGCGGAATGGTGGCAATTTGCAAAACCTCTGGCTGTATGACTTGCAAATCGCGGACAGGAGCCTGCGCTGTTTCATTCAGGCAAGATAGAATGCCCGCACGGAGCAGGGGGTCGTTTAAAGGTCCGTTTTTCTTTGTGTTGCAGGTGACAAACTTGCGCACACAGGATTCAGAATGAATCTGGCTCCACGAGGAAGAGTCTGCTGCCGAAGGATTGTGAATAATGTGAAAGGCGGAAACCGTATCCGGCTGTACCTGCCCATTGCCGAACGGTACATGAAGAATTTCCACACGGTCCAAATGTGCCCGGCCCTGATAGTAATAAGGGAATACCTCCAGCACGCAGAGATCCTCATTCAGCTCAACCAGCTTGAAGGGGCCGGTGCCGACCGGTCTGCGGCCAAAGGCACTCCCTGCTGCAGACACCAACTCACGCGGAACCACCGCTGCCCGGCTGGTGCAGAGGAACGGGAGAAACAGCTCATTTGGATTCCGCAGCACAATGCGCACTGTGGTGGCGTTCAGTGCTTCAACTCCAGTGATCTCCTTGAAAATAGAACTATAAAGCGTCCGCTGTGAGGTCTGCATCAGCCGCTGCAGCGAATAGACCACATCTTCGGCGGACAGTACTTTTCCGTGGTGGAACAGGACCTCCTTCCGCAGATGAAACGTCCATTCAGTGCGGCTGTCATCCACATCCCAGGCGTGGGCCAGGCCCGGAACAATACCCCGCTCCCCGCTTCTTCCAACTAATCCGTCAAATACATGGCTGGAGACGAAGGACTCTGCCAGTAGATTCATATACAGCGGGTCAAGGGTGTGAAGCTTCTGGGTGACTGGAAGCCGCAGTGTATCAATGACCTTATTGCTGCGGATTTCCGAATGATGTCCGAAATAGGTTAGCAGCCAGCCCTGCAGCGTGTCCTGAAGCGAGGAGGACCTTGCATGTCCGCGTATACCCTCAATCGCACTTCCAATATCTTTGCTGCTGATGGCCTGCTTCATAGACTGCAGCGCAATGTCCTCCGCTTCCACCAGAAACACCAG
This sequence comes from Paenibacillus sp. 22594, assembly GCF_052044425.1. Classification (NCBI taxonomy): domain Bacteria; kingdom Bacillati; phylum Bacillota; class Bacilli; order Caryophanales; family Paenibacillaceae; genus Paenibacillus; species Paenibacillus sp. 22594. The sequence continues at coordinate 95,298 of NZ_JBQENA010000011.1, forward strand.
CTTTGAACGTTTTCCCCGGCCGCGGCTGGGGGTCCAGGTGATCCAGTCCTGCCCGGCCATTTTATGAACAATATGGAGTGCATTGCGGTGAGTGCAGTTAAAGGTTGCAGCCAGCTCATCCAGAGTAACAGAGATTTCAGCTGGTCCTCCATGGTGCGAGTGGAGCTTCAGAAATTGGCTGTGCAGCTTCATGAGTCGTGGTCTCCTTTTTAAAATAGGAAATAAACCGTATATTCTTTCTCTTTTTCTTCTTATTTTATCAGCTAAAATCAGGATATGAAAGTAAGAAGATGGAGGTATTTACCATGAATGATCCATCCGCACCGAAACCGGAACGTGCTCTCCAGGCTCTGGGAGCGGCTTTGTTGCTGGCGGTCCTTAACCAGTTTCTGTTTTACGGTACAGTGCCAGGAATATCCTATCCGATCTTTGTGTGTTTGTTTTACGTGTTTGTGTTCTATTTTGCCAAAGACAAGCTGGGTAAGCCTTCTGTGGTCAGCTATATCTGGCTTGGTGCGATTGTGCTTCTCTCCTTGACCTATGCGTTGTTTGCGAATTGGGTTTTCTTCGGGCTGAACCTGCTGGTTATTCCGGCGCTGATTTTATTACATATGACCTATATGCTGAGCTATAAGCACCCCTCCTGGAGCAGGATCGGGATTATAGGGGCGGCTGCAGAGCATTTTTTTGCCCAAAGTCTGCGTCACTGGGGAACAGCTCCACGGATCATCCGCAAACTCTTCGGTGGTGAGAAAATTAAGGACGAACGCAAGCAGGTGCTGATCAAGGTGTTAATTGGACTGGGAATCTCTTTGCCGCTGCTGCTCATTGTAACCTCACTGCTCTCCTCGGCAGACGGGGTATTCCATGAAATGCTGGCGAAATTCCCGCAGATGCTGGCACGGATTTCTTTTGGCGAAGGGATTGCGCGTCTGCTGTGGGTGATCCTGCTGGGACTGGGCATGTTCGGCCTCCTCTGGGGTTTTGTCGATCACAAGGTGTATATATGGAATCCTAAGCCGGAGCTGAATATGGAAATCGTACCTGCCCCGGATTCTACCTTGGAGCTTCTTCCCGAGCCTTTGACGCTGAAAGTGGATCCGGTGATCCTTACTACGATTCTCACCGTCATCAATACGGTGTATGTGCTGTTCGTCAGCGTACAATTTTCCTACCTCTTCGGTGCCTGGGATGGCATTTTACCAGAGGGTAGCACGTATGCCGATTATGCGCGTAGCGGTTTTTTGGAGCTGATTCTGGTGACTTCGATCAACTTCGTTCTGCTGCTGCTGTCCCTGCATTCGGATCGCCCGGAGAGAAGCCTGCTGCGTACAACCGTTCATATTCTGCTCTATATCCTCGTACTCTGTTCTGTAATCATGTTGTATTCAGCCTATTCCCGGCTGATGCTGTATGAAGAGGCTTATGGCTACACATATATCCGGTTTCTGGTGCATATGTTTATGATCTTCCTCGGACTCTTACTGGTGTTGGCAGCGGTGCGGATCAGCCGGGTGCAGTTCCCGCTCGCGCAGTGCTGTCTCGCCTTAGGTTTACTATCCTATGTACTGGTGAACTATCTTGGCATGGATCATATTATTGCCAAGCAGAATATCCAGCGCTATCAGAAGAGCGGCGTCCTGGACACCAGCTATTTATCCCGGCTGTCACCGGACGTCCTGCCGCTGCTGATCAGCTTTAATAAGCAAGAGAACGGCAAGCTGGATGCGGTCCTCCGCGAAAAGTGGGAAGGTCAGCAGACAACCAAGCGGAAATGGCCAGCCTTCAATGTGGCGAAGTTCCGTGCCGAGCGGGCCCTGGAGCATTATTTTGACAAGTAGTATGATCCGCCAAGATGCAGAGAAATCTTCACTATGTGGTGAGTCGGGTGTTGGCTGATTCTCCGCTGCTGTGTTACATTTAGTTCATTCGTGACAGAGGTGGGGAGGCAGCGGCTGATGCAGTGGATTGCAGACCGTGATCAGGTCAGTGCTCTGGCCGGGCAAAATGGCTTGAAGGATATATTCAGCAGTGGGGCGATTTCCGGAATGGAGCTGCGGCGGTACAGTGATGGGGAGGCTATTTGTTCAGTGGGTGACCACCTGGAGCATCTGTATATTCTGGTGCAGGGCAGGCTCAAGATTCATACACTACTGCCCAACGGAAAATCGTTGCTGGTGCGTTTTGCGAGACCGATGTCGCTGATCGGGGATGTGGAGTTGCTGCGGCAATATCCGGTCAAGAATGAAGTGGTGTCAGTGGACGAAAGCCTGCTTCTGGTTGCCGGACGCGAGTTGGTTCTTAAGGAATTTGAGCAAAATACGGCTCTTCTGCGTTTTCTGGTAGGAGAGCTTAGCCACAAAATGTATACGCTGGGTCAGACTACGGCGCTAAATTTGCTATATCCGCTGGAAAACCGCTTTGCCAGCTATCTGCTGTCCCTGTTTGCAGACAGCGGCGGCCAGCGCGTGGAAGAGATCCGTACAGCTACACTTGCTGAAACCGCGGATTTGCTCGGAACCAGCTACCGGCATCTGAACCGGATCGTGCGCCGTTTTGTGGAGGAAGGCATCATAGAGCGCAGGAAAGGAAGCCTCAGTGTACTGGACCAGGACAAGCTGGCTCTGCTGGCGAACGGCAATTTATATGAATAATCCAAACCGTCAATTCCTGCGTTAGGGCAGGAGGGGCGGTTTTTTTTGTTGTAAGGAAACTAAGATAACTATTAGCCACTTCAGTTTCATTTAAGCTTGGAGAAGTAGGATGGACGTATCAGGAAATACTTAACTTCAGTATAAGGAAGGAGAGCAGAGAGACAGTCATAACGATTAAGCCTTACATAACGGATCCCCATTGCAGCCAACCCAAAAATACATACAGATACGGGAGGAATACTTATGTTCACCAAAATACGCGCCAAAATATTGATTGGCTTTGCCGCAGTCATTCTTGTGTTTCTTATCGCTATCGCCGGCAATACCTTCTTTCAAAGCAAGGTCAGCATGCTTACGGATCAGATTAACCGCAATTACAGCAAGCTGTCGCTGGTGCAGGGGCTGACGGACAAAATCCGCACAGCCGACGGGCTGGCAGCAAGGTATGTGATGAGTAACACGGATGAGGAACGGAAGACATACTTGACCAGCTATGAAGCTCAGATTCCTGAAATTACAGCGGCGGTTAAGGAACTCCAGGTCACCGGGCTTAGCGAGGCGGAGCAATCCGGAATTACCAACCTGCAGAACGAATGGACTAATTATCTGACGGTGCTGGAAAGTGCCTTCGCACAAGCGAAGGAGGGAAATTTCCCTGTTGCCCAAAAAGCGTTCACCACGCTCTCCCTGGATCAAATTATTGATTCCCAGCTGGTGCTTCAGAATGTACTGACCGAAGAAATCAAGAAGAAACAGAGCGAGGCCGACAATCATCGCGGCTTCGCGATGGACGTCAGCCTGGGTATGACAGGATTGTCAGTGCTGCTGGCCGCAGTAATTGCACTGCTCTTGTCGGAGCGGATCCTCAAGCCGCTCCGCAGTGTCAACGTTCAACTGCAGGAAATAGCTGAGGGCGATGCGGACCTGACCCGTAAGCTCTCGGTACGGAGCAAGGATGAAATTGGGGAGCTGGCGATGAACTTCAACAAGATGACGGATAATCTGGCAGTAATGATTGGGCAGGTGACAGAATCGGCAAGCGGATTAACAGCCTCCTCCATAAAACTTACCTCCGACAGTGGAAAGACAGCCGAGGCTACAGAGAAGATCGCCGGTATTATGGGCGAGGTAGCCTCCGGTAATGACCGCCAGATGAATGATCTGCAGACCAATATGACCACGATTGTAGAGATGTCCATTGGCATTCAGCAGATCGCCTCCAGTGTGCAGGATATTTCTGAAGCTTCGATCCGTTCAAGCGAATATGCCGTTGCCGGTGATGAATCCCTGCAGGCGGCAGTTCAGCAAATGGCTTCAATCAACCGTTCCATCCAGACTTTGTCCGGGCAGGTGCTGAGCTTTGTGGGCCGTTCGAGCGAGATCGCCAGCATTGTCGATGTTATCAAAGGCATTGCCTCGCAGACCAATATGCTGGCACTGAACGCAACGATTGAAGCGGCACGAGCCGGAGAGCAGGGGCGTGGGTTCGCCGTGGTCGCGGATCAGGTCCGCAAGTTGGCTGAGCAGTCCGGTGAATCAGCCAATCTCATTGCCTTGATGGCAGCCGGCATTCAATCCGATGCCGACGATGCGGTGAAGATCATGAAGAATAGCATGAGCGAGGTGCAGGGAGGGACGGCGGTTATTGAAGAAGCCGGCAGATCCTTCGGAGAGATCCGCATTTCTATCGATTCCCTGGCTGGCCAGGTGCAGGAAGTTTCCGGAGCGGTGGAAGAAATTACAGCAGCTACAGAAGAAATTGTGGAGTCTATCCGCACTGTAGTCCAAATCTCTGAGACTACTGCGGCGAGCACCCAGCAGGTGTCCGCCGCTTCGCAGGAACAGATGGCATCGGTAGAACAAATCGCCTCCTCCGCAAGTGTCCTGAACTCAATGGCTCAAGGGCTGCAAGGATTGGTCGCCCGGTTCAATGTATAACATCTATGTATCACAATTCCACAGCTTTTTCAGCAAAGCTTTATCTTCTGTTCATATAGATTTAAGCTTCAGAGGTTATAGTCATCCTATGACCCCCCTTATAATAGACCTTGGCTCTGCCGGAGATGGCGGGGCTCTTTTTTTGTCTGGAAGGTACCGGATTAACCATTCCCATATTTCGGTGACATGATGATTCATGGCGGGACAGAATGGATTAAGATATTAAGACATGGACGGGTTTATCCTGGCCTTACAGGAGGAATGAAGTATGGAAGCGTTTACTCAAGAGATAACAGCTTTAAGCCGGTCGTTATCCGTACAGCAGCAGCGGATCGTTACAGATGCGCTCTCCAGTTATTTTGGGAAACCGCTGAGCTTGACGCCGCAAGCATTGGCTGTGCTGGAGCATCATGAGCTCCAAATCATCCATGATACGGTTAACGGACTTGTTCTTACGAATCATGCGGTGCAGGATAGCCATCACGGCAGATGGGGTTCATCAGGGGATGATGTTACCAGGAAGGTCAGCTTTGGACGGATAGAGAATCATAGGATACGCCAGGATGGGGCGGTACCTTTTTCTGTAGATACATCGGATAATTGGCTGGACCACAAAGGTATACGATGTGTGTTCTTCGATGTGGATGATACCCTGTACAGCCAGTTTGACTTGACCTGCTGTGCACTGAAGGAGGTGCTCACGCTTCCGGAGCACTTTCCGTACATCGATGCCTACCGGCGAATAGGTTATTATAGCGGGAAATTGTCAGCAGAGGGAGATCTGCTGCAGGCTTCACCACAAGGGGAACGGGCCTCCCGGATGAGGGAAGAGCGTTTTATACAGGGGTTGGCTGAGTTCGGCATACCTATTAGCCGGGAACAGGGAACTCGAATACAGCAAGCATATAGCCGCCTACAGGGGGAAATGCGCCTCTCCACGGGGGCTGGTGAGCTGCTGGCCTCCCTGAATGAAATTGGAATGACGGTAGGCATCATTACGAATGGCAATGAAGAGCATCAACAGGGCAAGCTGCGGACACTCGGGTTGAACCGCTATGTCCCTGAAGAACGAATAATGATTTCCAGCACGGTAGGCTTCTCGAAGCCCGACCCGCGTATTTTTCAATTAGTTAATACCCGTACAGGGATGAAGGCCCAAGACTCACTCTACATTGGGGATTCGTGGCCAAAGGATATCGCCGGAGCAAGCGCGGCAGGATGGCATACGATCTGGTTCAATCCTTTGCAGGCTATGCCAGGGAATGGAAATAGGCCTGAAGCCATTGTCAGTACATTTGCAGAACTTCGAGAGCTGCTGGGACTACATTAATATCTTCAGAATACCCAAGAATCGTAATATTCCACATACTATTCGCAGGAAGCAGGAGAACAGACAACTCGCTAGTTAGCAGATTACTCAAACAGAGGAGGGACGTGAAATCCGCCGACGGTATCAATATGACTAACGGCAATACGAACAATCTCGGCTCCAATAATGAAGCCCGGGCTACGGGCGACGACCGCTTTGCACTGTTCTCGGCCTCGAAGGTCTTCCAGGGCTATGTCGGTTCTTCGCCTCAGTTCCCGGTAGCCGATACGATCTTCACGAACATTACCATTTCCGGTACGCAAAAGAGCGGAGACGCTTTTGGCGCCAAGTCGGGTGCAGGCATCTGGGTCAACGAGGCGGTTGTTGCCTGCCACCTGACAACGCCCCTATCTCCAGGCCCCCAGCTTGAAAATGAGAGATTGCTATGCTACAATTCGAATGAATATATTTATATTCATTCAGAATCTTGGGGGTTTACAACCATGGAAGACAAAAAAATGGAGATTTTTAATCGCGGAAAAGAGCTGTTCAGCTCCAAAGGCTTCAAGGATACCAATGTGTCCGACATTACGAAACTGGCCGGGGTGGCAGTGGGCACCTTTTACAATTATTACGCCTCGAAAGAGAAACTTTTCATAGAGATCTATCTAAAAGAAAATGAGAAGCTGAAGCAGAGCATCATGGAGACGGTGAACCCGGATGATGAGCCTGTGAAATTGTTGAAGGAAGTTATGGCTCTGAATTACAGCGGCATGATCTCGAATCCGATTTTGAAGGAATGGTACAACCGGGAGCTTTTCAGCAAGCTGGAGAAGGAATTTTATGAAAAAGGCGGCATCGAGAGCATTGATGAATTCACGAACAGTGGTACGCTCGAGCTGATTAGGAAGTGGAAGGCAGAAGGCAAAATAAGAGCAGATCTGGACGACGATCTGATACACGCGCTGCTCAGTGCCATTCCTTATATCGATATCCACAAAGAGGAGATTGGTATACAGCATTTTCCGCATATCCTGGATTATTTTGTCGAGTTCGTGATGAAAGGTCTGACCGATGTGCCGAAATAAATGAAATGAATACGGGTGAGAAGATGAACCATGCGTGTGAATGCAGCTCAAGCTTCATGCGCATTATTTTTTTCTATAAATGAATGAATTTATTTAAGTTCATTCATATTATATGATATATGATTGAAGAGAGAGGTGCACTTATGAAAACATTGATTATCTACAAGTCGGTCCACAGAAAGAATACGGAAAAGCTGGCAAAGGTGATGGCAGAGGTTATGAACGCAGATGTGGCGAAGGTGGAGGATGTCCGGCCGGAGGTGCTGGAAGGTTATGATCTGATCGGTTTTGGTTCAGGGATTTATGCATCCAAGCTTCATAACAAGCTATTCAAATTCATCCGGAAAATGCCTGCCACAGACAAGAAAGTATTTATTTTTTGCACATCCGGGTCCGGCGAATTTAAAAAGAAACAGCTGATCACAGAAAAGCTTGAGTTGAAGGGCTGCACCATCGTAGCAGAGTTCAACTGCTCTGGTGAGTTCAGTCCGCTCGGATTCAATCTGGATAAAAAAGGACATCCCGATGAGAACGATTTGATACGTGCGCGGCAGTTTGCACAGGGTCTTGTGGACTTGCAGCAATGAAGCAGTAACTTCTAGCGGAAGAGTGCAATCTGACTTTGCAGTGCATTCCGGCGGGAAGCCTGATGCAAGCCATAATATATCTATCCGTACCCCAAGGGAAGTATAAAAATATTCCGTTCCTCTGAAGCCTTGCTCCAGGCAATCGACAAGAGCTGCCTTACAGCGCTACAATGGGGTGATAAATAGCACAAGTAATGAGGAGGCTTATCCATGTCATCCCGAGTAGTCAACAATATTTCGGAACTGATCGGCGATACGCCGGTGGTCCGCTTGAACCGTCTGACCGGACCTCAGGATGCCGAGCTGTACGTGAAGCTGGAAATGTTCAACCCGAGCGGCAGCGTGAAAGACCGGGCAGCCTATAATCTGATTCTTCAGGCCGAGCTTGCCGGAAGCTTGAAGCCGGGCGGAACGATTATCGAGCCGACGAGCGGAAATACCGGCATCGGATTGGCAATGAACGCCGCGGCCAAAGGCTACAAAGCCATACTCGTAATGCCGGATAATATGACGAAGGAACGGATCAATATTCTAAAAGCATACGGAGCGGAAGTTGTTCTGACTCCTGCAGCGGACCGGATGCCGGGAGCTATTGCCAAGGCACTGGAGCTGGGTAAGGAAATCGCGGACAGCTTCATTCCGCAGCAGTTCGAGAACAAAGCGAATCCTGATATTCACCGGACCACAACGGCCCCGGAGATTATGGCGCAAATGGATGGACGGCTTGATGTGTTCGTAGCTACCTCAGGGACGGGAGGTACGATTACAGGCACCGGAGAGGTGCTGCGCCAGCAGCTGCCGGATATCCGCATTGTTGTAGTGGAGCCTCAGGGCTCGCCGGTGCTCTCCGGCGGAACGCCCGGACCGCATAAGCTGGTGGGAACCAGCCCGGGGTTCGTACCTGCAATTCTGAATACCGGGGTTTATGATGAAATTGTCCAGGTCTCCGATGAGGATGCACTGGAAATGGTCAGACGCCTGGCCAGCACAGAGGGAATCCTAATAGGGCCTTCCGGTGGAGCGGCTGTATGGACGGCGCTGCAGGAAGCACGGCGGCTGGGGAGCGGCAAACGGGTGCTGTGCATTGCTCCCGACACAGGTGAACGTTACCTGAGCATGGGTATATTTTAACTAAATATGACGGGTCTGGGAGGTACTTCAATGCTGAAGCGGCTTGGGATTGCTGTAATGGTCTTTCTGCTGATCACCGGATGCTCTTTGCAGGAAGCGGACTCTACGGACGGGCGTAATCCGGGGACGTCACCAGCAGCCTCGGCAAAACAGAGCGATCCGCCAGTGCCGCCATCACCAGCGGCAACTCTGGATCCCGCGAGTCTGAACGCAAGCTTCGGGTTTGCAGACCGTACAGGCAAGCACATCCTGGCGGCATGGGAAAATGACAGCAAGCTGGCGGAAATGAAATCGCTAAATATGGCTGTTGGTCAGGGCGGTCAGTTACTCACCGTGAGATTTGAGAAGTGGCAGCGTGGCACCGCAAACAGCAACGGCAGAGATCTGGCGAATAATTTTGCCAATCTGTCAGGATATGTTTTTACTGTTGAGGAAGGCAGTGCCGCATCAGATGAAACCTACTACTTGGCAGATTCTGCTGTATTTGCTCCCGGGTCGCTGCTTAAGGTAGAGCCGGCAGGAGACAAGCCGCAGCAGCTGGGAGCCGATCATCCGGTGCGGAAGGAAATCTTGGCGCGTAAGCAGCGGAAGATTCAATCGATCTGGAAATTGGCAGACCTGTCAGCCTCGTCAGACCCGTCCGGAGAGCTGCATTTGTATCTGGTTCAGTTCACTAGACAGGATAAGAATATGCTCTTTAGTCTGGTTCTGCAAAAGAATGCAGAGCTCAGCTTCGCGGACTATCCTGCTGTCATCCAGGAAGATGATTATTCAGTCTGGCGCGTCGATGATGGAGGCGAAATCCTCCCGGAGATGTTCTCACTGCTCTTTGCGGCAAGGACAGCAACCGGTGTGGCACTTGGTATCAACTGGTGGGGAGCGGAAGGTGTGAATTCGTTTTTCCTTCTTCAGCAGGGCACAGACCTGAAGGAAATGGATGTGCGGTATAGCCGGTACACTTCGCCTTTGTAGACCACTCAGTAACAGTAAACGGCGGATTGAATGGATAATATACGGAATGAACGGATGTGGTGCGAGCCGCATCTGTTTTTATGGAATTTTAAATACTTATTTTTGTAACATTTACAGCCTGGTCATAGCCCTAAAGAGTCATGCCCGGGTTAGCGGGAGAATGCTAATGTAATCCTTAAGAATGGGGAGGGGACAGCAACGTATACAAGAATTAAGCTGCTTATTCTACTGCTGCCAACCGTCATGGTCGGCATTTGGGAGATTGTACGCCATCAGTTCCTGATGCCTTATCTCTCCATGAACATGGGCAATTACTTAACCCCTGTACTAGTGTTCCTGTTCAGTATAGTCCTGCTGTTACCGCTGTTCTCCCTCATGGAAAAGAATGTACGGGAGCTGGAACAGGAACGTATGCTTAAGACGGCTATGGAGGCCCGGGAGGCGCTGGCGAAAGAGCTGCATGACGGGATGGCACAGTCTTTATTCTTGCTGTCGGTACGGATTGACCGCCTGGAACAGAAGCAGGAGCGGGGCGAGATGAACGGGGAAACGATTGGACAGCTGAAAAAAACCGTACATGAGGTCAACCGCTATGTCCGGCAGGCTATATCCAATCTGAAGGTCCCGATTACGGGTCCGCAGGCGTCTCTACTTATGCTGTCGGTACAGGAGCAACTCGCGCAGATTGCCCGTGAGGTTTCAATTGACGTAACCTTGGACTGGGATCTGGGGGAGGAAATCTTCAGTCCTTCTGAACAAGCAGAGCTGCTCTCCTGTATCCGTGAGGCAATGATTAACGTACGCAAGCATACCCGGGCGGGCAAGGTTGCGATTTCCGGCCGGGCGGATGAGCAGGGCTGGCGGGTTGCAGTCTCCGATGATGGTGCCGGAATCCGGCATGAGGACCCTTTTGCCGTAAGCGGCAGCTACGGGCTGCAGATCATGAAGGAACGTGCGGAAGGCATGGGCTGGACGCTTACGCTGAAATCCGGGGATTCCGGGACCATAGTAGAGATTGCGAAAAGGGGGACCTCCGTATGAACCGCTGCCGGGTGCTTGTTGTGGATGATCATGCTCATGCCCGTGAGGCGATGTGTGAGATTATGGCGATGGATGAGCGCTTTGAGGTCATCGGTGCCGTGGGGAGCGGTGCTGAGGCGATAGAGTGGACCGGACAGTGGATGCCCGATCTGATCCTGATCGATATTCAGATGCCGGAAATGGATGGTTTGGAGACCACACGGCGGATCAAACTGGAATATCCCTATGTCAAAATCGTAATCGTAACCGTTTCCGACGAAATCTCCTTTTTATTCGAAGCGCTGAAGCAAGGGGCACAAGGGTATCTGCTGAAAAATCTGGCCCCGTCCACCTGGATCGAATATCTGCTGGCGATTGTCAGTGAGGAGGTTCCGCTGAGCCGGGAGCTGGCTTTTCAAATTCTGAAGGAATTTGCTGTCACTTCCGTCAAGGAGGAGCGGGAGGCATTGACGGCGCGGGAGAAGGAAATACTGGGCTGTGTCTCCTCCGGTTCCACGAATAAGGAAATCGCAGCAACACTTGGAATTTCGGAGCATACGGTTAAAAACCATCTCAAAAACATCCTCCAGAAGCTGCAGCTGCAGAACCGTACACAGCTGACACGGTATGCCCTGGAACAGGGACTGGCTTCACGTGAACGGGATTTCCCCAAGAAAAAATAGAACGAACCGGAAGATTCAGTGAATTCATGAAAAGGGGACCTTTAATTTGAATAAACTTTTCCGTAAAATCGCAGTTTTAGCTGCACCCTCGGCCGCAGCCCTGATGTTGTTCGCAGCAGCTGCCAGTGCGCATGTGACCGTGGCTCCGGCAGAATCAACCACAGGTGCATGGGAGACATATACTCTGAAAGTGCCTTCAGAAAAAGAGGCCGCCACTGTACAGATCGACCTGCGCATTCCCCAAGGGGCGGAATTCAAACAGTACGAGGCTGTACCGGGTTGGAAAGTAACGATTGACGGCAATAAAATCAGCTGGACATCAACCGGAGCAGGGATAGAGGCCGGGCAGTTTCAGCGCTTTTACTTCACGGCCAAGAATCCGGATACCACAGGCGAAATCGCCTGGGATGCCTACCAGCATTATGCCGACGGCAGCCTGGTCCAGTGGTCCGGTGATGAAGGAACGGATACCCCTCATGCCATCACCGAGATTGTGCAAGCAGCATCAGGGAGCAGCAGCCATTCTCACGGTTCGGCCAATATGGACAAGGGTACCAAGGATTCAATGAGCATGGATGAGCACAATGCGATTATGGAGGATCAGAATTCAACGTCTAGCGTTTCCCCGCTGCTGTACATTGCACTGGGCATTTCTCTGCTGTCTTTTTTGCTGGCGGCAATTGGGCTGCTGCGGGGACGGGCATAGCGTCAAGCGGGTACACATGACAAGAGACCTGGCAACGTTGGTCCTAAAGCTATTCCTTTGCTGTAGAGCTATATTTGCAGCAAGGAATAGCTTTTTTTAAAGGCGGAACTGCTTTATCCTTATATACTTAATATGTAATTATTAGTGGGAAAATGGTACAAAAACAGACGACAATTTTCCCGCAAAATCAACCATTTTCCATATCATATTATAATATTTACCAATTATAATGTAAGCGTTATCAGATGTACATGCTGCTGTTTGCCGGATCAGATCGGGGATCAGGAAGGAGGGGCAAGGAAACGAGGAAAGCCCAAGAACCACAAGGAATGGACTGGGGAAAATCAAATCATAGGAGGCGTAAATTGTGACACGTAAACGTATCCGAAAACTGGGCCTGGTTGTGCTGCTGGCTGCTATGACAAGCTCGTTATTCACCGCCTTTCCAGCGATTACCCGTGCAGCGGCAAGTGAAGCCTACAGCTGGAAGAGTGTTGTCACCGGCGCGGGCGGAGGTTTTGTGCCCGGCATTATTTTTAATCAGAGTGAACCGAATTTAATCTATGCACGCACCGATATCGGCGGTGCATACCGCTGGAATCAGGCTACTGGCAGCTGGGTATCCATCAGTGATGCAGTAGGCTGGGTAGACTGGAACAAGAACGGTGTGGATGCGCTCGCCACGGACCCCATTAATCCGGACAAGGTATATATGGCTACAGGCACCTATACCAACAGTTGGGATGATAACGGGCAGATTATGCGCTCCAGTGACCGGGGGAATACCTGGCAGTCTACTCCGCTGCCGTTTAAGGTTGGGGGCAATATGCCCGGCCGGTCCGCAGGGGAGCGGCTGGTTATCGACCCCAACAAGAACAGCATTCTCTTTTTTGGAGCACGCAGCGGCAACGGATTATGGAAGAGTATAGACTCGGGGGTAACCTGGTCGAAGGTAAGCTCCTTCCCGAATGTGGGCACCTATATTCAGAATCCGACACTGGATTACGGCAATGATCTGGTCGGACTATCCTGGATTACTTTTGATAAAAGCACCGGCACACTAGGCAGCGCCACTCCAACAATCTATGTCGGTGTTGCCGATACTGCTAGCAGTATCTACCGCAGTACCGACGGTGGAGCAACGTGGACGGCAGTTCCCGGACAGCCAACCGGCTTCCTGCCTCATCATGGGGTGCTGTCATCCACAGGAGATCTTTACATCACTTACAGTAATGGTGTCGGCCCTTATGATGGAAGCAAGGGCGAAGTGTGGAAGCTGAACACCACCAGCGGAGCCTGGACCAATATCAGCCCAAGCACCGGAACGGATAACTGGTATGGCTTCGGCGGATTGGCTGTTGACGCCCAGCACCCGAACACCGTTATGGTTTCAAGTCTGAATGCATGGTGGCCGGATGAGGTGATTTTCCGCAGTACGAACGGCGGTGCTACCTGGAGCCGGATCTGGGACTGGGGCAGCTATCCTGAGCGTACGTATAAATTCGCTATGGACATTACCGCAGCACCTTGGCTTGATCATGGCGTCACCAACCCTACTTCCATTGATCCATCACCGAAGCTCGGCTGGATGATGGGGGATCTGGAGATTGACCCTTTCAACTCGAATCGTATGATGTACGGGACCGGAGCCACCATCTACGGAACGAACAATTTGGGCTCCTGGGATACCGGGGGCAAAGTTAATATTTCAGTGATGGCCAAAGGAGTGGAAGAAACGGCAGTCCTTGGCCTTATCAGCCCTCCATCGGGAACCGCCCACCTGATTACGGCGCTTGGCGACGTTTCCGGATTCCGCTATGAAGATGTAACCCAGGCACCCGTCAAGTTCCAGACCAGCCCATCCTGGGCAACAACAACAGGCATTGATTATGCGGAGCTGAGCCCTGCCTATGTTGTGCGTGTAGGAGGTGCTGATAAGGAGAAGTCTCCGAGCATGAAGTCGATTGGGATCTCCAATGACGGCGGTGTCAACTGGTATATGCCAAATGGCGAGCCTTCGAACGGAACCAAGACTACTGCAGGACAAGGACAGGTTGCGGTATCGGCTAACGGTAATTCCATCTTGTGGAGCACCTCGGATATCGGAGTCTACTATTCCAAAACTACAGGCAACTCCTGGACCGCAAGCACCGGCGTTCCGGCAGGCGCCAAAGTGGCATCTGATCGGGTGAACCCGAACAAATTCTATGCGTTCTATGCCGGAACCTTCTATATCAGTACAGATGGCGGAGCTACCTTCAGCGCTACTGCGGCAGCAGGGTTCCCAACTAATAACGTAGCTGGTCTCCAGCCGAATCAGGCACAGATCAGTATGAAAGCCATGCCCGGCATCGAAGGTGATATCTGGTTTGCCGGCGGCAATGCAGTTGAGGGCAAATATGGTATATGGCACTCTACGAATTCAGGTACAAGCTTCACCAAGCTGCCGAATGTTGAGGAAGGCGATCTGATCGGCTTCGGCATGGCCGCACCGGGCCAGAGCTACATGGCCCTCTATACGGTAGCCAAAATCGATGGCGTCAGAGGTGTCTTCCGTTCCGATGATGCCGGTGCATCATGGGTACGGATTAATGATGACGCCCATCAATATGCCAAAATCAACATGGCAATTACCGGCGACCCCAGAGTATATGGCCGTGTCTATCTTGGGACGAACGGCAGAGGCACACTTTATGCGGATCCGGTAAATCCTCCAGTTGCCAGCGCATCGATTACACCAACGAGCGCCAGTTTTGATAAGAAGACTGCAAACCAGGCCGATATCCCAGTCACATTGACACTGAACGGCACTACATTTAGCTCCATTAAGAACGGTGCGGCAACCCTAACAGCTGGAACGGATTACAGTGTAAGCGGGTCAACGGTAACGATTAAGAAGGCTTATCTGGCTGCCCAGGCAGTGGGCACTACCCAGCTAACGTTCAATTTTAGTGCGGGTGCTGCAAAAATGCTGACCGTAGCCGTCGTTGATACAACTGGAACGGCCAATTCGGTGATTACACCGGTCACCGCGGGCTTTGACAAGAAAACAGCGAATCAGGCAGATATTCCAGTCACACTGACACTGAATGGCAACAGCCTTAGCTCGATCAAGAACGGTTCTGCCACCCTGGTGTCCGGAATGGATTATACACTGGGCGGGACAACCGTAACGATCAAGAAGGAGTATCTGGCAGCACAGGCAGTGGGCACGACTACGCTGAGTTTCAACTTTAGCGCCGGTGCTTCGCAATCGCTGGCTGTGACTATTGCAGATACGACCGTCGCAGCCAATTCGGCCATTGCTCCGGTGAGCGCCAGCTTCGATAAGAAAGCTGGGAACCAGGCGGATGTTCCGGTCACACTGACACTGAATGGCAACAGCCTCAGCTCGATCAAGAATGGTACGACTGCCCTGGTGTCCGGAACGGATTATACACTGGGCGGGACAACCGTGACGATCAAGAAAGAGTATCTGGCAGCACAGGCGGTGGGCACGACTACGCTCAGCTTCAATTTCAGTGCCGGAGCTGCGCAATCACTGGCCGTAAGTGTCGTGGATACAACAGCCCCAGCAGCCGGAGCACTTAAAGTACAGATGTATAATGGTGCAACAGCAGCGTCGGTGCAATCCCTCAATCCAAAGTTTAAGCTGGTCAATACAGGGACTAGCAGTATTTCCCTGTCAGATGTGAAATTAAGATACTATTACACCATTGACGGTGAGCAGACACAGAACTTCTTCTGTGACTGGTCCCAGGTCGGCAGTGCGAATGTGACAGGCAACTTTGTTAAAATGCCGTCTGCCAAGACAGGCGCAGACTACTACCTGGAGATTGGATTTACCAGCGCAGCAGGATCTCTGGCGGCTGGGGCAAGCATTGACATCCAGATGCAGGCTGTAAAATCGAACTGGAGCACCTATACGCAGACAGGGGACTACTCCTTCAATGGGGCGGGTACCAATTATGCAGACTGGACCAAAACTCCGGCCTATCTTTCCGGCAACCTGGTGTGGGGAATTGAACCTTCGTAACTCACCCGCATACCTGAATTAGAAGAGGTTTATCTGAAAGGGTTATAGCTGGGAAAAGGAGCAGAGCAGTGATCATCCCGTTATCGGAGGATCACTGCTCTGCGTTTTTGATCATTGACGGCTTTTGCTCACAGCTTTACTTCACACGAAGTACTCATGCTGACTCTGCTTCGTATTTACAATGTCTGTCCGCTGTCCACTGTAATAATCTGCCCGGTCATGGCTTCCTGCTCCAGAGCGGCGCAGATGAACCCGGCGATATCCTCCGGTTCGGCAATCCGCTGGAGCAGCAGATTCGGCGCGAGCTGGCGCATTTGTTCTTCCCGCCCAGTCCACCATCGGGTAGCGACTGCCCCCGGCGCTACACAGTTGACCCGAACGTACGGAGAGAGCGCGCGGGCCAGAGATCGGGTTAGCCCATGAATAGCCGCTTTCGATACAGCATAGGGAAGGGAGGAGCCGGCTCCTGTATTCCCCGCAATGCTGCCGAGGTTGACAATGGCTCCCTGCTTGGACTTTTTCATATATACCGCCGCTGCTCTAGCGCAGAAAAACATACCCTTGACGTTGACATCATACAGTTCATCCCACACCTCTTCCGTGGCCGCTTCCAGATCGTCCATAGGGATGTGCCTGGTGATGCCCGCGTTATTCACAAGCAAGTCGATGGTTCCGAAGGTTTCGGCGATCTGCTGAGCCATATTCCGTACCTCTGCATCCCGGGCTACATTTGCTTGAACCGCAAGGGCCTTTCCGCCTTTTTCAATGATCCTTTGAACCGTTTCCAGGGCTTCCGCTTCCGAGCGGGAGTAATTGACGGCGACTATGGCTCCGCGTGCAGCCAGTTCGAGGCTTGTCGCTCGGCCAATCCCCGTCCCTCCACCTGTAACCAGTGCGACTTTTCCTGACAATTCCATTCGTATTCACTCCTTGATTGTGTTTTTAGCCTTATTAGCAGTTTATACAACACGTTCGATTTTGTATAATTGAATGAATTGAAGGATGAGTTCAATTTGGTTGAATTAATGCGTAGGCTTGAGGTGAAGGGAGGGAATGAAGCTGGATCTGAAAACTCTAAAAACCTTTCAAGCAATCGTCCAGAGCGGGAGCTTCAACCGGGCGGCGGAAGAGCTGAATTATGCCCAATCTACGGTCACGATGCAAATTCAGAAGCTGGAGTCGGATCTGGGTGTTCAATTGCTGGAACGAGGCAAAGGTATTACACTCACCGAAGCAGGACGGTTGTTCCATGAACAAAGCCTCAGAATTGTAAAGGATATGGAACGGCTCCAGAGCAGCATCACGGATTTGAAGTCAGGTGAAGCGGGGAATGTCCGCATCGGTGCTGCTGATCCGACAGCGAGCTACCGTTTGCCTGTCATCCTGCAGAAATTCATGACACGGTTTCCCAAAATGGAGCTGTCCGTGGATATCTCCGGTTCAGGTGCGCTTTGTAACCGGCTCCTGAGCGGGGAGCTGGATGTTGTGCTCTGTTCCGCTCCGGAGCTGGGGAAGGAGCTGCATTTTGAACCGCTGTTTACAGAAGCATTTGTGCTGTTAATGCCGGAAGGCCATCCGCTGGCTTCCGCACCCGTCATTACTGCAGATCATCTGCGCGGCCACCGCCTGCTGATTACAGCACCTACATGCCCCTACCGCAAAAAACTGGAGAGCGTGCTGAGGGAATCTGCCGGACCGCCGCTGAATACGATGGAAATCGGCAGCATGTCTGCACTGAAGTTCTATGTGCAGAGTGGTCTCGGAATTGCGCTTGTACCCGAGGTTACTCTCGACCCTGTACCTCCCGGAACTGTGTTTCGAAGGCTGGAGGGCAAAGCTGTGGACATGACCTGCGGCATCATTTGCCGGATCGGTGATTATCCCTTGAAACCGGCCATCCGCAGCTTGTATGATTTCATCAGGCAGGAACTGGCGGTGCTGCCGGGCATTTAGCCGGGGATAGGAACCAGGAAAGGTGAGCTGAGCGGAGATGAGCAGAAACAAACTGGATTTGGAGCGTATTGTTTTTATTGGCCGCACGTTTGAGGAGTATTTACGGATGTTCGATCTTCAGCGTGAGGAGCTGATTGGAAGGAGTATTTTGGACTGCCCGGCGGGAGCCTGCTCTTTTACTGCCGGGGCAAACAAGCTTGGTGCGGCATCAGTTGCCGCAGACATTGCGTATGATTATTCCGCTGAAGTGCTGAGGGACAAAGGGCTGAGAGATATTGATCACACCGTTCAGCAGCTGAGTAAGGTCAAGGACAGCTTTGTGTGGGAAGAGTTCGCTTCAGTGCAGGAATTACAGCAGGCAAGGACGTCAGCCTTAACGATCAGTACCCTGGACCGGCAACAATTTGGTGAAAGGTATGTTCCGGTCGAGCTGCCGATGCTTCCGTTTGCCGACCAGACCTTTGATCTTACATTGTCCGCACATTTTCTGTTTATGTACGGGGACCGGCTGGACTATGATTTCCATCTCAGGACCATTGAGGAATTGATGAGAGTTACGAAGTCGGAGATTCGGATCTTTCCGCTGGTGGACTTATCCTGCCAAAGATACAAGGAGCTGGAGAGACTGCTCTGTGCGGTTAAGGACCAAGGCTGGACTGCTGAAGAGAGGTTGGTCCCTTATGAATTTCAGAGGGGAGCGGACTCTATGCTACGGCTGCTGCGTGCTTAAGCGGACCCGCACAGTACCCCCTGGATTTATTTAGGTGGACCTAAAACCAGAACACACATAAACCCCTACTATTGATTTGCATCAATAATAGGGGTTTATGGTGTAGATACTATACCCATGTTATTCTCAGACTCCTTATCCTATCCTTGTTCTCAGCCGGGTAGAAATCGTCCGAGGCGGCATTCAATTTGCCTATCCTGCTTATGATTCTTCTCTTATTCATCCGCTGGCTAACGATTGGTTTCATGGTTCAATGTTTGAGCTTTAAGAAGCTCATACCCTTTCGTCCCGGGATGGATTGAAAGTTTCAGCAACAGGATCAAAGATATAGTCTCAATCTCAGGGAGTACATCTGCCAAAGATTATATTCGGAGAGAATGTTTCTGCCCTCCGGCTTCCTTTCAGCAGTGTATGGTTCCTTGAGTTGATACCTGAATTATACCGTCATTTCCCGGATTCGTAAAAAGGCGAAACCTTTAAATTTGGGGCTGTTTTGAAAAACAATCTAATGTAAGCGCTATTATACTCCAGTATCCTTAGTTTCTTGAGGTATAATTAATTATACTTAAGCTTGCGGAGATTTAAGGGAAGGATGACCAACGATGAAGCTGTTTCAGGTCAAAACGGAGCCGCTGGGTGTGGAGCGGGTTCAGGAGTTTTTAGAGGACAATTATGTATGCATCGGTTATACCGGTGTGGGGGATTTGGCGAATGCAGGCAAGGAGGAGATGCGTAAGCGTCTGGTTCTTACCGGGACTCCGGAAGGAGCTGAGCTGGATGCCGCGCTGGATAATCTTCAAATCTTCGTTCACGACATGCAGGATGGGGATTATGTGCTGATAACGGATGAAGAGTGGGCTTATCTGGGGGATCTGGGCGATTATTTTTATGCGGATACATTCGATTCGGCTGAAGATGGGCGATGCCACAGACGGGGAGTAACCTGGCTAAAAAGCGTACCCCTTGTGATGCTTCATCACGCGCTGAGAGAGTGGTTAACGGGGGAGGCGGTTATTTCGCAATACACAGGGACGCTGCCCGGCGCCAGGCTTGATTTATGGATCACAGAGTCAACAACAGAAAGTCTAGTCAGCGCAAAAACAGCAGGAAAAGTTGACGATGAGCTGGTTGCCGAGGCTCTCGCTGTATTGAAGGCTGCTTTGCAGAGTGAGGACGCGGAGCGGAGGGAACGGGCGGCAATCGCCATCCTGCAGTATGCAAAATGATCGCTGGCACTAATGAATTTAAAAAGATTTCATAGTATACTAAGATAGCGCTAACAAAATTTAGTCTATGCTTGCAGGACAAGCCAGTTTCATTGAGGATTCATAGGTATTTTGCTAACAAACATGAAATGCATGCTGTTGAATTGAGTTTTTCGCGAAAATAGAATGCTAACAAATTCAGGCCGATGCTTCCGGTGCCAGTTAGAATAATTACTGCGAAGCCTCGCCCGCCAATTTTAGGAGGATCAGATGGGAATTCAATTTCATTCGGGGGAACGTATATTTCATATTCAGAGCCGTGCAACCAGCTATGTTCTCCAGCTCCTGCCAACAGGAGTTCCGGTTCATGTCTATTGGGGGAGAGCTATCCGGGCAACCGCGCTATCTTCTATCCTGCAGCGGACGGAGCGCTGCTCCTTCTCGCCAAGCCCCTATCCTGAAGATATGTCAATCTCCTTTGACACGATTTCGCAGGAATATCCGTCTTATGGTGTTGGGGATTTCAGGCATCCAGCCTATCAGATTCAGGCACCTGACGGAACGACAGCCTCCGAGGCTGTGTACGATACCCATCGGATTTATCGCGGCAAACCTGCACTTGAAGGCCTCCCCGCGACTTATTCCGAGCATGAGGATGAAGCGGAGACTCTGGAGCTGGAGCTGCTTGATGCGTTAGCCGGGCTGCGGATCATCCTTAGTTACACTGTATTTAATGAATTGAATGCGATTACGCGTTCAGTTCGTTTCGTAAATGAAGGTACAGGTGAGCTGAAGCTGCTCCGCGGACTCAGCATGAGCGTAGACCTGCGCGATTCCAGCTACGATCTTCTGCACTTGTCAGGCTCATGGGCAAGAGAACGCTACGTAGAACGCCGGCCGCTCGCTTCCGGAATGCAAGGAGTGGAGAGCCGCAGAGGGGCAAGCAGCCATGCCCATAACCCTTTCATGGCCCTTCTTTCCAAGGGGGCAGATGAGGATCATGGAGAGGTATATGGCGTCAGTCTGGTTTACAGCGGCAGTTTTACCGCTCAGGCTGAGGTTGAGCCGTATAAGACAACCCGCTTGTCAATGGGCATCAATCCCTTTGATTTCAACTGGCTGCTTGAGCCGGGAGAATCCTTCCAGACTCCTGAGGCAGTGCTTGTCTTCTCTGCTGCTGGCCTTGGCGCAATGTCCAGAACCTATCATAAGCTGTATCGTACGCGGCTGGCCCGCGGCACCTTCCGTGACCGTACGCGTCCTGTGCTTGTCAATAACTGGGAGGCTACATATTTCGATTTCACTGCCGGTAAGATTGAAGATATCGCCCGTGCTGGCAGTGAGCTGGGCATGGAGCTGTTCGTCCTGGATGACGGCTGGTTCGGCCACCGGGACAATGACCGCAGCTCACTTGGGGACTGGGTGGTTGATCCGAACAAGCTGCCCGAGGGTTTGGAGGATCTGGCGCGGCGGGTGAATAAGCTCGATATGCAGTTTGGCCTGTGGTTTGAACCGGAGATGATTTCGCCGGACAGTGAGCTGTACCGGCAGCATCCCGATTGGTGTCTGCATGTACAGGACCGCCGCAGAACGCTGGCCCGTACGCAGCTGGTTCTGGACTTCTCACGCGAGGATGTCTGTCAGGCGATCGGTGACCGGATTGCTGCTGTGCTGCGGTCAGCACCAATCACCTATGTCAAATGGGATATGAACCGCAATATGACTGAAATCGGATCTGCACAGCTGCCGCCGGAAAGACAACGGGAAACGGCGCACCGCTATATGCTTGGGCTATATAGTGTTCTAGAACGGATCACCTCGGAATTCCCGGATGTTCTGTTTGAGAGCTGCTCTGGAGGCGGGGGCCGTTTCGATCCAGGGATGCTCTTTTACATGCCACAGACCTGGACGAGTGACAATACCGATGCAGTCAGCCGGCTCAAAATCCAGTATGGTACAAGTATTGTCTACCCGCTGAGCGCTATGGGCAGTCATGTGTCTGCGGTTCCGAACCATCAGGTTCAGCGCAATACATCTCTGGAACTCCGTGGCCATGTGGCCATGTCAGGCAATTTTGGCTATGAGCTGGATTTGACGAAGTTTACGGAAGAAGAAAAGGCGGCGGTAAAAGCACAGGTGGCGCTGTACAAAGAACTGCGTCCGCTTGTTCAGTTTGGGGAGCAATACCGGCTCCTGAGCCCCTTTGAAGGGAATGAGACAGCGTGGCTGATTGCGGCAGAAGATCAGTCAGAGGCTGTAGTGGTCTATGTCCGTACACTGGCTGAGCCTAATGATAAGCTGTATTACCTGAGGCTTAAGGGTCTTGATCCTAATGCGGATTATGAATGGCTGGAAGGCGGCGGTGTATACGGAGGCGATCATCTGATGTATGCGGGATTGCCGCTGCCTGCATTGCATGGTGATTTTCAAAGTATCCTGTGGCGTTTCCGCAGAGTGTAGAGCTAAGTGATTACTGCTGTTTAAGCAAAAGAGCCATCTGGGCTGCGTCCCGGATGGCTCTGTTTTTGCTGCGTGCATCACTCAAAAAAACTCTACAAACTCATTTACCGGCTTGCGGTAGCCGCGGGGTCTGATCTTGTGCTTGTTGTCCTTACCGATGGTAATAAGCATGACCGGTACCAAATTCTCAGGCAGGCTCAGGGTTGCCGCGAGGGCTTCAGAATCGAAACCGATCATCGGGCAGGTATCCCAGCCCTTGTCCTTGGCAATCAGCATGAACTGCATCGCGGACAGGGAGGCATTGCGGATCGCTTCATCGCGCTGAAAAGCGTCATTTCCAATGTAGGCGCCATTGATGGCTTCAATGGTGCCGTCAAATTCTTCCGCGCTCATAGCTCCCAGCATTTTCAGGCCGCTATAGATTTCCGGTGCCTGCAGATACGCATTCTTGTCTCCAAGCACGACGATGACGGCTGAAGCTGTGTGGATTTTATATTGGCCATAGGCTGCTTCACGGACTTTTTCTTTCAGCTCTTCATTGGCAACCACCTTATAATGCGCATGCTGCAAATTATAGGCTGAAGGGGCAAGACGGGCCAGCGAGAACATTTCCTCCAGCTCGCCCTGGGGAATCTCGATGCCCTCTACGAAGTTATTTGCTGATCTCCGTGCTTGAACCAATTCTGAAAAAGTACTCATGTTCATTCCTCCATTGTGTATGTAGTGGTTAATAATTATTAATAGCTGATATTAATAAATGAACTTACTATTAGTTACTTGCTAAACATATCACGGCATTTTACCTTCGTCAATGACTAAATGTAACGCTGCACTAAATTTTTTTACAAAAATGAGGGATATATCGAAATCCGAAGAAAAGAAGTGATTTTAATCACAAAATAAGGGTATAGAGGCAAAAAGATTGTGACATTTATTACATAGAGAATGTTATAATAATCACATTGATTTAGAGATTAATTATTTCGTTTATCTGCTAGTCCATCTTCTATATGAAATAAAGCTATTGTAAAGGAGCGCTCATTATGTCAGAAACCATTACGCAAACCAAAGCTTTTACCAAAGAAGATCTCCTGGATCAGCTCTTGAAGCCTGAGGTGCAGGAGTCCCTAACAACACTGGTGGAGCAGCTTCCCCAGATTACACAGCTGGTTGGTGCATTAACCAAATCACTTGATTTTGTGCAGGCTGTTGCATCGGATGAAGTGCTGAAAAGTGATACAGTGGGTGCTATCAAAGAGCTTGCCGAGCCTGTAGTAGATTCCGTTAAAACGATGGCGGCTACAGTGATCGAAGCCAAGGATCGTGCCAACGAGAGCAGTGAAACGATCAGCCTGTTCGGCATGATGCGAATGATTAAGGACCCCCAGGTGCAAAAAATGCTCCGTTTCATGAATGCATACCTGCAGGTCAGCGGCGAACGTAATCCACAAAAATAAGGACGGAGGAACATTACCATGTCAAAACATATCGTGATTCTCGGAGCAGGCTATGGCGGTCTTCTGAGTGCTATTAACGTGCGTAAATATATGAGTAAGGCTGAAGCTAAAATCACAGTCGTCAATCAGTATCCGACGCATCAGATTATTACCGAGCTTCATCGTCTGGCCGCAGGGAGTGCCTCGGAACAAGCTGTAACTATGCCTCTTACCAAGCTTTTTGCCGGAAAAGACATTGATCTGAAAATTGCCAAGGTGAAGTCATTCTCTGTTGACAACAAGCAGGTGCAGCTGTCTGATGGGACGGCGCTTACGTATGATGCCCTTGTGGTTGCGCTTGGCAGCACTACTGCATATTTCGGCATACCGGGGCTGGAAGAGTATAGCATGGTGCTGAAATCCGCTGCTGACGCGAAAAAAATCCATGCCCATATTGAAGAACGCATCCGTGAATACTCCAAGACGCACAATCCTGCCGATGCAGCCATTCTGATTGGCGGCGGCGGACTAACCGGTGTGGAACTGGTAGGCGAGATTGCTGATGTGCTGCCGAAGCTGACCAAACGGTATGGTGTGAATGCTCAAGATATCAAGCTGATGCTGGTAGAAGCTGGGCCAAAAATCCTTCCAGTGCTGCCGGATCACTTGATTGAACGTGCGGTAACCAGCCTGACTACCCGTGGGGTAACTTTCCTGACTGGTCTTCCTGTAACCAATGTGGCCAGCAATGTGATCGATCTGAAGGATGGCCAGCAGATTGTGGCAAATACCTTCGTGTGGACCGGTGGCGTGCAGGGCAACCCTCTTGTCGGTGAATCCGGTCTTGAAGTGAACCGCGGCCGTGCCACAGTCAATGATTTCCTGCAGTCTACCTCGCACCCGGATGTTTTTGTGGCAGGTGACAGCGCCGTTGTCTTCGCAGCAGATGGACGTCCATATCCGCCAACCGCACAAATTGCGTGGCAGATGGGTGAGTTGATCGGTTACAATCTGTATGCTTACCTGAATAACTCTGCATCTGAAGCCTTCAGCCCGATCAACTCCGGTACGCTTGCCAGCCTGGGACGCAAAGACGGAGTGGCGATTATCGGTGCCAGCAATACTCCACTCAAAGGATTGCCTGCCACCCTTATGAAGGAAGCCAGCAATATCCGTTATTTGTCCCACATCAAAGGCCTGTTCAGCCTGGCGTACTAATTATTGTCTATACTGTTTCTATAAAAAGCCCTAGAGGACCTTCAAGCAATTATCCGATCCTTATGCTGTAAGGATCGGATAGGCTTGGAGGTTTTTTGATCTGGAAAGGGTCAAGGAATTGTGTTAATTTACATAGTAAATCAATGAGGGAGTGGAACCATGAATAGTGTCAGAATTCAGTTAATGACCGATTTGCAAAGAATAGAAACAGAGCACTACAGGCTCCGTGAAGGCGAAGAGCATCAGCGTTTCATCTCCCTGATGCTGGAGTATATCGGAGATCCTCAGCCGGAACTGCGGGACGAGCTGATCTATCCGACATTCTATGAATGGATTCTTGAGCAGCGGTTGTTCTCTTCTGATGAGCTGTGCGGTATTCTGGAAGTCCTGCTGGATGAGCAGCATCTGTTCCATAACATAGGCGGGCAAGGGGATAATACAGTGTTTACCAGAACCTTTACTGTACTTGTTATTGGACTTATTATCCAGCGGCACAGAGAACGGCCTTTTCTGGATGCTGCCGGTTTTCTGAAGCTGAAGGCAGCGCTTCTTCGTTATTACACTGAAGAGAAGGACCTGCGCGGCTATGTTGAAGAAGGCGGCTGGGCTCACTCGGCAGCCCATGGGGCTGATGCTATTGATGAGCTGGTTCAATGCCCGGAAAGCGATGAACTGGTTCAGCTAGAGATTCTGGAAGCGGTTCGGGGTATGCTCCACAACGGAGTATACATCTTCAGAGACGAAGAGGATGAACGGATGGCTACGATTGTGGACACGATGATCCGCGGCAATCTGCTTGTGCGGGAACGTATCGCTGAATGGATCACCAGTCTTGTGACCTCCGGCAGCCAGCCCAGTAGCCGCAGCCAGTACATCAACCGGGTCAACAGCAAAAATTTCGTGAGGGCTCTATATTTCAGAAGAGAAAGGGAGGGGCTCGGGCAGGAGCTTCATGAGGCCTTGCTTGCCGCTGAACTGAACGTGAACAAATTCACCACCGAAATTATTAAATCTGTTCATTAGGTGCTCACCCGAAATCTATTTGCTATAATAGATTTGTTTATACTATAACTGTTGTTTTATAGGAGGCTTTTCAGTATGGAATTTCAAGAAAACGATATCATTTTGTTCCAGGGCGACAGTATTACCGATTGGGGCCGAAACTATGAAGACCCGTCCTCGCTGGGTGTCGGCTATGCACTGATGATAGCGGCACGGCTTGGGTTGCTATATCCCGAAAAGAAACTGGCTTTCTTCAACCGCGGAATCAGCGGCAACCGTATTGCTGATCTGCAGAAGCGCTGGGACAAGGATTGCCTGGAGCTGAAACCGACTGTGGTTTCGATCTATATCGGCATCAACGACACCTGGCGCCGGTATGATTCCGGTGAGGAAACTACGGCTGTACAGTTCGAAGCTTCCTATCGCGATCTGATCGAACGCACCCTGGCAGCAACAAGCGCCAAGCTGGTTCTGGTTGAGCCTTTTGTGCTGCCGGTTCCTGAGGACCGCAAAGGCTGGCGCCAGGATCTGGACCCGAAAATCCATGTGGTGCGTGAGCTGGCCCGTGAGTATGGTGCTGTGCTGGTACCGCTCGATGGACTGTTTGCTGCGGCATCTGTGAAGGCGGAATCTGCGTTCTGGGCACCGGATGGGGTTCATCCTTCACCGGCTGGACATGCTCTCATTACCGATGCCTGGCTGAGAGCAGTAGGAGCCATTAGCTAAATGTAATAGGCAGCCTGCATTCCATACATATTTGTCTGCCATTCCGTGAGGCCGATCCGTTAAGATATAACGGATCGGCCTTTTGTTTAGATGCATCAAAAGGACAAGTTTTACATATAGAAAATACAATTTTTTCAGGTCTCAACTACGGTGTCATATACTTTACGAACGGCTGGATGCTCATAGGAAATTGAAGCTAATTCACTCTTGACAGTGATTAACTTAAGGAGTAAGTTAGATATATAAATGATTGTGCAAAATATAATTACAAAAAATTTAGTTTAATAAAAAATAGTATATGAGGAGAAATTCATTATGGCTAAAAATGAAAAAACTATCGAGTTATTCCAGATGTTAGTAACCTTGCTTTCGCAGCAGTCTGTCGGACACAGAATAGAGTCCAGAATTTTTGCCAGCCAGGGTTTTTCAAAACTTGGGGAGAAATATGCAGAACACGCAGAGGAGGAGATGCAGTTTGTCGAGAAATTCATTGACCGTATTATTGATCTTGGCGGCATCGTCAAGAACGGTGTAGTGAATGAAGTTCCGGTATACGAAGATATCGAAGAATGGCTTACATATGATGTGGAGCTTTCAAAAAGCGGCTTAGGCCAAGTTGGCGAGATCCTTGAAACCATGATTGGCGATCCAATTTCCTATGATCTATTTAAGGATTATGTTAAGGATGAGGAAGAGGATATGCTGTGGGGGGAGCAGCAGCTTGAGCTTATGAAAATGATAGGCAAACAGAATTGGTTGATGAAACAGATATAAAATGATAATTGAGGTTTTTCTGGACGGGAGTAGCACTGCTTATCAACCAGAAACTAAATGAGAAGGATCTGCAGGCATTGCAGGTTCTTTTTTTTGCAAAAGTGACAGAATGTTATTTGGTTCACAAGACTGATATAATTGGAGAATACATAAGAATTTGGAGGTGGAACCCATGAAAAGGCTGCTGCTGATGGTGCCGGTTCTGCTGGCTGTTCTGCTGAGCGGCTGCCAGAATGCTTTCGGTTTCATCAATGCGAGATGGATTTCAGAGATTACCCTCGACTTTCAGTCTCAGGACGGCAAAGCGGAGGATGGACCCTTCGAGAGCAAGACCTTTACTGATCCAGCATTTATCAAGCTGATGGCAGACGCGATGAATGGCAGCAAACGGATAAGCGGCGAGCTGGATTATGGTGTCGAGTTCAGAATGAAGCTGACCTACGGGGACGGCTATACAGAGAATTATATTCTGAATCTCGGAGAGGACAGCGGGAACCTTGGACTGCTGGTTTCGGAGGAGAACAGTGGCAAAGGATATTCTGTTTCCGTCAAAAACGCCGATAAGCTAAGAAAGCTTGTTTATGCCAAAGGGAGCTCCGCCATTGACACCGGCTCTGAAGCTGCTGAGGCTTCGGTTGCTGTCAATAGGCCGGTAACGATATTGCAGAGTGATCTGTTTCCGGTGACAGGATTTACCCTGAACTCCGATCACTCCGTACAGGAATTAGTATAAGAACAAATTCAGATTTGCCAGTGAAGTGATTTGAACCGAGAGGAATGTGGGCAGATGACTAGTGATACAGCACAGGATTTGCAAGGACTTAAGGCAGCAGGCCAAGTAGTAGGTTACACTATAGCGGAAATGAGAAAAAGTGTAGTTCCAGGTATGACAACCGCTGAGCTGGACGGAGTGGGAGCGGCGATTCTGGAGCGGTTCGGTGCGAAGTCTGCTCCTAAGGTTACCTATAATTTTCCAGGAAGCACCTGCATTAGTATCAATGAAGAGGTAGCTCACGGAATTCCGGGCTCCAGGGTTATTGAAGCGGGCGATCTGATTAACATTGATGTTTCCGCCGAGCTTAACGGGTATTACGGGGACGCTGGGGTTTCTTTTCAATTGCCGCCGTTCAACGAAAAAATTGTCCATCTATGCCGCAGCACCGAAGAGACCATGATGAGTGTTATCAATCACCTGAGAGCCGGGATGAAAGTTAACGAGATCGGCCGCGTGATGGAGCAGGAAGCCCGCAAACGCGGCTATAAAGTGGTGCGGAATCTCTGCAGCCACGGCATAGGCAGATCGCTGCATGAGAAGCCTTTTGAGATCCTTCCGTTCTATAATCCGCGTGTAACCACTGTGCTGCAAGAAGGGCAGGTCATCACGGTTGAGCCTTTTCTCTCAACAGGAACGGATTTCGTAGAGCAGCAGTCTGATGGATGGACACTGAGTGTGAAGGACAGTAGCCGGGTAGCCCAGTATGAGCATACGATCGTAGTCACCAAGGGTAAGCCGATTATCCTGACAAGTGCCTGAAAGACTCATTATACGAAACGGAGGCTATTAAATGGACAATACACCGCAAGTAAGCAATGCCTTTGCCACTTTTATGAAGGAAGCTCCGCAGCAGCAGCAAGCCTGGATGGAGACGGTTCAGAAATTGGATGCAGCAAGCCATCTGGATCCGAAGACAGAAGAAATTGCCTATATTTCAGTGTTGGCGGCGATGCGTCTTGAAAGCGGTCTGCCTTTTCATGTGAAGCATGCCAAGGCGCTTGGAGCCACGAGAGAAGAGGTTATCAGCGCAGTTCTGCTGGGCTTACCGGCTGCTGGTAACGGGGTTATTCAAGCCTTACCGGTGGCTTTGCAGGCTTACGACAGCGAGTAATATGTGAAATTGCCGGGAGGAGAAGGATAAGATGCGTATAGCTTTTGTACTTTTTGACGGTATCACTTTTCTGGATTTTGCCGGCTTTTATGATGTGATTCGCCGTTTGGGGGCCTATGAAGCAGGCCAAGGGCTGGAGATGGACATCTGCGGTTTCACCGGACAGGTGGAGGATGAGCAGGGACTGGTTGTTAAGATCGGCAAGGTTCAGCCGGATCTGGGGCAATATGACCTGGTATTTGTACCGGGCGGAATGGGGACGAGAAAGCTGCGGGATGATGAACCCTTCATCTCCTGGCTTCGGGGAGCCGAAGAGGTCCCCTATAAGGTGTCCGTGTGCACAGGTTCATTGCTGCTGGGTGCGGCCGGATTTTTGCAGGACCGCTGGGCAACGACTCATCCTTCCGCTTACGAACTGCTGGACCCGTATTGCGAACAGACAGTGAAGACGCGGATTGTACAGGACGGCAAGGTCATTACAGGAGGCGGAGTCTCTGCCTCCATTGATCTGGGACTATATATGATGTCGCTTCTGGCGGGAGAAGCTGCCATGCTTGATGTCAAGAGACAAATGGATTACCCCTATGATGTGCAGGGAATCATTTGCAGACAGTAGAAGCGCAGGGAAACGGGGCAATGAGATGAAAGAAAGTCCAAACCTACCAGCAACACTTCAGCAGCAGATGAACAACCGTGATCTATGGCCGGTGCTCACCAATGATATGCTTCAGAAGAGCGGGCTGCCCGGACCGAGGGCCAACCTCGCTCTGGCGGGCAGCTTTGCCAGCCTTTTTGCCAATCCTGATGTGACGGAGGATGCCTGGGAGCTAATCACTGCCTGGGCGCAGATCCCTGAGTCTGAAGCTGCTGCAGGTGATCCACAGGAATTTTTGGTGTTCTGTGCAGTCTGGGCCTGCGGAGCCCATTATGCCTATGGGGGTACCGGACGGCGGAGCCAGGCGGAAGGATTCCTGCGAGCGGCCATGAATGACGCCAGATGGAGAATTCGTGAGGCCGCGGCAATGGGGCTGCAATCCATTGGCGAGTATGATTTTGTGCTGCTTAAGCAGTTGCTAGAAGGATGGCGTGCGGAGTCTACGCTGCTTGAGCAGCGTGCTTTTGTTGCAGCACTGGCACATCCGCCGCTGCTGAAGCCTGAGCTCAATGCTCTGTATTGTCTGGAGGTGGCAGACGGGATTATGGAGGGAATCGGCAGAGACGCTTCAAGGTCCGCCGACCCGGAACATTTTCGCGTGTTGTCCAAGGGTCTGGAATATAGTCTGAGTGTATTTGCCGCCAGGCTGCCGGAGCCCGGATTTGCAATGCTGCGTAAATATGCGGAGAGCAGAGATGCCCGGCTGATGAAGATAGTGAAGAGCAACCTGGGCAAATCAAGGCTGACCAAGAAGTACCCTGTTGAGGTTGCTGAGCTCCTGCAGGTATTGACAACCGGATAGAATGTAACTATTATAGTTGCATCTATGGGGTAACGCACTAAGGAGAGATTTCCATGAACATCAGCACCCGGTTTGCGGTGGCTATTCATATTTTGACGCTGATCGACAGCAACAAGGAAGGCAAAAGCACCTCGGAATGGATCGCAGTCAGTGTCAACACCAACCCGGTGGTGATCCGGCGGATTACAGGCATGCTGCATAAGGCGGGTCTGGTTGAGGTCCGTCCCGGAGTAGCGGGAGCGAAGCTTACGCGAAGCCCCGCCGAAATAACATTGCTGCAAATTTATAGAGCTGTGAATGCGGTAGAGGCGGATTCGTTGTTCTCTGTTCACGAGCATCCGAATCCCAGCTGCCCGGTTGGCCAAAATATTGCCGGAGTCATAATCCCTGTCTTTTCTCTCGCTCAGCAGGCGATGGAAAATGTGCTGCAGGGGGTTACACTGGATCAGATCGTGAATCAGATTCCGGTGTCTTGAAGTGTAGTGGGTTTCGTGTCCCTGGAAGGGTATCCCCATCATCATATTGATGACTGCGGGATACCTTATTTTGTGCTTAGACGTGCGTGCCTGGAGCCTTAATGGTAAAATCAACCTGATCACAAGCACAGGAGGTGCTCCATTATGCGCAAGAGTAGAGTCCGATATCTCTTTATCCCTGCAGGAATATTGATATTCTATGTGGCGTTCTTCCCTTCCTTAAGCCCGGAGCTTGCTGTCAGAAAAAGCCTGCTCCTCAAGCATCCGGTACTTGCTTTTACTGGAGAAGTATCTGAAGGCCGAATCAAAAACGATCCGCGCTATGGAGATTTATATGTTGTGCCTAAGGCAGATTTGCCGTTTGTATATGTGAAAAAGAACAGACTTGGCTGGATAGCCGCTTCGGGTGGGAGCGGGCCATAAGTGTATCAGGCTGCTAAATTTAACACGAATGGGTAAATGAAATTTAAGAAAACATTTACCGGGAATTTATGTAATTTTAAGGTTCGGGGAGTATAGTTGAGTTCTCCACCCCCCAGTGGATAGATTTTTGCTTAGATCCTGCTGTGCCTCGGCGGGATCTTTTTATTGTGCATAGCACCGGATTGGACAATTTCAGCAAACCTTTATTTGATCTTCATACGCTTTTAAGCTTCAGGGCTTATAGTAATCCCATGACCCCCTTATAAATAGACCTTGGCCCTGCCGGACGTTGGCGGGGTCCCTTTTTTGTATGGAGAACATGTACGGCAAGCTGGCTAAGGCTGTCTATTGCTTTACACAATATTCCAAGTGAAGTAGACTAACACCATGCATTCGCCGAAGGGAGAGGATTGATGTTGATTTTTGCACTCGGTTTATGGTTCATGGGTCTGGTGGTACTTTTGATCGTAATCAGAAAGGCTGTGGACGGATCCCGGACTTCAGACAAACTGGATATATTGATTGACGAAATCCGGCTGCTGCGCAAAGAGATCAGGGAGAACAAGCATATTATTGATAAGCGGATGTAACGCGGGAGCGATATATTTTGTCTACAGGAGAGATGCATCATGAAGACGTTCCGGATCGGAGACACGCGGCTGGAAGTTATTAAGGGAGATATTACGAAGTGCCAGGCTGACATTATTGTGAATGCGGCGAATACCAGTCTTCTGGGCGGCGGCGGAGTGGATGGAGCTATTCATAGAGCCGGAGGTCAGGATATTCTTGCTGAATGTATGGAAATCAGGAATAAGCAAGGCGGTTGTGCGGTAGGTGAAGCAGTCTATACAACAGCCGGGAGACTTCCAGCCCGATATGTGATTCATACCGTAGGGCCAGTGTGGAATAAGGGTGAGCAAAATGAACGTCAACTGCTGGGGAGCTGCTACCTGAATACCATGGAGTTGGCGCATAAACTGCAGGGCAGAAGCATTGCTTTTCCGAATATTAGTACGGGGATATATCGTTTTCCCAAAGAACAGGCTGCGGATATCGCTCTCCAGGCTGTTGCCGGATTTCTTCAGCAACACACGGGTTTGGAAGAGATTATTTTTGTTTGTTTTGATGATGAGAATTACAACTTATACCTGAATAGACTGCAAGCTGACGCCTACAAGGAGTGTTCCGGCAATGATCCTTTATCATAAGAAAGACCTCAGTGTTAGAAATCTGGAACCAGAGGATGCGTTGCTGCTGGTGAAGTGGCTGTCGGATCCGGTTGTCCTGGAGTATTATGAAGGCCGCGACCGTCCGCATGATCCGGCAATGGTGCAGGAGCGTTTTTTCGAAGACACCCCGGAGGGGATGATCCGCGCTATTGTCTGTTACGGGTCGGAGGAAGTGGGCTACGTTCAGTTCTATCCCATTGATGACGATGAGCGGGCAGAGTATGGCTATACGGATTTTGCAGGTGTAATTTACGGAATGGACCAGTTTATCGGCGAATCAAGGCTCTGGAATAAGGGCATTGGCTCGCAGCTGGTGCGAGAGACGGTTATCTTCCTGCTGGAAATCAAGCGGGCGGATAAAATTGTCATGGACCCGCAAAGCTGGAACCACCGGGCGCTGCGTGTGTATGAGAAAAACGGGTTTGTGCGCAAAAAGCTGCTTCCGGAGCATGAATGGCATGAAGGGGAATATAAGGACTGCTGGCTTATAGAATACAATGGGGAAAATAAAAGGGAGTCATAACCAAGTCCCAAAATGGAAAAATCACAAGTTGAGTTTATACAGTACAGCAACGGAGGTACATACGTGGAGAAAATAGCCATTATTTCTGATATTCATGGCAATGTAACAGCTCTGGAGGCCGTATTGGCGGATATTCAGCGGCGCAAGATTAGCAGGATCTTCTGTCTAGGGGACCTTGTAGGCAAGGGACCCAATTCGGATCTGGCGGTTGACCTGATTCGGCAGCATTGTGAGAAAGTGGTCAGGGGCAATTGGGATGAATACATCGCATATGAAAGTGAGTTTGAGGCGATACAATGGCACCAGGCCCTCCTCGGACCCGGGCGAATAGCGTATTTGAGCAAGCTGCCATTCTCCATCGAGTTCTGGATGAGCGGAAAATACATCCGCCTGTTCCATGCTTCACCGCGGAGCGTAAATGAGCGTATCCAGCCCTGGGATGATCTGGCACAGCGCTTATCGCTATTTGAACCTTCAGAGCTGTGCGGCGAACAGCGGCCGGCGGATGTGGCCGGATACGGGGACATCCACGGGGCATATCTTCAGCATCCGGAAGGAAAGACGTTATTCAATACAGGAAGTGTCGGCAATCCGCTGGATATCACACAGGCCTCGTATACCGTTCTGGAGGGGGATTACGGCAGCCGTGATCAGGCACCGCTGAATCTGCAGTTCGTAAGAGTTCCTTATGATATCGAGCGGGCAGTGCAGCAGGCCATAGATTCGCAAATGCCTCATTTGGAGCCGTATATTCGGGAGCTTAGAACAGCAGAGTACCGGGGCAAGGACGCATGAATACAAGCTGTAGCTAGCTGGGATGGTATCCCGTTCAATTCTGATCAAGCCTGACCGCGATGGGGTCGGCTTTTTCTTTTTTTGTGAGAAAGTAATTGACAAACTTATAGAATGCTACTAAACTAAAGTTAGTTAATATGTAACTGGAACTGTTACAGCCGTGAATGGTAATATTGGAACTTGTTAAGACTAACCGCAATCGCGGGAATTGGATATCTTAGTTAAATCCAGGAGGGGTTTATATGACAACAGCAGCAACATTGCCGCAAACTTTGGAAATTGGACTTGTGCAGATTCGGGTAAGCCATTTGGAGCGTTCGCTTGATTTTTATCAGAATGTAGTTGGACTGAAGGTGCTCCGCCAGACTGGGCGTGAAGTAGAAATGACGGCGGACGGCCAGCATGTACTCCTGGTGCTGCGGGAGATTGAGAATGCACGGGTGCTCCGGCGCAATTCTGCCGCAGGGCTGTATCACTTCGCCATTCTTGTACCGGACCGTCCGAGCCTTGGACTGGTGCTGCGCAATCTGATTGATTCGGGAATTCATGTTGGCCAGGGCGATCATCTCGTCAGTGAAGCATTGTATATTCAGGACCCGGATAATAACGGAATTGAGATCTATCGCGACCGGCCGCGGGATACCTGGAAGTATGAGGCGAACGGGAACGTTGTGATGACAACAGATCCGGTGGATGTGGATGGTCTGCTGGCCGCTTCAGAAGGTCTGGCATGGGCCGGGCTGCCTGCGGGTACTGTAATCGGGCACGTTCATTTTCATGTGGGCGATCTTGGAGAAGCCAAGAGATTCTACGTCGATACGCTGGGCTTCGAGCAGACGGCTGCGTACGGTGATGCGGCGATGTTCATCTCGGCCGGCGGATACCACCATCACATGGGACTGAACGTTTGGGCAGGACAAGGTGCTCCGGCAGCACCGGCCGATGCGGCGGGCATTGACTATTTTACCCTGCTAATGCCAAGTGTTCAGGAACGTGATGCCGTGGCCGAACGGGTGCGTTCCGCTGGATACAGAGTGGATACAACAGGCGGCATAGTAACGGTTACTGATCCTTGGAACATAGGCATTAAGCTGCTGGTGAAGCCGTAAAGAAACCAAAACTTGTTCATCTCCGCTCATTCCCCTATAATATGTGGAAATAAATGAGCGAAAGGATGAATGTTTTGAATCATTTCAAAATGGCATATGTTGTCCTTTGTCATAAGAACCCGGAGCAGATCAACCTGCTGCTGGAATCATTAACGGATGAACATGTGGAATTCTTTCTCCATGTGGACCGGAAAAGCGGGATTGAGGCGCAGATTATCCACCGGGAAGACATTCATTTTGTGAAACAGCCTGTGGATGTGCAGTGGGGCCACTATGGTCAGATTGAGTGCATCCTCAAATCTTTTGAGCTGATCCATGAGCAGGGGCACTTCGATTATATTCATATTATAAGCGGGCAGGATCTGCCGCTGGTTCCGAACCGGACGATCGTTGACTTTTTCAAGGAAAATCAGGGTAAAGAGTTCGTCAAACATCTACAACTGCCGAATGATGCGGAAATGTGGGGGTGTATGTACAGAGTGTCTGTGTATTATCCGAGATTCCTCGTCTCACGGGCCAAAACCGTCTCGGAGATCCGCAACCGCTACATCAACCTGGTGATGTCAGTGCCGGTGCTGAAGCGCAGCTTGAAGAATCTGCCGGATGCCCTGTATAAGGGTTCAAACTGGATGTCGGTTACCGGAGAGTGCATGGAGTACATTTTGGAGTATATCCGCAGTAATCCCGGTTACGTCCGCTTGTTTAAAAACTCCTTTTGCGGAGACGAAATCTTTTTTCATTCGATTATCTTGAACAGCAGCTTTAAGCATAGGGTTGTTAATGAAATCAAACGCTATACCGATTGGGACACCGGACCGGAATTCCCGAGAACACTCCGGGCTGAGGATTACGAACGAATCCGGCAAAAGGGAACAGAATGCTTTTGGGGCCGCAAGTTTGATCTGGATGTGGACCGGGAGATTGTTCAGGATATCCTGCAGTTGGCCTGATGCACTACTATACTTAGGAGGTACTTATCATGAAAATTGCAGTTATTGGAGCAAGCGGTAAGGCAGGAAGCGAAATCACCAAGGAAGCGCTGGACAGGGGGCATGAAGTTACGGCATTCGTCCGGGATGCCTCCAAAGTAGCGGGCAGCAAGGCCGCAGTCGTGGAGAAAGATGTTTTTGCTTTGACAGGAGTGGATTTGAAGGGTTTTGATGCTGTGGTTAATGCCTTTGGCGCTCCGTTTGGGGAAGAGCATCTGCATGTGGATGCCGGAAATGTACTGATTGAAGCGCTGAAGGCTGCGCCGGATACACGCCTGATTGTCGTAGGCGGAGCGGGAAGCCTGTATGTGGATGAAGCTAAAACCGTGAGAGTGGTGGATACCCCGGGATTCCCTGATTTTGTGAAGCCAACGGCCTTGAACCAGGGCAAGAATCTGGAGATTCTCAAAGGCACTAAGGACTTGAAGTGGACCTTTGTCAGTCCGTCTGCGAACTTTGCCGTAGGGGCCAGAACAGGTGCCTATGAGAAAGGCAAGGATCATCTGCTCTCCAATTCCAAGGGCGAAAGCTATGTCAGCTATGCGGATTATGCTATTGCCATTGTAGATGAGCTCGAACAGCCGCAGCATATCGGTGAGCGGTTTACGGTAGTTTCGGAGTCCTAAGTGAAGGGCCGCAAGGCTGGAGCTGGATCGTTGTTAAAATAACAAGCAGGAGTCAGACCGGTGTACACGGTCCCGCTCCTGCTTGTTATGTTTACCGGGGCATCCCTCCCGTGGTACGGGATTAATGGTCTCCCTGGGCCAGTTCGGCAATCCGCCGGTTCACATCACCACGGAAGAGGCCGCCGTGATAGCAAATCACCTGATCGATTTCAAACTCAGCAAATTTGTGCAGAGACTGGAGAGCTGTAGCCATGTCGGGTGTAGCTGCCGCATCGGGACCGCTGAGCTGGCCGCCGCGCACGGTCAGTGCATCGGCTGCGATCAGCGTACGGCTGGTGTGATGATATAGGCTCAGATGGCCAGGGCTGTGGCCCGGAGTATGAATAATGGTAATTCCGCCTCCGATGGGCAGATACTCCCCTCCGGTGAGTGTCTGATCTACTCTTCCTTTGGGCGGATGTGCCAGTATATGGAGAAAAGCACGCTTCCACTCCTCCGGTACTGACGGCGGAAGCGCGGCTTCGGCGGCAGCCACTGCGTCAGGAGTAAGCTTCAGCAGCATCTTGTCGCCTTCGATATAGGGCCGCTCGATTTCATGTGCGAATACGGTGATCTTGGATTGGCTCTGTTCCAGGAGAGCCTGGAGGCTGCCGATATGATCGATATCCTGGTGTGTGATCAGGATGGTCCGCACAAGGTCCCAAGGTACAGAAGCTTCGGCGGCCGCTTCCTTGAACTTCTGTGCAGCCCCCGGTACTCCGGTATCGATTAGTACAGCTCCTGCTTCGTCCCAGATCAAGGCAGGGCAGAACGTGTCTGTTCCGCCCATCACCGGCACGGTAATCTCCAGCATTTCAATTCCTTTGGCGATATGCATAATATCCCTCCATTACAATAGATAAGAATGTGCCGTCAGGCTAATGCATATCATACATAAATTATGCAGTGGTTTCAAATCCAAAATACTATATTATAACACAAATATTTATTTTTGTCAACCATCTAAACGATGAACAATTTCAGTTTTTTGTAAAGCCTGCTTTACATTTAACGGTGAAAATGATATTGTTCTATGTAAAGCTAGCTTTACATGATCTGGAGGAACAGCGATGAAAAACAAGCTTGAGGCAATCCGAAAGCAGCAGGGTATTAAGCAGGAAGAGCTTGCGGAGGCCTTGGAGGTGTCGAGACAGACGATTTGCTCATTGGAGAATGGGAGATACAACCCGTCGATCATTCTGGCTTTTAAGTTGGCAAGATACTTCAAGCTCAGCATTGAGGATATTTTTGAATATGAAGAAGAGGGAAACAACTGTCCTCCGGGGAAAGGTGGGTTAATCCATTAACAGTTGTAAAGCCGATCACATGATTATACATCAGGGGAGTTGAGGGGTTTGGAGACATTTCTTGCTGTGTTGTTAATGCTGGGACTGATCGCGGTCTCCAATATCGTGAACCGGTTCATCCCATTTGTGCCGATTCCCCTGATTCAGATTGGACTGGGTGTTATTGCGGCCGCGTTCCCGACGGGAATCTATATGACCTTTGAACCGGAGCTGTTTTTTGTGCTGTTTATTGCTCCGCTGCTGTTCAATGACGGGCGGCGGACGCCGCGCGACGAGCTGTGGAATCTCAGGGCACCTATCCTGCTGCTGTCGCTCGGGCTGGTCTTTGCAACGGTATTTGTCGCCGGATATGCCATCCACTGGATGATTCCGTCCATACCGCTGGCTGCTTCCTTTGCGCTGGCTGCCATCCTATCGCCTACCGATGCGGTTGCAGTCAGCGCACTGGCCGGGAAAGTTCATCTGCCAAAGAGCATTCACCGCATCCTTGAAGGAGAGTCGCTGATGAATGACGCATCGGGGCTGGTCGCTTTCAAGTTTGCCATTGCTGCAGCGGTTACCGGGATGTTCTCGCTGCCCAAGGCGGCGATAAGCTTTGTGTGTATCGCGGCTGGAGGATTGCTGCTGGGAGCGCTGCTGTCCTTTGTGCTGATCCGGCTCAGTGTGTTTATCCGCCGGTTCGGTATGGAGGATGTAACCATTCATGTGCTTCTGCAGATCCTTACGCCCTTTATTATTTATCTGGTCAGTGAAGAGATTGGCGTGTCGGGCATCCTTGCTGTAGTGGCAGGGGGCGTAATGTATGCCATCGAGAAGGACAGGGCTGTATCGCCGCAATACAAGCTCCAGCTTGTCTCCGCAAGCACATGGTCGGTGCTGCTGCTGGTTCTGAATGGTCTGGTCTTCTTGATGCTGGGGGTATCGGTACCGGACGTCGTTCAAGTGATTTACAACGACAGTTCCTTGAACAACTTTATGGTGGCCGGTTATGTGCTGGCGATCACAGCGCTGCTGATTGTGCTGCGGTTTCTGTGGGTGTATGCATACTCTTTGTTTGAGAGCCGGAGGCTGAAAACACCGCGATCGCCGCTGAAGTCTCTGCTCATTACATCGATTTCGGGTGTGCGGGGCGCGGTTACACTGGCAGGTGCCTTCTCGATTCCGCTGGTTCTGGGTGATGGTTCACCTTTCCCGCAGCGGGACTTGATTATCGCTCTTGCGGCAGGTGTCATTCTAGTGTCACTGTTGATTGCAAGCATATTTTTGCCGCTCCTTGCGGAAGAGGAAGACACGGTTGTGGTGGAGAGTGT
The DNA here is from genome assembly GCF_052044425.1 of Paenibacillus sp. 22594. Classification (NCBI taxonomy): domain Bacteria; kingdom Bacillati; phylum Bacillota; class Bacilli; order Caryophanales; family Paenibacillaceae; genus Paenibacillus; species Paenibacillus sp. 22594. The sequence goes on from NZ_JBQENA010000011.1 coordinate 135,095, forward strand.
TAAGGTCAATTCGGAGCTGTCGGCAAGATCGGTAGTGATTGACGCCGGAATGAGCATGCTGCGAAGCTTGGTCTCGGAGAATCCGCTGCCCGGAAATCAGCCGGTATTGCTGGAATTCACAGACAAAATTGACAAGCTGTGCGCTCCGAAAATGGGTGATGATCCGGAAGCGGAACACTTCCGGCAGTTGGGGGTCCAGGCGAAGCGGAATGCTATTGCTGCTGAGCGTACGGAGCTGCGCCGGATGCTCGAGAACGGCTTCGTCGCGGCTCCCGTAGCATCGAAGATGGAAGAACTGCTGGATCACAAGGAAGCATTGATGTGCAAACGGCTCGACACACAGATCAAATTTTCGCTCACTGAAATTCAGCGCCTGTTCTCGGGGTTGTTCTCCGGCAGGCTGAACGGGGATGAAGGGCGGCTGGCAGCACAGAATGCCGAGAGTGCCCGAGTTGCCAAGATTTCAATGTGTCAGGCTGCCATCTCTGCCGTCAGCGCCGGAATGAGTGAAGAGAACCGTCTGGCTTCACAGAAGGTTATTGACAAGTATGCGCAGATGGAGTCCCGCCTTATCGAAGGGGACGGCTGGATTAAGGATGGCGTTGTCGATGACCAGAAGCTAGAGCTGAAGCTGCAGGCGATTCAGGAACAGCGGAATACGGTGCAGCAAATGTATCAGAACGGGGCTATTAACCTGAAAATTGCCGGGAAGCTCCGCAAATTTGTCGATCAATTGGAAACAGCGATCTGGGAGGATTAATCATGGGGGGAATAGCAGCAAGCGGTTTGTCTTTTATGGAAATTGGGGAAGAGCACCTGGCTGAAGTAGTAGATATTTATAATTATTACGTGTTGAATACGACGGTTTCTTTCCATACAGAGCCGCTGGATGAGGCTGCTATGCGTCAGTCGGTGTTACACGGTGATCCGCGTTTCAAGTCCTACGCCATTCTCCAGGACGGGAAAATGCACGGCTATGTTCTGATTGCCAGACACAAGAACAAGCAGGCCTACGATACCTCCGGTGAGATCAGCATCTATCTGAGGCCCGGCAGCGGCGGACAGGGACTCGGCGGCAAAGCGCTTAACTTCATTGAGGAGCGGGCAGCCGAGCTTGATTTTCATGTTCTGGTGGCAACCGTATGCTCAGACAATGAACCGAGCCGCCGGCTGTTCACTAGACACGGATATGAGCAAAGCGCGCTCTTCAAAGAGATCGGCAACAAATTTGGCAGATGGCTGGACATCGCAAGCTATCAAAAAATGATCTGACGGTGGTGTAGGGGGAGTTAAGGCTCACCTTATCGCCTGGCATAATAAAAATGCTGCTCCAACTAGTCATCTTCATGACATGTGGAGCAGCTTCTTTATGTTTCGGGCAGCGAGCTATGATAGTGGGTTTGCCGTGTGCGGCGGACTTAAGAGCTGCGGACATTCTTTCGCCGGAACATCTGTCCGAGCACTTCGCTGAGCACAAGTCCGGTCGCGATGGCTCCGGAGAGGAGCAGAGCCTGAACGGCAAACTGGATGGCCAGATTGTTGTCATTCTCGACGAACTTGCGCATGGCATCATAAGCCAATCCTCCCGGGACCAGCGGAATAATGCCGCCGACGCTGAAGATAATGACCGGCATTTTGTAGATGCGGGCAAAGATCTGGCTGATCACCCCGACCACTACCGTAGCCGCGAAGGTAGCCACCACAGTGTCCCATCTTTCATCGAGCTGCAGATACAGCATCCAGCCCACCATCCCGGCAAAACCGCATTGTATCAATGCGCGGACCGGCGCATTAAACAGAATGCAGAAGGTGGCAGCAGCAATAAAGCTGGTTATCAGTTGCAAAATCATGAACAGTTAACCTCTTTCACGTAGGGGATCAAAAAAGTGACAGCACAAGCCCGATGCCAGTCCCGATCGCAAACGCCGTCAGGAACGCATCCGCTCCCTTGGAAAGGCCGGAGACCAGATGTCCAGCCATCAGATCCCGGACTGCATTCGTAATGAGCAGTCCCGGCACGAGCGGCATGACCGAACCGATAATAATCTTGTCCATTTCCTGACCTACACCGAGCCTCACGGAGAGGAATGCGAGCAGTCCAATCAGGAATGAGGCAGTGAATTCCGCGAAGAAACGGATCTGTACCAGCCGGTGAAGGTATGTCGCTGCGGCGAATCCCAGTCCGGACACCAGGATGGCCGGCAGCGCATCCCACAGACTGCCTTTGAACATTACGGTGAAGCAGGCCCCGGTCAAGGCGGCGGCTACAATCTGCAGCCAAGCCGGATAAGCATGGGCTGCATCATCCACTACACCCAGCCGCTCACGGGCTTCATTAGCGGTAAGCTGACGTTCACTCAAGCGCCGCGAGATGTCGTTGACCTCAGACACCTTTTGCAGATCTGTGGTCCGCTCCGCGATACGGAACAGCTTCACCGGTTCCGTCCGGCTGGTGGTGAACATAATGACGGTCGGCGTCACATAGCTGTGTGCTCCCGGGAAACCGAGCGATGCCGCCATACGGCTCATGGTGTCCTCCACGCGGTAGGTTTCCGCACCGCTTTGCAGCATAATTTTACCCGCAAGCAGGCACAGGTCGATAATATCATGCGCGGAAGTATTGCTGTTGTTGCTTGTACTGTCCAACTTCGTTCGATCCTCCCCTAGGGTGTTATATCTTCGATTGTCGCTGCAATTTCTCAAAAGATCAACCTATATTCATAATGTTCACTTAAATAATAAAAATTTATTAAAATATTGAAATAGATATTCACTTTTTATTTCCATTTTTCGATATAAAAATGGAGAAATCTCACAGAATCTGATAACACTTCCCACTTGATGGGCCGAAAGGAGAATACAATGTCAGGCTCTTTTCCGGAGGATTCACTGCTTGATTTGTTTATATTTGAGACCCTGCAATCGCTGCAGCAGCTGGAAGATTCGATTCTTGCCGGTGAGCAGCACGAAACCCTTCAACCTGAGGATATTAACCTTATCTTCCGGATTATGCATACAATCAAAGGCTCGGCTGCTGTGATGGGTTATACGAATATTTCTTCTTTGGCCCATATTATGGAAGATTTGTTTTTTTATCTGCGTGGCCACCCCGATGCTCCATATAATGCTTCTGAGCTGTCGGACCTCATTCTGCAAGGTGTTGATTTTACCAAGCTGGAGACGATCAAGATCAAGAATGGAGATCACGCAGACGGAGACTGTACGTTGCTGGCTGAAGAACTGAAAGCCTATTTACAGTTTCTGAAAACCGGGTCTGCCGGTCCATCAGAGGTGAGGACACCGGAGGATATAGCACAGAGAACGGACATTATGCTGTCTGAAGCTGATCTGTCCAAAGGAGCATACGCGCGTTTCAGAGCGGTTCTGCGTTTTGAAGAGAACTGTCAGCTGGAGAATATCCGCGCATTCACGGTAATTCATCAACTAGGTGAGACCATGGACTGCAGTTTTACCTACTTGCCTGAAGATATTATAGAGAACCCTGACAGCGCAGAGGTGATCCGCCGGGATGGATTTATAATTGTGCTGGAGACACAGGAATGCGGTGAAGCGGTTGCGGCATTTTTGCGAAACGCTCCCTATGTAAGGGGAATGGAAATGGAACAGCTCGAAACAGAGAAGACAGCTGCTGTTCTCCCGGCACTGCCTGAAGCGCCTGAGACGGCGTCACAGACTATTGAATTGACGGCTCCAGAGCAGAAGCTTCCGACTGTGCCGGCCCGGGAGAAGAAGCCCAAAGAGGGAGGCCCGCCCTTCTCCTCTCCACAGACCATGATTAACGTGAATGTCGCTAAAATGGACAATCTGATGGACTTGATCGGTGAACTGGTCATTGCCGAAGCCATGGTAACGCAGAATCCCGACCTGGCCGGTGTGGGCGGATCGCTTAGCAATTTCAACAAAGCGGCCAGACAGCTGCGAAAGATTTCGGCGGAAATGCAGGATGTGGTCATGTCACTGCGTATGGTGCCCCTAGCTGCCACGTTTCATAAAATGAGCCGGATCATAAGAGATATGACCCGGAAGCTGGAGAAGGAGGCTGCCCTTGTTATTCTTGGCGAAGAGACAGAGGTGGACAAGAATATTATCGAGCATCTGTCCGATCCCCTGATGCACCTGGTGCGCAATGCACTGGATCATGGGATTGAGATGCCTGCCGAGCGTCTGGCTGCGGGCAAACCGCGAAGTGGAACCGTAACACTTGAAGCCAAGCACTCCGGCGGAGATGTGATGGTGATGATCCGGGATGACGGTAAAGGGCTGCATAGGGACAAAATTGTTGCCCGCGCTCTGGAGAACGGGCTGCTGACCCGGGATGAACGTGAGATGAGCGATAAAGAGATTTTTAGGCTGATTTTTCATCCGGGATTCTCGACCAAGGACAGTATCAGCGAGTTCAGCGGGCGGGGAGTGGGCATGGATGTTGTTGTCAAGGATCTGGAAAAAGTCGGGGGCACCGCTTCCGTAGACAGCATTCCGGGTGCAGGCTCCACAATCACCTTGAGAATTCCGCTAACACTGGCAATTATCGATGGAATGAATGTAGGTGTCGGGGACTCGCGTTTTACACTTCCAACGGCATCCATCATCCGCTCCTTCAAGCCAAATGCGAAGGATCTGCTGAGTGACCCACATGGAAATGAGTGGATCATGGTGCGCGGTAACTGCTATCCGGTGCTTCGCCTGCATCATTTATCCGGTATATCGCACCATAGTGATCCCATAGACGAGGGTATTCTCATCATGGTAGAGGATGAGGGCCGCAGTGTATGTCTGCTTGCGGACGAACTGCTTGGCCAGCAGCAGGTGGTGGTGAAGGCACTCCCTGATTATATTTTGAGCAGTGCGGGCAGCAAGCATTTTGTCGGCTGCACGCTGCTGGGTGACGGGAGCATCAGTCTAATCCTGGACGTTATCCGTCTGGCTTCATCGATGAATCATAAATGATAAGAATGTGGGTTAACAGACAAGTTTAGGAGGTGTTCTTTGTGTCTGGACACAATGCATACGAAGAGACGCTGGAGGAGGATACCCAGCGGGATAAGTATTTGATTTTTTCACTAGGCAGCCAATTTTACGGGATTGAGATTCAATATGTAACAGAAATTATCGGAATCCAACCGATTGCCGCAATTCCGGATCTGCCGGAATATATCACAGGGATTATCAATTTGCGCGGCAAGATTATCCCTGTGATGGATGTGAGAATGCGCTTTCATATGGACCCGGAACCCTATAATGACCGCACCTGCATAATTGTCATCGATATTCTGGACGAGGTACTGGGACTGATCGTGGAGAGCGTATCGGAGGTGCTGCCTATTCTGCCGGAGGAGATTGTATCTGCACCGGATTCACCGGGTGGCGGGGGATTTGTAACGCGCATAGGGAAGACCGGACATGGGGTAAAACTGCTAGTAGATTGCGCCAAGCTGCTACGGGACGCTGAAGTCGAACTGCCGGGAACTGCGTTATAGCCGAAAGAATAAGGAGTAGATGATGATGAAATGGTTCAACAACATGAAGTTAGGTACCAAGCTGATCTCTTCGTTTATTATTGTTGCTATTATGGCTGGTGTTGTAGGGGTTGTGGGTATAGTGAACCTGAAACGGATCGACCGCAATTATTCGGATTTGTATGTGAATTACGGGATAGGTGTGGGGGATATAGGAAAGTCGGGCATTGAATTTCATAAGATCCGTGCGCTGACCCGCGATGTGCTGATTAACCATAGCACTCAGAACAAAGCAGAGATTCTTGAAAAAATCAAAGCGCTGGATACTCAGCTCACAGCCTCTCTGGACGACTTTAGTAAGAGCATACAATCCCAGGAGACCCGTGTTGTTTTTAACAATTTAAAAGCGGTTGTTATCGAGTATGACAAGTTACGTGATAAGGCCATTGAAATATCTGAAGCCTCCGGACGGGAAGAAGCGCTCACTTACTTTTATAGGGAAAGTTCTTCCATAGTTGCCCAGGCGAATGAATATATCGATGACCTGTTCGCGAGCAAAGAGACGAACGGCAAGATAAAATCGGAAGCGTACTCCGATGGGGCTGCCCGGACCATCCTGGTGTTAATGATAGTTGTAGCCGGGGCTATGGTGTTGGCGGCGCTCCTGGGTATTGTCATATCCCGTATGATCAGTAAACCTGTGGTCAACCTGGTGTATGCTGCGGACCGGATTGCAGACGGTGATTTGAATGTAGAGATTCGGAATGAGGCTAATGATGAAATTGGCAAGCTGTCCAAATCCTTCCGGCGTATGTCATGCACTCTCAATGAGGTAATGAGCAGCATTCAGGGGGCGTCCGAGCAGGTGGCTTCCGGTTCAAAACAAATGTTGGAATCCAGCATGGCGCTTTCGCAAGGCGCAACAGAGCAGGCCAGTTCCATTGAAGAATTGACTGCGTCCATAGAAGAAATTGCCGCTCAGACTTCACGTAACGCCCACAGTGCAGAGCAGGCAAATAGGCTGGCCCAAGGAGCTATGAACAACGCCGTGCAGGGCAATACGCAAATGCAGGATATGCTGGTGGCTATGGAGCAGATCAATGATGCCTCGGATAGTATTTCCAAAATTATTAAAGTTATTGACGAAATTGCCTTTCAGACGAACATCCTTGCCCTGAACGCTGCAGTGGAAGCGGCTAGGGCAGGCCAGCATGGCAAGGGCTTTGCGGTTGTGGCCGAAGAGGTGCGTAATCTGGCAGCACGTTCGGCAGGTGCTGCTAAAGAAACTACGGCTATGATCGAGAGCTCCATGAAAAAGGTGGAGGGAGGCACCAAAATCGCCGCTGCGACGGCATCCGCATTGGAGCAGATTGTTGGTGATGTCTCCAAGGTCGCAGAGATTATCTCTGAAATTACAGCGGCTTCCACAGAACAGGCCGCAGGGATCAGCCAGATTAATCAAGGGGTGATGCAGCTCTCGCAGGTGGTTCAGACCAACTCGGCCACATCAGAGGAGACCGCGGCAGCCAGTGAAGAGCTTGCTGGGCAGGCGGAGCTGATGCGCGAGCAGGTAACAAGGTTCAAGCTGAAGCAGCAGACCCAGAACACTTTTGCGGGCATGGAGGATTTGAACCCTGACGTTCTGCGGATGCTGGAGCAGATGTCGAGAAACAAGCAGGCCGGCCCAAAAGTGCCAGCGTCTTCATGGGTGAAAGAAAGTACGCCTGCGGCTCCCGTTACGATTGCCCTCAGCGATAACGAGTTCGGCAAATACAGCCTATGATTCCGATGACAGACCGGGAATTTGCCGAACTGGCGGAGTTTATTAAGGCCCGTGCCGGCATTCACCTCAAAGCGGAGAAACGGGCGATGATGGCAGGCAGGCTTCAACAAATGGTGCAGGATAAGGGAATGATCAGCTTCAGCGAATATTACAGCTTTTTGCGCACAGGAGGGAGCGCCGCCGAGCTTGCGCTGCTTGTGGACAAGATCAGTACTAATCATACTTTTTTTATGCGGGAGAGCGAGCATTTTTCCTATTTCCAGCACCATGTCCTTCCTGAGCTGATGAAGCGGACAGGCGAACGTGATCTGCGGGTATGGAGTGCCGGCTGCTCCAGCGGAGAAGAGCCGTACACGCTCTCCATGATCATCGATGAAGCTTTTAGCGGCGGAAGGAACGGCTGGGATACACAGCTGCTTGCCACAGATATCAGCAGTGCCGTGCTTGAAACGGCGCGTAGAGGCAGTTATGCAGCAGGCGCCATGAAGGAGCTGCCCGATAGCTGGAGAAAAAAGTATTTTGAACCTTTGGCAGAAGGCAGGTATTCCGTGAAGCCGCATCTGCGGAGCCAGGTGCTGTTCCGCAGATTTAATCTGATGGAGGAGCGGTTTCCATTTACCAGGCGGTTTCATGCTATATTTTGCCGTAACGTCATGATCTATTTCGATCATGCCACCCGCTATAAGCTGGTACGCAAATTCTATGAATGGACCGAACCCGGAGGCTATCTCTTCATCGGCCATTCGGAGTCACTCGACCGCGGGCTTACAGACTACCGTTATATCATGCCTGCAGTCTACCGCAAATAACAGCCCGGCTGTAAGGAAGGAAAGATGTACTTATGAAGAATACCCGAACCATACGGGTATTGGTGGTGGATGATTCTGTGTTGTTCCGGGAAGTGATTTCCCGGGGGATCACTTCCGATCCGCGTATAGAAGTGGCGGCGAAGGCGGGAGATCCGTTTGAAGCCAGGGACGAACTGCTGCGTGTGCGGCCGGATGTGATGATCTGCGATGTGCAGATGCCAAAGATGAATGGCATTGAGTTTATCCGCCGTCTGCTGCCGCAATATGTGATTCCGGTTATCGTCGTCAGCGGCGTGACGGAAGCGGTGTTTGAGGCGTTAAGCGCCGGAGCCGTTGACTTTGAAGCAAAGCCGGATATGAATTCACCGGGCAGTGTGCAGTATTTCCTGGAGCAATTGATCATTAAGATCAAGAATGCTGCCCAAGCGAAGATTCTGGCACCAGCGCAGCCTGCCCTTCCTGGCGGAGCGGGGTGTTGGTCCCGTGCCGGAACGGATGGCCCTGGCCGTTCCCTCAAGGAGCAGCTGATTGTTATTGGTGCTTCTACCGGCGGGACAGAGGCGATTGCCAGTGTACTTAATGTGCTGCCGCCGGATATGCCGGGAATTGTAATCGTACAGCATATCCCGCCTGTGTTCTCACGCATGTTTTCCGACCGGTTGAATCTCAGCTCGGCTCTCACAGTCAAAGAGGCCGAGGATGGTGACCTCGTTGCTCCAGGCAAGGTTCTGGTGGCTCCCGGAGACAAGCAGGTTGGGCTGCGGCGGATTGGCGGACAGTATCGGCTGGAGTGTGCGGCCGGAGCGAAAGTGAATGGGCATTGCCCATCCGTAGATGTGCTCTTTGAGTCGGCGGCAAAAGCGGCTGGCGCACAGGCTATCGGCATTCTGCTGACCGGGATGGGCTATGACGGGGCGAAGGGGCTCCTCGCCTTGCGCCGCAAGGGTGCACGTACGATCGGGCAGGACGAAGCCTCGTCTGTAGTCTACGGCATGCCGAAAGCAGCTTACGAACTGGGTGCTGTAGAGAAGCAGGCTGCACTCTCTGCAATTCCTCGGCTGCTGTTATCCATGCTGCAATAGAGCTTTCCTTTTCCTCGAAGTGTCCAACCCATTGTGCCAACCCAATGCCGCTGTGCTGTGCGGGATCTTCCGCATAAGACCAGCGGCTGGTTGCTGTCCAGCCGGCGCAGGGTCTTGCTTTTATTACAATGGGAACGTATGATCGTAAATATGCGTATTTTGTTCTAGTTCTGCTATCCGTCTTCAAGGGTACATAGACCCGTTGCCACTCCGCCGGAGAGGATGGTGAGGATGGAATGGAAAAAAGTTTCCTTGGAGATCAGCAGGCCGCCTGCGCCAATAATCAGCATATCCGTTAAAAAAATGATGACCCCCACATTAAGCGGAATGTAGCGCTTCATGAACTTGGCCAGCAGATCGGTACCGCCTGTGCTCGCATTGAACCGCAGCATAAGCCCAAGGCCGCTGCCCATCAGGAACCCGCCGATAATCGCGCTGGAGATTGAACCAAGCTCCACATAATACAGAAAGTAGTATTGAAGCGGTCCCAGAAGCTCGATCAGAAAGGAGGAAACCATGAGCCCCAGCACACTGCTGTAAAAGATATCCCGCTCTTTAATCCAGGCAAGCAAAAAGACCGGGAGACTGCATAAGACGATGGCAAGTCCGATTTTTGTTCCAGAAATATAATTAATAATGAGGGCGATGCCGATAATTCCCCCATCAAGTATTTTGTAGGGAACCAGAAAGAAGTTCGTGCCTGCGGCAATTAGCAAGCTGGACAGCAGGATGATGGCATATTTTGGTAAATATCGCATATTCAACATCTCCAGATTTTAAGGCATGTCTTCAGGGAGAACATGTCTTAATGAATATGCGTATCCATGGAAAAAAATAGCTGAAAAGCAAAAAATCCTGCTTGCGCAGGATAAACAGTCTGAAATCTTAGGCGTGAACGGGTTCCCGCTTCTTGAGCTCGAGCGGGGGAGGGACCAGCCAGCCTTTCTCCTTGTTGAGCTTCAGCAGAGCCAAGCCAAAAGCAGCCATTTGTGCATGAATCTTCATGAACATCATGCCGATATCTTCGCGGATGGACATACCCATGATTTGGCTGCATACGACGAGACTCAGTGAGACACCGCTTGAAAGGGCTGCGGCAATTTCCTGATCAGAGAACCGGGCTCCAGCCGGAATATCCTCCAGCTTGACAGAGGGGCGGTCCGGCAGAGATGGGGGAGGTGTAAACCCATTGTTCTTCAGCAGCTTGTCACAGTCTTTGATTTCATGCTGGGCCTGATCCATGAGGTCATCAATGATCTTTTTCAGATCCTGGTCCCCGGCATGGTAATGATAAGCCTGATAGGTGGACATGGCCATTTTGGCTGCGGCCGAGAACGTCCAGAGATTGAAAATTTCGCCGTAGTGCAAAGGTTCGTCTTTAGGATTGCCGTTAAGAACTCCCATGATTACATACCCCTCTACAATAAGATTATGAACGTAATTTAGCATGTCCGGCGGAAAAGGTTTTATTCGGGTGACGAAGCCTTATGACAAGCATACTTGAAATTTACACGCAAGGCAGGAGTGATACGAATGAGCTTTATCTATAAAGTGCTGGTAAGTGATATGGAGCTGCTGGCTGCCGCGCTGTCGGAGGTCAATGTAACTGTAGCAGTAAAAAGCGGAGCAGGGATTGTAGAGCCCGGGGGGCCCATTAGAGCCTATACGCCCCACTCCGTCCGAATCCGGGGATTGTCCTATAACCGGGACCTGCATGAATTCCGGGTTAGCGGGGAGGGGCGCTAGTACTGCTTCCTAATCTTTGGCGTATCTTTCGCTTCTTCTAGCTGAGCCGAATATTCCATGACGCGGAGTTTAGCGGGAATAGCGTTTGCGGAAGCGCAGCGGTGAAATGCCCACTTTGTGGGCGAAACGCCGCGAGAAATAGGCCGTACTCTCAAACCCGGTGCGTTCGGCAATGCCGGCGATGGGAATCTCCGTCTTGAGCAGCAGCAGTTTGGCCTGCTCCAGCCGGTAATCTGTTAAATATTCCATGGGAGTCAGCCCGTAGACCCGCTTCATGCAGCGGGCCAGGTAGTTATAGTGGAAATGCAGCGCATCAGCCAGGCTGACATTGGTCAGCGGCTCTGAATAGTGATTACGCAGATAGGTTTCGGTCAGCTCGGCAATCTCTGCGGCAGGACTTCCTCCCGTATCCTGCTGCGCGAGATCCAGCATCCGCAGTATATCCTCGAAGATCCGCTGCTGCTGCCATACCGCGCTGGAACGTCTTCCACGGTTCAGCTGCAACAGCAGCTCGGCCTGGCCGCTCCGCTCCAAAGGATCAGGCAGCGGACCGAACTGCGGCACACGGATGGTATAGGGGTGGGTGAGGAACTGCTGGAAGTGATGTTCCCGGCTGGCATATACCGGTTCACCTTCGGCCTCAATCCATTCACCTACGGTGTGAAAATGCAGCCATACGAAGGAGGTTGTCTCTTCACAGGGCTTGACCGAATAATGGTAGCGGTCGGGCAGCAGGAGAAGGGTATGCCCAGCCGGCACCGCCCACTGCTTATCTTCTTCTCCAATGAACAAACAGCCCTGTTCAACGATCAGCAGATCGAATTTTCCCATGCGGCTGCGGCTGGGATGCTGATCCCCAGGCTGATATAAGGTACGGTCGCCTTCCAGAAAATACGGAAAGGGCGGTGCCGCCAGATGGATATAGGATGGATTATGTGCCATTTTCTGCTCCTTAATAATCGGTTATTTGTTGGAAACGCCTGCGAAGACCTCAGTGTGAAATAGTACAAAAACAGGGTTGTTTCTGATCCTGTTTTTTATTTATTTTACCGTCTATAATTGCAATTAGCGAGAAGAAAATAAATATGGAGGAGTAGTGGAAAATGAACAAAATATCGGAGATTCATCAAGCAGCGGGCAAACCGTCCGTAACCATTCAGGATGAATTCTGGGGGCGTTATATCCGTCTGGTGCAGGATGTGGTCATTCCCTATCAGTATGAGGCATTGCACGACCGTGTGCCGAATGCGGAGCCGAGCCGTGCGATTGCTAACTTCGAAATTGCCGCCGGGAGAAAAAAAGGGCAGTTTCACGGCTGGGTGTTCCAGGACAGCGATGTCGCCAAGTGGCTGGAGGCGGTAGGCTACTCGCTCCGTCTGAAGCGTGACCCGGAACTGGAGTCCCAGGCTGACGTGGTCATTGACCTGATCGCTGAAGCGCAGCAGCCGGACGGCTATCTGAACACCTATTTTACCATTAAGGAACCCGGCAAACGTTGGACCAACCTGCAGGACTGCCATGAGCTGTACTGTGCAGGCCATTTTATTGAGGCTGCGGTTGCTTATTATGAAGCGACGGGAAAAGACAAGCTGCTGAATATTATGCGCCGGATGGTCGATCACATCGATTCCATATTTGGACCGGAGGAAGGCAAGCTGAAGGGCTATGACGGACATCAGGAAATCGAGCTTGCCCTGGTGAAGCTGTACCGGTTGACAGGTGAGGAGAAATATCTGAAGCTAAGCAGCTTTTTTATTGATCAGAGAGGCCAGGAGCCGAATTTCCTGCGACAGGAATGGGAAGCCCGTAACCGGGTTACGCATTGGAGCGGTACACCGACAGACAGCATGGATCCGTCCTATAATCAAGCCCATCTCCCGGTGAGGGAGCAGAGTAAGGCGGTGGGGCACGCCGTCCGCGCGGTCTATATGTATACGGCGATGGCAGATCTGGCAGCGATCACCGGAGATGAAGCCTTGCGCGATGCCTGCGTCAGATTATGGAACAACATGACGGGCAAGCAGATGTATATTACCGGAGGTATCGGCTCCACATATCAGGGTGAGGCCTTCACCTTCGACTACGACCTGCCCAATGACACGATTTATGCAGAGACCTGCGCTTCGATCGGACTGATCTTTTTTGCCCGGCGGATGCTGGAACTGGAACCGGATGCGCGCTATGCGGATGTGATGGAGCGGGCGCTCTATAATAACGTTCTTGGCTCTATGGCACAGGATGGCAAACACTATTTCTATGTGAATCCGCTTGAGGTATGGCCTCAGGCCTGCACCTGCAATCCGGATAAGCATCATGTGAAATCCGAGCGCCAGGGCTGGTTCGGCTGCGCCTGCTGCCCTCCGAATGTAGCCCGGCTGCTGACCTCGCTGAATCAGTATATCTATACGGTTCATGGCAACACGCTGTATACCAACCTATACATTGGCAGTGAATTGAAGACAACACTGGGCGGGACAGAAGTAAGGGTTAGTCAGCAGAGCAGCTACCCGTGGGAAGGAACAGTCACGCTGAAGGTGAACCCGGCTCAGCCGGGAGAGTTCGGCCTCGCTCTGCGGATTCCTTCCTGGAGCAACGGTGCGGAGATCCGGGTGGGCGGCGAGAAGCTGAGTGTGGATGAGAATATGACACAGGGGTACTGCGTAATTCACAGAGTCTGGAACGCCGGGGATATCATCGAGCTGAAGCTGCCTATGGAAGCGCACCGGGTGTATGCCCATCCTGAGCTGCGTGCAGATGCCGGGAAGACAGCCATCCAGCGGGGCCCGCTGGTCTATTGCCTGGAGGAGGCCGATAACGGCGCGCCGCTGAGCTCGATTGCGATAGATGGAGCTGCTTCGTTCACGGAGCACTTTGAAGATTCACTGTTGGGCGGTGCAGTAGTGGTAAAAGGCAAAGGCAGCCGGATAGAGCAGGCAGGATGGAGCGGAGGCTTATACAGCAAAACGAAGGCACCTGTGGCAGCCGCAGAGATTACAGCCATTCCCTATTACCTATGGGGCAACCGCGGCAGCGGCGAGATGAAGGTGTGGATCCCGGAGAGCAAGGCGTAGACTGCTGGGGCATTTCCTGAACCGTGTGCATCAGACAATTTCCAAATAACCTCAACCACCCGGCGTACCGCTGAGCAGCGGACGAACGGGTGGTTTTTGTACTTGTATTTGTTAGGTCCAGAAGCTTATGATAACGATACTTTATTATTTAATTAAAACTTTCCCTATACCCTTGGCAAGGCAGCATGTTACCATTACGGTTGTACGAAAATATACCAGTAGTGGGGGTATTTAGATATGCGCATCAACTTACAAGCTTGGATACTGGAAGCCGATATGGTGAGCATGCAAAGTGCAATGTCTTCGGGTGAATGTACATCCGAAGCCCTCGTACTTGCATATATAGAACGCATACATAGTTATAATTCTTTGATCAATGCGGTATTAGAGATCAATCCGGATGCGCTTGAAATAGCCAGGAATCTTGACCTTGAGCGAAATTTAACAGGTAGTAGAGGGCCGCTGCACGGAATTCCACTCCTGCTTAAGGATAACATCGATACGCATGACCGGATGCATACGAGCGCTGGTTCAATCGCATTAGCTGAGTCGTTTGCTCCTGAAGATTCGTTCATTGCCGCAAAGCTCCGAGCTGCCGGCGCAGTTCTTCTAGGTAAGGCTAATATGACTGAGTGGTCGAATTTTATGTCTAACCGTATGCCGGCTGGATACAGTTCCAGAGGCGGGTATGTATTGAATCCGTATGGACCTGGTAAGCTTTTCGTCAGCGGGTCAAGTTCCGGATCGGCTGCAGCGGTAGCAGCAAACCTGGCAGCAGCAGCGATAGGAACAGAAACTGCGGGTTCGATCATTGGGCCGGCCAGCCAACATTTTCTCGTCGGAATAAAGCCTACTGTAGGACTTGCGAGCCGCAGCGGTATTATCCCGATCTCCATAAGTCAGGATACACCAGGACCCATTTGCAGGACAGTTACTGATGCAGCAACTTTACTCGGGACAATCGCCGGGGTTGACGAAAACGATAAGGCAACATGGAATAGTCCGCATCCTACTTTTCATGATTACACAACTTATCTCGACCGGGACTTTCTGCGTAAAGCCCGTATTGGGATTCCCAGACATTACTATCGGTCATTGGATGAAGAAAGACTTTCTATCATGGAAGCCGCCATTGAAGTTCTGCGTAAGCAAGGTGCCACAGTTATCGATCCTGTGGACCTCCATTTGGAGGAGCATCCATGGAACAATGAGGTAATCTGCTACGAATTCAAAACAGGCCTGAATCGCTATTTATCGAAATTGAACCCGGATATCCCCGTGCATTCTCTTCAAGAACTGATTGAATATAATCAGAAACACGCTGCGTCCGCATTGAAATTTGGCCAAGATAATCTCATTCGCTCAGAACAAAATGCGTTAATCGAGACAACCTATCAGCTTAAACGTCAAGAATATAATCATCTGGCTGTAGCGCAAGGGATTGACAATGCACTCGATCAACACGGTTTAGACGCATTAATGTTACCCGGTGACATTGATGGTATGTATATAGCTGCCCGGTTAGGGTATCCACTTATTACCGTGCCCGCCGGTTATTCAGCAAAAGGAACAATAGATGCGGATGGAGATTCAACGCAGGGGCCATTTGGTGTTGTCTTTTCCGGGAGGGCTTTCAGTGAGCCTACGCTAATCAGCATCGCCTATAGTTTTGAGAAGGCAACACTTTTTCGTCGTCCACCAGAGATGGCGGATTGATGCTTAACGTTTTATAGAACTCGATAATCACGGATACGTTTGGAAAGATAAAGTTTATGAGCAACTTGTTGATGGATTTTCTATCCAAATTTGATGAATATGCTTACAGAACTAAGAAACAGCGGCATAAAGGTAGACCTTATTTCTAATGGATATGGACAATTCCAGTATGATAATTTTAAATCTCTGGGGATCAGGCACTTATTTGACGAAGTACTTATATCGGAATGGGAAGAATTACGTAAGCCTGACCCGGCAATTTTTATTAGAGCATTATCAAGACTCGCAGTGAAAGCAACGGAAGCTCTTTTCGTAGGTGACCATTCTGAAAACGATATAAGAGCAAGCCGGGCTGTTGGTATGAAGGCAGCTTGGAAACGAAATGAAACAGATACTTCAGGTTATGTTGATGCAGACGTGATCCTTGATGATTTAGGAGAATTATCCCGATATGTACTAAACTCTAATGGTGTACCCAGTGTTGAAGAAAGGTGATGAGCGGGTTATTTATGATGGCATCTGAAAATGAAATAGAGCAGGCAATCTCGCAGTCGAAGCTATCAGCTTTGAAGGTGCTTCAACATTACAACTTGGACTGGGAGCACATACGTTTTATGCAATTCTCCGATACATGTACATTTCAAATTGATACAAGTAAGGAAGGGTCCTTTTTACTCCGTATTCATTCGGGAATGAGTGAAGAAGAAATAATATCTGAGATCGATTGGCTTGAGTATTTGAATGAGAAGATTGATATTGCCATCCCCCAAGGAATATTAGACCGCAACGGTTTCAAAACTCTAAGAATCGATCTGGAGGATGGTGACTATAGTTACGCTTCGTTGATGCGTTGGTTAGAGGGAACGAACGCGAGTGGAGGACTTGCTGATGAGCAAATCTTTAAAGAGGGGATTCTCTTAGCACAACTCCATAAAACATCACAGGAATTTGAGTTGACACCTAATTTCGTGCGGCCCAATTGGGGAGAGCAGAGCTTTAGGCGAGCTATGAACCGTTTGAATAAATATTATGATCGGTTCCTGACAGATGTAGAGTTCCAATTGTATCAATTGGCCGCTGAGAGGATACTCTCTTGGATTACCCGGCATCAAAGAGATAGCAGAAATTATGGATTAATTCATGGGGACCTGCACCAAGGCAATATTGTTTTTCATAATGGTGAACCCCGTCCAATCGATTTTGGAAGATGTGG
Organism: Paenibacillus sp. 22594; assembly: GCF_052044425.1. Taxonomy (NCBI): domain Bacteria; kingdom Bacillati; phylum Bacillota; class Bacilli; order Caryophanales; family Paenibacillaceae; genus Paenibacillus; species Paenibacillus sp. 22594. The sequence goes on from NZ_JBQENA010000011.1 coordinate 151,992, forward strand.
ATTTGGTTATTATCTTTATGATATAGCTCATACAATTCTAGGGCTGCATCCATTGCAAAGGGAATTAGTAATTAAGGGTTACGAGACCATTATGAGATTAGAAGCTGACTGGCTCCCAGCGTTGGAGAGTTTTACTGTGATGGTCATGATCGAAAATTATTGTCACCATGCCCCTGACCCGAGGGAAACAGAGGGGCTTAAGGAAGAGCAGCCTTATGCCCAAGCCATAATAAGAAATTACCTAAAAGGTAAACCATTTCTCTTTAAAACTTTAGAATTGTAATATGATATCATCGAACAGTTCATTCGGTTAACGGGGACATTGGCTCAAATAAAACAGCGGCAGTCTAGGACTATATTCGTCCTGGCTTGCCGCTGTTTTCATTGTTGGGCTAGCGCCATGAAGTTATGATCCGCACAAAAACGGGCCCCTCCTTTTACAAGGAAGAGTCCCGCAGTGAAACTCTTAAATGGATAGGCTGTACCCGCGGAGCAGAAAGCGGATTAGCCCAGTTCTACAACAACGTGATGCACGGCGCCGTCGCCGACAGGAGCGATAACGTTGCCTTCAACAGCTGCGCCGTCTAGGGTGAGGCTGGCTACGCCTTTGGAGACATGGTTTGGATTCTTGATGTTGATCACATAAGTATCTCCACGGAAGACGCGGGTGATTTCGAAGCCGTCCCACTCAGCAGGGATACAAGGATCTACTTTCAGACCGGCGAAATCAGCCTGGATTCCGAGAATGGACTGTGTGATCGCTACATAGTTCCATGCAGCGGTACCTGTCAGCCAGGAGTTCTTAGCTTCCCCGTGGCGTACGGCATCTTTACCGGCGATCATCTGCGAGTACACGTAAGGTTCCATACGGTGAACTTCGCTGATATCTTCCAGGTAAGCCGGGGCGATTTTCTTATAGATATCGAACGCTCTATCGCCATGGCCCAGCACGGTTTCAGCAATCATGATCCAAGGGTTGTTGTGGCAGAAGATACCGGCATTTTCCTTGTAGCCCGGAGGGTACGTAGAAATTTCACCCAGGTTCAGATAGTACTTGGAGTACGGAGGCTGCTGCAATACGATACCGTAATCCGTATCCAGACGTTCCTGAACGGAAGTCAGCGCTTTGGCAGCTTGACCGTTCTCAACACCGATACCCGCCATTACGCACATACCCTGCGGCTCGATGAAGATTTGGCCTTCTTCGTTCTCCTTGCTGCCGATCTTGTCGCCGTAGTGGTCATATGCACGCAGGAACCAGTCGCCGTCGAAGCCGTGTGACAGTGTGATAGCACTCATATTCTCGATCTTCGCAACCGCGTCTGCAGCTACATCATCCAGTCCGCGCATGCGGCAGATTTCGGCATAGTCCGGTCCGACAAAGACGAACAGACCTGCGATAAACACGGATTCCGCTACGCCGCCTGCGATATTCTCAGTCGTCTGGAACGATTCGCCCGGCTCGGTGGAGAAGCAGTTGAGGTTCAGACAGTCATTCCAGTCCGCGCGGCCGATCAGCGGCAGGCCGTGAGGTCCGAGGTTGTTGGTTACGTGCTCGAAGGACAGCTTCAAGTGTTCGAACAGGGTAGCTGTGTGATCCGGATTGCTGTCAAAAGGAACCTGCTCATCGAGGATCGAGTAGTCGCCGGTTTCCTTGATGTAGGCAGCCGTTCCCGAGATCAGCCATAGCGGATCATCGTTGAAGCCGGAGCCGACTTCATTGTTGCCCTTTTTGGTGAGCGGCTGGTACTGGTGGTACGCGCTGCCGTCAGGGAACTGGGTAGCGGCGATATCAAGAATACGTTCTCTGGCGCGCTCTGGAATCTGGTGAACGAAGCCGAGCAAGTCCTGATTGGAGTCGCGGAAGCCCATACCGCGGCCAATCCCCGATTCGAAGTAGGAAGCGGAACGGGACATGTTGAAGGTAACCATACACTGGTACGGGTTCCAGATATTAACCATACGGTTAAGCTTGTCGTCGCTGCTCTGAATCTGATATTTGGACAGCAGGTTGTCCCAGTGTGCAGCCAGAACTGTCAGGGCAGCATCCACTTGAGCATCTGTAGCGAATTGCTCGATTACAGCCTGCGCCGGTTTCTTGTTGATGACATTCAGGGATTCCCATTTCTCATCTTCAGGGTTCTCGATGTAGCCGAGTACAAAGATGAAGCTTTGTTCTTCACCTGGTTCCAGCGTGATGTTAAGAGCATGGGAGCCGATCGGCGACCAGCCGCTGGCAACGGAGTTGGTAGCTTCACCGGCAGCAACTGCCTGCGGAGCGTCCAGACCGTTGTACATACCCACGAAGGACTCGCGGTCTGTATCGAAGCCGGCGATTTCTTTATTTACAGAATAGAAAGCGTAGTGGTTTCTGCGCTCACGGTATTCGGTTTTGTGATAAATAACGGAATCTTTCACTTCAACTTCGCCGGTGCTGAGGTTGCGCTGGAAGTTGGTCATATCATCATTGGCATTCCACAGGCAGAATTCGGCAAAAGAGAACAGCTTCACGGATTTCTTTGCGGAGCCAGTGTTCTTAACGACCAGACGATGCACTTCGGCATTATGGCCCATCGGTACAAAAGCGAGCTGGTTCACAGAAATACCATTGCGTTCGCCTGTAATGGAAGTGTAGCCCAGACCGTGGCGGCATTCGTAGAAATCAAGGTCGCGTTTTACCGGCATCCAGCCCGGGGTCCAGAAATCACCGTCGTCATACAGATAGTAGTAGCGTCCGCCTGTATCCAGCGGAATATTGTTATACCGGTAACGGGTAAGTCTTCTCATCCGCGCATCGCGGTAGAAGGTGTAACCACCGGCAGTATTAGAGATGAGGCCGAAAAATTGCTCGTTGCCGAGGTAATTGATCCATGGGTAAGGCGTTTTGGGAGTGTTGATTACATACTCTTTGCGAGTGTCGTCAAAGGTTCCGAATTTCATTAGAGAAAACTCTCCTTTCAATTGTGAACGCGCGTTTACAAAGCTGAGAAAAAATTCCCTCGGGGGAAAGGGAGTTTCTCGAAATATAAGCCGTTTCTGCTTGGGTAATTAATGATTGCCTTGCTTCTTCGGCGGCTGGCAGGAATCTCTTTCGACCAGCCGCGCCGGGAAGCTGATGGTGCTGAAGGTCGGCTGGCGGGAATCGCACAGCTCGATTACTTTCTCGACCGCAGCCTTGGACATTTCGTAAATCGGCAGACGGACGGAGGTCAGCTTGGGATGAATGCGTGAGGCCATCTGCACATCGTCGAAGCCGGCGATGGAGATGTCCTCAGGTACAGAAATCCCATGTTCAGAGAACGCTTCCATCGCAGAGATAGCCATGTCGTCGTTGGAGGAGAAGAAGGCGGTCGGCAGAGCTTCACCGGAAGCAAGCAGCTTCTTGACCTCTTCGTAGGCGGTTTCTTTGAGAAAATCACCCTTCAGGACGAATCTCTCATTCAGCGCCAGTCCGTGCTTCTTCAGCGTATCCTCGTAGGCCATGTAGCGTTCCCGCCCGGAGTAGGTGTTCATGCGGCCGCAGATCATGCCGATTTCTTCATGGCCCAGGCTGATCAGGTACTCAATTGCTTCAACAGTACCCTCGTAGTCCTTGGAATTCACGATAGCCAGATGGTTGCGGTCGAGATGCTCTGACATAATCTCTGAAATGTCGTAATCGATCAGCACAAGCGGAAATTCAAGACTGACCATCTCACGCACGATATCAATATCCTTCTGGGTGCCGACGATAATGCCGCCGTCAATCCGTTTCTGCAGGAAAGCCTGCTTCACCTTCAGGAAATCGTCCGGAGAGTATACGGTGTGTATCAGCACATAACAGCCGCGGGCGTTCGAAGTGTCGACAACGGCATCAACGAAAGGCGCAAAGTAATTGTTCTGATAGATCCGGGTCGTGTTCTCTTTCTCATTCATGCTGATAGCGAAAAGCCCGATCGTGTCGGTCTTCTTGCCGGCCAGAGCCCGGGCGAAGCTGTTCGGCTCATACTGATGCTGCTCAATGACCTTCAGCACCTTGGCCCGGGTCTCCTCAGGGACGTTGGAATAGTTGTTGATCACGCGGGAAACCGTGCTTCGGGATACCCCGGCGAGCTTTGCTATATCTTCGCTGCGCATAGTGCCCCCCTTTTTTACGTAAACGCGCGTTTATGAACCCATTGTAAGATAAAATCCTGCAGAAATCAATCACCTGGATCAAGAAATTAATAAGAGGCAGAGAGGACCCTGGTCGCGGACGGGAATGAAACGCCGATTTCTTATTTACATATTGTTCCATTTGGGCTATAGTGAGATTACACCGGATGGAAGCTTGGACCCTGCCTGAAGAGGCGGGGGTATTTATGCGGAACATGGCCTTTTCTTAGTGGCTGATGGGATGAATAGGAGGAGTGGTTCAATGCCAAACGCTATTTCATGGGTATTCACAGCATTTCTTGCAGTCTGGACGGCGGCGGCAGCCTATGCTGCAATCCGGCCCTACTCCTTTTGGCGGATTACGCAGGGCTGGAAAGCAGTGAAGGAGCCGCCTAGAGCCTACTTTGTAGTTTCTGCTATAGGTGCATCCATTTTTGCAGCTGTCGGACTCGGACTTTTACTGTTGCCATATATTCTAAAATAAAAAAAGAGGTAGTTCTCGTGAGAAGAATGATGACTGTAGCTTGTGTAATTGCTGGGATCAGCGGATGGTTTGCTGTGAGTTCCCAGGCAAATGCTTATCATGGAAAAATAACTGCGATTAAAATGAAAAATCCTTTCAGCGCTTGGCAAGGCGTAGGTGCAGATGAAAAAAGGATTTATATCACTTCGGACCGGGATAGAGACTTTGCTCTTTCCAATACAATTTCAGTGTATGGAGTGGCGGGGAAATACATAACGGAAAAGAAAAATGCTTATACAGGCAAAGACGGAAAGAAACGCTTCATGTCCTTTGGAGATTGTTTGGTTTCAGATAAATTTCTGTACGCTACTGTTTATAACTTCAATGCCTCTCCGCCGGAAGAGGAGCGGATTAGTCGAATTGTGAAGTATAGACTTTCAGATCTGAAGCAAATTGAGCAATATAATATCGGTCAGGGTACAGCAGAATCCATAGCTAAGTATAAAGGATCATTTTGGGTGGTCTATCATGATAGAAATGAAATAAGAAGATTTGACAGGGATTTTCGCCAACAGGCAGTATACCCTTTATCAGGGAAATTTGGTGGTGAGGGCGGTTACCAGGGAATCTTTTTTATAAAAGATAATCTCTATGCCAATCTCCATGGATCGAATGAATATGGCAAGGAATATGCTCAAGGCATGGATCATTACAGGTTCGATGGTCATGAATTCAAATTTGTGAACAGAATTAAGCCGCCAACCTATGGTTCGGGTCAAGGTGTGGAGAGAGTGGGGGATTCAATCTTCTGGGCAGACCGGCCGGGTAATCAAATTATCCTTACACAAGGAATCGATTTACTTCGGACAGAGAATGACAGTTGAGCAGCAGACTAGAATTTCTCGGGCTTTTCAATTTTTATGGAAGCGACTTCGCCACATTGTTTGCAAAAGGTGAAAATCACTGGAGAGCCCAATGAAAAAGGTTTGCCGATCGGTCTTACGTTGGCATCACTGCTTTTCATTACTCCCTTCGTGAAATGGCTGCCTCCACATGTCGGGCAAATCCTGTTTTCTTGCTGCAAAATCATCGCCTCCGTTAATAAATATCTTCATCATTACGTTAAAAGGAAGCCGGGGTTTCATACACTCTCTTAATAATTATCCGTTATAGTAGAAGCAACACCTGTTGTATGCACTTGGCCTTGCCGGTTATCGGCAGGGCCTTTTTTTAAAAAATAAGCGTATAGGGTTCATGCCATAAACTATCCTTATATTTTTTCACTGGTTCATATGTTTGTATAAGATTTTTGCAGAGAAAGTGCATTGCAAGCTGGGGAAGACATGCTACTATTGGGATTGAGATTATTGAGAATGATAATCAATCACAGCAGAGCGCGGGAGTGAATAATTCAATGGTAAAATGGGGTAGAAAACTTATATGGACAGCCGTACTTATTCTGGCATTGACTGCAATTGCGGCGTGCGGAACCAATAATAATGCTGCAGGTACCAGCACTGTTCAAGCTACAAATCTGGCGGATGGAGCCACAGCAAATAGCACGCCAGCCGATACAGGTGGCAGCACGCCAGCTGAAGCCGGGACACGGACCGTTGCCGGTGAGTTCGGAGATGTTGAAATTCCCGTCAACCCTCAGCGGGTAGCAGGGATCTATCTGGAGGATTACCTGACAGCGCTTGGTGTTACTCCGGTGGTTCAATGGTATCATCCGAGCTGGGGCAAGCAGGATTACTTGAATCTGGATGTGCCTGAATTCGATATCTCCGGTAGCATAGAGGCATTGCTGGAAAAAAATCCGGATCTGATTATCGTCGACGGCGGCGCAGATGCGGCCAAATTTGAACAATATTCCAAGATCGCCCCCACCTACCGTCTGCCGGAGCGGGTGTTGCAGGACTCCAGACAAGTGCTGACAGCCATTGCAGATGCACTGGGCATTCCGGAGAAGGCAGAAGCCGTGCTTAAGGAGTACGATCAGAAGGTGGCGGATGGAAAAGCCAGGCTGCAGCAGGCGCTTGGACAAGAGAAGGTGGCAGTTATCCGGCTGAATGTCGCGGACAAAACCTTCGCTTTATTCGGTGTCAAAAACCGGTTCACCGGTGTTATTTATGATCAATTCGGACTCACACCAGTCCCGATGGCTGCGGAGATGACAGATTATCAGGCTCTAATATCGGAAGAGGTTATTCCTGAGCTTGAAGCGGATCACATTATTGTCTTTCCTGACAATGGGGGATGGGATACAGCGGAGAATCAAGAGGCGCTTCAAATCCTCGATGGCCCGCTGTGGAAGAACCTGCCTGCCGTGAAGAACGGAAATATTTATAAAATGGAACGTTCTCATTGGCAATCCGGTGCCATTACGGCTAATTCGATGAAGCTAGATGATCTGCTGGAGGCTATGGTGAAATAAATAGAAGCCAGGCGCGATGAAGCACAAAGAAGGTCTATCAGCATAGTTGATAGGCTTTCTTTTTTGTTCTACACTAAGATGATGAAAATGATTCTCAATTAGGAGGCGGGGAATGTTGCAAAATCCGAGTGACAGTATTAGCAAAAAACTATTCTACAGCTTAACCAATATAGAATCTGTTACCCTATCCCTCAACGAAAATAGACCCATTGCAGTGTTTCAGGACTACACGCTCATCATTATTTCGCAGGGGCAGGGCTGGGTCGAAGCTGGTGAACGGCGTTTTCGATTAGAAAAAGGAGCGGGGTTCCTGTTCGAAGTTGGCTCAATCAACCGGATTCACGCGGAAGAGAAGGAGCTTTGTTTTTATCGGATTACCTTCGAGATTATTGGGAACGGGAACAGCGGACATAGCAGAAAGGAAAGAATGCCCGAGAACGGCATGCTTCGGCCGGGTCCGGTCAGCTGTAGACCTTACTCACAGTGCGCATTGCTGCTGGAATCGATCTGTCAAAGCCGCAGAAGCCCGGAAGAGATCGAAGGGTTCGCGGGTCATATCCGTTTTCAGGAGCTGCTGCTGCTGATTATGCGCGCGAATGACACAGGGCTGAAGACCTCGGATGATCATGAGGCAGTGCGGCGGTCCATACGTTATATACAGGAGCGTTTTAGTGAAGAGGTCACTATCGACTACCTGGCGGAGATTGCAGGTGTTAGCCGTGCCCGGTATCCCCGGCTTTTTAAAGAGATGACAGGCCAGAGCCCCTTGGAGTATTTGAATGCCTTGCGTATAGAACGGGCGCAGCAGCAGCTGCTTCTGACCAGTGACCGTCTGCATGATATCGCACTAACCGTCGGCTACAGCAATGAGTACTATTTCAACCGGCGCTTTAAAGGTTTGGTGGGGATAACCCCCGGCCAATATAGAAGTCTTCATCAAGAGGGAGTTCGTGTATTCGCTCCTTTTCTGGAGGATTATCTGCTGGCCTTGGGTATTGTTCCGGTGGTTCAGTTATCCCATGCCCAGTGGGGGAAGCAGGAGTACCTGGGGCTCCATCAGGTGCCGACATTCGATATTTCAACCGGAGAATGGCAGGAACTCTCCCGTTATACGCCCGAGCTGATCCTGCTGGATGATGGCTTTCAGCGCTGGCATCTGGATGAGTGCCGCCGGATTGCCCCGCTGCTCCGGCTGCCTTTTCATCAGGAGGACTGGCGGGCAACCCTGCACTCCACAGCCGCTATCTTCGGCAGGACGGATCGTGTGCGTGAGGTTATTGGCAATTACGAGCAGCAGTCGAAGCGGGCCAGGCAGCAGCTAAGCCGCTCCGTGAAGGACAGCAGCGTAGCCTTTTTACGGATCTCCTCCTGCGGAATTACTTTATATGGATGTGGGGAGCTGGGGTATACAGGAGGCGTATTGCATCAAGATCTGGGACTGCAGCCGCATTCGCTCGTCCAGGAGCTCACCCGGGGGCAGAAGCGTGTGAACCTTACCCGTGACGAGCTGTCGCAGCTGACTGCGGATCATTTGTTCATTACCTTTGACCGGCAGGAAGGGGAAGGGCGGGAATTGCTGGATACACCGCTATGGAGCAGACTACCCGCTGTACGCAGCGGATGCGTGTACGAGGTGGATTTTATGGCCTGGATGAATTATGGTGTACTCTCCCATCAGCGGAAGATAGAGGACGTGCTGCGTGTGCTGGCGTGAAGGAATGGGAAAGAAGCAACGTCCGGGTCGCGCCTCATTAACCGATTCCCATCAGGAGATGGTTACGTGGAGCTTAAGGGGCAAACGAGACATTCTGAATTATATAGCGTATGACAAAGAAGGCGATAATCAAAGAAGAAGCCAGACCGAGTAAAAGGGAGACGATCGCCTGATCGGAACGTTTGGATTTGCTCATGGATTTCACCTCAGGGGTTACAGCCGTACGAAACGTTTTATGGTCCAGTAGGGGAGCTTAAGCCGTCCCTCATTCGTTATAATCTCTAAAACGTCGGCAGCCGGATTAATTTCACATTTTCCAGTATACGTTTCTCCGCTAACCAGATGGACACGTTGACACATGCTGGAAACAAGTGCAAGCTGGATGTCCTTTTTTTTCATATCTTTCACTTCCCTTACTGCTATCTCTAAAATACTATTTATTTATTATTTAAACCTCCTTGGCAATTCTTAACAGTCATTAAAGTTACATCTTTGTTATTATTTAATTCCGCTCACCAATCGCTGATGCCACATCTTTTTCCGGTATGCCCAAACGCTTGAGGGGAATCCGCATATCCTAAGCCGTACTCTATTTTAAGGAGGAATTAAATTATGGGTGAAAATGTTGGCGGATACGGCGGCGGATATGGTGCATTTACTTCTACCGGTGCAATCCTGGTTCTGTTTATTTTGCTGGTAATCATCTCGAAGACCATTCTGCTCTAGCATCTACGCTGCATCGACAGACAAAATCCGTCAGCCATAGGCTGGCGGATTTCTTCTTTTCAAGAATTACCTAATCAGAATAAGCACATCCATTGAAACTTTCGGGACCTACTCGGTTAACGTTTATCGAGCTGTTCACAAATAAGGAATAGATGATCTCATCTGCTGGAGCAGGATTGTAGTCAGAGCATATTAAGTAAAGCGGAAATAAATTAGTCGGTGTTGTTGCTCCAGGATTTAATTGAAGTCGGTTTGAAGCCACTAAGGGATCAGTAGCTGCACTCCCTCTAACAGCAAACAGGGTTAACGTGATAAATCCTCCTGAAAACACAAAAAAAGATGCAACACCGTTAAGTTGTACTCTGATTGGACCTTCCGCTCCTGCAGTGGTTAGTCCAATCTGCCCGATTAGCACATTCTGGTTGGCTGTCAATCCCACACCATTCATGCTGCCGGCAATACTTGCATTTTGAGAAGTTCTTGCATCAAGTAACCGTGTCATAGAACATACCTCCCGTACTATTTGAGATATGCTATGCGGCTCGCGAAAGAGGTTCGTCCGCAGTACGGTAATTATCTTTATGGATTAAGGGCATAGCAGCCTTAGGATCACTTACGTCTTTTAGTACCTAATAAACCACCAACAACAATAATTCCTATAACCAAAAGAGCCCAGTAAAAGATAGCCATCTCGATCAGCCCCTTTATAGTACGGTATGCATGGCATCAATCTTCATGCTCTTAAATACAGCTAGTACTGTGATCGTACCATATATTGGGTTTTGATACAGCCTCGAAAAGGGCAGACCCGGAAAATATTGCATACCAGGGGATGATTCATTATACTTCCAATATAGGAAATCAAAATTTGAAATAACGGAGAGGAGTTTGATAAAGTGAAAAAGAAGATAACAGCCGCGCTAACTGTTTTTGCTGTACTTGGAGGGATGGGGACAGGTGTATATGCCGGTGCCAACCTGCAAGAGATCAAGGCTTTCCTCAATCCCGGAATCAAATTCAAGGTCGATGGCCAACCCGTCCAGCTTAAGAATGGCAGTGGTGCAGTCGTAGCTCCGATTACTTATAACAATACAACGTACTTACCTGTTAGAGCCGTATCCGACCTGTTAGGCGTTACCGTTAATTTTAATGCCGCAGCCAACACAATCTTGTTAGGAGAACAAACAGAGGGGGTATCGATTGCTGCCGGATTTGATTCGTCCTATCACACCAAAGATCCGGACAAAACGGTGTATAAAGACAAGGATTATAAAGATGTCCATTTCGATAACGGCAGTGGAACCCGTGGCTCTTCCTTCATGCTCTACCCCAATAAAAAATATCAGAAGCTGTATCTCCAGGTTGCGGCGATCGGCGACGATATTGAAGACTTCTCCATTATAGATAGTGATACCGACACGGTGCTTAAGAAACAGAACATTACCGCTGAGGAGGGACTCATAACGATAGAAGTGAATATTTCCGGAGTAAGTAAACTTTTTGTAACCGGGGATGTTAAAGAGGGCTCCTCCGTCTTTATCCCCCTGACTACTTCATACTACAAATAAATTAGGCAGTCATGATAATAAATTAAATATTAAGTAACCTCTGTACCCTTCCAGAATTGGCGGGGTATTTGGTATGGGCCACAAATACTTATTGAAGGGTTTGGCGCACATGCATATGTTTTCTGAATCTATACAGCAGAAAAGCAGCTCGTATGATAAGGTCTATGGTAATGGACAGCCATACCCCCGCGATCCCCATCCCTAAGTATATACATAATACATACACACCCACGACTCGAATCAGCCACATCCCAATTGTTGTACTATACATTGGACTTTTGGTGTCTCCAGCACCCTGTAGCGCCCCAGCAATTACAAGCCCGATTGCAAGGAATGGCTGGGCGAAGGCGTCTATTCGAAGGGCTGTCGTGACCATATGAATGACGTCTTTATCTTTAGTAAACCAGCTGGCAGCAAGCGGTGAGAAGAAAAAGAGAAGTACACCGACAACCCCCATGAATACTACAGCGATCCATGCAGTGAGCATGCCATACTGGTAGGCATCCTGTTTTCGCTCCGCACCCAGATGCTGCCCTACTAAGGTTGTTGCTGCAATGGCAAGGCCGTATCCAGGCATATAGGAGAAAACTTCGATATTTCCAGCCAGAACATGGGCAGCATACACATCCGTTCCTAGACGGACGATCAGACCAAAGTATAAGACCTGACCAAAGCGCATGATTAACCTTTCCGCTGCAGCAGGACCCGAAAGCTTTAACAGCGGCATTGTATACTCACTGGCAGAGCCTTTCCAGATGGAAAATGAAAGCTTTGATTTGCGAATGTAAAGGTACAAGACTATAGCACCGATGATTCGCACGATTGATGTTGCCCAGGCAGCGCCAGCTATCCCCCCTCCGGCCCAATCAAAAAGTCCAAAAATGAGCACATAATCCAGCACAATATGAATAAGATTAATCCAAATCCCAACCTTCATCGGTGTCTTTGTATTGCCAGCCGCACGAAGAATACTTCCGAATATGGTCATAAGGGCTAGAAAAACAGAAGGTATAGCTACGATTTGGAAATAAACAACTCCTTGTTTTATGACGCTTGGTTCCGCTCCCATTATACGCAACAACGGTTCGGCGAAGAAGAGAGTAGCCAAGCCAAAAATAATACCTGCAATAACAGAAATCCATGTGGATTGCCGAGCGATTGCTTTCGCTTGGTCGACCTGGCCTGCACCAACGCTTCTAGCAATCAATGAGGAAGTTCCAACTCCAATGGCCATAAAAACAGCAATGTAGACCGCTACGATGGCATTGGACACACCCACAGCGGCAACCTCATTCAAACCAAGATTGGAAACAAAAAGAGTGTCTACAAACCCTACAACCGTCTGCAGGAAGTTCTCAATCATAGCAGGTACAGCAAGCGCTAGGATTATTTTTATTTTTTGTTTATTATCGGTATCTTTGATGATAACTGCTTCCGGCATAACAATCCTCCTGTGAATTTGGCTTTCAACTGATTTGATTATATCCCCCCCCGGGGGGTTAATACCAAGGGGATTTACGCTGAACTTAAAAACTCCCATATATCCTGTGATGAATACTTCAGCGTAGGTCCAGCGTATGACCGTTTGCCTGGTGTGAAAGCTCTGCCGGCCTATTATCCCATCAAAGGTTAGGTGATCGCCGGCAATAGGAACGTTTGTTCTATTTTACCATTGCTTAAAAATCTCTAACGTGGTTATAATACAAACAAATGTTCCTGTTTTGGAGGCGGATCTTATGCAGATTCGAAACGGTCAAATGATTGAAATTGTATGGCAGCGGGTAGAGGAGAAGCACTATGCCTAAGAATCGCGTTATTTTACTGTCCGACTGCCAATCCTTTTATGCAAGCGTTGAAAAAGCAGCCCATCCCGAATATCGGGATAAACCTGTTGCAATCGGAGACCCTACCCGTATGAACGGCATTGTGCTGGCCGCCTGCCCCATTGCCAAAGCTCAGGGAGTAACAACGGCATCGCGGGTGGGGGAGGCTATGACAAAATGCCCTGGGCTAATTGTCATACGACCCCGCATGGGAACTTACATTAAGGTCTCGCTTTTGATATCAGAAATCTACCGGACCTATACGGATCTGGTGGAACCCTACAGCATCGATGAGCAGTTTCTGGATATCACAGGCTCACTCGCTTATTTTGGGGGATCACTGAAATATATGATTCAAAAAATCCAGCACCATGTTTTGCTGTCGACAGGTGTCTGGACCCGGGTAGGCATTGGGTCTACGAAAGTTATGGCAAAGATGGCTACAGATAATTATGCCAAAAAGACGAAAGATGGGATATACCAACTTACCTTCGACCAATTAGAGTCCACCCTGTGGAGACTGCCGGTCCAGGATATGTTTATGGTGGCGTCTAGAATGACCAGGAATTTTTGGCGTATGGGTATTTCCACAATCGGAGATATTGCCAGAATGGAGCTGCCCGAGTTTAAACAACGAATGCGAATGACCATGGGCAAGCAAAGTGATATCCAGGCGGAATATTATTGGCAAACTGCGCGTGGGCTAGATCCTAGTCCAGTGGTCACGGGGATCCGCCATCAGATCAAATCCGTGGGGCATGGCAAGGCACTGCGCTGGAATTTATACACCCGGCTTATGGATATTGAGGTTGTGCTGCTTGAGCTCGTTATTGAGGTGTGCCAGCGGGCACGGCGGTATCGTTATATGGGGGCTGTGGTATCTGTTTCCGTTTTGGAGACAGACGGAGAGCGTTCACACTCCTACGAGCGCCAGATGACATTGCCCGAGCCTTCATCGTTGACGCATGAGGTAGCCGCAGCGGCGCTGAAATTGTTCGTGGACCATTGGTCCGGACTGCCTGTAGGGCGCTTAGCCATCACGTTGTCCCACCTTTCGGATGATCGTGTGATCCAGCTTACGCTGTTCGATGACCGGGTCCGCTCTTACAATAAGGAACGGGCCATCGACGGAATTAAAGCCCGGTACGGAAACCAGGCCCTTATTAGAGCATCATCCTTACTTGAATCCGGAGTTGCCCTGGAGAGAGCTGAACAGATTGGAGGGCATTATAAATGAGTAAACTTGAAGGCAACGAACGCTGGAAAACCAAAATGATCATGACGGAGCATGTGGAACAGTACGAGGAGCAGCAGCGGGATCCGGGAGATAAAATGATAACGATCGGAGAGCGGACGATGGTACGCGACCTCATTTTACTCCCTTACATAGATACAATGGTTGGCAAAAGCCTGAAGGAGATCGAGAACTCCGGCAATATCCTCAAACGCGCCTATTTAATGGCCGGTCAAACTATTCAGCGCCGCATCATGCAGGATACCTATCAGTTGCAAAAAGAGCTGAAGCAGCGGAATATCCGGGTACTGGCAGATGAACAGGAGGAGTTCCTGGTGTATTACAAAATCTTTTGCAGGGGATATCAGGAACGCTTTGGCCTGACCCGTGATGTTATGCGCACAGAGATAAGCTTAAGGCTGACCAAGTATACAGCCGAGCTTGGGGCGGTATTAAAAGATTATAAATGAAAGTTAATTGCTATTGAATTGAAAGCTGGGTGAATGCCAAAAAAGCTGTTTACCTATGTATGCAGTAAATTAACGAACAGTAGACGCATACTGCTCACTAGCGAATTCCAAAAGAGCTCGTTTAGAAGGTTCCAATATAAAAACCAACAGCTGTCTTAAACAGAAAAATAAAATCGTAAACTACTGTTGGTTTATTGCTAACGTTCCCCATTAGTTAAGTAAGTAACACTAACTTCTCTAAACGTGTCATTAATGGTATTAGCATGAAAAAAGGGGCTGTCTCAAAAGCCATGAAATGGCTACTTGAGACAGCCCCGCTGTTTTTGAGTTGGATAGACTTGTGCACTTGGTGCGGACGCTCCGCGAACGGACCGTTGCTACAATCGCTGTGCTCTCCAGATTTTATTTATTTCCCGTAGCGGTAAAAATCCGGAGAGCAAGGCGACCGCTACCGCTTTTCCGCAATCAGTCCGTCCTCTCCGCTGTTTAAGCGGGGGAACGTTCCTACAATTCTTTCAAAAATCACAAAAAGAAATCGCCCTTTGGTAAAATGGAAGTGTCGAGCAACCATTTCAAAAAAGGAGCGATTTCTTTGTACATTCAATATACCATGGACCAACTTTGCTTGCCAATGGATCTGGAAGAAGACATTCCAGAACATCACCTCGTTCGTGTCGTTAACGCAGCCGTCAATCGGCTGGACGACTCCATCTTTGACGCTGCCTATCCCGGCGGCGGCCGCGACAGCTATCATCCTAAAATGCTCACCAAAGTCATCATTTACGCCTATACTCAGCGATCTATTCGGCTCGTCAAATCGCCAAAGCCGTGCGAGAGAATATTCCTTTCATGTGGCTGGCCGGACGGCAGCAACCCAACTTTCGCACTCTTAATCGCTTCCGTTCCCAGCGGATGAGAAATGTCCTCGAAACGGTATTTACCGCCGTACTTCAGTTTCTGGCTGCCGAAAAATACGTGTCTCTGGAGCATTATTTTGTGGACGGCACTAAGATCGAGGCGAATGCCAATCGCTACACCTTTG
>NZ_JBQENA010000012.1:0-158278 GCF_052044425.1 Paenibacillus sp. 22594
AGAATAAAATATTCTCTATTTTTGGATCTCACTTGCGTGAAATCCCACTCACTCGTTGTTCAGTTTTCAAAGATCAAATTCTCATTTCCGCTCGCCGTTGCTTGTCAGCAGCGACCTTTATAATATATCATAGCACCCTCGATTTAGTCAACCTTTTTTTTGATTTCTTTTTTTCGGTTGTCTTCCGCATGGTTTGAAGCTTATTACCTGCGTCAGAGGGACGAGTTATAATTTAACACAACATTAACATAAGCGTCAACTATAAATATTCCCTGTATTGCTCATCTCATGCAAAAAATAAAACAACAAAAAAAGAGAGCAAATTGCCTCTCCTTAATCCATGTGTGATTTTCTTTTATATTTACAAGGTGTACCGTACTGCGTGACCATCTCCGGCATCCTCGGCCCAAGAAGCAATCTCCCTAATCTGTGAACGGGATACAAGCTTACGCAACACCAGAGGCAGTTCAGCGCCAAGCTGACTAAGTCCCGAATGCTGCAGGAGTTCTTTTATACTCCAAGGTTCCTTACGACTGCCGAGAATATTCAATAATATGGTGCAGCAATCGGACATCTTGGACATAATGGCAAATTCGCAGGCTAGCAGAATGAGCTCCACTCTCTGATCCAGTGTCTCAGTACTGACAGTCAGCTCTTCATACAGCTTATGAACGGACGAATTAAGGCCTTTCACTTGCTCCCATACTGCGGGGTCAGGAAAACAACCTGCCTCACTAACTTCAAGACGTGCCCAGTGATACAAAGCAATCAATACACAGTTATAGGCATCCATTGTAAAGCCTGCTTCCATGTACCGCTTGGATTTCACGTACATATGCAGAAACCTGGAAAACTCCATGAACAGTATGCGTTCCTTGAGCGGCCCCTGAAACTGTATAATCTCCCGGCGCATTTCGCCTAGAATTCCCTTGGGGTCCCAAATAACTTCACCCGCTACCAGACTGGTAAGCAGTTCATTGTTATCTCCAGCCATTACCGCTCTTTCAAGAGCAGAAAGACCGACATGCACTGACTGTGTGCGCCGCTCCCCGGCTATCGTATGAGTAATAATACGTTCCTTCTCTTGCTCCTCATGCAGCATCAGTACCACCACATCAAAATCATGAAGAAGCGCGCTCTGAACCGGAGCATTGCCGGTCTGATGCAGAGCTACAGCGCCCAGGACGTTCTCGTCAAATGTTTCTCCACTAAACAAGGTCAAATTGGACAGTTCCATGCTTCCCTCCATCAAATTTGGCGAATTTGCGTCTGTCAGTTATAATTCTCTTAAATATTAATATTCTACATATTCATATCAGTTCCTCCTGGACAACCGAACTATATTTCAGTTAGGAGCAAATACTCATGAAGTTTAAATCGGCTAAAATCAATGCTTTTCGCACTTGGGGACTGCTGCTTACCATGCTCGGAATGGGTCTAATGATCCTGGGAACAGCGGGTATTGTATTCTGGGGTTCGGCCGGAAAGGTTGTTGCTGCAATTGGCCTTGTCATTGGTCTGATCTCCATGATGGCCAGTCTGGCGATCTATTTTTGGGCCGGCATGCTTTCAACGAGCGCAGTCCAGGTAGAATGTCCGGAATGCCGCAAGCTGACTAAAATGCTGGGAAAAACGGACCGCTGTATGTTCTGCCATACCATCCTCACGATGGACCCCGCACAAGCAACGATCACCGCGGAGCAGCTTGAAGGACAGCAGTTGAAACATTAGCGAGTCGTATTATTTCTTGAATTCAGCTAAACTTAGCCTATTTTTCTTTTAAGTACAGAATATTTTATAAAAAAACAGGGGTTCCCTAATGGGACCCCTGTGCTATGTCTACAATAGTTGCGGTATCTATTCGCTAATCTTCTGCAACGTTTCCCACGCTTCCGGAACGGCAAAGCTGCGGTTCCAGGAACCAATGCCTCCCAGCCCAAATGATTGGGCCAGTGCAACCCTCGCTTTTAACGACACCTTGTCTTCTATCCATATCTTGCGAAGAACTCCATCCTCCGTATACTCCACATAATTCTGTCCTGATTTCTTATCCAGCACAGGTGTCAGCTTCTTATCAGCAAGAATTTCCTGGACGGCATTCATGCTGACGGCTTTGGAACTGACCTTGGTTTTTCCGTCCACCGTGGTTTCCGACCAAATGCGGGTATACAGAGGAATACCCAGTACCAGCTTCTCAGCAGGAACACCATCCTCCTCCAGGATGCGGCTTACGGCATTCTCCACCCATGGCAGCGAAGCAACAGAACCTGCGGTAGGACTGGACGCCCAATGCTCATCATAAGCCATGACAATCAGGAAATCTGTAACTGCGCCAAGTGCCTTGCGGTCCAGAAAGAGCGACCACATCTCACTATTTGATTTTGGAGTGACATCCATAGAAACAATAAGATTTTTGGCTTGAGCCATTGGCTTCAGCTCCCGCATGAACTGCGTAACATTCTCTCCGTCCTTGGTATAGACATTTTCAAAGTCGATATTTATTCCATCCAGACCGTAAAGATCAGCATACTCCAGCATCTGCACGATGGTATTCATCCGCTTCTCATAGCTTGATAACGCCTGGGTGGTGAGATCGGCATTAAAGCTGTTGGTCAGTAGACCCCAAACCTCCATCCCTTGCTTATGGGCCCACTGGACGTAGGCGCTGTCTGCTTTGCTGCGCACATTGCCTTTGGTATCGACAATTTCGAACCAGGTAGGGCTGACAACATTGACCCCGGGAAGGTCGCCGAATTTGGCCGGGTTGGGCTTGCGTTCATATACAGCTTCCCAGAAAAGATTCACCGGTTTGCCTTTCCAGCTGCGTTCTGCGCGCGAGGGAGTGACCGGTTTCACACCGACTTTCTTCTCCCCATCCTTGATAACATTATTTGCTTTGACATAGCCCGCAAATCCGTTGCTCATCTGCACATACAGCCATTCCTCATTGTCCGAGTTCCAAATTCTCACCACGGTTCCAGGGGACATGTCGGCAATAATCGGAGCATGGACGGTGGCTTCACTGCGCAGAGCTTTTGTTTTTCCGCCTTCTTCACCCTTGACTTTACCAAGCGGGACAGTTTCTCCAGCAGTCATCAAAAGAACAGCCCCGGTATCCTTGTCCTCTTCCACCTCAAAACCATACAAGTTTTCAAGCGTGTCCGCTGGCAGGTAGGTTACTCCGTTCTTTTCTTCTAGAGCCAGACGAAGCTGAAGCGGTTTGTTGTTTAGACTGGCGGCAGTTGTATTTTCTTGCATATATAGAAGCTCATTGTCTGTCGATAAAATAACGGATTTGGTCTCTTCTTCATAACGGATGGATGAATCTACATACTTCTGTAGCAGCGGAAGCGGCAAAAGCAGCGTATCTCCGGTACCTGAAGCGGAATAGTCCGTTAGCTCTCCTTTGACAAAAACAGGCTGTTCCAGCCCTTTCCAATCGGGATCGATGTGCAGACGGTTCGGCAATACATAGAAAACTACCCAATAAGCTGCTGCGGCAATGATGACAAGTGCGAATAAACGGCGAAAAAGACCTCCGCGTTTCTTGACGCGTCTTTGTCTCTGTCTTGTATTCAAAATGTACCTCCAGATCACTAGTAGAATTAGAATGCGGTAGACCAATCTTAAGTATACGCTATCTCAGAGTCTTTGGTTGCGTAAATCTACTGGAAGGATTGGGCTTATATGATAGGAACACATGAAAAAAGCATTATAAATCAAGTAGAAACGGATACCGTCCTGCTAAGGACAGTATCCGTTTCAGCGAGAAATAGAAGGATAATTTATAGTGTGAAACATATAAATCCTTATATTTTCGAAAAAACGTGAGGATTCCGATACCGGATTCCTCACGTTAAAGAAATTCACACGATGCAGATTTAATGCGCTTTCTCGCCACAGCATTTGCAGACTCCATATAGCTCCATACGCAAACCATGGATTTTGAACCCTGTTGCCTGCTCGGCACGAAGTTCCACTTCATGCAGCGATGAATAGCTGAAATCCTCAATCTTGCCGCATTCCTGGCAGATCACATGATAATGATCAGACACATTAGCATCAAAACGGCTGGAATTATCACCGTATGTCAGCTCGCGGACCATCCCTGCTTCCATAAACATCTTAAGGTTATTGTAAACCGTTGCCACACTCATGCTCGGAAACTGCGGTTCAAGCGCGCGGTAAATATCATCCGCCGTTGGATGATTCATTGCTTCCATCAAATACGAAAGAATCGCATGACGCTGGGGCGTAATACGGACACCGGTTGTCTTCAATTGTTCCAATGCATGCTGTACGCCACTACCCATCAATGCCACCGCCTTTTAGTAAGAAACATAATAATAACTTTAAAGTAATTGTAAGACCGGACTTTCAACGTTGTCAACGCAGTCAGTATATTATATTCATTATTATATAATAAAAATTACTTTATTCAATATTTCCTCACATTTAGGTTGCTGTTTCCTTCAACATGCAGTTTAAACTCACCCGTGCCTACTTCTCCAGAGATGTTTTTTTTGTCGATGGTCAGCTCTGGTATATCCGAAATGATGTCCCCATAACCACTGGAGCCATCCATGGTATAACTTCCGGACATAGGCAGATACAGATCAATATCACCCACTGCGCTATAGATATCCCAGTTGCCCCCGAGGTCGGAAGAGCGAACGTCGATTTTGCCATTGAGTGATTCGGCATGCAGCTTCGATCTGGCCCCATTAATCTCCATGTTTCCATTCTTGCTGGACAGATTCATCTCATCTCCGCTGCCCACAGCCGAAATATTGCCGACAGCAGTCGAAAGCTTGAGCGAACCCGTTACATCCCAGGCCGCCATATCCCCGCCGCTTGTCGCTAAATCTACTGTGCCCTGAACCGTTCTGGCACGAACCGCACCATTTAGCGTCTTTCCTTTGACATTGCCAAAAATGCGGTGGAGAATCAATTCCCCATTCCCCGTCTCCAGATTAATATTCTCTATGGCCTCTACATTCTGCAAGGTAATGCCGCCATTCATCGTCCGCACCTCCAGATTAAACCGGCGGTCTTCAGGCAACGAGATATCAAGATCCATCCGCGGCTGACGTTTGCCGGAATCTCCATACGCCTTGCTCTTAGGGGTGATCTTGATGTTGGAACCTTCAGTTACTTCTACAAAGGACTGTTCCGAGATAGCCTCTGCGACCGCCCCTTCCAGCTGATCCACCCACACGGTTGCTGAAATTTCGATATCCTCGACGGGTGCGCGATGAATGAGAATATCCCCGTTGATGCCATCCACTGTGATTTTGGAAGTATCCAATTCAACTGGAACCACGAGTGGAGCTTTTTGGAACTTGTTTCCCTTGGCTTCACCGTAATCCACAGCCGCAGCGGTCAAATTAAGACTCACCTTATTCCATAGATGCAGATAATGTTCCTGTTCTGAGACCATAAATACACAGGCTGCGAGCACTACAGCGGATAGCAGTCCGCGCAAATCCATTCTTGAACGGGATCGGTTCCTCCCCTGTCCATGGCGCCGTGCGGAGAAATAAATGAGCAGATACTCCACTCCCCAAAGTACCACAACGATTGGCCACCATTTCAATAGGAACAGCATATTATCGGTTCCGTTTCTCCAGTCCAGGAACAACAAAACCCCAACCGATACCAGCAATGTGGAAGCGGTGTACCTGCCCACCCGCCGGCTGCGCCGTTCATTGCCGTTCTGCCAGGACAGTGCTTGGGCGATCTCCCGTACGGTAAGTCCTATCCCACAAACTGTTAGCAGTAGTGCAATCGTTACACCGGCATAATGCTCGATAAAATATTGCAGCCAGGCTGGTTTTTGCCGGAAAAGAAAGAGCAGCGCTCCACCTAGCAGCAGCAACAGCCCAAACGAAATCCCCGGTTCACTAACGAGGCGGTGCCGTTTTCCATTCTTTTCGGGTAGAGGCGGCAATTCAGGTTCCAGCTCTCCGGGCAACTGCAAAAGACGGTCAGCCGACTGCAGCACATCAAACACATTGTAGAAATACAGCACCGGAATCATCAAAGCCAGCAGAATCAGCAGCGGAACATTAATCTGCATGCCGATCGATGAGAAGTAGAGCAGTGCAGCAATATCAAGCAGAATAATGAAAATAAAAGAAATGCCTTTGCGAAGCAGCCCGAAGTAGATATGCCCCGTGCCAGGGATTAGCGCTGCCAAAAGTCCGGCAATGAATTTGCGTTTGCGGCGGGGACGGCGCTTCAGGCGTGGAGGAATCAAAGGCGGTGTCTGCTCCTGAACGTCGTCTACTGCCTGCGCGGCAGAACCATGCTCCCCCTCCTCCTTGATGGGAAGCATAGTAGAATCATTGTGCTCGGGACTCATTTTGGGACTCCTCCTGTCATCGGGACTGTGGTTCTTGTTCATTAAAGCCGGCCATTCCGGTGAAATTCGATTAACTCTACGCCAGGTGCCACTTCTTCTATTCCAGCTGGAATAAAACCATGTTTGGTATACAGTGTTACAGCCGGAACATTTAGCTTACCTGTAGAAACGATGAATTGCTCCATTTTCCAGTATAGATTAAAAATATATTCCAAAAGGTTACCCGCAACCCCCTGGCGGAAAAAATTGGGGTTCACCATCATTCGGGTCACTGTCAGCTTACCTGGCGATTCTTCAAGGACGGCAACAGCCCCCATTAAATCCCCATGATCGTCGAAACTGCCGTAGAACAGCTCTTCAGAGCGGCTCAGCATGTCTCTGGTCTCCAGTAGCGGCGGGATTTCGTGGAACCCTATAATCTCAGCCTCCAGCCTGTAAGCCTTGTGTTGAAGACTCCACAGCTCGCTGAGTGTATCCCCGTCCTGCAGATCCAGCTTTATTATTTTGTTCATCCGCACATTCCCCTTATATGCCGCGAAAGGCCTGCCGTTGCCGACAAGCCCTAGCGCTTATGCTTCAAATGTATATTACCCCGGAAACGGGTACCTCAGCTGTTCAATACTTCTGTGAGCAGTGTGTTTACGAGTCCCGGATTCGCTTTTCCTTTGCTTTCTTTCATAACCTGTCCCACAAGGAAGCCAATCGCCTTTTGTTTGCCCGCCTTATAATCCTCAACGGATTGGGGATTGGCAGCTACAACCGCTTCGACGATTTGCTTAATGGCCCCTTCGTCGCTGATCTGCACGAGACCTTGCTCTTCTACGATTGTTGCCGGGAGCTTCCCACTCTCTAGCATTTCTTTGAAGACGGTCTTAGCAATTTTGCTGCTGATGGTTCCACCTGAGATCAGACCGATCATTTCACCCAGTCCTTGCGGTGTAATCTTCACTTGGGACAATTCCAACCCGCCACCGTTCAAGTAGGCCAGTAAATCACCCATCATCCAGTTGGCAACCGCTTTGGCATCCTTAGTAAAGGCAAGACTGCCTTCGAAGAAATCAGCCAGCGGCTTGGAGGAAGTCAGGACACCCGCATCGTAGGCTGTAAGGCCATATTGCTCGGTGTAACGGCTCTGCCGTGCATCCGGCAGTTCCGGAATGGTGGCCCGGATCGACTCTTTCCAGGCATCATCAATATGCAGCACAATCAGGTCAGGGTCCGGGAAGTAGCGGTAATCATGAGCCTCTTCCTTGCCACGCATGGACAAAGTCTTGCCCTGAGCTTCGTCCCAGCGGCGGGTCTCCTGAATCACAATACCACCGTCGTCCAGAATCTCTCCCTGACGGAATTGTTCATACTCCAGACCCCGGAGAACACCGCGGAAGGAGTTCATATTCTTAAGCTCTGCGCGGATGCCAAATTCCGCCTGGCCTTCCGGCCGCAGGCTGATGTTGGCATCACAGCGCATCGAGCCCTCTTCCATCTTCACATCTGATACGTCGCAATACTGCATAATCGCGCGTATTTTCTCGAGATAGGCGCGGGCCTCCTCCGGTGAGCGCAAATCCGGCTCGGAGACAATCTCGATCAGAGGCGTTCCCACACGGTTGAAGTCAACCAATGAAGCAAAACCGCCATCAACGTGGGTCAGCTTACCTGCGTCCTCTTCCAGGTGCAGACGGGTGATGCCAATCCGCTTGGTCTCTCCGTTCACCTCGATATCGATCCAGCCGTTCAGGCCTATAGGCTGGTCGTATTGGGAAATTTGGTATGCCTTGGGTGAATCGGGATAGAAGTAGTTTTTGCGGTCAAATTTGCTGACGTCACCAATCGTACAGTTCAGTGCCATCGCTGCTTTCATGGCATACTCAACCGCCTGACGGTTCAGTACCGGCAGAACACCCGGATGTCCCAGACAGACAGGGCAGGTATGTGTATTTGGCGGAGCTCCGAATTCCGTGGAGCATCCGCAGAAGATTTTAGACTTGGTATGAAGCTCCACATGAACTTCCAGTCCGATGACCGTTTCGTATTTAGCCATATCTATTCTCATTCCCTTAAAAGTTTTGTTGGCATATACTCCAGTGAGTATCTTCATTCAATACCTGCTTCTGAAGTTCTGGCTTCAAAGACTGCACTTACAGCTGCGGACACTCTCTGTGGTAATCTGTATTTTGTTCAAAGGCATGCGCGACGCGCAGAACCGTACTCTCGTCAAATTCTTTGCCAATAATCTGCAGACCGACAGGAAGTCCTTCAGCAAATCCACAGGGAATGCTGACGGCAGGAATGCCGGCCAGACTAACTGGAATAGTCAAAATATCATTCAGATACATTGTCAGCGGATCTTCCGTCTGTGAGCCCAGCTTGAAGGCAGTGGTTGGCGCAGTTGGTCCAATGACTACATCATACTTTTTAAAGACTTCGTCAAAGTCCTGTTTAATTAATGTACGCACCTTCTGCGCCTTCAAATAATAAGCGTCATAATAGCCTGAGCTGAGTGCATAGGTACCGAGCATAATCCGGCGCTTAACCTCTGCTCCAAAGCCTTGGCTACGGGAGTTGTGGTACAGATCAAGCAGACCTCCCCCATCATCCACTCGTGCACCGTAACGTACACCGTCAAAGCGGGCCAGATTGGAGGAGGCTTCGGAAGAAGCAAGAAGATAATAGGCCGCCACCGCATATTCGGTATGCGGCAGAGAGACCTCTTCCCACACTGCGCCAAGGCCTTCCAGCACTTTAAGTGCGGACAACACCTTTTCTCTGACGGAAGCCTCTACGCCTTCGCCGATATATTCCTTCGGCACAGCGATCCGCAGTCCCGAGATATCGCCTGTGAGGGAGCTGAGATAGTCAGGAATATCAACTTTGGCCGAGGTGGAGTCTTGAGCATCATAGCCGGCAATGGCCTGAAGCACATAAGCCGAGTCTTCTACATTTCGTGTGATCGGGCCTATCTGGTCCAGTGATGACGCAAATGCTACCAGACCATATCGTGACACTAGACCGTAAGTAGGCTTAAGGCCGACTACTCCGCAATACGAAGCGGGTTGGCGTATGGAGCCGCCGGTATCAGAGCCCAGAGCAAACAATACTTCTCCGGCAGCCACCGCTGCTGCAGATCCGCCGCTGGAGCCTCCGGGTACACGCTCCAAATCCCAGGGGTTACGAACCGGGCCGAAAGAAGAGTTTTCATTGGAGCCGCCCATGGCGAACTCGTCCATATTCAGCTTGCCGATCGTAACAACATCAGCCTGACGCAGCTTGGAAACTACAGTGGCGTCATAAATCGGCTGGAAATTGGAGAGGAATTGACTGGCACATGTTGTGCGTAGCCCTTTGGTAACAATATTATCCTTAATTCCAGCTGGAAGGCCAAACAGCAGTCCGCGGGCTGCTCCAGAAGCCAGCTTGTCATCAAGCGTCCGCGCCGAAGCGCGGGCCCCCTCTTCATTTAAAGTCAAAAATGCATGCACCTTCCCATCACGCTCAGCGATGGCAGCCAGTGAATGTTCGGTCAGCTCACTAACTGAAATCTCTTTGCTGTGCAGCATGTTATGTAATTCAGGTAATCGATATTGAAACAGGCTCAACATTCTTCCTCCTTTCTCTATAGTTATTCCAGAACTGCGGGAACTTTGAAATGTCCGTCTTCAGCTTCCGGCGCATTAAGCAGCGCTTCCTCTTGAGATAGACTCTCCTTCACCACATCGTCACGCATCACATTGCTAACTTGTAGTACATGGGTTGTCGGCTTTACATTTTCTGTGTCAAGCTCATTCAGTTTCTCAGCATATTGTAAAATCGCATTCATCTGTTCAGTAAAGGTTGCCTCTTCTTCCGGGCTTAATTGCAGACGGGCCAGCTTGGCCACATGCTGCACATCTTTGATGGTAATGCTCATTAGAAATATCCCTCCTGTTTAAAGGGCTAAAGCGCCCGGATAACGTGTTAATTATATTGTAGAAGCCTCTACAATTCAATGTGCTTGTGCGCTTCCTCCTAATTCACCGCTTATGCAGCATGTTAAACTGGAGCGATCAGAAATAGCTTCGGCTTGCCAAAACAGTGAAAAGGATGATCTCCGATGCAAATAACTCTATGCTCCATTTCCTCCAGGCTGGAACAATATGACACTGAATTGCTAGTATCCCGTCAGGATTGTACTGTTATATATGGGGTGGAACTGAACACGGAACGCCTGACTTTACTGGATCCCGGAGTTCTTTATATCACCAGCTCCGAAGAGAGTCTTGGGATGCTCTTAGACAGCGACTGCATCAATATTCTGTATGCCGCACCCTGTGCAGCCGCAGCCAATGACGCGCTGAACCGCTGTTCCGACCTGCCTGTTGCCAAGAACCTCATCCTGCTGCGGAATGCCGCCTGCGGTGCAGCCGTATATCACGAGCTTAGAGATCTGCTGTATGCCTGGCGGAGGTTTAATACTAATTGTGAAAAATTACACAATATGCTATTGCAGGGCTGCGACTTGCAGAAGCTGCTCGATGAAGCCTATGGGATGCTGGAGAACCCCTTTGCCTTATGCGATATGTCCTTCACTCTTATTGCAACACCTCGCCAATTGAAGCAGGATGCACCCGTTGCGGAATTTCTTGCAACCTATGACGGCAAAGGCGGGTTCAGTTCCTGCTACGACGTGTACCGCAACAAACGACGGTTCGAAATGGTCAACCTAAACGACTACCCGCAGTTGATCATTGAACATGAGATCGATGACTACGCCTATATGATTTCCAACATTCGGATCAATGGCCAACTGGCGGCTTTTATCTCCGTGTTCGAATACGAGCGCCCGTTCCATGAATTTGATTATGAGCTTGTCGCCGTTCTCTGCAAAATGGTCAGCCTGGAAATGCAGAAGGATAGCTTCCTGAGTAACGCCAGCGGGAAATATGATGAGTATCTGCTGTATCATCTTCTGGAGAAGGATTCTCTGCCGAACCCTATTCCGGAATTGAGCCGCTTGTCCTCGGCTACCTCTAAGGCTAGTGGCTGCTATATGCTTGTTATCTCCATACGGGACTACGAACGGGAGAATACCATGCTGCAATTTCTCAGTAAAAAGCTGGAGGAAATTCTGCCCGGAGCCATAACACTCATCTATAAAGGCTGCATTATCGCCGCAGCAACGCGATGCAGCAGCAGACGTTTGCTGCCGGAAGATCTGCAGGATCTGCAGACACTCCTATTGGCCCACAGTCTGCAATGCGGCATCAGCCAACGCTTCAACTGTCTTTCGGAAGTCCGCCCACACTATCAGCAGGCGCTGAAGGCACTGAAGCTCGGCTCTACACTTCACAAAGGAGAAGTCCTCTATTTCTATGAGAAATATGTGCTCTACGACCTGCTAGAGCTCTCAACCTCCGTAGAGAAGCTGCGAACACACTGCCATCCGGCGCTGGCTGTCCTGCTGGAATATGACAGCCAGTACAATACATGCTTCACCTCAACGCTGTACTGCTATTTGCAGAATGTCTGCAATCAATCCAAGACTGCACAAGCTCTTCATATCCAGCGCAGCACGCTGCTATACCGGATCAAAAAAATCCAGGAAATTGCCGACATTCAATTGGGAGACGCTGAGCTTGGACTGCATCTGGGCATGTCTTTTAAAATGTTGGAGTTAGCAGGAGACTGGAAGAACGGGGACGGATATGCCAAAAAACCGGGACAAGGTGCGTCCCGATTCTGGCAGGGGTATGAATAGGCCCTTATTGTAACTGAGTTATTGAATACTTGCGGCGTAACCGGAAGCATTCTCGCCGGCCATCCGTCCCGAAATGTAGGCAAAGCCCAAGGTTCCACCTTCAAACATCACATAGCTGCTGGAGTACATGCCTCCCGCATCGCTTCCGGCTACCCACAGACCTGGAATCACCTTCTCATTGTCATCAACCGCCTGGATATTCTGGTTGACCTTGACTCCGCCAAGAGTCGTTAGTGTACGTGTCATGATATTAACTGCGTAGTAAGGCCCTTTATCCAGCTTGCTTAAATACTTGGGATCTTTGTAAAAATCGCTGTCTTTGCCAGCTTTGGCCATTTGCGCGTATCGTTTGGCCGTAGACTCGAAGACAGTCTTGCTCATGCCCGCCTTCTCTCCAAGCTCACCAAAGGTCTCGCCTTTGACCACAGCCCCGGCTGCAATTCCTTCCTCCAAAAAAGGAGTCAGGTCATAAGGTGTCTCCTGGAACTTGTTCAGCGCTACCGTATTGAGCGGCTCATTAAATTCCTTGAAGGCCTGCGGATCATTCTTCCAGGTGCCGTAAATGTCAGCAATAGACACAAAGCCCTTCTGCTTGATCTGATCAACAGTCCCCTGGTCAAAAACGATCCAGGCCGCTCCGCCCGGCTGTTCATACAGCGCGTTCCCTGCCGCAGCATACTCAAAGATCACCTCTTCGTTTGTAAAACGCTCACCATTGTTGTTTACCCAGAGAAACGGATAACTTCCCACTGACCATATATCTGAAGCATGCTTCATGGCCTGTCCCTTCTCTGTACCGTTCAGGAAAAAGAACTGCCCGACATCTGTACCCAGTTCAGCCGCCCCGGCTTTCCAGGCCATGTTGATTCCATCCCCGGTAGCTGAGGCAATGGAGCCAAGTGGCGCTTTGTCGCCCAGATACTGCTTCATCATCTCGGCATTGGCGGCATAACCGCCGGTAGCCAGCACAACGGACTTAGCGGAAATCACCAGCTTGGTGCCATCCGTTTGTGTAGCATTCACACCGATTACAGCACCTTTATCGTCAATAATCAGCGATTCGCCTTTTGTATCGAATAGAATCTTCCCGCCCTTTTTCTCAATCGACTTATGCAGGGCACCGATCGCTGCCGAACCGCCGTCCACGTAGCCGACGAATGCCTTAGGGTCACCCTTATGCACCGGCTGTCCACCTACACCCGGATCAATCAGCGTAAATTTAGCACCGTTCTCCATGAGCCAGTCTACCGTGCTGCCTGATTTGCTGATCACTTCACGGACCAGACGGCTGTTGGCCTTATAATTGCTCGTCTCCATATATTGGTCATACAGCCACTGCGAATAATCCGGCAGATTTTCTGCTTGCTGCAGCTTACTGCCCGTAGTGAACATTCCCCCAGCCATTGTGCCTGCACCAGCCGGTACCGAAGTCTTCTCCAACAGCAGCACACTGCTGCCTGCTTCTGCTGCGGCTAACGCCGCGGCAGTTCCCGAAGCTCCAGCACCAACCACCACAACGTCGAAGGCCATGTTCTGCACCTCGCCACCCTTCTTCTCCTGCTTCACCATCAGCACTGCCGGATCGGCACCCGCCTGCTTGACGCAGTCCTGTACTGCCTCAATAATGGCTTTGCTCGCTAGCGACGCACCCGAAACAGCATCGATAGCCAAAGATTGGTTATCAACAATCCGCTGGGGAATTTTCTCATTTGCAGCATCACCAACCCCTGCCGTTTCCGAGCTCTCCGTAACCTTCACCGAGACAATAGCAGTTTCACTGAATACTGTCTCTACCGTTATCAATCCGTTATGGCCCTTAGCTGATCCGGTATAGGTTCCCGGCTTGTATGTAACTACTGCTGCGTTTCCTGTGGCCACCTGATCAGCCTTTCCTTCTGTCTTTGCGGCCGCTGCTGTACCGTCCTCCTGCTGTGCAGAAGCCGCAGGAATCATCTGTTCTCCAGCCTTTTCACCTTTACAACCGGCGATACTAACAATCATCAACATACATAACAGCACACAAAGTGCGCTCCTGAAAGCTTTCATTTGTTTATCTCCCCCTGGCAGTCTCTCGGTCCCCCGCAAGCGGGCTTCACCTGTAGTGGTATCCGTTCGCTGTAAGCGTAGCATAACTGCTACGGACGGGATAAGGATCAAACTGTTCTAAAAAAGGGAGAGAATTTGATACATATTGCTGAATATATGAACTGTTATTGTGTAACAAACGGCCTCGCCGTCCTCTGTAAGAGGAGCATATGCTTCCGAAGCAGCGATACTCTATATATCAAAAAATTAAACACAAAATACAAAAAAACCGGCTTGCGCCGGTTTTCCTTAAATCCAAGCGCGAAGATTCACCTGTTTGATGAAATCCGCCTGGGACAGGCTTTCCTTTGTGGTTGTCTCTGTCTCTACTGCTTCCACTTCTTCGCCATTCATCAAATGATGAAACAGCTTCTCGTTGTGCGTGGACAAAGCATAATCTATCAATGCTTCATATGTTGCACTTTCAGCCTGAGCTGCCAGCAACTGCTCTTCCGCTTCGACATCCTCAGCTGTCACATAGAAATTTCTGTTGGCCTGCGGAACTCGGATGACGTAATCAAACGCATTATCAGGATTACGGTCATAAGCAATCAGGTAGCCATAGTCTCCGATAGGAAGACTCTGCTCGAAAGCGTCCGCGACAATGACAATCTTCTCACCTAAACGCAGCATCGCCCTACCTCCTGACCTGGAATCTTTCATAACTCTTACTTGTTCCAACAGTCTACTAAAAAAAGATAGAGCTGTCCAGCACCAGCAAGTGGGTTCAGCTGTTTTTTTGCAGATAACATTCTAAAAATCGATTAAATTCGTCAAATTTCGCATTCATATCAATCTGGGAGTTTATTCCTGCGAATCAGGAGGGATGCGGCGGCAATGCATGCTACAATCAGAACACCTGCAGAACACGCGGGCCCCCAGGTACCGCCGCTTCCTTCCGTAATGATTGCAGCAGACTGGGCAGTTAGCGCCGCAGGGGTCCAACCTAATTGCAATGGCAGCAGGCTATGGGCTAGCGACATCGCCGCTGCAGCCCCCAGACCAAGAAAAGCAGCCGCTGGTCCGCGCAGCCATGCGCTGAACAGCAGCGTCAGCGAGACTGCACACAGCAGCCACAGCCCGTATAACCCGGCTCCTGCACATAACCTGCCCCAGGAAAGAGGACCCATCAACTGCTCTGTATAATAGGCCGCTCCTGCTACGCCCAGTCCAAGAGCAATAATAAGAGTAGTCAGTTGGGCAGCCCACTTAGCCGAGACGATAGCTGCGGGAACTACCGGCTTGACCATCAACATCTCTATAGTCCCTCCACTCCGTTCACCAGCCAGACTGTTCATTACGCCCAGCACGAGTATCAGCATACCGATGGTACCATATTGTCCAAGTGTCTGTGCCATTACCACAGCCGGTCCCGGCATCTCATATCCCTCCAGCATTCCAGGCGGCACATTCCCGGAAGCTTTGAGGATCTCAGGCATGTAATAGGTTGTGAGCGGCTGCATAATACCAAGAATCATAAATACTACCGGGACCCAAATTAGTTTATAGCTGCGCAGGGCCTCCAACATTTCTTTATGGTAAAGCGTCCATACATTCTTCATGCTCCTACCACCTTCATGAACAGGTCTTCAAGGGTGGAAGAGCCCGCTTCGAATTGAAGTAATGAAATGTCCAGGCTTGCGGCTTCCTGAAGAATCGTACGGCGCGCCAGTTCCAAATCGCTGACATTCAGGGTAGCAGACCCGGAGAAGATCACGGACTGCTCAACAAAGGGTCTGTGTGCAAGATCTTGCAGCCACCCCAGTCCCTTCTCATCCATTCCCGTACTCAATCGAATCACAGGCAGGCTGTATTGTGAGCGCAGCCGGGATAGCGATCCCTGCTCAGCTATTAAACCATGATTCATCAGGATAATATCGTCACATATTTCTTCTGCGTCATGTAGGACGTGGGTAGAAAAAATAATGGTGGTCTCCTCCCGGATCCCCCGCAGCAGCTCCATAACTTCCCGGCGTCCAATAGGATCAAGGGCAGAAACCGGCTCATCCAGAAGCAGGAGCCGGGGACGATGAACCAGTGCCTGGGCCAGACCTAGCCGCTGCTTCATCCCACCGGAATATCCGGCGATCTTGCGGCGGGATACGTCCTTCAGGCCTACGTGTTCCAGAACATCCGCCGCGAGTCTCCCAGCTTCCCTTGAGGAGATACCGCAAAGCTTCGCAGCAAACACAACATACTCCTGCCCGCTCATCCAGCTGTAAAATGCCGGAGATTGCGGCAAATAACCCAGCAGACTGCGGTAATCCACTCCGTTGCCGCCATCAAAAGAAATCAACCCTGAGCTAGGCTGCAACAAACCAGCCAGCATACGCAGGGTGGTGGTCTTTCCTGCACCGTTGGGGCCTAGTAAAGCCACACATTTCCCTGCTTCAATATCAAAAGAGATTCCATCCACTGAGATATGCTCTCCATAGACTTTGCGTAAATTTGAAACTTGCAGCAGCGGCATCAGCTTTCTTTCCTTCCTATCGTAAAATATGCCACGCTGCCCAGGAGATTGCCAAAAATCAATATTATAACCCACAGCCACTTGGGTCCCCGTGTCCGTTCTGCCTTAGCCAAAGAAATCAAGCCGATTACGGCCAGCACTGCCTGCAGTGCAAGCAGCGGCCAAATTAAACCCCATTTGATTTCATCCATGATTACACCCACCCCTTAAATACTTCTCCGGAAACACAGTCCGGTTGATCAAGGCTTCCTATTTGCTTTCCTCCAGTCAAAATAGACCACAAACAGCAGATAACAAATGAGCGGTGTAGGAATTCCGGTTAACCCCCATAATCCCCAGAACCAGGCCACTTTGCCTCGGCCACGTTTCTGTGCATTCCGAAAGAGCAAGGTACCCTGGAGCAGCAGTGCCACAGCCAGACAACCCCACAACCAATAAGGCACTTCCTGCAGTTCATTCACTCTTCTGTGTCCTCCCGCCGAAGCCTAAGCCGCATAACCGCCAAGCATCCAAGCGCGGCAACCGGAAATGCCGCCTGAAGGATCCAGTACGTTACTGGTGCAAACCCCAAGCTAAACAGGACAACACTCACCAAGAACAGTCCCACTAGCAAAAATCTCTGAAACTCTCTGCGGCTCTGGCGTTGCCTGCGGAGAGCTTCATCAGCGATAAGCTGCTCCAGTCCGGGCAAGGATGGTGGCGATATATCATCGTACTGTGCGTCAAGCCGCGCCAGGTCTGACGACAGCATCCGAAGCAATTCTTCATCCTTTTCCTTCTTCATCCTCACTAAGCTCCTTTCGCAGTTGATTTAGCCCTGATGCTACCCGTGATTTGGCAGTGCCGGAAGGGATCTGCAGAATATCAGCAATCTCTTCATACCCATAACCGTAATAATGCTTGAGCAGTACTGCCATGCGCTGAGCGGAGGTCAGGTGTGAGAGTGCATCAAGCACCTCGCTCCACTCCAGATTCCGGCTCTCGAAACGCCAGCGGATGGACCTCACTCCCTCTTCCTGCCGTTTCCACTGCATCTCCAGCTTCCAGCGGCGCTTCCTGTCAATATACAGACGGGTAGCAATGGTAATCAGCCATGAGGAAAAAGAAGAAGTTCCGTTATAGGCAGTAATCTTCTCCATGCAACGGACCATCGTATCTTGGGCAAGCTCTTCTGCAAGTGAAGGGTCCATGGTTGCCTTGATCAGATATTTGTAGAGAAAGGCATAATGATCCCGCAGTAGCACAGCCAGCGCGGAAGCATCGCCTTGCTGCGCTCTGATGATCCTATCGTGCGTCCCGTCGCTCATCTGCTCCTCCATCTGTATCGTTCATTCCTATGTAATACGAATATGTAGAGCGAATCGTTCATTCGCCATCTGAATTATTTTGCAGTTCCCACAATCTCCGCCGCCAGGGCTGAATCGCACCTTTGCCGTGCGGGAAGCTCCAGAAGAGACATTCTCTCTTTTCCTGCGCTTCCGTAACAGAAACTGGCACCATATATTCTTCCCCGGTATGTACTTCCTGTTCAATTTTTTTCATGATCCCGTCCACTAGCTCCCTTTCCCCTTAAAAATAGACAAAAAAAGAACGCAAACCGGGATTATTCCACAGTCTGCGTGCTTCGCGAGGTTAAATGTTACATTTAATTAACAGTATTGTAGCAACTTTGTAGTCTCTTGTCCATCAGTATTTTCCCGTTTGTTGTCGATTGGACGCGAGGCAGAACATTACATGGGGACATAAGGATTACGGAGCCGCTCAAAACCGATCGTTGTCCGTGGCCCATGGCCGGGAAATACTCTGACTTCCTCATCCAGCCGGTATAATTTCCCCCGGATGGAATCGATAAGATCACGTTCCCGGCCTCCAGGCAAATCGGTACGTCCTACTCCCAGCTTAAAGAGTACGTCTCCGGAAAAGAGATCATTTCCGCAGAGGAAGCTGACGCTACCCGGAGAATGACCAGGTGTATGCATTACACGGAAGGTAAGCCCCAGAAGCGTCAGCACCTGCCCTTCTGCCAGATCATACTCGGCAGGTTCCGTGCTGATGGGTGGTGTGACATCCGGCCACATCAATGAACCGTTCAGCTTGGGACTGCCCAGCCACTCACTTTCCAGAGGATGCAGGTACACGGGACATTTCTTGGCTTTGCGGATCTCATCAAGCCCGGCGATATGATCAAAGTGGGCATGGGTGAGCAGAACAGCCTCAATCTCCATTCCTTCAGCAGCCCGCAGAAGGGCTGCCGGATTTGCACCAGGGTCAATAATAATGCCACGTCCGGGGTCCGCTCCGGTAAGCAAATAAGCATTCGTCTGAAGTGATCCCAAATTATATGAACGAATATTAAGCATCTCTTCTTAGAATCCGGAGATCAGGCTGCGCAGTTCTTTGGCGATTACTGCGTGCGATTCCGTTCCTTCCCCATAGGCTTGGCCCATCGCCTTGCGGACTTCGGCAATTTTGCTCTCGTAGTCAGGAGCCTCGCGGTCAGGATTCTCTTGTTTGAACTCTCTCATCAGCGACTGCACATGCTCTGGACGGGGTCCCCAATGACCCAGTACGTAACCGCCTGTATCGGCAAAAATCACGATCGGCACGGATCTGCCGCCCATGGTTAGATAATCATCCATAACATCCTGATTTTCTTCCAAAATCAGCACTTCGGTTCGGATGCCTGCTGTTTCCAGAATACGGAACACGACCGGCACATTGCGTACAACATCTCCACACCAATCCGCAGCGAGTATCAGCACCCGAAGGTCGTCCCGGTGGTTCAAACTATCAAAGTACTCCCGATCGTCTGCATCTTCCCAGGTGAATTTTTCATACCATGATTCGAATACCTGCTGATTCTTCGTCATGCCTTCCACGAACTGGCGCGGAGTAAGGCCTTGACCGAATTTAGGGGCTACATTCTGCTTCATACTACACTACCTTTCTTCTTGGATTTGTACCATTTGAACAGGAAGTATATAACTATGACAGCAAGGGCCGCAAGAATAAGCTCATTCGTATATTGGGCGGCTACTTCATCAATTGTTTCCCATCTGTCGCCAAGTGTATAACCCAAATAGACAAACAGAGCACTCCACGGAATTACAGCAAGCGTGGTCAGCAAGGTGAACTTGGCCAGCGGCATGCGCGAGATTCCGGCAGGAACGGATATGGCATGGCGCACAACCGGAATGAACCTGGCTGTGAAGATAACACCGGTGCCATACTTATTGAACCATTCTTCGGAATGGTCAATATGCTTTTTCTTGATAAAAATGTACTTCCCGTATTTCTCCAGAACGGGTCTGCCGCCATAACGGCCAATCCAGTATACAAATATCTGGGCCACAACTCCGCCTACTGTACCAAAGAGCACCGCGCCAAAATAATTAATCTCTCCTTGCGAGACCAGATAGCCGCCATAGGCCAGTACAATTTCACTTGGGATAACCTCAATCATAAGTCCGATCATAATCCCGAAATACCCAAGACTCTGAATCCATTCAAACAACTGCGAGATCAGATCAGAAATAACATGCAAATGCAGCTCCTCCTCCCGTTTTTTTTCGCGGAATTCGCTTTGTGTTTCATAAACTTTTGGCGATTCCACTCTATGTACCCAGCTTCTCCTAGCCTATTCTAGCATATGCGGGCTTACGACTTCTACTTAAGGGAAACTGAAAACCTTTCTGGCAAGTGAAAACGGCTTCGCCGTCCTTTTTAGGGACGGAATCTGTTTCAGCGAGAAATAGAAGGATGATTTATAGCGTGAAACATATAAATCCTTATATTTCAAGAAGAAATCAATGTTGCCGCTCCGGTATGAAAATACACATTGACATTTCTGTCCTGATAGAAATATTATATATTTAGATAATTATTTAAATATCGAAAGGCCGGGTGAATGATGAACGAATCCTTCAAAGCGCTGGCTGACCCGACCCGGAGACAGATTCTACGGCTGCTTAGGGAAAAGGACCGTACCGCCGGGGAGATCGCCGATTATTTTAACATGTCAAAGCCCAGTATCTCACATCATCTTAATGCCCTGAAACATGCGGGACTGGTGCAGGATGAACGTCAGGGGCAATTTATTCTGTATTCCCTCGATACGACCGTGCTGGAAGAGGTGCTCGGCTGGTTCCTTGAGTTTACGGGTACGGGAAAAGAGAGTGAAGCGCCAAACCGCACAGAGTCCAAACTCAAGCAGGATAAAGATAAAAACAAGGAGGCTGATTGATGATGAAGGATTTCAAATGGAAATGGCAGGACACAATGATTGTGATTCTGGGTGTTCTCTCACTGGGTTATGCACTGGTCAATTACAGCAGGCTGCCCGACCAGCTCCCTGCCCATTTCAGCATCAGCGGGGAGGTTAACTCGTACTGGAGCAAAGGTTCCATTATCGCTTTGATGGGCTTTATGGGCGTGGTTTTTCCGCTCGCGATGCAGTTCATCCGCAATATTGATCCAAAGAGAGAGAACTACAGTAAATTTCAAAATGCCTACAAAATGATCCGTCTGGTGATCGCAGCTGTATTCGATGCCATGCTTGTCCTGAACGTCTCTTATGGTCTGGATCAAAGCATTCCTGCCGGAAAAATTGCTATGGTCGTTCTGGGCTTGCTGTTTGTTGTGGTCGGCAACTTTATGCCCCAGATCCGGGACAACTATTTCACAGGTGTCCGCACAGCCTGGACGCTGGCCAGCCCGGAGGTATGGCGGAAGACACACCGTTTCTCAGGCAGGATGTGGATGATCGGCGGCCTGTTGATCGTGCTGGGAGCATTTTTACCCAAGAGCTTGTCTATCAGTATGATTATTGCAGCACTGGTGATTGTCACTTTACTGCCTATTGGGTATTCGTGGCTGATCTCTTCCCGGGGAAAGGCTTAAGAACAGGAGATACAAGCTCATAGCGTACGCAACCCACGCAACGTCCGATGTGCTGCCGGCCCTGAAAGGAAGTAATTTGGCAACGGCATGATTTCACAAGAATAAAACTTTGGTTCAGGCAACGCGCCCGCCAGCTTACAAACGGATTGCCGCCTCCAAATGCCAGGATTCGGAACGTGCTCCCCTCAGCCGAAGGCCTAAGCCTTCGGCTTCTTGCACATTGCCAAACCGGCGGTCATTGTGCTGAATTCCCTTCCCACTCTCTCGTTCCCCCAACAGACGGTACTGCCGCAGCAGCTCCAGACCGGCTTCGGCACTCTGGCGCGCACTTATCCAGTCCCCCTCCCGGAGTTTCCGTACACTCATGTCCAGCATTCCTTCAGCCGCTTCTATACGTTTGGCTGCATTAAAAACATCAAGTTGCTGGCCTCTTCGCACCCAGTACAGTGCTGTTCCCGGATGATTCCCTTCCAGCGCCCGTTTTGCCAGCTCCCAGTTCAAAACAGCATTCTCTGGAGAGTACTTCAGACTCTTCAAAAGCAGGTCACGTCCCTGGTTCCCTGGAAGCATCCGGGATAAAGCGGCAGCTGCCATGGGATCACGAGGGTTCCAATGTAGAGATTGCCGCAGCAAAACAATTCTCTCTCTATTCTGCGAGGTGCCCACCGCCTGAATATATAGTGTTTCCCCTTTCATCGCTTGAAAGGAAAGGATGAAGAGTGCCAGCGCCATACTGCAAAGCAGTGAGACTGCCGCAACTCTCCACAGACGAAGCAGCATTGTGAAGACGGGTACTCGCATGCACATGGGAGGTACTGACGTCAGCTCTGGTGAGATTGCAACAGATACAGGGTTCGAAGCTACTGGAAAGACATCCGGCGCAGAAGCAGACCTTCCCGGCCCGCCAGGAACGGGTGGCGGCTTGGCGGATGCGTGGAGCTGTGGCGTGTTACATGTGGCTGGACCCCTTGCAGGAGATAAAGAGAATATAACTGATCCTGTGGGGCCAGCCACCGCAGCAGGCCTTCCCGATACACCAGGAACGGGTGGCGATTCAGCGGATGCGGGGAG
Source organism: Paenibacillus sp. 22594 (assembly GCF_052044425.1). Taxonomy (NCBI): domain Bacteria; kingdom Bacillati; phylum Bacillota; class Bacilli; order Caryophanales; family Paenibacillaceae; genus Paenibacillus; species Paenibacillus sp. 22594. The sequence continues at coordinate 22,624 of NZ_JBQENA010000012.1, forward strand.
CTTTGGCGGTTTGCCTGCGACAGCGCTGTGAAGCTTCTCGGCCCGGGCAAGCGCTGGCAGCAGGAACAGCAGCAGCCACATGAGGCCATAGCTCCAGTCAAAATCGACGGCGCTGTGCAGGGCAAGCGCCAGCAGGGACGGCAGCAGCCTGTGCGCTGCTGCTGCCACCAGCCATCCTGCTGCGACCAGTAGCAGCAAGAGAACGGCAAGGCCGACTCCTCCCAGGTTCAACAGGAGGTCGAGGTATCCATTGTGCACCTGGCTGCCCACGTAGGGGCGGGACTGGGCGGCGAGATACGAGCTCCGCCAAGTCCCGCCCCCGCGTCCCAGCCAGGGCGCATCTGCCGCGAGCTTCCAGGCATCGCGGTAGAGCAGCCCGCGAGCGGCGACCGTCGATGACGGTCCGGTTATCCGCTCGCGTACCTGCAGGAGGACGGCGCTGCCCGCCGCCGTCCACACCGCCGCCGCCAGAGCCACCCTGGCGGCGTTGCCCCCGCCTGCCGCGACTCGCCGGCGGCGGCACAGCCACGCGCCGCCAAGCAGCGCGGCGCCCCACAGCCCGGCCAGCAGCAGCAGGCCGGGTCCAGGCTCTACCGCCAGCCCGGCACGGGCCAGCTGGCGGTAGAACAGCGCCGCAGCAGCCATGGGCGCGGCGCCGGCAAGCAGAAGCGGCGCGCAGAGCTGCCGCTTCCAGAGCAGAACCGCGGCGCCGGCTACGGCCGCGGTCAACCACGCGCCGCGCGACTCGCTGAGGAGCAGCGCGGCGGCATAGGGGAACAGCGGCAGCATGCCATACACTCCAGTGGCTACGGACTGTTTTACCGCTGATGTCCCGGGCTTGGCCGATTCCATCAGGGGAGCAGCGGCGAACAGCCGCTCCAGGAGGAAAACAGCCATCACCGCTCCAAAGGTATTCGGATACTGGAGCAGACCTGCCAGTCTGGCGCCTGTGGCGCTGACTTCAGGCGCTGATGTATATGCTACCGCATAGGGGAGCTTGAACCCCGCGCATACTGCAAGCAATGCGCTTAAACTGATGGCCATTCCCATCATATGCCACATTGCCCCAAGAAGCCGGGCTCCCTGACGGTATCCTGCACAGAAATAGGCCAGTACGGCAAAAGAAGCATAAAATCCCCAGCGGAGCAGCTCATCCAGTGTCCCCTGTGCAGATATAGGCCCCCGCAGCCCTGCCCATCCATAGAGAACAAGGATCGCCAGCAGACAGCCCAGCAGGGTCAAAGCGGCCTTTTTCACCACAGGGATCCCGAATTCTTGACCTCTTCCGTCAGTCCTCTTGTGCAATTCAGATACAGCCAGCACCGGAGCGAAAAGAAGCCCGCACAATGCAAACCACACCGTGAGAAACGGATACATCTCCCCGGTAAAAAACAGCCCCCTCAACAGACAGGCTGCCACCCCCGCAGTAAATACCGCGCCTGCACAAACATACACTATATTCAGATCCGGGCTGTTCTGCCGCTTATTCCACCTCATTTGTATTTCTCCTATATGAGTCAAGTTACCTTCAGTATTTCCAGATTTAGTCTGAAACAAAAGATAACGTAAGCTGAATATCCGGATCATTTATAGCCTGGCCATATTAATGCATAAATTTAAAACAGGACGGCTGTTCCCTCCGGGAACCGTCCGTCCTGTCATGGTATTAACTATTCATCCTATTAAAGGGATTAACCCTCCAGGCTGCTTTTTATCGGCAGCAGATCAGTACAGGCGCGTTCAAGATACGGTTCCGCACCAAGAAAGTCACGGAATGCATTGTATTCGCGCCATTTGGCCGTGTTATCTCCGCTTTCGCTTTTGACAGCGCGGATCAGGATGTTCTTCGGCGTATGTTCCATATCGATGAACTCCAGCAGCTGTGTCCGGTAACCCATGAGGTCCAGCAGCTTCGCCCGGATTGCGTCGGTAGCGAGGGCGGAGAACCGTTCTTTCAGGATTCCGTGCGACAGCAGCGGATTCAGCACCTCACTTTCGATCTGGGCAAACAACTCATGCTGGCAGCAGGGAACTGAAAGGATCACTGATGCGCCCCAGCGGACGGCTTTTTCCAGTGCAGCATCAGTAGCCGTATCGCAGGCATGAAGTGTTACGACCATATCGACCTGATCCAGCTCGTTATAATCCGCAATATCACCAACCAGGAAGCGCAGCTTGTCGTAGCCGAGCCTGGACGCAAGGGCGCCGCAATGCTCAATGACATCGGCTTTGAGATCCAGTCCGACAATGTTCAGCTCCCGCTGTTCGTGGATGGCCAGATAATGATACAAGGCAAAGGTCAAATAGGATTTGCCGCAGCCAAAATCAACAATGGTTAACGGACGGTCAGCCGGCAGATCGTTAAGCACATCTTCCACCATCTCCAGGAACCTGTTGATCTGGCGGAACTTATCGTATTTCTTAGCCAGCACCTTTCCTTCACTGTTCATAATGCCCAGCTCCACCAGAAACGGCACAGGTTCTCCTTCATCCAGCACATACCGCTTGCGGCGGTTATGGGCCAAGTCTGGAGCTTCCTGCTTGCTCGGCGATTTGGTCAGAATCGAAACCTTGTACTTTTTGCTGATCAGCACTTGATAATCTGCCTCAATGGTACAAAGCAGCCCTTGGCGGAACGTCTCTCTCAGCAGCGACATCAGTTCCTCCGCTGCAGCCTCAGCCGGAATATTGCGGTGTTCAACCTTGGGACCGGTATAATAGGCAAATTGATAATTCAGCTTGCCCTTTAATTCAACAGGTTTGACCTGAACCTTGGTGTAGGGGGTTTCGCCTTTGCTGCGCAGCTGGCTAAGAGTTGCCGTAATCAGAGTACGGCCGCTTATGACTTGTTCAATCAATGCATTCAAAGATTCCACAGGGTACATCTCACTTTCGTCACGCAAAAATAAATTATAGGGTTATACATTTGGGTCGTAGTTATTCATAACATTGGAGACGAATGTTCTCCTGAATTTTCTTAATGTAGTATAGCATTTTTTCAGTGGAACTGTAGCCGTCTCTCCCATTCATCCCTGCCTTCTCTAACCTCTTGTGCCGGAAGACCGCCGAGTTCCAGTTCCTCCGGGCTTTTCAGCAGCAGACGGCTATACAGCTCTTTGCCTTCCCGGGCAACATCCTCCCCTTGCTCCCACAGTCTGTAGAGGCTGTCCTCTGCTTTGGCATACCGTCCGATGGATTCCATGTAGGTAAGCAGCAGCCGTTCCGTTTTTGCCGGAAGCCTATACTCCTGAGTTTCTATTAACAGTTCATCAATGTCAGCCGGCATCTGCAGCAATTCACGTTCTGCACCATGAAGATCGGCGTACAAAAAAAGATGCAGAGACCTCATCGCTCTGAACAGAGCCGCATCTTTGTCTCCAGCCGCAGCATAGATTTCTCCTTCTTCCTTAAGCAGCCGTGCCACACCCTGAAGCTTATCGGATTCCACAACGCCTCCAAGCAGGTACATATCAATAATATCCTCTACCGACAGTGAATTCAGCAGGCGGGAATTCAGGCGGAAATGCCGGATCAGCAGCTCGTCGACCTCCCACAAGGCTTCGGTTGTTTTCTTCTCCTGCTTTAGTGTCATTACCTTGGCAACCATCGCCGTCATATCTTCAATCATCCGCACGATGTAATCTCTTCGGAACATATGGCACACTCCTTCCATAGCTGCAACGCATGGACTGCTATGCTTCTCTTAACAGCAAACCCTACGGCCGGGCTGCCCTTTGAATTCATCTTAAACCATTAGACATCTCTGCGCTACTTAACCAGCCTGTTGCCGAAGAGGTCAGAAATAGTGTTCCAATAATATAGGCAGCACCCGCGTAGTCTGGCGGGTGCTGCCTATGTAGGTTTACTATATGCTTAGCAAAAGAACTTGCGGTTTGTTCTAATCTCTAGTTATGTGCGCACAGCCGCATGAACGTAATCCTTAATGATTTCCGACAAGCGTTCGGGAGCTTCATACATGCTCATATGTCCTACTCCTGAAATGGTCGCCTGGGTTACATTCGGTTTGTCCGAGGTAAATGTCCGCTCTGGGGATACCTTGCTGTCCTCTGCACCGGCTACCAGCAGCACCGGCAGCACCGTAGCTGAGATGACGTCACGGCGGTCAGGACGCTCACGCATCGCCATCGCTGCACCCACCGCCCCTTGCGGAGGTGTTCTGTAACCGATCTCCTTCGTGCGCTCAAGCAGTTGCGGAGCGGCGTCTGGTGCAAAGAGGCCTGGTACCAGACCATCCACAAACGCAAAGATTCCTTCATTCTGAATCGTGCTTACACTTTTCAGACGGTTCTCTTTGGCTTCTTCACTGTCCGGATAACCACTAGAGTGAATCAGCCCGAACCCTTTTAGACGGGATGCGTGACGCTGCGCAAAGGATAGAGTGATATATCCGCCAAGTGAATGCCCCAGCAGGTAGCACTCCGGGATCTCAAGCGCATTAAGCAGTGACAGTACATCATCAGCCATCTGATCCACAGTATACGCCCCGAGCGGGGCATCCGAGGCCCCATGGCCTCGCAGATCCGGAGCGATCACCCGATAATTATTGCTCAGAAACGGGATTACCTGCTCCCAATAAGCGGAGCTTCCACAGAAGCCGTGCAGCAGCACAATAACGTCACCTTTGCCCTGATCACTGTAACAAATATTGCTTCCCTCACAACGAATGTTTTCCATGTCAGCCTCCCTCTTTCTATGTAATAGCCAAACACGGCTCGCGGACAACTAGACGATCCGAGGCTTGAGACGGTTTGCTTGTCTTAATTATTAAGCCATTTCTTCACTCTTGAAACGCTTTCCGGGCATCCATTCCGAATCCGGCCGCGGCAGCCAGGGCAATTTGCCCGGCCATTACCATCACTCTGTTCAGCGGAGTACTCTGCAGTGTCCGGTAAGGACGTGGTCCGTTCACGTCTACAATGGCAGCCAAGCTGTAGTGCCCCACTGCCGGAAGCATCAGTCCCACCGATTGTGCCGGAAGCAGCGGCTCAGCAGCCGTCAGGAAATAGCCAAGCGATGCCGGGGGACCGAGACATGCGTCAATAGCAATAATAACCTGCCCTTCAGGAATCTCTGCTATCCGTGCCTCCAGATTATCCGCGTCACAAGGTGACGGCAACGTGCCGCTTACATGCAGAAATCCATGCTCCAAAAGCCGGCTTCCGGTCAGCGGTCCAAGCGCATCCCCAGTGGACCTGTCCGTACCTATGCACAAAAATGTGATCTGCTCCAGCGGATGCCGGAACGCGATCTCCTGGAAGAAGGAAGTCAGCCCGGAAGCATCCATTTTTTTGCGTTTTCTGCTCTCCTGCTCCCTGATTGCCAATTTTCCCTGCCCCTTTCTACAATTCATACCGAATATATTTCTATTAATTTAACATGATATGCATGGAATGGACAAAAAAATGGTGTTTGCACCTCCAAACATGATAGAATATTTGAATTAATATGCAGAGAGGACTGTTAACCCCAATGGATCTATCCCAGCCTACCCAGGAAAATGTTGAATATATGATTGAGGGCATTAAAAGCAAGCTGAAAATGGCAAGTGCTGCAGCCATGCAGGCTTCAGCCTTCTCAGTAAAGAATTATGAGGACATTCTTGATATTTACGAAGTGGCTATGGGCAGTGACAGACTAAGCATTTCCCAGGTCGAAGCGCTGGTTTCCGAACTCGGACGCCTTCGGGCGAAATAAAAATGTGATACAAGTACGAACAAGAGCCCCCTGACTTACGGCCATCAGCAGATGGACACCTAAGGCATGGGGCTCTCTTTGTCTTGCTGAAATTTGAATCTAAGGAAGGTCGATCAGCACGAACTCCGCGCTCATGTCACTGCCCGTTCCTTTCAAATTCAGATCGCAGCTCTTGCGGATACGGGCCGCATCGCCCGGTTGAAGGTGAAAAGTTCCGTCCGTGCACGTGATCTCCAAATTGCCGGAAATAAGATAGATATGTGTTCGCCTCTCTTCACGTTGAAGGTATTTCAGCTCCCGATTCGTTTCCAGAGAAGACAGATAGATCGTTACATTCTCATGGATCTCAAGCGCACCCTCTTCCCCCTTTCCTGAAGCTACAGGCAGAAGGGTATTGGTCTTATGCTCAACTGGATAGAACTTCGCGTCCCATTTCGGCTGCCGGCCCGGCTGATCCGGGAGCAGCCAAATTTGCAGAAAACGCGTATTGTCAGTATCCGACGGATTGGTTTCGGAATGATTAATGCCCGTACCTGCGCTCATGATCTGAATGCTGCCGCCCTGAAGCTCGGCATGATTACCCTGATCATCCTGATGCTTCAACACTCCGGAAACGACATAAGTGATAATCTCCAGATCATGATGCGGATGCTCATGCATGCCCTGCCCCGGTCTAAGCTCATTGTCGTTATGGGCCAGCAGTGCCCCAAAATGCGCATTGTTTGGATCATCGTAATCGGCAAAAGAAAAGCTGAATTCACTGTGTATCCATTCTTTATTCGAAGTATGGCGCTCTGCTGATGTAATGACTTTGATCATAATTGTGTGCACCTCCAATGATGTATGAATCTTATCCTCAAATACAAGGGCGCTGTAATTATGTATTTCTTACCCTCTTCCTTTCTTTGTCAATCAAGGAAGCCAGAATGGTTTGTTTTGACTTTAAAGTTTCGGCAGTTTGTAAAGTCGCAAAATCGCCCGTTTTTATCACAATATGTCTCTTAACATCACAAATGCTGAAGTATGCTCCGGGAATCTTTGCCATCCTTCTTTGCTGTTTCAGCCCATACGCCCAAGTTTATATACGAAGTAAGAACGTTCAGGCCACCCTGAAATCCGCTCGCCGGCGGCGAGGGAAATTATCTATACTATATCGAATGAGGAGTGATTGGTTATGAATAAAGCAGAGACAGAATATCCGGTAGAGAGCGGAAACACATTTTTCAAAGGTATTTTCATCGGAGGTTTGATTGGAGCTGCCGCTGCATTGCTGTTCGCTCCTAAGCCAGGCCGTGAAATGCGCAGTGACTTGTCTGAGAAGTTCTCGACCGCTACGGATAAAACCAAAGAGGTTGCAGGTGTTGTAACGGATAAAACCAAAACGATTGCTGCTACCGCCCTAGAAAAGACTACTGACCTTGCCAGCACGGTATCCGCCAAAGCTTCTGATATTTTCACTACAGTCAGTGACAGCAAACAACAAATTGCCGCTACGTTATCGGAAACAGGTAAAAAAATCGGCGAAACGGTAGGAAGCGCATCCGCAGATATCACTTCTGATGTCAAAGATGCATCCAAAGACGTTGCCGAGGAAGCCTCAGCATCTTCCAAGGATATAGCGGATACGGCACAGGAAGCCAAAGAAGAAGTTAAGGCTTCTTACAAATCTTCTTACTAAAAGCGGTGATCCGCGGCTTGATCTAAATCCGGAAACAGCCAGCTCACTTGCAGCTGGCTGTTGTTATGTAATATTTGTTTATTTATCAAAGTCCGGTTACGGGCTATAGAAAGCAGGTATACCTTATGGGAGATGCGGGGAACAACACGAAAACCTACGATGTGGAGGAGCATCCCTTCGAGCTGAGGCATGAAGTGAAACGGCTAAACGCCAGGCTTGACAAAATTGCCGATTCGCTGGAAAAATCGGAATTTAAGGATATCCTTGAAAACTATACGGACCCTAAAAAACGGATTATCACCAATCTCATGGCAGGCATATCCCGTGGTCTCGGACTCTCCCTTGGCACCTTTGTTATTCTGGGCTTACTGGGCTATATCCTCAGTCTGTTCCTGAATGTGCCGGTAATCGGAGAATATCTCGGAGAGATCAAGAAGTATATCGATGCCAACAGCTGATTCGATCAAGTAATGATATATACAAAATGGACATGCCCTCCCCGCACGGGAATCAGGCATGTCTGTCCCTTGTTGAAAATGTCGGAAAGTCCATAGTAGTAAAATTAACAGGAAGAAGCTCCCAAAGCATCTCTATTCACTTTCCTTACCCATTTCATTGATGCTATTTAACAAGAATTCGATTTGTTTCTGTGTAATTTCTTGATCAGTTTTTAAACTTTTGATTTCATCCTGTTGCATTTGTATCATCTGATTAAGCCCCTGTATGATTCCTTCATCACTCTTCTGCACTTGTTGGATATAATCTATATTGCCCTGGATTATATCCAATTGATCTACACTCTTATTCTCAGCTTTTGTGGAAAAAACAAAACCCAAACAGATAACCAATACAAACATGCCCAAGCAAAGCATGGCATTACGTAAACTATTATTACTACTATCAACATAATTATTTAAAATCCAATTATCCTGCATTTTCAATTCGTAATTTCGAGCCAACAGAAATACTTTTTCTGAACTTTGATTATCCTCATTCCCACTTAAATTACTCAAGTACTCATATTCATTCGGTCCTAAGACATAGTTAGCACGACTATTCAGTGTTAATAATGAAAACCAACCACATGATATAAGATAAAATGTACTGAGTAAAATAATAATAACCAACGCAAAATTTAAAAATGGGCTATCAACAAACTTATCCTTAATATTTAATAAATATCCTGATACTGCTCCTAAGAAAGTGAAAGAGAGAGTTACTGCAACTGCAGTGACTTTTGCCTTATCTTCGAGTGACTTCTTGTTATCCACTAACATAGTGAATAGAGATTCAGCATCTTTTACATCAACATTTTTAAATTGCTTAATAATATAAGTAGTATCTTCGTTATTAAGTTGTTGTTTCGTATTTTGAATGGTTTCATTAATTGACTTTTTCGCTCTCCGGAATCCTATAATCGGAAATACCCATTCCAATAACTTCATTTCTCACCTATCAATAAATCACAAATACTATTTTGAATATTAAATCCAGACGCTTCAACTAACCAGGCCCATTCGCCAGTAGGATTAATTTCAATGAATACGTATGATTCGCCTTGTTCTATCAAATCAATGGCACCAAACTTCAAACCAAGTTCGCGAACTAATGATATGCAATGGTTTTCTATAGACTTCGGTAATTCAAATGGCACAAAGCTAACATCATCTTTCTTCATACGCCAGTCTCCGGCAACGCCATTATTATCACTTAGAATCCTTGCTGCAAAAACATCATCTCCAACCACTGTTACCCGTACATCGACTTTTGGATAAACATACTCCTGAATTACAATAGGAACTAAACCTAATTCAGCTGACAATAACTCCTTATTGCTTATTACATTTGAGTATACAAAAGCATCCTTAGTATCAATTTGCAATACAGCGGTATCCAATGATTTCACAATATATTGCTCATCTAAAAAATCACTAATAGTAGTTGTATTAGTGATTTTCGTATTAGGACATGTAAAGCCTAATCTAGCAGCATACATTAGTTGAAGTAATTTATTTTCTGCTTTAAATGTAGCACTTGGATCATTTACCCATTTAGCTTTTTCAAAAACAGATAAATTACGCAAAAAGGCCATCCATTGGTTTCTATAGAGCTGCATATCCACTGCAAGTCCTGGTTTATATGTATCTCTAAGATATATTGGAGCTCTATAGTAGACACTTTGTAACAAAATTTCATTTGTAACATACATTTGACCATCTATCCTTACGGTTAAGGATAGGGTCTGAATATCTAACTCTAAATCATATAAGTGCATTTCATCACGGTTAATCCGGAGGTAAGCAACATTACGTTTTTTAAGTTCAATACAGACATAATCTGTAGTGAAGTCCATTTTATCAGAGAGAACTAATATATTAAACGATATCACTTTCTGTCTTCACCTGTTTCAACATCACATTTCTTTGTCGAGGGCTTTGGACGCCCTTTTTCTAAAATCATCGGAATATTTTTCTGATTTACTACCCAATACCCAGCAATAGCATCGTAGGTACAATCATCAAGAATGGGCTCAATCTTAGGGATATCATATATGTATGCTTTACTTAACAATAAATGTTCTTTCATTTCTCTCGCTCCTTTAAAAGAGTAATTAGTCAAACAAGCAGATTGTAACATAATTAAAAAACGCTGGATACGACATTTACCAGCATCTCACTTACTTATATCCAACCTTTAGAAAAACATTACATCCAAATACTAATACATAATTCGACATTTAAAAAGGAATTAATTACAAATAGGTCGAATATTACACTAATATTATTAGGAGGTCTAATATGTACCTATCGAGGCTGACTATTGAGAACTTTCGTGGGATTTCAACAATGGATCTATCTTTCAATAAAGATATAAATATTCTTATCGGAGAAAATGGATCTTCCAAATCCACAATTATTGATGCAATACGTTTGCTCTATAACCTAGGCGAGCCTATGAAAGAAATTTTCATTAAAAATGAAGACTTCTCAACAGATTTAGTGACCGGTGAAGCAACAAGCGCTATTAAACTTCATTACGAATTTAGAGGTTTAACAGATGCTCAAAAAGGGGCGCTATACGAATATCTTGTTTTAGACTCTACTGAAGACTATGCCACTATTACAATTAGTTATGAGAAAAGAAATGATAAATATCCAAAATTCGATTTTTACACAGGAGCTAACCCGGGTCAAAAAGCAAGCTCGAATACCTTTGAAATATTTCAACATTATTATTTAGGAGCTCTGCGAGATAGTACTAGTGATCTACTTTCATCAAAGAAAAATATTCTAGGCAGAGTTATCAAGCGTAGCGTTGAAGCTAATAACACCGAACAGGAATATAAGGGTATTTTAGAAAGAGCTAACACAGAACTATTACAAAAAGCTGAGGTCGGTTCTACTAAGACAAATATTAATAGTAATTTACGAAGCATTTATTCAACTATTTCACAAATCGGTCTGCATATTGAGCAATCAAAGATTGATTATATTGTAAACATAATAAAACCATATCTTCCATTTCCCAGTGCAACTGAAGGTAACTCCGGATTAAGCCTTTATCAAAATAGTCTCGGTTATAACAATTTAATATATATCGCTACTGTATTAAGTGATATGAATGATCGGGTTAACCGAGATGAGACTATCCACTATGCCCTTCTCATTGAAGAGCCTGAAGCTCATCTGCATCCACAATTACAGTTAAACCTATACAATTTTTTAAAACAACAAATTTGTAGCGATAGCTGCCAGTTATTCATTACAACCCATTCGCCTACGTTAACATCAAAATCTGATTTAAGTAAAATGTTTGTCGTGAACAGCAATAAGACTATCTGCATCGGCCAAATATTTGTCGATCGTGAGGGAGAGAACCTTGTACAAAATAGAAAAGTATTAAAGAATGAGGATATTGTGATTCGGCGTAAAATGTTAGAAAGATATTTGGACGTAACGAAATCGCAATTGTTTTATGCCAAGTCATTAATTTTGGTGGAGGGAATTTCAGAAGAACTTTTATTATCAGCTTTTGCAGATTTAGAAAGTTTCAGATTTGAAGAGAAGGATATTGAGCTCGTCCAAACGGGTACTTCCTTCTACCCTTTTCTTCTTCTGTTCAATTCAACTAACGAGAACCGAAGAATTAATAAGAAGGTGGCTGTCGTAACAGATGATGACCGGTATACTGATTCCAAATCCTCTGAGTACTCGTTCGATAATCTGATATTAGAGGATTATAGGAAACTTAACGAGTTACGTGAAAATATCCTTTCTTCACCAGTAAGTTCTAGAATAGGCAACCTGAATTCTTTCAAAAACCATCAAAGCTCAATTGGTATATTTGCTGGATTTAAAACATTTGAATATGAAATTGCACGTTCTAATATTTCAGATAAAAAAGGTGAATTGCTCGATAACCCTTTATTTAAGTATTTAGCTGATACTCAGAATGAAAAAGTGGATAATATTAAAACTTATCTACAACAGTGTTCTGAAGAGTTAACTGAAATTAACAAAATGAATTTAGCAATTCTTACGTGGAAGTGTCTTCCTTCAAAGTCTGAATTCGCACAAGATTTCGCACAATATCTTATTACCAATAAAGCCTATGCAATGCAGCATTTTGTAATACCATCTTATATAAAAAATGCATTCTCACACTTAAGGTAGGTAAGCACTATGGAATTTGAAATGAATCCAGAAAGACAGCGATATATAACTAGTCGAGGAAAAATCATTGTAAATGCTTGTCCAGGTAGTGGGAAGACCACTTCTGTAGCTTATAAGCTAAAAGATCTTGTAAGTAACTGGGACCAAGCGTATTCGGGTATTGCATGCCTTTCATTCACAAATGTTGCAAAAGACGAGATTAATGATAAATTCCACTTGTTCACTGGTAAATCATTAAATCATCCTCACTTAGTTTCTACAATAGATAGTTTTATTAACCAGTACATAACACTTCCCCATTATCAAAAGGTCCTGGGATATTCGAATAGGCCGATCATAATTGAAGATTATACTTGGATTGATAATCTGTCGTTGCAGCGCTTCAAACTAGGTACAAAACCTATTCAATATATTTATAAGCCCTCAAAGATTGATATTAATCATGATGGTAGCTTCCTTTATGATGGAAATTCATTGAACCTTGATGAAGCAGACAACAGGATATTTTTACGCTACTGTAAAGAGATTAAGAGAATCCAGTTTCAAAGTGGACTTCTTAAAAACTCTGACTCACTTTATGCAGCCCATCAGATACTATCAACTAATCCAAATATCGCAAGATACTTATGTCAGAGATTCCCTTATATTATTATTGATGAGGCACAAGACACTTCAGAATTGCAGCATCTTATTTTCGATAAGTTAATTATTAATGGGCTTGCAAACATCGAATTAATTGGAGATCCGTATCAATCTCTTTACGAATGGAGAGAGGCCAGGCCTGATTTATTTTTAGAAAAATTATCCTCCGGAAATTGGCTACCATTAGATTTATTAAGTTGTAAACGCTCCGTACAACCTATCGTTAACGCATATAGCTTATTTCGGATGCAGGAACACAATAATCTAATCGGACAAGAATCTCAATTAGATCAAGTGATTCATATCATTTATTTTGAAAACTATGATCAACTACTCGCACAGTATGAGGAAATTTCAACAACATATATTGATAAGAAAATACTTGTCAGAGGGGCATCATTACTTGAGTCGCTTAAAGCTTCAGTTAAACTCGGTGACTATTGGAAAGAAACCCCTTTCTCCCCTTTGCAGTTTATTAGATCTAAGTCAGAACTGGATAACGGCGATATTAAAGCAGCCATAAACAGAATGTTAAAGCTCGTCCCATTGTTACTTGAACCAACTACTATAGGAAATGATATACTCAAAAATCAGTTTTATGAAGAGAATAAACACAACTACTCTCTCAGATCAAAGTTACTGTTTCTTATAAGGAATATTCCAGATTATACCCTTTCACTTATTGACTGGACTAACGAGTTGAAGGAGCTTTGTAAACACATATTGAATTTAATTGAACCTCCGCCATTCACATTAAAAGCAGGAAAGTTAAGTCCTTACCAAAGAAGAACAGTAAGTGAATTGTATTCACAACCTGTAAATTCTCAAAAAGTAACTACAATACACAAAGTTAAAGGAAAAACTTTCGATTCCATCATGCTTGTCCTTAGTGCAAACAGTTCAGGGCAAAATTTATCCATTAATGACTTCAAACGTCCAACACAGATGCCTGGTGAAAAAAAAAGGTTACTTTATGTTGCAATGTCCCGTCCAAAGTGGCAACTCGTAATAGGGATCCCCAAAGCTGCGAAGATAGATGAAAAGCTACAACATCAATTATTTGGAAACTGCCAAGTTCATGAGCTGTAACTCATTTGAGTTTCCAGGTTAGGTATAACGTGTTATGATGCTTCGATTTCTATATAGAATTTCTAACTCTTGGTTACAGGGACGCTATTAATAAGTAATCGCCCAGAATGTTCATCATTAAATACATCTCCAAAATCGTTCTATCCCAAAAGCTATTTTTATATAGATCTCAACCAATGATTCAGAGTTTTTGCAGTTGTCTATCTGTTTATCGGTAATAATTCCGATTTTTCTTTTCATATCAATTCCACTAAATTAAAATAAGCACCCGTAAACAAAGAGGTTATATACCTCTAATATTACGAGTGCTTCTCGTTTTAATTTAAAATGACATTTTCCCAGGAATATTTCAAGCCTCATTCCCAAATATTAATAATACCCCCCTGATCTAGAGCAGCAACTGCTTCTCCTGTATGCTTCACGGAAATTAGTTTAGCTGTTGAACTGATGTTTAAAGACTCTGGATGCATTTTTCCTGAATAAGTAAACACACTTCTGTAATTAAGTCTAAAGCCGTCACCAAAATGCTCGTTTTCCGCATACATTCCATTATCAAAAAATATCTTTTTATCCAAATCTTTTAATTCAATATATTGACCTATCTTGGTTTTTAAATTATGTATATATAACCCATCCCTTGTTTTAATAATGGCATTCTGCTCATTAAGTACACTAATAACTGAACCCTTATCATCTATTTTCTGAAACTTCAATTCATTATCAATCAATTCCAGTGAAAATAATACATTATAAAAAGAAAAGTACGCCTTTTTATCAGAAACAAAATCATGAAACTGAGGATATTCCTTAACCCATCTTGTATCGAGGGGATACTTATGCTTATTCTGATAAGAAATTAACTCTATATAATTCCCCCCAAAGACAAGTTGATTTTCATAATTAATTGGAATTACATGTTCCTTCTTCTTTATATCTTTAATTTTCAAAGTGACTCCTTGATCTATATAATAAATATAGACCGCTTTATTTCTCTTCTTATTATAGGTTTCGAATACACATGTATTTGAAAATTTAAAATACTTAATATCATCAATTTTAATTTGCTCATTCTCATCTATTGAAAAATCAAAGTTTGTGAACGATTCCGTTTCTTTATTATCTATAGAAACAAATCCTAAAGAATAATTTTCTATATTTCGGATCAAAATTATTAGCTTCTTCGAATCATAGTCATAAGTAAACCACTGAATAGTATTATCTAATTTAATTTTCCTTATTGGTAATCTTGATTTGACACCCCGTATCTCCAGTTCAATATTTCTATATCGCAAAATTAATTTTTCAAAAACCATTCCGTGCTCAACTCTAGAAAGTACTCCCAGAACATGAACTTCATTACGAATTGCAGCTTCATAGATTTCTTCAGCCTGTTCCCTCGAATCAACAAAGATCATTGGAGCAGACGGGAAACTAATACGCCCTTCATATACCCACGGATATAAAACTGTTGAAATAAAAAAACAGTTATTATTCAAGGGGTTTTTAATTAGTTTCTCAACTTTACCTGTTGGCAATTCTTTTTTCAAATAAGGAGTAGTCATCTTGTCATAATGATCAGGATCTATACCTACCTTATATTTTAATGTTCGCTGAAGTTCTTCAAGGAGATTAAAGTCATTTAAACTAAAACCATCCCGTCCTCTCGGTATTCCAGGGAAAGAAAAAGGCAAGTTGTTTACTTCTAGGCAAAACCTTCCTTGAATTGCGGCCTTTAGGTTTGGAATTTGTTTTTTATTTGCTTTCTCCATAGAAATAACTACATCTAAATAGAGAGTTGTAACATCAATTTTTCGGTATCCTTCTAACAAGACTAGACAGTTTAATTCATCAAGGAGAAACCTAGTAAACACACCATGAGAACCCTCACTAAACGCGATCTCATCACTACTTGCTGTTATTGTAACTCTGCCCTTACCTTCAATTTGAAGCTCCGCTCCATTCTTCCTATTTCTTGCTAGTTGTCCACTGTAACAGCAATCGACGATAACCAGTACTGCCTCTGCCTTAGAATTGCTAATTACATCTGAAATTTCTTTCATACTTATTTTATCATCTTTGATATCCTCAGCTTTTGAATCAGAACAAACCAAATATCCATCACTTCCAATACGATCCCCATGACCACTCCAATATAAAACTAAGGTGTCGGTCTCATTACAATTAAGAAAAAAGTTTCTTATTGCAGCATCTAAGTTTTCTTTCTTTGTACGCACACCTCTATAGGTCACCAGGGAATCATACTTAAAATACTTTTTCACAAAGCCTTCAAATTCATCAATATCATTGTTAACACTACTTAATTCCGGGTAACCCTTATCTGAATAGTCATCAACACCTACAAGCATAAAGTTATAATTCCCCATAATTTTCCCCTTACAATTTTTTCTCTATTTAATAGCACCATGCTGCCCTAGCAACCCAGCTATACTTACAGTGAAAATGCCATTACTCATTAAAATGTAGACGAGGCCACAGATATTTGCCCGCAGCCTTCTGTATATAAAGACGTATATATAGACTATACTCTCACTTCGCTCAAATATCATTAGAATGACTTATCTATAATTTCAATATTTCAATAAAATATAAAAGCCGATTTAAAAACAATCGGCTTCAAGGTATATCGGGGACCGTATTAAGGATCTTAGAAGTAGTAATAAAATGACCCAAGAAGAACTTGCCAAAATCATGTTGGTAACTAAGCAAGCAATCTCAAGTTGGGAACGAAATGTAGCTAATCCCGATCATAAGCAATTATGTTTTTTAGCCGATTTATTCAAAGTGTCTGTTGACTACATGCTACTCAGAACCATTTTCCGTGAGTCATTACCAATGCCTAATCTTGATGGTTCTAAGACACCTTCTTTCAGAGGTGAATCTGATGAAGAATTCTCTTATGACCTACAAAGAATATTATTAACTCCCAGCACTCAACTCCATCTTGGTGATTATTCGCTATCCATTAAAGATAGACAAATGCTGGCTGAGATTATTAATAAAATTTTTGAACGATTTCACGAATTAAACCCTAATTGAACACTTTCAAAGTTCACCATTAAGTTACGTTTTTAAAAAACTTTGGCCGGGAAACAGTGAATTCAACTGTTATTCTTCATAATTTCTCTAGCTAATTTCATTAATTGAACACTTTAAAGATATGTCTCTAATTCAAACCCTTCGAATAATTCACGAACAACAACTCTGCATTCTTCAAATTCTTCGCATGCTGTATGAATGTATATAATTCTCATATCTGTCGGTATATATTTAATGCGTATATTCCAGGCGTATTTTCTTTGAGCTTTTTCAAACCACCTTTCTCTGATAGCTCTTGAACAGGTATAATAAACACCTTGATAAAGAATTCCGTAAGTAGTTACAGTAGTAAAATCATAAATTGGTAAATTACTAGATGTTGTATACATTAACTCACCTTTCCTCCCATATTTATGTCTATATTCATTTCCATATTCGATTTTTTAATTCATTTATAATAAAAATATCCGAAACGGGATAATTAAATCATATTTTTAGTAATATATAAAAAGGACATAACCATTCAAATATGGTTACGTCCTTTTAATGTACTATCAATACAACGAGTCCGACTTTAAAAGAGTAAAATGAAATTGCTTACTCTCTTTTCAGTGATTAGAAGGATGGTTTAGAGGTGATATTTTAAGATAAAACTTTCTATACATTAGCTTAATTCATAGTTTTATTCTCTCATCATGAAACGAGGTAAAAAAACCTTCAAGAGCATTATTAATTATTGTTGTTAAATCATCGAGTGACATACTAGTGAGATTTATATTTCTTTGTTTTAGATTTCCAAGTATTTTATTTTCTATATCATAACTTTGAACAGCTTTATAGTATTCTCTAAAATCAACTCCATTTACATTTTGTTTCTCGAAATTATGATGTAAAAAATGGGCTACAATACATCTAAGCATCATATCAGACAATTCCTCGTTGTCACCGAAATTCCCAGAAATTCTCACTATATATTTAAAGGCTACTTCATATCTAATATAGGGGACTATTTTATGTTCTATGCAAATGAGTATAGTATCGAAGGCCTGCAATAAATAACTATAAACACCAAACTGAAAGATTTCTGCATCTGTATAATTAGATGATAGCGGCAGAATAGTTCTTTCCTTATAATTTCTGAATCGGCTTTCAAGATCAAGCGTTGGGTCCTCACCGTCCAGTAGAATGATATTTTTTTCTATGCCAGCTGATAATCCCTTCTTTACATCTGTTATTGTTTTGAAGTTTTTTTTATAAGTAATGATATCAAGTTCATCTTTGAACATGCTGAAAAAGGCTTGATTAGCAGCTTTATTAGCCAACTGGCCAGCCTCAGTAATTATTCTAATCGGTAAAATATAGATTAACCCTAATGCTTGATCAATAATTTTTATATTATCCTCAATTGTAGATATTATTTGCCGCCTCATCTGTTCATCAAAATCTTTATTAACTTCTCCGTTTCCAATTAAAGTTATATATCTGTATATGGGATCATCCCAAAAATGAAACTTACCCAATGATACAAAAGGGTAATGTTCACTATCATCTAAATCTAAAATTGTTGCCGATGTAAATACATATCCTTCGTATGCTGGAAATAAATATCGTAGGATACACTGTACTATTTTTTTGTTATGCTCCCAAAACACCCCTATCTCATCTATTATTGCGCTGGAGTCTTTTTGATATATGTTTTTTAAAGCATTCTCCAAAATTCTCTTGTATTCAATTTGAATACGATATAACTCATCTACTAACATGTTATTGCTCATATTCCTTTACACCTTTCATTAAATGTGGAGGAATTCCAAATACATCTTCCAAAATTTCAAGAGTCTTATTCATAATATTAACGCAATCATGCCATACATTGTTTAATCGCTGGTTATTTTCAATATCAGGAACACAGTGATATTGATGTGCAGGCGTACTACACTTTATTAATGAACTCTCACGAATAGCTCCCCATAATCCATGTTCAAATGCGGAATCATAATCATAGTAAAAGTCAAAAAGTTCTTTTTCATCCACACTGATAGCCTTCCCCCTAATATTTTGTTTATCAAAATATGTAGTATCCATGTCGATAAACTCTTTATTTTTGTATTCACCAACCAAAATATCCATATAATCATAAGCAACATGACTTTTAGGCAATTCTTTGCCCGATTGTCTATATCTTTCTACTATCAGCTTATATTGTCCGATCCCATAATACTGATATTCAGTCCATATATCACCGTGTGATGCTTCATGCTTAAGTAGATATTTCATCATAATACAACCCTCTATTAAAGTTCGTACAATACTTCTACCGGAGATTGTGTTGAAGAGTTTATGCTCAACTAATTCTAATATTCTTTTATAGGAATAAGTGGTTATACCTAGTAAAACCAGCATTTTATTATCAAGTGGGTTTGCAGACGTTAGCAATTCTGTGTAGTATTCTAATATTACTTTAATCGCCCTCATATATTTCTGAGTTTCAGGAAGATCATCGGAAACTCCGATATAAAATAATTCGCAATTGCTCATTCTACTAATGGCCTCCCAAAATATATCAAGGTATTCTGCATTAAATGCTTCCATCTCCGGCAATATCATTTCCATTGAACGAACCAGCGGTCGAATCATTCGCATCCGCTCATCTTCATGGGATAAGTGAGGATATTCTAAAAGTCTTTTTAACTCTTCTCTGGGCATTTGTAATTTTCCACGCATTAAATGGAAATACAGCACAATAAAACGTATATCTGTAGCGAGATGTGTTTGATGATCGCTAGTCTCTTTCATCAAATTGTTTATGGTTGTTATTTTTTCCTCAACTGGAATAGAGGATTGGAATTTCGCGGAAAACACTGGGTAGCTTGAATAAGTAAAAATAGCAGTCAACGGTGATAGCACTCGAACATTTAAAATTGTTGAAATATAACCAAATATGTCGTTTTGTATGTCTGCATCTAGTTCAAGTACTTTTGAAAATCTTGGAGTGGTTAAATCAGGGGCTTGTTCATTTAGTTTTTTAAGAATAATGTTACATTTTATTAAACCGTTTTCTCTACCATAAAAATTTATTATTAGTGCTAACCATAGGTACTCAGGCAATCTTCCATGGTACCAAGAGTTCTCCCGTGTAATTTCGGTGAAAACTTCATTCCATGGTGTAATGAATTTCCCCTTTTGAAATTTGTGATCAGAAAGTTTGCTATGCTCCATATTTAAATGATCCTTTCAAACTATTCTTATTATTTCAGGTAAATGTGTATCCGCAGATTGGTCCGTGACTGGGCAAATGGCTTGAGCGAATCCTACAGATACTATCATTGAGGATGACTTATGGGTTTAAATGACTAACACAGAGGATATTAATAAGAACACCGAGATAGCTGTTCCCCGTTGTTTTTGTTCGATGAAAATTGAAAGAATGTTACCAACAGTAGTCATACATTTCCACAACATTTTTTAAACTTCTTCCCACTTCCACACGGGCAAGGATCATTCCTTTCACTCCCCTTCATACCTTTAGTTACTCTCAAAGGGTTTTTGTCAGGATATTCGTGAACACTTGCTCTAAATAATGTTTTTTTACTAAGCAGGCCTTGACTAATGAAATCCCTTTCCAATTCTGCTGCTTCCCTATCATCTTCTCCAGTCCAATCTCTTGCATTAAGATACATAAAATCTTCAGAGCGCTCTTCGGATAAGCCAGTCTCCGTAGCTATCCCCACTATATCTTTAAGTTCAGGAGACTTATGCTTTGTTATACGTAAATAGCCCGCTAATAACTGCCCCCTCAACTCTCTATATTCTTCATATGAAAGTGTTGTTCCCCTAGGCATTAATAAGAAGAGATAACATGGTTCACCGGGATTTACAGGTAATATTGTGCGGGTTGTTCTAGCATTATCTGGTGTCCTCTTAATCAAATCATTTATCGACCCAGCTAGAAGTCTACGTCTCGTTCTATTTTCCTTTGCTAGGAACCTAAAGACTTCTTCTTGACTCTTTATATCAGGATGTGACATTAAATATGATGTTCCAGTTGTAATATGAAAAAGAAATTTTTCAATTAATTTGTCCCATGAGTAACTAATTTCGTTAGCTTTAATCTGTGCTAGTCTTGATGGATGTTTACAGAAGTCCTCCCATAATCCCTCCCAAATGGAAATTGCACACATACTTTGATCATCATCAGTTTCGAACGTATGCTCTCCATTTTCATTAATATTTTGTAGATAATGAGCTAATAAATCTTCCTCACCACTAGCAACGACTAACTTCCCATTAAGAATCAATTCTTCTTTTTTTGTTAAATATCTTGTGAAATCCGAAATAGTGTCGACCGTTTTCATAACTACTTCAAGAGAAAAATCATCAAATATATGCACAAATCCTTTATTAGGATCAATTTGGCCGATAGCAAATGGTATGCATGGATTTTCCTGACTACCGGTATGCATCTCACCAATCACAGATGGATGTAGTATTAGACTACCAGTTCCACCCAACTGATTTCTACATTCGTCTGATGCTCCATGCGCCACTACTATACGATGAACTACTGTATTTTCCTTGCATGGAATTTGAATTGGCAACCTTTGCGTACATTTGCTGTCAAGAAATATTGACTCCGGGTATTTAAATAACCATCTTTCTGCCCCCCATATTTGATGTGCTGCATCTTTTACTGCTTTTCTATACCATCTGCTCCAATCAAGCTGAATGTCTCCACTACTTGGAAAAACACACTGTTTATCGGAGAATATTATTATGTGATTCTCGAAAATCACTAGAAGATCACATAATTCTTTGCCATCTCCTTTGGCCTCGGATCGTTGTGAGATGGTTCGTCCCTGATCTCGAAAAACATTAGGATAACTCCAAAATGAAAGAAAAGAATTATTACAAAGTTGTGCTAAGAACTCTTCAGAATCAGTAAACCCTTGAGACTTATTTATAACAGTTTGGGGATACTTTATTTCCATGTTACACCTCTAATCTCAAGTCTATACTCCTCATATTTTCGAAAAAGGCCTGGACGTTTTTTACTCCTTACTCATTATGAGATTAATAAAGTGATTCCCCCTGTAAAAGGTTTTTTCAATATAATAACACATCATGGGAATTAATGGACATTAGAAGTACCTACCTAATAATTAATCCCATTAACACACTGAAGTGTTCACTCATGCTTAGCAAACACTTCGTATAAATAACTTAAAATCCTGCGTACTGAATAAATATGTGAATAGCATCACAATTATTATCAAACTCAATTTGTCGTACATTGAGCTTGTGTTCAATTAAGATACCACGCAACCGTTTTAGCATAACCCAATTCTGCTCAATTAGAATTAGTCAGTACACTCATCTAATCTGAGTCAAATTTTCCATCCAATACTTCTCAATGCGCTCTCAATCGCTTCCGCTTCAATTAACATTCCCATTTCTCGAAGTTCGATAACAAATATTGGCCATGGCGGGTGGATGGCTCTGTATGGATTTGAATCAGGTCCTGTGAACATACCGCCTCCGGGACCTGTGAATGCTCCGCCTCCCGGACCTGTAAACATGTTTCGAACCCACATTTAAGTTTCCTCCTTGTTCTGAAGTGCTTACTTAGTTTTAAACAAAAAGAGCATTGATTTTAAGCTAATCTTCCCATAAAGGAGAACAGCGGCAAGCGATTCTCTGCCAGCTACTATTGTTTTATAGTAAAGTTGCTATCCTCCCATTAGGCAAGCTATTTTAATCGGAGTTAATTTTTATCTTTATTATTTGAATGATTTCTTGCTTGTCTTTTTCGCTTAGCTTTCTGTAATACGTGATCAGGTCTAATTCATAATCAGCTAATCGCGACATAAACACATCGTTATGCTGCCTATTAGTTGTATCAGATAAAAGCCACTCTAGATCGACTTCGAATATGGACTTTAATGATAAAATCGTTTCAAGTGACGGAAGATATTTATCTGTTTCTAACTCACTTAATGTTCCTTGTGAAATACCAATTTTTTTTGAAAAATCACTTTGATTAAATTTATTTATTTTACGGATGCTTTTTATTTTTTCTCCAAGTGTCAAAACACTCCACCTTCTCATCAAAAAATAAAACAATCCCGATATATTTAATCATCATCGGGACTGTTTTTTTGGAGTAAGTTTATGCTCTATAGATAAATTGTTTAGCACTAAATCTTTGCTTTCCCATATTCTTTACTACTATCCAACTTTTTTCCACTTTCTAACATCTTTTACTATTTTCAGACTTTTTTACATCGGAACAGCATGTCCATTTTGTTATAACCCTAATTTATATTAATAGGATGAATTCGCCATAATCTGCTTCAGCTTTTCTGTAGCCCGTTTCTGAATCCGTGATACGCTCATTTGCGACACTCCAAGCTTCTGGGCGATGGCACGTTGGGATTGCCCGTCCTGGAAAGCCAGCAGCAACACCTGTTGCTCCTGTTCCTTAAGCTGGCCGAGGGCCTGCTGCAAATCCATGCGTTTCTCTACGGTCTCATAATCATTGGCTTCAGAGCTGATAAGCTCACCAAGTGTAGCACCTGTCTCCTCTTGGGATAGAGGCGAATCCAGGGATACGTAATGGTAGCACTCTCGACCGGCCAGTACTTCCACAGTTTCTTCTACGGTAAGATCAAGATAATGAGCTATTTCCTCTACGGCAGGAGAACGTTCCAATCTGATGGTTAGCTCATCAATGGCCTGCTGGACAAGGGCACCTTTTTCTTTGATCCTTCTAGGAACCTGTATGTACCAGGATTTATCGCGCAGGTAATTTTTCATGTGCCCGATCATGCTTTTCATGGCATACGGTTCAAAAGGAATTCCCAGACTGATGTCATATTGCTGCAGCAGCCTAATCAGAGCCATTTGTCCTACCTGATACAAGTCTTCGTACAGATCTGGACGGTTGCGGGCAATTTTACCGGCAGCCATCTTCACCATCGGTTCATATTTCCGGATCAAAACCGTTGCAATTTCATTATCTTTGGTCTGCTGGTATTCCCAGATCAGACTTACCGCTTCGTTCATGGACTCGGGGGGAGTCACTTTTTCGTTCATACTTTCTCCTCGCTGAAATTAAGCCGCTTAGTCAGGGTGACGACTGTCCCTCTCCCTGCTTCGCTCACTACGCTAACGTCATCCATGAGCGCTTGCATTAAATAAAATCCCAGCCCGCCTACCTGAACATCATTCAGCTCTTTGTCATGGAGCGTCATGCGTTCTTCGGACTCTTCCAATCCATCAAAGCTCTCCCCCTCATCTTTGACGGTGATGGACAAGGCTCGTGTTCCAACTTCAAAGATCACATCAACCATCCCGTCTTCCTGCCCGTAAGCGTAAAGAACGGAATTGTTACATGCTTCCGACACAGCCACTTTCATATCCTCAATGTCTTCGTAAGTAAAGCCCATTTTGGAGGCGATGCCATATAAATTCAGTCTGACGATATCGACATATTCTGCACTTGCGGGTAACTGAAGAACTACTTTTTGCACGTCATCACTCATCCTTAGTTCGATCCTTTCCTAGTGGGAATTCTCTTGGGGGGCAAAAAACTTGGAGATTCCTGTCATATCAAATAGCTTCTGTATTTGCGGCGGAACTTCCTCAACTGAAAACTTAACGTCCATTCCATGTCTTGCTTTGAGAATCGAGAGCAGAATGCCAATGCCTGTGCTGTCGATATATCTTAATTCCTTCAGATTAATCACAAGGTCAAGCCCAGTATCCCCTACGAGTGGTTCCATCACCAGACGAAAATCGGGAGCTACCGACAAATCGAGCTCGCCAACTAAGTAAACCGTGCATACATTGCCTTCTGTTTCGGTTCTTGCATGGAACTTTTCGCTTTTATTTGTATTCATAGACAATCTCTCCTGATAAATGTTTTCTTTACCAATAACCCTAAAGCTATACGCTTGAAACAAAAAACGCCACATTCACACAATGGTACTTAATGGATTATGCCTTGAAAAGAGATGTATTCCGTTGCTCTGCCGGATTGTCACCGGAGGCATAACGTGAAATAATTTGTTTCAAACTGCTCATTTTCAGCGGCTTGCTGATATACCCATCCATTCCAGCGGCAGAACAGCGGTTCTGGACCCCTTCCATTACATTCGCTGTCATCGCAATAATGACGGCATGGGTGGCATTATGTCCAGTGCCCTGCCGGATTCTGGAGGTAGCCGTCAATCCGTCCATAACAGGCATTTGCAGGTCCATAAATATGAAATCATAATCCTCGCGGAGAGACAGTTCCACTGCTTGATGCCCATCCTGGGCAACTGTGGAGTCATAGCCCAGCTTGTCCAGCATACTTACCATCAGGCGCTGGTTGATCGGATGATCATCCACTACAAGGATCTTTTTCCGCCAACGTTGACCGGTTTCTGCAGCAGGTTGCTCCTCTTCCTGAAAGGTTCTTCCAAGTTCATCATCCGGCACTGTAGTCTTAATTGTAAATACAAAGGTCGCCCCTTTTTCCTCCATGGATTCCACGCGGATTTCACCGCCCATCATTCCAACCAGGGATTTGCATATAGCCAATCCCAGGCCTGTTCCGCCGTATTTGCGGGTCATAGAGGAATCCAACTGAGAAAACGGCTGAAACAGCCGGTCACATTTTTCCGGAGAAATCCCAATACCTGTATCCTTAATGGTGAATTCCACAGTCATCTTATTATCTTCCGTAGTCACGCTGGAGGCTACAAGGTAAACACCGCCTTGATTGGTAAATTTAACGGCATTCGCGACTAAATTGATCAATACCTGACGCAAACGGGCCATGTCCCCGTAAATCAGCCTAGGCAGCTTTTGGTCAATAAAATAGGCCAGTTCGAGATTTTTTTTGCCAGCTTCCGCAGAAAATAAGCTAAATACCTCCTGAATGGTGGTCTGTAGCTCAAATAACTGTTCTTCCATTTCCATTTTTCCTGATTCCATCTTGGTAAAATCAAGAATATCGTTAATGACGGTAATGAGTGTATCGGCACTTTTGCGGATGATCTCCGTATACTCTTTCTGGTCTGGAGCTAGCTCCGTCTCCATGAGCAGGTCAATCATGCCCACTACACCGTTCATCGGCGTGCGGATCTCATGGCTCATCATAGCCAGGAATTCCGTCTTGGCTTTGGCGGCAATCTCCGCCTCTTCCTTGGCTTTGGTCAGTTCCCCGTTAATTCTCTCCAGCTCTTGCGTCTTTTGCTGCAGCAGCATGGTCTGCATCTGATGTTTTTTGGTCGTAAGGTACATATCGACGAAGCCTTCGATTTTGGACTTCAGAATTTGGGGGATGAAGGGCTTGACCATATAATCAATCGCACCAGCCGAATATCCCGCAAACAAATGCTCCGCCTCTTTGCTGTTGGCTGAGATGAAAATAATCGGAATATCCTTTGTCTTCTCTCTGGCTTTGATCAATTTGGCGGTTTCAATTCCATCCATACCCGGCATCTGTACGTCCAGTACAATCACTGCAAATTCATATCTTAATAAACACCGCAGTGCTTCTTCACCGGAATTCGCTTTGACAAGCTTATAATGCTGGCTTTCAAGCACTGCTTCCAGTGCCAGCAGATTCTCAGGACGGTCATCGACAAGCAGTATATGAATCGGTTCTTGAACCCCCATTGGCCCCTCCTCACCCGCTATTTATTCTTGCGGTATATTTTTTCCACTCTGTCCAAGGGCTCATAACTGTCGCTGAACCTGGTAAAATGTATAGACTCTTTGGAACCCAGTACCAGGACTCCGAAACGGCTTAGGCTTTCATGGAACAAGCCATGCACATGATCCCTGAGTTCGTCGTTGAAGTAGATCATGACATTCCGGCAGAATATTACATTGAACTCATTAAAAGATGTATCTGTAGCCAGATTATGCTCTGCAAAAATAACATTTTTGCGCAAATAAGGCTGCAGAATCACAGAATTATATTTCGCTGTATAATATTCGGAGAATGCACGGGTTCCACCCGCTTCCATGTAATTCTTGGTATACTGCTTCATCTTACTGATCTCGTATACCCCTTCTTTGGCCTGCTGCAGGGAGCGTGCGTTCATGTCCGTGGCATAAATGCGCGCCTTGTCGTACAGCCCTTCCTCATGCAGGAGGATGGCCATGGAATACACTTCTTCTCCGGTGGAGCACCCGGCATGCCAGATTCGAATGTAGGGATAGGTCCGAAGCAGCGGGATTACCTTCTGACGGAAGGTCAGGAAGAGGCCGGGATCCCGAAACATCTCCGTTACCGGAATGGACAAGCTGTATACAAACCGTTCAAAACAGTCCCGGTTATGCAGTACCTTCTCCTGCAGGGCTGAAATGCTGGGTACATTCTCCGCATGCACATGATGCCAGATCCGCCGCTTCAGGGAAGGCAGCGCATAATTCCTGAAATCATATCCGTAAAGGCGGTGTACACCGCTAAGAAGCAGTTCAATTTCAATCTGCTCAAGCTCCTGTTTGATCCCGGTCTGGGCAGATTGCTCTTCATACCCGCTTTCCATAGCTGTCATTATTATCAAGGCTCCCTTGCACCTAACGTATCTCCGGATGGGTTGTAATTTAGTACTGTAATCCTATTACCCCAAAAGCGGGCTTACGAATACAACCACACACGCATTAGAGAAAGAAGCTGCTCAGTACTGATAGGTTTCTTCATATAATCAGAGGCGCCGGCTTCTATACACTTGGCCCGGTCCTCTTTCATTGCCTTGGCAGTAAGCGCTATAATGGGCAATTTCTGATATTGCGGCATCTGTCTGATCCGGCGCATGGCCTCATATCCGTCCATTTCCGGCATCATCATATCCATCAGCACCAGATCAAAATCCTCCTGTTCCACCAGCATGTCCAGCGCCTCACGGCCGTTCTCTGCGAACTTAACTTCCATATGATACCCTTCCAGCACACTGGAAAGGGCGAATACATTGCGGATATCATCATCAACCAGCAATATTTTTTTACCGTCGAACAGTTCTTCTTTATTGTGCAGCTTTTGCAGGATTTTACGCTTGTCTTCTGGAAGATTGGCTTCCACCCGATGCAGGAACAATGTGGTTTCATCCAACAGTCTTTCCGGTGAACGCACATCCTTAATAATAATAGATTCTGCATACTTGCGCAGCTTTGTTTCTTCCTTACTGTCCAGGTCCTTGCCGGTATAGATAATAATCGGCAGATCATTTAGATCTTCATCATCACGGATCTGGTCCAGCAGCTCGAAACCGGTCATATCGTCCAGCATCAGATCGAGAACCATACAGTCATATCTTTGCTTGCGAAGCTCGCTCAGCGCTTCATGTCCAGTGGAAACTGCAGTGATGGCCACATCATCATGCCCGATGAGCTCCATGATGGAGCGTCGCTGAGTAGCGTCATCCTCTACAATCAGCAAATGCTTTAGGGTACTGGCTGTATAGTTCTCAATTTGAGAAAATGCACGGTCCAGCGCTTCTCGGGAGGATGGCTTTCTTAAGTAGGCCATTGCCCCCATCATCAGTCCCTGCTTCACTTCATCATTTACAGAAATCACATGAACAGGAATATGACGGGTCTGTGAGGAGCCCTTGAGCTCCCGCAGAATCGACCAGCCATCCAGAACTGGAAGCTGAATATCCAGGATAATAGCATCCGGCAGATACGTTTGGGCTATATTCAGTCCAATATCTCCCTGAAGGGCTACCAGACCCTTGAAACCACGGCTCCGGGCCATATCAAGCAGAATCTTGGCGAATTTCTCATCATCTTCAATAATCAGCAGAATCTTATCCTTGGAAGATAAATGATCACGGTCATCCTCCATGATAATAGGCTCCATAGGCGCAGGTGGAGCGTCTCCTGTACGTTCTGTGTGGTACACGCTGCCGTTATATTCAGATATCACCGAAACCTCACGCTCACGGGAGGCTGCTGCCTCCAGCACTCCAGGAAGGAGGCTGTAATGACCTTTGACCGGCAAGTACAAGGTGAAGATACTGCCTTGACCCTCGCGTGATTCCAGTCCAATGGCTCCACCCATAAGCCGTGCAAGTTCCCGGCTAATCGATAGTCCCAGTCCGGTACCGCCATATTTGCGGCTGGTTGTTCCATCCACCTGCTGGAACGCTTCAAAGACAATGTCTGTCTTGTCTGCAGGAATCCCAATCCCGCTGTCCTTCACAGATATCGCAATATATTCGAACTCATGCGGAAGGAAGGCGGGCAGATGCTCCTTATCAGCGGCGCTTACCGCAAATTCCACAAAGCCCTCACTCGTGAACTTAAAGGCGTTGGACAGCAGATTCCGCAGGATTTGTTTCAGCCGGTGACCGTCCGTGAAGAGCGAATCCGGCAACGGCTCATCGAACAAAAGGCGCAAAGACAATCCTTTTTTCACAGCCTGCGGTGCAAAATTCTGCTTCACGAAGGTTTTCAGCTCGGTTAGAGGTATTTCTTCATAATTCAGCTCCATTTTGCCGGCGTCCACTTTGGACAGATCAAGAATCTCATCAATCATCTTAAGCAGATCTGCGCCAGACATATAAATCGTATGCGCAAATTCCACCTGCTTCTCCGTCAAATTCCCGTCCTTATTCTCTGTAAGCAGCTGGGATAGAATCAGCAGACTGTTGAGTGGAGTGCGCAGCTCATGCGACATATTGGCCAGGAACTCGGATTTATATTTGCTGGTCACGGCAAGCTGCATCGCCTGCTTCTCCAACTGGCTGCGGGCATGCTCGATTTCATCCTTCTTCTCCTCCACCTCCTGCACCTGGTCCTCCAATGCACGGGTCTTAGCGATCAACTCGGTATTGTAATGCTCCAGTTCTTCCTGCTGCCGCTGCAGTAATTCTTCAGAGCGTCTAAGCGCATCCGTCTGCTCTTCCAGATTCTCATTGGAGCGGCGGAGCTCTTCCTGCTGTGTCTGCAGCTCCTCCGACTGGCATTGCAATTCTTCAGTAAGCGCCTGAGACTCCCGGAGCAACTCTTCCACCACAAGCCGGCGGCTGATATTATTTAGAATCACACCCATGCTGATTGCAAGCTGATGCAGCAATTCATTCTGCAGGACGCTAAATGGCGTAAAGGAAGCAAATTCAAGAACCCCCATCAATTCATCTTCGAAGAGGACAGGATAGATGAGAATATGATCCGGGTGTGAACCCCCAAAACCGGATGTGACAGAAATATAGTCCTCCGGTGCCTCTATAAGCTTGATTGGAGTTTTATCCAGCGCGCTTTGCCCCACAAGTCCTTGACCCATTTCAAAGCTTGCTTTGAGTTTGGCACTGCCCTCTCCCGCATAAGATGCGCTGCTGACAAGCAGATTAGGATTGTTCTGATCCTTCAGGTAAATCGCCCCATATTGTGCACCAAGCACCGGGGTGAACTCACCAATGAAGGTCTGGGACACCTGTTCCAGCGAATTCACTCCACGCAGAAGATCTGTTACACGGGCAATATTTGCGTTCAGCCAAGCCTGATCGCTCTGCGCCTGTGCATAGGCCTTCTCCATCTCCTGCTTCTGTTCAAGATCTTTGGCCATGTTCTGAAATACCCGGGCGACATCCCCAATCTCATCTTTGGAGGTAACCCTGATTCGGCGGATAGCCCTCATTTTGCCGTTGCCGAAGCTCTTAATCATCATGGAAACGACATTAAGCCCTCGTGTAATGCTCGGAATCACCCATAAAATAACCCCAAGCCCTAACAGCAGCCCTATAACCATAATTAAGGTCACCATCTGGATGGAGCTCTCATAAGCATGCTTAGCGTTGGTATTCTCCTTCGTCATTCTGAATGCGTTATAATCCGACAGGGCATTCAGGCTGTTCAGCACCTCTTCCTGAATGTTCTGCCCTTCTGCATTCCGGTAGGCGTTGGCATTCTGAAAATAGCCCGCAGAGAGCATATCAAGCACTTTGTTCTGATAATTGATATAGCCCGAATAAGCTGATTGAATCCGCTTCAGCAGCTGCATTTCTTCTGTTGTTTCCATCGAATCTTCTATATTCTGGAGGTACCCTTCGGCTTTTTTGACTTTAACATCAAGCTCGCTTTTTTGGGAACCGACCGAGAGTTTGTCGGCATTGAGCATGGAGGTCGTCAGTATACGCGCCATGTCGTTCACTTCACCCCGGAGTCCGGAGGATGAGCGGCCCTTGCTGTACCTGTCCTGAAAGCTGTCCAGCTGGCTGCTCATATTATTAAGCCGGTCGTATCCAATGAAGGTTAACAAAAGCATAATGGCCAGCATTGCGCTGAAGCCGATCAGCAGTTTAGCCTTTATTTTCATTCCGGATCTGTTCCTTTCTTCAGCGAAATCCATACCAGGCATTTGTCATCATCACGTTCCTGATCAGGAACGTCATGGAAGAAGGAGGCGCGCATCAGCTGCTCGTGCCACTCATGCCCTCCGTTCAAATAACCAACCATAAAGTCCAGCTGTTCTTCCTGTCCGCCCTCTGACATTTCGAGCAATCCGTCGGTATAGAGCACCAAGTGGCCTTCATCCTCAAAGGTCAGCGTTTGCGGCTCAATATCAATGCTGTCAAATAGGCCAACCGGATGACAGTTGCTCTCCAGCAAAACAGGACTTAGGGACCCGCCCTCGAAGAAAAGCCCCGGCGGGTGTCCTGCGTTCACGTAATCAATGCGTTTCATCCGGGTATCTATGACCAGATAAATCGCCGTAAAATAATACTGTACCAGCTGTTTCTCGATATACAGCTGGTTAAATCGCCGGTTCAGCTCTTGAATAACTTTCTCCGGCTGCACATACGTCGTTACGGTATCCTTGAGTACAGAGGCCAGGAACATGCAGAATAGGGACGAGGAAATACCATGCCCCATCATATCCAGCAGAATAACGCCATACCGGCCGTCTTCAAGCGGGTACCAGGCATACAAGTCACCTGCAAGCTCTGCTGAGGGCTGGTAAAGAGCATGAACTTCAAAAGCCTCCTCCTTGATCGGCAGACTCAGGACTGCATTTTGCACCAAAGCAGCCAGCTTCAGCTCATCCTGTATCCGCTGGTCCCGCTCCACATGCCAATCCTTTTCACGTTTTAAGCGGAGTGCCAGCCGGATACGTGCCATTAGTTCAACCTTGTTAATGGGCTTGGTCACATAATCCACAGCACCCGCATCGAGCGCCTCTGCCAATTTCTTGGAGTCGCCGACGGCAGTAACCATAATAATCGGTATATCTCTCAGATGCTCATATTGCTGGACTACCCGGCAGGCCTCAATTCCATCCATCTCCGGCATCATCATATCCAGCAGGATCAGGTCAATATCCGATTGCCTCGGCCGCTTGTCTTCAGTCCCTGTGCCGATCCCCAGCAGTTGCAGCATCTCTTTGGCCGAAGCTGCAGTTATAAAGTTCCGGTAATCTTCTTTTTTTAGAATTTCACGGATAATGATTACGTTAGTCGGATTGTCGTCTACGATTAAAATTCTCAATCTTCTTCACCCCGCACGAATAATGTTTCAACCGTAAAATCCAGAAATATTCAAGTCTATCATACGATATTTAAAAGTCCAGTTTCCATAAAGCAAGATATTGGATACATCAGTGTATTTGTGTTCAACAAAGTAACCTCCAGCCCCACCACTTGCAGTGGGACTGGAGGTTACGCTATTGGACTATAGGTCTCTCCATGTGAATGCCATCGAATTAATGCAGGTTTTTTTTGGCGATAACAAGAACCTTGCCCGTATCAAGCTCTTTCTCGTAAAAGCCAGCTTCTGCTGCACTGAAACCTAGTGAAGTAATTTTGTTGCGGAGTGCATCACCGCGTGAACGAAACATGTTGGCAATGGAGCCGAACAGCCCCTCTTCGTGTAAACCAACTTCATTCGTGTCTGCCGCATCCACAATTCGGCCCTCGCGATCCGCATTATGGCTGATCACATAAATGTCATCTCTAGTGTAACCACTATCGCGCAGCCGATTCACTTCTTCTATCGCCTGAATACCATTCTCAAGCAGCTTGGCATAAGCCTGCGTACGGATTGAATCCATGAAATCACGCTCCTTGTATTATATAAGAGGGCAACGCTAAAAAGATGACTGACTTTCATTAACCATCTTTCCACGCGTTTGAAACGCCTCAAGAAGAATTCCCGTCAAACAAATCAATACCGTTCCATTCACCTGTCTGCGAATTACGGTAAATTTTGAGTGCGGTGCTTCCTCTCATATATACATCACCGTCTTCAGCAACAAAATCCGGAGAGCCCAGGAGTTCAGGCAGATTATTCTTCTGCGGATCAATCTGCTGTCCATTCAGGTACAGTCCGTATTGCCCCGCTTCGGCCGGAGTGACATGCACATATAGAACAGCCCCATCACAAATTCCGGCGGACATATCCGTATAATGGTACTCCTCACATCCCTGCCAAGGATCAGGGGTAACAGCGAGCGGCGGGCCTTTAACCCGCATCAGTTCCTCTTCTGGCATATACAAGGGCACCCCGGCCAGGGAATCAAAGGCAGTGATCGAAGGGTTGGCATTTATATGGTGCTGAGTGGCGAGAACTACCGGCGACTGCGGGTACAACCAAGCGGCAGGAACAGACTCCTTCTGTGGAGATACAGATAAATAGGGAGACAGGAGACTTAGCAAAAGAAGGATAACGTTCATTGAACATCCCGCCTTTCATGTTCTGCTGCTTGGTATGGCCGCCCGGCTGCGTGTTCTTAGTCTTATGAATTAGTGACGGAATTTCTGCCAAATGGTAGCGGCTGTGTCTACGCCTTTTAGCGCCATAGCAATTTTACCAGGAGACTTCTTGGCATTTGCACTATCGTATGATTCCACGGTACGTTCTTCTGCAGGACTAAGTGGGGTTCTTTCTATCGATACAGCCTTAGCCTTCTCCTTTAGTTCACGCGACTTGCGGTACTTCTCAATTACGGTTACCGATACCTGTTTCATAGTCAGTGTCAGTTCATTCATGACATCTCCGAGGTTTTTCACGGAATCGACAATCGGATCAATCTTTTGAATTTTACTCTGAACATCTGCGGTAATATCGTTCGCGTGTCTGACTGTGGTTTTCACTTCATAAGTAAGTTCGTCAATCGTTTTCTGCACTTCTTGCAGAGTCTGGCTGACCTTATCGAGGGATTCCTTCGCTGATTTCAAGGTTTTAATTAAAAAGAAGACTAGTACGGCGAATGCAATCGCCACGAGTGCGACGCTAAGATCAATAATCATTTCCAAAACCCCTTCCAAATCGTTGAATGTCTGCTTGCTCTGCCTTATTACTGCATAGTTACCCTTACGTGAATAGCCCGAAACAAATGTCAAATCCCCCCTCCTTGTTTGTTTCAAATCAAAACTCCCCGTTTAAACAATGACTACATTCGACTACAACCTACACACCGAAAGGATGACACATCATGTTGAAATGGTCGGTAATTCTGCTTGTTATTGCTTTAATCGCCGGTATTTTCGGATTCTTCAATGTTGTAGCTGCCGCTGTAGGCATCGCAAAAGTACTGTTCTATATCTTCCTGGTTCTCTTCATTGTTTCACTATTTATGGGACGCAGGGGAAGATCGATGTAATTGGCACTAGCCGCCTTTAAGATCTTCTCTATATATACACACAATGAGCCCGGACTCCTGATGGAGTATCCGGGTTCATTGTGTGTGTAGCGGCATCCTGCGGCCCTTTCCCCAATGAACCTCATATCCCCGTTTCGGAATTCACTTCTATCCTATTCACGCTGTAGAAAATGTAGGCCTTGCACCAAAGACCGTTACTGCAAAAATAAAAAAACATGACGTTTGGTTCATAAGGCCCTCTTTCTGTTTACATGCTTATTAGCACAGTAAGGAAAAACTTGCTACAAACAAACCAATCCCAGGAGGAATCACAGATGAAAAAATTCGCCAGTATCGCAGTAGCCATGGGTCTTGTAGCTTCTTTTGCCGCAACGGCTTCAGCCGATGAAGTAAAGGGTACCACAACAACCGTAACAAGCAGTACATACGGTGGACAGTTCGAGACCGTAATCACACAAGCAGATATTAAGCCAGCCACTCCTATGATTATCCTGACCAAAGCAACGCCTTTCCACCTTTCCATGGACAGTATGACTCCAGCGGGCTGGTTGAGCGCACAGACCATTGATACCACTGGGGCGGTCATGACCGACAGATGGGGCAACGAATGGAGAGAGATTTACACATGGCTGGGTACAGCCTGGATCAAGGTGCCTGCGTCTGCTTATGTAATTACTCCAGCGATGTAATGATTCTATAATTGTACCTCCGGCAGGCAGAACATGCTATGAAGCATATTCTATGCTCGGCCGAGAGCCCGTAAATCCCAGCCTTTTCATACTCTTTACGGGCCTACATACAATAAGCCGTGCAGATCTAATAGATCCTGCACGGCTTATTTATGTCAGGGACCTGCAACGGGAATATCAATGAACATAAAAATAGAGGCTATCCCTTCAGTAGAATCCATCTACTGAAGGGATAGCCTCACAAAACACCCGCCCTAGTTCACCCGTCACAAACTCTTACTGCTGTCGCTTCGCATCTCTACAATCTATATTTTAGCGGATGACCGAGCCCCCGTAAAGGAAACGATTCATCCAAGAAGCGCTTAATTTATCAACCCGGACTCCGCCTGATGCCACTGAATAGGTCTGAAGCAGCTGACCATCCCCCAAATACATAGCTACATGCGTAATTCTGGCCGTCAACTTGTCAATTCCGGCATATGCGGAAACCGAGCTGCCTTGATAATCCGTGAAGAACATCAAATCTCCACGCTTCAGTCCGGAAATATCGGTGACTACCGTACTATTCTGCTTAATCCAGTCACCCTGCTGCCGGGAATCGGCAGGAAGCTTCAGATTGGCTGCATCCATAAAAATCTGCCGGATAAAATCGGAGCAATCAAAGGTGCTGGTATCGCTGCGGCTGGAGCCGAACTCATAAGGGGTCCCAAGGTAGCCCATCCCTGCAGCAATTACACTCTCAATGACTGCCGCCTGTGGCGGATCCGTAGGCACCGGTGCTGGTGTTGGCGCTGGCGTCGGTACTGGTGTTGGCACAGGTGTCGGAGTAGGAGCCGGCAATGCCGTACCTCCATCCACTAAAATATATTGATCCGACGAGCTTGTATATCCAACATTGCCATTTGCCGTTCTAACCTTGTACCAGTAGCTATTTGGTACTTCCAAGATGACAACCTGATCATCTTTATATAGATATCCCATAATCTGCCCGCTGGTTGAAGGGGTATCCCGAAGACGGACTGAAGCTTGAATCACTGCTGTTTGTGCTGCCGGAGCTGCGGCCACCAGGATATATTGCTCTCCCCTGCTCGTATATCCAACGTCTCCGTCTGCGGTTCTGACTTTGTACCAATAGCTGTTCGCTTCTTCCAGGATAACAACCTGGTCACCCTTATTCAAATATTTCAGCACTTTTCCGCTTGTTGATGGAGCTGAACGCAGACGGACTGAAGATACAATAACGCCTGTTTGCGCTACAGATGCTGTGATGGATGATTGGGGAGATACAGAAGCAGCTTGCGCCTGCTGCGGATTGAACACTCCCAGTGATACCGCAAGTGATACCGAGACCAGCAAAGACGATGCCAGCCCTTTATATGATACGATCATAGCGTTCCCCCGCTTAGCATAATGAGAAATTCAACAACGGCGCGCGCTTCGTTTGTTGCTTTCTGCCCTCATTATAGGCTTGACCGGGAAATGGAACATGCTCCAAATTTCACAAAAAAGCTTGCCAACTTATGGTAACTCCCGGGTCTATAGTCTTGAATTCTCCTTGGATTTGGTGGAAATTACAGCTAATTAGAAGAAATTAAGGAATCTCAAGGCTTCGGTTCGACATGAACCTGCACATTCATGATGTTATGCAGCTTGCTCATCCGCTCCTCAATAGAGTCACTGATGGCGTGGCCTTGCTTCACTGTAATCTGGGCATCGACTTCCACAACCACATCCACCAGCACATGATTCCCATGAACACGGGCCTTTAAGTCCTTGATACCTTCGACTCCGGGTGTGCGGGCAATCGTGCTTCGAAGATCCATCAGCTGATCCTGGTCGAATCCGTCCGTCAGACGGTATGTTGAATCACGGAAAATATCCCATGCCGTCTTCAGTATCAGCAAACCGACAGCGACTGCTGCCGCGGAATCAATCCAGGGCAGCCCGAATTGTGCCCCGACAATTCCTACTGCAGCTCCAATACTTACCATCGCATCCGAGAAATTGTCCTTCGCTGCAGCCATCAATGCGTTGTTATTAATCTGTTTGGCGAGCCGTTTGTTATATATGTATACCCCCATCATGGCTGCTGCACACACCACTGCCACCCCGGCTGACCATAGCTGCGGCGTGGCCTTGGCTCCCTCAAACAAGGAGCGGACGGCCTCCACAATCACCTGAATGCCAACCATAGCCATGATAAAGGATGCCAGCAGCGCCGCCACCGTCTCCGCGCGGAAATGTCCATATGCATGATCGGAATCAGGCGGTTTCCGTGAAATGCGCAGACCGATCAGCACCGCAAGTGAAGCAACAATATCGGTGAGGTTGTTGAACCCATCGGCAAGCAGTGCACTCGAACCGAACACATAGCCGCTGATCAACTTGAAGGCCGATAGAATAAGGTAGGCGATAATACTAATTAGAGCGCCCCGTTCACCTTTACGTATATCATCATAAATATCAACCAACCGTCATCCCCCCATATTACTCTCCATACTGTTCCCGTGCCCCGGCAGATCATTCTTTGAATTATTCTTGCCCTTGTGGCAGCATTTAAAAACAATTAGAATAAAGGAAAGGACTTGCTACCTAAGGGGGTTAACATAATGAGCGAGAACAATGAAAAACCAAAAATCAACCTGGCGGATGCCATCCGTCAAAAACTGGAGCAGAAGAAACAGCACGCTTCCGGCAAACCTGGTTCCACCTTTCAAGCCGGTTCTGCCAAACCGCTGAAAAGCCAGAATAACAAAAAGCCCAACAACCAGCGCCGCCGTACCGGCGGATCCTAAGTAAGGGTACTTGTTTATATTTGAACATAAACGGCTGCGTTATCCCTTTCGGGACGACGCAGCCGTTTTTCATATGAACAGTGCTTGTTCAATCTATATCATTCTTACACTTCTACAGGATACATCCGGGCACGCATTTCCTTGATTTCCGGATTCTCCAGATACTCATCATAGGTCATGGAGCGGTCGATAACCCCTGCCGGTGTAATTTCAATAATACGGTTGGCGATGGTCTGAATAAACTGATGGTCATGGGAAGTGAACAGAATCGTGCCATCAAAATCAATCAGTCCGTTATTGAGTGCAGTAATCGATTCAAGATCCAAGTGGTTGGTGGGCTCATCAAACACGAGCACGTTGGCACCGTTCAGCATCATCTTGGCCAGCATGCAGCGAACCTTCTCGCCCCCGGACAGCACACTTGCTTTCTTCAGCGCTTCCTCACCGGCGAACAGCATCCGTCCAAGGAATCCGCGCAGGAAGGTTTCGTCCTGGTCCTTGGAGTATTGGCGCAGCCATTCCACAAGATTCATGTTCACCCCATCGAAATAGCTGGAGTTGTCTTTCGGAAAATATGCCTGCGTTGTTGTAACGCCCCAAGTATATTCGCCGGCATCAGCCTCTTTCTCGCCCATAATCACATCGAACAGCAGTGATTTCGGCTGAGAGTAAGGACCGACAAAAGCAATCTTGTCGCCTTTGTTGACCACAAAGCTGATCTCATCCAGCATCTTCTCGCCTTCTACCGATTTGCTCAGCCCGCTGATGGTAAGCAGTTGCTTACCTGCTTCACGCTCAGGTTTGAAGTTGAGGAATGGATACTTACGGTTCGACGGGCGGATATCGTCCAGAGTAATCTTCTCCAGCTGTTTCTTACGGGAGGTCGCCTGTTTGGACTTGGAAGCATTGGCGGAGAAGCGCTGGATGAACGCCTGCAGCTCCTTCATCTTGTCTTCCTTCTTCTTGTTCGAGTCACGCTGCAGCGCCTGGGCCAGCTGACTGGATTCATACCAGAAGTCGTAGTTGCCTACATACATCTGGATTTTGCCGAAATCGATATCGGCAATATGGGTACATACCTTGTTCAGGAAATGACGGTCATGGGATACGACAATAACAGTGCCTTCATAATCCATGAGGAAGTTCTCCAGCCAGCCGATGGATTCCAGATCCAAATGGTTGGTAGGTTCATCGAGCAGCAGGTTGTTCGGACGTCCGAACAGGGCTTGCGCCAGGAGTACCCGGACCTTCTCGTTGCCGCTGAGTTCGGCCATTTTCTTATCATGCATTTCACGCATAATACCAAGACCGATCAGCATTGCAGCAGCATCAGGCTCTGCGTCCCAGCCGTTCAGTTCAGCGAATTCGCCTTCCAGCTCACCGGCGCGAAGTCCGTCGGCTTCGGTGAAGTCGCTTTTGGCATAGAGCGCATCTTTTTCCTTCATGATGTCATACAGGCGGGTATGGCCCATAATTACCGTTTCCAGTACCAGATACTCGTCATACTCGAAATGGTTCTGTTTCAGTATGGCCAGACGTTCGCCGGGTGTAATATGCACATCGCCGATGTTGGCTTCAATCTCTCCGGACAGAATTTTCAAAAAAGTGGATTTACCCGCACCGTTCGCTCCGATCAGGCCGTAGCAGTTGCCGGGTGTGAATTTTATGTTGACATCCTCAAATAGTGCGCGTTTTCCGTAGCGGAGTGTTACGCCGCTTGTACTGATCATTAAGCATTACCATCCTTTTCACTTAGGGTTCCGGCTCATTATAGCATAAAAACAAGGAAAAAAGCCCGAAGATCCGCCTATAAAGTATAGTTTTACCCAATAAACGGATACATGTAATCTCTATTGGGCTGGTGTCCGCTCCTCCGGATGTACAATCAGCGTTTCCCCATAAGCCAGTGTACGTATACGTTTCCCGTCAATTCCATGTGCCAGGCGGGCCTGCTCCATCCGGTCCAGTGCCTCCCGGGCCGTGTCATCCGCCAGCCGGAAGGTCCCAAAGTGCATGGGGATCATCAGTTCCGCGCCTACATCCATAAAAGCCTGAATGGCCTCCTCGGGGGTCACATGCTGTGAGCTCATGAACCATTCCGGCTCATAGGCACCAATCGGCATCAGTGCCACATGCAGCTTGAAGCGGCTGCCAATTTCTTTGAATCCCGGGAAAAAGCCGCTGTCTCCGGCAAAATACAGATTGGGCGGAAGCTCATGCATGGCTCCTTCACCCCGGGGATGCTTGCCGGGCTCAGCAGGCTGTAGCACATACCCGCCCCAGTGGGAGGTATTGGTATCAAATGGCGTCCGCCGCGTCCAGTGCTGGGTCGGAACAAAGGTCAGCTTCACGGCTCCCAGGGTAAGCTCCTCCCACCACTGCATTTCCAGGCAGTTCGCAAAGCCTTTGCGCACCATCTTGCGCTTCAGTCCCACCGGGACCACCAGCGTGGTTCCCGTCTTATACAGCTTACGTATAGACGCGAGATGCAGGTGATCATAATGCGAATGAGAGATCAGAATGAGATCCACCGGGGGTATGCCGCTGAGCGGAATACCGGGCTGGCAGATCCGTTTCTCAAACCCCAGCCGCTGTGCCCATACGGGATCGGTAATGATATTCATCCCTTCATATTGAAGCAAAAATGTCGAATGTCCAATCCAGGTAATCGTCGTATCGAGACGGTTCTCCACTAGATAGTCCAGCTTGGGCGGATGATTCGGCACTTTATAGGAGTAGTCCTTCTTCTTCATCCGCCGTTCCTCGCGCCACTGGCGGAGCTGCTTGAGCGTCTTGTCGGTACTGACATTGTCGATGTTATTGTAGCGTAATCTGGCCATTCCGCATCTCTCCTTAACAAGTTGCCGGAAAATATACTTTATTCTAACTATAGGATTCTGCGAATGGTTTTGCAAAATCGCGTAATGCTACAACCCTTATGCTACAAAGTTTAACCATTTGGTACCAGGCTTAAGCGGAATGGTGCTGCAACTCTTTTGTATTGAGTACCCAAAATGAGGTAAAATGCGGATAAAGTACTTACGGTGCTCTTATGCCGATTATAGAGGAGCCTAGCGTATGAAGATTACATTTATTGAACCGACTCCAAGTCCCAATACGATGAAGCTTCATCTCGATGAGACTCTGGAGTCTGGAGTCCGCCGTACCTATACACCGGAGAGCCAGCGTTCCGCCCCTTCCTGGGCACGGGAGATGCTCACCATCCCCGGTGTCACCAGCATTTATCATGCGGCCGACTTTGCCGCTCTGGAGCGCAAAGGCAGTGCCGACTGGGCGGCAATTCTCCGCGCGGTCCAGACCCGTTTCGGCGCAGAAGGTCTGATCGCCGACTTCAATCTGGAGGATGAGAATGCCGGTGCCCACTTTGGGGAATCACAGGTATTCGTGCAGATGTTCCGCGGGATCCCGATCCAGATCCGCGTCAAGACCGGCGCGAGTGAGGAGCGCATCGCCCTCGCCGCCCGGTTTACGAAGGCGGTAACGGATGTGGCCAGCGCCGTAATGATCAAGGAGCGCAAGCTCACCGATTACGGCGTGCGCTACGGCGAGCCAGGCGCCATCGCGCGCGAGGTCGAGCAGGAGCTGGAAGCGGCGTATCCGCAGGAGCGCCTCGACTCCCTCGTGCAGCAGGCCATCGCGCACGGGGCTGGCGGCGAGTTCATCGAGCAGCGGGAGAAAAAGGAACAGGCCGAGCTGCTGCGAGACCTGAAGGACGAGGACTGGCGCGTGCGCTACGCCGCGCTGGAGGATCTTCAGCCTACGGCAGAGCTCCTGCCGGAGCTGCGCACGGCGCTGCACGACCCCAAGCTGCATATCCGCAGGCTTGTGGTCGTGTACCTGGGCGACATCCGCA
The DNA here is from genome assembly GCF_052044425.1 of Paenibacillus sp. 22594. Lineage (NCBI taxonomy): Bacteria > Bacillati > Bacillota > Bacilli > Caryophanales > Paenibacillaceae > Paenibacillus > Paenibacillus sp. 22594. Next base: position 64,432 of record NZ_JBQENA010000012.1, read on the forward strand.
CGCCTGAGGCGATGGAGCTGCTCTATGAGGCGATGGCAGACAGCGCCCCGGCCGTGCGGCGCACGGCTGGAGATACGCTCTCCGACATCGGTGATCCGGCGGCGACGCCAGTGATGACAGCGGCGCTTACTGACAAGAGCAAGCTCGTCCGCTGGCGGGCGGCACGCTTCCTCTACGAGGTCGGGACAGCTGAAGCCCAGGACGCGCTGAGCCTTGCTGCGGACGACCCGGAATTCGAGGTCGGCCTGCAGGCCCGAATGGCGCTGGAGCGCATCGCATCTGGTGAAGAGGCTGCCGGTACCGTCTGGCAGCAGATGTCGGAGCGCCGGCGAACCTAACGTTAACCTGCCTTAAATTGTCATTGCTTGCCCAGCCAAGTTGCATTATACTAATCCCTGTTGTGTTCATATCGTTACAAGATAGCCTCATCATACCTAAGATGAGGTAGAGGTCGCGGATATAAAGAGTACGCGCGTGGAGACGCTATAAGAGCCGTCTGTGAAACGCCGCCGAAAGGAATATCCGCCGAAGTCTGCACCGCTGCTCTTATTAAGCAGTGCAGGCTGGGGCCGTTGCCGAAAGGCACGGAACTGTCACAGGGCATGGCCCGTCAGGAAACTGCGGCCAGGCACTGTGTTGCGCTATCTGAACAGGGAGTATGGTGCGGAGCTGTAAATACAGAAAACCGCAGAATCCGTCTGCGGTTTTCTTTGTGCTTGCAGGATGGATATGCTTCTTGGTTAGAGCCCTTGAACAGAAACATCACAATTAAGGGAGTGTCTTATTCATGCAAGCTAAGAAAGACAAACAGCAGCACATAACAGGACATAGCAGCAATTCTGCCGCTCCGGGTCTGCGCAAAACCTTCAAGGCCAGACATTTAACCATGATCGCACTCGGCGGCTCCATCGGAACCGGGCTGTTTCTGGCCAGCGGCGGCGCTATTGCTTCTTCCGGACCGGGAGGCGCGCTGCTGGCCTATACAGCAGTCGGCATTATGGTGTATTTTCTTATGACCAGCCTTGGAGAGCTGGCAACGTATCTGCCGGACTCAGGCTCCTTCAGCACCTACGGCACGCGGTTCGTCAGCCCTGCCTTCGGCTTCGCCATCGGCTGGAACTTCTGGTACAACTGGGCCGTCACCATCGCTGCCGAACTGTCCGCTGCCACAGTGATTATAAAGTACTGGTTCCCGGACAGCCCTTCCATGCTCTGGAGCCTTCTGTTCCTGCTGCTGATGTTCGGACTAAACTTCCTGTCATCACGCGGTTACGGCGAATCGGAATACTGGTTTGCGATTATCAAAATCATCACCGTAGTCGTGTTCCTGGCTGTCGGTATGCTGATGATCTTCGGGATTATGTGCGGCAAAGCGGTAGGCCTCAGCAACTTCCAGCTTGGCGGGAGCTCCTTCCATGGCGGCTTCTTTGCCTTCGTCGGGGTCTTCATGGCTGCCGGTTTCTCCTTCCAGGGAACTGAACTCGTCGGGGTTGCAGCAGGGGAGAGCGAAAACCCGCGCCGCAATGTTCCACTGGCCATCCGCCAGGTATTCTGGCGCATCCTGATCTTCTACATCCTCGCCATTCTCGTGATCGGGCTGCTTATCCCTTACACCAATCCGGATCTGCTCCGCGGCGGTATCGATGATATCGGTGTCAGCCCGTTCACCATTGTCTTCAATAAAGCAGGACTTGCGATTGCCGCATCCGTCATGAATGCTGTCATCCTCAGCTCTGTACTATCGGCCGGAAACTCTGGCATGTACGCCTCCACCCGTGTCCTGTATGCAATGGCCAAGGATGGCATGGCACCGCGTGCGCTCGGCAAACTGAACCGCCGCGGAGTGCCCGTAGGTGCGCTTCTCGTGACCACTGCGGTCGGCATGCTGGCTTTTCTGGCTTCATTCTTTGGTGACGGTGCGGTCTATAATTGGCTGCTTAATGCTTCCGGGATGTGCGGATTCATTAACTGGTTAGGCATTGCAGTGTGCCATTACCGTTTCCGCCGCGCTTTTGTAGCGCAGGGCCATTCGCTGGATGAGCTGCCTTACCGGGCCAAATGGTTCCCCTTCGGGCCGCTGTTCGCGCTGGCATTATGTCTCGTAGCCGTATTCGGACAGAACCTTGGCGCTTTCACAGGCGACAGCATCGACTGGTACGGTATCCTCGTCTCCTATGTCAGCCTGCCGCTGTTCCTGCTGATCTGGTTCGGCTACCGCTGGTTCCGCAAAAGCCGTATTATCCCGCTGGATCAATGTGACCTGAGCACTCACGCAGATTAACAAAGACTAATATTTTATAGCAAAACAGGGATGTTCCGCAGCCAAATGGCTCGGTGGCATCCCTGTTTACTATTTTGGGCATTTCTATGATGAAGGCAGGGCCGCATAAAATGTGTTGTCCGGGGAGACGCTAACCCGAATTCACATACAAAAGGTGGCTGCCATGAAAAAAATATGGATGATATCCTTGCTGACCCTGTTTCTTGTCATAAGTAGTCAGGCAAGTTCAGCCGTACCTGACTATGCCAAGTGGGGGATCGTAGCCGTGAAGGCAACACAGCAGAAATACAATGCCGATATTATTGATTATTCACATGTAGGGCGTACACAGATACAGCCTGGACTCATAGAGGAGAAATTCAAACTGTGGATCAGAGACAAAGCCGGCAAGGAATTCGGTGTAATTGTCGCCGTTCGCTTTGATCCGTCAACCGATCAAGTTCAAACCATACAATTCACGGAGATGAACCGCTGAGGGTTATTTCCAGGTCACATACACCTTCAAATCCCCGGTGTTATCAAACGGAGTAGTGTTATACGATAATTTTTCCAAACCTAAGCTGTACAATCCCTGCAGATCGATTTTGAGCAGTCTTTCGGTACCCCGGTAACGGAACAAAAGGGACTGTTTGCCTGACGCCACCGCTTCCTTCACTAGGGCATTCAACTCTGACGCAGAAGTAACCACCTGTCCCTCCTCATACAGCCGGTAGTCAAGCTTCTGCTGAAGGTCTTGGTATATAGACACGTTCTGCCCTCCGCGGCTCACCATTTCGGACAAGGTCTGCGCATAGCCGACCGATGCTGCCGGATAGGACTTGGTCCAGCTGTGATCATGCCGCATCTGGGCATCAGTCCGCATGTAGTAAAGCGTGCTGATACCGCCCTCCGGGCTTGGTGTTGGATCGTCCCAGGTGGTATCCAAGTGGTACCAGTGCCCGTCAAGCTGCACCAGGTTCCAGGCATGGGATTGGGCAGGTCTACCTGCCGGTCTTGCCGTACCTTCAACAATTTTATTAGGGATACCCGCACCCAGAAGCAATTTATAGGTTAGCAGTGAATATCCCTGGCAGACAGCACTGCCGGTCTCTAATCCTTCGTAAGCTGTATATTTACGGTACGTAGCATCATATTGCAGATGCAGTACCACCCAGTCATGAATAACCTTCACCTTCTGGTGATTGTTCATCCCAGAAGTAATAATCTGCTGCAGAATCGTTTTCACCTGCTTGTTCACCAGAGCGGTCTGCTGCAATGTCTCCCGGTACTTCATCTGCACCGTTACGTTGGCTGAGCGGCTGCTCCCCTGGTAAGAAAAAGCGTAGCTGTCAATAATATAGTAGAGGTAAGGGTCGCTGCCCATAGCCTGGTCAATGGCCTTTTGCACCAAGGATTTCAAATTGGTGGTCTTTCCTTCATATACGAATGTGATGTTCTCTCTCCGGTTATTCATTGCGGCGGTCAGCTTCTGGGCCATCTCCGTTCCCGATTGAAGCACCGTTTGAGTGCTGGCCGCATAAGCCTGGTCCCAACCCCAATATAGCGCAGGTGGCAGAGCCGCACATATAAGCATGCCTCCCAGAATGGCCTTCATCAGCGACAGATGCTTTTTTCCCATAGATTCTGTTCCTCCTGCATGCCTTGTAATGGCTCACCCAATAGTATGTACTGTATAGTAGATGCCGAAATTCCAGTCTGCACAACCGTAACATTCCATATTCAGTGCATTTTATTCTTAGAGCATCTTCCCATCGTAAAATCTTGCTATATATTCTCTATTATCGGTTCGTTACGGCCGCAGAATAAGGCCCCCAACTAAAGAATGTCCTGAGTATATAGGATATAAATCCTGATTATTGCAAAAAAAACTGCTTCCTGGCAATTCCTCTACCAGAAAGCAGTATACAATGTCCGCCGCCATATTGTCATGGCTTCAGTTCTGCATGAATTCGCTTCTACAGCGTGCGATAATACTGTCTCCAGCCTTCATGTACAGTGGGCTTCCAGGTTCCGCCACCGTCCCGCCCTGAAGCTGTAGCTTCAGCTCACGCGAATAGCTCAACCGGCATAAGCTATCCTGCCCGGCTGTAATCTTGGCAGAGACAAGTACATGATCCTGCCACTCGATATCCACCACGAAGCCCCCCCGGGCTCTGAGCCCCTCTACCCGGCCGTTTTTCCATTGATCCGGCAGTGCGGGCAGCAGGCTGATTTCACCCAGATGGCTCTGCAACAGCATTTCCGCAATCCCTGCAGCAGCTCCGAAATTCCCGTCAATCTGAAACGGCGGATGGGCATCGAACAGGTTCGGGTACACGGAACGGGTTAGCAACGTACGCACAAAACCGTATGCGGCGGCTCCATCCTTTAGCCTGGCGTATAGATTGATCAGCCAGGCACAGCTCCAGCCGGTGTGGCCTCCGCCGGAGGCGATCCGCTTCTCCAGTGACAAACGGGCGGCTTCCAGCAGATCCGGAGTTTCCTTCTCATTAATCATATTCCCGGGATACAGCCCGTACAAATGGGAGACATGACGGTGTCCCGGCTCAGACTCGGTGAAATCCTGGAACCACTCCTGCAAGCGCCCGTCCCTGCTGATCTGCAGAGGGAACATGCGGGCAGCCGTCTCTTCCAACTGAAGCTGGAATTCTTCGTCAACAGCGAGAATATTAGCGGCTGTAAGGCAATTTCCGAACAATTCGCGGATTAGGCTCATATCCATAGCCGAGCCCATAGAGATACTGCACGGCCGGCCATCCTCCGTTACAAAACGGTTCTCCGGCGAGGTAGAGGGATTCGTAATCAGCATGCCATCCGGCCCTTCCGTCAGCCAGTCCAGACAGAATAACGCCGCCCCTTTCATCAGCGGATATGCCGTCTGTGTAAGGTATTCGCGGTCCGGGTTAAACGCATAATGTTCCCACAGATGGCTGCTGAGCCATACCCCGCCCATCGGCCAGAAGGCCCAGCTGGCATCCCCGCCCGAAGGGGATGAATGACGCCACAAATCCACATTGTGATGGGCAACCCAGCCACGGGCCCCATAATGAATAGCGGCTGTTCTTGACCCGGTGACACTGACCTCACGAATCAAATCGATCAAAGGTTCATGACATTCACTTAGATTGCAGACCTCGGCCAGCCAATAGTTCATCTGTGCATTAATATTGGTGGTATAGTTGCTGTTCCAAGGCGGTGTCAGATGATGGTTCCATATTCCTTGCAAATTGGCAGCCTGCGTACCCGGCCGGGAACTTGCCATCAGCAAATAACGGCCATATTGAAATAAAAGAGCCTCCAGTGCCGGATCGGCCTGACCTTCCCGGTATGCGGCTAAACGCTGGTCTGTCGGCAGCACAGCTGCTTCCCAGCCCCCGAGATTGAGGTCCACGCGGCGGAAGATTGCCTGGTGGTCATCCACATGACGTTGCCGCAGTTCCTCATGCGACCTCTGCGCAGCCGCCGATAATCGCTCTGCACAAATTTCCGCAGGACTTGGAACTTTTGTAGAAATTTCAGCCAGGTCGGTGCGGATATGCGCCGCCTTTTGCTTCAGCTCTTCGTAAGTTGTGCCCGCCGCAAGCAGCAGTACTGCGCTGTCCGCGCCGGAGATTACAAGCTTTCCGTCCACTTCCTGCACACTTCCGCCGGTAACCTTCGCCTCCAGCTGCAGTTCAAAGCCAATACCCAGTCCCTCCTCATACTGGACCGGGTACGGATGATCCCCAAAATAATTATCGGCTACATACGTAGGACACTGCCCGCGCATCGTCAGCGTTTGCTGTCCGCTGCTTTGTACACTATGTTTCAAGAGGCTATCCAATGTGATGACCAGCTCAAGCTTCCCCTTTATCTCACTTGCCACCCGAACCACGCAGACTCCATCCGGAGCGCTGATAAAAGCCTCACGGGAAAATGTACAATCATCCGTTCGATAGGACACGGTGGCAATGCCGTTGTCCAGATCCAGATCCCGGCGGTACCCCTCAGTATTCTCCACTCCCGGATGCTCCAAATACAGATCGCCCAGCGGTAAATACGGCTGTGTGTTTACACCAAGCATACGCGTGTTAATAAGATCCTCAGCCTCGCCATAGTTGCCTTCCGAGACCAGCCCGCGCACTTTCTTCAAATAACGCTGAGCTTCGTAGTTGTTGCTGTCACGGGGAAACCCTGCCCATAATGTATCCTCATTAAGCTGAATGCGCTCCTTGGCTGCTCCGCCGAACACCATAGCTCCCATATGCCCGTTGCCGAGCGGCAGCGCTTCTTCCCAGACCGCCGCAGGCTGGTCATATTTCAATATCCAGGTGTGTGCTTTGCTCTCCTCCGCCATTCCCTCTCCTCCTCCAAGTCCCTAACTACAGGCAAAAGGCCCTGACCAAAGTCGGGCCTTTGCTTTACATTAGCAGATAGCAGATAAATGCTTCAATTACTAATTTGTTAGATTACAAATCCTTGCCAGTCCACAGGGATACTCTTGCTTTTACGAGATCAGTGTATTCTGCTTCCATCTTTTCAGCACCGGCTTTGTTCAGCTCAGCGATGAATGCGTCGTATACCTTGTCGAAGTCAGCTGGTTTGGACAGGATGGCTTCAGGGATACGTTTACGGATAATATCCTGAGTTTTCTTGAAGGTAACCTGATAATCGCCATCTGTAGGAGTAGGCATGTTGTACAACGCGCCCCATTCCTTAACCGGGAAGTCGGATTCCTTAGGGAACAAGTCCTTCCATGTTGTAGCTTTGTAAGCCTTCAAGGTTTCTTTCTCAGCATCTGAATATGCAGCTACGATTTGTTCAGGGAAGTTAGTAGTGTAGTAGTTGCCTGTGGAATCCTTCACACCGTCACCATAGTGAGCAGTCAAAGCTGTGTACAGGCCAATACCTGTTTCTTTGGCAAAATTGTTAGCGTCATCTGTTTTCTTCTTTTGAACATCAGCAGGAATTTCACGTTTGCCGTCTGCGTTAACAGTATATTGTTTTCCTTCAATCCCCCAGTTCATCAGCACCTGGCCTTCGTCAGAAGCGAGCCAGTCCAGGAATTTAATGGCGCGAACCGGATCTTTACAAGCGGTAGTAATGGAAATTCCAGATGCATCAACACCTGCAGATTGGAAAGAGTGGTCTTTGTACTCATCGGTCAAAGTCACAGGGAAATGAGCATAAGTATACTCGTCTTTGCCTGCTGCCTTCAGAGCATTCTCACCGTCTTGGTATTCCCATTCCTGGGAGATCAGACCGAGTACGCGTCCGCTGGCCACTTTAGCTTTATATTGGTCATCTTTTTGTACAAAAGTATCTTTGTCCAGCAGCCCTTCGCTGTACATGTGATTCAACCAGCGGAAATATTCTTTTTCAGCTGGACGTTTGTAGTGAAGTTGTGCTGCGTATGTCGTTGGATCTACATAATATTCACCATCATCCGGTGCGCCGGTAGTAATGAATGCAGGGTTGGTAACGGTAATCATGATTTTCCAGTCGTCTGCATTCAAGGTGAGCGGAATGGTTGGCTGACCGTCGGTTTCCGGATGTTTGGCTACATAGTCTTTAAGTACCTTTTCATAATCTTGAACGGTCTTCACTTGAGGATATCCAAGTTCTTTCAGTACACGCTGCTGAATTTCAAAACCGCCTCCGGCGTCAAAGGATTGTTGGTCAACCCCGGCATTTGTAGGAATGGAGTAGATTTTTTGATCGTCTTTGCTGTATTTCAACCGCTTCATATTATCGCCGTAGACCTTTTTCAAGTTTGGCGCATACTTGTCGATCAAATCTGTCATATCGATAATCAGGCCTGCATCAACCAGTTTACTAAGATTAGCTTTAGGAAAGATCAGATCAGGCACGTCACCGCTGGCTGCCATCAGAGAAATCTTTTGTTCACCGCCGCCGCTGCCTACATCATATTCAGCATTCAGGGTTACACCGGTTTTTTCCGTAATCACTTTACCTACTTCATCCTGCATTTTGTTCCAGTTAGGGCTGGCATCAGCACCGAAGAATGAGAATGTAACAGGGCTGGTATCTGCAGTTGTATTCGCTGCACTATCGGTCGCCGTTGCAGTTGACGAATTATTTCCGGTGTTAGCCGCATTTTTGTTGCTGTCAGCATTATTGTTTCCGCCACAGCCAGCAATCAGCATGGAGCTCATGAGCATGAGCGTGAAAGCAGTCTTGATACTCTTGCTTTTCATTTTTTATCCCCCTTGTAATGTGTATTTCATCTATGCATATCAGGATAGTCCTGAATATACCATTGATAACGCTTGCAAAACCAATATAAATATAATGCCAATTATTACTCTTTGAAAAAGATCATTGGGAATGTTTCCTGATCCGTCCATAGCTGAATCAGGAAACGCGTTCCCATGTGCAATCTATTTCTTATCGGCCTACGCCTTAACTGCGCCTAACGTCATACCGCCAACAAAATACTTTTGCAGGAACGGATACACCACAAGAATTGGCACTGTAACTACGATGGTAATAGCCATCTTGATGGATTCAGGCGATATTTGCGCCATCTGTTTCGCCATATCATTTGCATTTACCATGCCGCTGCCCTGGTTGGTTGTTGCCAGCACCTTCATCAGCTCATACTGGAGCGTAGTCAGATGCGGCTTATTGCCATTATACAGATAGGTGGAGAACCACTCATTCCATTGTCCTACAGCCAGGAACAAAGTGATTGTTGCTAGTACTGGCATACAGAGCGGCATGATGATCTTGTAATAAATCACGAAGTCATTGGCGCCGTCCAGCTTCGCTGATTCCTGCAGGGCGAAAGGCAGTCCGTCCATGAAGGAACGGATGACGAACACGTTGAAAGCAGAAACCGCACCCGGCAAAATGTAAATCCAGAACGTTCCAATCAGATTCAAATCTCTCATCAGAATGTACATAGGTACCATACCGCCAGAGAAATACATCGTCATTGCCAGGAAATACGAAACAAATTTCCTTGCTCTGAACTCCGGACGGCTTAGTGTAAAGGCCAGCATCGAAGAGCTTATAAGCCCTAGAATCGTACCGGATACAGTTCGGAGAATAGAGATTTTGAAGCCTTGAATCAGCCCCGTGTAGCTGAAGATCTGTTTATAGTTCTCAAGCGTCAGAACCCTCGGCCAAATGTAAATGCCCCCTCGGACGGTGTCTGTAGATTCATTTAAAGAAATCGCGAGCACGTTCAAGAAGGGATACAACGTCACGAGCATTATGATCCCAAGAAAAATGTATAGAAAGATGTCGAACACACGTTCAGACTTTGTCATTTGAAAAGCTTTGCCTGCCACCCTTATCCCCTCCTTACATGATGCTTTCTTTAGTGAATTTCTTCATAACACCGTTGGCTGTAAGCAGCAAGATTACACTGACTACCGAGGTGAACATGCTAATGGCTGTACCATAGGAGAACCGCCCGATCTGAATCCCGTACTTAAGTGCATAGATATCCAACACTTCGGAATAATCGGTAACGAGGTTGTTGCTGAGCTGGAACTGCTTTTCGAAGCCAATACCGACCAGATGTCCAATGGACATAATCAGCAATACCGTAATAGTGGTACGAATACCCGGCAAAGTAATATTGAACATTTGCTTGATTCTTCCGGCACCGTCTACTTTTGCAGCTTCATAGAGTTCTTTATCGATCCCTGTAATCGCTGCCAAATAGATAATCGCGTTCCAACCCGTTTCTTTCCACAGATCCGCTGCCGTTACAACACCCCAGAACATCTTGGCCTTCGCCATGAACTGAATCGGCTCATCAATGATATGGAGATGTGTCAACAGATCGTTGACAATCCCTCCGTCGATCGCGAGTGTCTTATAAACAATCCCGCCAACAACAACCCAGGATACAAAGTGAGGCAGATAGGATATGGTCTGAACCGTTCTCTTGAATACACTCCCCCGCAGCTCATTAAGCATTACCGCAAACATTATCGGAACAACGAATCCGAATACGAGTCCAAGTCCACTCATGGCCAGGGTATTTCTCAGAACAAGATAGAAACGTTCATCATGGAAAAGCTCCTTAAAATTCTTAAGCCCTACCCATTTCTGATCTCTAAACGACTTGATCGGTTTATAATTCTGAAATGCCATCAACCATCCCCATAAGGGCACGTAACTGAAAACAAATACCCAGATCACGAACGGTAGAGACATCAGATACAAGTACTTTTGCTGCAGTACGCTTTTCCAAAATCCACTATTCCGTTTCGTAGGTGGGACAGGGGTTACGCTTTCATTAACTGTAACACCATTCTCCGTGAGCGCTTTCACGTTCAATATTCCCCCTTCGTTTTGTATACACATATCATAACGTACGCCACTTGGAGAGAATACCCGACAGATTTTACGTAAAATCAGTGCAAATTAGACATTCAGTGAAAGCGCTACCCTTGAGACCTCACAATCGGGGAATCGAGAAGGAGATTTCTGTTCCCGCTCCCTTTTTACTGGATATATTGAGCCCGTGTGATTCCCCGTAATATAGTACCAGACGCTGATGAACGTTACGCAGCCCGATGCGGCTCTGAGGTTCCTCCTCTGCCTGGGAGATGACAGAGACAATCTCGGTAAGACGCTCCTCCGTCATCCCGATTCCATCGTCGGTAACACATACCTTAACTTCATCCTCATGGAGTGATATGCTGACATGGACATGCACCGTGCCTGCTTTGTTCTCCAGCCCATGAACCACCGAATTCTCAACCATAGGTTGAATGATCAGGGGCGGAATCAGAATATCTGCGGCTTTGGTATCGAACTCTATCTCATATTCCAGCCGCTCTTCATAGCGGAACTTTTGAATCTCCAGGTACGAACGCATCATTTCCACTTCTTCTTTGATCGGTGCCCGGTCCCGGCCCACTTCCAGGTTTTTACGCATAAGCTTGCCCAGCAGCCGCACAATGTTGGCGATCTCCTTCTCCCCCTTAAGGTGGGCATTCATACGGATCGATTCCAGCGCATTGAACAGAAAATGCGGATGAATCTGACTCGCCATCATTTTCAGCTTGATCTCTCTCTGGGCGATCTCCAGCTTGTTGTTTTTCTCATTGCTCTCCACGACTTGAGACAGCAGTCGGTTAATACTGGCTACCATATAATTGAATTGGCGAGAGAGTTGGCCGATTTCATCGGTCCCGTCCATTTGCGAGACTACGTTCAGATTGCCGAGGGCGACCTGATTCAATTGACGGCTCAGCCGCAGCAGACGATTGGTCATTAGAAAAGAAATAACATACACCAGTACGAGTGCAATTAGCAGGACACCACCAATGATCAGCAGCCCCAGAAGACTTACCTTGTTCGCGGAGCTCAGTATGCTCTTGGTCTCAAAGACAGAGATTACTTTCAGCCGGCTTACACTAAGCTGTGGTCTGATCTCATCGACGATTACATAAGAATCCTTGCCCTTGACTGTTGTGCGGATGACATTTTTGTCCGTTTTCTTCAGATCCATCCCGATATCAAACGCGGCGAGTGTGCTGCCCACCAGATGCGGATTCTTAGCGGCCACAATATATCCCTGCTCATCCGTAATAATCGTCTCAAACGGCTCCTGGTAGAGCATCTGGTTCAGTTCATCCTGTACCACCTGCACCATCAATATTCCCGTTTTCTGATATTCGGGGTAAAAAACTTGCCGGACCAGACTGAGCTTGTTGATCGTTCCTTTTGTACTGTTGATATAGGCCTCTTTGTCCGGGATATACATCCAATTAAGACCCGGGCCCTCCATGGCACTTTTATACCAGTTCTTCGATTTGATCTCTGGAGTCAGCGGAGCGATAGACATGTTATCTACAAGCGTAGGGTTATCTATAAAAAAGCGGATGTTGGATATCTCCCTATACTGCAGAATATAATCCTGGAAATCCGTATAATTCAGATAGGCCTTCGTCAACTCCAATATGCCGGGGTATCTTGTATTGACAAGCTTTTCAAGATTACTGTCAAAATAAAGCAGATTGGAAATGTCCGTCGGCACCCGCAGTTTGGTTACCATTTGACTCTTGATCTTCTCCACATTATTTGTTGCCTGTTCAATGGCTCTGTCCAAGGCCGCACTGCGGAAATAACTGGTCAGTATAATCCCGACGATCAATACGGGGATCATCACCACAATAATATAGAAAAAAATCAGCTTGTACTTCAGCTTTAAATTATTGATCATTCGCACCAGACTTTTAATGCCAATCCCTCCTCCCAATGTTTCCGCCCAAACCATGAGAAACAGGCTGCTCCCCGCATCTGCTGCAGCATGGGAACAGCCTGTACCTCTTAACGACTATTATACAGATATATATTCATTTCAGCAGATCCATTTATTGTTCCTTACGGAAAGCGGTTGGGGACACACCGACATATTTGCGGAATTTGGCATTAAAATAATCGGAATTCATATATCCAACTCTTTCAGCAACCTCGTATACTTTCATTCCCTGATTCAAAAATTGCTTGGCCTTCTCGATTCTGACTTTATCCAAATAAGTATTAAAGTGCTCGCCTACCTGATTTTTGAACATTTTACCCAAATAAGCGCTGTTGTAATTGAAGACTTCGGCAAGCGACCCCAGCTTCAGGTTCTCATTATAGCGGCGCTGAATCAGATCGGTAATCCGTTTGATCTCGTCGCCACGGCCGCCGCTGTTCATCTGTCTGGAGATTTGCTCCATATAGTCTGCGACCTGCTTCTCCACGTCAATTAGATAATCGCTGCCGTATACCTCGCCCATGGGAGAAGGATGACTAAGGATGAAGCTGCGGAAATCCGGGTTAGCCGCTTCGAGACGGGCGATGGTACTGCTTACGATACGCATCAGACTTTCCTTGATATAGGTTTCGTCACGCCTTGCTGCAACCAGCTTGCGGACAATTTGTCCCACCAGCATGGGAATGGCCTCATTGCTTCCGGTTTCTATGGCCAGTAGCAGTTGCACCTCTACATCACGCTCGGGGTCCGGCTCCTCCTCCGGTTCCGGTTCAGGTTCCGCCCAATCATCAGGTGTTCCGCTCAGAATGATATCCTTCCGGCCAAAAAAAGCCTCTTCCAGCAGCCCGGCGGCCGCTGTAAAAGACCGTGATGCCTCCTCGGGTCCGGCTGCGCTCCCCCCTGCAGCGGCGCGGAATTCTAGTCCATATCCGGTAATGACTGCATTCAGCTTCCGCCACAAGGCGGCACGGCCGGTATCATCCTGGAGCGGTTCTTTCAGAAGGATGCCTAAATAAGGTGGCAAAGTGAATATTAATCCCGTATCCGGCTGCCACTGCTGCTCAAGTTCGCTTCTCACCTGCTCTTCACGAATATCTCCGCCCTTTTGCAGTCCCTTGAACTCCAGGAGCACGACCTCGCAGCTATGCCCTTCCAGACCAAGCTCCACAGCAGCTTCAGCCCTGACGGCATCTTCCTCCTGCGGCTGCAGCAAATGACGCAGCAAAGTATCCTCATTGCGCACAGTTTCATTGTTCTGCCATTCGCTGGCACGTTCCTCCCGGGATATGGTGTCCCGAAGCTCCTGCAAATAGGAGATCAATTCCTCTTCATCCACCGGTTTCAGCAAATACCCGTCAATGTGATAGGAAATTGCCCGTTTGGCATATTCGAAGTCCGCATAACCGCTAAGGATCAGCACATGACAGTTAGCGTTTTCTTTACGCAGTTCGCCAACCAGCTCCAGACCATCCATGCCCGGCATACGGATATCTGCAATTATCAGCATGGGTGCAAGTGTCCGGAATTTATCAAGTGCTTCCAGGCCACTCGCAGCTATCCCGACTACAGTATAGCCATGCTCCTCCCATGGAATCAGTGTTCGCATCCCTTCCCTCAGTTTGGGCTCGTCATCTACAATCAGCACTTTTATCATCTGCGGTCAACCCCTAAGGCAGAATCCCGGAAGGCCCTTACGGACCTTCCGGCAATTCCAAGATATAGGCCCGAGCTTGCCCAGGCTCTGACTATTTACGGTATTGTGCCAGTTTATCATTTAGTGAACGTGTTTGCCCATAAACTTCCTGATACAGCCCAAACAATCCATCATAGGTTGCGGCTTGCTGAGCATTCGGTTTATACACTTCTGCAGGACGGATGAAGGCTTCTGCGCATTCACCGAGAGATGCGAACCAGCCGGCGCCATAAGCTGCCAGCATAGCCGCACCCATAGCCGGTCCCTGCTCGCTCTCCAGCTTGATAATCGAGGCGTTAAAAATATCCGCCTGCATCTGCAGCCAGGCTTCATTCTTGGCACCTCCGCCAATCGCTACAACCTCGGTAATTTCCTTGCCGGAGTCACGCACAATATCAATAGATTCCCGCAGCGAGAACGTAATTCCCTCCAGCACCGAACGGGTGAAATGAGCCAAAGTATGCCCGGAATCCATGCCGATAAAGCTGCCGCGGATATTAGGATCCGGATGCGGAGTGCGCTCACCGACAATGTATGGTGTGAACAGAAGGCCGCCGCTGCCGGCTGGGATGGAATCGACTCCTTGAAGCAGTTCATCAAAGCTTTTGTCCCCTGCAAAGGTTTCTTTGAACCAGGTGAGGCTATAACCAGCAGCCAGTGTAACCCCCATGATGTAATAGGCATCCTTCTCCCCATGGTTGAAGAAATGGACCTTGCCTTCTAGGTTCAGGTCTTTATTGCTCTCATAGGACAGCACCACACCGGAGGTCCCGATGCTGCACATGGTCCGGCCTTCACCAAGAATGCCGGCACCGAGTGCACCACATGCGTTGTCTGCGCCACCGGCGAATACTTTGGTGGAAGGGAGCAGGCCGGATGCTTCAGCAATTTCCGGAAGCAGCGTGCCGGTCTGGTCGAATGATTCCACAAGCTTCGGACAAAGGGATACCGGCAAGCCGAAGGCCTCAGCGATTTCCGCACTCCATGTTTTGGAGGCCACATCCAGCAGCAGTGTGCCTGCGGCATCGGAATAATCCATGGCGTAATCACCTGTCAGCCGGTAACGAACATAATCCTTCGGCAGAAGGAATAGCTCAGCCTGTGCCAGCACCTCCGGCTCGTTCTCCTGCACCCACAGAATCTTAGGCAGAGTGAAGCCTTCCAGAGCACGGTTTCTGGCAATTTCGATCAGCTTGGCGCCGAGCGTCTTCTCGATCTTCCGGCATTGCGCCGTAGTCCGGGTGTCGTTCCAGAGAATCGCCGGACGCAGCACCTTGCCTTCACGATCCACCAGCACCAGTCCGTGCATCTGGCCGGAGAAACTGATGCCGTCCACTTGCGACGGGTCCACTCCGGATACTTCAATCAGACGGTGTAAGCTGACCAGCGTCCCCTGCACCCAATCCTCAGGATTCTGCTCACTCCAGTTCGGCTGGGGACGGCTTAAGGGATAGGATTCGGAGTGCTCAAAAGCCACCTTTCCCTGCGGGTCTACCAATACAGTTTTTACAGCACTGGTTCCAAGATCGACACCGATTACATATTTCATCGTTATCCTCCTCAAAATTGCTTGTCTATTCAATAGAAAAGGGGCTGCCGAAGAATGCTCTCTTCAGCAACCCCCGTTGCGTTAGTGATCTGCCAGTCTACGGACAGTGCCGGAAATCCGGTGTAAACTTACTCAGCTGTCAGGATGTACTGGTTCAAAGTAGCTCTGAGCAGCTCTTGACGTCCGGATTGGTTCGGACGCGGAGTTTCATTGTTCAATGCATAATCAGCCAGCGAAGCCAATGTTGCTTTGCCGGATACGATGTCAGCGCCTACGCCTTCAGTGAAGCTGCTGTAACGTTTAGCGATGAAGTCCTCGAATACGCGGTCTTCAATCAGCTTAGCGGCAACTTTCAGACCCTTGGCATAGATGTCCATACCGGAGATGTGTGCCAGGAACAGATCCTCAGGCTCGAAGGAAGGACGGCGTACCTTGGAGTCAAAGTTAATTCCGCCTTTACCCAGTCCATCATTCTTCAGCACTTCATACAGGGTCAGGGTAGCATCGTAGATGCTTGCAGGGAATTCATCTGTATCCCAGCCGAGCAACGGATCGCCCTGGTTCGCATCCAGCGATCCCAGCATGCCGTTGATGCGGGCTACACGCAGCTCATGCTCGAAAGTATGGCCGGCAAGTGTCGCATGGTTAGCTTCAAGATTCAGCTTGAAGTGTTTATCAAGGTTGTACTTCTGCAGGAACGCGATCGTTGTTGCTGCGTCGAAGTCATATTGATGTTTGGTAGGCTCTTTCGGTTTAGGCTCGATCAGGAACTGGCCGTCGAAGCCGATTTCCTTAGCATAGTCTACAGCCATGCTGAACAGGCGGGCAATGTTGTCTTGCTCAAGGCCCATATCTGTATTCAGCAGAGTTTCGTAGCCTTCACGGCCGCCCCAGAATACATAGTTGTCAGAGCCTAGACGTTTACCGACTTCCAGACCTTTCTTAACCTGTGCAGCTGCGTGTGCATACACATCAGCGTTGCAGGTGGAGCCTGCACCGTGCATATAGCGCGGGTTGGTGAACATGTTGGCAGTGTTCCACAGCAATTTTTTGCCGGATGCTTTCATGCCTTGTTCAAGAATGTCTACGATGGTATCGATGTTGCTGTAGAACTCGCGCAAAGACGCGCCTTCAGGAGCGATATCCACGTCATGGAAGCAGTAGTACTGCAGATCCATTTTTTCCATGAACTCAAATGCTGCTTCTGCACGGGCTTTTGCCTTGTCAATCGTGTTCAGCTTATCCCAAGCGCGGACTGCAGTTTCAGCGCCGAACGGATCTGCGCCGCCAGCTGTTAGTGTATGCCAATAAGCCATTGCAAACTTCAGGTGTTCTTCCATGGTTTTGCCGGCTACGATTTCTTTCGGGTTGTAGAATTTGAATGCATAAGGGTTGGTGGAACGGCTTCCCTCGTAAGAGATCTTGCTCACTGATTCAAAATAAGCCATTTGTGTAATCCTCCTCGATATTTTGCTTTGTCCGCAAGCGTTTACAGCATCATCTTAACACATCTTTTTGACTTTGTATATTGGTTAAACAAAGTTTTTTACGACTTTTTATTTCGACGGATTTGACCGCCGGTCAGCCCCTTCCAGCAATCAGCTCTCTTATTCTTCACTAACATAAAGTACCCTCCGGCCCCGACGTCTATGCGTTTATTACACTAGGCTCGTAGTCTTGCAAGCACTAGTTTGCCTCTTCCGCTTCCCCCTTGTTTGCCATGATTGCAAGAACTCTTACAGCCTAAACATATCCAGCGCCACTGTTGCATTTTACCGCGCATCGCACTAGACTAAGTGGCATACTCTTATGAGAACGTTGCCAAGAAGGAAGTGTAGTTTGTGAAGGTTACGGGTGATCAGGCGCTGGTCAAAAAAATCAATAAATCGATTATTTTACATACGATTCGGATGCAGTCTCCGGTATCGCGGGCCCGGGTATCCGAAATGACCGGACTGAACAAAGCCACCGTATCCAATCTCGTGGCCGAGCTCTGCGGGCAGGAACTGGTCACCGAGGCTGGGCCGGGCGAATCAAGCGGCGGCCGCAAACCGCTGATGCTGCACTTCAACAGTATGGCTGGCAGTGTAATCGGTATCGAACTGCAGGTGAAGCAGCTGAAGGCGGTCTTATGCGATTTGGACGGCAACATTCTTCACGAATTGGACCGTCAGTTGGAAGTGCATGACCTGTCTTATGTATTGGACAAAATGAAAAGCATGATCTCGGAGCTGATTGCAGCAGCCCCTTCCTCGCCTTACGGCATAGTGGGGATTGGGGTAGGGGTGCCAGGGATGGTGGATGAGCATGGTGTGGTGCTGTTCGCACCCAATCTGGGCTGGGAAATGGTGGATCTGCGGGGGATTCTGGAGCAGTCTTTCGAAGTCCCGGTTACGATCGACAACGAGGCTAATGCAGGCGCGCAAGGGGAGCTGAACTTCGGAGCGGCGCGAGATGTGCGCCATCTGCTCTATATCAGTGCAGGCTCGGGGATTGGTTCTGGAATTATTATCGGCGGAGAGCTGTACAAGGGGGCACGCGGATATGCCGGAGAGACTGGCCATATGACCATAGAGGCGGAAGGCAAACCCTGCAGCTGCGGCAGCCGGGGATGCTGGGAACTATACGCTTCAGAGAAAACTTACGACAATCCCGGGCTGGCGCTGCCTGCCCGCAGCACATCCGAGCTGGTCCGGCATGCACTGGAGGGGCAGGAAGACACATTGCGCCATTTCAATACCATCGGCGAATATCTCGGGATCGGCGTTACCAATCTTATTAACAGCTTTAACCCCGAGCTGATCGTGATTGGCGGTGCTCTATCTGAAGCCGAACCTTGGCTGGGCGAGCCGCTGCGCAGAGTGGTTGCCGAGCGGACCCTTCCGTATCATAAGCAGCAGCTCGAAATCATCTTTTCACGGCTGGGCAGCCGCGGGACCATGGTCGGGGCGGGTTTTTCGGCAGTGATGCATTTCCTTGGAAACATCCGGGTGACGCTCTAGGCAAAATTGACGTAAAATTGCCGCAATTATAGTGGCAGCAGTACAGAAAAAGGAAGATCAATCCTTTATAATAGGGGATAAAAGTGTGATAAATGTCACTACAATCCTTTTTTCTGAATGGAGAGAGAGTCCATGACTTATGTTGATACGTCTGATATTTCAGCGCAGATGTTCATCACTGTGCTGCTGCTGCTGCTCATCATCGCTCCACTCATTAGCCTCGGCGTTCTACGCCTGTTCCAGTCGAAAAAAAAATCAGGATTGCTGCTTATTACCTGCGGAATTGCTGTCTATGTCCTTTTTCAAATCATTATGTATATTTACAGCTGAACCGCTCCACCCCCGGGTACTTCTCGCCCAAACTGCTAATCTTAAATCCGCAATGGCTATAAAAACCCACAGCTTCCCGGTCCGTCTCAGCCTGAAGCGTTTCGATGCCACCGCATTTCCGGAGTTCTCCGATCATTGCGGCACCAATTCCACGGCCCCGCCAGCGGGTCTGAACGGCGATATGCAGGATTTCCGCTTCCGTTCCCGGACCTCGCCGGATGCCGATCAGTCCCGCCAATTCACCATCTATGAAGGTGCCCTGCAGTTCCCGTGAATCATCAGCTAGATAGCGGTCCACTTCCTCCCGTACACGCTCATCGTCCGCCATCATGCACTCTGCCAGCAGCCGCTCTACAGCATTCCTGTCCCAATAATTGATTAAGCTGATCAACATTCTCTATCGCCTCCTTATCTAAATATTCATACAAAAAACCGCCTCCAGCGCGGAAGCGGCCCTTGTTTCCTCAAGCAGAGGAGTACCTGATCTGACGATTATACAGTGGCCAACGCCTTGTCGAATTGGGTTTTGTTCATGCCAACGATTTTGAAATCGCCGATGACGGTTACAGGTACAGCCCGCATTCCCATATCCCATACCTGCTGGGCGAAATCATCATTTTGTTCGATGTTGCGCTCCTCGTAGGAGACGCCCTTCTCACTCAGGAAGCTTTTAACCTGACGGCAATGCGGACAGTTGGTCGAGGTGTACACAATTACGTTTTCCATGTTCTAATCTCCTCCTAAAAGCTTTATCGACTTACACTAAAACATCAGCTTACTATATTATAGCACCGTGGCGCCTGCAATACCAAGGACATATTACAAAATAACTGCACTGTGCTCCAGGCTCTCAATGTACTTCTCAGCATCCATAGCCGCCATACATCCGCTGCCCGCTGCGGTAATCGCTTGTTTGTAACGGGTATCCTGTACATCTCCGCAAGCGAAGACGCCGGGAATGTTGGTTTCGGAAGTGCCTGGATTCGTGACGATATAGCCGTTTGCATCCGTTGTAATCTGTCCGCCAAGGAATGCCGTATTCGGATGATGCCCAATAGCGACAAACACACCGCTGGCCTCAATGAACTCTTCTTCCCCGGTTTCATTATTAAGCACCTTGATTCCATTCACACCTCTGTCGCCGGCAGTTACTTCCAGCGGAGTGCGGTTCAGGCCCCAGGCAACCTTTTCATTGTCACGGACCCGGTCCTGCATGATTTTGGAGGCACGAAGTTCTTCACGACGGTGCACAAGAGTTACTTTGGAAGCAAAACGGGTCAGGAAGCCTGCCTCTTCAAGAGCCGAATCGCCGCCGCCGACCACCACGATCTCTTTGCCCCGGAAGAAAAATCCGTCGCAGGTCGCACAAGTGCTGACACCGCGTCCGATATTGTCCTGTTCACCCGGGATGCCCAGGTATTTAGCTGTTGCACCTGTCGAGAGAATCAAGGTATCCGTAGTCAGTGCGCCCATCCCTTCAACATTCAGCTTAAAAGGGCGTTCCCCAAGCTCTACACTGTTCACCCAGCCTGTAACAAACTTGGCACCGAAGCGTTCAGCCTGCTTGCGCATATTATCCATGAGCTCCGGACCCATGATGCCATCGGGGAATCCCGGAAAATTCTCCACTTCCGTGGTGGTGGTAAGCTGTCCGCCCGGCTGAGGCCCTTCAATAACCAATGGGTTCAGATTAGCACGGGCCAGGTAGATGGCCGCAGTCAATCCGGCAGGGCCGGTACCGATAATAATTGATTTATACATGACTATATCCTCCTTGAGATGGACGGCTAAGGCGCCGCTCTATATTTCCTTAATTAAAATTATTATAATGTAGTACTAATTATGCTCATCTCAAGGGAATCTGTCAATATGCCAGACACGATGTAATCGCTCTATTTTGTGAACAATTCAATTTTAAGCAATCTAATTTTTGGAATGGGTAAAAAATATGGATTCCGGACTTTTTCAACGCAAAAGTCTCAGTCCGTTCAGGATGACAAGGATTGTGCTGCCCTCATGGCCAACGACTCCAAACGGAAGGGCAATTCCCTGTAAAAAGTTGCTCAGCATCAAGGAAGCTATGACTGTGACGGCAAAGATCATATTCTGCTTCACGATCCGCTGGGTGCGGCGGGCCAGCTTAATCGTTGAGGCGATTTCCTCAATATTGTCATTCATCAGTACCACATCGGCAATCTCCAGTGCTGCGCCGCTTCCGTTCATTCCCATCCCCATGCCAACTGTGGCTGTAGCGAGTGCCGGAGCATCATTCACCCCGTCCCCCACCATTATTACATTTCCGTATTGTTCACGCAGTGCCTTGATATGCGTCACTTTGTCCTCAGGCAGCAGTCCTGCGAATACAAGATCCACACCGGTCTGCCCGGCTATCACTTCTGCTGTCGCCGCGCGGTCACCCGTCAGCATGGCCACCTTAATGCCCAGCTGCTGCAGCTTCCGAACCGCCGCAACCGCCTGCGGACGCACCGTATCCTGCAGCGCAATCATCCCGGCAATGCGTTCGCCGTCGAGGATCAGCGATACCGTCTTGCCTTCACTCTCCAGCTGCTTGCGGAGCGATCTCCACTGCTCATCCTGGAGTTCATTACGTTCATCCAGTAGATTGGACTTGCCGATTCTCCACAGCCGCCCTGCGATCAGCCCTTCAATCCCCCAGCCGGTAACGGATGTGCTCTCTTCAATCACATGCAGCACAAGGTGTTCTTCCTCTGCCTTGCGCACAATCGCCTCCGCCAGCGGATGGCGGGACAGCTTCTCAATCGACGCGCTAACCCTCAGCAGTTCATTGCGGTCATACTCATCTCCGGCAATAAAATCAGTCACCTGCGGAAGCCCAGCAGTCAACGTCCCGGTCTTGTCAAAAGCAACTACTGAGGTTTTCGCCATATTCTCCAAATGGACACCGCCTTTGAAAAGAATGCCTTTACGGGCGCTTTTGGAGATTGCTGACAGCATGGCTGGCATAATGGATGAAACCAAGGCGCAAGGAGAAGCCACTACAAGAAACACCATTGCCTTATAGAAGGTAGCACTCCAGCTCCAGTCCAGAACAAACGGCGGCAGTGCAATCAGAGCGATCGTCGCAGCGACCACTACACGGGCATAAATGGACTCCAGCCGTTTGATGAAGCGTTGTGATTCAGGCACCTCGGTTTCGGCTTCTTCTACCATTTTGATAATTTTTGAAAACAAGGTGTTCTCCGCAGACTTGGTCACCTCTATATAAAGCGGGCCTTCTCCATTGATCGTTCCGGCAAACACATCGCTGCCCGTACTTTTCTCTACAGGCAGGGACTCACCCGTGATGGATGCCTGGTTGACTGCCGATTCTCCCCGGTAGACCGTGCCGTCTGCCGGAATAAGCTCACCCGGACGCACAAGCAGCAGATCTCCTACAGCGAGCAGATCAATCGCTACCTCACTCATGACCCCTTTTTCGATACGAACGGCGGTGGCCGGCTTCAGAGCCAGCAGTGATGAAATATCCTTCTTGCTGCGCTCCATCGTATAGCTCTCCAGAGCCCCGCTCAGCGCAAAAATAAAGATCAGCATTGCACCTTCATTCCAGTACCCGATGGATGCAGCGCCCAGTGCGGCTGCAATCATCAGAAGGTTCACGTCCAGATCACGTTCCTTGACAAGTGTCTCCACGCCTTCTTTCGCCTTGATCCATCCGCCTACCGTGTAAGAAACCACATACAGAAGAACCGAGAATACCTCCGACCAGCCACTGACGGCCCAGGCGATCAGCATGAGTAGCCCGCTGCCAAGTGCAGCCTGCATTTCGGCATTGTGGAGCATGGCTTTGGGATCGAAACGGCGCGGCTGCGGAGTACGCGGCTGCTGCGCGCCTTCTCCCCGCGCCATGGATTTAGGCAGTTGTTTGGATGTAGCTTGCATAAGTAAATCACACTCCTGATTCATTTTTTGAAATACTGGCTGAGAATGAGAGCCATTCTTAAGGCCCTTAAAATGACACATGCTGCCCCGGCTCAGCCGGGACAGCATGGTAAATGAGAATGATAATCGTTGTTGCCATTGTACAATTTTATTTCCTTAGTGCAACTTATAGCTATAATATATCACGATCCGCAAAAAAGTAAAGCCGCAGACAGACCTGATTGGAGATGCTTATTCTTAAACCCCAGGTGCGTAATTCACCCTTTTAGGCTATTAATCTTTAACAGGATGAACAGCTATATACAGTTAACTAATATTATGTAAAAAAGCAGCCCGGTTAGATGCCGGGCTGCCTGCTGCATGGGTTTATGGAGACTATAGTGTAACTTCTACCTTTACTGCAGTTTTCCCCGGATAGGCGGGTACGATGTTACCTTCCAGCCGCTGGCCATCCACACGGATTTCCTTTACTCCCTTGCAGCTGTGAGTGCTGTTGGTCACGGAAATCTCGTACAGGCAGCCGCGGAATTTCCGGCTCACCTTGAAGCCTTTCCACTCCGAGGGAATGCATGGATCAATGGACAGTCCCTCCAATACAGGCTTAATCCCCATAATATACTGGGTTGCGGCGATATACATCCATGCGGCAGTACCGGTCAGCCAGGAAACGTTAGCCAGTCCGAACTTGTCAGATTCAGGTCCGAACAGATTGGAGGCATAGACGAACGGCTCTGCTTTGTAACGCCATAACCCGGCCTGCTCCATAGCGACGTTAGGAATCAGCTGGCGGTAATATTTGTAGGCCTGATCCCCTCTTCCCAGCAGGCATTCGGCAATAATGGCCCAGGTGTTGGCATGGCAGAAGACCGCTCCATTCTCCCCCGTGCCTTTATTATAATTGGTCAGCGGGTCCGCAGGATCCGGGAAGGTCGTGATGGAAGGATGCAGCTTCTTAATACCAAGCTCTGTATCCAGAATATCACGCACACTGTCCATAGCCTGCACGGCTTTATCCGGGTCGGCCATGCCGGACAGGGTGGCCCAGGTTTGCGCATTCAGCCAGATTTTGGCCTCGTCATGCTCGTCTGTCCCCAGGAAACGTCCGTCATCCATCACCGCCCGCCGGAACCAGCGCCCATCCCAGCCCAGACTGTTCACCAGCTGCTTCTGATTCTCGTACAGAGCTTCATAGTCTGCCACATGCTCCGGATGACCGGAGGCCACAGCCAGATCCTTCATGCGCAGAAGCACTGTTCCGAGCTGCATCGCAGTCCAGATGCTCTCCCCTTTGCCCTGGCGGCAGACCCGGAAAAGCTGGTCATTCCAGTCCGAGCGCAGCATCAGCGGAAAGCCGTTGGGTCCCCTATGAGAAACAGTGTAATCGATGGCACGTTTCAAATGCTCATATAGCGTGCCTTCACCGCCGTCATAAAAGGGAAGGCCCTCCATCAGAAACCCTGCATCGCCGGTCTCCGCGAGAATATCCCATACGGCAAGCGCCGTCCACAGATGGTCATCGGAATGAATGCTGGTCACCGGGTCCCATCCCTCATTCGGGAAGAAATAATGGTTCACATGCCCATCCTGATATTGCTGCCCCAGCAGCAAACGGACTTTCTCTTTTGCCGCCTCGGGATCAAGCGGGACGACAGCTAATATATCCTGGGCTGTGTCGCGGAAACCCACTCCCCGGAAGGTACCGGTGGCATAGAAGGAGATATTGCGTGAAAAGAGGAAGTTCCGCTGTGCCTGATACGGATTCCATAGGTTGATCATCCGCTGCGCATCTTGATCCGGCAGCTCGCAATTCCATCCGCCCAGATAATGGTCCCAGTTCTCCTTAAGTCCCGCATAAGAGCGGGTGACGAAATCCTTCTCACGCGAATGTGCGATGGCCCGCGCCACTTCTGCTTCGTTCATCGCCGTCCCGAGAAAGAAATTCACGGTGCGGGTTTCGCCGGGCTGCAGGGTCACCTGTACCTGAAGCGCACCGCAGGGGTCCCCGCCCAGGAGTGTTGAGCCCTTGCAGCCTCCTTGCTCAACGGCAACAGGATTGGACTCACTCCGGTAGCTGCCGATAAATTCTTCACGGTCACCGTCATAGCTGTACAGCGGCGCATCGGACATCATATACACCAGCGGTGTCTCGTCCGGCTTCGGCTGATTTTCCACACCGTATTTGTAGACAAGTGCTTCCCCCGGGTGATATTGCACGGATACCTGATGCTTGTTGTAGCACTGCCACTGCAGCTCCCGCATGAATTCCATCATCCCAAACTCGGCGTAGGCATACACATTCAGTATCTTCACCGCGGGACTGTTGTTGGTCAGCGTCAGATTCCAGATCAATGAGTTCTCATAAGGTCCGACAAAATAGACCGTCTGTGCTGAAATTTCATCCTCCCTCGCCTCGAAACGGGTATAGCCCAGACCGTGGCTGCTTTTCCACTCCTGCGGCTTCTGGAAGGCTGGCTCATAGGTAGGACACCAGTAACTGCCCGTTCCGGCATCCTGAAGATAAATGTAAGGACCGGAGCGGTCGGTTGGCAGATGAAAAAAACGGTAGCGGGTAATCCGCCAGATCTGGGGCGACTTATAAAAAGCGACTCCACCGCCCGCATGGGACAACATGGTATGGAACGTGCCGTTGGACAAGTAATTCATCCATGGCGTCGGCATATCATGACGCTTGAACTCCACTTCCTTCGCTTCGTCACGGAACGAGAAATACGCGTCCAGCTCCTCCTTGCGGGCAAGCTTAGCTTCCCCGGCGGTATTCGCGGCAGTCTTCTTGAGCTCTTCGCGGCCTGAATGGCCGGCTGGACTTA
The DNA here is from genome assembly GCF_052044425.1 of Paenibacillus sp. 22594. Lineage (NCBI taxonomy): Bacteria > Bacillati > Bacillota > Bacilli > Caryophanales > Paenibacillaceae > Paenibacillus > Paenibacillus sp. 22594. Next base: position 90,264 of record NZ_JBQENA010000012.1, read on the forward strand.
AGGGTCCTGGGTGCTTCATCATTGGTTTGGCTCCTCTCGGGTTCGCAATGCTTACTTGGGCTCAACCTCATCCATCGTCATGCGGAACTCCAAATCGTTCATATACGTTCCGTCCCTGTTCAAGAAGACCATGCCAAAAGCAATGTCCTCCTCGCCTCCCTGCACAATGGCAATCAGCCGGTTGGTTCCGCATCTCAGCTCAATTTCCTTTTCCGGTGCGGCAACCTGTTGACCGTTCATATATATCTCAAATGCACAGTCCGATTTCACCCGCAGGGAGCCGGTGCGGATGGCTGAAGTCCCTGTACCCGCTTCAGGAAGATGTACAAAGCAGCTCAGGAACAGCGGACGGCCTGCCGGGTCAGGAATCAGCAGTGTTCCTCCCTCGCGCCGTTCTTTTTTCTTCATCCAGCCGTACAGGCCTTCGCCCAGATTGTTCAAGGAAAATTCCGGATCGGTGTAGTATTCCTTCATGGCCTGATAATCCACATAAGGCGGGCAGAACAGCGTCATTGCCGCTTCCACCGCCCATTCCGCATCGCCTTTATCGCGGATCAGCAATTCGTCCGTGAAGTCCGCTCCGAGATTGGCGAGCAGGCGGGTATAGAGCCGCAGGCTTTTCTCGCTGTCAGAGTCCATAAGCAGCTGTGAGCAGATGACCTCCCCCTCCCCTGCGGTCAGCCGGATCAGAAAGGCTCCAGGCTCGCAGGCCTTGTCGCGGTTCAGCTCGACCAGCGCCAGCCTGCTGTATTCTCCGGTGTGCTGCCCGGCAAAATAATCCTTCCAGGCGGTCCCCTCCACGCTGGTACACAGTACCTCAGCGTCCGGCACCTCCAGCCTGTACGCCGCCAGCTCCCGGTTCACTACGTCCCGGGGCGAGAGATGCACTTTGTCGAACCCGAACAGGTCGACAGGGCTGATTCCGCGGACGGCGGCGTGAGCGTAGTCCGCCTCCAGGTGGTACGTCCCGTGCGGTGCGATGCGCACGGGGCGGTCCAGTAGGCGGGCAAGCGCCTCCTGCCCGCCGGGTTCTGCCGGCAGCACGAGCACTCTGCTGCCGGCACTTGCAGCCTGCCGGACGGCTTCCGCCGCGCCCGGGCCGTTCAGCAGCCCTGCCTCCACCACGAGGAGGCCGGGATTCAGGCTGGATAAGCCTGCGGCGCTATCCAGCCTTGTGCCCTTCAGGCGAAGCTTGCCGAGCAAAGCTTCCGCCGCCCCGCCGCTGCGGACCCATACCGCAGCGGGCAGGGGTGCCGCAGCCGCGTAATCGGCGCGGCCTGCGTATTGGAGCAGACTCCGCAGCAGCAGACAGGCCTGGGGAATCTGCTGGATATGGTCCATAATCTCCAGCTGATTGGCCAGGAACATTCCTGCTCCGCTACGGTATTCCAGAAGCGGCGACCACAGGTCTCCGCCGTCCCCGAAATCACCGCTGCTGCACTCCAGCAGGAGGGTAAAGTCTCCCGTTACAGGCTTTTCAAAGGCAGCCTTAATAATCGGCACCGGTCCTTCCTCGCGGAGCTCCTCATGCCAGAACATGAGATCCTCATCTCCAAGACCTTGGAGCACGGGATGTCCATAATCCCCAGCATGAGCACGGATGAATTCTCTGCGGACCAGCGGAAGCTTGCCAAGAGAGAGATGAAGCTGTTCCAGCAGCAGCAGCCTGCCGCCTTTCTCTACAAAAGCTCGCAGCTGACGGTCCAGCTCCCCGTCCCCATCCTGCATTTTACTGCCGACGATCAAGAGGATACCGCCCGGCAACTGCTCTATAGCTTCTGCCTCCACCCGGATCAGGTTGGGGACCAGAACGCAGATGGATTGATAGTCCCTTTCAGAACCTATATAAACAGCGGGAAGTCCTAAGGCCACCGGCTTGGTCTTAAGGCTGCCGGACAACAGCCGGTAACTAAGGTTAAGCTCATGCTTCAGCTCTCTGCCGTGGAACAGCCTGGCTGTGAGCACTGCTTCCCCATCGCGGGCGACGGCATCCGGCATCCACTCCAGGCGGATACTCCGGCGTTCGGCAGGTTCTTGACGGAACCCGAAATTCTGTGTATGAACCACCCGTCCTTCCTGCTGTACAGTACATTCAATAGTCACCGCTTGTTCGGCCAGCGTATCGTTATAGACATCGAAGCTGCGGCGGACCTTCGCGTCGTCGAAGAAGCAGCGGTTATACTCGGCAGCAATCATCGTTACCGGCTTGAAGGCCTCCGACATAACCGCAAAGGATGGATTGACCCGATAGGCCGGATATTCCTCCGGCAGCAGCCCGTTATTCAGTGAAAGTGAGTATGCCGGAATAAGCGCAGGCTTAGGGCCTGGCGTTGTCAGATCGGCAGGCGGCAGGAAAATATTCCGGTCAGGCATTGCCCGCATAAAATAATGGGCGAAGTTGAAGGTGGCGATGCCGGATACCCCCTGTCGCCGCGCGTATTCAATGAACAGCCGCTCCTTCTGTGCTAGGCCGGTAGCACTCGCGTCTGTATCGCGATATGCGCCAAGTCCCGTATACATGCTGCTGTTCTGCGGACAAATGTACCACCAGCTGCCATGCTCTCCAAAGGTAAGCGGGACTGTGCGGTCCCACTGGGAGATCGTGCCGTCAATGTTATAGTGGCGGCTCTCCACCTCTGTAAGCTCCTTGGAGAGCAGGCGGTTATCCCCTTCCACCATAATCGGACGGGTGGAATCCAGCGCTCTCATAATATCTATCAGACCCGGAATGTACGTTTTATAGTCATCCCGCCCGTCCACCCAGCGCATCTCGTTCTGCACACTCCACAGGATGACCGAGGGATGGTTTTTGTCCCGCTGCACCAGCCGCCGTATATGATCCTTACAATTGGCTATGAAATCCGGATGGGCGGCATCCATTGTTTTGGCAGAGCCATAGATAGCGCTCTCATCAATGATGAGCATCCCCTCTTCATCGGCAATCCGCAAATAATCCGCAGGATATGGCTCGGCATGCAGCCGGATACTGTTGACACCTGCCTGTCTGCACATACGGTACCAATTGCGGATGTAGTCCTCTGTCTGCTGTGCCGCCCCCTGGAAATGCCAGGAGTCTCCGCGCAGGTTGACCGGAATTCCATTCAGCATAAACTGCGGACCTTCACACCAAAATTCCCGGAAGCCGAACGTCTCTGTCCGGCGGTCGAGGATTTCCTCCCCTGCCCGAAGCTCCAGCTCCAGCGCATACAGAACCGGAGTTTCCGGGCTCCACAGCTCGGCATCCTGCCAGGGCAGCACAAACCGGGCTTCCTGCCACTTCCGGTGATCTGTGTTCTCACATAATTGCCGCCCTTTCGCAGCCTCCTGAGACACCACTGCTGCACCAGCCTCTGCTTCAAGAACCGGCAGCGCCCCTTTTCCATCCATAGGCAAGGTACCCGTTTGATGCTCCTTCACTTTAAGGACGACCTGCAGTGAATCCGTCGTTGAAGTAACGGGCTCCATACCTATCAGCGCATCCACCTCCAGGAGACCTTGGCGGAAAAGGGTACGGATCGTGATATCCTCCAGCGTTACAGGCGGATAACCTTCGAGGAATACATCCTGCCATATCCCCCTTGAAATCCTGCCGAACCAGGAGCCGGCAAGTCCCGTAATCTTCTTATCCCCGGAGGGGAGCACCGTTTGATCAAAGCTTCCACAGACCACATGCAGATGCTGCTCCTGACCTGGCTTCACCCTTGAGCTGATATCCAGCCGCAAGGGCAGGTACCCGTCCTCCCAGATGGCGACCCGCTCCCGGTCCAGATACACAGCCGCCTTCTGCATCATTCCATCGAAACGCAAGACCACCCGCTGCCCCAGCATGTCCTCCGGGATCTGAAAGGACCGGTGCAGCACACCGGCCTCCGCTGCATCCCATTCGCTTGGATAGCCGTATACATCCAGCGGGGCGAACCCGTACTCCGTGATTTCCCCGAACCTTCTGCCGAATGGCTGCGGATAGCTGTGGCGCCAGCTTGAAGGAACCTGGATCTTGCGGGCTTCATACATCAGTCTCTCAGGAAGTGTCCGGCAGAGCGGCTGATCGTAGAGCGGCATGAAATCCCATTCACCGTTTAAACATAACGAGGTGTGCATCCTCTATTCACTCTCCTTTTTGCCGGCAGGGACCGGTACGTTAAGCACGATAGTGAGCTTTTTCCAAATTTCCTGGTCAGCCGGGGCATCCTTCCATTTCATAAAATGCGGGTCCATCACTTCCCCCCATCGATCCGGCCTGAGATTCGTTGCGAGCTTTCCCGCATAAGGCGCCGGCTCCACCGTAGTGGGCAGCTCGGCATAAAAGAACAGCAGGTTCTCATGAAGTCCGATGATTCCGTATTTGTCACCGTCTCCCGGGCGCTCCTCCTGATATTGGTAGTGATAATAGATATAGCTTGAAACCTGCTCCGGCTTCAAAAGCGCCACCCTTCCAAAGGGAACACTCTCCTGTTGAGTGCGCTTCCAATGCTGCCCGGAAACCGGCTGCTGGTAGTGGAAAATGTCCATCATGGGCACCCACCATCTGGGCTGCAGTCCTCCCGGCCAGACCTTGAGCAGCTCCTCCGCATCTGCAAACAGCCGCTCCGGTTCATGCCGCTCTCCGCCGCATTCGTAATAAAGAAATAGCTCCATACCTCTCTGGAATACGCTTAGCCGCGAGATATCCAACATTTCCATTCGTTCATTCAGCAATGGGAGCCGGGATTGGAAAAAGTGCTCTGGAATCCCGCCCTCCCTGCACTCGGCCCTGTATAAACAGCGCTGCATAGTCACCCTCCAGCCTTATGTCATCTTCCTCTTCAGAGTAGCGCATCCGGCGGGCTGCTTCCTTGACGATCAGGACCATCTTTAGCATAATAACGACATGACAAAAAAACTCTATTCAAGGGATCTGGGACTCGAACCCGGCTTCACTTTCCGCATTCAAAAATGCCCGCTGACGCATGATTATTATGTGCACTGCCATGATTTCTCGGAACTGGTGGTCATTCTGGAGGGAAGCGCAATTCATATCATTGAAGGAAAGGAGTACCCCGTTTCTGCGGGTCAGGTGTTTTTTATACACAGTGATATCTCCCACGGCTACAAAAATGTGCAGAATATTCAATACGTCAATGTCATGTTCCATCCCGACCAGCTGCTCCAGCTGCCAGAGCTTAAGCTTCTGCCGGGATTCCAGGCGCTGTTTTATCTGGAGCCCTTTTTCCGCAAGGAAATGTTCTTCAAAGGCATGCTCTCTCTGCAGCCCGCGCAGCTTGATGAGGTGAATCTTTTGCTGGACCGGATTCTGGAGGAGCATGACCGGCAAATTGACGGCTACCGGCTGATGATCCGCACCTATTTCACGGCGCTCGTCGGCACGCTGTCAAGGTATTACCGGCAGAATGGCGGCGGGACCGAGAACAAGGCGCTGCGGATCGGGGAGGCGATCACCTATATTGAGGAGCATTTTTTGCAGCCTGTCTCTCTGCAGGGTCTGGCCGATCTGGCTTATATGTCCAAGCGCCAGTTCCTCCGTGTGTTCACCCGGAATTATCATACGACACCTATGGATTACGTTATCCGCAAAAGGCTGGACTACTCCTGCACGCTGCTGCGCAATCCAGAGCTGTCCATCTCGCAGGTGGCTATGGACAGCGGCTTCAGGGATCATAATTATTATTCCAGGCAATTCAGAAAAGTGTTCCTGTGCTCGCCTTCCGAATATCGGGTGCATAAGGCCGTGCTGTGATTGCAGGCCGTCTATGAACAAGAATCTTGCTAATCGCCGCTGTCTCTGGCATTGTTCATAATGAAGGTATTGAATAATCAGGAGGTTGAAATGTTATGAGAGTCAAGCTTGACCTTTTTCCGGGCGGTGTTACTAAAGCGCTAACAACGAGCTGGGATGACGGCAGAATCTATGACAGACAGCTTGTGGCGATACTGAACCGGCATGGTCTGAAGGGCACCTTTCATTTGAATTCAGGGTTTTTCGGCAAGGAAAGCTATATCCTCGGAGAAGAGGTGTCATCTCTCTATAAGGATCATGAAATATCCGCACATACCAGCACTCATCCCTTTCTCTCCATGACCCCCCGGGCGGGTATTGCTGAAGAAATTCTGAAGGACCGCGGGCATCTGGAAACCCTTGCAGGCTATCCCGTGAGAGGCATGTCCTATCCGTTCGGCGACTACAGCGATGAGGTGTTGAGCGTTCTTCCTGCACTGGGAATCGAGTATTCACGCACTGTGCAATCCCACGGCGGCTTCAACCTGCCGGATAATCTGCTGGCTTGGCACCCTACCTGTCATCACCGTGACATGCTGCCGCTTGGACAACGATTCCTGGAGGAGAAGCCCAGACATCCGCGGATGCAGCTCCTATATGTCTGGGGGCACAGCTACGAGTTCAATGACAATCACAACTGGGAGGAATTAGAGCAGTTCGCCGGCCTGATGGGCGGTCGTCAGGAGATCTGGTATGCCACCAATATCGAGATTGCCGACTATCTGTCCGCTGTCCGGGGGTTACGCTTCTCCGCTTCCCAAGCCATCGTGTATAATCCGTCAGCAGTGGATGTATGGATCACGGCAAAGGACCAGCCCCGCCAGATATCCGCAGGTGCTACGGTGCGGCTGGATTAACGCAGGATGCGGCAGGAGCTTGCAGACAAAGGCTGAATTTCAACGGGAAATGGAATAGAGCAGTACTGCATAAGCAAGCGGAGTGTTTCCAACGATAATGGCCGGGGCTGGAGCGGATCAAAGGGATCAAAAATAGGAATATTTGGGGAGTGAGGCATTTCCATAGTTATAAATGGGTAATGTTCAGCACACCGCAGTTTTATTAAGAGCAACGTGACGCCGATACAAACTAACCTGCGGCGCTTCAACAACGGTACTTCTGCCGTTGTTTCGGAGCAGATCCACCTAAGGCGCTTTAACAACGGCACTTCTGCCGTTGTTACGGAGCAGATCTACTTGCGGCGCTTCAACAACGGCACTTCTGCCGTTGTTACGGAGCAGATCCACCTGCGGCGCTTCAACAACGGCACCTTTGCCGTTGTTACGGAGCAGATCCAACTGCGGCGCTTCAATAACGGCATTTCTGCCGTTGTTTCGGAGCAGATCCACCTAAGGCGCTTTAACAACGGCACTTCTGCCGTTGTTTCGGAGCAAATCTACCTGCGGCGCTTCAACAACGGCACCTTTGCCGTTGTTACGGAGCAGATCCACCTAAGGCGCTTTAACAACGGCACTTCTGCCGTTGTTTCGGAGCAGATCCACCTAAGGCACTTCAACAACGGCATTTCTGCCGTTGTTTCGGAGAGAACCCGTCCTTTGGACGATTCAGCTTTTATTCCCAGCAACAGATCATAATTCCCTAAATAACAAGAGACCCGATTCCTTCGCGCACTGGCCGCAGAGGAGATCGGGTTTCCTTGTTAAAGTGTGTGTTATCAAACACACAGATAGTCTAGCTGCTCAGCCATCCTCCGGCGGCTGGCTTGGCATGATCCTGCCGGGCCATCCAGGTCAGGCAGGCTGCCCGCAGCAGCGCTTCCGTCCGCTGGCCCGCGCTGCAAAAGATCCCGCCGAAGCCGATCCGGTACAGATCGGCCAGCGCATACGCCGCCGGTGCCCCCGCGGCGAGCAGTGCCGCCGCCGGCTTCACGCGCTGCACGGCGGCGAGGATCTCTTCCGCCGCCTTGGCGAAGCCTCCGGCGGCGTCTTCCGGCGCGGCTTCGCCTGCCGCGCCGTCCAGCACCAGGAAATCGGCGATGCGCGCGATTTCCCCCGCGGCGGCGCGCTCCACATCGGGCGGAATCATCGCCCCGATGCGGCACGCCGCCGCGTAAGCGTGGCCGAGGGTCTGTTCGGCCACACCTTCGATGAATTCGCGCTGCGCCGCGAATTCGGCTGCGCTGGCGGGATACGGCGCCAGCAGGTCCACGCGGCAGTCGCCGCCCAGGCGCTGGCGCTCCGCGACCGCAGCGAAAAGCGCTTCAAGCTGCGCATCCTGCAGCGCAGCCTGCCTGACCGGCTGATCGGCCAGCTCCGGCATGAAGGGCAGCATAACGGCGGCCCAGGCCCCGTCCGCTGACTCCAGCAGCGCTGCTGCTGACGCGCGTAGCCGATAATAAATCCGCTGCAGAATCCGTTCCTCCTGCTCGGCGGTTTCGCTGAACAACCAGCCCGCGTAGAGTTCGTTCACCTCAGGAGCAAACAGCCACTCCCCGCTGCGGATCAGGCAGGGGCCCGCAGGCAATACTCCGGGTTCTTCCCGCAGAACCGTCCGCTCCTCGCGCCCATCCCGTAGCACCAGAAAAGCCGGACGTTCACCCGGACGTCTGAAATAAGCACGACGCATCGGCTCTTGTAAGCTTGTGCGCTCTCCTTCAGCAATAAATTCTGCAGCTGCGGAAGCCACAGACGCAGATTGGCTCATTTCTACCCCAATTGCCCGATCTCCGGCAAGATACTTGAACGGACGCTCTTCCTTATTCCGGTTATGCTCCTGCTCGCGTTCACCCTTCATTTCCGCACCCACCTTTTTAGCTTTGGATTGCAGCCGGCTTCCCTCGGGCTTCATACCGCCACCGGCATCGTCTGCATACATCATCTTATAAATACGGGAACCTGTAGCAAAATATGCAAGCGTTACCAATTAATTAGAGGCAACAAACCGGGGAACCGTGCAACTCTGCCGCTATCCCCTTTTTAAGGAATATGCATACAGCGCAAGCGATATTCTGCATCATTTCAGCGGATAAGCAAGTAGCTGGATTTCATGAAAAAGGCCACTATCCATTTACGCCGCTCATCGACCGATGAACGATTGCGTATTTGGATAGTGGCCTGTACAGTCTCTGACTTATTGCTGGCTGGCTGCGATGGCCTGCTCCAGATCATACAGAATATCGTCGATGGATTCTGTACCGATGGAGAGCCGGATTAATTCCGGGGTAACCCCTGCGGCAATCTGTTCCTCATCCGAAAGCTGCTGATGCGTGGTGCTCGCCGGATGAATAATCAGCGATTTGGAATCCCCGACATTGGCCAAGTGGGAGAACAGCTTCACGTTCTCAATCAGCTTGACCCCGTTAGCCGCTCCGCCCTTGATCCCGAAAGTGAGAATAGCCCCCTGCCCCTTGGGGAGATACTTCTGGGCCAGCTCATACGATGGATGGCTTGGAAGTCCCACATAGCTGACCCAGTCCACAGCTTCATGCTGCTCCAGATACCGGGCTACCTTCAGTGCATTCTCACTGTGACGCTCCATTCTCAAATGAAGGGTTTCGAGGCCCTGCAGCAGCAGCCAGGAGTTGAACGGCGAGATCGCTGCACCCAAATCACGCAGCAATTGTACACGTGCTTTGATGATATAGGCAACCGGTCCTACAGCTTCCGTATAGACCAGTCCGTGATAGCTTGGATCAGGTTCGGTCAGGCCGGGGAATCGTCCGCTTGCCTTCCAATCAAACTTGCCGCTGTCCACAATCACCCCGCCGATGGAGGTACCGTGTCCGCCAATAAATTTGGTAGCAGAATGGACAACAATATCTGCACCAAATTCAATAGGACGAAGCAAGTACGGACTTGGGAACGTATTGTCCACAATCAGCGGGATTCCATGCTCATGGGCGATAGCCGCCACTGCTTCGATATCCAGCACATTTCCCTGCGGATTGCCGATGGTTTCGGCGTACAGGGCCTTTGTCTTGTCCGTAATCGCACTGCGGAAGTTCTCCGGATCATCGGAATCCACAAAGTGCACCTTGATTCCCAGCTTCGGAAGTGTAGTGGAGAACAAATTATAAGTACCGCCATACAGGCTGGCAGAAGAGACAATCTCATCTCCGGCCCCGGCAATATTAAGGATGGAAAAGGAAATTGCCGCTGACCCGGAAGCTGTCGCAAGCGCACCCGCCCCGCCTTCAAGGGCAGCAATGCGCTGCTCGAAAACATCGGTGGTCGGATTCATCAGACGGGTATAAATGTTGCCGAACTCCTTCAGCGCGAACAAATTGGCAGCATGCTCGGCGTCACGGAATCCGTAGGAAGTGGTCTGGTAGAGCGGCACTGCACGTGCGAAGGTAGTGGGATCAATCTCCTGGCCTGCATGCACGGCTAACGTTTCAAATGACAGCTTGCGGTCTTCTGACAATGGGTTTTCCTCCCTTGATCTGTGTAATGGTAAACCTTAACAACTAAGAATTGTACCTATTCTCTCACAATCTATGTTATTTGGGAAGAAAAATATCTCATTATTCCAATGTGTTTTATTCAGTTGAGAAAAACTGTGATTCGCAACGTCCCGCTATGGTAAGCGCTCTCCAATTTATCGAAGCCAAGCTCAAGGCTCTCCTTCGGAATTCCATCTTCTGATGAAGCTACATAAGCGGTAAAAGTGTTCATCCGGTAAATTGGCTTCGCCGCATACAGAAATATATCAGATTGTCTATAAGCTCCGCCTCTCTAGAGAACCCCAACGCCATCAGCAGGCGTATGGATCTGTCATTCCCGGGATCAACTGTAGCTTCGATGACCTCAAGCCCCATCTGTTCAAATCCAAATTGGATCACCGGATTAAGTGCTTCCCTCATCAGACCCTTGCCCCAGAAGGCTCTGGACAGATCGTAGCCAATTTCCGCTTTGCCTGAGGGTCCAGTTGTCCAGCAATGATATCCGCAGGTTCCCGCCATCCGCTCCTGCTGCTTATCGAATATTCCCCAGCGGCAGCCCGAATCGTCGATGTGAAACTGGATCATTTCAACGGCTTCGGCAATATCCCGGCAAGGCGGAATATCCATATAGCGCGTTACTTCTTCATCCGAGAAATGCTGGAATACAGCCTCTTTATCTTCCAGCGTAAGTACTCTTAACCTCAGTCTATTTGTTTCAATGACAGGGTAATTCATCTTCGTCAATAGCCTCTTTCCTCCTTCTCATTTCCTAGAGAGATCCAATAATCTCTCATACCATAAAAAAGCGGCTGCAGCGTCCCTGATACAATGACGCCGCAGCCGCTTTTTGAAACTAACGATTATTAATAGTTGCTTTGGCTCTGTTCGCCTTTGGCAATAGCCACTCCGCCGCTGGTGCCGATTCGGGTTGCGCCTGCTCCAACCATAACTAGCGCATCTTCTGCGCTACGCACGCCGCCGGAAGCCTTAACACCAATATCAGGACCTACAGTCGCACGCATCAATGCAATATCTTCCTTAGTCGCACCGCCTGTGGAGAATCCGGTCGAGGTTTTCACGAAATCAGCTCCGGCTTCTACGGCGAGCTTGCAGGCGCGGATTTTCTCTTCATCTGTAAGCAGGCAGGTCTCAATAATTACTTTGGTCAGCGCTTTACCGTGTGCTGCATCGACTACCGCAGCGATATCCCGCTTCACCAGTTCATTGTCGCCATCCTTCAATGCTCCGATGTTGATGACCATGTCCACTTCTCCCGCACCGTTCGAAATCGCATTCGTGGTCTCAAATGCCTTGGTTTCCGGTGTCGAAGCGCCCAGCGGGAACCCGATAACCGTGCAGACCTTCACTTCAGGTGTATCCTTCAACACCTCGTAAGCAGTAGCTACCCACGCCGGATTCACGCAAACTGAAGCGAATGTATAGGTTTTGGCCTCTTCCGCCAGCTTGATGATATCTTCTTTACGGGCATCCGCCTTCAGCAGCGTATGGTCAATGATCCCGGATAGTGTTTTTTCGCTCATTATTAATTCCTCCATGATAATCGGTAGTAGACGTTCTCATTCCTTGTAATCATACCAATAGTAAGACACTTTGGAAAGCTGTGCAGACGAGCTCCAACTGCTCTGAACCCCGCCGAGCGTCCCTTTAGTCAATTTACAGTTAACAAAGCCTTGCCTACACTTTCACCTGGCGGATGGCCTCCCGCATATCATTCGTATTCGCACTGATAACCATTGAAGCCTTGTACACCTCTTTGATTTTCTCCAATTGAAGATTGGTCAGCTCCCGGATCTGCCGGGTCTGATCCGACACGCCGCTTTCATGTTGTAGCTGTTAATCGTACCCTTCACAGCCGAGCCGGTATTCACCCATTGGATGGCTATGTTCCCTACCGCGATACAGATGATGACCGCGGTCATGATACAGGAGATACGGGCAAAAGATAAAAAAAGAAGTCCTCTCCGCCGCCAGGAGTCTGGCATTGGAGAAAACCTCTATATTTAACATCATTCATCTAATGACCGCCAGATGGCGACAATCCGATCCGTTTTACCAGCAGCGCACTTTGTTCGTTCAAACCGGTAATGGTTACTTTCTTGCCAATGGCTTGATACTTGGATATAATCTTGGCCATTGCATCTACTGCGGACTGATCCCATACATGCGAATGGGTGAAATCAATAATAATCTGCTCCGGATCGCTGTCCACCATGAAATGATGGATGAATTGGCTTGTTGTGCCGAAGAACAGCTGACCATGCACCGTATACCGGGTAGAGACCGCCGCTGTATGAATAGTCATACGGATGGAGGCGATTTTCCAGGCAAAGGTAAGGGCACTGAGCAGGACACCAAACAATACACCAATTGAGAGATTATCGGTGACAACCACTGTAACGACGGTGACGAGCATAACCAGAGCATCGCTTAGCGGAACCTTCGTCAATGAAGTCAGGGATTTCCATTCAAAGGTGCTGATGGATACCATGAACATCACCCCGACCAGCGCTCCCATAGGAATCTGCTTCACCACATCGCCAAGGACCAGAATCAGGAACAGCAGAAAAATCCCGGACACCAGGGTCGACAGCCGGGTGCGTCCGCCCGATTTCATATTCACCATGGATTGGCCGATCATCGCGCAGCCAGCCATACCCCCGAAGAAGCCGGTGACTATGTTCGCCAGACCCTGCCCCTTTGCTTCACGGTTCTTATCGCTCCCGGTGCCGGTAATATCGTCAATCAGGGTCGCGGTCATCAATGATTCCAGCAGTCCTACTACGGCAAGCGACAGCGAATAAGGCAAAATAATCAGCAGTGTATCCAGGGTAAACGGAAGCTCCGGCAGGTGGAATACTGGCAACGCCGACGTGATCTCTCCCATATCACCTACGGTTCTCACATCCAGATCCAGAACAATGCTGAGCACGGACACCACAATAATCGCCACTAGCGCCGAAGGCACCGCCTTAGTGAAACGGGGAACCGTATAGATAATAAGCAGCGTGAGTGCCACCAGCGCATACATTACCCACCCTTGTCCGCTGAAATGCGTCAACTGCGCCATAAAAATCAGAATCGCCAGCGCATTCACAAAACCGGTCATCACCGGCTGCGGCAAAAAGGTAATAAATCTGCCAAGCTTCAGCATCCCCATGAGGATTTGAATGATTCCGGCCAGCACGGTAGCTGCGAACAAATACTCTATGCCGTGGTTCAGCACCAGGCTACCGACCAAAAGAGCCATGGCCCCCGTAGCTGCCGAAATCATACCCGGCCTTCCACCCGCGAATGCCGTAACCACCGCAATGCAAAACGAAGCGTACAGACCTACCATGGGGCTGACTCCCGCAAGTATAGAAAAGGCAATCGCTTCCGGGATCAGGGCAATAGCCACCGTCATCCCGGACAAAATATCGTTCCTCGTATTCAAAAACCACACGTTCTTCAAACTAAGCTGCTTCAAATCTTTTGTTCCTCCTGTGACTGTTATGGGATGAGGCACTTTCTGTATAAGCCCGGGTCCGGTGCAGCTCCAATGCTACTTATTGTACCTGACCATCCATAACCTCCACAAAAGTTCAATCTGCTCTTGTAAGCGTTGTTTATTGCGTTATCCTCGTCTTAACTGCACTATCCGTCCAAATTCTATATATTCAAATGATTTGAGTTGGACAGATTCAGGCGGTTTTAGCGGTACAACCCGGAAGCTTTTACTTCATTGAAGAACGTATTGAACTCCTCAATGTTCAGCTGCTGCGCGGCATCGGACAACGCAGTAGCCGGATCAGGATGCACTTCCACCATAATGCCGTCGGCTCCAGCGGCGAGTGCAGCCTTGGCACAAGGGATCAGAATGTCCTTGCGTCCGGTTGAATGGGTAACGTCGACCAGCACCGGCAAATGGCATTCCTGCTTGAGAATCGGCACGGCCGAAATATCGAGCGTATTGCGGGTCGCTTTCTCATAGGTGCGGATACCGCGTTCAATCAGCATAATATCCATATTGCCCCGGGACATAATATATTCCGCCGCATGGATGAATTCATCCAGCGTAGCAGATAGTCCGCGTTTCAGGAGCACCGGCTTGTTCACTTCCCCTACTGCTTTGAGCAGTTCGAAGTTGTGCATATTCCGCGCGCCAACCTGAATCACATCCACATAATCAAGTGCCTCTTCAATATGGCGGGGGTCTACGATTTCACTAATGGTGAGAAGTCCGTACTCCGTAGCTGCTTCCCGTAGAATTCTCAGGCCATCCATTCCGAGTCCCTGGAAATCATAAGGGGAGGTACGGGGTTTGAAGGCTCCGCCGCGCATAACCTTTACTCCAGCCTTCTGCAAAGCGGCAGCAACGGTACGGGTCTGCAGTTCACTCTCCACAGAGCATGGACCTGCTACCATCAACGACGATAATCCGCCGACCGTAACATTACCCGGCAGAACGATAACGGTATCCTCCGCGTGGTTTTTCCGGGCTACCAGCAGGGACTTCTTATGCTCCGTACTTTGCAGATCAAGCGATGCGGAGAAAATCTGCTTGAAGAGGGTGCGGATCGTTCCGCTTGTGAAAGGACCCTTGTTGCTTGCTACCAGCTTCTCCAGCATCTGTTTTTCCCGTTCGGGATCGAACTTTGGGACACCCTGTTTTTCTTTTACCGCTCCAATTTCCTGCACGACCTGGGCCCGCTCGGAGATTAGCTCCAGCAGTTGTCCATTGATCTCATCCAGGCGGGCTCTCAGCCCATTAAGTTCCACGTTGCTCATTACCTTCCACTCCTTCTTGTCAGCTGAATTTAAAATATGAACGCAAAAAGGCCCCCCGTCGCAAGGGACGAGGAGCCGTGGTACCACCCTAATTTAGAATTCAATCCATTCTGAGGCTTTGGCAAAAAACACCTTCAAACCAGGCTGGAATCAACTCTGTCTTATACCCGGTAACGCGGAGCGCGGGCCGTCCTACACATACCTGCTGCAGCAGTGTACTTCAGGGGCCAACTCGGAAGTGAACTTCAGCGCAAATCGTCTCTTGAGGGTGCTCTCAGTCTCCGGCACACCTTCCCTGTTAAGATCCGTTTCTCGCGCTTACTCTCTTCGTCATCATCATTTCATTATGGCTGGCACCACTTTTGTACCAGTTTCTGCTATCTTAAACAAAATAGATAACACATGCAAGATATCCGTTCACCGCATCTCAGCTTTAATGCAGTACAATGAATTGTATACAGTTCCGCAGCCCTGCTTCAGAAAAATTTGCCTACCATTGCGCTTACCGTCTCACTTCTCAGCGGCTTGCTGATGTATTCATCCATTCCGGCAGCCAGGCATAACTCGCGGTCTCCTTTGAGCGCATTAGCAGTAACGGCAATGATGACCGGCTGCTTCTCCGGCGGCAGCATTTCTTTGATTGCCTGTGTGGCTTCCAGACCGTTCATGCGCGGCATTTGCACATCCATAAATATAAGATCGTAGTTCTCCCCGCGAACCATCTGCATGACCTGGAGCCCGTCACCCGCAACATCGACAGAATAACCGCGTTTCTCCAGAATTTTACGTAATACGATCTGATTGATCTCGTTGTCCTCAGCCACAAGAATCCGCAAGGGATGTTCGCCCGAAAGCGGTTCAGTCTCTTCTTTGCCGGTCTCTGTACCAGCTTCCCTGCCGGTTTCTTCCCGCAGCACGACTGTGAACACAAAGGATGATCCTGACTCCACTGAAGTGTCCAGAGCGATTGTGCCTCCCATCAGCTCCACAAGCTGCTTGGTAATGGCTAGTCCCAATCCTGTCCCCTCATGGCGCCGGTTCATGAAATGATCAAGCTGATAAAAGGGCTCGAACAGCCGGCTGCGCGAACGCTCGGGAATCCCAATACCGGTATCGGCCACTGTGAATTCCAGCGTGACCCTTCCCTCGGCTCTTGCTACTGTCATTAGCGTCACCTTTATTCCTCCGCTGTAAGTAAACTTCACCGCATTTCCCACCAAATTAAGCAGGATCTGCTTCAGCCTGTCACCGTCGCCAATCAGATGATGCGGTACATCCGGACCAATGTCCATGTCAATCTTCAGGCCTTTCTTGTCTGCTTTATGCTGCAGCAGCTCAAGCACCGAATCCACACAGGCCATCAGCATAAACGGCTCTTCATGAAGGACGGTTTTGCCTGCCTCGATTTTGGAGAAGTCCAGCACATCGTTGATGATTGCGAGCAAGGTATCTCCGCTTTGACGGATGATATCCAAATACTCTCTTTGCTGCGAACCCGGCTCACACATATCCAGCAGCAGATCCGTCATCCCGATAACACCGTTCATGGGCGTACGGATCTCATGGCTCATCATCGCCAGAAACTCGCTTTTGGCGCGGTTTGTTTTTTCGGCAGACTCTTTGGCAATCAGCAGCTTCTTCTGTTCGGTAATATCCTTAACGATAATATAGAATCCTACTGTGATGTTATTGATAATAATCGGGGCAATGGTCGTCAGCACCTCAACAGAATGCCCCTCCCGATGCCATATGTGGCTAATGTCCACCTCAGCGGAACTGGCTTTTTGGGGATAGGTAATCACTTCCTCCAGATGGTCTGCCCCAATAATCCGCCCCACATTCATTCCAACCAGCTCCGGAATGCTGTAGCCAGTAAGCTGGCAGGCTTTCTCATTCCCGTTAATAATTCTACCCTCAAGGTCAAGGGAAATAATCGCATCATGGTTATACTTTTTAAGGGATGTATATCTTTCGACGGATTCCTGCAACTTCTGTTCCACAATCTTGCGTTCCGTCACATCCCGTCCGACAGCGAGCACGCTGTGCTGGGATCCCTCTTCGATCAGGCGAAGGGTGAACTCAATCCACAAATAGCGGCCGTCGGCATGTTGAATCCGGATCTGAACCCTCTGAAAATCTTGAGTTTCAGGGAAATCAAGACCCTCAAGATCATCAGGATGGATCAGCCCACGGATATCCCGGCCCACCAGCTGTTCAGGATCGTAGCCGAGCACCTCACTTACCGAAGGCGAGCAGTACCTGCAAATACTGTCCTGTGTTGCATAATAGACTACATCGGAAATATTGGCCACAATCTGTTTATACAGTCTGTCCGCAGGAGAACTCAGCTCATCACTTTCTTCTTCAGCAGCCAGCTCCGCCAAATGCAGC
This sequence comes from Paenibacillus sp. 22594, assembly GCF_052044425.1. Classification (NCBI taxonomy): domain Bacteria; kingdom Bacillati; phylum Bacillota; class Bacilli; order Caryophanales; family Paenibacillaceae; genus Paenibacillus; species Paenibacillus sp. 22594. The sequence continues at coordinate 107,618 of NZ_JBQENA010000012.1, forward strand.
AGATAATACAGCCTTTTTCCCGTCGAGGGATCGCTGATGAGGGTCATATGGAGCAGCACCGGTACCGGCGGTCCGGAGGCGGTGGACAAATTGATTTCGCACTCAAAAAAAGGTGTCTCTCCAGCGTCTAGAGCACCTGCCATCTTTATATATTTCCCTAGTGAATCCCCGTATAGAAGCTCTCTGAAATGCTGTCCCAGGAGCTGTTCCTCCGTAAACCCGAGCAGCGAGGTTACCGCCGGATTTACGCTGGTCCAATGCTCGTCAATGGAAAGGAAAGCTACTCCAACCACTCCCGTTCTGCATGCATATTCAAAGTAGGAATAGGCTTCTTCATGCTGTTTTGACATGTAATTTCACCGCCCGTTTGTGGAGTATCAAACGCAAGAATTTTAGTTAAAATCTTCAGTATTAATATCTTGCATTATCAGGCGAATGTCAAATGGTAATCTAAGCTGGTTCTTCTCCTCTGAAATGTCTGCAGCATCAGTCAATTCCGGATAAAAACTTCTCCACAGCCTCTGTAAGGGCCTTAACCTGAAACGGCTTGGTCATATAACCGGAAAATCCTGCATTTTGCGCCCGTTCGATATCAGAACTCTGGGCAAAGGCGCTGATCGCCAGCACCGGTATCGGACGTGTTAATTCATCATTTTGCAGCCGGTCCATCGCTTCATATCCATTCAGGTCGGGCAGGCCAATATCCAGAATAATCAGATCCGGCAGTGTCTGCCGGGCGATCTGAAGACCCAGCGCTGCCGTCTCAGCTTTCAGCAATATTACAGAGGGCAGATTTTTTTTGAAGATATGATGCATTAAAGCCATATTGAGTTGATTATCTTCCACGTACAGCACTGTCTGCTTAGATTCCTCCACCAGCATGTCCCCCTAAATGTCCAGCGTAACTCTCCCTATGAGACAGCAGAAAAAATAAAAAGCCGAAGAAAGGGGATAAATCCCCCTTCTCCGGCTCATGTTCGGCTCATTCGCATGTCCGACTCATTTCCGCCTCATATGATGGTGACTATAGAAAAGTATAGGCTATTACGCTGGTATCTTTGTCGAAATCCCAATCCACATAAATGTCGGCAAGCTCTTTGCCAAGCATCGGCGCAATCGTGGTGGTATCCTCCAAGTATCGTTTTTCCATCTTGCGTTTGGTTGTTTTGAGTGTGTTCTCATAACCAAGGCCAATTAATTCCTTCTCCAAAGGAATCAGAATACCTTCACGTTTAATAATCAGGGTGCGGGGGCCCAGCCACCAGGAATCGGTATGTACCGGCTCCTTCTGCACCTTTCTGCTTACCTCGTTAATTTGGGCATGAACCTCATCCCGTCCAGCATAATCGTCAATTCCTGCTCCATCCTGCTTGGTGAGCGCAACGATCATTCCTGAAGCGTTATGTATCCCCCAATCATAAAAAAGCTCGCCGACCTCAATAGCCATCATGTCCTTCAGGTACGCTGAAAGCTCCGGAAGCAGCGATTTCATTAAAAGTTCACGTGTGTACCGGAAAGCCTGTTCCTCTTCCTTGTTCAGCAGAAACCGCTCCACAGGTCCGATAAAATTACGTATATGCAGGGCTATGCATTGCTTCCCTATAGATGCATGGATAGACTCGGGTCCTTTCCCGAAACGCTCCCGAAGCAGTCTTCCTGTATAACTGGATAGTTGGCTAGTAAGTTCCGTAGTGCTCATTCAATTTCCTCCAGCATTATATTCTTTTGTGTATGGTTTGTTAGTGTGGAGAGAACTCCGCCTGCTGAAAGAAATGGCCAGTTCTCTTAAGTATAATATTATCCAGCTTCTGCGTATACAGTAAAATTAACCAGATCAGTTGGAATACTAATCAAATGGCAAAGGTTAGACCAGATATCTCAGATAGATATACACGCTTGAGATTACAATCGACAGCAGCATCAGAGGAAAGCCGAATTTCAAATATCTCATGAAGGTGATCGGATGTCCTTCTTTTGCCGCAAGGCCTGCTACAATAAGATTCGCACTTGCGCCAATCAGCGTCCCGTTCCCTCCCAGACATGCCCCGAGTGCGAGACTCCACCATAAAGGCTCCAGGTTGTGGATACCCAGCGTTCCCATCTCCTGAATCAGAGGAATCATCGTTGCGACAAAAGGAATGTTGTCCAGAAAAGCCGAGGCCAGCGCGCTCAGCCATAAGATCAGCATCGAGCTGGCTACCAGATTTCCACCGGTAAGCTCCATCGCTTTCCCTGCCAATTCAGCGATCACACCCGTCTCCACTAGGCCAGATACGAGCACAAACAGACCGATAAAGAAAAATATCGTAATCCATTCCACACTTTTAAAAGCCTTAAGCAGCATCTTTTCTCCTCCAGTCAGGAGAAGCAGCACAAAAGCTCCAGCCAACGCCACTGTTGCCGACTCCAGATGAATCGACTGATGCAGGAAGAAGCCCAGAATCGTCAGTCCCAGCACCCACAGACACTTGCGCAGCAGCCTGCGGTCCTTAAGCATCGCATGTTCATCCATCTCCATTATTCTCCGCTGCAGTTCAGGGGAAGTCTTGAGCTGTTTGCCGAACATCAGCAGAAACAGCGGCAAATATGCCAGAATGATGATCAGGATCACCGGAGTGAGGTTGTTGATAAACGCCATGAACGTCAGTTCTTTCACGGCACTGCCGATCATAATATTCGGCGGGTCTCCAATCAGTGTCGCTGTACCGCCAACGTTCGAGGCAACGATCTGCGATAGCAGAAACGGCATTGGTTTGATTCGCAGCTGCCTCGTAATGCTGAAGGTAATCGGTACCATGAGCAGGACCGTGGTCACATTATCCAGAAATGCCGAGCATAGCGCTGTAACGAGCACCAAAGCCACTAGAATCCGCCTTGGCTCACCCTTAGCCAGCTTGGCTGCTTTTACCGCCACGTAACTGAACAAACCAGTCTCCGCGGTAATCCCCACCATCATCATCATCCCCACCAGCAGGCCAAGCGTATTGAAATCAATATGCTCCAGAGCTGTGTCCTGCGAGACAATTCCTACCCCAATCATAATCAAGGCTCCCAGCATCGCCACAATCGTGCGGTGAACCTTCTCGGAAATAATCAATGCGTATGTAAGCAGAAAAATACTTATTGCCCAAATCCCTTGCTGTTCCATAATACCTCCCGTAAAATTTCGCATGGCTTGTCCTAAAGCATATCATATCTTCCTTGGCGGCAAAAAAAAAGCCCGAAGGCCATGCGCCTCGCAGCAGCAAGCTGAACAGGTTCACGCACATCCGGGCTTAAGAGATTCGTTTGGAAGGATTTCCTCCTTTGTTTTACATCTCTTTCGTCAGCGTAATCAGACCTTCCGTCTGGTTCCAGGTTACATTCCATTGCAGAAGTTCAGCAATGAAGCGAAGGGGAACCATCGTTCTGCCATCTTTGTTAATGATGACTTTGGCGCCGACAGATTTTTGCATACCATTGACTTCCATTACATTGCTGTCCATCCAGAACTTCAACGTATCGCTGCCCGCCATTACCCATACGGTGCGGGTCTGGTGATCATATTTCACTTTTGCTCCAATGCCCTCACCAAGGTAACGCAGCGGGATATATGTTGTACCACTCCTATTCGAAGGCCTTGTATCCATCATCGTTACGATTCCGTTAATGTTCAGTTCTTTGCTGTTCAGCTTCATCCATACCGTGGTCATGCTGGCCGGAACTGCCGCTTCCTGGAACTTGTCGTTGAACTGTGCGACAATCGCTCCCGACAGGGCCAATCCTACGCCGAACATCGTTTTATAGCCTGCACGGTTTGTGGTATAAGAAGCCGTATAATCTCCGGCAGCATACTGATCCAACGTGCTCTGCACCTGGCCTTCATGGGCCTTCAGTGCAGTCTGTGCCGCACTTGCCGGCAGGTTCCCGGCCGTTGCAGTGCCCAGAAATTTGCCCAGCTCCATAGTGAAACCGTCGATCCGGGCCAGAACGGCTGCACGCGCGGCAGCATCATTGTTCTTCACCGCATTCACATAATCGCTTTGGGCAGTGATATGGTTACCCACCCATATCTGTTCAAAAGCATCCCCGCCAGCAGTGCCGTAGATCGAGGCAACAGCCGCTTTGAAATCAGCTGTGTTGCCCGCTTCGGCGTTAATGAGAGCCTGGTAGTCGGCTTTTCCGTCAAATTGCTTCTGCATTTCCAGTACCGAGAGCGCAAAATGCTCGGCAGCTACACTGTTCAGCGCTGAACGGAGGTCAGCAGCCTTGGTATCCGGACGGGTGTTCTGGAATTTATCCGGCATTTGCGTGGCAATTGCTGTAGACAACACCTTGCTGATCGTGAACATTTCCTGAAAACCTGTGCGATAGGTCGTATAGGCCTTGTTATAATCACCGGCTACATAAGCATCGAATACCTGCTGTACATGATTTTCATGACTGCGAATCGCTTCTTCTGCCGCTGTTTGCGGAAGTTTGCTGGCAGTTGCGGTACTCAGAAAAGCAGCAAACTCCGTGACGAAGCCCTGAACCTCCTGCTCTGCCTTTTGACGGGCGGCGGTGTCATTCGCTTTGACGGCTTTGACCAAATCATCCGTATATTTGTTATGTTCGCGAAAGATCCGTTCAAATTCCGTACCTCCGGCTTTGCCGTACAGCGAGGTAATCGCCGGCTGCATGTCCAGCGCATTCTGGTCCAGTGCCTGATAAGCGGCAGCAGCATCCCTGGAACCGTCATAGGCTTTGGTCATCGCGGTAACGGCAAGGGCGAAATGCTCGGACAGCAGGTAGTCGAGACTCGCTCTGAGCTGGGCGGCCGGTGTATCCACAACCGCTTGAGGCGGGGCGGCTGCCGCATTCGCCATCACAGGCAGCATCAGGGACAAACTAAGTACAGGGGCTAGCAATTTCTTCAGCTTCATCTTCTTACCTCCTTGGAATGGGGTGAGCCTGGGCTCATGTGAATGGGCCAAATTGGAGAAACTCTCTCTCATCAACGCATGTGCTAAATCCTGCCTACTCTAATGAATCGCAGAGTTTATATTTTTGGATCACCTTTTTCACAAAAAAATTTAAATCAAAACCCAGGGCAGCAGCAGTTCATGGATGAAAACGGAAAAATCCAATACACTAATCCTAAGCAAAATCATGGATTCAAACACATCTGCCAACTTACACTCATGTACTTACATTTTGTAAGTTATTGTGATACAATAACTTATATTCTTCCTCTCAATCGGATAGGAAAACACTAACACTTAAATAACAAGGGGTTTGAACGATGGACAACAATACTATAGAAGAAACCTTACCGGAATTTGAATTTGGCATTTACACATTGGGGGATATTGTAACCGACTGCCACACAGGGCAGCGCATCAGCCCTCAGCAGCGTATGAATGAAGTCATCGAGGCCGCCAAGCTGGCTGATGAAGCGGGGCTTGATGTATTCGGGGTGGGTGAACATCACCGGCTGGACTTTGTGATCTCCTCAGTTCCCGTGGTGCTCGCCGCCATCTCTCAAGTGACGAAGCGGATCAAGCTGACCAGCGCAACCACCGTGCTGAGTACTATCGATCCGGTGCGGGTGTTTGAGGATTTTGCTTCCCTTGACTTGCTGTCCGGCGGACGCGCGGAAATCATCTCGGGACGGGGTGCATTTCTGGAATCCTTCCCGCTGTTCGGCTATGAACTGGAAGACTACAAACAGCTCTTTACTGAGAATCTGGAGCTTCTGCTGCAGCTCAACCAGCAGGAGGTCATGAATTGGAAAGGGCATTTCCGCTCACCGCTGCACAATGCCGAGATCGCCCCGCGTCCTCTACAACAGAGGCTTCCGCTCTGGGTCGGCATCGGGGGCTCGGCCGAAAGCGCCGAACAGGCCGGCCGTCTCGGCATAGGTATGGCCATCGCCATTCTAAGCGGCAGCCCGGAGCCTTTCCAGAACCTTGCCAATACTTACCGCAAGAGCGGAGCTGCGGCCGGACATGCAGCAGCAGACCTTAAGATCGCCATTACGAGCCATGGCTACATTGCCAAGACTTCACAACAGGCGCTGGACGAATATTATCCCTACTATTACAGCTACCGCAATGCCATTAGTCCAAGCCGTAACCAGGAATACCGCGTCTCCCGCAGCGATTTTGGCCACTTCGTATCTCCGGTCAACACTCTGGCTGTCGGCAGCCCACAGCAGATTATTGAGAAGATCCTTTACCAGCACGAGCTGTTCGGCCACAACCGCTTCATGACCCAATTGGATATCGGCGGAATTCCCTACAATAAGGTGGCTACGTCGATTGAACTGCTGGCTACTGAGGTAGCCCCGGTTGTACGCAGAGAAATTGCCAAGAAGAGCAGCGGAATTTCGCCAGCCCGTGAACTTTAACACCGTTAATTTTTACGTCTCTGACCGGTATGATTTACCAAGCTCCGCACTTAATCCAAAGTAATGGCGGAAATTATAGATCAGCGGGTTCCAGCTTGACGGAAGAATATGATGTTCACCGGTAACCAGTTCCTTATGGACATGCACCTGTGTGCTTTTCGTTTCAACAATAGCAAAATGCGGTGAATCCTCCGGAATACGGATATGCTTCACCCGCGCTTCAATCTGGATCGGGCATTCGGCGATTCTGGCTGTTTGTACCGTAGTGGATACAACCTGCGTAAAGCCTGAATGAGCAAATTTATCCTTTTCAAAAATAAATCCGGCTCCCTTCTTTTCAACAGGGACCGGATTTTTCCCTGTCAGTCTAGCTAATGCTTCCACCTGCTCCCATTGGGAAGCATCAGGCAGATTGATCACGCATTCAGGCATCCGTTTGAGGTTTTCCAATGCTTTTCCGTTGATTCCCAGTCCCAAAATAATATGATCTCCTAAAGCCCACGAAGAGGAAATCGGACTTATATTAACGGTTAAATCCTCATTTAGTGTCGTCAACAGGATGACCGGCGTCCCGTAATAAAGAATTTTCGGATGTATCGGTACCGTTCGGTGGGTTTCTGCAAAATTATTCATCATTTAAGCTCCTCTGCAAGTATATTCGATTCTATTGTAAAATAGAGATCTTACAATATTCATCGAAATATGGAATACAGAAGGAGGATATACGATGCAAGCTAATCCAGCCGTTGCCCGAGTGGCATCCCTGATCAGTGAACCGTCCCGGGCAAGCATATTGACAGCATTGATGGACGGCGGACTCCACCCTGCCACGGAGCTGGCTTATGTAGCCGGAATCAAACCTCAGACCGCCAGCTTCCATCTTAACAAAATGGCTGAAAGTGGCGTACTCACCGTTCATACCCAGGGCAGACACCGTTATTATGGCATCGCCAGTCCGGAAATCGCCCAAGTGGTAGAGCTGTTGTTATCCATCTCGCCTCCAGTGAAGGTTAATTCCCTTCGCCACTCCGTACAGGATCATGCCATGCGCGAAGCCAGAACCTGTTATGACCATCTGGCCGGAAAATTCGGGGTGCAGTTAACAGAAGCTTTGCTGCTTGAGGGGATTATAGCGGAGGAAGCAAAGGGCTTCTCCATTACAACCACAGGTGAACTTGTCTTGGGCAGGCTGGGAATAAACCTGGATGAGGTTAGAAAATGCAGGCGCGCCTTTGCCCCCAAATGTCTGGACTGGAGCGAAAGGCGTTACCATCTTGCCGGGGCCTTGGGAGCTGCTATTCTTCAGCTTCTGCTGGAACACCATTGGGTGAACAGACTCCCTCGTACAAGAGCCATTGTTATAACTGCAGAAGGAAAAAAAGGATTGGCGGCTGCGTTTCCGTCCACCTTTTCAGATACTTTGTAAACGAATCAACCCGTTAGCACAAAAAGAGGGTCCCCAGTATGTACTGGGGACCTATCCTGGTGAAGCACCGGTTAAGCAAACGAAGGCTTGGTATTGTCAACCTTCCCGCTGATGAGCTTCTTGTATTCGTCGTCTCCGCCTTCAAGAGAAGGCGCAATATATACGTTCATGGTCGAAGGTGACAGCTTAGTGGGCCTTCCCGCTCCTGTCTTTCGCTTCATGCGGCCTTTGCCGCCTTCACTGCCGGTGCTGCTGTTCGCGGTTCGGCGGACAGCACTGGATAAACTGACTGCATTCTTCATATTCTTCATCGTGTCAGTCCCCTCCCACTAAATGATTGACGGTACGGAACAAATCCCGGTTGTACGACACAACCTCGGTCAGATCATCCGCAGACAATCCGTCGTTTCCGGAAAAATGAACAGAAAGGACATGCCTCTCACCTAAAGGATAGCATAGGATATATACCTCAGCAACTTCGGTACGCTGCAAAAAGGTCCATTCTTTGGCTAAAAAAGCATCCACCACACCCGGACGGGAGCCCTTTTCTTCAGTCATTGAAAAAGGATAGGAATGTCCGCGCCCCACATTACCGCCCACCTGCACCAGCCCCTCCTGCTCACGGGCCTGCCACATAGCTGCGCCAATCACCCGGCAATGCTTGGGCGGCAGAAAGGAATTGCGGACCGCCTCGCTGAGCGCCTGATATTTCTCCCTGTCATCGGGAGTAGACACATTACTATTATATTGCCAGAAGAAGTGAAGGATACTTTCTTTCCGCCTAAGTTCCAGCTTCAGATGTTCCAGCTCCCTCTGCGGATCACGGAAGCTTCCCAGCTCCTGAATGCTGTCGATAATCTTGCCGCAGCTGACATCTACGGCTGCCACCGGGTTCTCATGCTGCCATTCGTATTCCAGCGGGGTGAGGCCGGATAGATCCGAGAGCAAGTGATACTCCTCAATATTCTCTCCCGGAATTAAATCTTTACGGACAGGCACCTGGTCCGGAAGCAGACAGAACACACGGCTCCGGCGCAGCCGGGCCCAGAACAAGCCCATTTCGAACTGTGTATTATCACGGGTCACATAATAATATTTACCGCGGATTCTGGCTACATCATCCGGCGAGAACACAAATACGGCAAAATCACTATCATCAAGATTTCGTTCCAGCGCTTCCATGGTATATTCATTTGCCCGGAAAGCATTGGCATACCACGGATTGACCTGAGCTTCCCGTTTCAGCTGCTCATGTATCGCCCGTGCGTAACGGATGGATTCTCTGGAAGATCCAATAAATAATTTCGGTCTGGTCACGTCGGCACTCCTTTGTCGTCTTCCCCGATATGTAATAATTATACAGGTGATTGCGGACCTGGAACAGAGACAGTTTTCAATTTAAATTTTGACTATCTGCGGTTTCTCTCCCGCCGGAGCGGGTAATAAACCTTTAATCTATTCCTGAAACAAGAAAGGGAAGTTTATAGCGTGAAACCAATAAATTCATACATTTTCAAAAAAACAATATCTGCATCCATGCTAGCCGTCACTTTATTACTATCCACCGCTCTGCAGACTGAATCAGCCCATGCTGCCGGAGCCTATACGGCAAAGGTTTACGCCTCTTCCCTGAACGTCCGCAGTGAGCCGGCCGCAAGCGCGTCTGTGAACGGAACGCTACAAAGCGGAGCGCTGGTCACCGTAACAGACGAGCAGCACGGCTGGCTCAAGGTGCGGGCCGGTTCCGTCTCCGGCTGGGTCGCCGGATATTATCTCAAACGAACCGGTGGAACAAGCGCCGCTGCTTCGGGGACCACAACAGCTGGGGCTTCCGTCAAGACTACGGACAAACCCTCTGGCAGTGCCGGCGGAAGTGCTCACGTCACCGCCTCTTCCCTGCGGATCAGGGGAGGCCCGGGAACCGGGTATCACGTGCTGGGATCTTTGAAAGAAGGGGATTCCATTACTGTATTGCTTCGTCAAGGAGATTGGGCACGCATTCGTACCACGAGCGGAGAGATTGGCTGGGTATCCGGTCAATATATTGCCGGAGGAAGTACAAGCTGGGGCGGCGGGAGCAGTAATGCCAAGACCTCCGGGAGCATCCGCGGAAAGCTTATCGTCATTGACCCCGGACACGGGGGAAGTGATCCCGGCATGCTGGGCACAAGCTTTGACACGATGGAGAAGGACTTGACGCTGCAGACCGCTTTTTATGTGCGGGATTATCTGAGAGCCAAAGGAGCACAGGTGGAGCTGACCCGTACACGGGGAGACCAGAAACCTTCCCTCGCCCGGCGGGTACAGATCGGGCAGCAACTGCGGGCAGACGCTTTTGTCAGCATTCATTATAATTCTTCTCCGAAGAAGGTATCGGGGACCCTCACTTTTTTTTACTCAGAGAATAATGATCTGCGGCTGGCCCGTTCCATTGAGAACCGGCTCCGGCAAGGGATTGGCCTGAAGAGCAATGGACTATCCTTTGGGGATTATCATATTCTGCGGGAGAACAGCCTCCCGGCAACGCTGGTGGAGCTTGGTTTTCTGACCAACCGTTCCGACGAGTCCATCGTCCGCAAAGCGTCTTATCAGAAAAAGGCTGCCAAGGCGATTGCCGATGGGCTGGCAGACTATTTTGACTAAAAACGCAGCATCTAACGCATTACTCGATACTGATCTCTTTAATTTTAATGGTTTTCAGCTTACTCAAGTCTATATACTCGTCATCAATCTTCACTAAAGGGGTTTCAATATCATGCGGGTTCAAGTAGACAATCTCACCGATCCGCCCGTCTGTCAGAACCACTTCGCGGCCCACGGTGCGTTTCACGATATTCTCAAGAAATACTGACACGATATTCGGGTCAAGCGCACCGAAGCTCCCCCTTCTCATCTGATCGACAATGACATGGAAAGGAACCGGTTCATGATAAGGGCGTCTGGAGGACATAGCGTGAAATATATCGGCCACAGCCACGATCTTGCTATAAGAATCAATCTGCTCTTCTTTTAGACCCAAGGGATAGCCTCTGCCGTCATTCCGCTCATGATGCTGCAATGCCGTCAGTGTAATATGGGAATTGGCCCCCGTGGTTTCCTTCAGCATTTCATAACCCAGAATGGTATGTTTTTTGACTAATTCGTATTCGTCCGGGGTCAGCTTGCCTGGTTTGTTCAATATCTCCGTGGGAATCTTCAGCTTGCCGATGTCATGAAGAGTCGCGGCCAAAGATAGCACGGACAGCTCTGCCTCACTCATGTTAAGCCATCTGCCGATAAGCGTGGATAATACACCCACTCCAATATTATGCTGGTATGTATAATCATCTTTGCCCTGAATCGCACTGAACAACGCAAAAATATCCGGATTCCTAGATATTTCCTGAACAACAGGCACGACCTCTTTGCGGATATCTGCCAGAGGAACCTTACGCGAGATTCTTACGGACTCGAACAAATTCTTTGATACGTTCACTACGTTATATGTCATCTCTTTGCAGGAAGGTGCCTGCCCCGCCTCACCTGCAAAGATGATGTCGAGTACATTGATCTTCTGCTTGCGGATAAGCTCCAGATGCTCTGCATTCAGAACACTGTTCGCAGGGATTACTGTTACTCCATAGGCATTGATCAAGTCATTTTTTATTTTTTTGCCTAAATACCTTTCCATACCCCGTCCTCCCGAATCGACCGAATAAATATGTACATTTGCCTACACTTTTACTATCGGTTAAAAGCTGGGAAAAGCTGAAAGGCCCGGCAGAAATATTTACTAGAGGGTTTCTCCCTGCCTACGGTATTCTCTGGGCGTTTGCCCGGTGGACTTTTTGAAGACACGGCTGAAATATTTCTCATCCTCATACCCGACCAGCTCCGAAATTTGTGACAGCCGGAGATTCGTATTCTGCAGCAGCGTTTTGGCTTTGTCTACCCGGAGGCCGGTCAAATAATCAGACAGATTCTCCCCGGTGATCTGTTTGAACTTCCGTGAGACATTCTCCCTGCTGATAAAAAATTGTTCCGCAATATGCTGCAGCGTCATATCCCGGGCATAGTTCTGATGGAGATACTGCCTGATCTCCTCCACAAGCCGGCTGTCCGGTGCCTGGGTGTTCCCCTTGGACAAGCGCTGAATCACCGCCTTGAGCTGATCCCGCCAATTCTCCACGGAGAAGAGGCCCTCGCTGTCATAGCAAATGTCTAACGAAATCTCCTCATCCGGCCGCCAACGTTTCAGCACCTCTGCAATCTCTTGCTGAAGCTGCAGGAACCGGCTCTCCGTTAACAGAGGCAGACCGGACAACTGGTCTGACCATTCGTCTACGACCCGCTCCATTTTGTCCAAGTCTCCGGAGAGAACCGCTACTCTCAGCTTGTCCAGCTGAGTTTCGGAGGCGTAGTCCCGTGCAGGCCCACTCTCCTCCAAATACTCCCGGTACAGGTGAATCCGCCCTTCCCGCTGCAGCAGATTCCGCTCGTTCAGACCCTGTCCTGCCTGGTAGAACGCCGTTTGCAATCCTCCTGGAAAGGCCGCGGGAAGACTGAGCCCGATATCCATCTGCACACCATAGGTCTGCCTAATGGACTCGTTAATGCGGCGCATCTCTACCTCCACCTCCGCGACAGCTGCCCAGAACAGAAGGACAAGGTCCGCCCCCCTCTGCCAGCTGCGGAAAGCGAAGCCGATCTGCTTCGGGGCAAGCACTTCATTGCAGACATTTGCCAGCACAAAAGAGGTCAGACCCACATCGCCGTGAAATCTCTGCAGCAGCCGGCAGTCCGCTCCCTGGAGCGAGATGACCGCAATTCTGCACTCTGCCGCAAACAGCGGCATGCCGAGTTCTTCGCTCAGCGAATGCTTCAGCTCCTGAAAGGAAGCCTGTCCAGCCACCAGATCCGAGAGTACCTTATCCCAGTAGAGCGGACGCAGCACATTTAGCTGCATATTCTGACGCTGCGCCTGCTGCCGGCCCTCCTCCTCCTCCAGCCACAACTTGAAGGCATGCTCGGCCGCAGCGATCAGCTGCTTGCTGTTCAGCGGCTTCAGCAAATAATCGGTTCCGCCGAAAACAATCGCAGGCTTCACATAGTTAAAGTCCTGATAACCGCTGATCACAATGGTCTTCGTATACGGATAGTGGGTGTGCAGCCATTCCAGCAGCTCCGCTCCATCCATGAGCGGCATCCGCATATCCGTGAAGACAATCGCAGGCTGATGCTCCTGCATGATCCGCATCGCTTCCTGCCCGTTGGTAGCCTCATAGATATCGGTAATATGATGTTTCTCCCACGGTACAAAATAGCGGATTGCCTCTCTAACATGCTTCTCATCATCGACTATCAGCACCTTCATTGCCCGCCGCTCCTTTGTGTAAGTGATTTATATGCTGTCCAGCGGAATCATGAGCGTGACCGTTAGGCCCCGGTCCCCATTATCACGCAGCAGCAGCTCCGCCCCGCTGCTCATCTGCAAACGGAGCCGGGCCAACACATTGTACAGTCCAATCTCTTCATGCTCTGTTCCTCTGTTGCCTGCAAGTAAAGCATTGATTTCCTCCAGCCGCTCAGGTGCAATCCCTTTGCCGTTATCCTTGACGGCAAGCACTAACCGGCCCTGAGTATCCACCACGCAGGCGATGGAAATGAGCCCGCCCCGGATGCCGTCCGCAAAGCCATGCTTGAAGATATTCTCCACGATAGGCTGCAGAATCATCTTGGGCACCACTACCTCCAGCGCTTCCTCTTCAGCATCGACATCAAGGTGCAGGTTCTCTTCCCCGAACCGCTCTGTCTGTAGAATAACATAGTTCTGCACATGCTCGATTTCGTCGCGGAGCGGCACCTGCGTGCGTTCTGTATTCATGGAATATCGCATCATACTGCCAAGTGAATAGATGAGGTCATATACCTTGGGCGCGTTGTACCGCAAGGACAAACTGGCGATAGACTGCAGGGCATTATACAGAAAATGCGGATTGACCTGGGCCTGCAGGGCCTTCAGCTGGTTGGTCTTGTTCGCCAGCTCCAGCTTGTATTCCTTGAGGATCAGATCATTGATCGTCCGGGTCATGCCGGTGATTTTGCGCGTCAGCAGGCCGAATTCATCTTCCCGTTCCACATCCATATGCGCATCGAGCTGCCCAATCTGCACCTTCTGGGTGAAAGAGATCAGCTTCTTGATCGGTCTGGTGAAGCCAATGGAGATGAGCACCGCGCTGATTCCGCCCACAAACAGAAACAATACGCCAATTCCGGCATTGAACCGGGTAATGATCCTGGCATCGCCGTACAGATCCTCGTAGGGAACCAGCTTGATAATACTGCCCTTGAACAGAGGGTCCTCTATATGCCGATACATGACAATCCCCTCAAATCCATCCTTCTTCCAGGTAAAATGGCCGCTGCCCTTGTTTCCAGGAAGCTGGCTCCAGCCTGCCTTGAACGGTTTGCCAATCCACTCGGGGTCGGAGGCGAACAGTGCTTGACCCTGATCATTCAGCACATAAAGGCGTTCCGTATCGGAATTGTACATGGATTTGACGATCCCCTCCAGCTCTGTGAGACGGTAGTCTATGGAGAGATCAGCCAAAACGTCCGCGCTTGGAGTTTTGTAAATGGGGAAATGGGCAGTAAATACCGGTTCAATCCCCGGCTTTAAATTAGGGAACCCGGACTTCATCCCGAATTGGTGATCCATATGTGTGACCTCAATGTAAGGACGGTATGTTCCTTCCAGATGCTTCTCCAGGGCATAGCTGCTGTTTACCTCCCGGCGGAAATATCCGCCGAGCAGCAGATTGGACTGCTGGACCGCCCGCACATACAGATGAATCTGAAAGGTGTTCCGGTCGGAGAGGAACAGGTTATACATCTGGGTGGAGATCACTGCCCGGGTATCGGGAACAGCGGTGCCGGGCGGAACGTCTTTCTGGCTTTTGGAGGTGAGCAGTGTGGTATAAAAAGAGCTGGGCACATTGATCCCGCTATACAGCGACAGGGCCCGCTGACTCATGCCGCTGAAGTAGCTGCTCAGATTAGCCTCCCCGAGGGTCAGCAGCTTTGTGTTCTGCTTCACTGACTGTTCGGTAACCGATTGCTTGGTATATAGATAAGAGAATGTAACCGAAATGGCTGACGGAATCACCGAGGCCAGCAGCACAAGCGCCATTAGCCGGGTCCGGATGCTGTTTTTGAACATGATTAGGCCTCCTGGAAATTTGGTTAGCATCCGCTGCAATATAATCCACTTTTATCATCATCAAATTGAGTGTTGATCATTCCTGCCTGTTCCTATAATGAAGGTGTGAACCCGTAGATTAACTTACAAAGGAGACTCCATATGAGAAAAGCTCTGCGCCTGCAACGAGGCTGGGGACAGCAAATTATTTTCCTCTGGCCCGCCCTGCTCTTTTTCCTGACCATTGTGGTCACACCCTTCATCCTTGGTTTCTATTACTCCTCCACCGACTGGAACGGGCTTGATCTGGACAAAGCGGTCTGGACGGGTGTGGCCAACTGGAAACGGATTTTTACGAATGACGACAAATTCTGGGAATCCCTGCTGTTCACCTTGCGCTTCACCATCGTATCCGTGATCGCCGCTAACGTGCTGGCACTCCTGCTCGCATTCCTGCTAATGACGACGCTGAAGACCAAAAAGGTACTGCGTACCATCTTCTTTATGCCCAATGTGATCGGCGGTATTCTGCTGGGCTACATCTGGCAGTTTATTTTCACCAAAGGTTTCGCCACGATTGGCGACATCACCGGCATTTCCTTCTTCAAGCTCCCTTGGCTGGGTACGCCGGGCACCGGATTCTGGGGTCTGGTCATCGTATTCGTCTGGCAGACTGCCGGGTATATGATGGTGATTTACATCGCCGGACTGGCCGGAATTCCGAAGGACCTGATCGAAGCAGCTAAAATCGACGGCGCACGCGCTCCACAGCTGTTCAAGAGCGTCTATGTCCCGCTGATCATGCCCGCCATCACCATTTGTCTGTTCCTGACCACTTCGAATGCCTTCAAAATGTTCGATCTCAATCTGTCACTGACCAAAGGCGGACCGGGTACCTCCACCCAATCGCTCGCCTATAACATCTATGCGGAAGCGCTGATCAACAACCGTTATGGACTCGGCACCGCCAAAGCCCTGCTCTTCTTCTTCGCCGTCTCCCTAATCACTGTCACCCAGGTCTGGATCACTAAACGTAAGGAGGTGTCGGCATAATGCAGAACAGCAGATACCGTCTCCGAAATTTCATTCTAGAGATCGCCGCCATTCTTCTGGCTCTTGTGTTCCTCTCTCCGTTCTACCTGGTGCTGAGCAACTCGGTGAAGGGACTGAAGGAAATTCTGATGGATGCCGCATCCTTCCCGCAGGTTTACCAGTGGGATAATTACTCAAAGGTATGGGACGCCATCAACTTCCCGCAGGCATTCTGGAACTCGCTGCAAATTACGGTCCTGAGCGTGATCTTCATCGTGATGTTCAGCTCCATGGCCGCTTACCAGATCGTCCGGAAGCCGTCGCGTTTCAATTCCTTTGTATTCCTGCTGCTCGTATCGGCAATGATCATCCCATTCCAGTCCCTGATGCTGCAATTGGTCCGGGTAACCAGCATACTGGAGATGCGCGGTGAACTATACGGCATTGTCGCCTGCTATCTCGGCTTCGGGATGCCGTTGTCCGTGTTCCTGTTCCACGGTTTCATCAAGAGCGTGCCCATTGAGCTGGAGGAAGCGGCCCGGGTCGACGGCTCAAGCCCGTATGGGGTGTTCTTCAAAATCGTCTTCCCGCTGCTGATGCCTATTATCGTAACTGTTATTATTCTGAACACACTGTGGATCTGGAATGACTATCTGCTTCCGGTGCTTGTGATTGGAGGCAATAAGGATCTGACCACATTGCCGGTGGCTGTGACCAAGTTCTTCGGCCAGTACACCAAGAAGTGGGATCTTGCCCTCGCGGGTCTGGTTATGGCGATTACGCCAATTCTCTTGTTCTTCCTGTCGCTGCAGCGTTATATTGTTGAAGGTGTGACCGCCGGCTCCATTAAGGGATAACTCCTTTGCAACAATATCCACCTTTTCGAGCAAAATATTAAGTGTAAGTCCATTCGTATATCCATTACGATCAAGTTGCAGGAACCACTAGACCAGGGAGGTTATACTATGAAAAGAAAGTTCGCATTTGTTATCGCAACCGTTTGCACACTTATTATCGCAGGTTGCGGTAATGGCGGCAATAATAATTCCGCAAGCAATGGGAACGCTGTCAATTCAGGAACAGAGACAGCGGCACCAGCGGCAACCGCAGCTCCGGCCAAAGATGTAACGATCAAAATGTTCCAGTTCAAGGTTGAAATTGCCGAGCAGCTGAACGCACTTGCTGAAGAATATGAGAAAGAAACCGGCGTTAAGGTTGAAGTGGAAACGCATGGCGGTGGTGAAGACTACGGCGCACTGCTCAAAGCAGAGATCGCTTCCGGCTCCGAACCTGAGATTTTCAATAACGGCGGCTACACAGCCCTGGTTCCTTATATGGACCGTGCCACTGATTTGTCGAATGAGCCTTGGGCGGCCAATCTGATTCCAACCGCCAAAACCCCGGCAACTGTCGACGGCAAGCTGTACGGCATGCCGATGAACGTTGAAGGCTACGGACTGATCTATAACAAGGACCTGTTCACCAAAGCAGGGATTACCGAAGAACCCAAAACACTTCCCCAGCTGAAAGATGCAGTGGCCAAATTGAAAGCTGCAGGCATCACGCCTTTTGAAGCTACCAATGAATGGTGGTCTATGGGGATTCACTTGGTTAACGTAGGCCTGGCTCACCAGCCGGATCCGAAGAAATTCATCGAGGATGTCAAAGCCGGCACGGCAACCATCAAAGGCAACCCGGTCTTCGAGCAATGGCTCAACCTGGTAGACGTTATTTTCGACAACGCACAGGATAACAAAATGACTACAGACTATGCTACCCAGGTTGCTGAATTTGCATCCGGCAAAGCGGCCATGATGCTGCAGGGCAACTGGACACAAGGGGATATCGACAAAATTGACCCAGCGATGAACCTCGGCCTCCTGCCGCTCCCGATCAGCGACAAAGAAGGAACGATCCTCGTAGGTGTGCCTAACAACTATGTGGTGAACAGCAAATCGGCGCATCCGGAAGAAGCCAAAGCTTTCCTTAACTGGCTTGTGACTTCGGAAACGGGTAAAAAGTATCTGACCAAGGAATTCAAATTTATTCCGGCTGAAACCAATGTGGAAGCCGATGCCGCAGATATCGGTCAGGTTGCCGTTGCTGTGCAGAAGCAATCCGCCTCCGCACTCGGCTGGAACTGGGATATGTTCCCTGACGGTGTAACCCAAGGCTTCGGTGCAGCCATGCAGGAATACCTGGGCGGTCAGCTGAATCATGATCAGATTCTGGAAAAGCTCGACAAAGCTGTACAAGATATCGTGAAGCAATAACAATAACAAGACAGGGTAATCCTTGCTCAAACATAAATAACGGGGCCCTCCTGAGTAGGAGGCCCCGTTATTTGCTTGCAGCTATTCAAAATGGGTACTTGCAAGGGCGGAAATTGTACAGAATTAGCCCCAAGACCCTCACCAAAGCGAGTGATGAAACTTCCCTCTCAGATAACCATCTCCACAATCAGAAACAGATTCAGCGATACAACCAGCGCGCAGATGATCCAGCCCAGGATTGTAGTGATCCGGTGATTGACCAGTCCGTTCATGATCTTGCGGTCGCTTGTGAAGATCACCAGCGGAATCAAGGCAAAAGCGATCCCGAAGGAGAGAACGACCTGGCTCATAACCAGCGCGCTTGTAGCATTGATGCCGAAGGCAATGATGGCCAGCGGAGGAATAATCGTAATCGCCCGCCGCAGGTAGAGATTGATTCTTTTGTTAATGAAGCCCTGCATGACCACATCGCCGGCCATTGTCCCTACCGAGGAGCTGGAGAGGCCGGCAATCAGCAGGCCCAGTCCGAAGGACACCGCAGTAACCGGTCCGGCTAAATGGCGGAACTGCTCGAAGGCAACATCCAAATCCTCGACCACTAAGCCGTTCTTGAAGAATAACGCGGCAGCCACAATCACCATCGCCATATTGACCGCACCCGCAATCAGCATGGCAATCAGAATATCGATGAACTCCAGCTTGAAGATCTGTTTCTTCTCCTTGTCATCGACTCCGACCACGCGGCTCTGTGTCAGCGAGGAGTGCAGATAAATCGCATGCGGCATTACCGTGGCACCAAGGATACCCGCCGCCAGCAGAATACTGTCCACACCCTGGAATTGCGGAGTAAAGATCCCGGCGACAACCGACCCGGCATCCGGTTTTGCCATGATTACCTGGAACGCAAAGGCCAGAACGACGATAAGCACCATGCTGGCAATTCCCGCCTCAAGCGTGCGGTACCCGCGCCGCTGCAGTTCAAGTATGGCGAATGAACCGACAGCAGTGATAAGTGCGGCTGGCAGCATCGGAATACCGAATAATAAATACAGTCCGAGAGCCGCCCCGATAAACTCTGCCAGGTCCGTAGCAATAATCACCAGCTCACTCTGAATCCACAAGAAAATCGATACACCCTTCGGGAATTTTTCCCGCGCCACTTCGGGTAGGTTTTTACCAGTAGCAATGCCAAGCTTAGCGGATAAAGACTGAATAAGAACAGCCATCAGATTGGATGCAAATATTACCCATAACAGCAGATAACCGTATTTCGAACCCGCTGTAATATTGGTGGCGAAATTCCCGGGGTCCAGATACGCTACGGAAGCGATAAAAGCCGGGCCCAGGAAAGGAAGGAGTCTTTTAAGTCCTTTGACATCCCCGTCTAGCACAGCCTGTGCAGTGAGTCTGTTTTTACGTCTGTGTATCATTGGAGGTGCTTCTGCTAAGTTTTGCTCCATCATTTTAAATCCCTCCTCTTGCCCGGAAAAGTTGTCTATACACACGAAAGTTTCCCTGATGCAACATTTAATTTAATTTTATTATAATCTGCGTTGTGAAAAATGTAAATGCATTTACGCAAACAAATGCTTGGCATCATTTCCATACCCTATTATTAACCCGATCTGCCTGCCATTCATGCTTAATAAGTTAATCTAGGCTACCTTATTTATATGAAAAAAAGCCCCGCAAAGTGAGGCTTTGGCGAAAAAGCATTCTCACAAAAGAAAACGGGCGAGGTTCAGGATCCCCTGACACTCGCCCGCTATTATTTTATGCCTTTTCTTCATGCCGTTAAGAAATAATACTGTTAAGATCCGCCCGCATTTGTTCATTTTGCGCCTTCAGCTCATTTAGTTCCTGCTGCAGATCCTCAACCTTCGGCTGCCGCCGTGAATGCATGCCGTGCCCATGTCCTCCACGCATGCCGAACATCATGATGATCATCATCAGTGGACAGACCAGTGTAACTAACCAGGACCAGTTCATCGCTCTACCTCCTCCAGAATTCAGGGTGCTGAGTTCATTATAAAGAGGGGTTGTGAAGAAACTGTGTTGCTGCGTGAATTACCGCATGTGTTGCCGCTTATTTTCCGCCCTTCCACGTATCCTTCAGCGGAACGATGCGGTTGAACACCAGCCGATCTTCACGGGTCAGCTTGTTGTCTACGCAAAAGTAGCCTTGGCGCATAAATTGGAATTTGTCCTCAGACTTGGCATTAGCCGCATAAGGCTCCAGCAGGCAACTCTTCATAAGCTTTATAGAATCGGGATTCAAGTACCCCTCCCAGGTTTCGCCTTCTGCCTTGGGGCCATCGTTGTCTTCCAGCAGCTTTTCATACAGGTACACTTCCGCCGGTATACCGTGACAGGCCGAAACCCAATGGATTGTGCCTTTCACCTTGCGCCCGCTAAGGGCCCCGCCGCTTTTCGTCAGTGGATCGTAGGTACAGCGGAGCTCACTGATCTCACCGGTAGCTTCATTTCGAATCACTTCATTACATCTAATGATATAGGCCCCCTTCAGCCGCACTTCGCCGCCCAAAGTCAGCCTGCGGAAACCCGGAGAAGGTTCCTCCATGAAATCTTCACGCTCCATGTAGATCACACCGGAGAACGGCACCGCTCTCTCGCCCAGCTCCGCATTTTCGCTATTATTGGCAAGGGTCAGCCATTCTGTCTCCTCCGCTTCGTAGTTGGTAATTACGACCTTAAGCGGCTCGAGCACGGCCATAATACTCGGCACACTGGCCTTTAGATCCTGTCTCAGGCAGTGCTCCAGCATGGAGAAATCCACCATCGTCTGGTTCCTAACCATCCCGATCTCCCGGACAAAGCTCTTGATGCTCTCCGGGGTGAAGCCCCGTCTCCGCAGTCCCCGCAAGGTGGGCAGCCGCGGATCATCCCAGCCGTCCACATAGTTCCCTGCCACCAGTGCTCTGAGATACCTCTTGCTGGTGACGACACCCGTCAGGTTGACCCTGCCGAACTCCCTTTGCCTGGGCGCTTCTTCAACTCCCAATTCCTCCAGCACCCAATCATAGAGCGGCCGGTGATCCTTGAATTCAAGCGAGCATAAGGAATGGGTGATGCCTTCAATGGCATCCTGAATCGGGTGGGCAAAATCATACATCGGATAAATACACCACGCATCCCCTGTACGGTAATGCTCCGCATGAATTATTCTGTACAGCACCGGATCACGCAGATTGATGTTCGGTGAAGCCATATTGATTTTGGCACGCAGCACCCGGGAGCCGGTGGGGTACACCCCTTCTCTCATCCCGCTGAATAACCGGAGATTCTCCTCCACGGAACGTTCCCTGTAAGGGCTGTCCTTCCCCGGTTCCGTAAGTGTGCCTCTATAGGCGGTCACCTCTTCTGGTGATAAATCGCAGACATAGGCTTTGCCTATACGGATCAAGTCCAGCGCGCTGCTGTAGATGCGCTCCGAGTAGTCCGAGCCGTAGTAGATATGCTCTCCCGGACTGCAGCCCAGCCATTCGATATCCCGGATGATCGCTTGAACATATTCCATATTCTCTTTGAGCGGATTCGTATCGTCGAAGCGCAGATGAAAGGTTCCGCCATATTTTTGTGCTATCCCATAATTGGTGTGAATGGCGAACGCACTGCCGATATGCAGATACCCGTTTGGTTCCGGGGGGAACCTTGTGCAGATCTCTCTGCTGTAGATTCCGGCCTCTATATCTTCCCTGATCAGCTTATCCATATAATTCTCCGCTGCCGCGGCTTCCAAGTCGTTACTCATGCCCGAAACCTCCTGTGTATGTGATTACCGCTTTTACCAACCTTTGCCCATGCAAAAAAGAACCTCACCTCCAAGACGTATGGTCTTGGGGACGAGATTCTCGCGGTACCACCCCAGGTTTATTAATATGTCGCCATATTAATCTCATCGAGTACGGCATTGCCGGGCAGGCAAGGCTTATACTCTAGCTCTGTAACAGGAGCTCCTGTCGTACCATCCCCAGCTTCATCAGCCCGTTCCGATACGCCGCTCAGAGACTTGGTTCAATACACCGTTCTTTGCCCCTTTTCAGCGTCCGGAGCTCTCTGTGAAAGAATGGATCTATCTACTCTTCTCTTCATTGCGTTTCATTATAATTGCTTATATTATTACCAAAAAACTGCCGTAATGTAAAGCAGGCATCAGTCCCCGCTAAGTGCCGCCAGCAGATCCAGCGCTTCCTCATGCTCCGGTTCCAGAACCAGCGCCTGCCGGGTATACTCCAGCGCGGCTTCCAGATCCTCAAGCTCATAGCTGCAGATCGCCAGGCAGTAGAGAACTGTAACCACAGGCTCGTCTTCCGTCTCCTTCAGCGATTGCGTAAGGAAGCGCCGGGAATCTTCATACAGTCCCATCTCGAACAGCAGCAGACCGCTGTCCAGGGCCAAATCGTATTTCTGCGGCATCGGGTAGAAGCCTGTCCACATCCGGTCGATCCCCAGCTTCAGATCGAGAATCTCCTCGTCGCTGGCATCCTCCAGCAGGCTGGAGATCCGCTCCGCACTCTGGATGAACAGCTCCGCATCATAGCCGCCCAACCGCCAGAAGGCCAGGATCTGCTGCATTCCGATGGTATCAAAATTCTGATCAATCCATAGCTTCAGGCTGAAGAAATCATCCGGACCAAAGCGCTCGATAAATCTGCGGTAGGCCAAGCGGGCCTGGACATGACGCATCGGCTCTTCCAGCATATAGATGCAGCCAACGTTCAGGTTCTTGTAATGATGCTCGGTAAATGAAGATATTGCACCTTTTTGTTCAAAATAACACACCAGTGCATGATAGTTGGCGGTTAGCGAGATACTGCCATGATGAATGAGCTTCGGCGGCTCGGCATACTCCCAGTTCTCCGGCCGGTGATCGCCTTTATCGGCGGTCAGCAGCAGGAAGCCCGCCCTGGACAGCGCACTCAGCCGCTCCATACATCCCAGCGCAGCCGCAGGGAAGAGCACATGCGCATCCTCCATCTTTTCCTGATAGAAGGCGATCACATCGCGGTACGGGTATGACTTCTCTTCGTATCCCTCTGCACGGCGGTAGTAATATTCCGGGATAAGATCCCTGAGCACCTCTGAAGGGCCCATGGTGGCTGACTGCTCCGGGTACTTCAGGGATACCTCGCATTCATATATTTTCCCTTCATCCACATAGAGCAGCTCCTGCGGGATACTGTCAAAAAAGTAGTTGGCAATGACCATCAGCGGCTGCTCAAGCGTTCCCGGTATAATCACCTTTCCGCTCTGTGTCAAATGCAGCTCTGTATCCGCAACGGCATCGAAACGCGCGAAATCAAGGATACCCTGCTGAGCAAATGGAATCAGGCCGGGATGCTGCTGCCAGCCGGTGATATTTTTCCAGGGAAGATCGCTCATGACATAGGTAAAAGGGGGCAGGGTCAGCCCTGCATAATCGATCAATTCACACAGCTTCTGCAGTACATGGAACGCAAGGCGTCCTGCCCCCGCACCCAGCTCCAGTATAATCACCGGCTCTGTCGTCTGCCCCATCGCCGCCCGGTCCTGCAGAAAGCCGAAGATCATCTCCGCATAGCCCGTTCCAATCATCGGATTGCTCGTTATATACTGGGGAACCTGGTCGTTCTTCCAGGCTTGCATGCCCAGTTCTTCATAATATTTGCGCTGCAGCTCCCATATCGGCGCTTCGCTGAAGCGGTAGCGTTCTTGTCCGCTGTCTGTCATATGTGTATACCCTGCTCTCTGTAATCTTCTGATTGATGCTTTATCCACTATTAAGAATCCATCTTCAGGCGGCCTCTGTCAATTACTCTTTTGCAATTGTGGGCATCTTCAAACATCCTTACGGCATATATTCTCTATTGAACGATTGCGATCAGGAAAGGAGTCAGGCCCATGGAATCCGCTGAACACTCAGCGAGTTACTCAAAGATCCCCCAGCCGATACGCAGTGACGGCGCAGGCAATGTTGATCTCGGCCCCCGCGATGTGATGCGGGACCGGGAGAACCCGGATATGTTCGTCCCTCCAGTTACAGATAACGGACTCATTCCCAATCTGAAATTTTCTTTTTCCGATGCCCACATGCAGCTGAATCAGGGCGGCTGGTCCAGAGAGGTCACGGCCAGAGAGTTGCCCATTGCCACCACTCTTGCGGCGGTCAACATGAGTCTGACCCCGGGCGGTGTACGGGAGCTACACTGGCATCAGCAGGCCGAATGGTCCTACATGCTGCTTGGAAGTGCAAGGATTACCGCGGTAGATCAGAATGGCCGGAACTTCATTGCTGACATTGGACCGGGTGATCTGTGGTACTTCCCTCCGGGAATCCCCCATTCCATTCAGGGGCTGGCGGAGGGCTGCGAATTTTTACTTGTTTTTGATGATGGCAGCTTCTCCGATCTCAATACCCTGTCCATCTCCGACTGGTTCGCCCATACCCCAAAAGAGGTGCTGTCCGCTAACTTCGGGGTGCCGCCTTCGGCCTTTGACTATCTCCCGAAGGATCAAGTCTATATCTACCAGGACCAGGTTCCTGGCTCCATACAGAGCCAAAGGGTCCATTCCCCTTTCGGTGAAATTCCGCTGAGCTTCAAGCATCAGCTGCTGGCCCAGCCCCCACTGAAAACTCCGGGCGGAAGCGTGCGGATTGTGGACAGCTCAAACTTCCCCATCTCCAGGACGATAGCTGCAGCACTGGTTGAGATCGAGCCGGGGGCGATGCGAGAGCTGCACTGGCATCCGAACAACGATGAATGGCAGTATTATTTGACCGGAGAGGGCCGCATGACTGTCTTTGGCGGCAACGGGGCAGCACGTACGTTCAACTATAGGGCTGGGGATGTCGGTTATGTCCCCTTCGCCTTTGGACATTATATCCAGAATACCGGAACAGAACCCTTATGGTTCCTGGAAATGTTCAAGAGCGACCGCTTCGCCGACGTCTCGCTGAATCAGTGGATGGCGCTCACACCTGAGGAACTCGTCAGCAGCAACCTAAACGTGGGGCCTGAGCTGATGGACGCGCTGCGTAAGGTGAAATGGCCTGTCGTTACCTATCCAGGGTACGGCGGCCCGGGGAAATGAAAGGCCCATGCATAATCGCATGGACCAAGAGTTTAATCTTATAGTTTAGTTAACTCGAAGCTGTCGAATGCTGCCCAGTTATTTGCATAGGCGTCGGACCATACGCCCACTTCAATTTGCCCTGTCGTAACTTTTATATTGTCTATTGTATACTTCTGCCAGTAATCCGAAGCGTTAGAAGTAATTTCAGCCGTCACTTCCCTGCCACCTGTTTTGGAGAACAGATGCAGTGACTTTTGCCCTCCGCTCGAACGTACCCAGGCGCTGAACTTATAAGTGCCATTCGCTACAGCTACCGTTTGTTTGGTTAATTGCTGATAAGCAGTCGACGCCCAATGTGTCAGCTTATAGGTACCTGTATAGGGGTTGTCCGTATCCGCCGATTGGGCCGGAGTACCTCCGTTCCACTGCTCCCAGCCTGTCATTGTCCCTGATTCCAACCCTGGATTGGTCAAGAGATTACCGGCGGCTGTAGAGGAGGTCGGCTTCACTTCTAGCCAGTTCAAATTCCAGTTGCCAGCAGCGGCATGAACTCTGAGAGTCTGAACGCCGGCACTCAGCGGGACATTGTTCGAAACGGTTGTCCATGTCTGCCATCCGCCCGTATTTGGCACACTGAATGTGGCAAGCGTCGTCGAACCGTTCTTCAGTTGGATTCCATTCGTCGCACCTGATAAACTTGCTAATCGCAAACTGACTTTGTAAGTTCCTGATACAGGGACGTTCACCCTGTAATCCATCCAGTCGTTCTCATCCATAAAACCCGTATTCAATCCGCCGTTAATATCCGTCGTTGCTTCCGTTTGAACGCCATACATGCTGTTGTAATTTTCCGCTTCGATCACGCCAGGCGTTTCTTTTGTGTTGGTCGCTGACGTGTTCAGGCCAAATCCGTATGGAAAGAGAGGCGAATAATTGGCATCATTCGAGTTGGCCGGAATTTGCGCCATGCTTCTTGGCCAGGAAAGCGGAAGCTTTCCTGTGAATTCATAATCTCCAAACAACACATCCGAAAGCCCGCTGCCTTCCGTTCCCGGCAGCCAGGCAGCTACGAAAGCAGCCCAATCCGGGAGTTGATTGGTGATTATCATCGGTCGCCCCGAGAGCATGATGACAACCATAGGAACACCGGAACTTTTCACATTGTTCAGCAAGGT
Organism: Paenibacillus sp. 22594; assembly: GCF_052044425.1. NCBI lineage: Bacteria > Bacillati > Bacillota > Bacilli > Caryophanales > Paenibacillaceae > Paenibacillus > Paenibacillus sp. 22594. The sequence goes on from NZ_JBQENA010000012.1 coordinate 134,145, forward strand.
GATATCATCCGTGCTCAGTTCCAAATCCGCTATCGGCTGTCCGGTTCCAACATCCCCGACCATTTCAGCGTAAGGATATTCGCCGATAACAACTATTGCCGCATCGTGCCCAGCCGCGCCAGTACCGGTAGATGAATAGGTGACATTGGAGGAATTCGCGACAGCGTTTTGAACGCCTTGCAGGATCGTCGTGCCTGGCGTAATATTGCCCGGAGAGCCCTGCCACGTAATCGTCCACCCTCCAGATTGATAACCGATATCGTTTGCTTTGGTACCGGCTACGAATACTTTCGCCCCTTTGGACAAAGGCAGAATGTGGTTTTCGTTCTTAAGCAGCGTCGCCGATTTCCGTACGGCTTCCCGGGCAATCGCACGGTGTTCGGTCCCGCCGAATGTGCCGCCGCTAATCAAGCTTCTGTCGGTATAAGGCGCTTCAAAGATTCCCGCTTCGAATTTCACACGTAGAATACGGCTGACTGCATCATCAATTCTGGACTGGGAAACCTGTCCGGTATTGACAAGATCTTTGAGCGTCGGAATAAACTGCTGCCAGTTATCCGGCTCCATAAACATGTCGATACCCGCATTTACCGTATTCTTTAGGGCACTGGAGTAACTGGAATAGACGCCTTGATTGAACAGTGCATACGTACCATTCCAATCCGAAACGACCATCCCTGTAAAGTTAAGGTTTTGTTTCAGCATATCTGTAATCATATGGTGATGCGTATGCGCTTTTACATTATTCCATGCGGTGAGTGAGATCATAACCGTTCTTGCACCAGCTGCGACCGCTTCACGATACGGCTGAATGTACGGCTCTAATTCCGGTTCAGTTAGGGTAACATTGCCTTGGTCGTCACCGTTTACGGTATTGCCATCACCCATCCAATGTTTGATGCTCCCTACTGCTTTAGTTCCTTTCATGAATCCGCTGTCGGAAGGAAGACCCTGCAAGCCTTCTGTGTAGGCAACGCCCATTTGAGAGACAAGCGAGACATTTTCAGAGAAGCCTTCATAGGTTCTGCCCCATCGGATATCTTGCGGTGCACACAAGCATGGAGAGAAATCCCATTGCACCCCCGTCGTTCTGACTTCTTTAGCGGTTGCTGCGGCAACACGCTTCACCAGATCCGTATCCCGGGTCGCCCCTAGACCCGCATTGTGAGGGAAAATCGTCGCCCCATAGACGTTATTATGGCCATGAACCGCGTCAACCCCATAGATGATTGGAATTTGAAGCCGGGTTTGCATCGCAGCAGTCTGAAAAGCATCCACCGTATCCGCCCAGGCAGTTGGAGTATTCGGAGTTGGATTCGAACCGCCTCCACTCAAGACGGAACCGATGAAATGATCTTTTACTTGCGCCGTAGTTGCAGTTAGACGTTCAACCTGTAGCATTTGGCCAACCTTTTCGTCCAGCGTCATCCGTGAAATAAGATCCGCTACTCTAGTATCAATGGATCGAGCGGGATCTTGATAAGGTAGTACGTCTGCAGAAACAGTAGTTGGAAACGCCGTTGACAATGAAAATATCATGCAACTGATAAGCGCAATGGAAGCATATTTCCGAAAAATGAAAAATGGCTTAACATGTTTCATACGATCCCTCCTGTTCATGGAGAAGCCCTAACGATTACTCATACACTCTGAATTCAGAAATCGACCACCAGCTCGCGGAGCTTTGCTTCAAGGTGACCTTAATATAGCGGCCTTCGGTTATCGGGAAGTTGACCGCTACATTAGGACTGGTTCCTTCGCCATTCGCTACCGTTTTCCAGTTCGTATTGTCGTACGACATTTCTACAACAAACTCCCTCGCATAATCATTTGTGCTGGTGCTGGAATCCATGACAATATGGTTAATCCATTGATTCGATCCCATATCTACTGTGAACGACTGTCCATCTGCTTGTGCCGCACCGCTGCTCCAACGGTTCGCGGTGTTTCCGTCCAAGGCATTTGCCGCTGAACTGCCCGATTCTGTTAAAGATGCAGAGGCTATCCAACCCGTACGGTTCCTCTCCAGTTCGCCGTAAACGTTCAGTTCTGCAATTGTCCACCAATTAGACGCGTTGCCCGTCTGAACGACTTTCAAATAACGTGCGGTCTGCGGAGCGAAATCCACAAGAACCGAAGGGCTGCTGCCGGTTCCGCTTGCTACAGTCGTCCATGTCGAAGCATCAGCGGACACCTGAATTTGATACCCTCTCGGATAATCGGTCGTATGAGCTCCTGCATCGATTAATACACGATTAAACGTTTCGTTCCGCCCGAAATCCACTTGGTAATACTGGCCGTTCGTTTGCCCGGCTCCGCTGGCCCACCAGGTGGAACCGCTGCCGTCAATACCTTTGGAAGGAACGTTGCCAGAAGGGTCCGACGACGATGCTGTGGCGGTCCAGCCCGATTTACTGAGCATCTGCTCGTTATAAATATGGAACTCGGCGATCGACCACCAATCGGGACTGGTGCCGGTTTGGACAACACGCACATATTGTGCATACTGCGGCGTGAAGGTTATCGCCTGCTTCCAGCCAAAGCCCTTGCCGCTCTTAACCGTCGTCCAGTTCGTCCCGTCATTGGATACCTGGATATCATAACCTCTCGGATAATCCCACTTTTCTGTAGACTTCGTTTCGAACGAAATCTGGTCAAACACCTTCTTCGATCCCATATCCACCTGGAACCATTGACCGTTCGCCTGCGGCGCCCCGGCGCTCCAACGGGTGCTTGCACTCCAATCAAGCGCATTGGAAGGAGAGCTGCCGGGCTCCGTGGAAGAAGCGCTTGCCGTCCAGCCTGTTTGATCAAGCGGTACGGTTGCCAGCCATGGACCACCCTTGGCAAACTTTTTCACCGTGTTGATAAAGCTGGTATTCGGTTGGAAGTTGCTTGTTGCAAATTGCTGCAGCTTTGATGTAATCGTGGACACAGAATCATTATTGATGACTGGTACCGGTGCAGAGTTGCTGTTATACAATCCCCAGTAGCCGCCAACGCCTTCATTCATATCGCCTTTAACCTTGTAAGTCCAGTTGGTCCAGTTTGCATGAATGGCGTTCAGCCCGCCCATCCATTTAGACCATACATCATCGTAATGATAGAGCGAATATTCGCCGAGCAATACAGGGACATCCCAATCCTTTTGCTTGACCGCCATCGATTGTATTTTATCTTCGGCCAATGTGTTTTGCGCGGTCCAATCTTTCCCGTTTGGCATATCGTACGGATGCACTTCATATACAACGTTCGTCCAGCCTTTGACGCTTGGCGGTACAATATTACCCCAGTCAAAGAAAGCCGCAATGTAAATCGTATGATCAGGATCGATGGCCCGGACGGCGTCATACATGCGATCGTAGAAATCCACTTTCTGATTCACATCGTCCGTATCTTCGCCATAATCAATTAATGGCTCATTCATAAGATCATAGCCTGCAATGGCGGGGTTATTTTTGTATCTGTTCGCGATCTTTTCCCAGATATCGACAACCCAATCCTGGTACGTCGTATTGGTCCAGAATTCATTAGGATTCGGTCCAGAGCGTCCACAGCTGGCAAAAGGACAGTTTCCGCCTGGCAGCGTGTGAAGATCCAGCAAGACGTAAATATTTCTGGAGGCTGCTTCGCTTACCAGCCAGTCGATCTTCGTCCAAGCATTGGCTTTCCAGGTACCGTCATCATGGAGGAGCTCGTTCCAGCCGATCGGAAGACGGATCATGTTTAGGCCCATGTTCTCGACATTGTCAAGGTCACCGGACTGAATCCATGTATCTTGATGCGTTGTGACAATGGTTTCTGCCGCAGCAGCGCCAAAGCGTTGTTTATAAGTGGAGTTCATCGACAGATCGTCGTTATTCAGATAGACGTTCATCTCTCCGATGGACCACCAGTTCGTGGAGATGCCCGTCTGTGTAATTTTAATGTAACGCGCAGTTACGGCTGGAAAGTTAATCGGGGTTGCTTTGCGGCGTCCTTGGCCGCTTGCTGCTGTTGTCCAGTTGGTCCCGTCCCTGGATACTTGGACGGTATAACCAACCGGGTAATCCTGCTCAGAGTTTGAATTCTTTTCGGTATCCAGAATGATTTGATTAAATGGGATGCTTGCCCCCATATCGGCCTGAAACCATTGACCATTCGCCTGAGCCGCGCCGGTCGTCCACCGTGTACTTGCATTTCCATCCTTAACATTGCCAGGTGTCGTTCCAGAACCGCTGGAGGATGCGGAAACCGACCATCCCGTTCTCTCCAATGCGTTGTTGGAGAAAAGCGAGACGTCAGCAATCGACCACCAGCTAGAGCTGCTCCCGGTTTGTACAATTCGGACATACCGCATATAGGAAGACCACCAAAATTCCGCAACCGTAATTCGCGAATTTCCGTAAGCGCTTGCATATTTGGTCCAGTTGGTTCCGTCTGATGAGCCAAGAACCTCATAGCTGCGCGGATAATCACCTGCAGATAATGGACCGGCATCAATAACTACCTTGCTTATATCCTGACCTGATCCCAGATCAATTTGAAGCCATTGTCCGTTGGTCTGCGCAGCCCCGCTCGTCCAGCGGGTATTCACATCTCCGTCAAGCGCATTAGCTGCTGTAGTACCCGCTCCCGTTGAAGATGCCGTTGCCTTAAGGCTCGTATTGTTCATAGTTGGATCTGAGAATACATTAAACTCTGCCACAGACCACAAATTTGAAGAGCTCGATCCGGTCTGAACCACCCGGATGTACTGTGCCACCTGCGGTATGAAACGAATAACCGTGTTCTGTACCGTGCCTGAACCCGTTGCGACGTCTCTCCAGTTGGTCCCATCATTTGATACGAGGACCTGATAATTTACCGGATATTCTCCCGTGAAGCCTGCTGCATTGACATAAATGCGGTTGAAATAACCCGTGTACCCCATATTCACCTGGAACCATTGACCGTTAGTCTGAGCGGTTGCTGTTTTCCAGCTCGTTGCTTGGTCGCCGTCAATCGCATTTCCGGCGTTAGAGCTGTTGATTGAAGCTGAAGCGATCCAGCCTGTCCGATCAAAAGCAAATTCCCCGGCAGGCGACATCCAATCCTCAAAGTTCAACCACCCTCCGAAGTTTGTCCCCCTTAGAGTCACAACGTCCCCGGAACCGGAATTGTTTTTAATAAATTTGCCGTCCGTTTTCAAGAAATCGCTTGATGTGAGCGCAGCTTCGGCCCTCTCAGCTCTTGGCAAAACAATAAGGAACTCCAGTGCGAGAACCAAAGCCAAGAAGAGTGGAAAGCCCCGTTTCTTCTTCATCATTTTTCCTCCTAGTAGTCATTCTTTTTCTTAAAATAACCTGACTTGATAACACCGGTAATCCCCCGCCCCAAAAAAGCGTTTACATTTTTTCAGTGTACATATATCACCTTCTTCTCCTTTTTTTTCTATTATAGAAAAAAAAGGAATGTAAATCTTTTGATCATATTAGCATCCGCAGATGTACAATATTGACAATGTGTTATTCATCCAGCTCTTTAGGATATCAAACAACCCTCCAACATTAAATTGGAGGGTTATTTGGTCACACCTTCTTATTTTCCAACCCCAATCCACTCCATAGCGAGCGGATGCTCCAGCGCCTTGATGACAATCCGGTTATTCCCTTGAAGAAGTGGATGGGGATCAGCCGTTCTAATCGTATGCCATGACCCTCCAGTGACAGGGAGAATAACAGAAATGCCATCATTGATGGAAATTTCGACCTTTGATTGTTTATCGCCCATCCCGCAAACACGCAATGCAACCAGATGTCCTTCACCATGATGGGGTACATGATTCACCTCATAAGCCAGCCATTCACGAGGTCTTACATACACATGCATCCATTCATCCTCAGCCCAATCCTCACCCCGCGTATGCTGGAAGTTAGTAAGCTTGCGGTTCCCCGATGTAAATCGGATATCGGTTCCATCCGAATCCCGGAAGCCTAATTCCCGTTCGACGAATTCCTCGACATGAAAGCTGATGCCTTGTCCTTTATATCCATAGAAAATAGCCGGGATGCGAACCGGAGGCCGGAAAAGCAGGGAATGAACGATCTCCGGAAGGTAGACGCAACGATCCAAGGACAGATTCGCGAGGTATTCCTCTAATATTTGTTCAGCATCAGCCGCTTCCGGTTTCGCTCCGCCTTCGAGATAGCCAATAAGCTTCCCCCATCCTTCCGGCATCCTAACCGAACAAGGCGAGTTGGTCGTATCGAGCTTCTTCCATGTCCAGAAGTTCCAGGAAATGTCGTGGTCCTCGTATAAGCGAAAAGCGCCGGTATACCACTCGATGTTGTTCTCTCCCCCTTCGCCCATATAGATCGGCACATCCCACTCCGTGCGTTTGTCCAGAAACTTCTGAATGCTCTCTGTGTCCGGACTATTCCAATACTTATGGAACTGCAGCATCAGGTTGTCATCCGGCTTCTCATCAAAAATGGACCAGTCTGTCGCCCAGTGGACCCCCTCCAAAATAATCATATGCTTATCATCAACTTCGCGAATGGCGCGAATGATATCGTTATATAACGGCATAAGTAGGCTATTATAGGCCGAGAACCATTCGGGCAGCGGCTCATTCAGCAAATCGTACCCCGCGACAATCCATTTGTCCTTATAGCGTCCGGCGAGCATGCGCCAAATCTCGATCGTACGCCGCCGGTTGTCTGCATCGGTGAATAGCTCCGGTTTGTCGTTCGGGGAATCGTCGATATTTGTGCCTGTCTGCCCGCCCGGCGCACCGTGAAGATCCAGTATCACATACACGCGATGGGCTTCACACCAGCCGATGACACGATCCAGCAAAACAAGATGGTCCTCATCATAACGCTCTGTATCCCCGTCATACAAAAAACGCGAATTTATCGGAATTCGGACGGAGTTAAAGCCTTCCGCAGCAATCCGCTGAATATCAGCTTCCGTGATATACCTGTTGTAGTATACTTTCCAGAAATCCCTGGCCTTTTCTTCACCGATCAAGTCGCGTATCATTTGTTCGATCCGGCGAGGGCGGTCTCCCTGACCGGGGAATCGCCACATGTATCCCTCCGGAAGCAGCCAGCTGCCAAAGCCAACACCGCGCAGCAACAGCTCCTCACCATGACCATTCACAATTTTCGGGCCTTTTGCCTTAATAAATCCACTGACTTTGTTCATTCTTATCCGCTGCTCCTTCTCTCTGGCAAGAATTAACCCTTTACCGCCCCATCTGCGATCCCGTTCAAAATATACTTCTGCAGAAGCAGGTAAAAAATGATAACAGGCAGCATAGCCATAACGAGCGAGGCCAGAATACCCGACCAGTCGTTGTTGCCATATTGGCCGAACAGCATATTAGTGGACAGCAGCAGCGTATACGAGTCGCTGTCTGTCAGCATCAGAAGAGGAAGCAGAAAGTCATTCCACATCCACAATAAATTTAAAATGGCGTTGGTCGCTGTAATAGGCAGAAGTAATGGGAAAATGACGACAAAAAACAGACGGAAATCGCCGCAGCCATCCATCACGGCCGCTTCATCCAAATCGCGCGGAATGGATTTCACGAAGCCATGGTACAGAAAAATCGCGAAGGATACGCCTAAGCCAATATAAATGAGGCCAAGTCCAAAGATCGAACCCTGAACGTGAAGCTCTCTCGTTATTTTGGTGAGCGTAATCATGGTCGAATGGAACGGAATAAGCATCGACAGAATGAATAGACTGAATAAAAAGCGGCTTAACCGGCCCTGCGTTCTGGATAATTTATAGCCTGCCATGGAAGAAAACAGGATAATTCCCAGAAGGCCCACTGCAGCAATTACTGCTGTGTTGCCCAAGCTTCTCCAAAAGTTGATTTTGTCCATGGCCGCGGCGTAATTACCAAATTGAAAGGAAGCGGGAGCCGCTAAAACATCGTTCAGCAGCTCGCCGTCTGTTTTGAATGAATTAAGGACACCCATGTAAATGGGAAATAACGTAATGACAGAACCGGCAAGAAGAACCAGGAGGATGAGGCCTGACCTCCAGTTGCGCCCTCTGATCATGCTTCCACCTCCCGTTTCTTCATAATGGCAAGCTGAATGAAGGTGATCGCCATGACGATCAGGAACAAAATCATCGCTTTGGCACTGGCATAGCCGTATCGGTTGCTTTGCGAGAAAGCCTCATCAAATATATTCAGCGCGATGACTTGGGTCGCACGGCCAGGTCCTCCCTTGGTCAAAGCGAACACGGCTTCAAATACCTTGAACGAGCTGTTTAGCGTCAAGAATACACCGATCGTAATCGCGGGGAGAATCATAGGCATTGTAATGTAACGCAAGGTTTGCCAGCCGTCGGCGCCATCGATAGCGGCCGCTTCTTTCACATGGTCGGGAATATTTTGCAGCGCCGCTATATAGATGACCATCAGATAGCCGACGCCTCCCCAAAGCGACAAGATGATAATCGCAATGAAGGATAAGCGCGGATCCCCAATCCAGGACTGATCCAGAAATAACAGACCCGTTCGACCAGCCAGATCAGGCAGCACTTTGGTAAAAATAAAGAGCCACATCATACCCCCGATAATGAGACTGATCATATTGGGCATAAAAAAGATCGTGCGGAATAGCGATTTCGTTTTTCGCCGCGATTCAATGAGAACAGCCAGCATGATGGCAAAGACATTTTGCAGAATGACCATGGCAATGACATACTTCAAGGTAAAGCCTATCGATTTCAGGAAGTTCTCATCCTCCATCAGTGCTTCCCGGTAATTAGCCAATCCAATGAACGAATACGCAGGATTGACGCCATTCCAATCCGTCATGCTGTACCAGATCCCGCCGAAGGCGGGGGCTAGTACGAAGAATGCATAAAAGACTAGAGCTGGAAGAACGAATGCCAGGAGGATGACCGTTCGTTTCGTTACATGGTTGCCTGCCACCTTGGCTTCACTCCTTATTCACTTTATTGGGTGATTACTTGGCTGTCACTTGAATCGCTTTTACCCAAGTATTGTCCATCGTCTTGATGAATTGGTCCTTTGTCACTGTCTTGCTATAGTAGCTTTGAATCTGCTTTGCCTGCTCATCAGTAACGCCGTTTGGCAGCTTCAGGTCCTGATAAGCCTTTCCTTCCGAAACATAGCTCATTGCTTCATCGATCCAAGGGAACGATTTATAAGTATGGACAGAGGAAATCGGATTGAATTTAAGTTTTTCGAACAGAGCGGAAGAATCCGTATCGTCAAGCATATAGTTCAGCAAATCAAGCGCAACGTCTTTATGGTCGCTATCCGGGGATACGGCAAGCGATGTCGAAGCCGACAGGTTGATCATCGTTCCACTTGGATCATTGCTTACGGGCAGCGGAGCTACTCCAAACTCCATGTCCGGATTTGTCTTTTGAATCGAATCTGCCATCCAAGGTCCTTGAACCCACATAGCCGCCTTACCATTCGCAAAATCCGCAGCGCCTGCCGCGCTGCCGGCCTCAAATGGTTTAGCCGTACCATTGGACATAATCAAATCAATGATATTGAAAATATCCGCTACATCTGCATAAGAGGCTTCGCCTTTATTCATTTTGTCGACCCAATCCGGATGCTCAGAATTCACAATACCGCCGAGAGATAGTGCAGTCATTAACTGGGGAACCCATGCTTCCTGAAAGGCTAATTCGAAAGCCGGAATATTTTTGGACTTCAGCGCTTCAACCACTTTTTTCATTTCATCCAGCGTTTGCGGAGGCGTCAGACCGTTATCGCTGAATATTTTTTTGTTATACAGATATCCCCAAGCAAGGCTTTCGAGCGGAAGAACGGGCACTTTACCGTCATAGGTGACGGTCTGCTTGACACTGTCGAAAAGCTTGCTTACTGCCGGCTGATCCGACAGATCCGTCAAATAGCCTGCATTATAATAGGTCGGAATGTCGTTAGCATGGATGGCAAATACATCGGGTGCATCATTCGAAGCCAAGCGGGTTTGCAGAATTTGTTTCGCCTGGTCGGCGTTTGGAGTTTCAAGCTTGATTTTCACTTCGATGTTTTTTTCCTTCAATTCCTTGGCTTTAAACTGTTCGAAGTATTGGTCGAACTGGTCTTTGAATTGCGGCAAGGTCAGAAATACTTTTAGTTCCACTTTCTTGGCAGGTTCTGCCACTGCCACCGTCTCAGCTGCATCGTTGTCATTGGATGCTGACGTGTTGCCCTTGCTGTTCCCCGAACTGCATGCCGCAAGTATGGATAGCATGAGAATCAGTACGACGGACAGGTGAAACGTTTTCTTCATGTTCGATCCCCCCTTGAGTGAGTTGCATCTTCAGTATAAAGAAAACGGTTGCAAGGGTCTTTCCAGCATCTTAGCATCCTGATTTGCATTATTTTGATGCCGGATCTACTTTCTTAAATTGCCGGGAGGAATTCCATAATGCTTCTTAAACACCCGGTAAAAATAAGCGATATCCGAATAACCCGTCATCTCAGATGCCCGTTTAATCGAGACACCTTCTTTTACAATTAGATCTCGCGCCTTCTCCATACGTAACCGTAAAATAGCGTCCGAAATATTCTCGCCTGTTCCTGCCTTGTAAGCCCGGCTTAAATGCTCCTTACTGATAGCAAAAGCCTTCGCAATCGTTTCCAACGATATAGAATCCTGATAATATTTATGAACATAGGCCTTCACTTCATCGATATTCAGCCTGGTTCTCGTCTGGCGTATTTCTTGCACGATTGTGATCACAGCTGTATACAAATTCGACAATTCCTTAGCCGCATCTAATAGGGAGGACTGGCGGATCCGTTCGCGGTATTCTTCCACATCCATTACAAGCTCCGAAAGCTGAAACTCATCCTTCGCCAGAAACTCCTCTAATATCGTAATAAAATCATAGGCAAGCTTAATCGGCATCTTCCTTCTCGCCGCTTCATCCTGAAGAGACTGGCTAAGATATTGAGCCAATTGAGTAAAGGCATGTTCCATCGCCCGGCTATTCAAATCCAGCAAATATCCGTAAATCAGCTTGCGATAGGACAAATACCGATCCTGTATAGCAGCTCCCAGCTGGAACGGGATTGTCGGCGCGACGTTCATGCCCGACATCATTTCCGCATTCAATTGTTCCACGCACTGAGACAGGGAAGCGTTAAGCTCCTCCGGATTGATCGGCTTGAGCATGTAATTAATCGCTCTGGATTGAATAGCTTGTTTTAAATAAACAAAATCATCATAACCGCTCATGACAAGTATTTTAATAGAGGGAAATTGATCGTGAATGGTTTGAAGAAGCTCTACCCCTTCCAAACCCGGCATGCGCATGTCGGTAATAACAATATGAGGCATAGTCTCTGCTATGAATTGAACTCCTTTATAGCCATCTTCCGCTTCGCCCACAATCATCAGACCTAGCCTGTCCCACTCTCCCAACGATTTAACCACTTGTCTTGACCAAGGCTCGTCATCCATAATCAGCACGTTATACATCACGAATCCCTCCTCTCTGTTTCCTTGTTGTCAGCATAGGGCAATTTCATAAGTATGAGGGTCCCTGCCATGGATTTACTAAACATGCGGATACCGTAGGCTTCCCCAAAATGCAGTCGAAGCCGCGTATGAACATTACGAAGCCCGATACTTCTACGGCGCCGCGGCCCTGGGAGATCAACGGATGACTCATCGGTGTCACTGCCGTTTCTCAAACCGGCACGAAGGAGCGCTAGTTTCTCGGGCAACACCCCAACACCATCGTCCTTGATCATTACAATGACCCTTTTATCGATCAGCAGAATTCTGATATGCAGATGCCAAGCCCCTTCTTTGGCTTGCAGCCCATGCTCGAAGGCATTCTCTACCAGCGGCTGCAAAATGAATTTTGGCACCCGGCAATCCATCACTTCCTGATCCGTTTCGATGACCGTATGGCATCTGCCGGCGAACCGCTGTTCCTGGATGAACAAATAGTTGCGGGTATGGGTCATTTCATCCTGAAGGGAAACCATTTCATTCTCAGATCTAATGGAATATCGCAATAAATCCCCCATCATCCTCGTGATCTGATAAATTTCAGGAGCCTGCTTAACGAGAGCCATCCCACCGATCAGATTGAGCGTATTATTGAGGAAGTGGGGATTAATTTGAGCCTGGAGTGCCAGCAGCTGCGCATTTTTTACTTCAATTTGATATTGATATTCGTGCTCGATTAATTCTTTAATTCTGTGCATCATCAGATTGTAACCATGCTGCAGCAGACCAATCTCGTCAAAGCTTTTAACCGATTTCATTTCGAAGCTTTGCAACTGCGCCTTTCGCATGGTCCTGGCCAGACTTATGATCGGCCGTGTAATCCGTAAGGAGAATAGGATAGAGAGAAGGATGGAAGCGGTTACAAAAATGCCTCCGGTCAGCATTCCTGCTCGAATCGTAGGAGAGGCGCTTGCCTTTACGGTAGACAGAGGGATCGCCTTTACGACGGTCAATTGTCCGTCTCCAATTCGCTCCATGAAGTAAAAATATTGTTCACTCTGATGGGATACAAGTTCGTTCGCAGGTATGTCCATCGTATGCAGTTCGTCCAATACCTCGGATGAAGCAATTCGCTGTGTTGATCCTGACAGAAGCTCGCCTTCATCGTTCATCAAGAACACATAGCTGTCCGCTTCCGATTGCAAGATATGAACGACTTCCTGCCAAACTTCATTACGTATGCCAACCGATATGCCTCCCAAAAACATCTTATCCGGGAAACGATTAATACTATGATAGGCGTAAATCCCTTCAGGCGTCTGTTTAAAATACATGCTTACAGGCTCTTTGGCGATTCTACGCCAGGCATTTTCTTGAATATTGAGGGGCCGAATGGTGCCACTATCAGCATAACTCACGGATAACGCCTTTTCGGTAGAGTGACTGTAGAGGGTGAGACGGTCTATCTTTCGCGCATTGGAGAAAAATGTTGTTATGAGCATGTCTCGTAATCTTTCATGGTTCTGTGACTGTGTATCACTGTTCATGTCATCGAGACCCGCCGTCATCTTGTAAATCAACTCCTTGTTAATTTGGAGAGTATAGAACAGGACGTCAATCTGATCAATTAATTCACTTAAATATTGATCCGCCCACAGCATTCTAGATTCATTAGCACCGATCATTTCCTTCTCCACTGACTCACGAGTGTTTATCGTCGCAATCCAGGTAACCGTGACAACTGGAAGCGTAGTCAGACAGGTCATGAGGATCATAAGCCGAAAACGCAGACTGATTCGCTTCATAAATGCCTACCTCCTAACCTGCGGATAAAATGCCTTATTCCCTTTAGTATAAACGGTTCATTCCTAATCACATAGGTTCAAATATTGATCTGTTTTTGTACAATATTGATAGCCGTATGACAGCAAGATCAGGAGGATGGATATAGAATCCAATATACGTAATATTCTCCTTCACGAGCTCATAGTCTGTAAAGGGGGAACGAAGCAGCTTCTTGGGAGAGGAGATGCGGTCCGAAGAGCCATCCTGCCAAGGATTGGAGGTCGGACCCCTATGAGTACAGACCAGCTCATTGCCCTGCTCGTTCTTGTCATCATGATTGTACAGCTTGCCGTTGGCAAAAAGAAATCCTAAAGCCGCACTATTGCATCTGCCTGCCGCCCCTGCTTGCCTTGGGTGGCGGGTATTTTTTTGTTTCACAATCACTTACTAAAGTTGAGAAACATTAAAAAGTATAGTAATATAAAGATACGAATAAAGGAGGCGGATTGAAATGCCCGAAATGGATAACCGTATGGAAATAGGCATCAGCACATTTTTGGAAACTACACCGGATCCGGTGACCGGCGAAGTCATCAGTCATGCCGAAAGACTGCGTGAAGCCGTGGAAGAGATTGTACTTGCCGATCAAGTCGGACTGGATGTATATGGTATCGGGGAGCATCACCGTGCCGATTACGCCGGCAGTGCCCCCGCTGTAGTGCTTGCCGCTGCAGCGGCTATGACGAAGAAGATCCGGCTCACCAGCGCTGTAACTGTATTGTCCTCGGATGATCCCGTACGCGTCTATCAAGCCTTTTCTACCCTGGATGGCCTCTCTAACGGCCGTGCAGAGATTATGGCGGGCCGGGGTTCATTTATCGAATCCTTCCCGCTCTTCGGCTATAGTCTGGATGACTATGACGAGTTGTTCGAAGAGAAGCTGGAACTGCTGCTGAAGATCAGAGCCTCGGAAAAAGTAACCTGGCCCGGCGGCCATCGTCCGGCTATAAATAATCTTCCTGTCTATCCGCGTGCTGTCCAGGACCCGCTACCGGTATGGATCGCCAGCGGCGGTAATCCCGAATCCGCAATCCGGGCAGGCATGCTTGGCCTTCCTATCGCCTTCGCCATCATTGGCGGCATGCCGGAGCGCTTCGCACCGCTGGTCAAGCTGTACAAAGAGGCTGCCGCCAAGGCCGGTCATAACCCGGACAAACTGCAGATCGCCACACATTCGCATGGCTTTGTCGGCGAAACCACCGAGCAGGCAGCCGCCTTGTTCTATCCTTCCACGCAAGCCCAGATGAATGTCATCGGGCGCGAGCGGGGCTGGGGACAAGCCTACAACCGTGCGACCTATGACGATGCCCGCAGTCTGCGCGGCGCCCTCTATGTAGGAGATTCCGAATATGTCGCCGAGAAGATTCTGCTCCTGCACAAGAATCTCGGCGTTACCCGCTTCTTCCTGCATGTCAACGTCGGGACTATGCCGCACCGTGAAGTCCTGCGTGCCATCGAGCTGCTGGGCACCAAGGTTGCGCCGATCGTCCGCCAGGAGCTTGCCCGGGGAGCAGCTGCACAGTAAACTCCGCAACTACAATTAAAGGGATGCTGTATCCGCCATGCGTATCATCAATGGCTGTACAGCATCCCTTTTTTTTAATACATGGCTATGTTAAATTCTAACAGCAATATTAATGATAATTGTCATTTTCGCCACCTCAGACCGTCCAATCATTCTCTGATTTGAAGTTAATCGCTTCTTGTAGAAGCCTTTGGAGGATAGCAGCAAAAACGGCGATAACCAACGAAGCAAATATGATGATGAGTCCCAAAAATCCAACAGGAGGGTCAACTTTCTTCGCTATAAAACGAAAGAGCGGCATACCTAATACATACAAACCACTGATTGTCATCGCACAGCACTTGATGTTCTTTAACGCTTTCACAGATAATTCAGAGAACGCTGTGTTCTCGTCAATGTACCGTAAAAGATTGAAAGACTGATAGAGCGCTAAATAAAAAGGCACAGCCGCTCCATACATCACGATGAAAAGGAGATATTTCATTAGGTAAACATTTGGATACAACTCCGCTGCGAAATTCGCTATACGGGGTACTAAAAATATACACAAAGCAAGCACTGCAATTCCAGCCAGAACAATAATCACCTTTAAGAAAGTGGTTGAACCTCGCCTAACATTCATTTAAAACACCTCCTCCACTTATGTAATGACAACATGATTTTAGCATATGATTTATCGTTTTAAAACAAATTAATATTGTATTTAATCATATTGTTATTGTTATTTTATCTGCCCGTAATTTCCGGACATTTCCTCCGGATTCGCAGGAACCGGAAGTAAAAAGACCATCTCCCAGGGAGACGGCCTCTAACTTTCGAAATAGCTTATTGGGGCGGATAAAAGCCATGGAGCACATCGCGCATTTCCTGCTTGATATGGATATCCGGACGTTTGGATGTGGCGAGTGTTTCCGCCTCTTGTACCGTGGATGCCAGCCCCAGCTCCAGCAGGACTCCCGTTGCTACAGTTCCTGTACGGTTACGGCCTCCAGCGCAGTGAAAATAAACCGTTTTGCCGCTATTCACAGCCGCTGTAACCGCATGGATAGCTGCCTGCACCGAAGCCTCCTGGCCGCTCTCATGCTCCACAATCGGATAATGATGACGGGTTACCTTTGCCGGAAATCCTTCCGCTTCCGTTCCGGTATCCCTCAGATCGAATACATCGCTAATCTCCTGCTCCTGCAGAGCCTCGAACAGTGCATTCTCTCCGCCAATATAGACTTTGCCCGGAATGAGCTCGTGATAATTCGCCATAATCATACTCCTTTATTCGCCGGTTTCCGCAAACTGCTTAATGCGAGCGCCCACTTGATCACGTACCCGCTGGAAAACAGCCCACTTCTCTTCATCCGTACCCTGCGCTTTTGCCGGGTCATCGAATCCCCAATGCTCACGTTTTACCTTTGGCGGGGTAACCGGGCACTTATCAGCGGCATCCCCGCATAATGTGATCACGAGGTCAGCGTTATTAAGCAGCTGCGGATTAATAATATCAGACGTCTGTCCCGATATATCAATCCCCACTTCGTTCATCGCCTGAACGGCTTTCGGATTCAGACCGTGAGCTTCAATACCGGCACTGTACACCTTCCATTCATCGCTCAGGTATTTCTTGGCCCAGCCTTCAGCCATCTGGCTCCGGCATGAGTTCCCTGTACACAAAAAGTAAATGGTTTTCTTATCCATGCGTTTCAGTCTCCTTTGAGTTTAAAATAGGGTCAACGTTATATAGAGGCCAAGCAGCGTGATGAACAGCGTGGGAATGGTCAAAATGATGCCTGTTTTGAAATACGCTCCCCAGGATATTTTCACCCCTTTGCTCGAAAGCACATGCAGCCACAGCAGGGTTGCCAGAGAGCCGATCGGTGTAATCTTCGGCCCCAGATCTGAGCCGATCACATTCGCATAGACTAAGGCTTCCTTGATCAGTCCCGAGGTATGCGTAGCATCAATGGCCAGAGCATCAATCATCACGGTAGGCATGTTGTTCATGATCGAAGAGATGATGGCAGCAATAAAGCCCATCCCCATCGTTGCAGCGAACAGGCCTTGATCGGCTACAGCCTGAATCACATCGGCAAGAACGTCCGTCAGACCGGCATTGCGCAGTCCATACACGACAACATACATCCCAATCGAAAAGAATACAATCGCCCATGGCGCACCTTTCACCACTTCCATGGTAGGTACTGCGGGACTTCTTCTTGCCATCAGCAGGAAAAAGATTGCGACCACTCCCACCACGGCAGATACCGGAATGTTCAGGAATTCACTGACGAAAAATCCTACCAGCAGGACCGCAAGCATAACCCAGGATAGCTTGAACATCTTCTTGTCTTTAATCGCATCTGCCGGACGTTTCAGCTGTAAGCTTTCAAAGGACCGCGGAATGCTTTTACGGAAAAAGAGGTATAGCACCAGAATACTTGCCCCCAAAGAAAACAAAGTAGGCATTAACATCCGGCCGGCATATTCCATAAAGGTTACCCCGAAAAAATCCGCTGATACAATATTAACCAGATTACTGACAACAAGCGGCAATGAAGTGGTATCCGCAATGAACCCGCTGGCCATAATAAACGGAAATACCTTCTTCTCATCAAAATTCAGCGCACGGACCATCGCCAATACGATTGGAGTCAGAATAAGCGCCGCACCATCGTTGGCAAAAAATGCGGACACCACCGCACCAAGAATGGTGACATAGATGAACATCCGGATGCCATTCCCGCGTGCCGCTCTCGCCATATGTAAGGCGGCCCATTCGAAGAAACCAATTCTGTCGAGGATTAAGGAATTCAGAATGATCGCAATAAAGGCAAGTGTTGCGTTCCATACGATCAGGGTGACATCATATACATCGTGAAAGCTGACTACACCCACAAGTAAAGCGATAATCGCCCCGCCGCAGGCCGACCATCCAATGGACAGATTCCTGGGCTGCCAAATCACAAAAATCAACGTTACTATAAAGATAAGACCTGCTAAGATTCCCAAAATTCTTCCTCCTGTGTACATCCGCTTGGATTAATGCAATATTTCGCAGCAAACCGTCACCGGCGTTCTATTCAGCATGGCCAGAATCGCAGGAGTATCCGGCGTAAGCTGAAGCACGGCCTGGATGTGGGGTTTATCTTCTATGTTAAGCGAATAGTGTACCCATTGGCCCCTTTTTTGTTCCTTGACGATGCCCTTGCTTCTCAATCTCCGCAGATGCTGACTGATGGCAGGCTGTGAGATGTCAAAAATCTCAACGAATTCGCATACGCACCATTCGCGCTCTTTTAATAAAGCCAGCATCAAGAGACGCGTCCGATCACCCAAAAGCTTCAGGTCATCAGCCAGCTCAGTCACATCCGCAATACCGGCAGCTTCCTCCATGATAATCCCTCCATCCTAGACATATAAGCCCGTGCTTATATACTAAACCAGGATCGCAACATTGACAATCCTCAAATAAACATTGCAACGTGCAATTAAATATTGTATAACTGATTTACGAGGTGAGCTTACTTGGAAAATGCACGTGAGATATTTCAGATCATGACCCGGCGCCTGGGACTGCTGAACAAGAACTGCTGCACCGTCGGCGGCTGCGATCTCTCCCCTGCCCAGAGCCATATCCTGTATGAGGTGGACCGTAGACATAATCCTTCTATGCAGCAGATCGCAGAAACACTGGGCACAGATGTCACGACGTTCAGCCGGCAGGTCCAAGCGTTAATCAAAATGAATCTGCTCCAAAAAACACCGGACCCCAGCGACCGGCGAGTCTACACACTGTCGCTTACGGTGCCCGGCAAGATGGCCGCTACAACCATTGATACCCAAATGAATGCATATCTGGATGAGGTCTTTTCGTATATGAGTGAATTCGAGCAAGAGACTCTTTTACGATCAGTGAAGCTTTTCAATGAAGCCATGGGGAAATCCAGCAAATGCTGTGCGCCCGTTACCGGGTGATTTCTCTTGACTTATACTTGCATTTTGCAAATATTATCATCTAAAGGAGTGTTGAAGAATGAAACAGCTTTCCGATGACCAAATCCGCCAAAATGTACGGGGCCGCTATTCGCAAATTGCCGTCAAAACTGAGATGCCTGCCTCTTCCTGCTGTGGTTTCCCGTCAGATTTCGATTCCATCTCCGCGAAGCTTGGATATTCCGGCAGTGAGCTCGCAGCAGCTCCCGAAGGTGCAAATTTGGGCCTTGGCTGCGGCAATCCCCAGGCTATTGCTGAGCTTAAACCGGGAGAGCGCGTGCTTGATCTCGGCAGCGGCGGAGGCTTCGATTGCTTTCTGGCCTCGCGTCAGGTAGGCGACCAGGGGCATGTCATTGGTGTCGATATGACGCCCGAAATGATCAGCCGCGCCCGGAATAATGCGGTGAAAGGGAAGTTCGGAAATACCGAGTTCCGCCTGGGTGAAATTGAGCATCTTCCGCTGGCCGACCATTCCGTGAATGTTATCATTTCCAACTGCGTCATCAATCTCTCCCCGGACAAACCGCAGGTATTCCGTGAAGCCTTCCGGGTCCTTGAGCCGGGCGGCCGCCTCGCCATTTCAGATATCGTGACCACGGCTGAGCTTCCTCCTGAGATCAGGAACGACTTAGGCGAGCTTTATTCGGGTTGTATCTCCGGCGCTTCTTCCATATCGGAGTTGGAGGCTATACTGCGGGAGAGCGGGTTCACGGAGATTTCCATCGAGCCCAAGGATGAATCCAAAGCTTTTATTAAGGACTGGATTCCGGGCGAAAGTATTGATCAGTATATCGTTTCAGCAGTAATCCAAGCGAAGAAATAAGGAGACAAGGAGAGATACACATGGAGATAAGCTCTACGCTTACCGTTCGCCCCGCTGTGAAAGAGGACACAGCAAGTATCCTCCGCATTTACAACCAGGGCATCGAAGACCGGATAGCCACACTTGAAACCGGACTGAAGGATACAGCCTATATGGAGACTTGGTTTCAGAATCATCAGGGGCGCTACAGTGTACTTGTCGCAGAGCATGAAGATTCAGTGATCGGCTGGGCCTCCCTCAATCCGTACTCTCACCGCTGCGCTTATAGCGGGGTAGCCGACCTGTCCGTGTACATTGAGCGCAGCGTTCGCGGGCAAGGCATTGGCAGCGCCTTGCTTGAGAAGCTGGAAGCCGCCGCGCAAGGCAACGCTTTTCATAAAATTGTATTGTTCACCTTTCCCTTCAATGATGCAGGCCAAGGCCTGTACCGGAAAATGGGCTACCGCGAGGTTGGGGTGTTTGAGAAACAGGGTGTTATGGATGGAGCATTTATCGATGTTATGGTAATGGAGAAACTGCTGTAGCCCCATCAACTTCGCAGCTTGCCGTAATAATGCTTCACAACAGCAGCCGGGTACCGGCAGGCAGTGCGTATAGACTGCTGTGCGGGGATCTGCCGCCGATGCGCCCAGCGGAGCGAAATCCCACATGCCTTCAAGTTCCTCGGATAAGCGTACACGCCCATGTCATACCAAAACACCCCTTCACTTCCATTGGATAAACCTGAGGTTTACTCCAAGGGCTGTGCGAAGGGGTGTTTTCAATCTATAAAATACGCTTTAGTGATTCATCAGTTCTGCTTGGAGCAGCATCCGGTACAGCAGGACAGTAGTCTCAGCACGGGTTAATGACTGCTGCGGCCGCAATTCATTTCCGTACCCTTTTATCAAGCCGGATTGAATGGCTGACTGTATAGCGCCACTTGCCCAGCCGGCAATTCGGCCACTGTCGGTATAGACATCTAAATCGGCTTGTGCTCCGCTATTACTTATCACCAGAGCTGCATCTGCCAGCCGCAATACCCGAATAATCGTTACAATCGCTTCTTGCCGGGATACCGCCTGATTCGGTCTGAATGTACCATCTCCGAAGCCATCCATCATTCCATATGCTTGTGATGCTGCTACGGCGCCACTGTACCAATTGTCACTGCTTACGTCGAGGAAACCCGCTGGATTCCCTCCTTCCGGCAGCCCAAGTGCCCTTGCCAGCATTGCAGCGAGTTCAGCCCTGGTAACCATAGCTTCAGGTGCAAATTCTGACCCATCCGTCCCCCGAACGATCAATCTGCTGTTCATACTGGCAATTTCATTTTCAGCCCAGTGTCCCTGAATATCTGTGAATTCGGACGTTCTGTATATTACTGCATAAGTGCTGTTCGTAAGGCTTCGAATCACAGCAGACCGATGACCATCCACTGTGATGAATGTTGTCGGCACCGGACGCACACCCGCATTCTGTTCCCATACCACAGCCGTTGAAGCAGCACCGGCATCCAAAGGCAGGTAAATAACTCTTTCTACAAAATGATTGAAGCTGGATATTTCTTCAGTCTCGCCATTACGCTTGATCTGGACGGTAAAGTGGACCGGATCAGTCACCAGTTGATACCCGCCGGCATTTACCGCCTTCTGCAGTCCTTCTTTCGCTGGGCCGTGCCCCATCAAGAGCCTCACTTCCATATCCTTCGTCCAGTCAGACTCCCGATGTACGATTTCATTTAGTGGCAGGCGATATTGGCCATGCTGGGTTGTGAACGTGATTGTGGCTACTTTCCCGGCCAGAATCGGGACTGTATCCCCGGAAAGTCTTAGTGCGAGATTGTCTGCCCCTTCCTCGATTGAAATTGAGAGATTAGCTTCAGCGGCATTAGGCAGCGGATCGATTACCTGACGCAGGTGATCCAAATCCAGCAGAGCGTCGATGGATTTTGCTCCATTCGTATCTGTTTGAACTGTGACAATCCCCGTTACTTTCTGATCATTAACCCGAACCACAGGCATTTTATCCGGTGATGGCGGATTCGAAGAGCTTGGGGAATTCGAAGGAGCCGTCGGGACTGGGACTGGGATCGGGACTGGTGCTGGTGTTGGTGTTGGTGTTGGTGTTGGTGTTGGTGTTGGTGTTGGTGTTGGTGTTGGTGTTGAATCCGGCTTGGAGTCGGCTAAGCGTGTCACGTTAAGCGTGTAGGTTTTCATTGAATCGTCCTGCGCTTTGACACGGACCTCGAACTTATTTTGACCGGTTGCAAGAACATACTCTCTGGTTAGCGAATTACTGTCTACCCGGAGTTCGTTCACATAGACGGCAGAATAGACATCTGCAGGAGTCAGAAGCATTTTCAACCCATACACCGGATGGTTTACTTCCAGACTGCTGCTTGACTTCTCGGGGTCAAAATCAAACTTTACCGTCCCGCCGAGTCCTATCAGCTGCCAGACCTTCAAGTCCGCATTGCTGCTCAAAGGAACGATATTCCGGATTTCAATCAAGCTTACATTCGCATTGCCTGCCTTATCTGCCACATAGACTGAATAAATTCCATTCTCCTGTACGGTGAAGTGGTCTGTAATTTCTGTACCCTGTGTATCAAAATAGGAGATCGAACGGCTTCCTGCTGCCCATTTTATGGAGGAAACCTGGTTGAATTCACCGTATACAGACGCCGTTACCGCAACATTTACGCTGCCAAAGGTTGGTTCTGCCTGATCCATGCTCAGTTCGATAACAGGAGGCTGGTCGTACGTAAAAGTAATATTCACCGTTTGATCCAGCGCTGTACCGCTTGCTTCATCCATTGCAAAATAAGTCACTTTCTCCGCCACAACATTGTTGACCGCAAATGTGGCAAGGCCCACCGCGTTGGTCAGTCCATACACTTCTTTGGTGACAGAGTTTCCATAAACTTCTGTAATGACAGAGCTTCCAGTTTGAGCTTGAAGCCGCACCTGTTTTCCTGCAAGCGGATGGTCATAGCCGTCTTTAAGCTTCACAGAGATCAAGGCTTGGCTCTGTCCATCCGCCCGAACGACCAGGCTACTTGCGGTAATTGTGGAGTGAGATGCACTTACTTCACCTGGTACAAGCTGAACCGTTACCGTTGAGGCCAGCGACATGCCATCGACAGAGGCACTTATTTTCGCGGTCCCGACCGTAGTTGAGGCCGTCAATGTCGCCGTATAGGTCCCGTTATGGTTGTCCGTGACGGTGCTCACCGTACCTGAGGTCGATGTGATCAACACCACTGCCCCTCCTGTGGTCAAGGCATTTCCCTGTGCATCCTTCAGCTTCACCGTTACCACTGTCTGACTCGTCCCGTCGGCGATCAGCGAAAAATCACCCGCCGCGATGATGCCAGTCTCTGGTGAAAGTGCGCCAGCTATAAACTGTATCGTTGCCGTTCCCGGCAACGCACTGCCGCCGACGGTGGCACTTACGGTCGCAGTCCCCACCGTTGTTGGTGCCGTCAGCATCGCCGTATAAGTCCCGTTATGGTTGTCGTCTACGGCGCTCACCGATCCCGAGGTCGACGTAATTACCACCGTCGCCCCTCCGGCCGTCAGCCCATTTCCCTGCGCATCCTTCAGCTTCACCGTCACGATTGTCTGACTCGTCCCATCTGCTGCCAGCGAGCTATTGCCCACGGCTATGGTGCTCTTCACGCTGGACGGTGCTCCGGGCACGAACTGTACCGTTGCCGTACTGCCCAGAACAGTTCCACCGACAGTGGCACTTACGGTCGCGGTCCCCACCGCTACCGGTGCCGTCAGCGTAGCCGTATAAGTCCCGTTATGGTTATCCGTGACGGCGCTCACCGATCCCAAGGTCGACGTAATGGCCACGATCTCCCCTCCCGTCGTCAACGCATTACCCTGTGCATCCTTCAGCTTCACCGTCGCTGCCGTCTGACTCGTGCCGTCGGCCGTCAGGGAGCTATCGCTTGTTGCTATAGTGCTCTTCACGCTGGATGGTGCTCCGGCTACAAATTCGACTGTTGCTGTTCCAGTTAGCGCACTGCCGCCGACGGTGGCACTTACGGTCGCAGTCCCCACCGTTGTTGGTGCCGTCAGCATCGCCGTATAAGTCCCGTTATGGTTGTCGTCTACGGCGCTCACCGATCCCGAGGTCGACGTAATTACCACCGTCGCCCCTCCGGCCGTCAGCCCATTTCCCTGCGCATCCTTCAGCTTCACCGTCACGATTGTCTGACTCGTCCCATCTGCTGCCAGCGAGCTATTGCCCACGGCTATGGTGCTCTTCACGCTGGACGGTGCTCCGGGCACGAACTGTACCGTTGCCGTACTGCCCAGCGCAGTTCCACCGACAGTGGCACTGACCGTTGCAGTCCCCACCGTTACCGGTGCCGTCAGCATCGCTGTATAGGTTCCGTTATGGTTGTCCGTTACGGTGCTCACCGATCCCGCGGTCGATGTGATTGACACCGTCGCCCCTCCGGCCGTCAGCCCATTGCCCTGTGCATCCTTCAGCTTCACCGTTACTGCCGTCTGACTCGTAC
>NZ_JBQENA010000013.1:0-130310 GCF_052044425.1 Paenibacillus sp. 22594
TTATACAACATTAACGCGGTGTCGTCTTAAATTTAGTACACATAAATAAGGCTGTCGAGACTTTCTCGACAGCCTGAGCCTCTGTTATAGAGACTCTTTTTTGTTCAGCAGCTAAGCTGCGAGCTAGTTCTTACTGCGCACTTCAAAGATGGCAAACTTCAAATAATGTCCTTCATTCACGCCGAGAATCTGCGGATGGTCCTTGCCGGCGGCCCGCCATTCGATCAGGCGCAGCACCTTGTCGGCGTCTTTGGCTGCATCTGCAATCGTCTCCAAGAACAAGTCTGGCTGCATATGGTAAGAACAGCTCGCAGTAACCAGATAACCGCCTTCGTTCACCAGCTTCATGCCATGCAGGTTGATGTCCTTGTACCCGCGGCAAGCTCCGGCCACCGCACCTTTGGTCTTGGCAAAAGCAGGCGGGTCCAGGATCACCACATCCCAGGTCCGTCCCCCTCCTGCGGTCATCGGCTTCGCCGTGTCGGTCTTCTTGGCCCCCTCGGAACCAGCAACAGTAGCCCGCTCAGCCCGTTCCTCAAGGCCCTTCACCTGATTGCGCAAATATTGAAACGCATCATCCACCACGAATTCGACCCGGTCACCGAAGCCGTTCAGCTCCACATTGGTCTTGGCGCTCTCAATCGCATGAGCGGAGACGTCGAGACAGGTCACCTTCTTGGCGCCATATTTGCAGGCATGCAGTGTGAAGCTCCCCGTATGGGCAAAACATTCCAGCACCGTCGCCCCATCCCAATACGGGAATGTGACCACCTTGCCGCTCTTGTTCACCGGTATGGTCTGCTTCTGCCCGTCTTCACCTTCCACCTCCTGCAGCGCAATACCGCTGCGTCCGCCCCAGCCCAGCATCAGCGGAGCGATGGAGGCTCGATTCTCACGCTGGTCAAAGAAGTAGCCCGTCTTCTGGCCCTCTTCGATATCGACGGTCAGCTTCAGTCCGTTCTCGCTTACCGTCACATGGCGCGGGCATTCCCCATACAATACGCCGGTCGTCTGCTGGAGGCCTTCCAGCTCGCGGACACTGACATCGCTACGCTCATAGATGCCGCGTGGAGCCATCACCTGAACTAGAGCCTCTACAATCTCGGTACGCCGCTTGTCCATGCCAAGCGTAAGCAGCTGAACAACCAGCACCTCGCCGAAGCGGTCCACGATCAGCCCTGGCAGAAAATCCGCTTCCCCGTAAACGAGCCGGTACGCATCCGCTCCGGGCAGGAAGCGTTCTCTATGCCGCAGGCACTGTGTGAAACGCTCTACGAAGAATGCCTTATCCATAGCCGCAAGCGGTCCCTGCGACACAATGCGGACCCGGATTTGCGAAGCCGGATTGTAATAGCCTGTTGCCAGAAAACGCCCTTGATGATTCAGAACATCCACAAGCCCTCCGGCCTGCGGCTCCCCATCCACCGAAGCTACCTCCCCCGCATATACCCAGGGATGACCCTGCTCTAGTCTTTTCTTGCGGTTCTTCTCCAATATAACCGATGCCAATGACTTCAACTCCCTATTGATCTGTGAATTCCTGAGATTTGCTGTGAAAGATTGCATACATGTCCCTAAGGTTCCATTCATATATTGGTGTACAACCCCGTTCAAAGGAGCTTGTCCCTATGATCCGTGATTTGCTGTTCCCTGTCATATATGGTCTTGTTATTTTCCTCGCTGGCATGAAGCTGATGGAGGCTGCACTGGCGAGGCTCGCCGGCCCTCTGCTTACGAGAAGTCTGCACAAAGCAACCTCCACGCCCCTAAAAGGCCTGATTGCCAGCAGCCTGCTGTCGGCACTGCTGCAGAGCAGCACTGCCGTGACGGTGCTCACCATCGGTATGGTTAACGCCGGACTGCTGACCTATGCCCGGACGCTGGGTATCATCCTGGGCAGCAACATCGGCACCTGCCTGACCACAGAGCTGATTGGCCTGCAGATCAGCTCGATGGCAGCGCCGCTGCTGGTTGTTTCGCTGTGCATGTGGGCGGCGGCCGTCATACTCGGCGAACTGCCGTCCCAAGGCTCACGGATAGCGGACGCGAGACGCAGGTTTTCCACACCCCTGCAGTTCTTCTGCCTGGCGGTGGCCGGGTTCGCAATGGTCCTCTGGGGCATTGCGGTTATGCAGTCTATCGGTCCCGCACTTCAGAGCAGCGACCTGTTCCGCTGGTTCCTGAACCATGCGGCAACCAGTGCGCTCTGGGGCCTGGCAGCCGGAGCCTGCCTGACCGCGATGCTGCACAGCAGTGCGGCGGTCATCGGTATGGCGATGGGCCTCGCCAGCTCAGGCGTAATGCCGCCGGAGCTTGGCATCGCCGTCGTGCTGGGGGCCAACATCGGCACCTGCGTCACCGCCGTAATCGCCGCTATCGGCGGCTCGGCTTCCGGCAAGTTCGTCGCCGGGTCGCATGTTGTGCTGAATGTAGGTGGCGCCTTGCTGTTCCTGCCCTTCATTCAGCCGCTGCAATCCTTGTCCGCCTGGATCGGCGGCGGTCCTGCCGCTCAGCTCGCCCATGCCCAGACGATCTTCAATGTCGTCTGTTCACTTGGCGTGCTGCCGCTGTGCTACCTGCCGGTATGGACCCGGCTGGAGAAACGGCTGCAGGCATAACAGTCCAGAATGCATTATCGCTGTACCATTATACTTCAATCAGCCCTACAGTTCTAATGCTAGTTTAAGCGCTAAGAAAAAAGACCTGTAACCCCTCATAAAGGCGGATTAACAGGTCTTGATGTTCTGCATCAGAGGATCAGATTGTACCGGATAAACATACTATTTTACTGTAACAGATACTGTTACCGTTTTATTGTTGAACTTGCCTTTGATAGAGGTTGTTCCTTTGCTAACTGCAGTGATCATTCCGGAATCGTTCACCTTGGCCACGGAAGGCTTGGAGCTTGTCCAAACAGTGCTTCCAGTGACAATGGCTGTCTTGCCGGTATCATACAGAGCAGTCACTACCACAGCTCGGGAAGCACCTGCTGCCATATTCAGCCTGGATTCACTGATGGTAATCTTGGTCAGCTTAGGTACCACGATAATTTTGACCGTTGCCGTGACTCCCTGATAGGACCCGGTAAGTGTTGCTGTACCTTCGCCAACAGCTTTTACAGATGTTCCTCTAACTGTAGCCACTTCCAGATTGGAGGATACCCAATCCATAGCGCCGGAGAAATTCGCTGTTTTTCCGTTAGAGAAGGTACCGGTCACTTTAATCGCTTTGGAGGCTTTCAGATTCATTTCAAGTGTGTTCGGCTCTACGATCAGCTTGACAACCTTCTGCTCAATCGTCACCGGAATACTGATTGTCTTGTTGGAATAGGTTCCCTTCAGGGTTGCAGATCCTTTGGTCAATCCCTTGAGGGTTTTGCCCGCAGTAGTCTGCTTGATCACAGCATTGCTGCCGCTAAGTTCCCACTTTATGGTCGCGGTGACATCCAGCTCATCCCCGTTCTCAAGCACCGCCTGAACTGCAGGCAGCGGCTCCTCTTCTCCAATAACCAGTCCCAGTGCATCCTCCGGTCCGATCAATACGAGGACCTTATTCAGAACGGTTACTTTCACTTCAACACTCTTGCTCCGGATCGCTGAAAAGGGTGCTGTTACGGCATTTTCCTTAATCTTGCCTGTAAGGGTTACCGTGCCGGCTTTACCACCAACAAGCTTTCCGTCCTTGATCTGAGCAATTTCTTCGTTGGCGGAAGTCCACCCGATTTGATCACTGATGTCGAGCTTCGTTCCGTCATATTTCGTTCCGCTTACTTTTGGCAGGCTTACATTATCCGCCGTGTAGAGCTCCTGCTCGGTTTTATCTACAGTCATATCTGTAAGATTCGGGTATACAGTCAACTTGAACGACTTGCTGACACCAAGGTAATCCCCTTTGATAACAGCCGTTCCGACTGCTTTGGCTGTTAGTGTAGCCACAGCATTATCCGAAGCTACCGTGTCGGCCGTTATTGTCGCTGTCAGTTGGTTGTCAGAAGTCCAGACTGTGCCAGCCGTCTGATTTTTGGTTGAATTCACGGCATCCCGCACGAATGATTTAACCTTCAGACTTTCCCCAAGGAACAGGAATTGATCTCCTTCCGGCGTCAGCTGCAGCGACTCATACGGCGAACGCACATAGACATCAACCGATTTGGACACGCCCAGGTAGCTGGCTGTAATAACAGCCTTACCAGGACCGAGTACTGTAATCATACCTTTATCTACCTTGGCAATGCTCTCACTAGAGGTTGTCCAGTTGGCATCTTTAGCAATATCTTTCTCCGGGCTGCTCTCTGTGGCTTTGGTCATTGCGCTCAATTGCACCGGTGAATCTCCAACGACCAGTTCCATCTCTTTCACAGCTGTGTCTTTCGACTTCAGCACAATAGCCGAATAGGGCAGCTGCACCACGGCTTTGAAGGTGGCAGTCAATCCTTTGTATTTCGCTGTGATGGTTGACGTTCCTTCACCCACAAGGGTAATCTTGCCATCATCAATGGTCAGTACATTGATACTGGAGCTGGTCCAGTCCGCATCGGCAGTCACATCTTTTACAGAAGTGGCCGAATCTCCGCCAACGACTTTGGCTTTGACCAGCAGTGTCTCTGGGCTATCGCCCAGCTTATAGTTCCCATCAGAGCTGCGCTCCAGCGTTAATTCCTTAAGGGGATAGCTTACAGATACTTCAATTGTAGCAACTGCATTGTTATAGGTTGCTCTAATGATTGCAGTACCTGCGCCTTCCGGCTTCAATAGTCCATAGAGTACACTTACTGCACTTGTATTGGAGGAAGTCCACGTGGCCGCAGCCGTCACATCTTTTTTGGAGGAGGAGCCCTCAACGTTGGCATATACCTTAAGCTGTTTAGGTGTCTGCCCTACAGTAAGCTCTATTTTTGCAGAGCTGTCGAATTCAATCGAATAGGTGTCGCCAGTAGCTGCAAAGACGTTTACCGGAAGAGCTACAACAGTCAGCAATATCATAATGAGGAGCATTTTCGTCATTTTCCTGTACACAGTCATTTGTTCTCTCCTTAGGCATTGAAATTATTGGTGCTTGATTTCCACACTCTTCCACTATATCGACAATTAGTGCCCAAGTCTTTACCCTTAGTTCCGTTTATTTTGAGTTCCAGCCAAATTCAGGACTTTCTAACTATACCGTCTTTATCCCGAGAAGCGATAAAGCCTTGCGTAAAATATGGATGTTATTGGAATATGAATTTCCGGTTCCACGGGTCCAGGCCTCTGCCGGCTCATGCCATTCAACAGCGTTAATCTCTTCGGTCTGCGCCTTGGTCTCACCGCCCACAGCTTCTACAAGAAAGTAATGAACCTCCTTATTCACTATGCCGTGAATTGGATGCTGAAACGTATATTTAATGACATCAATCGGTGCTCTGATCACTCCGACCGTCCCTGTCTCTTCACAAATCTCACGCAGTGCTGTCTCCTCCACGGTCTCGCCTTGCTCCATCTTGCCTTTGGGCAGCGAAATTTTACCATAACGGTCCACAATAAGCTGAATTTCCAGACCGGCAGCCCCTGTCCGGTAGACTACCCCGCCCGCTGAAATCTGCTTGTACGCCATATTCATCCTCCTAAAAGTTTTGCCAGCATTTACTTCAGCGATTGTACTTCTGGCAAAACTTACTTCGTAAGCATTAACTTAGTTTTGCCAGCATTTACTTCATCGATTGTGCTTCTGGCAAAACTTACTTCGTAAGCATATGCCCCTCTGACTTTATTACCCAAATAGAAAAACAGCCCCACAAAGTGGGGCGTAGAGTTAAACTGCGCAGCTAAGCTGGAAAAAGTAGCACTAACCGGAACTCTACTACGTCCGTTCATAATCTAATCTCACTACACGATCTGACTAAGCCCGCTCCGGCTCACACTGACCATCTCACCGCGGCATTCGTTCACTCCGGCTTCCGTAATCTTCACCTGGCAGAGCTCTCCCTGCAGCGAATCATCGCCGCCAAAGAAAACCTGCAGATAATTGTCGCTGAAGCCGTGCTGCACACTGCGTTCAGGAGCATCTTTGGCCGATCTTTCAGCAATAACGGAAACTGTCTTGCCTACGAACTTGCGGGCGTAAGCCAGCTGCATTTCTTCGGAGAGGTCAATCAGCTGCTGTACGCGGGCATTCTTAATCTCTTCATCCACCTGGTTCAGCATCCGTGCTGCCGGAGTGCCTGTCCGCTTGGAATACGGAAACACGTGCATCTCAGAGTAGTTGACAGCCTTCATGAAATCGTATCCGGCGCGGAACATTTCCTCGGTTTCACCCGGAAAGCCGACAATGACGTCGGTGGTTATGCCTACATCCGGCATCGCCTGGCGGATCAGCTCCATTTTGGCGTAATACTCTTCTGTTGTATATTTACGGCGCATCGCCTTCAGCACTTCGTTATGTCCGGCCTGGAGCGGAATATGCAGATGACGGCACATTTTGGAGCTGCGGTTCAGGACCTCAAGCAGCTTCCCGTCAATCTGACTGGCCTCAATAGAGCTGATGCGAACCCGTTCCAGCCCGTCTACCTTGTCCAGCTCCCAGAGCAGGTCAGCGAGACGGTAGTTGTCCAGATCATCGCCATAGCCTCCGGTATGAATGCCAGTGAGCACAAACTCCTTGTATCCGGCCTCAACCAACTGATGCGCCTGGGCGACAATCGACTTCGGATCACGGCTGCGCGACAATCCGCGCGACCAGGGAATGATGCAGAAGGTGCAGAAGTTGTTGCAGCCATCCTGAATTTTCATAAAAGCCCGGGTACGGTCGGCAAAGCCAGGCACATCCAGCTCCTCGAATTCCCGCGTCTTCATAATGTTGCGGACAGCGTTCACCGGCTCGCGGGACTCCTGAATATTCTTCACATGAGTCATGATATGCTCACGGTCCTGGTTGCCGATCACGAGATCGACACCGGGAATATCAAGGATCTCTCCAGGCGAGGTCTGTGCATAACAGCCGGTAACGGCAACAATCGCTTCCGGATTGCGGCGCACAGCACGGCGGATCATTTGGCGGCTTTTTTTGTCGCCCGTATTGGTTACCGTACAGGTGTTGATTAGATAGACATCGGCGGACCCTTCGAAATCAACCTGCTCGTAACCTTCATTTTTGAAAAGCTGCCAGATGGCTTCAGTGTCATAGAAATTCACTTTACAACCTAAAGTATAAAATGCTACGGATGGCATTGTTCAGACTCCCCCCATTTCTCCGGATTCATAAAGAATACAGGCTGCGGCTACCATGCCTGCCGTCTCGCAACGTAGAATACGCCGTCCAAGCCCGACTGAAACCGCTCCAGCCTCTTCGGCAGCACGGCATTCTTCAGGGCTAAAACCACCCTCTGGGCCGACGACTACCATCACCTTGCCAGACGACTGCTGCGGTAGTCCGGAGAGCCAGGGAGCGGCCGCGCTGCGGAGCTGCAGACCTTCTTCTTTTTCATAACAGAAATACACAGCGTCATACTCACTGAAGCTCTTCAGCAGCAGCTTCCAGCTGAGCGGTGAGTGCACTTCCGGAACGATGTTCCGGTGTGCCTGCTCGGCAGCCTCTTTGCAGATTTTGCGCCATCGCTCCAGCCGTTTGCTCTCCTTGCGCTCATCATATTGCACAATCGTGCGCTCCGAGAGAAAAGGAACAAAGGCCACTGCTCCGATTTCGGTGCATTTCTGAATCACGGTCTCCAGCTTGTCTCCCTTGGGCAGACTCTGGGCCACTGTGATCTTGATCCGCGGCTCATGCGTCATATCCAGCATTTCCAGTATATTGACGGTCACTTCACCTATTTCAATCCCGGCAATTTCCACCAGCGCCTCACGGGACACTCCATCGCTGACAATCAGCTTGTCCCCGGCCTTGCCGCGCATCACCTTCGCGATATGACGGGCGTCTTCGCCGCTAATGACCACCGTTTCCGGATGAAATTGCTCCGGTGTAACGAAATAACGCTGCATCTTCTCATCATCCTGTCCTTGTTCAGCATAAAAGCGGCAGCGTTCCTGCTTCTCAGGTTCCCTGCCGCCGCTCTGTACACCTATATTCCTCTAAAAACACCACGTTACATCATACAACGTTTGCCTGGCTGTGAATAGTCCCAGTTACAGGCTACTGCCTCCAAACAGCTTGAAGAACATTTGAAAAAAGTCGTTACCGATTTGCATTGCCCAGTTGTTCAAAGGTGTGATGGTGTAAGCACGTAAGCCGGGAATAAAGATAATCAGCAAAAAGATGAAGACTGTCCACTGCTCATATTGCTGAAGTTTTGCACGAATCGGACGCGGTGCGATATCCTCCACAATGCGGTAGCCGTCCAGGGGCGGCAACGGAATCAAGTTGAACAGGAAAAGGAAGAAATTAAATTGAATGAACATTCCAAAGAACCAATACACTGCCCGAAGCAACTGCTCGTTAGTTATAGATTCAATAACACCAGTGGCGTGCAGGGCCGCGTAGATAAGCGAACCCAAGATCCCCAGCAGCAAATTACTTATCGGGCCGGCTGCTGAGACTATCACGCCCATCAGGCGGGGCCGGCTGAAGTTATCGCGGTTCACAGGAACGGGACGCGCCCAGCCGAAGCCGGCAATGAGCAGCAGAATAATTCCGAACAGATCAAAGTGAACCGCAGGGTTAAGCGTCATCCGGCCCAGCATCCGTGCGGTAGGGTCGCCGAATTTATTGGCAAAATAAGCGTGGCTGAACTCATGTACTGTAAAAGCAATCACCAGTGTAATCAGAAAAAACGGAAGCTGCTGTAAAGGTACTATCAAAATTCGATCCAGGAAATCCATCTTTACCTCTTTCCGGCTGTAAACGCCACCCAATCTTCTTCATGGGATACTTCCCTAATCTCAAAACCGGAAGCTGCCAGCGCTCCAGCAACAAGCGCTTCCTTATCCTTATAGATGCCGGAGGTAATATAGATTCCGCCCGGCTGAAGTGCACGGTAGACATCATCCGTGAATAATACAATAATCTCTGCCAAAATATTGGCTACCACGATTTTGACCGGCAGGGTAACACCAAGACCCGCTTCGCTTGACGAAGCAGCAGAAGCAGCCTCAGGTTCCGCCACATGGCCGGGTCTGGCTGAAGGCCACATCTCTCCAGCCGCCGAATCCAAGGCCCGTTCGCCGCCCAAGAGCGACAGAAGATCGCTTTCCTTTACCGTAATCTCTTGCTGCAGCCGGTTCAGCGCTACATTCTCCCGCGCACTTTCTACCGCTACCGGGTCCAGATCCAGCGCCAGCACCGATTTTGCGCCCAGCAGCATCGCACCTACGGCAAGAATACCGGAGCCAGTACCTACATCGATCACTTCTTCGCCGCCTTGGATATGCTTTTCCAGTGCGCGCAGGCAGAGTGCCGTGGTTGGATGTGTTCCAGTTCCGAAGGCCATGCCGGGATCAAGTTCAATAATCTTTTCATCCGGGCCTTCAGGAGTATATTCCTCCCAGGTTGGCTTAATCGTCAGCCGTTCTGACACACGAAGTGGCTTGAAGTACTGCTTCCAGGCATGGGCCCATTCATCTTCATCTACCGTTTTCCAGGAAATCAGCGCTTTACCGGGGTCAATCCCGAACTCGCGCAGTTCTGCAACTCTTGGAGCCAGTTCTTGAATAATATCGTCCATGGAGACAGCTTCGGCATAATAGCCTTTAATCACAGCTTCCCCTTCAGGGATATCATTAAGCGGTTCATCGTATAATTCACCGTAACGGGTATCCCGTACCTTATTCAGCGTTCCTGATTCTTCAATGGAAACACCGCCTGCTCCGGCTTCATACAGCAGATTGGATATCATCTCCTGTGCTTCTTCTGTTGTATGTACCGTCAGTTCGTGCCATAACATGTGTGTGGGTCCTCCTAAAAGTTTTGTAACAATTGAATATTTAACAGTATACCATTTCTTCCCCACGTAGCGCCAAACCGCGGATTATCTCCCGGACATCAGGCCTTTTTGGTGACAAAAACAATCTGTCGTATGATCATCCACCATACCGGAAGCCTGCATAAACGCATAACAGATGGTAGAGCCCACAAACTTCATCCCCTTCTTCTTCAGCGCCTTGCTCATCTGGTCAGATTGAGGACTGGTGGCCGGAACTTCAGACCGTGTTTCCCACCCGTTAATCAATGGCTCTCCGCCGGTAAAAGTCCAGAGATATTTAGCGAAACTCCCCTCTTCCTGGCAAATCTGCTGATACACTACCGCATTCTGAATGATCGCATTAATTTTCAGCCGGTTGCGGATGATTCCCGTGTCCTGCATTAATGCTTCGATTTTAGCTTCGTCATACAGCACAATCTTCTGCGGATCGAATTCGTCGAACACTTCACGGAAGTGCTCCCGTTTCTTCAAAACCGTATACCAGCTCAGTCCGGCCTGCATCCCTTCCAGCATCAGCAGCTCAAACAGTTTCCGGTCATCGTACAGGGGTTTTCCCCATTCCTCATCATGATAAGCCATATACAGCGGGTCTTCATTGACCCAGCCACAGCGTGTAATATTCAAAATTAGGTCTCTCCTTTTCCTGCTCAGACAATTATCTTCCTTTCATACGCACACAGTGGAGATTTGTTGCAAAATAAAGAGGCGCCCACACCCGCCAAGGGTTTTGGACACCTCCAACCTGCTGAAAATAACTTCGTATGTGCTAACTTTACTACTAATTTAAGGCTGCAACTGTACCCGTGTCTCTTTATCCGGATCGTCCGTCGTGTAGTAGTACATATAGACAGAAGCCTCTGTGTCTTTGAAATTCTTATAGACATCAATCGCTTTATTATTTCCGTCTCCGTTAAAGTTTGCGGTTACAGGTTTGCCGAGCGGATCGTTGTATTCCCCCCCCATATTGGTCTGGTTGATCCCGCCAAAATGCGGGTCTTCACTGCCAGTTTCGATGTACAGGTCTTTCCCCTGCATGTAATACGTCCACTCCACGGGGTAACCGCCGGTTTCTCGGATAAAGCTCTGTTTCTTTGTAGATATATTTGTTAAAAGTATCGGAGCCTTATCATCATCATGTACAGTGACCATATATTTGCCTACATAAATGATAGGGGTTTGCCCGTCAATTACAAGGTCTGAAGGACGTTCAAAACGCACCGTGACCAGACGATGATCAACACTGGAGGATACATAAAATCCTCCCTCAAGTGTTCTGCCGTTCACCAGCAGATAGGATTTCTTATAAGGCATTTGATCCTTAAATCCCGTCCCCTCATTTCTCAAAGTAAGACGGATCTGTGTAGGAGTAATCACCATGTTCTCGATCGTATTGTCGGTGTCGCCCGGCTCCAACGGTATATCCAGCTTCTTAATAATCGTTCCGCTCTCCATCTGCTTTTTGCTTAATTCCAGCTCAAAGGACCACGGCCCGGAAATGTTGCGCTCCTGCTTCCAGTATTGCAGCTTAAAGCTGGTTTGCCCTGGGGTAATTTCGTCCGCCTTTAAAAAATGCTTCAGTTTGTATTCCCCATGATCGCCCGGTTCACCGGAGGTGCCTCCAGGCAGCTCTTTCACCATAGTTGTGCCGTTGTATGCAGCAATCTGCGGATAGACCCAGGCTTTGGCCAACGGATCATCGAAGGTAACTCCCCCTAAGAGCAGCAGTTTATCCTTGCTCTGAACCAACGGCTGAACATCAATTTTTTGCATGCCTTCCCGGCCGATGTTAAAGCTCTGCACTTCCGGCGATGCGGGATTCAAGGAAAGCTCCTTGGATTGCGCTGTCTTCAAATCAACTGCGTCAGCAGTTAAAGTAATCTTCTCTGTATCCTTCCCGGGCACCCAATTACTCTCGAAATAGCCGTTGTACCTTTGATTCTCCTCATCCCACTGCTCATAGTTATATTCGCCTTCCTTGTAGCTGCCTTTTGTTCCCTTTAAGGTCATACCCTTCACATTCCAGAAATCGGTATCTCTATGCTTACCTACATTTAGACTATAAAGAATAACCGTTCGGTTCTCATCCACAATGGCTGTCTGAAGCGTAAGCGTCACCCCATCCTTGGTTATGGATTGGCCCAAATGCTGTCCAAGGTTCTGATCCAGTGCGGCCTGAATCCCCTCATTGCTCCGTAAAAGGTTGCCCCAATCATAGTGAATCGCCGCATATACAGGAGCCGCAGCCACAAGCACACTTAGCGAAGCTACAGCCGCTATTTTGCTCCAACTTCTTGTCCGTCGGGGAATAGCGGAAGCTCTGCCTGCCTGTAACCAGGAGGAATTGCTTTCTGCTTGCTCTATTCGTGTCCACATATCATCGAAATCAGGATAAGTTATGGCTTGGTCTTCATTTAACTGACGCTTGAGTGCATCTTCCAGTTGCTTCATAAGGTTCTCCTTTCCATGCCTCTTCCGGCATCCCAGATTCCAGCAGCACGTTCTTCATCAGCTTCAGGCCCTTGTGCAATCTTGATTTGGTGGTTCCAAGCGGAATGGACAGCGCCTCCGACACTTCAGCCAGGCTGAAGTCGTGCATGTACCTCAAGGTCAGCACCGCCCGGATCTTCACAGGAAGCCGCGAGAGATGAACCACCCATTCCTGCGAGGTTTCTTTTTGCTCGACCAGCCCTTCTACTGATTTCGCCATACCTCTTCCCTGAAACAGATGAAGATTATCCGCCAACTTGTGCTGCAGGCTGCGCCGGCGCTTCAGATGATTCAGACAGGCATTCACGGTGATTTTCATGATCCAGGATTTGAGATAATCAATACTCTGCCAATTGCTGCGAAAAACTGTAATGAAAACCTCCTGGCACAGGTCCTCAGCATCCGCCGCATCATGCACCATGTAATAGCAGGTCCGGTACACATCCTTATTGTAGGTTTCGAACACTTCCCGGTTGCTCTCCAACTCATGCGCCCTCCTTTCTTGTCTCCCCTATGTATTCAAACAAACCAGCCCCGTAAAAGGTTCATTTCAGGTGTTTTTAATCAGAAAAAAACAGCATGGATACCTTTCGTTAAAAGGTCCATGCTGTTTATATAGTCCGGTCAGATAATATTCAGCACTTCACGGGCTTGGGTATCCAGCTCCTGCGCGGAGGTTGCGATTCCGGTGAACTCCTGCAGGGCGACCTCAACCTGCCGCTGGCTTTCTTCTACACTATTTTGAACCTGGTCTATTCCTGAGGACATTCTGCCAATTTCCTCTGTAATTCCTTTTACGCTGTCACGTACCTCACTGATGGAATCCTGAACCATGGCCGACAGCTTTCGGACTTCTTTGGCCACCACATCAAATCCCCGTCCGAATTCACCGGCATGGGCCGCTTCAATCGCCGCGTTGAGCGCGAGCAGATGGGTCTGCGAAGCAATATCACGGATCGTTTGCACTACACCTTGAATTTCTCCGGCTTTTTGTTGCAGATTGGTCAGCGTCAAGGTGTTCTCACTCGAGACCCCGGCGATTTTGTCAATGCTCAGCAGCAGCTCCTGGCTCCGCTCGATGCCTTTTTCCGCTCGCTGATTCAGACTGTCGGCCATCTCCTGCATCCGTTCCACTACATCGCTGATGTTGATCTGCCTGGAGGTAATATTGGTTGCAACCTTCGTCACACCGATGACCAGCTTGTCTGTCTCATCAAAAATAGGCATATATGTAGCCTCAAGCCATACCGAACCGCCCTCGGAGTCCATCCGTTCGATTTTATCCTGAAAGCTCTTGCCGGAGAATAAATCCTGCCAGAACATTTCATAATCCGGACTGTTCACGAATGCAGGAAAACAAAAATCACGGTGCTGCATCCCGTACATATCCTGTGATCTGTATTTCATTGAACTGGCGAACACCTCATTGACATAGGCCACTTTGCGTTCAAGATTAAAGCGGATCAAGGCGAGATTCTTTTCCAAGGCTTTAATAACGAGGGCATCTGTTACTTCCTGTGCTGATACATTCTCCATATTGACTTCTCCCTGTAATACTCAAATTTATGATCCTGCGAACTTCAAATTTTCACTTTATCTCTTTTTTATATTAACGGTAAAATCAGAGCTTTGGATTACAAAAATGAAGAATTTGTTCCATCTCCATAAATACAAAAAAACCGCAGACCTATTGCCGGCGGTTTTGAGCATTTGGAGCTAATTTCATTCGGAATATTAATGCAGGATTTCCCGTTTGTTCACTTTAACACCGGATAACGATTGATCAAACATATCTAGAATAAAGAGGAAGCGTTCTGCTTCACGAAATACATGATCCGCCAGTAAAGGGTGAATGATGCTTTTGATCCGGCATTCATCGATTAGATCACGTGCGGTTTTCTTGAAATCACGCAATGATTTTACTGAAACCCGGTTTTCGTCCACAAACTGGCTGAGGAGCGGAGGTGTTTGAGATTGCGGTCGCATGTGGCTCAAATCCATGGCCTGAAACAGCAGCTTATCAAAATCATTACTGAATTCCCGTGCCTGATCGACCAGTTTCCGTTCTGACGGGTCCAGCAAATGACCAATAAATTTGGCATGATCGGCCATGATCTTCAGGAAAAAGACATTCTCATCAATTATGGCATCAGGCAGCGGTTCGAGTCTTCCCGAATTAAGCTCCTCCAAGCGGTTTCTGAAATAATTAGCCTCCCGGCTAACATGATCCACCAGTAAAGGAAAATTCGTTTGTCCCGGAAGCTTGCATTGCAGGATCAGGCCCAGCACTTTTCTTTTGAACGCCCAGATATTGGTCGCCGCAATACGAACCTCCGTATTAAAAGCCTGAATAGTGTGGGGATCA
This sequence comes from Paenibacillus sp. 22594, assembly GCF_052044425.1. Lineage (NCBI taxonomy): Bacteria > Bacillati > Bacillota > Bacilli > Caryophanales > Paenibacillaceae > Paenibacillus > Paenibacillus sp. 22594. Next base: position 14,760 of record NZ_JBQENA010000013.1, read on the forward strand.
ACCCCTATCTGGAATTCATGGGACCTGCGCTCGATCTCCTCAAAAATAGCGTAAAACTGGTTGGCTTCATTCTTAAGCTGCGTATCCTCAGCCCTAAACCCCAAACCCAAAAATAAGGAATGCTCCTTCATGATCCTGGACCAAAAACGTATTTCATCTAGCGACCGGGCCACAAATTCATCCAATGACTATTCCTCCCTTGCAGAAATGGAATTCATCTACAAACTAAGCATATGGAGGTTTTTTGTCCCCTATGATGATTGCCCAACAATTATTGCCGAAATAACTCCCGCACGATAGACCGCTTATCGGCGGCAACTATTGACGAACCAGCGGCAAAAAAATATCGTCCAAAGCTATTCCTTCTTTCATATATAAAAGAAGAAACGGTGCACCATCCTATTCAATCATTCTGGGAAGTTACTTTTTCGAGCCGTAGTCCCCTATTTTTATACCCCAGACAGAATCCTTCTGGTAAGCAGCGGCTTCCTGCAACTCGGGCAATCTCGGGTCCTGAGGATAGTGCTGCTCCAGGTATGTGACAAAAGCCCGGCGAAAGCCAATCTCCGCCTCCAGCTTGTTGAATTCATTCGGATGCTTATCCATCTCAGCAAGCGCACTCTCCCAGCGGCTCAGATCAACGTTCTCCGACTGCCCGCTGCGGATCTTAACGGTTAGCTCGCGCAGCTCGCCGTAAGCCTTTTTTACTTTCGAAGAGTAGACCTGCTTCTGGTTCAAAAAGGTGAGAAGCGCCACCATCAGAGCCAGTCCGCTCCATAACACGATGTTATCCATAGTAATCCCCCTATTTAACTTGTGTGCTTAATTATACTACGTATTAGTTCGGAAACAGATACTTCTGTCCCTGCATAACTAGTACTGCTCCTGCCATACCCTGCGCCCTAAACACAAAAAACCCCACAGCCGTGGGGCATCTTCTATAATATCTTTAGGTCTATTCCTTCTTCAGAATTTCATGAAGCTGACGTTTGTCGGCCTCCAGTGAACGGTCCTGCGCCTCCAGATCATCCATGTCTGCTTCTGCCGCAGAATAGACAACATCCTCAGCCTTCGCTTCATAGAGCATTTTCATTTTGTCAGTCTTAGAGAAGATTTTTGAGTTTTCTCTATCCATTTGAATTCCACCCTCCCATTTAGATTCACCCATATAAGAAAACAATCTTTGTATAGAGCCCTGAGGCATCAGATCATTCCGCCAGCCTCTTCAATTAAGGAAAGCGCCTGATCAAAAACCTCTGAATCAAGCACAACCGTCAGCAAAATATCCCGGCCTGTCGGCCCTCCCTCTCCGCCATGGCTCATCCCGCTGGCACTCGAATCCGCAGCCGCCAAAATACCGGCAGAATGACTATCCAGCGTGGAATTAAGCGTCATGGTTGCCAGACTGGGGATATCCCCCGTCAACGGATTATTTCCGGAATATCGGGCGCCTCCCGGATATTTGCTGAACCGGTCTATCGACATATCAATAACTCGGAGGGATTGCAGCTTACGGGAGACTGCCTCCGCAGCTTCAGGACTTTTAAAATAAGCCAGTATATTTTTTTCAGACATCTATACCCCTGCCTTCCTGGAATGCGAAACGCCAATGTGTACAATTCTATTTTGCATTTAGGGGGAGAAATTTATGCGTATCCTGCCAAAAGTGGCATTGTCTCAAAGCCCGCCCTTATTCCCTACAAAAAAACTAGGATTTAGAGGACATTTCCATATTTTTTCCTTAATATGGTACAAAAGTAGTATATAACATCCACCCGCTTAACTGTAAAATAAACTTAATTTTATACATCCTGCTGTCTTACTTTACAGTAAAGAAACAAACTGCCAAAAGGAGATGATAAATCACTAGAATTTAGGTTTTACACAAATGATGGAGTATTTCCCTGCATAATTTATATGTTATATTCTCTAACGCAAACCAAGCCTTGTATATTTTCCCTCGAGATTTATCGGGGTTTTTCTAATTATTTATTTCCATTATAAGGATACCCGTGTCATATTTCACATCATCAAAAAATGTTCCGTCTCAAAACTTCATAAATTTTATGTGGATTTTACATTTTACCGGTGGTAAAATCTTCTTAATATTTTTCCTACTAATCTAGACGGAAATAAAAGGGATCAATAGAAAAGGAGAATCCGCATTGACTGTCTGAAGCAGGAGAGATGTGAGCCAGAATTAACAACATAACTTGGAGGGGATTACATTTGGAGTGGACAAAACTACCTCGTAAGCTGTCTGTAATAGCCTTATCACTGGGCGTGACAGCCGGTATGATTCCGGGTGCGGCTTTCGCCGCCAGCAGCTTGCAGACGTCATCATTAAACGATCATCTAACATCTTTGATTCAATCAAATCCGACTATTATTTCTCCACAGATCAACACCAAATCCTCAAATAATGTCCGGGTCATTGTTCAATTAAGCGGCCAGCCTGCAGCTGTCGGCAAATATGCGGCCAAGCAAGGAATCTCAGCTTTAGCCAAAACAGCTACCGAAGCTGAGGTAAAGAGCCAACAGTCCAGTGTGCTTGACCAGGCTAAAGCCAAAGGCATTGGCCTTACCGTCAACTACAAGTATGACACTATATTGAACGGCTTTGAAGTTACCGTTCCGGCGAACAAGATTCCGGAGCTGGCAAAGATTTCCGGCGTTACTTCCATTTACCCGAACAGCACCTGGTACACTCTTCCTGATCAGACAGTAACCGACACTACTTACAAAAACGACAATGCTCCACTCGAGCAGATTCGTGCCACTTGGGCTGCGGATCACGGAATTAATGGTGCAGGCTTAAAAGTCGGCGTCATCGATACAGGTGTAGACTATAAGCACCCGGACATTGCAGATGCTTACAAAGGCGGCTATGACTCCTTCTATCAGGATGCTGATCCTTATGAAGAAGTTCCGCTGACTCCTGATAAAGATCCATATGGCGTAGGCTATGGCGGAACGTACCACGGCACCCATGTAGCCGGCACCATCATTGGACAATATGCCGCTAAAGGGGATGTTGCCCAGAAAGGTGTAGCCCCAGGCGCAGAGCTTTATGTGTACAAGGTACTGGGACGCAATCTGGATAAACCAAGCACATCCTCCGGCTCATCCGCTCAAGTTATTGACGGTATTGAACATGCAGTAAAGGATGGCATGGATGTTATCAACCTGTCATTGGGTTCCGATTCCGAAAAAGATGTGAACTCCCCTGATTCGATTGCGATTAATAACGCCGTATTATCTGGCGTCGTAGCAGTCATCGCGAACGGTAATAATGGAGAGGCCGGATATTTTTCACTCGGTTCCCCGGCCACATCCCAGCTGGCAATCTCTGTAGGTTCCGTAACTAGTCCGATCGATGCTTACTCCGGCCAGTTCAAGGCGGAAATCGCAAACTCTGTTACTTCAGTTACTTATGAGACCTATTATCCGTTCCACATGATGGCTTTCGAGTTGGCAAAAACTGACTTTGCAAGCATTATTGGCACTAAACCCGTTCGTGTTGTATACGCTGACCTCGGGGCTGATGAAGATTATCCAAAAGAAGATATCAGCGGTTCCATCGTTTTGATATCCCGTGGCGACTTGGCCTTTACAGACAAAATTGCGAATGCAAAGGCACATGGAGCCAAAGCGCTTGTAATTTTCAACGGTAATGCTAAGAAGGTAGATGGTAAAAGTGAAGCGATTCTTGACGAAAGCTACAAAGATCGTTCCGGCTTTATCGGCGTAAACTTAGGCAATGGTTACCAGAATATTCCTACGTTCGATATTGAAGGCCTAAAAGGCCGTCAGCTGGCCAGAGCGATTATTGCAAATGGAAATAACCCTACTTATTTCACTTTTGGTTCAGATTATAACCATGAAATGACAACAGGCGATACCATGAGTACCTTCTCCTCCTTGGGTCCAAATGTCGATGGCAACCTGAGCATCAAACCAGACATCGTAGCTCCTGGTGACGGAGTGCTGTCTACATGGCCAGCTTATGGTGGAGATTATTCCAAAGCCTACAACCGAATCAGCGGTACCAGCATGGCTACTCCGCATGTCGCGGGTCTGTCACTGCTGATCAAGCAGGCGCATCCGGAATATACACCATTAGATATTCGTGCCGCTCTGGCAAACACTGCAGATCCGATCCTCCACAATGGAGATCCTGAAGACCTGTACCTTCAAGGTCCTGGACGGGCCAATGTTGAAAATGCGATTCTGACTCCGGCATTGCTCGAAGCCGTAGAACCTATCTCAATTCTTGACAAGAACTATCTATCTCAAAGAATCACCAACTACAATCCTTCAACAAGTTTTGGAGTACTGGTGCCAGGCTCCACAGCCAGCAAAGCGCTGCAGTTGAAGAACGTCAGCAAAAGCAACGTTGCATACGCTGCTTCCGTTGAATGGAACTATGGTGATCCGAATAAGGTTTCTGCTACATTGGACAAATCCACTGTAACAGCATCCGCATACGGTACAACCGGATTTAATTTGAATGTTGCCGTTTCAGCTGATGCTGATCCGAAACTGGATTACCAAGGTGAAGTTGTTCTGACAGCTCCAGGACAACCGACCCTGCATCTTCCATTTACTGTCCATGTCAATGATAAGGCTGAACAGCCTGATTGGGGCACAGGCGTACAGGAAGCGGTGATCAGCTCGCCAATCGTGTACACCAGTTCACCCGCTGTTCTTTCGTACAAACTGAAAGCTAAAGACATCAACTATTATGAAGTCAATCTGGTGGGTATGGACGATGCCAAGAAAGGCTCTTTCCAGGTATCCACTACGGGCGCACCGGATAAATTCTTTGCACCTGGCAGCTACACCACGGTTATCGGGGCCACTTATCAGCCCTATGACAGCAACGGTGATCCAATCGTTGATGCCAGCGGCAAACCTGCAGTAGCAACGATTACCGATGGGATCTATAAGCTTGAGATTCTGGCTATCACTGCAGAAGACAACACTAAAGGACCGATTAAGATTGATTTGAACAATGACACATATTACAGCACCTATACCTCTTTCCGGTTTATTACAGGCTCTGCTCCGTCAACTGGCGGCGGTGGCGGCGGTGGTGGCGGTGGTATAGTTGCACCGACAACACCAGTGATTCCGGCAACAGCTAAAACCCTTGTGGAAGAAGGGGCAACACAGGTAACTGTAACCCCTGTAACTGCATCGAAGGATGGCGTAACCACGGTAACCCTTAACGACAGTGATCTGAAGACAGCTCTGGATAAAGCCGCTGCCTCCAAGACTGCCGTTGTGATCTCCGTAGGCACCATCTCTGACAAATCTGCAGTGCTAAGCTTGACTGCTGATCAAGTGAAGCTGCTGGCTGGCATCCATTCGGGCAGCTCAATCATTGTTAGTATTGGCGGTTCCGCTGTATCCTTGCCGGTATCCTTGCTCTCAGCTTCTCCTGCTGGCCAAAGCTTGAAGCTTGACATTAAGCAACAGCCTGACGCTGCAAGCAAACTGACTGCAAGTACCCCTGGTTCGACGGTAATCGGAACCCCTATTTCCTTTGAAGCTTCCTGGACTACAGCAACAAGCAGCACTTACTTGAACGTTCCAAATAATGTTTTCATCAAGAGATCCTTTACAGTACCTGGTGCAATCCAGCCAAAAACTGCAGGCGTACTCTTTGAAGAGAATGGATCGGTAACTCCTGTTGCTTCTGTATTCGCGCCTCAGACGGATGGAACGACAATCGTTACAGTTAGCCGCCCTGGCTTCTCGGTGTACGCCGCAGTAAGCAAACCGGCTGCTGCCTTCAAGGATATCGCTGCTTCCAAATCGGCTGCTGCGATTCAGACCTTGGCCGACAAGCTGATTATCCAAGGCACTTCGGCAACAACTTTCTCGCCGCTGAGCAATCTGACACGCGCTGAGTTCACCGCACTGTTGACCCGTGCACTCGGTTTGCGCACCGATGCCAGCGTTACCTTCTCCGATGTGAAATCATCTGACTGGTATGCTAAAGATGTTGCCGCTGCTTCCAAAGCAGGCCTGATTCTGGGCATTGGCAAAGGCAAATTTGCTCCTACCCAAAAGGTAACCCGTCAAGAGCTTGCTGTTATTCTCGACAGAGCGCTTAAGCTGACAGGAACCGAATTGAAGTCCGCAAATCCTTCGTTCACTGCATACACCGACAGTGCCAAAGTAGCACCTTACGCGAAGGACAGCCTGCAATCCCTGTCCAAAGCCGGCATCATCGGCAGTGAAACTGGAACGACCTTCAATCCTACTGCTCCAGCAACCCGTGAGACAGCTGCTGCTGCTCTCTACGAGCTCCTTAGCAAGATTGGTTTGATCGAGTAGTGCAGATGGAGAATACCAAGCTACTGTAACAAAAAGATCGTGTATGGCTCAGCCATACACGATCTTTTTTTGCATTCATCCAGAAATAAATAGATCTACTTTACCCGGCAAAAGACGTCTGTGCGTCCTCTATGAGAACGGGCAGACGTCTATGTGTAAATCGATATTTTATCGCTGTAACTTCAGAGCCTTCAACAATCAGTCGCCGCGGAATGCACGCTTCACACGGTCAAAGAAGGATTGCTCCTGCTCATGTGTATTTTCTCCATTGTAAGAAGCAAACTGGCGCAGCAGGTCTTTCTGCTCGTCACTGAGCTTGCTAGGAGTCACGACGATCACACGTACATGCTGATCTCCTGTTCCTGAGCCGCGCAAATGTGGAACCCCTTTGCCTTTCAGCCGGAAGAAGGTTCCGGTCTGTGTGCCTGCCGGAATCTTGAGCTTCACTTTTTCCGTCAGTGTTGGAATTTCAATCTCGTCGCCAAGCGCTGCCTGTGCAAATGTTAATGGAACCTCACACATAATATCATCGTTCTCGCGTACGAAGAAATCATGCGTCTTCACACGGATAACAATGTACAAATCGCCTGCCGGACCGCCGCGTGTACCGCCTTCGCCTTCGCCCGTCATGCGCAGCTGTGCACCGTCATCAACGCCGCCCGGAATGCGGACATGAATCTTGCGCTGTTTCTTGACTTTGCCTTGGCCAGCGCATGTTGTACATTTTTCCTTAATGATCTTGCCTGTGCCTGAGCAATGAGAGCAAGGACGGCGGTTGCGCATTTGTCCAAGCGGTGTGTTCTGCACGAATTCCTGTTGGCCGCTGCCGTGGCATACGGAGCAGGTTTCCGGTTTGGTACCGGGTTTGGCACCGGAGCCGAAGCAGGTATCGCAGGTCTCCGTGCGTGGAATGGTGATGTCGGTTTCTTTGCCGAATACCGCTTCCTTGAACTCAATGGTCATGGTGTACTGCAAGTCACCGCCGCGCTGCGGAGCGTTCGGATCACGACGGCCACCGCCGCCGAAGAACATATCGAAAATATCGCCAAGCCCTCCGAAATCACCGCCACCGCCGCCAAAGCCGCCGCCCATTCCCTGACTGGGATCCATATGACCATACTGGTCATACCGTGCACGCTGCTGGCCGTCGCTAAGCACATCGTAGGCTTCCTTCACTTCCTTGAATTTAGCCTCCGCATCACTCGCTTTATTGACGTCCGGGTGGTACTGGCGCGCCAGCTTGCGGTACGCCTTCTTCACTTCATCGTCTGATGCATCTCTTCCGAGGCCCAGAACCTCATAATAATCGCGTTTATCTGCCACTGCTTTCACCTCCGTACATCAATACTCAAAATCCCTGTAACATGTTAAAAGGAAAGTCAAAACACGGGATGCCCCGGTCTTGACCTTCCCTTCGTTCAGAATAAACTTATCGTCTAAGGTTACCCTTGATTCTTCTCGTCGTCAACAACCTCGTAGTCAGCGTCTACAACATTGTCTTTCTTCGCGCCTTCAGGAGCTCCCTGGCCGCCTTCTGCGCCTTGTTCTGCCTGTGCAGCCTGTTCATACAGCTTCACGGACAATTGCTGTACGATCTCAGTCAGCGCTTCTGTAGCCGCGTTGATTTCTTCCAGGTTGTCAGTTTCTAGAGCAGCTTTCAGCTTATCCTTAGCAGCGTTCGCTTTGTCTACTTCAGCAGCGTCCACTTTGTCGCCCAGGTCTTTGATTACTTTATCTGTAGAATACACAAGTTGGTCGGCAGAGTTCTTCGCTTCTACCAATTCTTTGCGCTTGCGGTCTTCTTCAGCGTGCAGCTCGGCATCCTTCATCATTTGTTCAACTTCTGCGTCGCTCAGGCCGCTGGAAGAAGTGATGGTGATCTTCTGGCTCTTGTTGGTGCCCTTATCCGTTGCCGATACGTTTACGATACCGTTGGCGTCAATATCGAAGGTAACTTCGATTTGCGGTACGCCGCGTGGTGCCGGTGGAATCTCGTTCAGCATGAAGCGTCCCAGGGTCTTGTTGCCGTTCGCCATCTGACGTTCACCCTGCAGCACGTGAATTTCCACGCTTGGCTGGTTGTCGGCAAAGGTCGAGAAGACCTGCGATTTGCTTGTAGGGATCGTAGTATTGCGTTCGATCATCTTCGTGAACACGCCGCCCGCAGTTTCAATACCCAGGGACAGCGGAGTTACGTCAAGCAATACCACGTCTTTTACATCACCAGTCAATACACCCGCTTGAACGGCTGCACCAAGGGCTACCACTTCATCCGGGTTAACGCCTTTGTGAGGCTCTTTACCGGTAAGCTTCTTGATCGCATCTTGTACGGCAGGAATACGTGTGGAACCGCCTACGAGTACGATTCTGTTCAGATCAGCCGGAGTCATGCCTGCATCACTCAACGCTTGGCGGGTAGGTCCGAGTGTACGTTCAACCAGGCCTGCAGTCAGCTCGTCGAATTTTGCACGGGTCAGATTGATTTCAAGGTGCTGAGGCACGCCGTCAACAACCGTGATGAACGGAAGGGATACAGTAGTAGTCAGTACGCCTGACAGTTCTTTTTTCGCTTTTTCCGCGGCATCCTTCAGACGTTGTACTGCTGCTTTATCTTTGCTCAGGTCAATGCCCTGCTCTTTTTTGAATTCAGCTACGAGGAAATCCATAACCACTTGGTCAAAGTCGTCGCCGCCAAGACGGTTATCACCGCTTGTAGCTTTTACTTCGAAGAAGCCGTCGCCCAGTTCAAGAATGGATACGTCGAATGTACCGCCACCAAGGTCATAGACGAGAATGGTTTGGTCTTCGGATTTTTCCAGACCATAAGCAAGAGCCGCTGCTGTTGGTTCGTTCACGATACGCAGAACTTCCAGACCGGCAATTTTGCCTGCATCCTTAGTAGCTTGACGCTGGCTATCATTGAAATAGGCTGGAACCGTGATTACTGCTTGAGTAACGGTTTGGCCCAGATAAGCTTCAGCATCGGATTTCAGCTTTTGCAGAATCATGGCCGAGATCTCTTGTGCAGAGTAGTCTTTGCCGTCAATGCTTTCTTTGTGGTTCGTGCCCATGTGGCGTTTGATGGATGCGATGGTGCGGTCCGGGTTCGTAATGGCCTGGCGTTTGGCTGTTTCACCGACGATACGCTCGCCGTCTTTCTTGAAGCCTACAACCGATGGGGTTGTACGCGCACCTTCCGGATTCGGAATAACGACGGCTTCGCCGCCTTCCATAACGGCCACGCAAGAGTTGGTGGTTCCTAAGTCAATACCGATAACTTTACTCACAGTAATGTGCCTCCTCAAAATGATATGGAGCCTTAGCTCCAGTTGGATTTTCTATTAAGTAATGGATTGGAACTCATATACAACCGGCATATATAGACAGGACTACATGCTGACTTTGACCATGGCTGGACGAAGAACCTTATCCTTCAGGAGATAGCCCTTTTGGACCTCTTCCGTCACGATGCCTTCCTCGTGCTCCTCGCTCTCCACCTGCATGATGGCCTGATGGTATTCAGGGTTGAAAGGCTGTCCTACTGATTCCATGGCTGCAAGGCCTTCAGACTTCAATACCCCTTCCAGCTGCTGGAAAATCATATTCACACCTTTGTTAAAGGCCTCAAATTCCGGACTGGCCGGAGCTGTGGCAATTGCGCGTTCGAAGTTGTCGAGTACCGGAATCAGTTCACCTACCAGCTTGGCTGTGGCATACTGTGCCAGTTCCTCTTTTTCCTTCTGGGTACGGCGGCGGAAGTTGTCAAAATCGGCCTGCACACGCAGCGCACGTCCTTGATATTCTTCAGCCAGCTCCTGCAGGCGTCTCGCTGCTTCTCCAGTTCCCGAAGCCCCCTCGAAGGCCTCTTCCGAAGCTTCTGCACTATTCTCAGGGGCTGTTTCAGCCTCATCGGCTGCCTGATTCTCATGTATTACCTGATCCTTAATTTCATTAGTATCCTGAATCTTTTCCTCTTTCAAGTTGTCTTCACCTCCTTAAAATCATTCACGAAATCAATTAACGCTCTGTTCACTTATACCAGTGTGCCAGCATCGCTGTCAAATCCCGGGACAGAATCCCCAGTATGCCCATTACGCGCGCATATTCCATCCGGGTTGGACCGAGGATGCCAATGCTTCCAAGTGCCTTCCCGTCCAGCGAGTACGTGGCGGTAATCAGACTACAGTTGGCAAAAGCCTCATGCTTGTTCTCCATGCCGATTCGCACCTGCATTCCGGGCCCCCCGGATGCGGGAGCAAGCATTTTGAGGAGTGTAGGCGTTTCTTCCAGCAGGTCGAGTATATCCTTCACCTTGTCGACGTCCTTGAACTCCGGCTGGGTAAGCATATTGGTCGCTCCACTGAGATAGATGCGCTGTTCATGGTCACTTTCGAGTGCCGTGTCCAGCACCTTCATTAATTCCTCATAGTGGGAGATGTGGCGCTGCATTTCCTCCCCAAGCTCGGAATACAGCTGGCTCTTCAGCTTATAGAGCGGAACATTCACCAGCTTGCTGTTGAGCAGGTTAACCACTTTCTCCATCTCGGACAGAGAAATTCCCGGTGGAATACTTACGGTCTTATTCTCTACCTGGCCGGTACTTGTAACAATGATCGCCACAGCGGTGTTGTCATCCAGCGGCAGCAGCTGGAAATGGCGCAATGAAGTATGAAAAACCTCCGGCCCCAAGAGGATGGAAGTGTAATTCGTCATATTGGATAAAATCATTGCCGCATGCTGGATAACCTGCTCCGTGGCATTAAGCTTCTCGGCAAAAAATGCACGGATCGTGCCGAGTTCAGCCGATTCAGCGGAATTCCATGGTACCAGATGGTCCACATAATAGCGGTAGCCCTTATGGGAAGGAATTCGGCCTGCCGAAGTATGAGGCTGTTCCAGAAAACCCAAATCCTCCAAGTCGGCCATTTCGTTACGGATCGTTGCAGGACTGTAGCCTACATCTCCCCGTTTGGAAATGCTTCGCGAACCAACCGGCTCGGCAGAAGTAATGTAATCATCTACGATGGCATTCAAAATCATTCTCTGGCGTTCGGTTAACATGCAAATCCCCTCCTGTCGGCTGCGGCTCCCGATTCGTTAGCACTCTAGTTAGATGAGTGCTAACCACTAATACAAAAATACCAAACTGACCTTGGCATTGTCAAGTCAGTTCAGTATCTTGGCTTCGCCCATTTCAGTCCAGCCGGGCTTCCCGCGTGGTACGGCAGACCAGTTGCATTACCTTACGGTGCAGAAAAGGAAAAAGCGTAAACAAAATATCCATCGTCCGGCGCAGCGGCATCGGGTTCACCAGCGCTTCATTTTTCTCCAAGCCTTTACACGCAAGAGCGGCAAAATACTCCGGTGTCATAAGCTTTTGCTTTTTCACTTGGGTCAATACTTTCTTCTTATCCATATGTACCGCTTCACCGCTTTCAAAAATCGGCGTGTCGACAAATGCCGGACACAAGCAGCTTACCTTTACACCATATGCCTCTGCCTCATAATGCAGAGAAGTCGTCAGCCCCACCACCGCATGCTTCGTTGCGGAATAAGCCCCACTTCCAGGAGCAGGTCCCAGACCGGCTGCAGAAGCCGTATTGGCTATGTACCCGAAACCTTGCTTCATCATTAAAGGATAGGCTGCCTGCACCCCATGAATGACTCCCCACAGATTCACATCCACGATCCTTTGCCAGTTCTGCTGTGTCATATCCCCAATCTCCCCGTACATTGCAATTCCCGCATTGTTGAACATATAATCCAAACGCCCAAAATCCCGGTAAATACCATCTACCATTGCTTTTACCGCAGTTCCATCAGTGACATCCACCTGAATGAAGCGGCACTCCCCGCCCATCCGCTCAAGTTCAGCCGCCGTCCTAAGCCCTTCCTCTGCGTTCAGATCAGCGATAACAATGTACACCCCTCTTGTTAAAAGCTCCTTGCACAAGGCCTTGCCAATACCTGAAGCACCTCCGGTAACGATCCCTACCCGTGTAATCTTTACCATTTCTCATCTCTCCTTAACTAAGTATGTGAGTATCAATTTACCACATTGGAACAAAATAGTACGTTCGTTCTAATCTAACTAAGCAGAAGGCACTTACTGCCTTTTACCCTTTACTTCGAATCCCGTCCACAAAAACAGTTACACTGCGCTGAAAAAGTCCCTCTAACGCTATAGACTCCATCGTAAACAAATATTGACACAGCCCGCCGAGCAATGTTCCGAACAAGAAGCCCGTAGACGTAAGCTCCGCTTCAGTGAGGTCGAATTCTCCGTTCTCCAACCCCAGCTTGAATATTTCATAATAAGCATGCATAGGCGTTGAAGCGAGCCCTCTCAGTTGTGCTACTGTTTCCGGTGAAGTCGCCGGGTTGCTGCCTAATTCCTGTCCAGCCTGCAAAAGCGGCGTTTTAAAGTTGTTCTGAACGAAATGAGCCATCGCGTAGAGCTTCTCTACAGCCGTACCATAATTTACGGAAACCGCCTCCCACCGTTCTTTCCAGGAACGCATCGTTTCCAGAGCGAGATAGACAAAGAGCTTCTCTTTATTTTCAAAATGATAATAAATATGCCCTTTGCTGCAGCCGGACTCTCTGGAAATATCAGCGATTGAAGTTCCGGAAAAACCTTTTTGCGCAAAGAGCCGCGCCGCTTTGTCTGCAATGAGTGACCGGGTCTCGTTACTGTCATAATGCCTTTTATTCATAATACTACCATCCTTGATGAAATTGAACGAACGTCCTAATTAAAAGGATAAGCCAGAGTTACATTTTATTCAAGATAAATCCATATTTCAGTATGCATTCCGCAACCAATTCCCCACTCCTTCGTCTGTTATTTATGGGGGTGTGAAATGAAGTCACCAAAACGATGGTTACTCGCTGCATTTAGCATGATGATGGCCGCTCTTATACTGTCAGGCTGCATGCCGGTTGGGATGCCGGAGAAAATGGGGCCGTACAAATGTTATTACGGTGATGTAGACTATGCTTCTGTCCTCCGATGGAATGACATTACCTACATGGATAATAACGACGGAGACATCAGCGGGTTGAAAACAGGAGACCGTATCGGTAAAATCAACTACCGCAAAGCCGATCATCAGTGTCCGCGCAATCCCATGCAGAATGGAGACGCCACAGTGCTGGAAGTGGGAACACCACTCTACGCAGTAAAAGGGTATAAAACCTCGGCCCGGTTAATGGCAGGTGAAAGGCTGTATGAGGCTACCGATAACCCCTCTGCCCAAACGATGAACGACCTGCTTGATATTGAAGGCAAAATCAAGACCGTCCGTTTTACCAGCGGCATGGACGGGAGTCCTCTGAAAGATTTCACACCTGAGGCTAGCGCCGTATTTATCCGGGAGTATCCGAAGCTCAAATACATCCCGTTTGACCAGTTGTCGAAAGAGACCAAACAATGGGTAGGGGATAAATACTGGCTTGAAATTGAAATGACCGACGGCTCCAGCAGAAGAATTACTTATAACACGATGTTCGAAGCCTTCCATCCTTCCTGTTATGCTACACCTGAACTTGCAAGACTGGTGGAAGAGCAGCGTAAGCTGATATATGTGAAATAACCCATCGGCTATACGCATAAGCTTCTCATCTTGTTGCCGCCAAACTCTTCTTTCGCCTCATTCATTCGATGGTTATCAAAAGCATCAAAAAAACCACTCTTCCGCAAACGGCTTCGGCCTGCAGAAAAGTGGTTTTGTATTATATAAGGTAAACCCGAAGGCTAATGCCTCTCGGTTATTAATCCAGCTTCTTCAGCACGGCGATTTCATCGCAGGCATGCTGCTTCTTGCAGTTCACGCAATCGGTCCAGACCTTCTCCGGGAAAATCTCCTTCTCTACAACGGTAAAGCCGTTTCTGAGAAAAAAGTCCACTGCATAAGTCAGCGCCATAATCTTGGGAATCTTCTGACGTTTTGCTTCTTCCGTCAGCTTCTCCAGGATCATCGAGCCCACGCCTTTGCCTTTACCCTCATCACGCAATCCGATCGAACGGACCTCTACGAGATCAGCGCCCAGTCTGAACAGCGATCCGCAGCCGATGAATTTGCCGTCTAATTCGGCAATCACGAACTGGTTAATCTGGCGGGTCAGTGCTTGCCTGGAACGGGGAAGCATAATTCCGCTCTGAGCGTATTCTTCTATCATTAAATACAGCGGCTCTACATCCTCCACCGTAGCATTTCTGCATATCACCTTGTGGTCTCCCGCAGGAGCCGACTGGCGGACCTTCTCCGTTTTGACAAGCACTTTGACTCACCCCTTGTTGTTAATATGAATAAATATACAACAGAGTGAATTACAATTCAAGAGGTATTTTAAAATTAAACCTCTGTCAAAGCCCCGACAAATTCACCGAAAACATCGTTCCCGAACAGGATACCCTGCTTGCTTAGACGATAGATGTCTCCATCCTGCTCGAGCAGACCGGCGGCAAGCATTTTGCTCAGCGATCCTCCAAAAATATCCTGCAGAGACTTCCCGAACTGTGTCCGGAACGCTTGATCCGACACGCCCTCACGCATGCGTAAGCCCACCATCATGAAGTCCTCCATCGCCTCCTGCTCGGAGACCCTGAAGCTGTCCAGACGCGGCAGCCCCTTAAGCGAAGCTTCAATATATGGATTCACACCCTTGATATTCATATGCCGCTGCCGTTTCACATATCCATGCGCCCCGGCCCCAAGGCCATAATAATCCTCATTGCGCCAGTACGTAATATTGTGGCGGCTCTCCATCCCCGGCTTGGCAAAGTTACTGATCTCATATTGCCCGTAACCTGCAGCTTCCATAGTAGACATCAGCAGGAGATACATCTCCAGTTCATCCTCTTCGCTGGGCAGCGGAAGCTTGTTCTTGTTAAAGAGGGTATGGAACAGTGTATTTTCCTCGACCTTGAGACTATAAATTGAATAATGCGGCAAATTCAGCTCCAGTGCCTTGGTTATACTCTCCTTCAGCATATCAACGGTCTGATTCGGCAGTCCGAACATAAGATCAACCGACAGATTATGCAGACCCACACTGCGCGCGTTCTCCAGACTGCGGTAGACATCATCCACGTTATGAATGCGTCCAATGCCGCTTAACAGCTCATTCTGAAAAGCCTGTACGCCAAAACTGACCCGGTTGACGCCGCCTTCCTTCATGACTGCAAGCTTATCTTGATCTGTGGTACCAGGATTAGCTTCCATAGAGAACTCTATATTCTCATCCCACTGTGGGAAGTGTGTGCGGACCGATTTTAGAAAATAGGCCATTTCATCCGGCTTCAGCACCGTAGGTGTTCCCCCGCCGACAAAAATCGTCTTGATCACACCAGGCGGAGTATTCTTCACCGTAAGTTCCATTTCCCGGTCCAGCGCTTGCAGGTAATCCGTGACCGGCTGATCCTTCAGGACGTAGGAATTGAAATCGCAGTAAAAACATTTATTGGTGCAGAAAGGGATATGAATGTACACGGCCTCCGGGGGACGGCCATTATTCAGGTTTGTCATAGCTGTCTCCTTTGTTCAATAAAAGTTATCTATACTATATATTTAGCCAGAAAAGGGAAGCCGTCAGGCTTCCCGTCAGAACACACTAGCGATTGTTACTTAGTACGAGCCGGAGCTCGCCTCACAGCTACTCGTCAATCTTAAGCACCGCCATGAACGCTTCCTGCGGCACTTCAACGCTGCCGACCTGCTTCATGCGCTTCTTGCCTTCCTTCTGCTTCTCCAGCAGCTTCCGCTTACGCGAAATGTCACCGCCGTAGCATTTGGCTAGAACGTTCTTGCGCATCGCCTTAACGGTCTCGCGGGCCACGACTTTTGTTCCGACAGAAGCCTGAATCGGCACCTCGAACATTTGCCGCGGGATGATGCCGCGCAGCTTCTCACAAATGATGCGGCCGCGGTTATAAGCGCGGTCACGGTGGACGATGAATGACAAGGCATCGACCTGCTCATTATTTAGCAGAATGTCCATCTTAACCAGGTTCGACTGGCGGTAGCCCGATACTTCATAATCGTAGGAAGCATAGCCTTTCGTTCCTGATTTCAGCTGGTCAAAGAAGTCATAGACAATCTCGGACAGCGGAATCTCATATGTGATGGTCACGCGGCTTGTGTCCAGATACTCCATGTTGACGAATTCACCGCGTTTGTTCTGGCACAGCTCCATGACCGTACCTACGTAGTCATTCGGTACAATGATTCCGGCTTTGACATACGGCTCTTCAATATAGTCGATCGTGCCAATCTCCGGATAATGCGACGGGTTGTCGATCTGAATGATCTCACCGTTGGTCAGCTTAATGCGGTAAATTACGCTTGGTGCCGTGGTGATCAGCGGCAGATTGAATTCACGCTCAATCCGCTCCTGAATAATCTCCATGTGCAAGAGTCCCAGGAAGCCGCAACGGAAGCCAAAGCCCAGCGCGCTTGAGCTTTCCGGCTCAAAGCTGAGTGAAGCATCGTTGAGCTGCAGTTTCTCCAGTGCTTCGCGCAAGTCATTGTAATCCGAGGTTTCGATCGGATAGAGACCACAATATACCATCGGGTTGATCTTGCGGTAACCCGGCAGCGGCTCCGGTGTCGGATTCTTGGCATCTGTTACGGTATCACCCACGCGGGTATCGCCGACATGCTTGATTCCGGCTACGATGAAACCAACATCACCGATGTTAAGTTCGGATACGATGCTCATACGCGGCATGAACGCACCGACCTCAATAACCTCAAAGGTCTTGTCCGTTGCCATCATCTTAATCTTCGAACCGGCGCGGATACTGCCATCAATAACACGCACATAGACGATAACACCTTTGTACGGATCATAGTGAGAGTCAAAAATCAGCGCCTTCAGCGGCTCTTCGGAATTCCCGGTCGGTGCAGGAACTTGCTTCACTACCTGTTCCAGGATTTCCTTGATGCCGATACCGGCTTTGGCGGAAGCAAGTACCGCTTCGCTGGTATCCAATCCGATGACATCCTCAATTTCCTGCTTCACCCGGTCAGGATCAGCATTCGGCAGGTCAATCTTGTTGATGACCGGCAGAATTTCCAGGTTGTTGTCCAGCGCCAGATATACGTTGGCCAGGGTCTGGGCTTCAATTCCCTGTGCAGCGTCCACCACCAGAAGTGCGCCTTCACAGGCCGCAAGACTGCGGGAAACTTCATACGTGAAATCGACATGCCCCGGTGTGTCAATCAGGTTGAGATAATAATCCTGCCCATCATCGGCACGATAGGTCAAGCGCACAGCCTGCAGCTTGATGGTGATGCCGCGTTCGCGCTCCAGATCCATCTGGTCCAGCACCTGCTCCTGCATTTCGCGCGAAGTAAGCGCGCCTGTGTATTCCAAAATGCGGTCGGCAAGTGTCGATTTACCATGGTCTATATGTGCAATAATCGAGAAATTGCGGATTTGTTGTTGTCTTTTCTGAACGTCAGTCATTCCTTACCCCCACAGACAGCCTAATGTTAATCCACTTATTATAACAGTACACGCTTCGCCCATCAATCCCGCCTGCCCCCAGACGCTCCAAGAAAAGGTCCGCGGCAAGAATAAAGCGGATTCCCCATCCCCTAAGGGAGGCGAATCCGCTACTTTGTACGAAACAAGAATTCACGATAGGCCGCATTACAGGGTCCGCGTAAGTCTTATTCTTCAGCAGAATCGAACAGCGAGACCACCCAGCGGATGCTCTTTTGTGACGCTTCTTGCAGCAGCCCCGCTGTTTTGTCGGCAAGCTTGTCTACAGTGGGCTTCTGCTCTTCAGGGATCAGGATCTGTTCCGGACTCATACTGCTGTAGTCCGGAACCTCCTGCTGCGGCAGATTGCCGGCTGCGCTCTGTCCCGCAGTGGTTTGCGGCTGCACCGGGACAACCGTGTACGCGCCAGTAACCGGGTCTACAGCCACAGGAACATACACATAGGCTTGCCCGCCTTGCGTCAAACCTGCCACTGGGACAGTTCGCGCCTCAGTCTTCTGGCCAGCAGGGGCAGTTTGGGCTGTCCCGGTTGCACCATTCCAGCCAGGTAGTACTGTAGAAGCATTGGTACCCATACTGCTGCTGAACTGCATGCCTGCCAATATGCCGATCCCCAACGATATGCCGACTACGACCAGTTTTTTTCCGAACCGCGACATCTCATGCACTCCTTTCTGCTTTATGAATCAGTCACTCTGCTTCCCGGGGCTTGCTCCGGCATCAGGTGCCGCCGCTTTCTCCGCATCGTGACTGCTCCAGTACACATCGGCAATAGCATCCGCCAAAATATCCGCTGTCCGCTTCAGTTCATCTGCAGAATTGTCGATTCCGCCCACCTCAATTAACACACTGTTAGGAGAAAGAGTCTGATTATACTCGCCATTATTGCCATTCCCGGAGGACTTGCCCCAGATACCACGGGAAACGCCTGGATATTTTTTTTCGAGCAGCTGATGGATTTTGTTTGCGAACGCCTCATTCTTCTTCCAATCTTTATTCGCATGACCGAGGATAAAATACACCTGAGCGTAACTTTTTCCGTCAATGACGGCCGTGGTTTTGCCATGCCGCTGCGAATCACGATGGATATCAATCATTTCATTCATTTCCTGGTTGGCACTTAGCACAGCCTTGACAGTCATTCTTGAATATTTATAGGAAAAGTTCCAATTGTAGTCCGGCACCTTCGTGGCGTAATCCTCTTGTTTATGAACAGTACCAATTCCGCGCTGCTCCAGTCTTTTGGCAATATATGAGCCTACCAGCATTACATTTTTGGAAGGAATAGCGGAGCTAGGATTGTCACTCTCTACCCCCAGCAGCGGATTATAGGCCTCGCGGGGATGGGAATGATAGATTAAGATCCGTTTGATCGAAGTATCCTGGCTGCTGCCGGGTGTGGCCTCACTGCCGTTGCCGCCTGATGAATCCGGTGCGAGGGTAGGCTCAGGCTGCGGTGCGGCCGTTTCACCGCCATCCGGCTCGTCCGATCCGTCGCTGTGCGCAGGCTCTGTTCCGCCTGACCCCGCTTCTGTTCCTGTCTCATCCCCTTTACCATTCCCACCGGAATCTCCAGTTGCCAGCTCATCTGTTCCCGGATGGTAGTCCGCAGGAGCATCCTTGGCCCCGCCAGAGCCCAGACGCAGCAGGAACGGATCATCCGCGGCCAGGCCCGGAACTTCACGGGAGAGCAGGCTTTTCGGGTCGCCGGGGTCCACACTGGTCAGCATCCGAAAGACGAAGGAAGTTACGTTTTTGCCCGAAAATGCAGACGGCTCTTCACCTTTCGGCAGATGGGGAACCTCCATACCGAGCAGTTCCATAAAAAGCCCGCTGGATAAGGAAGCCGCCAACCCTTTCATTGAGGGAATGGGTGAAGAGTTCAGCTTTTGACCGGCCAATCCACCGGCTCCAAGCAGCATAAAAAACACAAGTGAACCTCCGGCCAGCAGCAGCATCGTTCTCCCCAGCGACAGAAAATCCAGCAGCTTCCCCCGCAGCCGGCCGATATTCCATAGCTGAAACCATTTTCTGTTCATTATTGTTATGTCCTCCTCCAGCCCTCTGTAATCTCTTATACTCCCAATCTATGAGCGGAAGAGGAATGGTAGAACCTGAAATGAGAGAAAAGGAAGACGTGGCTTAGCCAGTCCCTCTTAATGAAGCATTGTTTATCCGCCGCAAGTGGAAACGGCTTCGCTGTCCTTTTAAGGGACGGAATCCGTTTCAGCGAGAAATAGAAGGATGATATATAGCGTGAAACCTATAAATCCTTATATTTAAAAAGCCCAGTCTGCCGGCAGGCAGATTGGGCAGGTATGGCATACCGTAGGACAGATTTCAGTGGGTATACGCTCCCACATTGCCCGGATCCACAGCCTCATGCAGTGCAGCGTTCAGTCCACTGGCTACGATGTTGGCGATTTCTTCAATAAATTCATCAATTTCCTTCGGCGTAACAATCAGATCATGTCCGAGCGGTTCCAGCACTTCTTTGACGAGCGACAGCCGTTCCTGTTCAGAGATGTCGTCCAGCATGCCCATAATTTCTTTGGTGTGGGCGGCTCCGGCTCCAACCTGTCCAAAATGTCTGCTCATCATCTCCAGCACATTGTTCACGATGGTCGAAGCATAACAGACGGTAGGAACGCCGATCGCAATACAGGGTATCCCGAGAATCTCCTTGGTTAGCCCCCGGCGTTTATTGCCAATCCCGGAACCGGGATGGATGCCGATATCGGCGATTTGTATGGTCGTATTAATCCGTTCCAGTGAACGGGATGCCAGTGCATCTATCGCGATAATAACGTCGGGCTTCGTACGGTCCACGATTCCCTGGACCACTTCGCTGGACTCAATACCGGTCAGCCCCAGCACACCTGGTGCAATTGCGCTCACCTTGCGGTAACCTGGAGAGACTTGATCGGGAACCAACTCGTAGAACTGGCGTGTAACCAGCGAATTCTCCACAACGAGCGGTCCCAGTGAATCCGGAGTTACGTTCCAGTTGCCGAGACCGACAATCAGTACCGACGAGTCGCGGTCAATACCGATTCTGTCCATGAACTGTTCAAATTCTCTCGCAAAAACCACGGATACCTTCTGCTGCAGACCAGTGTCGCCGCCGCGAAGTGCCGGAACCTCCAGCGTCACGTAGTTTCCTATGGCGCGTCCAATGGCCTGTGAGCCTGCATTATTCGCTACGGCAAGACGGGTAACCTTAATGCCATCCGCTTCCTCTACCTCTTCGTTCACACCGGGGATTGGCGTTTTTTGCGGTCCCTGAGCCATTTCTTTGGCTTCCAGCGCCAAATCTGTGCGTACCGAATATAGCTGAAGATCCAGTTCCATTATTAGTTCAGCCTCCTTATCCATATTGATGATAGTGTGCGAGTGAAGGCCTTGCTTTATTCAAGCCGGAATGGGTTAAATTAAAAGCATTAGTCTTGCATTTTGTGTGCGGTCATGCTAAACTATTTTAAGTTGTGAATCATTTGATGATTTCGAATGTCTTTCAGGAGGTGAATGCAATGCCAAATATCAAATCCGCGGTAAAACGCGTCAAGACGACCGAAAAACGCCGTGCACTGAACGCTTCCCAGAAATCTGCGCTTCGTACAGCTGTGAAAACTGCTGATGTAGCTCTGACTGGTACTGAAGTGGAAACTGCTCAAGCTGCTTTCCAAGCTGCTTCCAAAAAGCTGGACAAGGCTGTAACTAAAGGCCTGGTTCATAAAAATGCGGCTGCCCGCAAAAAATCCCGCTTGGCGAAGAAATTGAACGCTCTTAAGGCTCAAGCCTAAGCCAAGGGCGACATTAATAATGAGCACTATAAGAACCTGACCGCTATGCTGCATACGGTTAGGTTTTTTTGTTTCCCAGCAGAAATAGCCAACAAAAGCCTGCCCGTTAGCGTTAATACGCTGCGGAGCAGGCTTTTGCTGTTATTGTAATCTTGAAATCACCAGGTCCACCTTCAGGCTCCCAGCCGTAACATGAACATCTCCAAACCTAGCACCTTATCGATGGCCCCTGTCTTCATCTGGTAGTCCAGATCAGCCAGAAAGCTGAGAATCTGCCGCAGCCGCTGGCTCTCGAACTTATGTGCCTGTTCACCGGCAAGCTTGACGGCATAAGGATGCAGCCCCAACTGGGAAGCGATCTGGCCTTGCGAGTAGCTCTGGGCAGACAAATCCTTCACCTGCAAAATCATCCGAAACTGCCTCGCAATCAGCGCTGCAATCTTGATCGGCTCTTCGCGCTGCTTCAGCAGCTCATAGAGTGTATTCAGTGCCTTGTCCAGGCGCAGATTGGCGATATCCTCCACCAGTGTAAACACGTTCTGTTCGGTCCCTCGGTGCACCAGGCTCTCGATAGCTGCGGCGTCCACGGTCCCACCCTTGCCTGCGAACAGGCTCAGCTTGTCCATCTCCGCCGACAATCCCTGCAGCCCTGTTCCGGCATTGGCCACAAGAGCTGCTGCGGCACCCGGTGCCGACACGCAGCCCCGGTCCCGAAAGCCCTTCTCGACCCAGCGAAGCAGCTCCTCTGCGCCTAACGGGTTGAAGGCAAGCACAGTCCCTGCAGCCTTGGCCGTCTTAACGATTTTTTTCCGTTCATCCAACTTGTCATTATTGACCATGAAGACGATCACACTGAACTCTGCCGGATGCTGCATATATTCGCTGAGAACTTCTATGCGATGGTCGATTTTGGCATTATCTTTTCCTGCAGTGAACAGGGAGGCGTCACGCACCAGCAGCAGCTTCCGCTCCACCATAAACGGCACAGTCTCCGCTTCCTCCACAACAGCCTGCACCGGCGTCTCGGAAAGATCAAAGGGAATGACTGCAAAATCGCGGTCCTCTTTGGCAATCAGATGCTCCTCCAGAAAAGCCGCAAATTCATTCATCCGGAACTTCTCGCTGCCGTACAGCACGTAGAGTGGCGAAACATTTCCTTGTTTGATGTCTTTGGCCGCCGTTTTGGCATCCATCCTGCCACTTCCTTTTTCATTTCAGTCTTTGAATATTGTAACAAAAAAGCATCTTTAAACATAGACATCTAGTGGAAACGGCATATATTTGCGCAAAAACGGAGCAACTCCGGCAGCCATGGCCAAAGTTGCTCCGTTTCCGCGGCGCATCTATATAAACGACGGTAGGAAAAGCTCTAGAAACTTTCCAGCCGGCGGTCATACCGATGGTTCTCACGATCCTGTATCTCCTGTCCTCTTACTATAGTATATTCC
Organism: Paenibacillus sp. 22594; assembly: GCF_052044425.1. Taxonomy (NCBI): domain Bacteria; kingdom Bacillati; phylum Bacillota; class Bacilli; order Caryophanales; family Paenibacillaceae; genus Paenibacillus; species Paenibacillus sp. 22594. Next base: position 37,867 of record NZ_JBQENA010000013.1, read on the forward strand.
TATACTGCGTAAAAAGTTCCACTCTGCGATTATTTTGTAGACGTTGCCGCGTCCGGAGTAGCCGCAGGTGCTGTAGGAGAAGCTGATGGTGAACCGGATGGGGCTGCAGATATTACCGAATCCGGGACGGTATAGCTCTTGGTCATTTGATTGCCGTTCTGCAGGGTCACATAAGTGAATACACGGCTGTCTTCCGACCATTGGCCGGACACCCATTCCCCCTCCAAGGGAAGTGATGTCAGCGCCGTCCAATTGTCTCTCGCAGCGCCGGACGGTATGGCATAGAGTACAAGCTGCTGGCCCGCGAGCTCAGCGCCAAAACGTCCGTCCGGCGATGTCAAAGGCGAGGGTGAAACCAGTGCCGAGTGCAAGCCCATCACCCCGGCTTCTTCCGATGAAGGAAACTGCTGCGACTCGCTGATCGAATTATTCGCTCCGGATTTGCTTTTTGGCGGGCTGTCCGGAGAAGCATTGTCCCCGCTGGTATCCTGATCAGAAGTGCTAATCTTCATATCCTCTACCGCAGGTGTGGCAGGGTCCTTGTCAGGCTCCGACGTGATCTGCCGCTTGAAGGATGCCGGCTCTTTGGTTGGGTCAGGTGTAACCGCCGGGGAATCCGGAGTTGGTGCCGTAGATGGAGTCATCATCTCATCTGCACCGCCGGAAGTATTGTTCCCGGTAGCCGAAAACGTTTTATTGTCCTGTTCTGTAATCCCTGCCGCCCTATCTGCGCTATCCCCACTGCCGTCCTGTACTGCACCCGGTTCAGATCCTGCCGCCTCATCAGTCTTTTGCATAGTCTGTCCAGAGTTTGTATCTGCAGCCTGATTAAGTGCCATATCCACATCTGCTGCAGGCATACTGTCAGGCATGTTAAAAATAGCTATAAGCAGTATCACTGCCGCCGCCACTGCGCCGATACCTGTCCGTGTCGCCAGGGATGATCCCTTGGAGGACTTGCCTCGGGTGCTTTTACGGGTGAACGGAACAGCCTTGGATTCTTCTGTGCTCGTCATGACCGGTTCCTGGGCGTCAACACGATCCAGTTCGTCAAGCCGAGGCAAAATCGAATCAACCAGACTGAAAGGTGGCTTCACGTCCGGCAGCTGCTCAAGTTGCTGGGAGAGCACACTCAGACGGTCAAAGACATCCGCGCAAGAAGGACAATTGTCAATATGACGGAACATTTCAATGATTTCTTCTTGGCTCAAGTCATGATCCAGATAGCGGTGCATCCATTCCATCACCTCCGCGCATTTCATCCTGATACACCACCTTTCTGATACTCCTGAAGTCTATTCTGCAGTTGCTGCCTAGCCCGGAACAGGTACGATTTCACTGTATTCAGGGGCAGGTCAAGCGAATCTGCAATCTCGTTGTAAGAAAAATCCTGTAAGTACCGCAGTACGATTACTGTACGATGATGTTCCGGAAGCTGATCAATCGCCTCCCGAATATCCTCCGCCAGATAACCGGACAACACTTCACGTTCCACATTATGTGTATCCGGAAACACCATTTCATGTTCATCAATGGAAACCGTAGGTTTCGTTCTTCTGAACTTATCAATACATATGTTGGTCACGATCCGCTGTACCCACGTTTTGAACTGGGCTTTTTCCTCGTAAGAACCGATTTTGGTATACACGCGGATAAGCGCCTCCTGTGAAGCATCCAAAGCATCCTGTTCATTATGCAGAATGTAGAAGGCCGTCTTATATACATGCCCTTCAATTTCTCGCAATAGGGTGATTAGAGCGTCGCGATCGCCCGCTTGAGCGGCTCTGATGAGTCCCTGCTCCACCACGAAGGTTCCCCCTCTCTATGCAATCTTACTGACGCGCAAGACTGCGAATTTGTTGCAAGCCTGTAATCAATTTTTTCGGTATCCATAATCCTTACTAAGCATACAGGGGAAGCTTCAATCATTCAAATACTCTTTTATAGAAAGATTGTAACAAAAATGAAATCAGAAAAGACACAAAACAGCCAGCTGTACCCTTCTCAAGGTGCAAACCGGCTGTTTTGTAGTTGAATCCTTGTAATGTTGTTAATCGGGGCGGGATCTAAGCGCCCTTAATTTCCTTGAACTTTGCCACATACTTGGCGGCAAGCTCAGTGATCTGATCGTAGCGGCCTTCCTTGGCTGGAGCGGTCAGGTTGCCGCCGATGCCTACAGCGATGCAGCCGTTGGAAATCCATTTTTCCATATTGTTCAGATCCACGCCGCCGGTAGGCATAATGTTGACATGCGGCATGGGCCCTTTGACGGCTTTGACATAATCAGGTCCGAAAGCACTCCCCGGAAATAGCTTCAATACATCCACGCCCAGCTTCAGTGCTTCTTTCATTTCATTTAATGTCATGCAGCCTGGCATATAAGGGATACCGTAGAGATTACACATTTTGGCGGTTTCTTCTTCAAAAGAAGGACTGACCACAAATTCCGAACCTGCCAGAATAGCGATTCTTGCTGTAAGTGGATCAAGTACTGTACCTGCACCGATCACTGCACGGCTTCCATATTCGGCTACCAGCCGTTTGATTGCTACGTCCGCATCCGGAGTGGTAAAGGTAACTTCAATGTTATTCAGTCCACCTTCGATACAGGCTGCGGACATTTTGAAAGCATCGTCTGCATTGTCGGCACGAATTACAGCCACTACGCCAACGGATGTGATGTTCTGCAATACTTTTATCTTCTTCATCATAAACTCCCTTTCGTTAAATCCTTGATATTTAGAATATTAATTTAGATAAACAATTTTATCTAATTTACTAACCATAAGTCAAAACCTTATAAGAAAATAGTAATAACAATGTCTTCTTACGTCAATATATTTTTATGTGAACAGAACGTAAAATTCTCAAAACAATCATAAAACCCCTTTTATAATAAGGTTTTTTTCAGCCCATCCGATGTGATCATATTAAAAAAATTCATTTGAGTGAGGAGTGTCTTATTGTAGAAAACCGATTTATATGATAATTTCAAATTACAAATCATTTATACAGGGGTTGTAAGCTTCCCCGAGGAGGAACTATTCATGAGCAAACAGCTGGATGCAGTTACATTCGGAGAGCCGATGGCTATGTTTTATGCCAATGAGGTGGGCCCGCTGCACGAGGTTACTTCTTTTTCCAAAGCTCTGGCCGGTGCAGAGAGCAATGTGGCTACCGGATTATCACGTCTTGAGCACAAAACCGGGTATGTAACGAAACTTGGCGAAGACAACTTCGGCCAATTTATAGTTGGTGCGCTGAACAAAGAGCAGATTGATACCGGCAGCATCACGTACACCAAAGAATCCCCGACCGGCATGCTGATCAAATCCAAGGTGCTGACCGGAGATCCCAAGGTTGAATATTTCCGCAAAAATTCCGCGGCCTCCAAGCTGAGTCTGGCCGATTTCGATGAGGCGTATTTCGCTTCCGCAGGGCATTTGCACGTTACAAGCATCTCTTCGGCATTGTCGAAGACCTGCCATGAATTCTCGGTGCATGCCATGGAATTTATGAAGAAGAGCGGAAAAACCGTCTCCCTTGATCCGAATCTGCGCCCTACCCTCTGGCCGGACAAAGAAACCATGGTGAACACCATTAATGATCTGGCCACACGCTGCGACTGGTTCCTGCCAGGGCTCAGCGAAGGCAAAACCCTTACGGGCCTTGAGACTCCAGAAGAAATTGCCGGCTATTACCTGGAGCGCGGTGTATCGCTGGTGGTTATCAAGCTCGGTCCTGAAGGCGCTTATTACAAAACGGCTGCCGGTGAAGAAGGATATGTTGACGGCTTCAAGGTAGAAACAGTTGTTGATACTGTAGGCGCCGGAGACGGCTTCGCAGTCGGCGTAATCAGCGCCATGCTGGAACAGCTGACCGTAGCCGAAGCCGTGAAACGCGGCAATGCTATTGGCGCACTCGCCGTGATGTCTCCCGGAGACATGGATGGACTGCCTACCCGCGACGGGCTGGAAAAGTTTATGAAGGCAGGCGTGTAAGCAGGCTGCTTCCAAACAAGTGCTGCACTCTATATGCACACCCATCCCTAGAAACAGATCATATTATAAAAGCCCTCCACTGTCTTTACCAGACGGTGGAGGGCTTTTTGCTAGGCGGAGCCAAAGCTTATGAACAAACCGTTTTACTTGGTTGGTGTTGGAGCCTGTACGGATTGCCCCAGCTGCAGCGCTGGAGGGAACCTGTACGTGATCGGCATGGCGTCCCCCTGATCCTCGATCAGTGAAAGCATGATTTTGGCGGCTTGCATTCCCATCTCGTAGGCAGGCTGCCGGATGGTTGTGATAGCCGGGTTGTAGATCCGGGCAAATTCAGCATCATCAATCCCAATCACTGACAATTGGCCGGGGATTGCAATGGAGTGGCGGTTCGCATATTTCAGGATTTCCCCCAGCACCAGATCGTTGGCTGCGAGCAGGGCCGTCGGCGGCTGCGGCAGGCTTAACAGTTCATCCAGCGCGGAAGCAATGGCTTCTCTTGGCACACTGCGCACGTACTCATCATTCATCCTGAGGCCCGCCTCCTCCATGGCCTTTCTGTAGCCGCTCATCCGCTCCTTACGCGGGGTAATCGCATGCTCTCCAAGCGGGAGCGACAAGATAGCGATATTCTCATGACCCTTCCCGGTTAGCTCTTTGATGGCAGTTTTGACGGCCATTTCGTTGTCGAGCAGCAGGCTCTGGGTCGTGATCCCTTCTACCAGCCGGTCCATGAATACAAGCGGATATTCCGCTTCGATCAACCGGGTATAGGGAGAGGGATGATCTCCGGTCGGAAAAATAATCAATCCATCCACCTGGCGGGCCACAAGCGCCTCTACATGTGTATTTTCTTTATCCGCATTCTCATCACTATTACAAATAATTACCTGGATGCCATGGCGCTGCAGTTCATTCTCGATCGCCCGGATGCACTGGATCGACAGCGAATAATCGAGATTCGCCACAATAATTCCAACCATATGCGTGCGGTTCTGCTTCAGGCTTCGGGCTAGCCCGTTAGGCTGATAATTCAGCTCCTCGATTACATCGGCAATACGGTTTTTGGTCGCTTCGCTCATATATTTGAACCGTTTATTTAGAAATTGCGAGACCGTGCTTTTGGATACTCCCGCCTTCTGGGCAACATCTTCAATCGTCAGCTTCTTCATATTTTCCGCTCCACTCTATATAGAAAATACCGGATTTCCCAAACCGCTCGGCGAGAGCGAATTCACGCAGAAAAGCCATACTTTCCGAACTCACTCAGAAAGTATAGCTTTTTTTTAGTAAATTATCTAGTAATCATTATTAATAATTGCGGAAGACCTATTTACTAGGCGTTGCAGAAGGCTCGATCTTTTGGCCGTATTCTTCATACACCCAATCATAATACCACTGCTGGCCGCTCCGTATATTGATCTCTACCGTACGCGCCTCCCCCTTTACTTCATAATGGGCCACGAAATAATCCTCTTTGGTATCAATCGCAATTGTGCCATAATGAGTCTTTGCAGGCCGTTCTTTCTTCTCCGTCGTAATGGTTCCTGTGAGCACCTGTGACTTCCCGGTTGCTATGTCCAGCAGCTTGCTGTGCTGTGTATATCCACCTTTTCCATCCTTAGTATAATTGACCAGTAGCACTTCCTCTCTGTCCGGATCAGTAGCCATGAAGGAATAGTATAAGGATAAAGTAAAAGATGAATCAAACGATAAGAGCTCTCTGGGAACGATTACTTCCCCTGCTTCAGCCTTTCTGAGATCTATAACGGAAAGCTTGCCTGTGTTAGGCATCCGATCTGCGCCCAGCGTATAAGTGTTGTGGGAAAACAGAAGATAATCTCCGGCGCCATAGATGTAACCTAAATCAAAATAGGTTTGTGCCCCTCCTGCATACAGCGGAAAAGTATATATTCTTTTAGCTGAAGCGGCTGACAACTCCGAATGTCCTTTGGGGGTCAAATACAGGGTGTATGGTTCTGTGTTATGTGTAAATTTCGGCTTCATGTAATCTACCATTGGCGGTGGAGGTGACCATACAATCCCTGCGGATGTTTCAACAGCAATTGCCCGCGACTTATTTCTGTCCAGAGGCATAGGCATATAATACTTCAATCCGCCGATTTCAAACTCTGCGGAGCTCATGTACAATCCTAATCCTTGTGAGGGCGCCGATGGAGAAGGTGTAGGCTGAACCACCGCGCCTGTGGTCTTCTTCCAGAGCGAGGACAGCTGCCCGGCAACATTTCCCTTGCCACCCGGCGGCCAGATCAGAACACCGAACACCATGAGAGCGGCCAGGCAGGTGAGGCCGAGGCTTTTGAATGAACGGAATTTAGACTTTGATGCCCCCTTACTGCCTGCAGCTGCTTCTATCCGGGCCATCAACTCCGGGGTAAAGCCATCCTCTGCAAAAGGGCTTCGGCCAGCCTTGGCATACCAGTCTTTTGCTCCAGTCATTACCACATTGTCTTTCTCTTCATCTCCTGATCTCATAAGTCCTCCTCCTTCATCGCCGCTCTCACTTTATCCCTGGCCCGGGCCAGTCTGGATTTGACCGTCCCCTGAGCCACACCGAGCAGAGCTGACATCTCCGCCACAGACAAGTCCTGCTGGATATCCAGGACCAGCACCTCCCGGTGCTTATCCGGCAGCGCCAGGATGATCTCCCAGATCCGGCTGACCACCTGGTTGCCGATGGCTTCTTTTTCTGCGGAAGATGCCTGCCCGGGGCCTTGCCGGTCTCCAAGCGGACTGAATCTGTGCCAGAAGCTGTTCCGTCTGAAGCTGAACGCTGTATTGCGTGTAATTGTCAGCAACCAGGTTTTTATCGTAGATTGACCGCGGTACTTGCCGATCCCCTTGTACGCCTTCAGAAACACCTCCTGGCTGATATCATTTGCCTGTTCCCGGCTGCGGGTCAGAAAAAAAGCATAATGCCACACATCGGACCCGTAGGTCTCCATCATTTCACGCAGCGTCATGGTTGGCGCATAGGCCACGGCATAGGGCAATTCTTTGCTCTGCATCTCTCTCACCTCTCGCCTAATAAGACTCTTCAGGCTGCAAATGGTTCCCTCCGGTTCCAGGAATAATTGACAAAATATTTATTGTGATTGAAAAAGGGCAGACTGCGGATCTTACCGGAGAACCCTCTGCTGGCAAAACCAAGATCATCCTTCTAATCACGGATTCTATAAGGTGTAAAAAGGCGAAATTCTCATTGATGTCGTTAATGTGAGTGATATCAAGGAGTCTCCGGCTCCAGCTTATGACGTACAGTGATCCCCCCCGGCCGGACCTCCATCTGGATCTCACCCTGCAGATCGGTCCGGTACACAGCGGTGCTGCTGTCAGCCAGACGCTTCAACACATCGCCATTCGGATGTCCATAGAGATTATTAACTCCTGCGGAAATTACAGCTGCACCGGGTTTCCAGAAGTTCAGCCAGGCAGTGCCCGTTGCTGTTTTGCTGCCATGATGAGCTACCTTCAGCACATCAATCGGGCCGCTGCTTCTGATCCCGGCCTCTGTACCGCCAAGCAGAATTGCATCCTCCGCAGCCTTATCCATATCCCCTGTAAAAAGAAAACTCCGGCCGTTCATCTGCAGCCGGAAGGCGACGGATTCGTGATTCTGTTCCTCCACCTCCGGAAGCACGGCCTCCCCTGCCTTGTGCGGGTCCGGCCAGAGGAACATCAGCTCCGTCTTGTCATCCGGAGCAAGTACCTGCCCCTGCTGCACCGGATACAGCTTGGCTCCTGCCGCAAGCGCTGTATTCATTAGCTTGCTATAAGACTCTCCCTTGGCTAGGGTTCTATTGAACAGTAGCGAAGAGACAGGCATTCCCTCCAGCACAGCCTGCAGCCCCCCGGCATGGTCCTGGTCCCCATGGGTCAAGATGACGGCATCTAGCCGGTGGATACCCCGTTGCTTCAGTAAAGGCAGCAGCGTCTTGGCTCCGACCTCGAACGGGCTTCGGCGGATGCGCCATGCTTCCTTTTTGCCAAAGCTGACAGTGCCACCGCCATCCACCAAAATATGGGCTCCTCCTGGGGTGGTGATCAAAATACTGTCGCCCTGTCCAACATCCAGATAACTCACCCGTCCGGCACCGCCCAAGTGCTCCGAATGATAGCCCCTATACAACAGCAGAACCATTGCAGCTATACCGATTAGGATAGCCCTTCCACTCCAACGCAAGGAGTCCGGCATCTGAAAGTGCAGTTGCACCGCATTACTCCCGGCTCCGTTCCATATCCCTGCACGCCTTATTCCTTTGCCATCAGCCGGTTGATCCAGCTCCGCCAGCGGCTTCGTTTCATCCTCCATGGCCTGTGGAGCCAGCCGCGCTTCTGTACGCCGCTGCATGGTGTAGAGCACCCCATAGAGGAGACCATAATACATACCCATCCACAGCAAAGAAGGAGAACTCCAGATCGTTACACCCCCGGACCATCCATTTGTCCACTCCACAGCGCGAAATGTAGCATCATTCAGCAGTTCCGCAACATGCGCGGTTATACAGGCAGCCGTATCCCAGAGCCGGCTAAGCAGCAGCGCAAGTGTTCCCAGCGGCAGCACCAGAAACGTAATAAAAGGGACAAACACCAAATTAGCGGCGAAGGAGAGCAATGAAAACTGGTTGAAGTAGTAGATGGTCAGCGGAAAAGACACCAGCTGTGCAATCAGTGTAACCGATACGGCACCACCCAGCCAGCGGGGCAGCCTGTGCAGCAGCGGGTTCACAAGAGGAACATAGATCATGAGTCCCGCCGTCACGAGAAAAGACAGCTGGAAGCTTACGCTAAGCAGCAAATACGGATTCCAGACCAGCATGATCAGCGCCGCTGCTGCGAGAATATTCATCCCGTCCTTCAGCATGCCGAACCGGGCAGCGAGCAGGGCAATCATACTCATGATGCCGGCCCGTACAATGGATGGCCCGGCGCCGGACAACAGCACATACACAGGCACTAGTAACAGAGTGACTGTGAAGGCTGTTTCCCTGGTAAGGCGGCAGCGTCTAAGGATGAACAAAATCACGCCGACGTACACCGCGACATGCATCCCTGAGATCGCCAGAATATGCGTTAGGCCCAGCTGCGAGAACTGTTTGAACGTTTCTTCATCTAAATCGTCCTGTATGCCCAGGACCAGGCCTTTCATGTATCCTGCATGCGGCTCCTGAAACAAGCGGTCCATCTCTGCTCCAAGAGCAGCCCGTACATTATCGTTCCAGCGTAGAATGCTGGCGGGATGCCAGGAGGCAGGGGAAGTAGCCTGTACACTTGCCGTACCTTCCCCCTTAAGAAGCCAGTGAATTCTCTGCGTCAGTAAATATGAGCGGTAATCAAAACCACCGAAATTCCGCGCCTCTCCAGGCTGCTCCAGCTCTCCCTGAATGACTACCCTATCTCCCCTCTTCCATTTGGCAGCCACAGCGATCTCCGGTTCAGCCTGAAGCTTGATTTGCACAGCGATCCGTTCGCCTGCCGCACCTGCTCCTGGGTCCCGGTCCACTCGCTGATTCTGCGCATCGACTTGTTTGCTGGTTCCGCTTAGCCCCATCCGTGCCAGCTTCACTGTAAAGCTTACGCGGTCCCCATCCCGCTCCACGGGGGAGACGATTACGCCTCCCGCAGTTACAAAGGACTCATTCAGCTCCACCATGGATTGACCCCATGCAACCGGAAGCAGGCTGACATTTCTTCCTTCGTTCCATTCCCAGTACAGGGCTGCCGTAACCAGTGACAGCCCTAGCAATGCAGCGGTTTTCCACCCGCTTCTCCCGCTGACAGCACAGATTGCAAGCAGCAGCAGACAACCCGCTGTGTAGATCAGCAGCTCATTTCCGGAGAACAGGCAGCCCGCCGCATTCCCCACGACCCAGCACACCGCAAAGCTTAACAGCGGCCTTTTTTTCATCCATATTCCTCCTCGTACTTGTATGTTGTATTTCTCATAGCCGTAAGCGAGCTGTGACTCTTAGGTGCGGATTCAACAAAAAAGAACCCCTGCATACGCAAAAATCGCGTGTACAGAGGTTCTTCCCCTGATACTTATCCTTAGTTCGGTTACCGCCGCTTGCCTGTTATTCCGATACGGTGATCATCGTTTCCTTTGGCGGCTCATAATTCTCCAATTGCCGGAAGATGATGCCTTTGGAGCCCAGCATGGCCTCCACCTTCTCCATATCTTTGCGGTAAGGACGCAGATAGACAATCTCTACAATTCCGCTGTTGGCCAGCATATTGGCACAGGTCCAGCAGGGTTCGTCCGTGACATAGACAGTGCTGCCCTCCCGGTCGCTCCGGTCTGTGAACAGCAGCAGGTTCTGCTCGGCGTGAATGGTGCGGATGCAGCGCTGCTTCATCACCATCGTCTCCACACCATTCACCACTTCACGTTCATATTGCTCCGAGACCATGCAGCCTGCTTCTGAGCAATCCGGCACACCCATTGGGGCGCCATTATAGGCCGTGCCCAGCAGCTTCTTGCCCTGTACCAGTACCGCACCGACATGGCGGCGGGAGCAACGCGAACGTGTGGAGACCATGCAGGCAATATCCATGAAGTAAGTATCCCAATTTTTGCGGTAGGCTACAGTCATTAGTTATCTCTACTTTCTCTTTGATAGTTGTTCATTATTGTAGCATATAGCGGCGGTTTTTCACTAGGACATCGGATACGGAAAAACCTGTCCCTTCCGCTTTTATTATAACAGTCTGCTTAATGAATATCAGACCTGCAATAGCTGCGCCGTCTAGCTTAAAAACCTACTAGCGGTTTCAGCTTTTCCAGCATCTTCGGCCCGATGCCCTTCACCCCGCCCAAATCCGCTAAGCTGCGAAAAGCTCCCTTGCTGCTGCGGTAGTCTATAATCGCCTGCGCCTTCTTCTCCCCAATGCCAGGCAGATTCATTAGGGCAGCAGCATCTGCTGTGTTAACGTTTATTTTGCCTTCTGCCGAAGCCTGCCCTGAAGACACTTCGCTCCCCGAAGCCTCTGCTTCGCTTGCAACTGCTGTGGCTGCTGCGCCGTTCCCTGTTGTTGCTGTTCCGCTGGACCCTGCGGTACCCGCGTTGCTTTCAATATCAGATGCGCCCGCAGCTCCACCCCCTGCGGTTCCAGTTGATTCTGCCACATTGTCCCCTGCCACTGGCCTTCCTCCTGTCACCGTACCTCCAGCCACATCGCCTGTTACCACGGCATCTGCTCTATCACCCTTTTTCTGTTCATCCGTTTGATTACCAATGCCCTTCTCATCTTTCCCCCCCGCGGCCACTGCTGTTCCCGGCTCGTCCGCTGTGCCCAGCGCCTGCGCCATACTGGCATTCAGCGTCTCCCAGCCGCCGATGCCCTTATTCTCTTCCCGGTCCGCCGCCCATACCAATCCGCCGCCAAGCAGTGCAGCAGCGAATACCGAAGCTATTCCTTTTTTATTCATATCCTGTCCTCCTCTGAAAAATATAATTTATGGTAAAAATCTATCCGCCCGTATATTTTCAAAAATGTAGTTGAAACCTGTCATTTGTCCAAGACTCCTGCGCATACATTTAACGAAGAGTATTCCTGCAAGGCCATAGCCATACCGAAAGGAGGGTACCCTAGATGAAGGTGGGATTTATCGGAACGGGCAGCATGGGCAGTCTGCTTATAGACGCCTTCCTGTCTTCGGGTGCGCTTGAGCCATGTGATGTGCTGGCCAGCAACCGCAGCCCGAACAGGCTTCTGCAGCTTCAAAAACGCCATCCGGACATCACCATCGGCAGCAACAGGGAAACTGCGGACGGAAGCGATATCGTCTTCCTCTGTGTTAAACCGCTGGAATTCAAATCCCTGATCGATGAAATCTTTTCTTCCTTGCGGAGCGAACAGATTGTTGTATCCATCACCAGCCCAGTGATGCTATACCATCTGGAATCCGCGCTGCCGTCCAAAATAGCCAAAATCATTCCCAGCATCACCCACTGTGCCAAAAGCGGAACTTCACTTTGCATATTCGGCAGCAGGCTTACTAAACAAGATCGGCTCCTGCTGCTGGAGCTGCTGTCTTTCATAGGGGTTCCACTGGAAATTCAAGAAAGGCATACCCGGATCGCCTCAGATTTCTCCAGCTGCGGTCCCGCGTTCATCAGTTTTTTTCTTGAGCGGTGGATTGAAGCCGCTGTTGAGGCCACAGGTATAGATGAGGTCCTGCTTGGCCGGCTAGCTGGTGAAATGCTGCTAGGCACAGGCAAACTGCTGACCGAAAGTAATTTCACTCCACAGGAGCTGCAGGAGCGGGTCGCCGTGCGCGGCGGCATTACCGCGGAAGCACTTAACCATTTGCGGACCAGTCTGGAAGGGGTTTTTGAGCAGCTAATCCTCACCACACATGATAAATTCGATGAAGATGTCGAAAAGCTGGACGCCTTATTCGGTCTGGGTGGAATCGTTCAGGATCCGCTCGACCGTTAGAATCCCTCCACCGGTATATATCCGGCACCCTGGCTGCCAAAACCAAGAAAGCCCGCAGCACGGATTACTCCGTTGCTGCGGGCAGAATTGCGTTCTTCGCTTAACCCACTACTATATTGACCAGTTTGCCGGGAACCGCGATGATCTTGCGTACGGTTTTGCCCTCGATGGCTGCCTTCACATTCGGAAGCGACAGCGCATGGTTCTGCATATCTTCCTGACCCATATCCTGCGGGATCAGTGCGCGCTGTACGATTTTACCATTTACCTGAACAACGATTTCCACTTCGGCATCTACAGTCAACGCTTCATCATAAGCCGGCCAAGCCACATAGCTGATGCTGCCTTCATGACCGAGCAGCTGCCACAGCTCCTCCGCAATATGTGGTGCGAGTGGCGACAGCATCTGTACGAAATGTTCTGCTGCTTCAGAGGACAAGGTCTCCTGCTTGTAAGCGTCGTTGATGAAAATCATCAGCTGGCTGATCGCTGTATTGAAGCGCAGGTGCTCGAAGTCCTCCGTGACCTTCTTGAGTGTCTTGTGCCAGGTCCGTTTGAACTCGTCGGTACCGCCATCCGGGGTAATTTTTGCGCTGATGCTGCCGTCCTCATTCACGAACAGGCGCCATACGCGGGAGAGGAAGCGGTGAATGCCTTCGACACCTTTTTCATTCCATGGCTTCGTCGCTTCCAGCGGCCCCATGAACATCTCATAGACACGCAGTGTATCCGCTCCAAAAGCCTCTACAATTTCATCCGGGTTAATGACATTGCCGCGCGACTTGCTCATCTTCTCATTGTTATTCCCCAGGATCATGCCTTGATTCACCAGCTTATGGAACGGTTCCTTCGTATCCACTACACCGATGTCGTACAGAACCTTATGCCAAAAGCGTGCGTACAGCAGATGCAGTACCGCATGCTCGGCTCCGCCGATGTACAGGTCAACAGGCAGCCATTCCTTCTGCTTCTCCGGTGAACACAGCTCCTTGTCATTACGCGGATCAATATAACGCAGGTAGTACCAGCAGCTGCCGGCCCATTGCGGCATGGTGTTCGTCTCGCGGCGCGCCTTCATGCCGGTCTCCGGATCCATCGTTTCGACCCACTCCGTCACATTGGCCAGCGGGGATTCTCCTGTGCCTGATGGGCGGATGGAATCCACTTCCGGCAGCAACAGCGGCAGCTCATCTACAGGGACCGTCTTCATCGTGCCGTCTTCCAGGTGCAGAATCGGAATCGGCTCGCCCCAATAGCGTTGGCGGCTGAACAGCCAGTCGCGCAGGCGGTAGGTCACTTTCCCTTTGCCGCTGCCTTTTTCTTCGAGCCAGGCAATCATCTTCGCAATCGCTTCTTTATTGTCCAGACCATTCAGGAAGTCCGAATTCACATGGGGTCCGTCGCCGCTGTAGGCCTCTTCTCCGACATTTCCGCCCTGTACCACTTCAATGATCTTCAGACCAAACTGCTTGGCGAATTCCCAGTCGCGTGTATCATGTCCCGGCACCGCCATAATGGCTCCCGTTCCATACCCGGCAAGCACATAATCGGCGATCCAAACCGGCACCTGTGCACCATTCACCGGATTGACGGCGTAGGCACCCGTAAAGACACCGGATTTCTCTTTAGCCAGATCGGTACGCTCAAGGTCGCTCTTGCGTGAAGCCTTGTCGCGGTATTCCGATACAGCTGCCTTCTGCTCTTCTGTCGTAATAAGATCAACCAGCTTATGCTCCGGTGCCAGTACACAGTAGCTTGCTCCGAACAAAGTATCCGGGCGGGTCGTGAATACCTCCAGGCTGGCATCATGACCTTCAATAGCAAAAATCACTTCTGCACCCGTCGACTTGCCAATCCAGTTTCGCTGCATATCCTTGATGCTTTCTTCCCAGTCCAGCTCTTCCAGATCCTCAAGCAGGCGTTCAGCGTACTCCGTAATTTTCAGAATCCACTGGCGCATCGGTCTGCGGACCACAGGATGGCCGCCGCGCTCGCTTTTTCCGTCGATAACTTCTTCGTTTGCCAGAACCGTTCCCAGTGCTTCACACCAGTTGACCGACACCTCTGCCACATAGGCCAAGCCGCGGTTGTATAGCTGAATAAATATCCACTGTGTCCATTTGTAATACTCCGGATCGGTTGTGCTGATCTCGCGGTCCCAATCATAGGAGAAGCCCAGCGATTTGATCTGCCGGCGGAAATTATCAATGTTCTTCACCGTTATCTCGCGTGGATGCTGTCCGGTATCCATCGCATACTGCTCTGCCGGAAGTCCGAAGGCATCCCAGCCCATCGGGTGCAGCACATTGTAGCCACGCATCCGTTTGTAGCGGGAGACAATGTCTGTCGCCGTGTAGCCTTCCGGGTGGCCTACGTGCAGCCCTGCGCCTGAAGGATACGGGAACATATCCAATGCGTAGAATTTTGGCTTGTTAACCTCTTCACCTGTCTTGAACGTCTTGTTCTCATCCCAGAACTTCTGCCATTTCGGCTCAATCACCTGGGCACGGTAGCCTGTGGGGGCTGTTGTACTTGCTGCTTTGTTGTCGCTCATTGTATGCTCCTCCTTGGAGTGTTGTTTACTTAGTTAAACTGCCTCTTTTAAAAGAATTCAGGGAATAAAACTATACTGCAAAAAAGTTTTGGGCTTCCGATCGCTGTTATTCTCTGATTTCTTGATTTGAACCGCTCTATGCGGTAGAAATCCGAGAATAGCACATGCTTCCGATGTGAGCTTTCCTTGGGAAAGCTTTCAGGCGAACACTTTGTTTCTACAGCTCCAAAATTTTTCTCCGTTCCGTTTCCCTGTAACTTTTTAAATCCACCCGTTTTGCCTGCGGGCAGTAAAGTCCAAGAATCAGCTCAGAATTCGCTGTTCCGCTGGATATGGCCCCAATACCGCAAAAAAACCTCCCATCCCTAGCGTATTATCGCTAGGGACGAGAGGTTTGAATTCCCGTGGTACCACCCTAGTTAGCGGCTGGATATACTTTATCCTGCCACTCACTTTGACACCCGGTATCGGGGGTGAATCGACGACGCTTCAGACGTGGGCTTCAAGCATCTGCTTGCGGACCCTGCGGCTTAACACCGTTACTCCGAGGTGAGTTCATTCTTCTCCGTTAACCGGCTCGCACCCTGCGCCGGCTCTCTGCAATAACGGTCTCACGAATTAATACTCCTCTTCATCGCACTGCTATGCTTACTGATTATTAATCAGTAATGTTCCCCACATTATATACAAAAGAAGCAGTTAGAGTCAATGATTTCCGCTTGCGGCTGTACAGAATCAGCAATCTATGAGCGATACGCCCTCATAAATCGGCTTACACCGGCTTACGCCGTATATAATACGCGAGAAAATGCTGAATCACTACTTTGCCGGCCGCAAAAACCGGTACAGCCAGGATCAGACCGATCATTCCGGCCACTTCTCCACCCACCAGCAGTGCAAAAATAATCAGCAACGGATGCAAATGCAGCCGTCGTCCCACCACCTGCGGCGAAATGACGTTGCTCTCCAGCATCTGGCACAAGGTGTTAACCACAGCAACGAGCAGTACAAGGCGAAGCGAGAGGGTCGAAGCCATTACTATGGCGGGTGCTGCACCCAGAAAAGGCCCCATATACGGAACGATGTTGAACACAGCCACCACACAGGCAAACAGCAATGCATAAGGCATGCCGATAATCGCATAGCCGATGTAGGCCAGTACCCCGATTATCAGACAAACTAGAAACTGCCCACGGATATAGTTACCGAGCGCATCATCAATATCCTTAAGCAGCTTGACCATAGACTTGCGGCGCGAGCGTGGCAGACAAGCGACAACGGTCCGTTCGAATACATCGAAATCCTTGAGAATGTAGAATACCAGAAAAGGCACGATAAAGGCGTTGAACAGCAGGCCAATGGTCGACCCAATGTTATCAAGAAAATGGGAAATGCCTGCTGCCAGCCGGTTTTCCAGCTGAAAAAACCAGTTGTTCATGCCCATCTCGACACCAGGCGGAATCAATCTGTTATTCATGTTACGCATGAGTCCCTGTGCATGCAGTGTCATCTCCGGCAAATGCTCGTTCAATTCTTCAAGCTGCTCGATGAACATCGGAATCAGATTGATGGCAATAACTGCGAGCGAGGTCAGAAATACGGCATAGATGAGCAGCACGGCAACACTGCGCGGCATTTTTCTCCCGGCGAGCATACTCACAACAGGATTCAGCACATACGAGATAATCATAGCTGCCAGGAACGGCGCAAGGATGGCTTTGAGAAAGACGAAAACTCCCATCAGCATCGGACGGAGGAGCCAC
Organism: Paenibacillus sp. 22594; assembly: GCF_052044425.1. Classification (NCBI taxonomy): domain Bacteria; kingdom Bacillati; phylum Bacillota; class Bacilli; order Caryophanales; family Paenibacillaceae; genus Paenibacillus; species Paenibacillus sp. 22594. Next base: position 54,645 of record NZ_JBQENA010000013.1, read on the forward strand.
ACGAAATATAATATGATCAGGGCAAGCAGTACTCCGATCATCCGGCGGAACCATTTACTTTGGGACCATTGCTCCATGAATGTACACTCCCTAGCGGTAATTCTGGACTGGCTTCGTAGATAAGTATATGTATACCCGCAGCAAAATAACCGCCGTTTTCTTGTTCTTTACGGCAGCTTTCTTTAGAGATTCTGTGATCTTCGCAAAAAACGCCCAAATCCCCCTGCCGCATGTTGCTGCAAGGAGTTTTGGGCGCATTAGGCAATATGTAATTCTGATCCTGAACCAGCGGTCACTGATTTAGGAAGACGCATGAATCTGCGGGAAATCCTGGGCAATCTCTTCCCCGGAGAACAAATCGTCAAGCGAGCTGAGTGTGCCGTCTTCTTCAACCTGATACACCGACATTTTCTCGCCGTTGACCGTCAGTTCGATGAAGCAGCCCCAGCAATAGAACTGGTGGGAACCGATCTTGCCGATATCCTTCGAGTTGCAGTTTGGACACTTCATATAAAACATTCCACCTATCCGTTAACAATATTAATGGCTTTTTGAAGCCGTTCTTCGCTCATCGCGGGAACCAGTACGGAATTCTCCCCAATGGACATTCCATCAGAACAAGGCAGCCATTTGCGGCCTTCGATCAAATCAGTTACTAACCCGTCACTGATTTCCAGCGCTACTATTGTGTTTCCCAACTTTTGGTCAAAATAAACATCAGATACGCGTCCGAGGATCGTTCCGGATGCTGTAAGCACCTGAAGATCCTTTAATTTATTTTTTCCCAAAAGAAATGTATAAGGTATATGGTCAGTATCGGCCTTCACAATCGACTCTTTACTGCGGATCATGACAGCATCCTCGCCATAAGCGACGATATCTTCCCATGCCACAACTTTCACATGACTGGAGAAAAAAGTTTTACTTTCCAGTTCAATACCCGTTATATTCCAGTTTGAATCCAGTAAAACGTCGACAATTTTGCCGATTTCGTTACCTTCTTCAACCTCGTATACAGCCAAGCCAATCATTTCTTGAAGTTTCATGGCTGTTGATGTCCCCTTTTACTTTGAGTGTACTTACGGGTTCCCTTAGGTTGAAGAGCACTCAAACACTGTAACGGCAACGTGGCTACATTTAGCCTAATCCTTTTTACGCAGCCGGTTCAGGATGGTTTCAACTTTTTGGGCCACGTACTCCATTTCTTCACTAGTATTACCCAAACCTGTGCTAAATCGAATCGCAGAATTCAAAAGATCCTCCGGAAGCTTCATTGCCTGCAGCACATGCGAGATCTCCAGCGAACCTGAGGTGCAGGCCGAACCGCTCGCGGCAGCAATCCCTTCCATATCAAGGTTCATCAGCAGCACATCGGTTCTCGCTCCGGGAAAGCTCAAATTCAGTATACCGGGCAAAAATTCCTGCCTGTCTCCGTTAATCACGTAGCCCTTCCGCCCGATCCGGCGGTCCAGCTCCTCCAGCAGTGCTGTTCGCAGCATGAGTGCCTTATCCCTGCGCTCTTCCAACCCGGTTACTGCAAGCTCCACTGCCTTGGAGAACCCGGCTGAGTTCGCCAGACTTTCGGTTCCGGCCCGTCTGCCGCGTTCCTGCAATCCGCCGTGCTGTCTCGGATACAAGGGGGCCCCGCGCCGGACATACAACCCGCCGATCCCTTGGGGACCGCCTATTTTGTGGGCACTGAAGCTCATATAATCCACAGGCAGCTCACGTAGAGTTATAGGTAGCATTCCCAGTGCCTGTACAGCATCGACATGGAACAGAATCCCGTGCGCTGCGGCTACTCTGCCAATCTCTTGTATAGGTTCTACAGTTCCTACTTCATTATTCGCGTACATTACGCTGATCAGCACCGTATCTTCGCGCAATGCGGCTTCTACATCAGGAGCAGATACCCGCCCTGCAGCATCAACCGGCAGATACGTGATGGTGAAGCCCTGCTTCTCCAGCGCTTCGCAGGTATGCAGCACCGCGTGATGCTCGACGGCTGTCGTAATGATATGTTTCCCTTTATGGGCAGAGGCCGCAGCCGCTCCGAACAGGGCAAGATTATCGCTCTCCGTGCCGCCGCTGGTGAACACCCATTCATCTGGCGCACAGCCCAAAAAGCCCGCGATGGTATCGCGCGCGCCATTGATAATCTTTTTGGCGGAACGTCCGTACGTGTGCACACTGGACGCATTGCCATATTGCTCAAGCAGCATATTATACATGACCTTGGCCACCTCCGGATGAACCGGGGTTGATGCAGCATGGTCCAAATAGATCGGTTTCATAACGATGTTCTCCGCTTCTGGTTATTCAGGATTTTCATACAGGACTACTCGATTATACTGCTGAACCTGGTCTTTTACTACCTGTCAATAAACACAATATTGTAACATTTTAGGGGGTCAGTTTCAGCTGGGCTTCAGCTTATTTTCAGCATGCATTCAGCTTTCTTTCCGATATAGTAATGTGGGCTTTTTGGAAAATAGAGGAACATCTACTGAGAGGGGACAGCAAATGTCACTATCCATTAACAACTATTACAATAAGAAGTACTACGACAACTACAATCAAACCAGTGGCAACACAAACGCTGCCCGGACACGTTCCTCCTCCATTGGAGAAGTAAACAGCATAGGCACTACAGATGCTGCAGATTTCAGTGAAATCGCCAAGCTGTTCTTCAATTTGGATGGAACGGATGAAACTGGAGGGGAAAACTTCACGAATAATTATTCGCCAGCCTCGCTGGGCTCCATACAGGGCTCCCTGTACGGCAGCGGGGATATGAAAGCTCTGTTAGCACAAATTCAAATGGGCATAGGCTCTACCGGTATGGATTCAACAGCTTTGGCAGCTACTGATGAATCCGGCAGCAGTCTGAGCTCATTGCAGAATCTGCTCGGCAGCAATGGTCTCTCCTATTTAAGCGGGGACGCGCTTTCTTCACTCCTTCAATCCGTTTCATCTGATTCTTCTGTGGCCGGTTATAACGGTGTCAATACTTTGAATAGAGCCAAAGCATCTACAGGAATTCCTGCAATGCTGCAATCCATGGGCGGATTCACTCCTGCTTTTGCCTGGGGTCTGAATAGCTTGGACAACTCATACAGCTCTGATCATGCAGATAGTATAGCCCGTACAAACGGGCTAAGCGGGTTAACATCACTGGAGGCGGGTCTGACTTCCGAGGATATGAAGTCCGTACTGGCCCATCTGCAGAGCAGTCTTGAATCGGCTGCAAGCAACAGAAGCACATCTGCGGGCAAATCCAATCCACTGGCCTCAGTCCAAACGATGTTGTCCTCAGTGAACTTGTAATGAATTAATAATGATTTCCTCCAGTTGATCAGAAGCCCACTTCCAAAAAAGGCTGTGGCAGAGGTTCATAGCCTCTGCAGCAGCCTTTTTGCGCACACCAGACAGCAGCTTACTTCTCCGGGGAGTCCAATTGCTCCAATCTGGAAGCAAGCTGTTCCTCGGAAATGACCTCAATGCCACTGCGTCTAAGCAGCGCAGAGGTCACACCCTGGCCGGGAATCTTCAGGCCGGAGAATGTCCCGTTGTAAATCATGGAGCTGCCGCAGGAAGGGCTGTTCTCCTTAAGAACTACGATTGTCGCCTCCACCTTACGTGCCTGCTCAAGTGCCTCATAGGCGCCTTGAATATACATTCCGGTGACATCGTTTCCGAGCCGGTCTATGACCATAGCCGTTCCGTCAAGCACCGCATCCCCGTCTCCGCCAACAATCTCCGCCGGTTCCCTCGGAGTGGAGAACCCGCCAAGGAGCTCGGGGCAGACGGCAACCGCCTGATTGTTGTCCAGCAGCTTCTGAATGGTCTCATCCAGGCAAGCGGTGCCGTTGTATCTTACTTTCATGCCTGCCAGGCAGGAGCTTACGATAATCATAGGATGCACTCCTTCGCTATCATCCGCATCTTCCTATATAATGGATGCTGAGAAATACAAAGAGCATAGCATGAGGGCTTCAACACTGTAAACAAGCCCCTGCCATAACTTCATAGATCCGGGGAGGCCACTGCAAGATGTGCGGAAGATATACCATTATGGTAAGCATGGAAGAATTGATGCTCCATTATTTTATCGAGGATACCACCATTGTCCATTATGCACCGAAATACAATGCAGCCCCCATGCAGAGTCTTCCGGCGGTCATTCATGACGGTAAGCAGAACAGACTCGGACAGCTGCGCTGGGGGCTGGTTCCTTCTTGGTCAAAAGACGACAAGCAAGGCAGCAAAATGATTAATGCGCGCCAGGAATCGCTTCAGGACAAACCCTCCTTCAGGAACCTGCTCAGCTCGCGCCGCTGCATCATTCCGGCAGACGGCTTCTACGAATGGAAACGGCAAGCGGGCAACAAACAGCCGATGCGGATTGTGATGAAGAGCGGTGAGCTTTTCTCCATGGCGGGTCTGTACGATATCTGGATGGATACCAGCGGCAACCGGCTTGGCACCTGCACTATTATTACCACCGGGCCCAACCGTCTGATGGCAGATATTCATGACCGCATGCCGGTGATTCTCAGCCGTGAAGCGGAATCGGAGTGGCTTGACCGTAATAATCATGAGGTTCCGAACCTGATGAAGCTGCTGCAGCCCTATGCTGCAGAAGAAATGCGGGCATATCCGGTGTCAGCGGCAGTAGGCAATGTGCGCAATGACTATAAGGCATTGGTTGATGAAGTTTCCACTTCTATACCTTTCAAGCTCTACTGATCAGGAATACTCTATTATATGTTGTCTGTTTTTAAATCGAGTTGAACCTACACTAAAATATATCAGCTACAAGGTAGTCGCGGGAACCCGCTTTGAGAGATTGGGTATGCTTTTCAAAGATCATTAGCGCACTTTTTCCTGCAGATACCCCATGAATGAGGATACTGAAATTTTGGGTGTATGGTGACCAGCATATGTACGTGATCTGGCATCAACTGTCCTTCTAGGATCTCCAGCCCCCTTATACTTACATAAACGTTTGATTATTTCGATCAAGTCTTTCCTCACTTGATTATAAATCTCTTTCCGCCTATACTTCGGGGTGAATATAATGTGGTATCAGCACATCCACTTTGTGTGCGCCCTCCTCATCAAACCGTACGTGAGGTTTTCCCTCATACGGCTTTCCGATGTTTGTCATTCATGGGCATGCAGATCACAATAGCTTTCTTAGTCCATACATATTGGCAATATACTTAACCTCAGGTAATAAACTCATCCATCTCCCGCGTTGTCTCTTCTTCCATCCCTGAATCTTTGGATTGAGCCATTTCACATGTTCCGCGAACGATTTTGCACGCATACCGGGTGGGGCTAGTCTTTCTTTGACCACACCTCGAATACGTTCCTCTGCCTTCTTCGTTAGCCACTGTTGCGTGGTATAGTACACTTTCCCTTGAGACGTTTCCGCTTTCGTTTTTCGGTGGTGCATCCCTAAGAAATCGAATGCTTTGTCTCCTGTCCATAAGCCTACAATGCGAGTTTTGGTCGGGTGTAGGGTTAACTCTAGACGTTCCATGATTCTGCGTATAAGTTCATACGCATGTTCGGCGTCCTTTTTGGTTTTACAGCCCACGACCAAATCGTCTGCATACCTAGTCAATTCTCCCCACCCACTTCCGTGTTTCTCCCACAACCGGTCAAAGTAGTTCAGGTAGATAATCGCCAGTAGCGGTGAGATCACCCCACCTTGCGGTGTCCTTAAATCGGAGCGCCTTACGTTTCCTTCTTCCATCCCCCCCTGAAGCCACTTCCAAAAAAAATTCCGTGTGGGGGAGGGTCTCCCCAGTTCACTGCATTATCTTTCAACCCATGCCGTTCCCTTTACGCCGGAGGGTTCTTCACTGTTGTACCAAGTTCTTTACAGCTTCCATGGCCCTCGTCCAGTTTAGCGAGACTCGGCACCCTCTTTTCCCCTTTGCAGGGCCTTTTTGACGACGCGGCAGGATTCACTTCATGTTGCGGCCTGGATTGTCGCTCGCCCTGTCTCTGACAGGTACTTTTGTCGATGCCTTTTACACACAGATTTCGCCATGCGCAAGCACCCTAGCTACAAAAGTGGCTTGGCCCCTCTCTTGGTTGGATTTGCACCAACTAGATAATACGTGCCTCTGGGCACGCCTAAACACAAAAACAGATGCTGCGAATCCCGCAGCATCTGTTTGCTTATTAATCGCCGGTTATCTCTGCAGCATCCGTTCAACCATGACTGCTGCTTCCGCTCTGTTCGCATGTCCTAGCGGATTGATTGTATTTCCCGCATTGCCTTTGATAATACCGTGTTTGATCAAAGATGAGATACTTCCTGCTGCATAGTTTGCAACCTGATCCGCATCGGCAAACTGCTTCAATTCACTTGCCTGATCGCCTTCTGACAGCTTTCCGGCAACGGTCAAAGCTTTTGCTGCAAGAACCATCATATCCTGTCTGGTGATTTCGCCTCTCGGATTGTACAGGTTGCCTCCCATACCATTTGCTATCCCAAGCTTTTTAGCGATTCCCAGCGCTTGATAGTAATAGTCGCCTTGATTAACATCGGCAAAGTTGGAGTCCAAGCCCGCCTTCAAGTCAAGTGCTCTCACGAGCAGAACTATAAAGTCAGCACGCGTAATCTTTTTCCCTGGCTCGAAAGTTGTTTCCGACGTGCCCATGACAATGCCTTTTGCTGCCAAAGCGGTGATTGCCTTTTCGGCCCATCCGTAATTGGTCAAATCCTTGAACGTATTCTTCGGCGTTTCTTGCGAAGGTTCTGGTTTTGCCGGTTCTGATGGCTTCGTTTCCGGTTTTACCGGTGTTGGCGATGGCGTTGGCGATGGAGATACAGGACTGCTGTTACCTCCGCCCTGATTATTGTCACCACTTCCGCCGGTTGTTACTTTTTTGACAGTGATGACAATTTCCATTTCATCCGTCAGCGAACCGTCGCTAACGACAAATTTCACTTTATAGCTTCCGGCCTGATCCTTTCCGGGAATCCAGCTGAACGTTCTCGTATCTGCAGCGAATGTCGCTCCTTTTGGCAGATTCTCTGCCCGGTAAGTCAGCACCTTGCTGTCTGCATCGTCAGCGCCCACCTGGAAGGTCAGCTTGTTGTCTTCATTTACTTCCTGATTGGCGGTCTTTATGAACTTAGGCGCATGATTGACCGGTGTTTCACCCTTCAGCGCCGCTTCGCACTTGGACAGGAACGCTTCGATCTCGGCAGCCGTCACATTCAACTTCGTATACAGCTTGCCGGATTCCTCATACAATTTTTTCAATTCTTCCGAATTCTGCCCTGCAAGCTTCTTCTGCATTTCCAGCAACTGATCAATCTGAACCATCTTGCTTCGCGTCGCGTACTCCGTATAGACCTGCTTGATTTGTCCGCTCGTCAGCGCTGTGCTATACAAGCGTCCGACGGAAATATTACCGTCCAGCACAGCTCCTGCTCCTCCGTCCGGATTCGGATCGCCCGGCAAAGCAAAATGGAGGTCGGGATGATGGACGTCTCCGGAAGCATCAGTGGAGTTCACCAGTTTGCCGTCCAGATACAATTTGATAATACTGCCGTCGTAGGTCGCCGCCAGATGATAGTACTTGTCCTTCTCAAGCTGAACGCCTACCCGCTTGTAACTGCCGCCGATATGCGCCCAGATTTCCATTAATCCGGAATCGGTCGATTCGAAACCAATGCCTCCGCCCTGCGTGTTCATCAGCACACCCATATCGGCAATCTTGTTCATTTTGAATACCGTTTCCAGCGTGAATTGCTTCGTTACCTTGTCTCTTTGCTCTTGCGAGAAAGGAATCTTGATGAAGTTATTGCTCTGGCCGTCAAACACGGCAACATGTTTCTTCACCGAATTGTCGTACTCAAACTTTACATCACCTACAACCTCACCATTAAGCTTCGAAGCCGAGCTATCGGTTGCCTTCCCGTCCAGGAAGTTGAAATCAAACACATCCGCCTTGGGAGTCTCTGTGTTGTACAGCATCGCGGTCCCAAAGCCTTCCGTCGTTCTCCAGGACTGGGACGTTTCATTCTTGCTCCAGAACAGGGTCGAATCGAATGCATCCATGCCGTCATTATCGTCTACGCCGATATCGAAGCCAAGGCTTTTATTCACTTGCGGATCAATGCCGAGGGATTTCCACGGGATTGCCATTTCAACGGCCCAGCCTTTAGCGGTTTTCTTCTGGGCTTTTTTGATATCGTCAGCATTTCTTCCCTCCGAACCACCACCGAAGCCGAATACCTTGGAGCTGCCGTCCTCCGTGTAACCATAACCGATCTGTACATCGTAAGGAACTTCGTAGCTGCCCTTCTTGTCATTGTTCGCGTCAATAAAGACGCTGATTTCATCGCCAAGCCACAGCTTCCGCTCGACCAGCTTACTGTCCTCAATATCGACCCCTACATACAAATAGTCTTTATCCCACAGCAGACCATAATTGGCCTTATTTTCCCGTACTGCAGAATCCTTCAGTAATTGTTCGATCGGCGTCTTGATCTTCCAGCTGCTATCGCTCAGATTACCGTCAATGACCGGTGCGTTCTTCGTTTCCGCAGCCCATGTAAGCACGCCCGGAATATCCGTTCCTTCCTCGGCATCGGTGCTAGTTTTTGTCGTTGCAGTGCCCCGCAGCGGCTGAACACTCTCCTTGCCCCACGAATCAATGGCTGTTACGGTAAAAATATATTCCGTTCCGCCCTTCAAGCCGGATACCGGCGTAGACATCTGCTTGGCTCTGGGATCGAGATAGAAATCCGAGAACATCAGAAATTCCTTTTCAACCACACCCGTCGCCTTGTTGATCGCTTGAATCTTGTAGGAATGCACCAGATCCTCGTCTTGTCCCTGGTCAAACGTAAGCTTTACCGAATTTTCCTTCACATCCGAAACAGTAAGCATCGCACTATTGTCGAAATAAGGATTGGCGCTTTGCTCTTTACGTGCGTCGGTGTACATGAATTTGCTCTTATCGCCGGGACTTTCAATGATCCAGTCATCCTTGATGACCCGGTCATTATCAAAATCGAGACGCTTCACCCGAACGTCGTTGGTTGTCTTGTCCACTTCAACCAGCAGCCCCTGGTTGAAATCGTAGGGGCTTGGGGGAATGCTACCGCCGAGCTTGCCGTTTTCCAATTCAATATAAGTCAGCGCGCCGTCGTTGATGGAGGTGAAATCCTTTTGATAAATCGATCTTTCGTCATTGAGCGCATAATGCGAGTGACCGGAGAATGTAATGACCTGAGGATAACTCTTCAGTACATCATACAGCTCCGAATTTCCCCAATCGTCACTGCCATACACCGTGTCCTTAGGCGGCTGGTGAATGGAGACAAAGATAGGCTTGTCCGGTGCATCAGCTGCCGCCTTCTTTAATTCTTCCTTCAGCCAAGGCTTGGCCTTGGTGAAAATTCCGTTGACCTCATTACTTTCCGTGCTTACCTGGATGAAATGATAGCCATCGATAATTTCATGTGAATTGATCTCCGCCCCAAGGTTATCGGTAAATCTCTTCTGCGAAATCTCAGGAGACAGGCCGGCGTAATAATCGGTCCAGTAATCATGATTGCCCATTGTGTACAGCTTTTTAACTCCGGCCTTGCCATACTTATTCAGTGTACCCAGAAAGCGGGTATATTGCGCCTGAGACCCGGTGTTGGCCAAATCTCCGACCATAATGTATGCCTTCAGATTCGGCGCCATGTTGTTGACCGTCGTCAGAGCCTTCGCGAACTTATCATCCTGTATGGACGCTTCATCGTTGATGTGCACATCGCTCCATACGGAAAAAGTCAGTTTGTTTTTTTGTTCATCGGCAAGAAGTAGGTTCGCTCGTACCAGCAAAGCGGCAATTTCAGCCCCGGTAATATTCATTTTGCCATTCGCCGCAGCAATATCTGAAACGAGCTGCTTCAGTTCGTCCGTCGGCTTGGAGCTGAGCAGAGTCTGAAGCTCCGTATTCTTGGCGAACAACTGATCAATCTCATTCAATTTGCCGCGATCCGCCTGCTCTTCATACAGCTTCTTGATATCTTCTGCTGATAAAGCATCGTTGTACAGGCGGGCAATCGAAACTTTGCCATCCAGCACAACACTGGCAGAATCCCCCGCCCCCGGGTCACCTCCGACGGCAAAATTCATATCCGGCTGATAGACGTCTCCGGATGCAGCAACCGATCCTGCCAGCTCACCGTTCAAATACAAGCTGACGGCGCTGCCGTCGTAGGTCGCAGCCAGATGATAATACTTGTCCTTCTCAAGCTGCACGCCTACCCGCTTGTAGCTGCCGCCGATATGCGCCCAGATTTCCATTAATCCGGAATCGTTCGATTCGAAGCCTATGCCTCCGCCTTCGGTATTCATCAGAACGCCCATATCGGCAATCTTGTTCATCTTGAATACCGTTTCCAGCGTAAACTTCTTTGCCACCTTATCCCTTTGCTCTTGAGAGAACGGAATTTTGATAAAATTATTGCTCTCTCCATTAAATACAGCTACATGTTTCTTAACCGCACTGTCGTATTCAATTTTCACACCACCAACAACTTCCCCACCCAGCTTTGCTGGCGAACTGTCGGTCGCTTTCCCGTCGAGAAAATTGAGATCAAATACCCGGTCTGCATATACGGCTTCGGCAACCGACCCATATACCGCTTTTACGACGCGAGGCGTTTCATTGTCCTGCGCCATAGCTACGAAAGCCGAATAGTTCGGCTGATGAAACGAACTTGCTTCCGTAGCTGCTGAATCGTTAGCAATTTCACTCGGATCGGCCATTGCGCTTCCATTTAAAACCGTTCCCGCTAACAAGCTGCTTATCACCAAAAGCCGGCTTACTTTTGCCCCAAACGTTTTTTTCAGGAACACTTGAACTCCCACTCCCATTCTGTTATTTTGTGGTTTATTTCATTTATTTTTGTTGTTTCTTGCACACTATTCAATATATCAGCCAATTGTTAAAGGGAAATCAACGTAATATTAACTTTTTTCCTGTGAACTTCTTTTTTTCTCCGATAATCATGTTGACATTTGTGTTTTTCTGTTGCAGTTTAGTATTAGATGTCAGGAAAGGATGGAATACAATGCTAAATATCAAAGCCATCATTTTTGATCTGGACAATACATTATTATGGGACGATAGAAGTAATAACGAAGCATTCCAGGCCACTTGCCGGGTTGCTGCGGAAAAGGCGCCGCTCCAACCAAACATTTTGGAAAAACACGTTCGTAAAGCAGCACTAAAGCTGTTCATTTCTATGGAAATTTATGAATGGGCCAATATGATTGAAGTCACTTACTTGGAAGCGCTTTGGGGGCGGTTTGATTCCGATCATTATCCTGCTTTTCGCAAGCTCAAACAATTGGCTCCTGTGTATCAGAAAGAATCCTGGACCCGCGGGTTGCAAGAGCTTGGCATTGACGATCCGGAAATGGGACAACAGCTTGCCGAAAGATTTATTAAAGAACGCAGTAATCGTCATTTGATATACGAAGATACTTTCCGTGTTCTGGATGCTCTGCATAATCATTACTCGCTTCTTCTACTAACCAACGGAGCGCCTAGTCTGCAGCAAGAAAAAGTAGATGGCATTCCCGGACTGGCAGACTACTTCGATCAGATTATCATTTCAGGCGCGTTCGGCGCGGGAAAGCCGCATCCTTCAATTTTCCATCAGGCGATGAATCTGCTTGGAATTTCTTCTGAAGAGGGGATTATGGTAGGAGACAATTTGAATACAGATATTAAGGGAGCTAACAGTATCGGCTTGCGAAGCGTTTGGATCAATCATGAAGGAAGAACCGTTCCTGCCGATAATCGGCCTACCTATGAAATTCAACAGTTATCGGAGCTTCTGAGCATTTTACAGCTAGCACCCCAGCTATAAGTAGAAACGGCTACGCCGTCCTTAAAAGGACGGTATCCGTTTCAGCGAGAAATAGAAGGATGATTTATGGCGTAAAACATATAAATCCTTATATTTTAAAAAAGAGCCGGGCAGGTCCAAAGATCTGCTCGACTCTTTTTTTATTCACAAGAAATCCAAAATATCCCGTTATTCTCAAGCTGATCTTTCCAATCCTTTGGATACTCCTGATCCGATACTATAATATTCACATCGTCCAGAGTAATGATCTTGGCAAAAGATTGTACCCCTATTTTGGATTGGTCTGCCAATACAATGACTTCCCTTGCAGCCTCGGCAAACAGTTTGGAAATGTATGTTTCGTTTAAATCATAATCTGTCACGCCTCCCGTCAGGGAAAGACCTCCAGCGGACAAAAACGCCTTGTTCAGAAAAAAATGACCTATCACTTGCTCGCAAAGTGGTCCCATTAAGGACTGCTGCTCCGGGTTTAACTGCCCTCCGAGTACAAATACTTTGCCTGTAAACCGATTGTTATTCAATGCCTCCGAAAGGTACGCGGCGATCGGCAGCGAGTTGGTAACCACGGTAATATTTCGTTTTCCATGAATCGCTTTGGCCAGCTCCATCATAGTAGTACCTATATCCAGTGCAATGGTGTCACCATCCTTGATCAGTTCCGCCGCCCGTGCTCCGATTTTCTTTTTGGCTTCGATATTCAGATGAGTGCGTTTCTGCAAAGGGGGTTCCCCAGACTCATATCCGGAGCGAACCGCTCCTCCATAAACCCTTTGAAGTTTGCTCTCTGCCTCAAGCGCATCCAGGTCCCGGCGTATCGTTTCCGTGGAAACCCCCAGCTTTTTGGCCATCGGAATCACTTTCACTTTGCCTTCGCGAAGCAGCGTCTGTAAGATGATTTCTTTTCTTTCCTGAGCCAAGAGTGTCAACCCATTCACCACCGTCAATTGATATAAATATTAGTTTCAGTATACTGGATTTGCCTTTCAATTCAAACCTGGCGTGTATATTCAGGCTTCCATACGCTTCATTAATCTATGGGACAATATCTCGTAAATTAGTCTGACAACGATATTCGCCAGAATGATGAGGCTGGACATCGCCGCTGCCGCAGCCACGTCACCCGCATCGTCCATATTGACTATTGAAACCGAAGCCAGCTTGAAGGCGGGGGAATATAGAAATACGACAGCAGAAACAGTCACCATGGAGTTGACAAAATAATACACGAATATTTCCAATATCGCCGGTAGGGACACTCGAGCCGAAACACGGAAAAACAGTCGATACAGAGGTACACGCATCGATTCCGAGACCAATTCATATTCTTTATCAAACCGCTTCAGCGAGGTCGTGGCGGTAACGAAAGTCACCGAATAAAAATGGACAATATTCGCCAGCACAACAATCCAGACCGTTCCATACAGAGTATGCAGAGGGTTATCCGGCCGATTGAAAAATAAAATATACCCCAGACCGATAACAAGACCCGGCAACGCTAAAGGAAGCAAAGAAATAAAATAGCCTATCTGCCGAACAGTACGCCAGATCCGCAGCTTCTCAATAAGATAAGAATGGACGAATACAATAGCCGTACCGAAAATGGCTGACAATAGCGCGACATACAGGCTGTTCCAGAATGGCTCAAGCCCGCCGCCGGATACGTTTGAGAAATCATAGTGTTTCAGCGTTAGCTCCAAATTATAAGGCCATATTTTGATTAGCGATGCGAACAGCACCGTCAGGATCAATAGGATGATACCGGAAGCAATAAGCGTACAATATGCCGTATATACGGCATCGCGCAACCGGCTCTGCTTAATTTGGTATGGTGTCGCCTTAACGGAAACCATCGTCTTTTGCCTGCGTTCCACAAAGCGGTCGATTAAAAAGGCTGCTATGGCCGGAATCGTCAAAATGATGCCGATCACCGCACCCATTGACATATTTTGCTGTCCGATAACCTGTTTATAGATGTCTGTCGGCAATACGTTGTATTGACCTCCCACTACCTTCGGCGCTCCAAAATCGGTAAAGCTGAGTGTGAAGCATACGAATAACGAGCTGATCAACCCGTATTTCGATTGAGGGAGCGTTATGGTGAAAAATTGCTTCCATTTTCCGGCCCCAAGTGTTTCAGATACTTCGTACAAGCGATAATCCACAGTCGAAAAGGATACCATAAGAATTAAAAACGCCTGAGGAAACGTGTAAATAACCTCGGCAATAATTATTCCCGTACTTCCATACATCTGAATATCCAGGCCCGGCAGCAGCCCGAACAGCCCTGTCGTAACCAACCCCTGGTTGCCGAATAAATAGGTCAATGCAATCCCGTGCATCATCGTCGGAGCAAATAAAGGAAGCAGAGCAATATAACGAAACCCTATCTTCCCGGACATCCCAGTGCGGGTCAAGGCGTAGGCGTAAAGATAGGCGCCAGTTACGGAAATTGTTGTAGTCATAAGGGACACATAGATCGAATGCCACACAGATCTGGATAATGAGGGAGTAGTCAGATATTTGGCAAAGTGGGCAAAGCCCACCCATTCCTTTTGCTGATTTTGAAAGGCATTAACAAATAAGTCGATGAGAGGCAACAGGATGGATATCGTCAGAATGATTAACATTAAGATCAACAGCAAGCGAAGAATCCACCCTTCGCCTCCTGCCTTTTGTCGCGTCTTCGGTTTAAATATCATGCGCTCTGTACTCCTCATTCACTTACCGCCACTTCAAGCTGGGCTTGATCCAAGTCATTCCGGTCAGCAAAAAACAACATTTTCTCTTCGGGAATAACAACGGTAAATTTATCGCCATTATTTAGCATCAACCGGCGGAATTCTTCAACAGGCACATCGACTTGTAATATTTGTCCGGCGCGAATTCTTCCATCCTCCTGTATCGTTTGACCCGTAATCCGGTAAAAGGAGCCGCGAAATTCATAAAAATTCAGCACAACGTGAACTCCGCCTGCCGCAGGTTTCGATACGACCCGGATATGCTCAGGCCGAACGGCTAACAGCCGTTCATCCTTGCGTTCGCTTCTTTGGTCCGCCTTCTGCCTAATAAAATTCATCGCGCCAATAAAATCAGCGACAAAGGGGGTTCTTGGCCGATCATAGATATCTTCTGGCGTACCGATTTGAATCACTTCCGCATGATTCATTACAATGATGCGGTCAGCCATCGTCAAGGCTTCTTCCTGGTCGTGAGTCACCATAACCGTCGTAATTGCTAGCCTCTTCTGCAGATCGCATATTTCCTGCCGCAGCCTATGTCTTACCTTTGCATCGAGAGCCGATAACGGTTCATCCAGCAATAGAAATTCCGGCGATAACGCAATCGCTCTCGCCAAAGCCACACGCTGTTGCTGTCCGCCGGAAAGCTGCGCGGGATAACGATCCCGCGCCTGCATTAGTCCAACCATCTCCAGCATTTCTTCCACCTTGGAGCGAATTTGCTGCCTGGTCATTCCCTTTCCCTTTAAACCATAAGCAATATTCTCATATGCCGTCAGATTCGGAAATAAAGCGTACGATTGAAATACAACACCGAAATTACGGCTCGCCGGAGGCAGGGTTGTAATATTCTTCCTGTTCAAAACAACCGAACCTGAGTCAGAACTTTCAAGCCCTGCAAGTATTCTGAGCAACGTCGTCTTCCCGCATCCGCTCGGCCCGAGCAAGCATACAAACTCACCTTGCCGTATGCCGATTTGAATTTGTTTTAACGCTTGGAATCCGCCAAACGTCTTACTTATGTTATTGATCTCCAAATAGTCTGTCATTGTGCACCTACCTTATTGAAAACAGTGGCCAAATTATTATTTAGCTTCATTCTTGGAATCGTAACGTTTCTGCCACTCTTCGAGAATGCCTTCACGTTCATTGGACATCGTGTTCAAGTCATTTTTAATCAACTGCTTCACCGGATCTTTCTCATAACCTTCCGGAATTTTGCTGTCCCCGCTCTTCACGCTGACAATCGCATAGTTTTTGTTATACTCCTTCATTACTTCATCACTTATGGCCCAATCGAGGAATTCTTTGGCGATAGGCTTGACCGAATCTTTTTTCATAAGCGAATTCGCTTCAACATCCCAACCGGAACCCTCTTTCGGGAAAACAACTTCTACCGGAGCTCCGCCTTTTTTCTCGACGATTCCTCGATAGCCGAAGGAGACCCCTATCGGGTATTCGCCGGTTCCGGCCAGCTTGGATGGCTTCGAGCCGGATTGCGTATACATGCCGATGTTTTTGTGCAGCTTGTCCATATACGTCCACGCATTATCTTTGCCCATTAATTGGATTAACGCACTGACGGTAAGGAAGCCTGTACCTGAGGCAGCCGGATTCGGCATCGTAATTAAGCCTTTATATTCAGGTTTGATCAGATCCTCGTAAGATCTGGGAATCGCCAAATTCCGTTTCTCCAATTCTTTGGTGTTCACTACGAAGGCTGTTTCCCAAGCATCAATCCCGACCCAGGTTGGCGGATTTGCCATGTCTTTAAACTCTGGAATGACACGTTCCACACCTTTTGGCGCATAAGGCTCCAGCATATTATTTTGATTCAGCACAAGCAAGCTGGTCGCTGCTAGCCCCCACACAATATCAGCCTGCGGATTGTCTTTTTCGGCCAGCAATTTAGCCGTTATGATGCCGGTTGAATCGCGAACGATATTTATTTTGACATCCGAATGCGCTTGCTTGAATGTTTCCAGATACGCTTGGATTTGATCATCTTCAAGCGCCGTGTAAATGGTCAGTTCTTTGTTGTTAACATTCTGACTTGATGATGCGTTATTGCCTGATGTTGTTGTTTTACCATTGCTACATGCAACAAGAAGCGATACCAACAAAGTTACCAGAACAGAAAGCTTCATTACCTTTTTCATCCTTGTTTCTCCCTTTATCTTATTTTGTCGACCCTAAAAATATAACCCCGCATTGTTATCATATCGTCATCTAAATGTTAATTGTTGATTAATGTTGTTGTTTTTTATTATTTTTTTGTTGTTTTTTGTTGAATATATTCATTCTTTTTTTGTCCTTTTCCTTGGGCTAATTGCTGGTTTTCCATCAGGAACCAAAACGAAGGCTATGGAAAGAAAGATTCGCACATTTCAGCAGTTTCCAGGTTTAGCCCAGAGAAAAAGAAAAGTCCTTCCCAAATATCTTGAGAAGGACGAGTACATAGCTCATTTCAAATATTGCCTTGAGTTAGCTGCACCTCTATATTATGGATCAAATGCTACACTCCCTAACTAGTATCTAGGTTTATATGATCAAGCAAACTTAAATCTAAAATGGAGTGATGATAAATGGCAACAATTATAAGTTATGGTTCACAGGAAAAAATCCCGTTAGACCCGCTTACTACTGTTTTAACGGTTGCGGAAATTCCTGGAGCTGGAGCGGAGCTAGCCGCAGCGCAAGTAGATATTAGTCCGGCTAATCCTGCCTCTTTCTCCAGTAGAGTCTATATTTATAGATCCTTTTTTCGTTTTACTACAATTACAACTATAAATTTGTATTTCAAAATGATAGATTCTTACCAATAAATCTATTGGACCCATATCATTCACAGCAACTGCTATTGGAGGAGACGGGGTAATTTAAGTTATGCACATTAAAAAAAGTCGTTGAACTCATTGAGCAAAAAAATATTGACGATTTTAAAAGATATACGAAGAATAAAAAAAGCCCGGCAGACCATTACGGCCGGCAGGACTTTTACCGATACTTTCGATTTTGATAATCATAACATATTCTCAAGCGTTTGAGAATTTACTTATATTACCTTCATTACCCCTAAATGTAAAACATGTAATTGTCCGCATGACTTTCTTCTTTAAAGTTGATCAGATCGGACAAGGTTGTGGAATCCAGCACATCAGCGATGCTGTCGCGGATGCGCAGCCAGAGATCCCGCTTTGCCGGATCGTCCTCTTCAGTGAAATCTACTGGTGAAATAGGTCCTTCCAGCACGCGGATGATGTCTCCGGCGGTAATGGTGCTGGATTCACGGGACAAAATATATCCGCCATAGGCTCCGCGGATACTCTTCACCAGTCCTGCGTTGCGCAGCGGTGCGATCAGTTGTTCCAGGTAATGCTCGGATAGTCCGTTTTTCTCGGCGATGCTCTTAAGGGATGTGGGACCTTCACCAAATTTCAGGGCAAGCTCCATCATAATGGTTAATCCATAGCGTCCTTTTGTCGATATTTTCAAAGGTGCACCTCTTTCGGTTTAGTTGCTGGCGTTAGTCAATCTAATCGTTGCATCACATGAGAAATGTCATATCAACGTATTCCGATGTTTGCTCTCAGCTTATGTTATCATATCCTTGGACACATTTGGAGCGGAAACCGTAATTTTTTGCAAGAATGTTCGCCAGTGGTGGACAAATTGTCAAATATCCCGTCAGATCTGCTGCTATTTGCTGTTGGCTAATGCAGCCCGGGGTAGACAGGTATGTTATAATACACAATGAACCGGGTTCTGCAACCTACCGGTATTTTTTGCATAGAAAATGGTGATTTCGATGACAAAGGCAAATCAGGATACACGTGTCGTTGTCGGCATGTCGGGAGGCGTCGATTCCTCCGTTACGGCACTTCTGCTCAAGCAGCAGGGCTATGACGTCATCGGCATCTTCATGAAGAACTGGGACGACACCGACGAGTTCGGCGTATGCACAGCCGAGACCGACGCCGAGGATGTCCGCCGCGTATGTGAGCAGATTGATATTCCTTACTATACCGTTAATTTCGAGAAGGAATACTTTGATAAAGTCTTTTCCTATTTCCTCGATGAATATAAGGCTGGCCGGACACCCAATCCGGATGTTATGTGCAACCGCGAGATTAAGTTTGGGGAATTCCTCAACAAGGCGCTTCAGCTTGGTGCGGATTATGTTGCCACAGGCCACTATGCACGGGTCATTGAAGAAGAAGGTGTCTTCAAGCTGCTGCGCGGCGTGGACAACAACAAGGACCAGACCTATTTCCTGAATGCGCTGAATCAGTATCAGCTCTCCAAGGCCATGTTCCCGATCGGACATCTGCCGAAGCCTGAGGTGCGCCGGATTGCCGAGGAAGCCGGTCTCTACACCGCGAAGAAAAAAGACAGCACCGGCGTCTGCTTCATCGGCGAACGCAATTTCCGCGAATTCCTCAGCCAGTACCTGCCGGCTCAATCCGGAGACATGGTGGATATCGCCACAGGCGAAGTCAAAGGCCGTCATGATGGACTCATGTACTATACACTGGGCCAGCGGCAGGGTCTTGGCATCGGAGGTTCCGGTACAGGAGAACCCTGGTTCGTCGCCGAGAAGGATCTGGAACGCAACATTCTATATGTGGTTCAAGGAGACAAGCACCACAGTCTGTACTCGACAAGTCTGATAGCTTCCGGTGTGAATTGGATCGAAGCAAGCACACTCGGAACTGCCCCGGTGAAGTGCACCGCGAAGTTCCGCTACCGCCAGCCTGATCAGGGGGTCACCTTGACCGCTCTGGAAGACGGTACAGTACATGTTGCCTTTGATGTGCCGCAGAAGGCGATTACACCAGGACAGGCCGTTGTGTTCTACCTTGGCGAGCATTGCCTGGGTGGTGGGATTATCGAGTCTGCCGAGAAGGTCGTGCCGCAGCCGCAGGTGTAATCTTGCCGCATTTATGATTTAGCCGTATGCAAAAGAACCTTCAAGACCACTGGGCAGTGGGTTGAAGGTTCTTTTTGCATGATTTTACTTGGACAAGCGCTGACTCTTCATTCCACTATCCGAATTCCAATCCAATTATGGCTGGAGCCCCCATACCAATACGCCATTCAAATACAGCGGCACCCGGTTCCAGTCGGTATAGACCGTTTTGGTTGGATCGTAAGAATAATCCTCTGCCTCATTGTAATTGCTCCAGTCCGTTTTGTTGATCCGCAGCTGAATCTCCCCGGTGTTCGCACCGGGTGCCAGGCTGCCGGCTGCCGAACTGAATGAAATCTCCACGTAATAATCAGCTCCGGCTACAGCAGGAACGAGCTTCACGAAGCTGCCCTGCACATTGCCGCTGCCTACCGTGGCATAATCCACATTGAACTGCTGAGCCTTTTCCCCGTCAATGGTGTAATAATATCTAAGTTTGAGTTTGCTGAGATCAACCGCTGTAGTTCCGTTATTGATAATCCGCAATTGTGGACGGAACTGTGAGTCACCGGCATTCGTATCCGTTGTGCGGTACTGTACAACCAAATCCCCCACTGTCGGTACAGGCACAGCTACAGGTTTGGCAGAGACTTCCGGAGAATCCGGGCTGGTTCCCACTTCGTTAGTGGCGCTCACTACATAATAGTAAGTTGTATCATTAAGCACGTTAGTATCATTGTAGGTGGCCTGAGTGACATCACTAAGTGTAGTATAAGGTCCGCCGCTTGTGGTTGACCGCTTAACCGTATAGCTGTCTGCACCTGTCACCTTGTTCCAGCTAAGCGTAACCTTTTTGTCGCCTGCTGCTGCCGCCGGTTTGGATGGGGCTTTTGGTGCAGTGGGTTCCGCAGTTCCATTGTTGATCAGACGGTCATATTCGGCATAGGCCGTGGCCATATCCACCTGTGACCAGAACCGGTGATAGGTGAATTCAGGGGCTCCATTATCCCATGTCTTGGTTACTGGATTGTAGGAGCTGTTGTATTTTCCCTGTAGATAACTCCACTTAGGATCATTTTTGATGTCCGGCAGTACATCTGTATAGCTTGCATATACTCCATTCCCACCTTTGGCAGGATCAGAGGCTACGGTAGAATTGCCCGGAATGGTGTTTCCCTGTCCAAACGTACCCGTCCAGCCCGCAGGGAAATACACTTCTTTGGTGAAGTAGCGGGAATAATCCGCCCGGTTCTCTACTGTAGTGATACCAACCCCGTCATTATAACCCCATGCCGTATCCAGCAGTGATTTGGCCAGCTGTGAGGCCGTTCCGCCAAGCGCAGTATTGCTGCCATGCTCTGCTTTATTGCCGGCAGCATAGAACGTGAGTGCTTTGATATAGCTGCCCAGCACGCCGGTATCCTGGCCCGGATTCTTGGTGACGGCCTTCAAATTGCTGTTGCCGCTGAAATTACTGAAGCCATTCCAAGTATTCGGCTGTCCCTGCCACTCCACATTGCCCGGAATCCAGAATTCACCGGGTGCGGATACAGTAGCCACTTGCGGGTCAGCACCGCCGAGAATCCGTTGTCCTTGTTTGTTCAGATAATAACCCTCGGAATCTGTCACCGGACGGCTGCCGGCAAAAGCGTAGTCGGTGGACCAGTCGATCCAGTTCTCTACGACGCGTTTGGCCATTTGGAAATTAGCCGAAGTGGTATCGCCGCTGGAAGCCAGAATATAATACAGCTCAGCTACACGCTCTACACTCCATGCCTGCATTCCGAACCAATTATTGGACGGAGGATCATGGTAGACGGGCGCTTCATCATAGGCCATGCCATAAAATGTGCTTGTACCCGCTGGATAAGCGCTGTATGAGCCCTTATAGCTGTTAGTGGCTCCACCCGCTATTGCCCCTTCGGATGACTGCAGCCAATTGTAGAATTCCAGCTGGCGGGTCAACGATTTACTCCAATCCTGTCCCGCCGTTGCCGAAGCCGGGACCAGGCCCCCGGCCGGATCAGAAAGGGCATACGCAGTAACTACGTTCTGGTAGCCCTGATGAGTATGGCTGGCGCCAATTCTCCACGCCCAGTTGCCATTTGCACCCAGGCCGCCGCCCCATGCGGTATACCAGGCCATCAGATAATGGCTGGCATCCTTACCGGTTCCGGCTTCCGGTGTACCGTCTGCCGCACTGCCGATCTTTTGAAAATACTTGTCGTACATGCCGTAGCGCAGATAGTCGCCCATTTTCTTGGCTTTGTTCAAATAAACTGGATTGTTATAGCCAAGCTCTTTAGCCCAGTACATAGCCTGTACTGCACGTGCGTCGGCGTCCGTCGCATCGGTGTACCGCCACTGCGCTGAAGGGACATTGCTTTCTTTGGTGAACAGGCTCATGAAGCCTTCATTGGTTTTGCCAAATGATTTGTCATCCTGGGATGGATGAGGGACCGCCTCCCACACGGATTCCTGCTCGCCCCGCTGAAAAGTATTCACGTAAGCGGCCGTATGCGAAGGATTCAGTAAATTACCGAACCCGTACCAGTTGTCCACGTCGACAAGCCAGTGCATCAGATAGGTCTGATTGTTGCCATAGGTAGACTTTAGTTCGGTATCCAGCGGATCTTTACCCGCAGTGTACTTGCCGTTCAGTGGGCTTGGATATTGGTCCGGCTGCCCGAACTCGGAGGCGTAAGTCGCCGGACTATTCGGGTTGTAGTTGCTCATTGTCGGCTGCTCCTGCACACCATCGCCTTCATTCACAGGTATGATGTATTTCTCCATGTTGTCCCAGGCAGCCTCCAGCTTGCTCCAGTCTCCGGTATGATAGCCATACAGCACTTCAAGCCACATCCAGTAGCTGTAGGCCTCCGAGGTAGTCATATGCCCATAATTGGGCGCTTCGCTGAGCAAGGTTTCTACCGAATGATACGGGACGCCTTCAGCCGAGAAATAGCCGCTTGCCGGGTTTTTCAGTTGGGCGTAAAGTTGCAGGAACCGCGTCTGTTCCACCGAAGCTGCCTTTGCTGTTGCGGGTCTGAAATTAAAGGTACCGGTCATAAGGGTGAGAATCAGGACTGCAGCCATGGCCAAGGAAATAGGTCTCTTGATTGAACTTAGCTTTATCATTTCGGCATGCTCCCTCTCTGGATCAATTTATGGTTCCAATCCCCAAACCAATTTCCCTTCATGGTGAAGCGTGACTTTATCCCAATCTGCGAAGGTCTGCTGGGTTCCGCCATAGGAATAATCGTTGCTTTCATTGTAGGCTGTCCAATCTGCTTTGTTGAAGCGCACCTGGATTTCACCGGTATCCGCGCCTGGAGCAAGATTTCCGGCACCTGCAGCAAAAGAAATCTCCACATAAGAATCTGCCGTCGCGCCAGGAGCAGCCAGCTTCGCAAAGCTGCCGCTTAGATTCCCGCTGCCAACGACAGCGTAGTCACAGTGAAATTCCTGCGCCTTGTCTCCGTCAACGGTGTAATAGTAGCGGAGCTTCAATCCGCTAAGGGCTACCGCCTGGGTTCCCGTATTCACGATCCGGAACTGGCTGCGGATCTGCGAATCGCCGGGACTCGTATCATTGGTGCGGTATTGCACCCGCAAATCTCCCGTGGAAGGTATGGGAGTCTCACGCGGCCGGGCAGTGGCCTGAGCGGATGCCATACCCTCTCCTACTGCATTTGAAGCGGTTACAACATAATAATAATCCACCCCGTTCACCAGCCCGCTGTCACTGTAGGCTGTTCCTGTTACTGTTCCAATAACCGTATAAGGTCCGCCGCTGACCAGTGCACGTTTGATACTGTACTGTGCTGCGCCGCTAACCGCATTCCAGGTCAACGAAACACTGGCATTTCCTGCGGCTGCCTGCAGTCCAGTTGGACGGCCCGGAACCTTGGGTTCGCTGGGATTTCCGCCGGACGGCAGCTCTCCGTAGACCTTAACACCTGCGTCGAACACCGGAATATACGGATTCTTCACAGGAGCGGAGGCATTTGAAGCCACGCCCCGGAAGGAGAAATCATTTGTGTTATCCCAGAAGGACGTATTCAGTGGAGCACTAATCCGGAACTGGATCTCCTTGTGGTAGGCCGATTGCCCACCAGGATAAACCGGTGTGCCGGTGAAGTCAATTTTCGTGTAATAAATATGATTCGCTTCGTCAAAGGGAAGCAGCGGCGAAACGGTCCCGCCCTGGTTGTAGCCTCCTGCTTTGACCGTGATATCTTCCGGTCCATACCCTGCGGCCTCAGCTTCGCTTAGGTCCACATAGTAATTAAATGACATCGAGCTGCTGGAACGTGCCGGCCTGCCGGAACGGTTATTGATAAGCGCCCGGATTTCCACAAAATTGCTGCCGCTCGCATTCACCGAAGTCTCCGCGAACATTTCATCCTCCCGTGTTTCCGCCGGAGGGAAGTTGCTAAGCGGCTGTTGCCCCTGCCCGTGCAAGAGCATCATTTTGGCCAAAGCGCCTGTAAACGCTGAATTGTAATCGGTTGCAACTTCATTCGAGACATAATCATTGATCGTATCCGTATAGCTGTCGGTCTTGGAGGGTCCACCCACCAGTGCACCATACAGAACATGGCGGTGGTTGACAGGGGTTGTCTGGCTGTCGCTCCAGGAGCCATGTGAAGTCCGGTGATGCGGATGCTGTGGTGCATTACTGCCGAAGCCGATGACATAGCTGCTGTTACGGGGATTATCACCCAGCATATAGGTCATCTGCCGCTCGGCAAACGTACGGGCTGTATTCCGCTTTACCGGATCGGTTACCCAGTCTGCATAGACAAAGGCCAGAAACGCCTGATTTGCCGCATATCGCAGTGCCCCCCACTGGTCCAGATGGGCAAGCCCTCCTGGTGTATAGGCTACACGGTCGGTTGTCCCGTTCACCCCGGTTGTCCAATACTGCATATTCCGCTCAGTAGATTGAATAAACCGGGGATCGCCTGTGATACGCGAGAGCAGCAGCTGTGCACCATAATGCTTGTCATCCCAGGACTGGGTCCACTGATAGCCCCACTGACCGGATTGATTGGTGCCCCACGAGTTGCTGGCGGCTACGGCTTTGTCCAGATAAGTCTGTTCACCAGTCGCCATATAGAGCCAAACTCCGCCCCAGCTTAATTCGTCGGCATAGCCGCTCCAGGAATTGTAATACTGCTTGGCGTCAGTGATACTATCGGAGTAAGCTCCACGGTACGTATCGGCAAAATGGTATAATTGCTTCGCATGCAGCAGCAGCTTGTCCGCATATGCCGCATCCGAGTCCCTGAAAATGATGGACGCCGATGCTAAGGCTGCAGCAGTTTCAGCCGCCAGATCTGAGCCGGGATGAGCAGCATCAATCTTGTACGACGGACGCGCCATAGGCATGACCTCCGCCGGCCCCCACCAATTGTGATCCGCCGTACCGTTACCGACCTGTCCCCACAGCTCATTGGGAGCGGTATGCGCTTTCACAAAATAATCTGTTGCCCAGCGGATGTTACCAAGAATCTCATCCAGCTGGCCTGATTGCACATAACCATCCTTGTACTCATAGACTGACCATGCCAGCATCGTGGCTGTGTACGCCATAGGAAACCCGAATTTAACATGGTCTCCCGCATCATACCAGCCTCCCGTCAGATCGTGACCGACATCCGCACCGTCCTGCAGCCCGGAGTCACCTCTCCATTCCACACGGTTATTATCCGGCAGATCCCCGGATCGCTGAGCTTCATAGAAATAGATAGATTTCTGCAGTGCCTCTGCATAATTGAATCCACTTCCCTCCGCTTTGCTGACTGACGGGTAAAATGCTGCTCCTGAGACCAACGTGCATGATAGCATTACACATAAAGATAAGATTAGGCCTTGCTTCCGCTTCTTCAGTTTCATCCAAGCCCAGCTCCCTTCTTCTTCCTCATCTTACATGCCTGCTCGATCCCTTTCATCACGGACCAATACCTCCCCAGTGTCCAGACTGTAATCGTGTTCATTCGCCAGATTCATCTCCCACCTCCCACAGTCATGTCAGGATATACTCATCCCATATACACATATACCATATACAGGGATTTAATTCTATATATTTACAGTAAAAATTCTCTCGAAAACAGTATTTTTTGTAAAAATATTTCCATTTCGATCATATTTTCGCGTGGATATTCGACTTCTATCAAATCTCCACAAAAAAAACCATTCTCTTACGAGAGGCCCTGCTGCCCCATTTCGTAAAAGAACGGTTCTGTGCAAATACTTTCCGCTTCTTGGTGTACGCTAATGGCCGCGCCGCAACCCCTGATTATGGCGGATCTTCGCCTCATTCCCCTGCTCGGTAGCCTGATAGAACACCCTTCGGGCAATCGCCTTCGGCAAATATTCCTGCTTCACATAATGGCCGGGAAAATGATGCGGATACTGGTAGCCTTCATGGCCAAGCTCCGATGAGCCTTTATAATGCGTATCCCTTAGATGGAGCGGCACCTCGGCGGATTTCAGTTCCTCAATGCTATCCAGCGCGTTCGAAATCGCCATTACGACGGCGTTCGACTTCGGGCTCTCAACGGCGAACAGAATCGCCTGAGCGATGTTCAGCCTGGCCTCCGGCCAGCCATTGTTCCGGTAGGCCTCGAGAGCACTGACCGCCTGTACCATCGCTTGCGGATTGGCTAAGCCAATATCCTCGCTGCTGGCCGCGATCAGGCGCCGGATGAACGTCATCGGGTCCATGCCAAGCTTCTCCACGGCATAGAGGAACCAGAACAGAGCGGCATCGCTGGAGCCACGGATGCTCTTATGAAAAGCCGATAGAATGTCGTACTGCGTCGATTCATCGGCTTTGACAATCGGACGGCGGATGGATTCCTCCGCTACCGCAAGCGTAATATGAACGCTGCCGTCAGCCTCCGGTGCCGTTGTCATGGCAGCCAGCTCCAGTGCGTTCAGTGCACGCCGGATGTCGCCGTTGGCCATGCCCGCAATATGCTGCAGCGCTTCTTCATCCGCCTGCAGCTGCATGAATCCCAGTCCCCGCTTCTCATCAGCCAGCGCTCTGTGCATCGCAATCAGGCTATGCTCACTTGTCAGTGATTCCAGCTGAAACAGCGTGGAGCGGCTCAAAAGCGCTCCGTTTACATAATGGAAAGGGTTCTCCGTAGTCGCTCCGATAAAAACTATCGTGCCCTTCTCTACAGCAGGCAGCAGCGCATCCTGGCGGGAACTGTTAAAACGGTGTACCTCGTCCAGGAACAATATCGTCTTCGAGCCGTACAGTGATTTATTGCTCTGCGCACGCTCAATGACCTCACGCACATCCTTAACCGATGCCTCCACCGCATTGAGACGTACAAATTCCCCCTGCGTATGATGGGATATAATATGGGCCAAGGTCGTCTTGCCGCAGCCGGGCGGGCCATAGAGCAGAATGGAAGACACCTGGTCGGCTTCAATCGCACGGCGCAGCAGCTTGCCTGGTCCCACAATATGCTCCTGGCCGATATATTCATCGAGATTCTCCGGGCGCATCCGGTCTGCAAGCAGACGTCCGCCCGCGGGTTCCTCACCGAAGGAAAATAAATCCATGATTCCACTTCCTTGCTATGATCTTGTAGGCGTTATGAAGCATTACCGCTCTCTATCATACCACACGGCGGCAGCAAGCAAATAAAAGAGCATGACCTCGCCTTCCCGGCGGGCGCCATGCTCTTTGTTCAAAGTTCAGGCTAGCGGTTCATCGCCAGCCGTGTTTTTGAAATAATCTTGCGAATGCTTTCTTCAGATAAGTGGTACCTCTGCTGCAGCTCGTTCACCGAGCAGCCGCTGCTGTGACTGCAGAAAATTTCCTCGTTGCGGCTGGCAATCTCTTGCCTGGAGCCGCTGTTCTCGCCCCATCTTACCCGCTCTTCCGTTTTCTTCGGGATGTAGAGCAGTTCACCCTGGATGTATCCCTGTAGCTCTTCGAGCAAACCCGGGGGGAGCACATCCTTTCCATTTACATAACTCACGTACCGTTTCCTCCTTCAACAGGTGTGTTCCCTTGTGTCCGATCACTGCGCTGTTCATCAGCTTCATGTCACCTGCCTCCTTTCTTCTCCTCAAATTTGGTAAAACCGTAATTTCATTATATAAAACCCTGTGGTTAGCGTCTACATTCAATGTGATGTACTCTTCATAAATGATAAGGAGGCCTCGCGGCCCCCTCATATACAGGCTTCCGTACTAGACGGAAACCACCTCGTATTCTGAAATCATTTCAATCAGCCTCCTTCCAGAAGTAATCTTGCCCGGCCGGACACTTATTATTAAGCCATAGGGAAGCCCCGGTTACAAGTTCAAAAATAGTTATAATCGTTCTCCACCAGAAGAAGTAAGATGTTTCCCGTTCACG
Source organism: Paenibacillus sp. 22594 (assembly GCF_052044425.1). Lineage (NCBI taxonomy): Bacteria > Bacillati > Bacillota > Bacilli > Caryophanales > Paenibacillaceae > Paenibacillus > Paenibacillus sp. 22594. The sequence continues at coordinate 82,595 of NZ_JBQENA010000013.1, forward strand.
GATGAAGGTATAATAAGAGCAGACCGCACATGAAAGGAGTATTCAAGCTGAGATGAAAGCAACTGAAGGACTATACAAACTCATTGGCGCCAAGCGCGTTAATGCCAATCCATCTGAGACTGGGCTTCACAAGTCAGATCAGCATACACTCCTCATAGGGATCAAAGGCAGCGGAGAAGTTGAAGCAAAGGGCTATTTGTCTGCGCTGCGTCCTTGCGATGTGCTGCTGCTGCTCCCTGGAACATTATGGCGCCTGCTTGTGAAGGATCAGCAATCTTTGGAATACTGCTACTTCACCTTTGATGTGTATTCAGAGAATGATCAGTATACGCTTCAGCGGGGTGAGCTGGAGGCCGGTATTTATCCGCCCATACCATGGCCTGAAGCAGCACAGAGGGCCTGCACGATCTGCTCGGGCTGGCAGGCAGGTGAATGGGAGCGGATGGAATCGACTATCCGGTTTCAGGAGCTGCTGCTTCATCTATGGCGGCCAGTAAAGAACGGGATAGTGAAAGACAATGCTTCAGCCGGGGCGATCAGCCAGTCCAAGACCTATATCGATACTCATTTCAGACATTCCTTAACCCGGGAAAAGCTTGCCCGAATGACAGGAATGAGCGTGGCCCATTACTCCCGGCTGTTCAAGAAACAGGTAGGACAAAGTCCAATGGAGTACCTGAACGCTGTCCGCATTCAGAATGCAGGCGATTTGCTGCTCCGTTCTGAAATCACACTCCGTGAAGCTGCGAACCGGGTGGGCTACCAGGACGAGTTCTACTTCAGCCGTAAATTCAAAGCAGCTACCGGTATCCCGCCAACCGTATATGTCAAAAAACAACGCATGTCCACACAGATTGCTTCCATAGCCCATCCTTACACTTCCCATTTGCTGGCGCTGGGCTTAACGCCTTATGCGGCGCTGGTCAACCCTTCATACGGCCCCGTCTCCGGCTTGAATAATGTAATCAGCCTAGGGCATGATCAGCCTGACATTGACAGTCTGGTCCAAGCCCGCCCAGAGTTGATTATCAGCTTCGAGCAATCGGATTACGCGGAACCGGACAAAGCCGCTTTGTTCCCTCACATTGCACCAACCTGCACCGTGCCATTTAAAGGCGACTGGCGTGAGCATTTCCAAATGATTGCGAGAGCGGTGAACCGTCTGGAGATCGCGCAGCAGTGGCTGGCGGGGTATGAAGTGCTCGCTGAAAGACTGCGGACAAGGGTTAGGGAAAAGATAGGAGACAGGAAGGTTGCAGTAGCACAATATGAGAAAGGCAGCTTCCGCTTGTTCGGCAGTCGAAATTTGGGTACAGTGCTCTATAACGATCTACAGCTCTCCAGACCCCGTCAATTAATGAACGTGGAACATTCTGTCCTCCTTACTCCAGAACAGCTCACGGAATGCAGCATTGACCATCTGATACTATTCACATCCTGCGACGCTCTACAGCGTACCGCGATCCATCGCTCGCTTGCCTCACAAGTGGCATGGAAGGACCTAAAAGCCGTTCAAAAAGGACATATCTATGAAATCGGGGATTCCAGCCGCTATTCGTGCTACACCTCCTTGGCCCACGATTTATTCCTGCGCCGTTCAAGCGAATTGCTCATGAGCCAAATGTCCAGATGATGAGCATATTTGTCCATGGCCCCCTTGCAGACCACTCCTTATAATAAGTATTGATAATGATTATCAAACTCATTTATGAAAGGTGTGTGGCTTGTGCTTCCAAGCATTCGTAGGTTTAATCACAAATTTAATCGGGGAGCCATCGGCCTGATTGCAGTTTTAATGCTGGGGCTCACCGTCGGATGCAGCAACAGCAGGAATAACGGAAATGCGGCAGAGGCAGCAGCCCCTTCCCCATCACCTGCCAATACGGCAGAGCATTCAGAAACCCGGATCATCTCGACAATCAAAGGGGATATAGAAATTCCGGCACATCCGAAGAAAGTCGCGGGCATGCTCTATGTTTTTGCAGACCACTTACTAGCACTCGGAATTGAACCGCATGCCTTGGTTACATACAATGACCTGGGATTCCCCGAATACTTGGCAGACCGGATGAAGGATACTATCGCCATCGGTTCGGGTGAAGCTCCAAATCTGGAGGCACTGCTTGAAGCGGAGCCAGATCTTATTCTTGCCTCAAAGACACTGAATGAAGCTAATTATGAGCAGCTGTCCAAGATCGCGCCAACAATTCTTTTTGACAACGAGAATGAAGAGGATTGGACAAGATTCCGGCAGACCGCAGAGATCTTCGGGAAAGAAGCTGAGGCTGACCAGATCCATACCGATTATGAAGCCAAGGTAGCCAAGGTAAAAGATGAGCTGGCTGCTGTTGCCCCCAATGAGACCGTCGCTTATCTGCGGGTGCAGGACAAGCAGCTGCAACTAATACAACCCGGTGACAACTTCACGTTATTCGGCCCGCTTGGATTGACTCCAGCTTCTGTTGAAGGTATAGATTTCAAGGATTCCTGGAATGTAGCCATCTCAGAGGAAGTTCTACCTGAACTGAATCCCGACCGTATGTTCATTATTCTCCGGCCTGGTGAGAGTAATAAGACAGCGCTCGATAATATTATGAGCACTTCAATCTGGGCGAACCTTACGGCCGTCAAGAACAAGCATGTGTATATCGGAGATGCGAATCTATGGTTTGCAGGCTATGGCCCAATCGGTCTGAGTAATGTCATCGACGAAATTTCGGGTGCTTACTCACCGGAATCTTAAGGGACGCTGCCATGAACCATTCAGACAGCCAGCTTATACAGACGATACGCGGGAGAAGAACAATACAGGAATTCAATGGTGTCCCTATTGCCCAAGAAACCCTAATGGACCTGCTGGACAACGCGGTCTGGGCACCATTTCACTCCACAAAAGAGCCATGGCGGTTCATCCTTTTCGTTGGAAATGGCCGGGCAAAGTTTGCTGATGCAGTACTGGCGGCACGCTCCGCAGCATTCGCCCAACAGTATGGCGCACAAATCTATGATGCGTATTGCAGCCAAACCCCGGCCCATCTTGTCGTGGTGATGAAAAGCGATCTTCCCGGAAAAGCCTGGGAGGAAGCTCTCGCAGCGACAGCCGCCCTGATTCAAAACATCCAGCTGTTGGGTTGGGAACAGGGGATCGGAATGGTATGGAAAACAGCCGCCTTCAACGAAGCCTCCTCCTTTCGGGCAGCATTAGGCGTCTCAACGGCTGAAAAGGTGGTCGGCACCCTGCATATGGGATATTTCGATCCCAAGAACCAGCCCGCTCCCAAACCGCGCACAGCTGCAGCAGACCTGCTTACGGTCATAAAAGATTGAAAAAAAGGGATCAAGTACAAGCTGGCCAGCTTGTATTTGATCCCTTTTTTATGCACCCATTTTACGTTCTCGCAATGGATGGAAGTGCAGAAACGCGAAAAATCGAGCCAAGGCCGCCCGGTATCTACCCTGCGCAGTCTTGGCTCGAGTATTATATGATTTCTGGCTCCGGCCACCCTAGTGCAGTCCCATCCCCATTCCGAAGATACGTCGGAAGGCTGCCGCCATGCAGCATCCACAGCTCGTGGAGTGCACGGGTACAGCCTACATACATCAGCTTCGCATCCCAGGCCGCATCGCCGTAATGGTCCGAATCGGCATCAGCGAGGATTACAGCATCGAACTCCAGCCCCTTGGACAGGTAGACCGGCAGCACGGACAGCCCGCCCCGGTATTCGGTCATGCTGCCGTCGATCAGATGAATATCATCGAACAACCCGGCAAGCTCTGTGTACAGCTCTGCGGCTTCCCGCAGGCTGCGGGTCAATACAGCCACTGTCCGGTATTCCCGGCCCGAGAGCGATGCCAGCGCCGTTCTAACGGCCTCCATGCGGCTGTCCCCGTCTGCTGTATGCTCCGGCTTCTCTTCTACATATGGAATCAGCCGAACCGGATTTCCGCTGCGGAAGACGGGTACGGCCAACAGGCTGCTGCCGACTCCGGCGGACAGAATGCCGTTGGCGAATTCGATAATCTCCATGGTTGAACGGTAGCTGCGCGTCAGCGCATGGTAAGCTGTGTGCTCAGGGGCGAACAGCGTCTGCATTTCTTCCCAGGCATGCACGCCTTTATAAGCATGAATCCCCTGGGACAAATCGCCCAGAATGGTAAAGGAATGACCTTTTACATACAAATCCAGTACTGCAATCTGAAAAGGTGAAAAATCCTGCGCTTCATCAATAACAATATGGTCAAAACGGCTGCTGCCTTCATTTCCGTTCAGCAAATAATGAATGTACAGCAGCGGAGGCAGATCCTCTTCATGCAAGATACCTTTTTTGAGGTCCTTGACCGTCAGCTTCAGCACACCTTGCGGAATTCTGTCCGGCGCCTCTGGCGGCCAATCCTCAGGGACCTTTACGGCACGGAAAATCTGCTTGTAGATCATCAGCGGATCATACTTCGGCCATTTTGTGCTGTAGGCCTTTTCGCGCGCCGCACTTTTCTTCTTCCGGTCCTTAAGTGCCGCAGCCGAGGGGCTCTTCTTCAGCTCCATTTCAATCCAGCGGTGAATCCGCGCCATGACCCGTTCCTTGCGCTTGGCCGGCGGATACGGAGCGTACTCCTCATTATGCCAGCGCAAAATCATGGACCGGCGCAGCACTGAGCCTTCCCAGGGACTGAAGTCGCCTTCCGGCACCGCACCGTTCTCCAGGAGGCCAATAGCAGACTCAATAATTCCCATCAGGGCAGTCGATCCCTTGAAACGGCCTGGTGTTTCTTCCGTAATCTCCGGCATACCGCCTTCGCGTTCAAACCAAAGATTCATAGTATCTGCAGCATTCTGCTCGGGCAGCACAACCCCCAGCACATCTGCTGCCCAGTCCGGGAAGGTGCTCTGGGCGATATTGCCGACGCCAAGCTCCGGCAGCACATCCGAAATATAATCCAGGAACATCCGGTTTGGCGCAAAAATAATCATTTTCTCCGCTGATACCTGATCCTTGTATTGATACAGCAGGAACGCCAGCCGGTGCAGAGCGACCGTGGTTTTCCCGCTGCCCGCCACGCCTTGGATAATGAGCGCGGTGTTCTTTGCCGCCCGGATAATCCTGTCCTGCTCCTCCTGAATCGTTGAGACGATATCACGGAGCCGGTTGTCCTTGTTCTCACCCAGCCGGTAGACGAGAAATTCATCCGATACGGCCGGAGCATCGCTGTCGCGGTTATAGGTATCTGCCACCCGCTCCAGAATCTGCTTGCGGATCACTACGTTTCGCTTCAGGTACACCAGCCCTTCGATCAGCCCCTCCGGAGCTTCGTAGGAGGCCGGTTCCGTCCCGCCGGTAAACGAATAGAACAGGCTCGCTACCGGAGCACGCCAGTCGATCACCAGCGGACGGTCGCTTACCTGTTCCCGGTCTACACCGATTTTACCGATATAGAGCGCCTTGCGTTCATCCTCATCCTTGCCCTGAAAATCAAGCCGTCCGAAATAAGGCTCCTGCCGCAGCTTGGCAAGATCTTTGCGCCGCTGCTCCCTTGAGTCCTCCAGCACCTGCTCCGTATACTCATGCCCAGTGTATACCGGAATGCCCCGCAGTCTCTCAAGAACGGTGTCAATCTCCGTAAGCGCGCTGTTCAGCCTGTCTTCTTCCTCTTGATAGGCACTTTGAAAGTTGTCCTCCAATTTCAGTTACCTCCTAAAAGTCTATGGGCATACGCTTGCTCCCGGCAAGCGCACACCCTGATTTGCCCCGTGCAAGACTGGCTTCACTCACACAAAAAGGATATTCATCATATCACAACAGATTCTGGAATACCATCCCTTTTGAACCAAGCAGAAGCGGTTTCTGTTTCTGCTCCGAATAGACTATCCCATCAAAGCATGCAGCACAAAGTTGGCCACAAACAAACCGGCGATGCCATACAGCGCGGGCGGAACCTCTTTGCCTTTGCCCATAGCCAGCTTCACAATCGGGTAGGTGATGAAGCCAAAGGCCATGCCGTCCACGATACTGTAGGTGAACGGAATCATCACCATAATCAGGAATGCAGGGAACAGCTCGGTCAAGTCGCTGAGATCCATCTCGCGTACGCTCTGCACCATCAGGCCGCCGATGACAATCAGAATCGGCGCAATGGCGCTGTCCGGCACATAGGCCAGCAGCGGGATGAACAGAAACGTGGCACTGAACAGGAGGCCAGTGACAAGCGAGGTCAGGCCGGAGCGGCCGCCTGCAGCAATCCCTGCCGTAGATTCAGCAGCTGCAACCACAGGGCTGCTGCCGAACAGGCCGGCAGCGATATTGGCGATGGATAGCGCACGGAGGCTGCTTTTAAAGCGCTCCGGACGGCCTGCCATTAGCGTCTGGGACGAGATGAGGCCGATATTTTCAAACACGACAATCAGCAGCAGCAGGAATACAGCGATCCAGAAGACCAGGCTGATCCCCCGGCTCCAGTCCATTCCGGCAAACACATCACCATATCCAGCGAAGATATGCCCTGAATCTGTCTTCTCCGGTACATGGGCTGCCCCCAGCAAGTAAGCCAGACCCGTACCAGCCAGCATACTGATCAGAAGTCCGCCCCTTGTACCGCGGATGAACAGCACCAGCGCAAGAATAAGAGTCACACAGGAGGTGATAACAGCCGGATTACTAAAGTGGCCGATGGCGACAAAGGTCGTGCGATGGGCAATAACGATGCCGCTTTTTTGCAGACCGATAAACGTCAGAAACAGCCCGATCCCGACCGTAATCGCATGCTGGAGATTATGGGGAATCGCATCGCTCAAAATCCGGTACAGCGAGGTAAATGCCACAATGGCGAACAGCACTCCTGTTACGACTACTACTGCGAGCGCTTCACGCCAGTCCAGCTTCATGGAATGCACCAGCGTATAGGTGAAAAAAGCATTGATGCCCATACCCGGCACTACAATAATCGGCGTTTTACCGCCAAAAGCCATCAGGAGACAGCCTGCAACTGCCGTCAGAAGTGTTGCCACCATCCCTGCCCGCAGCGGCATCCCTGCATCATGCAGAATTGCCGCGTTGACCATCACAATATATACAGAAGCAAAATAGGACAGAATACCTGCCGAGAGTTCCCTTTTCCAGTTGTCGCCCGGCTCCAGACCTACACTATTTCGCCAAAACTTCGATTTCATAAAAAAACCTCCACTAATCATTGAATCACGGGTAAGCCTCTGTTGCATTAATAAACCGCAAGTGGAAACGGCTTCGCCGTCCTTTTAAGGACGGTATCCGTTACAGCGAGAAATATAAGGATAATTTATAGCATGAAACATATAAATTCTTATATTTCAATAAAAGGGCGTAAACAGCCGGATGGCGGCTGTACGCCCTTTGTTCTACAAATCATTCATTCCCCAGTATCTTGCGGTCATCCTTCTTAATCAGCGCATCTTATACAGTGATGCCGCCTGCCTCCAGCAAGTCGCGTACGGTGACACTAACCATAATGAGACCAACAACAGGGGGCACAAACGAGTTGCTGGCCGGAGGTTGTTTGGCTTTGCGACGGTCCGGTGCATTGGCGGGAACAATCTGTTCTGTAACATCCTCACGCGGCTTCACCGGTTCTTCCGTTGAGAACACAACCTTAACGCCTTTCTTGATACCTTCCTTGCGCAGCTTCTGGCGTACGACACGGGCAATCGGGTCCATGCTGGTCTTTGAAATGTCAGCCACCTGAAAACGGGTTGGATCCATTTTGTTGGCTGCGCCCATGCTTGAAATCATTGGGATTCCCCGGGCCAGGCATTCCTTGATGATATGAATCTTATAGATAATAGTATCCGAAGCATCGATTACAAAATCAGGATTATACTTGAACAGCTCCTCATACGTTTCCTCCGTATAGAACATGTTCAGCGCAATCGCTTCACATTCCGGATTGATCAGCTTGATGCGCTCCACCATCAGATCTGTTTTGTTCTGGCCTACAGTTGTGGTTAGCGCATGGATCTGGCGGTTGATATTCGTGATATCAACCGTATCCTTGTCTATGAGGATAATCCGGCCGATTCCGGTGCGGGCCAGAGCTTCAACTGCCATAGCACCCACACCGCCGATTCCAAGCACTGCCACTGTGCTATTTTTCATGATCTCCAGACCTTCTGGTCCAATAGCCAGCTCCGTACGTGAGAACTGATGCAGCATAACGTACAGCCTCCTAAAAGTATTGTGAGCATAGCTTCCTGAAGCTAACTATGGTTTATTTCTTTTCTTTGTCTGGCTTAGGAGCCAGTCTAATGTGAAGCTGCTCCAATTGACTAGCGTCTACCGGTGCAGGTGCATCCATGAGCAGATCGGTTGCACTTGCCGTTTTCGGGAAGGCAATCGTTTCACGCAGATTGGTACGGCCAGCCAGCAGCATAATCAGACGGTCGAATCCAAACGCGATTCCGCCATGCGGAGGCGTGCCGTATTCGAAGGCATCCATCAGGTAACCGAATTTCTCATAGGCTACTTCTGTTGTGAAGCCAAGGGCATCGAACATTTTCTCCTGAACATCGCGCTTGTATATACGCTGCGAGCCGCCGCCGACTTCATAGCCGTTAAGCACAATATCATAGGCTTGCGCGCGGATAGCACCAGGATCAGTGTCGAACAAATGCAGGTCTTCGTCCATAGGACGGGTGAACGGGTGGTGTTCCGCTACATAACGCTTTTGGTCTTCATCATAGCCGAGAAGCGGGAACTCAGTTACCCAAGCAAATTTGAATACACTGTCATCGATCAAGCCAAGCTGGCGGCCGATCTTCAGGCGCAGCGCCCCAAGCACATCTGCCACAACTTTCTTATTGTCAGCCGAGAAGAGCAGAAGGTCACCTTCTTCAGCGCCTGTGCGCTCCTTCACAGCAGCGATCTCTTCTTCCGTGAAGAACTTGACGATTGGACCTTTGAATTCGCCGTCTTTCACTTGAATCCAAGCCAGGCCTTTCGCGCCGTAACGTGCAGCATAAGGTCCCAGGTCATCGATCTCCTTACGGGTCCAGGTGCCGCAGCCTTTGGCGTTGAGGCACTTCACTTCTCCGCCCTTTTCAATGACAGAGGCGAACACTTTCACACCGCTGGCGGCTACGATATCGTTCATTTCTACCAGTTCGAGACCAAAACGCAGGTCCGGCTTATCCGAACCATATTTGCCTATAGCTTCAGCATAGGTCAGACGCTGGAACGGAGTGGAGACTTCTACGCCAATTGTTTCTTTCAGAAGACGCTGCATCAGCGATTCCATCATGGACAGGAGTTCGTCCTGAGGCATAAATGAGGTCTCGATGTCGAACTGGGTGAATTCCGGCTGACGGTCCGCGCGAAGGTCCTCATCACGGAAGCAGCGGGCCATCTGGTAATAGCGTTCAATGCCGCCAACCATCAGCAGCTGCTTGTAGATTTGCGGCGACTGCGGAAGCGCGAAGAATTCACCGTCATGCACCCGGCTTGGCACCAGATAATCACGTGCGCCTTCCGGGGAGCTTTTGGTCAGTATCGGGGTTTCGATATCGATAAAACCTTCGCTGTCCAAGAAGTCGCGGAAGATTTTGGCCGCTTTGGAACGGAGCAGCATGGTCTTGTACATTTCCGGACGGCGCAGGTCGAGGTAACGGTATTTCATGCGCAGGGACTCATCGACTTCCACCCCATCTTCAATGAAGAATGGAGGCGTCTTGGCTGCATTCAGCACTTCGATTTCTGTAATCTGTACTTCAATCTCGCCGGTAGGCAGATTGCGGTTAATGGTTTCTTCATCTCTCTTCACAACTTTACCCGTAACGGACAGCACATATTCACTGCGAACCTTGTCAGCAGTCTGCAGCGCTTCACCGGAGTAGTCCGGGTTGAACACAATTTGCACAATCCCGCTGCGGTCGCGCAGGTCGATAAACAGCACGCCCCCCAAATCGCGGCGGGTCTGCACCCAGCCGTTCAGTGTTACCGTCTCACCAATATGCCCTAATGTCAGCTGTCCACAGTTATGACTTCTACTCATAATTTATCCTACCCCTTTATGGTTAAAATACATTTGGTTGCATTAATTGCTGTGCATTCCTATCCATGTCAATCCTAAGTCAGTGATGCCGCCAGGTCTTCCAGTTTCACAGTCCGCTGTTCACCTGTTTCCATCGATTTCAGGGCTATTACGCCGCTGCTCAGCTCATCTTCGCCCAGAATCGCTGTATACCGTGCATTCATGCGGTCCGCCGATTTCATCTGCGCCTTCATCTTGCGACCAAGGTAATCCCGTTCCGCAGAATATCCCAGGCTTCGCAGCGTGAACAGCTGCTTTGTAATCTCCATGTCTGCGGCTTCACCGAGAGCGACAAAATACACATCCAGCGGCTTGGCCGGCTCCAGCTCAACACCCTGGTTTTCCAGAATCAGCAGAATTCGCTCCAGTCCGATTCCGAAGCCGATGCCCGGCTGATCCGGCCCGCCGATTTCTTCCACCAGACCGTTGTAGCGGCCGCCGCCGCCAACAGTATCAATAGAGCCGATACCTGCCGCTTTATATTCAAACGCGGTATGCGTGTAATAATCAAGACCACGTACAAGACGGGGGTTAATGCTGTATTCAACACCCATAACATCCAGATGTGCTTTGACCCGCTCAAAATGTGTGGTGCATTCCTCATCCAGACTATCGAGAATGGACGGTGCGCCGCCAAATTTATCCTGGTCCACCTTGCAGTCCAGCACGCGCAGCGGGTTACGTTCCATCCGGCGCTGACAGTCACTGCACAGGGTATCCCGCATCGGCCGCAGGAAGTTCAGGAGTTTCTCGCGGTAAGCCGCACGGCTAGGCGCATTCCCTACAGAATTCAGCTCCACCTTCACATCCTTCAATCCCAGATCCTTGTAGAACTGATAGCCCATCGATACCACTTCTGCGTCAATGGCCGGATCCACCGCTCCAAAGGCTTCTATGCCAAACTGGTGGAACTGGCGGTATCTTCCTGCCTGCGGCCGTTCATAACGAAACATAGGTCCGATATAATACAGCTTGCTGACATCCGGTTCACCATAGAGCTTGTTCTGAACATAGGCACGGACTACACCGGCTGTTCCTTCCGGACGAAGCGCCAGATCGCGGTCGCCCTTATCCTTGAAGGTGTACATTTCACCTTCCACGATGTCTGTTGTTTCCCCCACACCGCGTTCAAAGAGCCCTGTGTGCTCGAACATCGGTGTGCGGATCTCACGGTAATTGAAGCGCCGGCAGAGATCTCTCGCCTTGCTCTCTACAACCTGCCATTTCTCCACTGCACCCGGAAGCACATCCTGCGTGCCCGTAGGCTTCTCAAATCTTTCCTTTGCCACAGCCAATCCCTCCTGAAAATAACAAAAAATCCCTCGTCTCTGTTTGTAACAAACAGGGACGAGGGATTATCATAACCAATAATTCACCCGTGGTACCACCCACATTCCGGATTCAGGATAAATCCCTAAACCCGCTCTAAGCGGTTAACGCCCGCCTACGCGCTCCGGCTACTGACCTGCGGCAATCCTGTGATTGCCTGCTTTCGCCGTGCGTTCTCGGGGAAGTCATTCATCCGTTCATCAACAGAATCCTTACAGCCAGCGCGTAAACAGTTTGTTAATCCTTCTAATGGACTACAGCTGATTCAGCGGGGATTCTTCTCTGGGGTTGTGGGTTACGGATTACTTGGTCCCGTCATCAAAACACTATAACATATCGTATATTGTTAGATTCTACTGAACCACTGCGCTAAAGTCAAGGCATGGAACAAAATACATCCTCACGAAGCCCCCCCTGAACTCTTGGAAAAAAAATGACCTGCAGCCGATTGCTGCAGGTCCATCATCATATATTATTAAAAAGGGGGTCATGCTTCTATTATAAACACGCTATATTAAGGAATCATGAATGAAATATTACGGTTACATTACAGAAAAGAAAGCGTTTTATTTTCCGGGACATTCCCCAGATCTTGCCCACAAATTACTTTACACTACAACATTATTCTCTGTCCAGAGATATAGTACAACTTTTGCGTTTCAACAAAGGAAAAAACTCCGCGAGCCCTTTTTGAAGGGTCACGGAGCCTTTCAGATGTTCAGCATACTTCTTTCCCAAATACAGCTCTTGTCTGGAGACAGTTAGCCTAAACATTAACCTTCAAAAATCTCTACAAAGGCATGTTTGCCCCGCAGAACCTCTACGACCTCATTATGCTTTTCTTCAGGTACTTTGAGGGCCATCACATAACGCAGATCGTCCAAATCACGGTCCTCTGCATCCGATCCGCTGCGCACATCACCGGCACTGCGTGCATCCGTGTTGTCGTCTAGATCATTGTCCACCGGGATGCCCGGTACGATGGCCGCGCCAGAAAGAGATCCTGTTGCGCCTGCAACCCCAAAAGCCCCGCCGGCCATGGCTGAATTGTTGTAAGGCACCAGCGGCAGCAGAATATTACGGCTGCGGTGGTCTCCTTTGTCCAGAGGATCTGTTAATGGAGATACTTCTATGCCTTCCACACCGTAAGGGATCAAAGCTGTCTTCGCACCTTCCGCCTCACTTTCGGTTCTGAAATACGCTTGAATTCTTGTAGTCATAGTCGTTCCCTCCTTATGAATAGTATTACAACACCTTAAGCAGCTCACGCACAAATGCGGGCTCATCCTTGGGTGTGCATGAGGTAATGTAATTGCGGTCAAGCGTTAGTCACATCATCCTTGAGCGGAGGATATGAAGTTACCACGGTCCTGCAACAGATCAGCACTGATCAGAATTTGCGGATCATTACAGATAGATGCAACAGGTTTCCGTCTTCGTCTTTCTATTACCCGCATTGACAGGCTTTCTAACGACACAGGAACAACTCCGGAATATTTACCTTCAAGAACGAAGCCGTGAACGGAAGAAACACACAGGAAAAACCGCACTCCCCTGCACCTCAGGTGCGCGGCAAAAGACTGCGGCTGTTTCCTTTTAACACCTGAGGTTCTCTATAATCTTCCGAACCCTTGGCTGCCGCCATAGCTTCAGCACAGCAGCCTGCACTGTATGCAGGAATGCTGCTCCAGCTCCGCGACTTTTCTGATTGTCTCATAACCTGATTCCCCGCTATCTGCAAATACTCGATCCCTTCTAGTTTATCCAGCCCAAGTAGGGTCTATCCGTACGAAAGAAGGGGGGCCCTCGAAACCAGATATCTCTACAAAAACAAAAAAAGTGCCTCACGCCAATTCCTCACGGAATTTCGTATGACACTTTGGATCATTCAATACCTGTTGATTCTGTGTGTTCATTTCGATACTAAATTGCTTAGCCACGGCTGTCCAGCAGAAGCGTTACCGGCCCCCAGTTGGTCAGCGACACATCCATCATTGCGCCAAAGACACCAGTCTCCACCCGCAGTCCTCCGGCTCTCAGCTCTTGATTAAAGTAATCATACAGCCGCTCTGCCTCAGCAGGCGCAGCCGCGGCCATAAAGTTCGGACGGCGGCCTTTGCGGCAGTCTCCATATAGTGTGAACTGAGACACGGACAATATGGCCCCTCCTGTATCAGTGACACTGAAGTTCATCTTACCGGCCTCATCCTCAAAAATGCGTAGTCCGGCTATTTTATCTGCCAAATACTTGGCGTCCTTCTCTGTATCCTCATGGGTAACGCCGACCAGCAGCATCAGGCCTTCACCAATTGCTCCGGTCACAGCACTGTCTACGCTCACCCTGGCTTCCTTGCAGCGCTGCACTACAACTCTCATTACACCTTTCAGCTCCTTGCCCTATCCTGAAATAACGATGTCCGAACGGAGGACATGGTTATGGTAGCCTCGAATTTGGCCAAGCCAAATTGAGAGCCATCTATGAAACCTCTTCGTCTGAAGTGCCGCAAAGGTGCGGCATGGATGCTTACTGCATAATGCGGTTTACTGTGTATACATCCTTGACCCGCTTCACCTTATCGACCACAGACTGCAAATGATCGGTGTTGCGGATCAGAATCGTCATATGAATCATCGCCATTTTGTTCTTGTCGCTTCGTCCGGTGACGGCCGAAATATTCGTCTTGCTCTCTGACACGGCCTGCAGCACTTCATTGAGCAGTCCATTGCGGTCATGTCCGGTAATCTCAATATCCACGCTGTAGTTGGCCTCCATGCTGCCTTCCCATTCCACTTCGATCACGCGTGCCGATTCTTCGCCGTCCCCTTCAGTAGGAATATTGGGACAGTCCTCACGATGGACGGAAACGCCGCGGCCGCGGGTCACATAGCCGATAATATCGTCGCCTGGCACCGGATTACAACATCGTGCAAAACGGACAAGCAGATTATCAATGCCCTTTACCCGCACTCCGTTGGTCGGCTGATTACGCTTCTCCCCGCTGGACTTGATTTCTTTCATTTGGGAAGTTAGTTCCAGATGGCCGGCTGCTTCTTCCTGTTCCTTGCGCAGCTTCTCTGTAAGCTTGGAAGCAATTTGCGCGGCGGTAATTCCGCCAAATCCCACTGCCGAGAGCAAATCCTCTACATCATTGAACGCGAACTTCTTGGCCACTTCCGACAATTTGTCTTCCGTCAGCCAATCCGAAACTTCCACGTTCAGACGCTTCAGCTCGCGTTCAATCGCTTCCCGGCCCTTTTCAACGTTCTCCTCGCGTTTCTCCTTCTTGAACCATTGCTTGATCTTGCTGCGGGCATGAGAGGATTGGGCAATCTTCAGCCAGTCACGGCTCGGGCCGTAAGAGTTCTTCGAGGTTAAAATCTCAACGATGTCCCCGGTCTTCAGCTTATGGTCCAGCGGCACAATACGCCCGTTCACCTTGGAGCCGATCGTCCGGTTCCCGACCTCTGTATGAATCCGGAAAGCAAAGTCAAGCGGTACAGAACCTGCCGGGAGCTCCACAACCTCACCCTTAGGGGTAAACACAAATACGAGATCGGAGAAAAAATCCATCTTGAGTGATTCTACAAACTCCTCGGCATCCTTTGCTTCATGCTGGAGCTCCAGAATCTCGCGGAAAAATGGCATACGGTTCTCCGGATTGACATTATTACTGCTGCCTTCTTTGTAAGCCCAATGGGCTGCGATCCCGAACTCGGCCGTACGGTGCATCTCCCATGTGCGGATTTGCACTTCAGTCGGTTCTCCGCCCGGTCCCACCACGGTGGTATGCAGCGATTGGTACATGTTCGCTTTGGGCATGGCAATATAATCCTTGAAACGGCCAGGCATCGGCTTCCAAAGAGTATGAATTATGCCGAGTGTGGCATAACAATCCTTAATATTGTCGACGATAATGCGGATGGCAAGCAAATCATAAATTTCATTGAACTGCTTGTTCTTCGTATTCATCTTGTTATACACGCTGTAAATATGCTTTGGACGGCCCGAAAGATCGCCTTCGATGCCCATTTCGTCCAGTTTGGAACGGATACGGCCGATAACGCTGTCGATGAACTGCTCCCGTTCCGCACGTTTCTTGTGGACCAGGTTGGCAATACGGTAATACTGCTGGGGGTTCAAATATCGGAGGGCAATATCCTCCATCTCCCATTTGATCGCAGAAATCCCCAGCCGGTCCGCAATGGGGCAAAAAATTTCCAGTGTTTCATAAGAAATACGGCGCTGGCTTTCTTCCGACTGGTACTTAAGTGTACGCATATTGTGCAGACGGTCCGCCAGCTTGATCACAATGACCCGGATATCCTGAGCCATGGCGATGAACATCTTGCGGTAGTTCTCGTTCTGCTGCTCTTCCTTAGAGCGGAAACGAATCCGTTCCAGCTTGGTCAGTCCGTCCACCAGCATCGCGCAGGTATCGCCAAATTTCTCACGGATCTGCTCCAGAGAAACGGTCGTATCCTCTACAACATCATGCAACAGCGCTGCAATAATGGAAATGACATCCATTTGCATATTGACGACAATATCTGCGACCGCGAGCGGATGCAGAATGTATGGCTCCCCCGATTTCCGAACCTGCCCGTGATGAGCCTGATCGGCAAATTCATAAGCTTCCCGGATGCGGAGAAGATCTTTTTCTTTTATATAGGCGCCGGCCTTTTCGGTTAATTGCTCTATGCCCATTCTCGTCGTATCCGTTTCCTTTCTATAATAAAATGAACCCGCAAGCGTAACAGAATTTGCAGGTTCCATATGTTCCAAATCTGCGCTACCCGCAGTATAAAGTTGTCTATAATTATGACGCTTGCGATGGATTACGTCAACACTTGCCATAGCATGGCATCCGGGTAAGGAATAGTGTCAAGAATAGACAATTTCGTGGCACTTGCAAAATGTTGTTGTAAAAAGACGCCGTTCTATTTAATCTAGTAAAGGCGGTTTTTTGGAACCTCACATAAAATAGACATGAAAGAGAAGTGAATACCATTGCAACGTGAAATTCAAGTTAACCAAAAACTCCCTTGGGGCCCGGGTTTTCTGCTGAGTCTTCAGCATTTGTTCGCCATGTTCGGCAGCACGGTGCTTGTCCCTAACCTGTTCGGGGTAGACCCCGGCATGATCCTGCTGATGAACGGTATCGGCACACTGCTGTACATTCTGATCTGCCGCGGCAAAATTCCTGCATATCTCGGATCAAGCTTTGCCTTTATCTCTCCGGTGCTCAGTGTACTGGAAAAACACCAGGGAGATCACCAGCATGGATATTCGCTTGCACTGGGTGCTTTTATCGTAACTGGCGTGATCTTCATCCTTGTCGCATTGATTGTCCGTTACGCAGGAACCGGCTGGATTGATGTTGTGTTTCCTCCGGCGGTTATGGGCGCTATCGTAGCTACCATCGGACTGGAACTGGTACCCGTAGCGGCACGCATGTCTGGACTGATTGCTCCTGAAGGCGCGACCGACTGGACCCCTGATACCAAAGCTATAACCCTTTCCATGGTAACTCTGGGCGTAACTGTAATTGGCGCAGTGCTATTCCGCGGCTTCCCCAAAATCATTCATATCCTCATCGGTATCGTAACCGGTTATGTTCTGGCCTATATTATGCAAGTGGTGAATACAGACGCGATCTCAAGCGCGCATTTCTTTTCCCATCCCACCATTATTACCCCTTCTTTTGACTGGCAGGTTATCCTGACCATTATCCCGGTATCTCTTGTCGTCATTGTAGAGCACATTGGCCACTTGCTGGTTACCAGCAATATTGTCGGCAAAGATCTGACCAAAGATCCCGGGCTGGACCGTTCACTGATGGGTAACGGGATTTCCACTATTCTTTCCGGATTCCTTGGTTCTACCCCAAATACGACTTATGGTGAAAATATCGGCGTTATGGCGCTGACCAAAGTGTATTCGGTCTATGTGATCGCCGGTGCTGCAGTAATTGCGATTCTGCTCTCGTTCTCGGGAACATTCTCCTCCATCATTGCTAATATCCCGCAGCCTGTTATGGGAGGTGTCTCGCTGCTGTTGTTCGGTGTCATCGCAGCTTCCGGTCTGCGTATCTTTGTCGAACAAAAGGTTGATTTCTCAAAAGCAACCAACATGATTCTGGCAACTTTGGTTCTTGTAGTCGGTATTAGTGGTATTTCACTTACTATTGGCGGTGTAGTGCTTAAAGGCATGGCGCTAGCAACCATTGTCGGCATGGTTCTGTCCCTGCTATTCAAATTAATTGAAGTACTGGGCTTATCCAATGAGCAGGGCAGTGAAAAAACTACACATTAACAATAATTAATACGATATATATGCTGTATAAAAAAGCGGACTGCTGTCTATAATCGACAGCAGTCCGCTTTTTATTTCCCGGGAAAAGAACACCGGGTTTTAATTAGTCTTCGTAGGTAAGGAGCGAATGCACCCCGATGCCGGAAAGCTTATTCCGTCCGGCAAGCTGGGTCAATTCGATCAGGAAGGCCGCTCCGACCACATTGCCGCCCAGTTGCTCGATCAGGCTGACCGAAGTGGCAATGGTGCCTCCCGTTGCCAGCAAATCATCAGCAATAAGTACGTTTTGTCCAGGCTTGACCGCATCCGTGTGAACCGCCAGCGTATCTTTACCGTATTCCAGATCATACCCTACCTCAATCGTGTCATACGGCAGCTTGCCGCTTTTGCGGATCGGTACAAAACCGACACCCAGCGCGTAAGCAAGGGGTGCGCCAACCACAAATCCACGTGCTTCAGGGCCGGCAATCACGTCTATTTGCAGATGTGATACCAGAGCTTTCAGCTCATCAATCGCCCGGCGGTAAGCTTCGCCATCCTTAAGCAGGGTAGTAATATCTTTGAAGCTGATGCCCGGCTGCGGGAAATCCGGAATCACACGAATACTGTCTTTAAAATCCACACTATCATCTCCTCAAAAGTTTGTGAGCGTTACCTCACTGAATTGTCTTCGATCAAACTCGCTTCGAAAGCATAAGCTTAGTTTGTGAGCGTTACCTCACTGAATTGTCTTCGAATTAACTCGCTTCGGAAAGCATTTGACTTATCCCACCCGGGATACTTCCAGGAGGCGGGACAACATCCACTCCTGCAGCTCGCTGCGGCTGCTTTCCATGAAATAGCGTTCCATTTCCGCAGTCTGCCCCAGTCTAACAAATTGCTGTGAAGCAGTAAGACTCTTGGCGGCGGGCTGCGTAACAAAGGTAACGTTCCCCTGAGTACGCTCGATAAAATCAAGCTCCTCGAATACATCGAGCATTTTGGCTAGCATTCGCATCCCCATGGAGGACTGCCTGGTGAGCTTCAGCAGCAGCTCATGCTCGGGTATTGGAGCTGCTGCCAGCGCAGCCAATGATTTATACAGCACTTTGAAGTGGTCTCTTGTCGGCATCTGCAGCCGGTCCCGGCCATCCCGGATCGAATGCAGCAAGGCAATATTATCCGCATTAGGGAAAGCGGCGAGCAGCGCATCCAGCTGCTCCGGTGTTTCCGGCATATCGAGAAGGCAGAGAAGAGATACCTGGGTGTCTTCTGAATCTGCCGGTTCATGCCGAACCGGTGTTATACCAGCGTCCTCATCATATACCCATAGTGACATGCCTTGGAGCGCGCTCATTGGCGACAAGCGGCTGTTCTGGAATACTGCAGCTGTTCTGAGCAGCCCACCACCACAATAGGGCTGCAGGAGCTCTGTAAGCTGTGCAGCTTGCTTCACCGCATCGGCAGCGCCGCGAAGGTCAAAGAGCTGCGGACTGGGCACTGCCAAATCTTGCAGCATGAGCTGTGGTTTCCGTGAGCCGTTCCACTCATTGACCGACAGCTCAGCCAGAATGTCGATCAGTGTTCCGCCCGGGAGCAGTTCAGCAAGCCCTCCTTTGCCAAAAGCAACTACTTCAATAGTATGGCTACCTTGCTGTAAAACAAGCTTCAAATGCTTGCCTTCCTGCCCCATCTTTCGGGTTTCCTTCACCGCAGCACCGCGAACAATGAATTTCGGTACCGGGTTGGCCATTCCAAATGGAGCCAGCCGGTCCAGTTCGAGCGCAGCCTGCAGGGACAAATCTGCAATGACTGTCTCTTCATCTGCTGAAGTCACCGGCAGAAAGTGCTCCGGCTTCAGCACCTTCGCAGCATAATCATTTAGAGCCGCTGCAAAATCCTCAATTTTGTCCTGATGCAGGCTCATCCCGGCCGCAGCCGGATGTCCGCCGAAATGATCCATTAAATCTGCGCAGGAGGTTAAGGCTTCATAGATATCCAGACCGGGAATAGATCGGGCTGAACCCTTGCACATGCCTGTCTCCGGGTGAATATCCAGAATAATCACAGGACGATAATAACGTTCCAGAAGCTTGGAGGCTACTATGCCTACTACCCCTACATTCCACCCCTGATGGGCAAGCACTATAATATCAGGCAGCTTGTCCTTCTGAACCTGGAGCTCCAGCATAGCAGTGGCTTCGGTTACAATTCTCTCGACAACCAGCTGACGTTCTTTGTTCAGCAGGTCAAGCTCTCCTGCAAGCTCCTCTGCCTCATCCGGCTGCTCTGTAGTCAGCAAAGTTACAGCGCGTCCAGCATGGTCCAGCCGTCCACTGGCATTGATCCGCGGAGCCATCCCAAAAGCAATATTCACTGCACTTACTGTATCCATCGTTATTCCGCTAACCCCAAGCAGGGCACGTATTCCAGGGAATGGGGAGTTCCGCATGCTGGAGAGGCCTTTGCGAACTATGCTGCGGTTTTCGTCCAGAAGAGGCATCAAGTCAGCTATTGTTCCAATTGCAGCGATCTCGCTCCACTCCACAGGCACCTCGTCCCCAAGCAGTGCCTGAGCCAGCTTGTAAGCCACTCCCACACCAGCCAATCCTTTGAACGGATAGGGGCAATCAGGCAGCTTAGGATTGATCAGCGCATACGCTTCAGGTAAAAGCTCCGGAGGTTCATGGTGATCCGTAACGATCACATCCATCCCAAGCCCACCGGCGTATGCAATCTGATGATAGGCACTGATACCAGTATCTACCGTGATGATAAGCGATACTCCTTGCTGCTTCGCCCAATCCAACGCATGGTTATGCAATCCATAACCTTCATTTGCGCGGTGTGGAATATAAATATCAAAAGAAGCGCCCAGGTAGCGCAGCAGATAGATCATCAGCGCAGTACTGGACACTCCGTCCGCATCATAGTCGCCATATACAAGGATATGCTCTTCTTCCTGTAGAGCCTTTCTAATCCGGGGAACCGCTTCGGTCATCCCCTTTAGCAGAAAAGGATCATGCCCTTCCTGGTCTCCTCCGTCCATGAACATACGCGCCTTGTCCGGCGTGTTCATTCCTCTCTTTACAAGCAGCGACGACAGGAGTGGAGAAACCGAAAGGTTCCGGGCCAAATCCCGAACTTCTTCAGGATCGGCTGCCGGAGATTGCCATCTTGTTTTTGAATGAAGCAATAGATTTCACCTTTCTCTCCCTTAGCGGCTATTGAAGCAACGTTGGGATTTCATTGTCCACAAGCTCATGGTTGCTTTTGTAAGGATAGCCCGGATCATACGGCACAACATCCATATGAACCTCGCCTACATGCACAAAACGGTGCTGCAGAAGCTTTCTGGCGCATTCCGAAATATCCTGGGCTTCCATAACCGTGATACGCGGATTAACGCTGATTTTGACCTGTAGATTAACATAACTTCCTTGTTCCAATGCTTGTAAATATTCTACCCGGATCACGCCATGCACCCGTTGTACCGTTTCAATGAAGTTGGCTGCTTCTTCGGAAGGCAGCTCCTGAAGTTTCTTACCGTATACAGAAGCAGTGATCAGCGAAAAACCTTTGCGGATGATGAAACAGCCGGTTAACAGTGCTGCAATCGGGTCCATATATAACAATGGATGCCAGTTTAAAGACCCTCCGGCCATCGCCAGGGAAATCCCGACAACTACAGTAATTGAAGTATATAGACTGAAGCGGTGGTTATCTGCATACGCAGCATGGCTGCCATCGCCCTTTTTTTTGAAATGACGGTACTGGTACTGAAAAATGGCCTCTTTCACAACAATAGAGATGAGCACGGCTACAAGTGCTGTTTGTTCTGGTGCCGACAAATGTCCTCTGGTCAGATCACGAATTGCTGAGAAGGCAATTTGAAGCCCGCCCATTAGAATAAATACTGAAAAAAGAATGGCTATAAACGGTCCTTTATTGCTCTCCTGATTGCGCTGAGTTGCTCTATTCTTCTGATCTCGCACTGTCCGCCATGGAAGCGGAAGAATCTCTGCCAGCTTGGCGGCTGCATCCGATCCCGAATATAATGCATCACCAATTAATGCCTTGCTGCCCGAGACATAACCAATGGTCCCTTTGGCTACAGCCAATGCAAGATCACCGGCTATTCCGGTCCAGACAACTCTATCACTTGGTGGTGATTGTTTGTCATACATTACGAGTTCCTCCTTACCACTAGCAAGTAATCTCATGATGACTGCTTGGCCTGACATTCCACTCCAAAGATTTCGAAAAGCCGCGTCGTCTTTGACGCGGCTTTTCAGGTGTAACTGACTTTAGGCCTTGGCCGGATTGCTCTTTACAGCCGGCTTCTGGCGCTTCTTCAGCAGCAGCCAGAGCGGACTTGCGATAAAGATGGATGAATACGCTCCAGAGAGCAAACCGATAACCATCGCAAGGGAGAACATTTTGATTGATTCTCCACCGAGAATAAGCAGGAAGAACGCGGCAATAAACACCGTAAATGCTGTATACAGGGACCGCATAAGGGTCTGGGACACACTTTTGTTGACCAGCAGCTTAAGATCCTCATATGTTTTCTGCTTGCCGAACCGCAGATTCTCGCGGATCCGGTCAAAGATAACAATCGTATCGTTGATCGAATAACCAATAATCGTCAGAACCGCGACAATGAAAGTCAAATCGACCTCCAAACGGAAAATTGAGAAGACGGAAACGACGATAAACGCATCATGGATAAGCGCCACAATCGCAGCCAAGGCAAAACGCCATTCAAAACGGATACTTACATAAATGATAATCCCCAGACACGAGATAAGAACCGAGTAGATAGCATTGCGTGCCAGCTCTTTGGCCATTTCCGTGTCCACCGTATTGACCTCGAAGGAGGCTTTATCATCCAGCTTCGTAACTGCTGCTTTCAGTGCCTCATCTTGAGTACTATCAAGTTCTTTATCATAACGGATGTTTACCCGTTTTTCCCCCACCGTAATGGCAGGCTCATGAGGGAGGCCTAGATCATTCAGAGCAGGCTTAAGCTGTTCCAGTGTGATGTTCTTCGATAATGCCACGTCAACATTGGACCCGGCCTTGAAATCAACACTGTAGTTCAAGCCCATTGTTGCCAGAAAGATCAGACCTGCTACCGTAATGGCAATAGAAAAAATATAGAAAAATCTGCTTAGATGTACAAAATCAAGCTCTTTCTTAAAGCGCACGGATGTCACTCTCCTTTACCCCAAATTGCTTCGGCTTTTTCAGCGCACCAGCTTTGACCAGCACGGTAAGCAGCCAATGGGCAAAATAAAGGTTCGTTACGATACTAAGCACAATTTCCACAATCAGGATCAGTGCAAAACCTTTGACCGCACCGGTACCAAAAGCGAACATTACAGCCGCTACAATAATAGTGGTTACATTCGCGTCCATTACTGTACGGAAAGAGGTTTTGTTCCCTGCTTTGACAGAAGACAATATGCTCTTGCCGCTGCGCATTTCTTCCCTTATCCGTTCATTGGTAATGATATTGGCATCAACCGCCATCCCTATACCGAGAATGAATGCGGCGATACCGGGAAGAGTCAAGGTGAAGTCGGCAATGACGAACACCGCAATCAGCAGCCAGGTATGAAGGATCAGCGCGAAGCTGGCCAGAACTCCCGGCAGGCGGTACATACCGATCATGAAAATTAGAATAATTACGGAACCCACAAGTCCGGCTTTCACCGTCTGGTCAAGAGACTGTTTACCAAGTGTTGCGCCTACGCTTTGGGAATATTTCTCTGTCAGCTTAAGCGGCAAAGCACCGAGGTTGATCGTATCAGCCAGTTCACGGGCCTTTTCCAGCGTATAATTGCCTGAGATCGAAGCATTGCCGTCGGAAATCTCCATATTGACATTGGGATCTGAGAGCATTCTGTCATCAAGATAAATCACAAGCTTCTGACCGATCAGACGTTTGGTAATCTCAGCAAATTTGGATTTATCTTTGACCTTGATGCTGATTTCCGGCCGGTTCAGTTGGTCGCGTTGAACATCTGCCGCACCCTCTACAAAATCACTGCCCACAAGCTCAATCTTGCTGTAGGTTCCTGCAGCATCGCCTGGAGCGGCACTACGGAAAGTAAGAACCGCAGGTTCTTTCATTTTCTTGCGGACTTCAGCCTCGTCGGTAACGCCCGCGATCTTCAGACGGATGCGGTCCGTTCCTTCAGTAGTAACCTCAGGTTCGCTTGTTCCGAGGGCATTGGCCCGTTTTTCCAGGCTCTCTGCTGTCTTTTGGAGTGAAGCACGGGATAATTCCGCACCCGCCTCCATTGGCTCGGCGTGATACAGAATCTCGAAGCCGCCTTTCAGGTCAAGACCCAGACGGACCTTGTCCAGTAGCCCGGGAGTGGTAAATACCATGACCCCTGTCAATACGAGCACGGTAATAATTAAGCTCAACATTCTCTTCATGCTCTTGCTAGTTCCCCTTTCATTACTCAATATTCCTATTATAGCCACGTGCGAAATCACCGTCAATTCAGGCAGGAATGACGGTACTATTATCACACAAAGAAACGGCCGGCTCTGCTCAAGCGGCAAGCCATCCGTTTTTGATAGGAAATGCTGAATTGCTCTTCTCTTACTTTAACGTTTCCAGTACCCGTTTGCAAAAGCAAATCGTTCCTTTTATCCGTTCAAACCGCGATAAGCGGCAATAGTCAGATAGTTCATATAACTATTGGCCTTGAGTGAGTAGATATCATTCACCAGCTTATGCAGGGCAGGTCTGCCTTCCTTGGCATAATTGCGGCTGACGCAATCCCAAATATCCTTGCCCGTCACATATTCATAGCCGAGGAGCCGGAATTCCTCCGCTTTACTGCGGCACATGGCTTCGATTTCATCACTAAGCTGTTCGTAATTCCATTGTTCCGATTCCACGTGTTGACACCTCCAAAGATCGCTCGCTTATGCATGTTCACAAGTATGTATTCGACCATACTTCCTTGTTTCCTTCTTCCGGCTGAAAAGTTGTCACAACTAAAGCTTGTCATGGAAAGGCCCATCAGCCGCATATCAATGTATGAGAGACTACTTTTGGGAAGAAGGAGTGCCCTTTGAGGAAACAGAGCTTTATACAAGGAACCTTGATACTGCTGGCCGCAGGCATTATTAACCGGATGCTCGGTTTTATTCCGCGAATTATTTTACCGCGTGTGATCGGCGCCGAGGGCGTAGGTCTCTATCAGCTCGGTTATCCGTTTTTCATTGTGCTGGTTACCATTATCACCGGGGGGATCCCGCTGGCAATTGCCAAAATGGTCGCTGAAGCCGAAGGGGAAGGACGTCCGGAGGAATCCCGGAGGATTCTGCATACCGGACTCGCCCTTAGTCTGGGACTGGGTATTTTTTTCACACTGCTTGCTCTATTCGGGGCCTCATGGGTTTCGAATGTGATTCTGACGGACAGCCGTGTCTATTACACCTTTGTGAGCATGACACCCATGATCGCCATTGTGGCCGTATCTGCAATCTACAGAGGTTATTTTCAGGGTAGACAGAACATGATCCCCTCTGCGTTATCTTCGGTGCTTGAATCAGTGATCCGGATTGTATTTATGCTGTGGTTCTCCTGGCTTCTGCTCCCGAGAGGTATCGCTTATGCGGCAGCTGGAGCCATGCTGGGTGTGACTGTAGGAGAAATCGTCGGTATGCTGGCGCTACTGTGGCAATATTATTTTATCGTAAAAAAGGACAAGAACGCAGGTTTATCCCCCGATGCAAACACAGCTGTTACTCAGGATCTTTCCATTTTCAAAAGGTTGATCCGAATTTCAGTTCCTGTCACTGCGGGACGGCTTGTGGGTTCATTCTCCTATTTGCTGGAGTCCATTATTACCGCCCGCAGCCTCGCGCTCGCCGGAATCGCCACCGCTGCTGCCACCGCTCAATACGGCTCCCTCCAAGGGATGGTTATCCCCTTGCTGCTGCTGCCTGGGGTGCTCAGCTCTTCACTGGCCGTGTCTCTCGTCCCTTCCTTATCAGAGGCTGCGGCCCGGCATGACCTGCCCACGATTCACAAACGGATGCATCAGGCTCTACGCCTGGCCATGGTGACCGGAGCGCCATTTGCCGCAATAATGTACATTTTTGCTGTTCCGCTATGTACATTGATGTACGGCAACGCCGATACGGCCCCAATGCTGCGGATGATGGCTCCTTTCGCCTTGTTTTTATATGTCCAAGCACCACTTCAAGCGGCCCTTCAAGCGATGGAACGCCCGGGCAGGGCATTGGTCAATACCCTGATCGGAGCGGTGATCAAAATTTTGCTGATTCTCGGACTGGCCTCACAGCCGGAGTATGGGATTTATGGAGCGATTATCGCCATTATTGTCAATAGTATTCTGGTGACTCTTCTGCACGGGATCAGCGTGGTCAAGCTGATATCGTTATCGCTGAGGCTGGCTGATCCGCTCAAAACATTTGCCGCAATGATCATTATGGCAGCAGGCATGTCTTATATTTATACCTCTGTGCCAATCGCGTCCGCAGAGTGGATCCAATTCTTGTTAGCCGCAGGCTGCGGAATGGCCCTCTACTTAGGAATCTGTCTGTTATCCGGCTTAATCTCCGTACATGATCTGGACCGGGTGCCTTTTATTAAAAGATGGCGCTGAACCTTCAATTATGCAAACGGTCTACATATATGTTGCCTTTATGGTCGATGGAGCATAGGAACACATCCCGAAAATCGGAGACGCCCTTTTGACGGATCTGAGTTCTCAGCCAGAAACGTGTCTTGCCGATCATCTCCAAATTCTGGTCCTGGACCTTACCGTCCATAATGAGCGGAATCGGCAGGCCTTCATACCTGATTTTATGACTTGGCAGCTTCACACGATCTGATGTATTCCCTTCAGAATTCCCATTACACTGCCCCGTTTCTGCCGCGGAACTACTATTACCACTTTGATTACTGGATGATACACCCTTATTTTTTTCGATTACAGTGAGCTGGCCGCTCGTTTCCAAAATGGCAAATTCTACATCTGCCGGACTATCGATATTCTGGCCCCTCAACTGAAGCATCAGATCGTCAATGTTATACCGCTGCTTACGCATCTCACCACGGTGCAGCTTGCCGTCCGAAATCAAAATGCTTGGCTTACCGTCGATCAGCAGCCGAAGCTTTCTGCTTTTTAAGCTGAGCTGCGCGACCAGAATCTGAATCAGCACCAGCGTTGCCATCGGCACCAGACCATCATAAATCGGCCGTTCTATATCTTCAATGGAGAAAACAGCGATCTCGGCAATCATGATGGAGATCGTCAAATCAAATACCGAGAGCTTGCCGATTTCCCGTTTACCCATAATCCGCATACACAGGAAAATGAAGATATACATCAGCACAGTCAGAAAAATATGGGCAGAAATATGCTGGAACATATTCTCTTCGCTCCCCTTCCATTGTCACCCCCGCCTGATGAGAGGGCAGATTAATGTACCCCTATTCTGACCCCTCAGCCAAGTGAACATTCGGAAGACGGTTTATTAATTAATGGTAAAAAAGGCTTCATGACCATTCTTGTACTATTGGGGCAAGCCTCCCCATACAATAGTTAGTAACAAATCTCTTGCGCATTGTATTGCTCAAAAAATTAGCATATGCTTCCGAAGCAGTTTTTTTCGCAGCTGAGTCGGGGTGTCTTGCTCAAAAAACAATTAGGAGGTTGTACCATGTATTTCATCCGGCGACTGTTCTCGTGGAGAATATCGAGTCCTGTATTATCCGGTTTATGCCGCTCGTTCCTGTGGATGCTGCTGGGCGCGATTGTCCTCTCCCTATTTTTGTGGGGAAGCGGACTGGAAGAACAGGATCTTACCATGTACACCTATATTGTCCACGGCATTGCTGCCGCCTGTGGTGGATTGACTGCAGGACGGAGATCATCGAGCAGGGGCTGGTACCATGGTGGAATTACGGGTGCATTCTACGGAATCCTTATATTATTGATTGGTTTTTTGGCACTGGATAGCGCACCTGCCGGCATAGACTGCCTATGGATACTGGGTGCTGCAGGCATCGCAGCCTTCGGCGGAATGTTTGGGGTTAATTTACATAAATCCTAAATAATTCAATTTCATAAAAAATCGAATCCTACTCCTTAAAATATGGTAAACTGAATTTATATGACTTCATGCGGGATCAAGGAGGCTTCGATTGTTTTGCTTTACCAATCCATGAATTATGTAGTGCTGTACACGGTTGTCATTGTTGCTGTATTGATGTGGCTTGGTGCCCTTCGCAATCCTCTGCTGGCTTTTGTTGAGATCGGAAGAGAACTTCTGAGCTCTTATAAATTCCTACTGCTGGTTGCAGGTATGTTCGGTGTCCTGGCTCTGAATAAATACGAACTCCAGATTGAGAGAATGCTCCATCTCACTTCTGATTACACCTCATTCGTTTTTGGGCTTGAAGGCCATTTTGTTAGGGATTTGCAGAATCTGTTCTTTACTCCTTGGCTGACGCCGATTATTGTTTTTTTCTATATCTTCATGCTTCAATCCGTGCTGGCCGCTTCACTTGGCGTCTATCTGCTGGATAAGAACCGGGTAATGCTCTATGCGACCTGCTATACGATTATTCTTAATTATGCAATTGCCATTCCGTTCTATCTCTACTTCCCGGTGAACGAGGTTTGGTCCTACGTTCCGGCGGGTGTCCGCTTTACCATGCTGGATGTTTTTCCGAAGTTTGAGCAGGAATACAGACCTCTCTCAGGGCTGAACAACTGTTTTCCAAGCTTGCACACAGCAATTTCTGTATCAACAGCACTGCTCGCCTTCCGTTCCGGCAATCGCCGCTGGATGGCAATTACCACCGTGTCTGCGGTCATCATTGTGTTCGGTATATTCTATCTGGGTATTCACTGGCTGACCGACATGCTTGGCGGCACACTACTGGCCGTAGTATCGACTACACTTGCCGTCCAGCTCGCCAAGTTGACCCTGCGCAGCGAAGATGGCAAACTTGCTGTCCGCAGCCGCGCAACTGAAATCCGCTAATTAACCTGGTCTCACTTAATAAAAAAGCGGCGTCACTCTATAATAAGAGGACGCCGCTTTTATGTACCTTTTACATTAATAAACTACTCTTTGTCTTCTACTTCGACTACAGAGTGGCTGATGGAGCCCCGGTCAAAGGTCAGCTTGGTTACATCATTTACCCGCAAGACCACGATATCATCGGAAATTTCCATGATCGTGCCGTGAAGACCACCAATAGTTACTACCTTATCGCCTTTTTTCAAAGATTTCAACATTCCGTTGCGCGCTTTGGTCTTCTTCTGCTGTGGACGAATCAGCAAGAAATAGAATACCACAAACATCAGCACGAATGGGCCTACGAGACCCAGAATGCTTCCGCCCCCTGAAGCTGCTGCAAAATGAAATTGCTGTACCATAATTCTCCCCCCTTTCAAAAAACAATAAAGCACAATCCAGTTGTACTAGAAGCCTTTGAGATTATCATATAATCCGTATTGTGCAAAAAACTCATCGCGAAAATCAAGCAGCCGATCTTCCCTGATGGCTTCACGCACTTTACGCATCAATTCCAGCAGGAAGTGCAAATTATGGTATGTCGTTAACCGTAAGCCGAAAGTTTCGTCGGCTTTGATCAGATGGCGCAAATAAGCACGGGAATAATTCCGGCAGGTATAGCAGTCACATTCCGGATCAAGTGGCCCGAAATCGCGTGCATACTGCGCGTTGCGCACTACGAGTCTACCCTGACTGGTCATCGTTGTTCCATTACGGGCTATACGCGTAGGCAGAACACAGTCGAACATGTCTACTCCGCGGATTGATCCTTCCAACAGTGCATCCGGTGACCCCACGCCCATTAAATAACGCGGTTTTCCTTGCGGCAGCAGTGGAACCGTATAATCCAGCACTTCATACATAAGCTGCTTGGACTCTCCGACGCTGAGTCCTCCAATAGCATACCCCGGGAAATCCATGGAAGTCAAATCAGCTGCACTCTGGCGCCGTAAATCCTCATGCATGCCCCCTTGAACGATGGCGAACAGCCCTTGGTCCTCAGGACGGGCATGGCTTTTCAGGCATCTTTCAGCCCAGCGCGAGGTGCGTTCAAGTGACTTTTTAACGTAATCATACTCTGCCGGATACGGCGGGCATTCATCAAAAGCCATCATAATATCGGAACCCAAGGCGTTCTGGATCTCCATTGCCACTTCCGGTGAAAGAAACTTCTTGTCCCCGTTCAAGTGGGAACGGAAATGCACGCCTTCTTCGGTGATTTTACGCATATCACTAAGTGAGAAAACTTGAAAGCCGCCGCTGTCCGTCAGGATCGGCCGGTCCCAGTTCATGAATTTGTGCAGACCGCCGGCTTCGCGGATAATATCATGCCCTGGCCGGAGGAACAGATGGTAAGTGTTGCTCAGAATAATATGAGCATCCATTTGCTTGAGCTCTTCAGGACTCATTGTTTTGACGGTAGCGAGCGTGCCGACAGGCATAAATGCAGGTGTCTCAATTACACCGTGAGGGGTATGCACCCGGCCAAGCCGCGCTCCCGATTGTTTGCAGGTCTTGATGTGTTCATAAGTGATTGCTGCCATATGTTTAACCCTTCCTCTTGCTTAATAAATAAACATTGCGTCGCCAAAGCTGAAAAATCGGTACTGCTGCTCAATCGCAGCCTCATAGGCGGCAAGGATATTCTCCCGGCCGGCCAGAGCGCTGACCAGCATTACCAATGTAGACTTTGGCAGGTGGAAATTGGTAATCAATGCGTTTACGACGGTAAATTTATATCCGGGATAGATAAAAATGTCCGTCCAGCCGCTGCATTCTTCAATTGGACCGCCTTGGGACTGTCTGCCCACCGTTTCCAGTGTCCGGCAAGACGTTGTACCAACAGCTATGATTCGTCCGCCCCTAGCTTTGGAAGCATTAAGCACATCTGCTGTCTCCTTAGACAATACAAAGTGCTCAGCATGCATTACATGCTCTTCCACCTTCTCAACAGACATGGGCCGGAAGGTTCCAAGTCCGACATGAAGCGTAATATACGCAATCGTGACGCCTTTAGCCTTGATTTGCTCCAGCAGCTCCCGGGTGAAATGCAAACCGGCAGTCGGTGCGGCCGCTGAACCTTCATGCTTGGCATACACGGTCTGGTAACGCTCGCGGTCATCCAGTGTCTCCTTGATATACGGCGGAAGCGGCATGCTTCCCAGCCTGTCCAGAATCTCCTGAAATATCCCCGTATAGATGAAACGGAGTGTCCGTCCCCCCATGTCAGCCTCATCCTCAATAACTGCACGAAGCTCCTCACTGAAAATAATGACAGCTCCGGTCTTCAGCTTCTTACCAGGCTTCACCAGCGCTTCCCAGCGGTCCTCACCCAGATTCTTCAGCAGCAGAACCTCCGCTTTCGCACCAGTGTCTTCCTTTATTCCGAAGAGACGGGCGGGAATTACACGTGTATCGTTCAGAACCAGTGTGTCTCCTGGCTGAAATTGCTCCAGTATATCCGTAAAATGCCGATGCCCCAGTTGTCCATCTTCCTTGTTCACAAGCAGCAGCCGCGATGCGCTGCGGTCAGACAACGGAGTCTGGGCTATGAGTTCTTCCGGCAAATGAAAATCATAATCGTCTACATTCATGGTCAGTCTTCATTCCTTAACTATAGTAACGTTATTAAAATAGTGTTGCAATATTTTCGTATAATCATACCCCTTGTCAGCCATGCCCTTTATCCCCCACTGGGACATTCCAAGTCCATGGCCATTTCCCCAGCCGATGAAATAAAAGCCGGGACTATTCGTGACTGCTCTGGACGATGTATCTGCACCCATGACAACCGTACCACTGCCGTTCACCGTCACTTTGCCGGATGCGGACAGTACGCCTACGCTCTGGGAGCTGTTAACAGTTCCCTTAGAGCCGTCAGCGCCTAATACAGTATAACTGCCGGCAGGTACAATATCAAACAAAGTACTAGGCAATCCGCCCAGCGCTGAACGGAACAGATCAGGGTATTTCACCTGCAAAATCTCGCCGTTGGCTTTTACCTGTGTTACTCTTCCAGACGGCCCGCGCTGCGAAATCTCCAGACTGAAGATAGAAGACGGCAATGAATTACTCACCTTACCTGAAAGGCTTTTGAGCAGATCCGCTGAGGTGTAAGGTCCTTTAACCCAGCTGTAGCTTCCGTTCTCATAGAACTGGTCCAGAACTACAGCATTCTCGCCGGGATTCAGCTTGCCCAGCGGACTTGCACTGCTCTCAATGACAGGCAATGGACGGATATTCACATCTTTGGTGCTCGCTGTGGCCATGTCCAGGCCAGCCGCCGTTTTACTGCCAGTCAATTTGATATTGTCCTCACGCGCATACCCCGAGACCCCGCTATCAAGCAGCAGGTAATACCACTTCTTCGATGCTGCGACAGCTGCAGAATCCTCTGCGCTGGCTACACTGACGAAAGTAGTGCCGCCATTGCCCCAGACCTCCGACGGATCAGCTGTCACACCGCCGCTGTTGGAGGAGAATACGGCTTCAACTATTTTCCCTCCGCTCATCAACACTTCGCCGGCAGTAGCGTCTACTGCCCTGGTAATCACCGGCGCCTCAGCACCTATACCGTTGTATACCTGGCTGAGTGTGGTATCCACCACACTGGCGACGTCAAAGCGGTTGCCCTGCGCCAGTGCGTAACTTCGAGCAGCTACAGCCTGAGCCTTGAGCGCTTCATCCGGCCAGCCGGAAGAAACTTCTCCGCCGACAACCGCATACAAATACTGCTCAAGCGGAACTTCGTTGATTACCGCGAGGGATCCAGCGAGGCTGCTGAGCTCCAGGTTGCCTCGGTAAATACGTTTGGAACGCTCAGCCAGTTGAATGCCCGCAGAATTGCCGGAGGCTACGAACTTGGCTCCGGTGCCGGACACCTGATAGTGGAACGCCTGGCTCTCAATGCCCCAGTCCAGTCCCGCATCCGTACGGATCATCACTCCCGGCTTGGCAGTCGCCCCATCGGATATGCCAAGCTGCGGAAGCACAGAGGTTACTGCTGCTCGCAGAGCAGCAAGATCGCTGTCGCTTGCCGCTTCGCCCACCCACACTTCTACTTGTCCGCTGCCGTCTGTTCCGCTCACCAGAGTCTTCCAGGCGTCGAATCCGGCAGCTGTGATCGTGTTCATGACAGCATCCGCTTCCTGCTGGGAAGCAAAGGTTCCGGCAGACAAATGTTTACTTCCCGTCAAAGCCGGAACCTGACCCTGAGGTAGGTTTAGGCCTGCTTTGCCTACCCGGTTCAAGCCTTCCTTAGCCGCATTTTCACTGGTATAGGGGCCTGTATACAACTGATAGACCGTTGCCCCATTCCGCGAAGCTACGAAGAGCATCGGTTTATCGGAGGTCGATTGAAGCTGCTTGGCAGCTTCTGCGGCTGCCTGCCATGTTGGGCTGTCCATTACCTTGACCTTATACCCGTCGAGACTGATCCGGATTTTGTTATTGGCCGGAATGGGCAGCAGCTGGGCACTGCCTGACATCAGGCTGAAGCCCATTGTCGAACTCAGCGTCACATAAGGGACGGTAGATTTATATTTGCTGCCAATATCGGCATACAGCGCAACCCGGATGGTTGCGTTTGGATCGGCATGGCTATCAGCTGCTGGAAGAAGAAGGCCGCCTGCAATCAGAGCACCTGCAAGTAAGGCCACTCCTGTCTTTTTCCACCTGGCAAGATTCATCTTGATGCCTCCTAAAAATAGAGATCATAGCAAAACAAGGATTATTACGGCTGTGGAGGAATGGGGAGGCCCAAATGCTGATAAGCGGCAGGAGTCACGACTCTCCCCCGCGGCGTCCGCTGTAGAAAGCCAATCTGCAGCAGATAAGGCTCATACACATCCTCGATAGTCTGACTCTCTTCTCCGATCGTAGCAGCAATGGTATCCAGACCTACAGGTCCGCCCCGAAAGGAACTGATCATGGAATAAAGCATCTTGTGATCGATGCTATCCAGCCCGCGCGGGTCTACCTGGAGCATCTTCAGCGATTCTGCGGCAATCTCCGGTGTGATAATTCCGTCACCGCGCACCTGTGCGAAGTCGCGGACCCGCTTCAGCAGGCGGTTGGCGATCCGGGGAGTTCCCCGGGCTCGCAAGGCGATCTCCTCGGCAGCATCGCCGAGAATCTCGATGCCTAGCAGCTCTGCATTGCGGGAAACAATGAAACTCAGCTCCTCAATGTTATAATACTCCAGCCGGCTGACGACCCCGAAGCGGTCACGCAGCGGTGCAGACAGCAGCCCGGCACGGGTTGTAGCGCCGATTAACGTAAAGGGCGGCAGATCCAGACGCACCGAGCGGGCGCTTGGCCCCTTGCCGATCATAATATCCAGCGCGAAGTCCTCCATCGCCGGATACATGACCTCCTCGACTGTACGGTGAAGCCGGTGAATCTCGTCAATGAACAGCACATCGCCCTGCTGCAGATTGGTCAGCAACGCGGCCAGATCTCCAGGCCGTTCAATGGCTGGACCGGACGTTGTCCGCAGATTGACGCCAAGCTCGTTGGCGATAATATTCGCGAGTGTGGTTTTGCCCAGCCCTGGCGGGCCATAGAGCAGCACATGGTCAAGCGCCTCACTTCGCATTTTGGCGGCTTCTATATATATTTTAAGATTCTCTTTTACCTGGTTCTGTCCGATATATTCCCCCAGATAACGTGGGCGCAGACTTAACTCCACCGCCTGCTCGTCCATCATCAGGTTAGCAGATATAATCCGGTCATCCATTTATCCATCACTCCGTTCTGTCAAGCAGCCTATTTGGCTATAAACAGCAGCCCCAGTGCCTTCTTCATCAGCACATCTACAGGTCCTGTATCTGCACCTTCTTTCTTCATAGTAAGCCATACCCGGTCCAGCTCGGCTTCGGTATAACCGAGGGCCTTCAGCCCGTCCCGTGCCTCCTCCCAAGGCAGTGCTTCTGCTGCAGCCTGTGCTTCAGCCGCTACGGCGAACAGTCCGGTCTGCATTGCTACTCCGCTCAGGCCGTCCAGCTTGTCACGCAGATCCAGAATCATCCGCTGGGCCGTCTTCTTGCCGATCCCCGGAAGCTTGGTCAGAAAGGTAATATTCTCCTGATAAATCGCTGAGATCAGCTGATCAGGCGTCCCTCCGGTCAGAATACCCAGGGCTACACGCGGGCCGATGCCGGATACTTCTATCAGTTTACGGAACAGCTTCTGTTCTTCCCTTGTAGGGAACCCGAACAATAGGGTCGCGTCCTCACGCGTCTGGTAATGAATGTAGACAGTCACCGGACCCTCCACCTTGGCAAACGCATATGGATTCGGGCAGAACACCCGGTACCCTACCCCCTGAACGTCCAGGACTACATAGTCCGACTCCAAATGTACAACCGGTCCTCTTAAGTAATCTATCATTTTCGCAATACCTCATTTAATTTGGAATTAAGACTGACGGAATGGGCGTGGCATACCGCCACCGCCAGTGCATCCGCCACATCATCGGGCTTCGGGACAGCCGACAGCTTCAGCAGCAGCTTCACCATCTCCTGTACCTGCTTCTTCTCCGCTTTGCCATAACCAACCACGGCCTGCTTTACCATCATCGGTGTATACTCCGCGATGGAAAGTCCAGCTTGAACAGCTGCCAGAATCACTACACCTCTTGCCTGTGCTACCGGCAGGGCAGTGGTTACATTACGGCTGAAGAAAAGCTTTTCCACTGCAACCGCATCAGGCTTATATTTATCAATCAGCTGCACCATGCCTTCATAGACATGCAACAGACGTTCTGCCTCCGGCGTGTGCGCCTCGGTCTGGATGCATCCATACTGAACCGGAGTTAATTTATTTCCTACCTTATCTACAAAGCCGAAGCCGACAATCGCCAGCCCCGGGTCAATTCCCAGGATGCGCAAATCCAATCTCTCCTCTTAAGCAGGCAAGACATTCCTACTTTTCATCCATCTCTACGCTGTGAAGCGAACATATGTATTCCTTCTAACCATTATAGCAAAAAACCTTCTTCCCGGAGCATAAAAGTTTACCATCCCCCGAGAAAAGGAACTTTGGTCCCAGCGTACCGTCACAACACAAAATCGCCCCACAAAGTGGAGCGTTGACTTGGAAGTTATTCAGATACTTTGCGGGGACCCCGAGAACATAATAAAATTTTCAGCTAACGAAAAAAGCCACCCCGGCTGTAACAGCAGCTGGAGAGGCGACCTTCGTTTCATCTATGTTATTCTTCGCTTTGCATAACCTGTTCCGATGAATCCCGCGCATAATCGCTGAAGGTGGACAGGACGCTATTGTATTCTTCAGCATCCTGCACACGGATGCCTTCATGCAGCTGATTCAGAATATCTTCCGGCAGCGAAGATTTCATCGAGCCCATATCCATTTGAAAAAAGGTCTTCAGCACCTTCTCATCCGCTGGCGGACCTTTGAAGAGAGTCAGATTCCCATGCTCATCCACTCCGATAAACGCATCTTTCTTGATTTGCGGAGACAAATCATTGATACTGTGCTCCAACCACAGATCGCCATCCTCACTAATCCAGCCGTTCCAGTCCGGTCGTGCAGCGATGACCCCTTTGAGCTGCGCGATCGATTCCTTCCCCGGAAGGGTCAATATCTCCTCACCAGAAATGTACGTTGTTTTAAAGTGAACCGTTCGGGCAATCGGCTCCGTACTTATTGCCTTCAGCAGCTGTTTATGATCCATTACAACTGCCCCTTCACGTCCATTCTCTTCAGCATGGCTGTGCACAGCCGCAGTGACAGGCACACTTCCACCAGGATTACCGGTTTGTGCCTCATGACTTAGCTCGCTAAGGTTGCCCGGTACTGCCCATTCCGAATCACGCAGCAGACTGCTGAGCTCCTCCGGGACCTGCATACCGCGCCAGGCCAGCACTGTCAAGACGATACAGGCCGCACCTACCCAGGGAGCCTTTTTCCAACGTCTCCAACGCCGCCACAGTTGTTTCTTTAAGCGAAAAGCATTCACGTTGATCCCTTCATTCTGCTTTTTCCCTATTGTGACCTGTAAAGGGAACATTTATGCGCAGAAGTGGAAAATTTGACGAACCCCCCCGATTTCAATCGGATAGCAGCGGATTCTCGACGGCCCCAATGAACAACCAGACCCCAGTCTGCCGGTCTTCGATCACAAATAAAAACGGCCGGTTGACCGTCATTTGAAAGGGCAGGCCGGGCGAAGGAGCAGCGCCTGCATCCATTTCAACAAGCGTAGAGGCTGACGCTTCCGTCCCTTTTTCGTTCACATCAATATAGGTTTTATGAATGATATTACTGATGTAGATGGGATCAGAAGAATCAGCCAGCTTGGAGAAATCGCCCTTATCCGGATCAAAGGCAAGCTTCACGCCCAGCGCCTGTACAGCCGCTTTCAAATCCGTCCCGAAATTGACCTTGAACCGCGGCAAGCCGATAGTCCCTTGATTCATCACAAAATCCTCTTCGGCTGAAAAACCGCCTGCCTCAAACCGGGCTTCCAGCATTTCCAATGAAGAATGCACACTTGGCAGAATAACAAGCATATCCATCTGCTTGTCACCATAAGGAATGCGTATGGCTTGCCAATCTTCATGTTCCGAGTACGAGAAGTATCCCTTTTGACGCATCATTGGCACTTGTACCGTTTCATTTGTAGAGAGTTGAAAGTCTGCCTGCCGGGTATCCTCCTCCGGAAAAGCTTCCTTCCATCCACCCTTGAAATACAGCGCGTTAACAAGCACCGCTACCGCTTGTGGCCCAGGAGGTTTGTCCAGCATCTGCGTTATTTTGTGCTCTGTGTGCTTGGATACCCATCCATTAATCTCGCTGACCGACCGCTGTGCCGCCAAATCTACTTTGCGGATCTCTGCATCATAATAAGCCTCGCTGGTTGCCAAGTATTCCTTACGCAGCGGAATGCCGGTGGTACCCCAGACGGAATTGGCCAGCTTCAGCTCAACCCCTGGCCCGGCATTCTGCATTAACCGCATGAGCTCCTGATGGCTTGCATTCAGCTGTTTCCGTTCACCAGGTGCATAGCCCAGCAGCCTTCCCAGCTCTTCCGCCGTTTCACCGGCGCTGCCATTGTAGGCTAGAGCCAGGGCGGTGGCGATACTGTACGGCGATATCGTCAGATTGCCATCGCTCTTGTCCCTTAATTGGCTGAACAGCTTAAGGCCCAGCAGGTTGCTCTGCTGCGCCAGCCGGAAATCCAGCTTGGCCGCAGAGGCTTGCCTTTCGGCATAGCTCATCGGATCCTCTCTTTGGCTGCACCCTGCCAGCAGAAGAAACGCCAGCAGGAGCACGGGTATACTTTTGCCCATATCTAATACATCTTCCCCTTTCATCATCTTCTTCAGCAAACGTATACACACGAGTGCCATTTACTGTTTCAGACGCTATCAGATGGAAAATGTTTCAAATCCCCTTTTGCAAATTACACGCTGGGAATCACAGGCAGTAGGATATGGCTCGGATACTGGCTGTCATGGTAAAGGGTCTGCTGCACAATCACCGCTTCGGTATCCGCGTAAGGGTTGTTTCCGGTATTGGTGTTGGGAAAAGCTACGAATTTGCTGGAAGAGGTGACCGTGAAGCGAATCCGGTGTCCAGGAACGAAGGTATAGGCTATATTTTGCATGAAAATATCGTACTTCTCCACCTGTCCCGGCACCAGCAGCTGCGGATTCTCTAATCCATGCCGGTATTTGGCTCTCACAATATAGTTGGACAACCGCACGGAATCGCCCTCTTTATTCACATCGCTGAGCGTTACTACCCAGTCGGTGTCAAGGCCCGTACTCGCAGCGTAAATGACCGCCGACAGCTCTCCGGCAATGGTCAGCTTCTTCAGCAATGGCTCGCTCGTATACACCACAATATCGCTGCGCAGCTCATGTCTCCGCATATTCTCAGGCTCCCTCTCCCCGCTGTCATCTACAGGTTCGGCCGGATTATAGATGTAGGTATCTGCCGGCGAAACCTCTTTTGGCTGAGGTCCTAGCCTGCCGTCACCCAGAGAGGAATTTGCCCGGCCATCACCGCCAAGATAGAAGGGAGTGATCACCGCCTCAACCGGTGTCCAATCCTCCGAGGTCCGCCAGCGGTTCTCGCCCACTACATAATAAGCCGCGCGCGGCTCCAGATCGATACCATTGGGAATATCCTTCAGGAACCGGTCAAACCAGCGGAGTACGGAGACATCATAGTCATATACTACCGCGTCATTTCCAAAAGCAACGCCCCCAAGATCTCTCGCCCGGTTCGGTCCATGTTCCCAAGCACCCAGGCGGATTTTACGGTTCGGCACATCATACTCAGTCAGCATCCTCCAGGTCTCAGAGACACCTGGGCTGTCGCCGTCATACCACCCGGAGATCACATACATTGGAACCCGGACCTGATCTCCACGCTCCGTGAAGGTACAATTCTTCCAGAACCCGTCATACTCCGGATGCTGGCTCCACAGCTCCCACGGCCCGGAGGATCTGCCAATCATCTGCTGCGGTATATCTTTGATGGGCCTTGCATCGACAGCCGCTTCCGGGTTGACCGTAATGCCGCCAAAGATATCGAAATCCGTCCGTGTTCCCACCGACTGCCCAAGAGTCCATGACAGCAGCGGCCAGGAACAGAGCGTCCCGCCTTTACGGGCGGTGTCCACGAACGGCGAACCCACGTTCACTTCATCCACAACCGCCTTCAGATTCGGATGTCCGCTGGTGGCGGCAGCAACAGCAACATAGCCAAGATAGGACGCTCCCCACATGCCTACTTTGCCGTCCGACCATTCCTGCGCAATAATCCAGTCTATCGTGTCATAACCGTCATCCCGCTCATTATAAAAGGGAATCAGCTCACCCTCCGAATCCGCCCGTCCGCGCACATCCTGTGACACCACGGCATAGCCCTTGTTTGCCCAGCGCATAAAAATCTCTTTTTTGCCATTGCGGTCATAGCAGGTTCTGACCAGAATCGCCGGAAGCTTGAATCCAGGCTGAATGCCCTCGGGCAAAAACACATCCGTAGCCAGCCTCACGCCGTCCCGCATCGGAATCAGATACGTGCCGAGATCGTTCACCCCATACTCCGGCTGGGACAACAGTGGCTCATCGTACACGGTGAGGGGAGTGAGCTTTTCATAGCCCTCTTTTACAATCAATTCAATGCCATACCGGTTGGGCGCCAAAAAAGCGATGATTTCTCCGTCCAGCGTCACAATATCCAGTGCCGTATCCGTACGCAGCGCCCACACCTGCGAGGTCCGCTGTACACCCTGGATTTCAGCGTGATACTGGATATGTCTCTGGTAGACATCTCCCGTAGCCAGTACCACCTCTTCTCCCACCCACTCTGTTTGACTGTACACATCGAGCTTCTCGCGGATTTTAGCCAATGGAAGCACATATTTCGCTCCCGGATCCAGTTTGTTTTCCTGCATTTGCGTACGTCTGCGGGTGTCCACCTTGGCGTGCATCACTTCCTGGTCTGTAAAATAAATCCTCCCGCTGTACACACCCGAGCAATAGAAGTTAAACAAACTATTATGTAAATTAGTAGTCCCTGTCACTTCATCAGCCCCCTATCCGCAAATTTGTTCAAATACACGAAGCCAGTTACCGCCCATGATCTTTGCAATATCTTCATCCGTGTAGCCGCGTGCTACCAGGCCTCTGGTGAAATTGATGAAATAGCTGTATTTTTCAAGGCCCTTCACCAATTCCGTGGATGGCCCATCCCCCTTGGCAAAACCCAACTTCGGTGCGACCTGCTCCTTGAAGTATACCAGCGACCAGTCCAGATCACTCATGGGCCAGTCCGTACCGATGCCTACATGGTCAATGCCGACAAGCCGGATCACGTATTCAATATGGTCCAGGATATGCTCTATGGTGGTATGGTTAGGGTCCTCATGTACAAACCACGGCATCGCAAAAATACCAATAACTCCGCCTGTAGCAGCTATTGCTTGGATCTCCTCGTCGCTCTTGCAGCGCATATGGGGATAAATCGCCTCTACACCGGTATGTGAGGCAATCACAGGCGCCTGTGAGAACCTGCAGGCCTCCAGCGTGGTCTGTTTGCCGCAGTGCCCGGTATCCACGATGATCCCCAGCTGATTCAAGCGTTCCACAAAACGCACACCAAAATTAGACAGTCCGCCATTCGCCTGTTCTGCGCAGCCCGAACCAATCAGGTTTTGATTGTTATAGGTCAGCTGCAGAATTCTCAGACCAAAGCTGTGCAGGGCATCCAGCAGCTCCAGGTTTTTACCCAGTCCATCGGTTTCCTGCGCAGTGATAATTCCAGCTTTCCGGCCAGCACGCTTGGCTTCGCGGATATCTTCAGCCGTCAAGGCTTTGACGAGCCAGGGCGCGGAATCGAACTGCAACTGCACTTCGGTCATGCTGGTAATGATACTCACCCCGTCATTTAGATGGAGCTCACGGTTGCCGGCCGTAATTCCCGACTTATACCACTCCTCCTTGTACTGGGGGATCTCGCCGCTTGCGGACAGCTTCGTTACCCACTTGGCGGGCATAGCGCTGAAGAACATGGGATCGTCCTTATAAGGCTCACACAGCTCATGAATCTTCCGGGAGACGTCCGCCGGGATCACGCTGGGCGACAGTGGCCCCTGAAACAGCAGATCAATATTAATGTTCTCATCATGAAGGCGGCGTGCCCGCTGCTCTTGCTCCTCGCCCAATTTGAAATCATACAAACCCTCAGGTTTGTCCATGGATACCCTCCTCCTAAAATGCAATTTCAACGCCTTTATCTAAAAGAACCGCCTGCTCATAAACGTAATGGGCAGCGGCCAGATCTTCAATGGCAAGCCCCAGGCTTTTGAACAGTGTAATTTCCGTTTCACTATTTCTGCCCTTAACGCTGCCGCACAGTAATCCGCCGATCTCACCAACAATATGCCCGGAGGAGATAGCCCCCTCCGCCAACGGAATCAGATAGTCTCCCGCCTCATGGATAGCAGACTCCAGCCGGTCCACATAGAGCCTTGACCCGGCAACCAGCGCCGTATCCAGTTCGCGGTCCATAGGCCTGCAAGCGCCTACCGCGTTAATATGTACTCCCGGCTTGACCCATTCTCCTAAGAGGACCGGCTGCGTGGACGCCGTAACGGTGCAGATTATATCTGCATCCCAGACTGCATCTCGGACGGATCCAACCGCGCTGATCTGCACCCCCCACTTCCCGCTCATCGCTTCCGCAAAGCGCTTCGCCTTGCCCTGCGTTCTCCCCCATACCTTGACCCGCTTGATGCCGCGGACCTGCAGCATTGCCTCCAAGTGGCTCTCGGCCTGCTCACCAGTGCCTATTATCGTCAGAGCTTCTGCATCTTCCCGTACCAGCAGCTGTGTCGCCACCGCACTGACCGCAGCCGTACGGATCGCTGTAATCGCCTGCCCGTTGACTATCGCGCGGAGATTCCCCGTTGACGCGTCGAATACGGCGACGGCACCCTGATGGGAAGGCAGCCCCGAGCTATGGTTATGCGGGAATACGCTAATCAATTTCGCTCCCGCCACGGCCTCCCTCCGCAAATAACCCGGCATCAGACCCAGAAGATTCCCCTCCTGCAGCGGCAAGACCTGCCGCAGGCTCTGCACCGCCTCCCCGCGGGCGAGATCCGTCAGCACATCTCCCATTACCCGGATCGCTGCCTTCATCGTCAATATCTCCGCTGCTTCGCTTCCGCTAATAATACGCATTCCTAATCCCTCCCGCCAACCTGTTTACCAAGTAATAGCAGACTTCGCTATTGTACAATCGTTCTAATGACTATAAAAATACAATCATACTTATCTTTCTAGGCCATCATTTGCTATACTCTATATTAGCGAAAAAAGTTAAAAACTAAAACAAAGGGGTAATCCTTGATGATCATTCAGCCAAAAACGCGCGGCTTCATTTGTACAACTGCCCATCCGGAAGGGTGCGCCAAACAAATACAGGAACAAATTGATTATGTAAAAGCACAGAAGAAGCTAACCGGACCCGTGAATGTGCTCGTTATCGGCGCCTCCACCGGATACGGTTTAGCTTCGCGGATTGCTGCCGCTTTTGGAGCTGGAGCCAATACGATCGGTGTATTCTTTGACAAGGCTGCTGAAGGGGTTCGCACCGCTTCTGCAGGGTGGTACAATTCCGCTGCTTTTGAGCAGGCCGCAGCAGGGCAAGGTCTCAAATCCCACAGCATCGTTGGGGATGCCTTCTCCGATGCTATCAAGTCCGCAACAATTGATCTAATCAAGGCGGAATATGGCAAGGTGGATCTTGTAGTGTATAGTGTCGCTTCCCCGCGCCGTACCCATCCCGTAACAGGCGAAACCTTCTCCTCAGTAATTAAGCCGGTAGGGACTGCCTATACGAACAAGACAATGAACTTCCATACCGGAGAGGTCTCCACGGTGACTATTGAGCCTGCGACAGAAGAAGAAGTCCGCCAGACAATCGCCGTTATGGGCGGGGAAGACTGGGGTATGTGGATCGATCAGCTGCAGGCAGCCGGTGTACTGGCAGATGGGGCAACTACAGTAGCCTACTCCTACATCGGGCCAAAA
Source organism: Paenibacillus sp. 22594 (assembly GCF_052044425.1). Classification (NCBI taxonomy): domain Bacteria; kingdom Bacillati; phylum Bacillota; class Bacilli; order Caryophanales; family Paenibacillaceae; genus Paenibacillus; species Paenibacillus sp. 22594. The sequence goes on from NZ_JBQENA010000013.1 coordinate 125,927, forward strand.
ATCACCCATCCGATCTACCGGGACGGAACCATTGGACAGGCCAAAAATCATCTGGAGCAAACAGCTATCGCGCTGAATGAGAAGCTCGCTTTAACGGGTGGACGCGCTTTTGTATCGGTTAACAAAGCACTTGTCACGCAGTCCAGCTCGGCTATTCCAGTAGTTCCACTGTACATTTCTGCACTGTATAGAGTGATGAAGGATAAGGAACTGCATGAAAACTGTATCCAGCAAATGTACCGTTTATTCGCAGAGCATCTGTACAATGGCGGTAAAGCCGCTGCCGACGGCAGTCACCTGATCCGGATTGATGATTGGGAAATGCGCGAGGATGTGCAAATCGAAGTTATGAGACGTTGGAACGAGCTCGAAACCGACAATGTTCCTGTACTGGCAGACCTTGAAGGCTATCGCGAAGACTTTTTCCACCTGTTTGGCTTCCAGACCGAGGGTGTGGATTACGAAGCCGATACCGATCCTTCGGTAGAGATTCCCAACCAGGTTTAATGCTTTTTAATATTCCGCCTTGCACATGATAAATAAGCCGCTCCCTGAAGTTCGAGGGGGCGGCTTATTTGCGTTTGCTATTTTTCACAACGATCTTGGGGGCCATTCTTCAGAAAGATGTTTTCGGCACACATCCAGCAGGGCATTATAACTGTCCATGAAATCAAGCTGCCTTAGAATCTCCAGATAGCTTTTTAATTTCGTGGTGTCCTGGCTTCGCTTTAGGCAGACCAGTGTAATCTCATATAATACAGATGTCACGATCTTATCGTACAGCAGATTTGTTTTGTCAGCCAACGGTAATGCCCTCTTGAGAAAGAATAGGCTTTTCTCATAATTCTGCTCTGCCAGACAGATATTCGAGATATTTTGGAGCAAATGCTGCTGAATGGTTCTACTCTCGGCAAAGGAATGATATTTATCAAATTCATGCACAGCCCTTTGTCCAAAAAAAATGGCATCGTCACTGCTTAACGTGAACAGGAAGTTGTTGAGCAGTTTGAATTCATACAAATACCAGGTATCCACCTCAAGCAAATACGGCTTGATAGTATTGGCTACTTCACTTATCTGCTTGATTTGATCTTCATGCCCATATTGGATCAGAACTCCCTGCCCAAGTAAATACAAATGGTAAAAGGCATCTGTTCCTGTACTCCGATACATAGCAAGGCATTCATGGCTGATCTCCCTAAGCTTTTCAAAATCATACCGGTTCCCGGCTTCAACCAACGTAAGATGCAGCGTCCGTTTGATCGGCTGAGCGAGATCCTGATGCAGAAACAGCAGCTCCTCAAGAGACATCTCCAGTTTATCCAGAAGTAGAATTAGCTTGTCATAACCCGGATAGTACTTTCCTCCCTCAAAGCGCGACAGGTTGGAGCGGCTCATAATTCCCTGGGCAAGCTCGGTTTGATTCATCCCTTTCGACCTGCGGATCTGTTGAATCGTTGTACCAAGATACATCCTTTTCCTCCACTCAAGTTGTGAGTATACAGCACAATTCTCCAGTCTTTTTTTCATTGTATGCTACATTCGACGCAATGAAAACACATAACGGCAGAGAAGGAAGAGAATAAGAATGAACGTACCTCGGAACCTGAACAGAAAAGTTTGGAATATCCTCATAGGAACCTTTTTTACGAGAACAGCACTTTTTATGAGCACTCCTTTTCTGGCGATCTTTTTGACGAATCAAAAGAACCTTTCGCTCCTGGATACAGGTTATATCCTCGGCATAAATCCGCTCATTAATGTTTGTTTCGGCGGTTTTGGCGGATTCCTGGTAGATAAGCTTTCTTTGAAAAGAATTATGGGTTATGTCCCCACCGCCTGGGGAGCCGTATTTATATTCTATTATTTTGCCGACAGCTCATGGCACTTTCTCCTGCTTAGCGGCCTTAACGGATTATGTTACTCGATCTTTGAGCCAGCAAGCAAAAAAGTACTCTCTACCCAGACTCCCCCGGAGAATCGGCTGTTGGTATTCAATCTGAGGTATGCAGCGATTAATCTCGGTGCTTTTGTCGGTCCACTACTAAGCCTGCTATTTAACATGAAAATGACATTGTTTCCTTATGTACTCCTCGGCATTCTGTACATTCTATACGGGATATCCACACGATTCTTCTTCCGCGATCTACCGGGTATAGAAGCGTCTGCACCGCAAAAAGCGAAGTACAGCCCCCATGCCTTCAAACTACTCCTACAAGACCATGTATTCCTTCTGCTGCTAGCCGGTATGAGTTTCTCCTTCTTCGGCTATTCCCAGCTGAACGCGACAGTGTCACAGTACCTGGCCAACACCAGTTCCTTAACTAACGGCATTCAGCTATACTCTACCTTGTTATCAGCCAATGCTCTTATTATTCTCATCGTCCAGTTTGCAATGCTTCGCTGGTTATCCAACTGGAACCCTTTTAACGTTGTACTGCTCAGCAATTTACTGATCAGCATAAGTTTTTTGTCCTTCCTGTTTCCCGCCACTTCTTATACAGTTCCTCTGATCTTCATTCTACTTTTCAGTCTGGGAGAATTATTAATAGGTGCACGCTTCGACACACTGATAGATGAGCTTGCTTCAGAATCAGCCAAAGGCTTATACTTCGGCTGCTCTGAGTTTGTCAAAATCGGCACCATCGGAGGTCCTATCCTGGGAACGCTCCTGCTGAATCAATTCGGCTTCCAATCCGGTTTCCCAGTATTCGGACTGATATGCATCATATGTATTACCGGCTCCGGGCTCATTAGCCTATCCAAATTCAAGCATCAGCGGAACATATTCGAGAAATGAGATAATTCCCAGAAAATAAAAATAGCCTTGTACACCGCTAAAAGCGATTTACAAGGCTACTGAAGTATACCGGCGAGAGGACTCGAACCTCCACGGTTTCCCACTCGATTTTGAGTCGAGCGCGTCTGCCATTCCGCCACGCCGGCGAATTATTGTTTATAAGTATTAATGGCGCGCCCTGAGAGATTCGAACTCCCGGCCTTTTGATTCGTAGTCAAACGCTCTATCCAGCTGAGCTAAGGGCGCAAAATTATGGAGCGGACGACGGGAATCGAACCCGCGACCCTCGCCTTGGCAAGGCGATGCTCTACCGCTGAGCCACGTCCGCACACGGTATGTATAACATTCATTTCTTAAGAGGATAACTCAACGAATCCTTAATGGATTAGCCTCTGATTCTCATCCCTGAAGCAGTGTAATGATGGCGGAACCGACGGGATTCGAACCCGCGATCTCCTGCGTGACAGGCAGGCATGTTAGGCCAACTACACCACGGTTCCAAATTGGTTGCGGGGGCAGGATTTGAACCTGCGGCCTTCGGGTTATGAGCCCGACGAGCTACCGGGCTGCTCCACCCCGCGTCAGTAAAAAACATATTCTCTTGAAAAGCACTATGGTGGAGGCTGAGGGGTTCGAACCCCCGACCCTCTGCTTGTAAGGCAGATGCTCTCCCAGCTGAGCTAAGCCTCCATTGAAAGAAGCAACTTAATGATCTTAACACATTCTCATGCTAAATGCAAACGTTATTAATCCCATTATAGCCTCAAAATTAAAACAATGACTCGTATGGGATTCGAACCCATGTTACCTCCGTGAAAGGGAGGTGTCTTAACCCCTTGACCAACGAGCCTAAATATTAATATTCTTTTCGACAACAAAAAATATTATATCAAGTTTAACAGGATATAGCAATATAAATATTTCATTTTGATTTCAGCTGTTCCTTGGCAATAGTGTGATATCCAACTGCGATGCAATACACTCTACCACATCTTCTATTGACAGCAGCTCTGTGTCCAAATGATAGTGGAACACCTCATGTTTCAAGCCCTCAACACATCTATCAATTTGTTGGGCAGCCCATGAATTCACCTCCTCTCCACGGCTGTGCAATCTTGTTAACAGCGTTTCACGGGAGGCCCGTAAGGTGAACTGACTAATCAGTATTCCCTCCTCTCTTAGTCTGCCAATGATCTCCATGAAATAAATTGGATCAGTAACTGTCATGGGTACGATAACCGTCCCGCTGTATTCAGAGTCTATGTATTTCAACATTTGATAATTAAAGTCTCTCCAGAGAGTATAATCCTGGAAATCCATTTTTGACATGACATGCGGGATGTTTTCTCTAAGGTAATATCCAGTATTCTCAGGGTCAAAAACAAAGGACTGAGGTAGCCTGCGATGCAGTTCATAAGCAACTGATGTCTTCCCAGAACCAAACGCGCCATTCACCCAAATAATTATAAGAGCCACCACCAAGATATCATATTTCTTAATATGTACAAAAAAAGCCATTGTCGATTGCTCAACAATGGCTTCATGTGCTTGGCGGCGTCCTACTCTCCCAGGACCCTTCGGTCC
>NZ_JBQENA010000014.1:0-115538 GCF_052044425.1 Paenibacillus sp. 22594
GCGAAGTGGCCAAACGCATCAGACTGTAAATCTGCTCACGTACGTGTTCGGTGGTTCGAATCCATCAGCCTCCACCATTTTTAGGGGCATAGTTTAAAGGTAGAACAACGGTCTCCAAAACCGTTGGTGTGGGTTCAATTCCTGCTGCCCCTGCCAAACTAATTTTAAAAGCTTAATATGGCGGCCGTGGCGAAGGGGTTAACGCACCGGATTGTGGTTCCGGCATTCGTGGGTTCGAGACCCATCGGCCGCCCCATTTCTTTTAAAATGATTGTTTTGTTTGTATTCTAACAGTTTCATATGGCGACTGTGGCGAAGGGGTTAACGCACCGGATTGTGGTTCCGGCATTCGTGGGTTCGAGACCCATCAGTCGCCCCATTTATCTAAATTGAATATTGGGGATTAGCCAAGCGGTAAGGCAACGGACTTTGACTCCGTCATTCATAGGTTCGATTCCTATATCCCCAGCCATTTATGCGGACGTGGCTCAGCGGTAGAGCATCGCCTTGCCAAGGCGAGGGTCGCGGGTTCGATTCCCGTCGTCCGCTCCATAATTTTGCGCCCTTAGCTCAGCTGGATAGAGCGTTTGACTACGAATCAAAAGGCCGGGAGTTCGAATCTCTCAGGGCGCGCCATTAATACTTATAAACAATAATTCGCCGGCGTGGCGGAATGGCAGACGCGCTCGACTCAAAATCGAGTGGGAAACCGTGGAGGTTCGAGTCCTCTCGCCGGTATACCGAAAAGGTTTATAAATTTGCTGATAAGCAGATTTATAAACCTTTTTTATGTTTTTATACATTGATGAGTAATACAGCAGAATATTGATATACATTGATTACGGTTTTTAGCATTAGCCGCTAAGACTATTGGAATAAAGTACGGTGAGCTAAAGAAGGTTTTTTATGGATAAACAGGTTTATGTTATAGTGTAGCTAGACTTTATTTGGGTTATTACTCCAATCTCAGTAAGAAGGTATCGATTATGAAAGACATGTATGCAATGGACAGTAGAGTGGTTGTGCAAAGAATGATTAAAGGTTTTTCTTTGTGCTCCATATTTGCCACCATTATTCAAACATATCCGGCAGATTCACAATCTATTCTGTATCTTATCCTCATTACTGTAGCTTTGCTCGTGAATGATTTCACCAGAGGCAAATTTCAGAACCAGTCTAAGGCTCTATGTTATGTATCCTTTATCGTTAGTAATATTTTAACTGGTTTTTTGCTGTTTAAGGTTTACTGCATAGGCACACAAATTTACATAATTATTTTACTTGTTGAAATTATTGTGAGCACTCAAAAAATCCCTATGTATGTATTATTCCTGCATTTTTCTATCTTCACAGCTTCACTGATAGCAGATCATACTACTCTTAAGGATATCCTGTCATCATATTTAATTATTATCTCCATTGTCTACTTGTTCCGAAATGTATTGATAGAAAAAGCTAGAACCCAAGAACTCAATCAAGAATTACAAATTGCCAATACCACATTGCAGGAGTATTCAGGCAAAATTCAGGAGCTGACTATCTCCAAAGAAAGGACTAGAATTGCCCAAGAGCTTCATGATTCACTGGGTCACTATCTTATAGCCTTAAATATGAATCTTGAATATGCAAATACAGTCGTGGATGTTGATCCAGGTAAAGCAAAGCTTACGATAAACAAATCTCAAGAGCTTTCCAAGGAATGCATCCTCAAGCTTCGTAAAACGGTAGTTCTTCTTGGGGAGGAGCGATCCTCGAAGGAACTCCAGCAATCCCTTCACGAGATCTTTGACAACTTCCTTGAAACGAATAAGATTCATTTTGAACTGAACATGGATGAAGAAATTGAATATGTGGATTCTGACATCAAAAATTGCATTTACAAAACGGTGCAGGAGTCAATTACTAATGGCATAAAACATGGTGAAGCCACACACTTCTCCATTAAAATCCATAAATTCTCTGATCAAATTTCCTTACTCATTCATAATAATGGAGCAGATTGCACAGAGATCAATAAATCGAAGGGGATTCAGGGAATAGAAAACAGGATCGTTGCCCTAGGTGGAAAAGTTGATTTTTACTCGGGGGGATCTACAGGTTTTAGTGTTGAGGCCAGTATTCCTAAAATTGCTCTTGATTTTCTAGGTTAACAAGGAGGCACATTCATGGTGAATATTATTATAGTGGATGATCAGCAAATTGTCCGGGAAGGCTTGAAGATGATTCTTAGCCTGCATGAGGAGATTCATGTTATCGGTGAAGCATCCAATGGAGAAGAGGCCTTGGAGCTTCTCACATACACTTCTCCTGAGGTTGTTCTAATGGACATTAAAATGCCGATAATGAATGGAATCGAAGCTACAAAATTGGTGAAAGCTAAGTACCCCGAGATCAAGGTTATCATTCTTACCACTTTTAATGATAGTGAGTATATTTTTACCGGACTTAAAAATGGGGCGGATGGGTATATTCTAAAAGATTCGGGCTCTCAGGAAATTTTGTATTCCATTAAGACTGCCTGTGAGGGGAACATCCTGTTGAATCCCAAGATTACACGGGAAGTAGTGAATGCGCTGAATTCTGTGAAGAATTCAGGTTCAGAGAACATACAGAATGAGCAGATTCTACAGTTGCTTACGCCACGTGAGCTTGAGGTGGCCAAATGTATTATGAAAGGCAAGAGCAATAAAGAGATCAGTAATGACCTATTTGTTACAGAAGGTACTGTCAAAAATTATGTCTCAAGAATTTTTGAGAAACTTGAGCTGAAGAACAGAACTGAATTAACACTATGTCTGCAAAAATCGCTATAGTCCTCCAACATTGCTTGTCCACATTTTACTGATTCCAATTTCCTCCTGTATGCCGTCCTGCAGTAATCTGTCTGATCTACAGACTGATTACTGTATGGACGGCATATTTTAGTTTCTCCCCACTAAGGCAATGCCCTTCCTATATGACTAAAGTAATGATGTAAATGATAACTAAAGTAATACTCAGATTGAGTACTATAGTAAATATTTTTAAATTGGATGGGGGGTTAGAATGATAACAGAACAAGAAATGAACGAGAGGTGCTTTACTGATGCTTGAATTAACAAATTTGACCAAAAAATACAATGATGTCACTGTAGTTAATAATATTTCGCTACATGTGAAACGTGGTGAAATTTTTGGTTTGTTAGGCCCTAATGGAGCCGGTAAGTCGACGACCGTATCTATGATTAGCACAGTGCTTACGCCAACCAGCGGGAGTATAACGATTGATAACAAGTCTCTTAGGGAAAAACCTATAGATATTAAAAAAATTATGGGTATTGTCCCGCAGGATTTAGCATTGTATCAAGCCTTAAGCGCTAAAGAGAATCTGGAGTTTTTCGGCAGCCTATATGGACTTTCCGGGAAAAAGCTTAAAACCAGAACCAATGAAGTATTGGAAATTATCGAACTACAGGACAAGAAAAACCAGGATGTTGCTGAGTTCTCCGGAGGGATGAAGCGCCGGGTCAATATCGGTGTTGCTCTAATGAATGATCCCAAATTGTTGATTTTGGATGAACCCACTGTAGGTATAGATCCCCAATCCCGTAATCATATCCTTGAGACTGTGAAAAAACTGAATCAGGACAGAGGGATGACGGTGATCTATACAAGTCACTACATGGAGGAAGTGGAATACTTGTGCAAGAATGTTGCCATCATCGACCATGGCTCCTTGATCGCACAGGGAACAAAAGATGAACTAAAGCAAAGCCTGGCGGCGTGTGACACGCTGACCGTTAGTTTTAGTCAAGCGAGTGAGGGTGCACTTGAACAGTTAGACCGGATTCCCGGAATTTCCAAGGTTAGTATAGCGGGCAATCAGATCAGTATGCTGGTTTCTACGAGTGACAAGAATGTGATTGAGATTGTGGATGACATCAAAAAAATAGGACTTAAGCTTACCAGTTTTAAATATGAGGAAGTGAACTTGGAGAGTATTTTCCTACAGATCACAGGTAAGGCCTTAAGGGGGTAATGAGGGGGTGATATTTTGAGAAAGCTATTACGGCTATTTCTATTGGATCTGCGGTTGCTGACTAAAAATAAAACATTTTATCTAAAGCTTATTCTGTTTCCATCCGTACTGATACTCATCCTGGGAACGGTATTCAGTGATTCGAGTTCGCAAATCAAAACATTTAATGTAGCTTTTTATAATTCAGATAAGGGTACTTATGAGGGGACTGAGTTCGTATCCTTGGGGAAAGTGTTACGGGATAACGTATTTAAGCAAAAGGATATGGAGAGAATTGTAAATTTAAAAGAAGCCGCCAGCTATAAACAGGGCAAACAATTACTAAAAGACGGTCAGGTTGCAGTATTTGTATACGTACCGGAAGGCTTCACTAAGGCAGCTATGAAAAATGAACAAACGAATATCGTCTTGATGGGTGACAACGATAAGCCTCTGGATAAAGAAATAGTCGCTACTATTCTGGACCGGTTCAGTGCAAGTGTCAGGACACAGAATGTTGAACAAAGTACGCTACTCCAGACCATAAGCAGCAAAGGAAATATTCCTAAAGATAAAATTGAGAAGGTTATGAGCCAAATATCAGGAAATAAGGAGCTCAGTCTTAAAATACGAGAGGTGCCAACGAATAAAGCAGCCGTACCCATAGATGCCATGCAGTACTATTCGATCGCTATGGTAGTGATGTTCTCCATTATGACAGCGTTTGTGCTGGTTCATAGCATCGTGGATGAGAAGCAGAGTCACACTCTGTTTCGAATCAAATCTACACCTACATTAAATATACAGTATGTGCTGGGCAAGCTTTTTGGAATAATTTTATCCGTTGTTATCCAAATGGTCATTGTGATCATTATTAGCCGGGTTGTGTTCCAGATGAAATGGGGGAACTATTTTGACCTCCTTGTCATTACTATTGTTTATGCTTTTGCTATTGGCAGCATTATTCTGCTGTGGGGATTTACCGCGAAAGACCATGTGACTGTTTCCAGTTTGGCTTCTCCAGTGCTGTACATTTTCAGCTTTTTGGGCGGGAGTTTTATCACTAAAAGTGGATTACCGGACAGTCTGCGCGTTATTCAAGAGATCATCCCCAACGGTAAAGCAATAAATTCCTATCTAAAGGTATGCCAAGGGGCGGGGCTTGACGGCATGTATATTGATTTGTTGGAGCTTATAGGTATAGGACTGATATTTATTATCTTTAACATTATGGTATACAGCGGAAAAAGGTGGAGTAAACGTGCAATTTATAGTCATGGTAAAAAACCAGCTGAAACTGATGTTTCGAAATAGAATCGCGGTTTTTGCAACAATCGCGGTTCCCTTAATTTTGACCTTCTTGTTCTCCTTTTCACAAGGGAGCAGCCAGGAAAGCTTATATGTAGCTGATGTGGACCATAGTGAGTATTCAAAACAACTTATGGATATGATTCAGAAACATGATGAACTGAAAATTGTACATTCTGATGAAGCCACTATCAAAAAAAAGGTAGATGATCAGGATATTCCCTTTGGTTTGGTTGTGAATCAGGGTTTTGGCAGCCATCTATTATCTGGGTCCGGTGAAGATTTGCGTATTTATTTTGTGCAAAATTATCAAAACGGTGATGGGACTATTTTGGAAGAGATTATTACCGGTGAAGTAAGTACACTCCAAAAAGTGATTCATGACTCCAAAGTGATCTCTGCGGGATTGAATGTAGATGGCCCCGGAATTACAACCAGCGTATTTAAAGGCATCAATGAGGTCTCGAATCTAACGATAGATGACCAAACTTTAAGTAGTGGAGAGAAGACTCATGACAATGCCACAGCAAGGCTAATCGGTTTTCTAGTTATGTTCATTTGGTTCGTTGTCATTCAGGGATTAAGGACCTTAATTGATGAAAGAGAAAACAATACCTTAAGCAGATTATTAAGCACACCAATTGATTATAAGAAATATCTGCTGGCAAAAATGACGGCGACCTATCTGTTCGGGGCTGTTCATGTTCTGGTCATTTTGGCTGCCGGTAAATATTTGCTAAAGATTAGTATCGCAGACAACGCGCTTGCGGTCGGAATTCTTTTCGCTGCTTATTTATTTGCACTGACCAGTATCACTATGATTGTTATCCCATTTATGCGGAATCAGAAACAGTTTACGTCCTCTGCTTCAATCATCATAGCGGTAACCGGTATGCTTGGAGGTTCCTTCTTCTCTATGGAAATGGCACCAGGATTCATGCGGATCATATCCAAGTTCACTCCGGAATCGTGGGCTATACAATCGTTATCGGCCGTGATTTTCGACCATCAGGCGATTACTTCAGAATGGGTTCCATTAGCTGTATTTGTAGGGATTGGAATTGTAGGGTTCGCAGCCGGCCTCTTATTTATGAACAGAGAACTTAAGGTATTGAAGGGCTGAAGGAAATTCAAAATATAAATTGGGAAGCGATTAGATTGGGTACAGTGGAACTAATAGGGATTGTGGAGCTTATTGTTGGAATTCTTATTAACGTGTTTATTGGAACTCTTGGTCAGGCTATTTTTAGAAAAGACGACAGAACCTCCAGAGTCATACTGAGAGTCATAGGGGTTTTCCTAATAATTAATGGGATTTCAAGAGCATTTCACATCTGAAAAAACCCGTAAAAACCTTGTTTATAAAGGTCTTTACGGGTTTTGTATTTTGGTGGGCTGCTTACGGAAGTATGTTGCCTGCCGCCCGGTATATTTCGTACCATTCTTCTCTGGATAGGGTAATGTCCGAAGCCTTGGCGATGTCCAGCAGGCGCTTGGTATTGGTAGTACCTACAATCGGCTGCATCTTGGCAGGGTGTCTGAGGAGCCAGGCGATAGCGATGGCGGTGTCGGCAACACCTTTTTCGTCAGCCAAACGGTCTATGACCTTGTTCAGTTCAGGAAACTTGTCATTGCCCAAGAATACGCCTTCAAAGAATCCGTATTGGAACGGCGACCAGGGCTGAATGGTCATGTCGTGCAGCCGGCTGTACTCCAGGATGCCTCCATCATGTACCACGGAAGCAGAGTTGGTCATATTGACGTTGAAGCCGGAATCAATCATGCCGGAAACCATAATGCTAAGCTGCAGCTGATTGAAGAGCAGCGGCTGTTTGACATTTTTTTTGAGCAGCTCAATCTGCAGCGGGTTCAGGTTGCTCACACCGAAGTGTTTAACCATGCCTTTCTGCTCCAGAACATCGAAGGCTTCAGCCACTTCCTCAGGCTCCATCAGGGTGTCGGGACGGTGCAGCAGAAGTACATCCACATAGTCGGTTTTGAGGCGTTTCAGGCTGTTCTCTACGGATGACACAATATGTTCTTTGGAGAAGTCGAAGAAACCTTGCCGAATCCCGCATTTGGTCTGAATCATCAACTTGTCACGCATACCTGGGCTGCTCGCTACGACTTCGCCGAATACTTCTTCGGCTTTGCCGGCGGCATAAATGTCTGCATGGTCAAAAAAGTCAATGCCTGCATCCAGGGCACTGTGAATATGAACGTCCGCTTCTTTGACCGACAATTCGGCAATCCGCATACATCCTAATGAAATTTGGGCAACCTCCAGCGTACCGTTACCCACGTTAATTGTTTTTACCATGAATCATTCACTCCTTAAATGTAAGGTACAATGTAAAGTGTAGACCTTAGAGCTAGGTGTAAGTCAACAGTTTTGTTAGCGCTCTTTTCATAGATTCGTATTGGTGGTAATTTAGATGTAGATCAACTTGCCGGAGCTGAATCGGCAGAATGGAGCAGAATTATGGGGTACAGCATCAAAACAATAGCACAAAAAAGCGGACTAAGCCAATATACCCTGCGTTATTACGAAAGGGAAGGCGTTCTGCCTGTTGTAGCACGGGATGAGCACGGAAACCGCTGCTTTCAGGACGAGGATTTGGAGTTGATCTCGCTGATCTGCTGCTTGAAGGACACGGGAATGCCGATTGCCGAAATTAAGCAGTTCATCGCATTATCCCAGGAAGGGGCAGGAGCACTGCCCGACCAGCGGAAGCTGCTTCAGGCGCATAAGCTGCAGATCGATGAGAAAATTAAATTTTTTCAGAGCTTTGCGCAAAAGATTGAGCATAAGATTGCTTATTTTTCCTCATTAGAGAGGGAAGCGGAAGCGAAAATCAGGAAATAATATCTGCGCACTCAGCGATACGGTACAGTGTGTCATTTTCTAACCCGGTGTGGGGGTTTTTACCAGTGTACTCTTCTACAAAACCACGCAAGATAAGATTTTGAAGATTTTCGTTAATTTCTGATGTTTTTATGCCCATATTGTTACATTTAAGAGCAGCGAGAATTTGATTAAAATTTCCAATGCTATGGGATAGGCCTGCTTTTAGAGCATAATATACCGGATATGAAGAGTCTCCCATCAATGGTCTATTCATGTTCAGCCTCCCTATCTAAATACTCTACTACTATAACTTGGTGAACAACTTTATTAAGGCGTTCATAGATCAAAGCAGCATCCTCCACAAAAAAACGGGTGAGCTGCCTGGGCATCACAATTTTCAGGCTGAAATTTTTATCATGATTTGTATTGTAAATATCGATCTTGCATTTCTCTTTTTCCAAGGTATCCATATACTGAACTATGCAATTTTTAAAGTATAGGTCGTCGTCCTTGCTAGCTGGCAGATCACAGGGCTGGATGTCGAACAGGACCCCGGTAAAGTCACTATCGTTATGATTATGGTTAAAATGGATAATGTGATGTATAAGATCCCCAATGAGCCAAAGACGCAAGGGATTAGCCCAATCTGGCTTTTGGACATAGACATAGGGTTTATACTCCAGGTTATGTGCTGTATGAGTGAAACTATTTAGATATTGTGATCGGGAGCTCTGTAATTGATAGCTATCGGTCTCTATATACACATCAAAAATACGATTGTAAGCCAAGGTTTTTACGAAAAAGGGGCATATATCCAATAGGGCAGTGTTTTTTGCACCTAGTCCACGTCCGTCTGCTGTTTTAAATATCAATTCCATAATGTATAACTCCTTCATAAAATAGACTAATAAAGAAGGCGGGAGGAGGTCCCGCCTGGTGAGGGCGGCCGGGAGGCCGCTTATAATGAAACAGTCTTGGGAGGACTGTGAAAAGGGGACGAGGCTTTTACTGCCTCACTATCACATACGTAGCCACTCTCTGATTGTTTAGTACCGATTCGGTATACTCTACAAAAAGAGGTGAATGCGAATGCTTGATAAATTCAAAGAGTTTCTCAGCAGGCAAATAACTGTGGAGATTAAGCATCCAATGACGATAGTTGCTCTATTAGAAGGAGATTATAAGGCTCCAGCGAACAATCGAACCTACACATTAATGGAGAACTTAGCGCGTATAGGGGGAGATCAGGTTGTAGTTATTTGTTTGCACCAGGGGGGCGAAAGTGGGGCAGCAGCGCGAGTGAAACCATTCAATAATTTTACGGTTGCCAAAATAGGTTTAGATGTGCGTTCTTTATTTCAAGGCCGTATCATTATGTGGACTGATTCACCAAGGTATGCTGACACACTTAGAACGGCTCACCCTAATTTAATTGTGTATGACGATAGAGAGGATCGTCAGGAGGAAGAGATGTATGATTTAGCGGATATTGTCTTTAGTGATGAGGTGGACCAGGCAGATAGCTATATTCCGGCTAATGCAGCAGGTGCAGGAAAAGCGATTAGAATCATACAGAATACACCCAGCAGAAAGCCGCCACGTCAATAGTCGTTTTTGCAGCTTGGCTGAAGACTTAGACCCAGTACCGTTACGGTGCTGGGTTTTTGTTATATGTAAGAGGAGGAAAAGAGTTGAACTTTTGCAGTGGACTGAGGAAGGACTTATGACATCCATGATTTGTTTCTGTGCGTGGGCATATCTGTATTTTGGCCTAATCTATTTGAGCAGAGAAAATCCAAATTAGGGAGGTTACTATGGTCACTGACCTTTATGCTGAGATTCACCGAATTCTTCGTACAGATTCACAGCTTTTAGAGTTAATGAACCTTGATCCGGCTGATGTATTAAGGGTAGAGAAGCGGATTCAAAAGCGATCACAGCCCTTAGATCTTATCGAAGGCAACCTGCCTTTAATTAGTTTTTATGCAAGCCGGAAGGGCAAAGTCAGCCGAGAGAATGATCTGGTTTATCATTCGTTCATCAAATTCAATACTTACACGATTAATAATGTGGATTTGGCTTTGAAGATCTCTAAACGGATTGTTGAATTATTTCGGAATGTCATAAGTCCGTTTGAGAATGTGGAGAACTTCGAAACAACGCTGTATAAGGAGCATGAAACGCCAACCCTTATGTCTGATGTGTATTGTTTCACTACGGTACTTCACTTTTCTCTATCTTTGGATGGGGAGTGTTAGGGATTATTGCAGCCCGCCTACTCTATGCAGGAAGAATAAATAAGAGCTTCGGGCTTGCTGATCCGCTCACAGATTAGACAAGCTTGATGTATCCATTAAAGGAGTGAATTTTCGAATGGCTAAAAAGATGATTATTAAGGGTGTTGGACAATTTCTTGCAAAGAAATATGCAGCTGATGGTAAAGGTGTTGAGGTGGTATCGCTGGGTACGCTTCAGAATCTGAAAATTGATCTTAACGTAGAGCTGGAAGATGTGTTCGGTTCTGATGGCCTATTCGCGATTGATAATCTGGTGAAGTCTAAATCGATTGAAATTACAGCTACAGACGCAAAATTCGACTTGGCTCAGCTATCCCTAATGATGGGATCTACAGTTAAAGAAGATGTAAATGGTTCTCTCTGGGTACTCAATGAACAGCATGAACTGATTAAAGGGGAGCTTGACCACAGTGCATCTTCCGGACCGGATGTTGCTCTAGCAGAAGTCACATTCGGCAGCACTCTTTACGGCGATGGCAATTTCACTGTGAAGCTGAAGGATGCCAACTCGCTCCTCGAGAAAGTGGCGTACAGCTCAACCGTTGCCCCAACAGACAAACAGTTCATGGTCACTTCCGATGCAGGAAAAACCTATGTGATTCTGAATACATCGCATACCAATAAGGATGTTGTTCTGAGCTACCAGCGTACAGAGATCATTGATGTGGTGGATATTCTGGTTGACGAGGTTCCGTTCCCGGTTCATATCATTCATCATGGATCATTTTTGCAAAAAGATGGTACGTTCCAAGGCATTGAAACAGAGTTGTACCAATGCCGGGCAAAAGGTACGTTCTCTATCGATGCTGCCCGGGCTACTGCATCTACTTCGCAGATCACCCTGCAAGTGCTTGATCCGGAACGTGCGGACCGCAAGCTGGGAAGTATCAAGCGTTATTCGGCAGCCTCGAACGTGTAACTTCTGAAGCTTGCTGCGGATGAACGAGGCCCGGGCC
This sequence comes from Paenibacillus sp. 22594, assembly GCF_052044425.1. Taxonomy (NCBI): domain Bacteria; kingdom Bacillati; phylum Bacillota; class Bacilli; order Caryophanales; family Paenibacillaceae; genus Paenibacillus; species Paenibacillus sp. 22594. The sequence continues at coordinate 11,407 of NZ_JBQENA010000014.1, forward strand.
CCCACCCGGGTCTTTGTTTTTTTCAATAAAACACAAAGGAGAGGGATTATGAGCAAGACAGTCCAGGAACTACTGCATGCGAAAGAGATGAATGAGGCTGCACTACGACGGATTCAAGCAGAGAGTACAGAAGAGGAATTGCCAGAAGACAAGGAAGTTCGTTTATCAGAACGTGTGTGGTTTGAAGAGGATGAAGAGATCATGTTGCGGAATGGAGAACTGTACCGAATTCCACCAATGACTTTTGGAGATACAAGAGAGTTCATGCAATACCTGAAAACGGTCAATGTGGGCGAAATCATTCTTAACTTTGCACCGGGCCAGGAAGCCAAGGAAAAAACACTTCATGATATTTTGGGGCTGGCTTTTCAAATCTATCCGGAAATAGCTTACCGTGATAAAGCGGGGAAACTGGTAGTGGATCATTCATTTATTGACCGTAATGTGGATCTTCGCACGGCTAAACGTATTCTGGATGTCATGATGGATCTCAATGGACTAAAAAAGTAGAACGGGCTGAGGGAGAAGAGCCGACAGGGGTAGAAGTCCGCGACACAGAGACAGGAGGGCCTGTCACATGGAGCGAGGTTTTTTTCTATCTTCATAAGCATTGTAACCTCGATAAGTGGGCAATCAGGAGATACACTTACCCGCAGATTCAGGAACTCCTGAAGCAGGTGCATAAATATATTCGTTTTGAGGTAGAGATTGTAACCGCCCCGCTTCGGGCAATGTTTGGGGGAGGCAGTGGGGAGGAGAAGCAGGCAGAAGGTTACAACGATAAAAACTACCGTGAAATTGATGAAGACGGGGTTATGGCGCTGGCGCGTATGTTTGGCGGAGGGTAAAAGTGAAGTCCTGCCTATTCTACTTAGGATGGGCTTTTTTTATTTGATAAGGGGAGGGATGAACTATGGCATCTGATCATGATCAGGAGCAAAGTAATTCGTTAGAAGCCGAGATTCTGCTCAAAATGGATTCTCTTGCAAGGCAAACCGCCTCATTTGCTGAGCAAGTGGATGCACTCATTGCTTCTTTGGGCGATATCTCGAAGGAAGCGGGAGCAGTAGATATCGTCGGCCGCAGACTGGAAGCAATGGTGGATAGGATAAAGGGGATGAGTAGCAGCATAAACGGTGTTGAGACTGCATCAGATGACTCCCCGGCTGTTTTTCTGGCCCGGAAGATGGAAGCTCTGCAACAAACCCTCACGGATAAGGTCAGAATGCTGCTGGACATTCAATTTACCGAGCTTGCCAAAGCATTGAACGAGCTGCAAGCTGTGCCGGTGAGCTTCGGTAACGATGCTGCTGACATTCAGCTAGGCGGTTACCCTCAGTCCGGGCGGGATTCCTTGGGACCACAGCGGAAACCTGAATACATGAGCGGTGAGCTGAACACTGCCGTGAAGATCCTGGCTGACCAAAGCCAAAAATTAATGTCCGCTGTTATGAACGCTATGCAAAATATCCTGGGGGATTCGTTTGACAATGGTGCATCTCTGTTGCTCTCTATGGGGTATGAAGCCAATAAATCGTTTGAATATCAAATGGCACAGGCAGCTTCAAACTTTAAGATGAAGGATAGGGGGGGGCTAAATTCACCAGAGAAGCCGGTTCAAAATATGGCACTTGCCTATGGACTGCCTGTGGAAGATGCCGCTGCGGCCTACCGGTATGCGTCTACGGCTGCAACCGATCCGCTTGAAGCACAGCAGATTGCAGCTCAGGCTGCCAAACTGAAAAATATTGGGGGCATGGATACCCAGCAGTCCGCAAGTGGTCTTGCTTCTATAGCTGCCAAGTGGGGACTTAACGCAGCAGGTGTTGAAGATGCTGCCAATATGATGGTTGCGGGTTCAAAATTAGCTTTTACCCAAATAAGTGATCTGCTCGAAATGCAAAAATCTGCAAATATCGTCCCTGCATTCAATGGATCTGACGAGGATAAGCGGCAGACGATGGCCCAATCTATTGCTGTGTCTTCCATGTACCCCTCAATCCTAAGCAGGACAGGAGATCCAGGGGAGGCGTTCTTTATGAATATGCTAGCCCCACTGGATGATCCTGCCTCCAAGAAATTTGAAGAGATGTCTCAGCGGACGGGGTTTAAGACTCTCGATCCCTGGAATAGAAGCCAAGATGTGAATGGGGAAAGGGGGAAGCCACAAAAATCTGGAATGGATATGCTGTTTGCGATTACAGATGTCATGGATAGACTCGATGCTAATGACCTGAATTATGTTCAACAGAACTATACCAGCAAATTAGGGAATGACTTCGGTGCAGCTACGGCTCTATTAGAGGACATGGCGCGGGTCAATAAAGCCCCAAGTGTCCAGGCAGAGGGTGGTGCTGCAAAGTTTGCAGAGAAATTGCAGGACAAGCAATGGACAGCGGATCAATCCAATCAGATGCTTGCAGAGAGTATGCTGACCTATGAATTCCAGGAGCAGAAGCTGAAGACGATGTGGGAGGTTTCGACACAAGGGATATTCGATCATCTGATGAAAGAGTTCCAAATCGTAAGCTTGAGGGTTATTGCTTTTTTAGATGTGATCCGCAGCCATGCCGGACATTCTTCTGAGGAGATTACAAGTCTCGGGAAGGGTGGGCAGGGATTTGCTGCTCAGCAGGCTCCGAAGGCCGATCAGCAAAATCACATTACGGCTGTACAAAAACGGCTCGATCTCGTAAACAGTAAGCGCAGCGTTCTGAGTGTCGGTCACTTAAACGACAAGCTTGGCACGCAGCGTGAGGAGTATGAACAGCTTAAACTACAGCGTGTTGAGATCGAACGCAGTGGTAAATATGGTTCCGAAGAGCATGTGGACGTCAACCGCCAGATGAACAAAAAGCAATGGGATATCAATCAGACCCGGCGGAGTCTCGTGTGGGCTCAATCGGTTGATCCAAGACTGGACTTAGAAGCACAGCACTTGGAACGTACACTGACAATACTTATTCGCCAAATGAAAGAGATGGAGCGTCAGGCCGACTCCGTAAACACCCGGATGGAACTGCTGGACACCGCCATGAGGGTTGACAGGCTGGATGGAGATTTGCTGGTTAACACAATTGCAAGGATATCCGGAGGGTTTGTCAGCGGGACCATGAATGCCCAGAAATTTGAAGAAGAGCTGAGGCATGTTAGTTCCAGTGCAGGGCATTCAGATCAACGCATCAAGCAGTTCATTAATGACATGGTACAGCTTAATAAAGAGTTCCAAGATACAGGTGATATTCAAAAATATATAAATGCTTTAGCCCGGCTAGAGCATGCCACTCGAATGCAAAATTTAGAAATTATCCATAAACAGGCAACTGGACCTGAAGGCAAGCCTGTCTCCGAAAACAAAGACAAAGACAAAGACAAAGACAAAGACAAAGACAAAAAATCTGCCTATGAAATAGCAAAGGAAATCCGGGAATTCTTCACCGATGATTGGTATAAGGACAAGGATGAAGATAGTGCTAATGGAGCGGACGGCGACGATAGAACGGGTAGAAGAAGCGGCTCTGGCGGCTCGGATGAGGAAGATAGCGGTAGCAGAAGAAGTGACTCGAGTGGCTCGGATGAGGAAGATAGCGGTGGCAGAAGAAGTGACCCGAGTGGCTCGGATGAGGAAGATAGCGGTAGCAGAAGAAGTGACTCGAGTGGCTCGGATGAAGATGATAGCGGAGGCAGAAGAAGCGGCTCTGGCGGCTCGGATGAGGATGGTAGCGGAGGCAGAAGAAGCGGCTCAGGTGGCTCGGATGAGGATGATAGCAGGGGGAGAAGAAGCGGTTCTAGTGGCTCGGATGAGGATGGTAGAGGGGGCAGAAGAAGCGGCTCTGGTGGCTCAAATAGAGGTAGTAGAGGAAGTAGAAGAAGCGGTTCTGGCGGTGGCAGGAGAGGAATCGGTGCAAAGCTAGCAGGCCTGACCAGAGGAGCCGGAAAGCTATTCTCTAAAGCCGGAAAGTTTGGAAAGCTTGCTTCAACGGTGGGGAAGGGGCTGAAGATCGGGCTGAAGAAGGTTCCATTGATTTCAGTAGTTGAAACAGGAATGGACTTTTATAGTGATGTTGTCGCTCCACTCAGCATGACTAAAGAAGAAAGAGCAAAGCAAGATGCAAGCGGGCGGGTTGATCTGCAGAAGAAGGCCCAGGCAATCGGCGACGGTAATTTTTTGACGAAAGCTTTTGGTATTGGTGAAATGATTCTGGATGGCGGTATTCGAGGCGGGATTAATCAAATCTTCGGTGGCACCGGGGTTAAATGGACGGAATATGCGGACGCTCTGAAAATTTCGTTTAGCGGGAAAAAAGGCAAAGATCTTACTAAAGCGCTGGAGCAAAAGTTTAAAGGGAATGCAGACTCTGAGAAAGTAACTAAAAAGGTTGAGGAAAAACCAAAGGAGGCGGATAATCCGCTTGATTCGAATGTAGATAGTAAGAAAGGCGATATAGATTATTCTGATCGGAATCAAGCTGTCAGATATGAGGACGCACAATCGATGATGTCCAGAACGATGAGTCTCCAGCAAAACGAAACCGCAAAAATTCAGGCAACCCATGATGAAAGCTATGCCAAGCTTGTCATGTCCGGCGTTCGCGAGGATTCCGCTGAAATGCGGGCCCTCTTCGAAACTTACTTTAAAAAGAATATTGAAATGCTGGACGGTATCCTAAATGGAACGAAAAATGCGGACGGGAAAATCATTGACGAGGGTTTAATCGCCAAACGCGACCGGCAGCCAGTGGGTTCAGATTCTTATAACGAAATAGATGCCCAGATTGCTAATATACAGGGACAGATCTCTTCACTGAAACTTCAAGACTATCAGATGAGCGCTGATAGTGAGTTCAATGACATCATGGGGCAGCTTAATCATGACTTAAAGATTTCAAATGCGGACTGGAGCATGAAGAGAAGTGATGCTATTCTTTCAGGCGCTAGAGAAGACTCAAATGGTGTCAAACAGATTCAGAACGCGATGTCTCAGGATATTAACTCGCGGATTGGTATCACACTAGGCGATTTGCATGCCCTGCTGGATAAAAATAAGGATAACGAAACTCAGCGTAATAAAATACTGGAGCAAATTAAGGAGCTGGAGGTTCAGCAGAAGAATAACCTGGTAGACATTAAAAATAGCCTGCTGCAAGGGAAATCCACATTCAATCTTCCAGATGGTGTACAGGCCATGAGTTATTACGAAATGAAGGTGAGTGAGGGGACAGCCAAGCAGGTATCCTTTGGTTCTGGAGATGTGAATGTCACCATTCAGGCGAATGTCAGCGGACAGCAGGATTGGACGGCTGTAGGCAATCAGGTGGCAGACATCGTTAAGAATACCAACGTCAATGTCTCTCGCGAGCTCTCGCAGCAGGTAAAGACAGGGATGCAATACAATCATAGATAGGGGGAGAGGCAATGCCTGCTCAGTATCCTTTTGGAACAGCAAATGATCGCTATAAGAAGCGGTTGTTCGTAGAATCAGGACTGAATTTCACAGAAGTAGACGCTAAGATCGTGGAACCCTATGCCCCGCCAAGTCCGCAATTATCGCTAAAAGAGATCAAGATCATAAATGCTCCGAGCCATTTTCACCAGATGGGCATTTCTAGCTACAAGGTTCAGCTCAGCCTGCTCTTCAAAGATAAAGAGGCTTACAGTAATTACCTTACCTACTGCGGCTGGACCCACAAGTTTTATGATGAACGCGGGGTTCTGTATTTGGGATCGCTGGAAAGCATCAACCCCTCGCCAGTATGGCTCAATAATGGTTTGGACAGTAATCAAGACTGCAACAGGGGATATAAGTGCGTGATTGAGCTAGTGCTGATCAAGAAGGATGGGTATGACAAGAAGCACCGTTTTGAATATCAGGATACTGAGGGTCACTGGGCCGAAACGGAGATAGAAGAAATGGCTGACGCCGGGCTAGTTACGGTGGTACAAGCAGACGGTACTCCGGTTCTCTACTTCAGGCCGAACGGATATATTACCCGGGCAGAATTTGTTTCCTTTTTAAACCGGACCCGGCGGTTTGTCGAACGGATGTTGAGAGAGTAGCCTGCAGGCTATTCTCTTTTCCGTTCTATACTATAAGTGAGGTGAGCTGAGATGGCGACTTGGGTAGATGTTACCCCAAATGATTGGTTTTACAACGAGGTTATGGAAGCATCCGGGATTGATCTGGAAGATGGGAATCCTATGATTTCCGGGATTGAGTATGGAATGTTTATGGCTGACGCCCCCTATTTGTACGAAGAGCAGAGCGGTTCAGAGGGGAAAAAGCAATTTACGCTCTCGAAGAAAATCGTCCCCACTCCGGCAAATCCACTATTTGTATATGTAGATGGTGTGCAGACCGTATATAAGAAGGTAAGCAATCCTTCGGCAACATCGACTCTGATTGAATTCTATAGTGCCCCGCGCAAAGGGTCTATCGTGTCATTTGTCAGCCAGGGGAAAGTTCTTACAGACCGTTTTGGCCGTCCGCAGGACCCGGCAAGCTGGTCAGGGTTCGGACATCCGAAGCATGTGCTGGATAATGGGGATGATTACGTCTGGGACCCGTTCAACAGAAGCTATCAGGAATATTGTTATGCGTTCGGCCGACCCTTGAAGCGAATTGTAATTGACGAAGATCTGTGGGGTGTAAGTGTACCCAGCGCGCTTGTCGCCAAATACCTTGGGAACAAAACGGATTCCTATATGGTATCCCCCGCCCCCAATGCCTGTATCTATCTTCCCTATAATCTGAATGGTGTGACCTGCAAATTTAACTATATTGTTTTTAAAGACGGGTACTACCAGCTGAAGGGTGGAGAGTTCAAGGCGACAGCCGGAATGACTTGGCGTAATGACCGTTTCTTCCCCAATGCATACATTACCCGGGGAGAGGCTTTCACTTTAATCGATAGAGTGCGCAAGACGCTGTATAGCCGATTTAGTGATATTGATGCCCCAACCGCCAAGCTGGATCAATACATGTATGCCGAGGAGGGGCAGCGGCGCTTCCGGTTGAATGGCACGTACCCGGCAGGCCAGGGGCTGCTGAAGGTCAAACGTAATGGTGTACAGCTCACTAAAGATGTGAACTATCAAGAGACAGACAACCATACCATTACTTTTGTGAACCCGCAGCCAGCAGGCACTACTTTATATTTTTACTACGAAAAAAAGGTATCTACTAGATTTCTGGATGTGGGTACACTTACCGCACTATATAACAATGAAACTAAAGAGACAATCACCGTAGATGGACGGGTACCGAATGGGGCCTGGTGGGCGGAGCCGGTGCTTTCTATGGAAGGTGAAACCTTTCAGGATGGCCGGTATTTGATTGAAGGCTATGAGCTCTCCCGGTTTGTGAATGGAAATCCTGTAGTGGATAACATGTACACACCGATGGATGCGGTTTCCGAAGGACAGAAGAAGCCTTATTTTCTGCCATCCACACTCTTAAACCGGGCCCAGGCTGTAACATTTCTTAACCGGTTCAGAAAATGGTGCATTGAACGTTTTAAATGAGTAAGGGGGATAAGGATGCAGTATGTGACCGAAGAAATGCAAAAGCTTCTGGCTGATCGTTTAAAGCTCGGAGAATATGCGAAACCCGTGTGCCGGGTTGAAGTAGACCGCATGGCCTTTATTCCTGGACGAACAGAAGAGATTTCCTTTGTGACCGGAGAGGCCTCAAAAGAAGTGAGTCTTCAGCAGACGTTCATTGAAGAGGGATCAGCGGGACAAACGCTGGTGAACTATCAGGCTATAGTGCCGCCAGTTCCATCACGGGGGTCTTTCTCCCCGGACGACATCACCAGTAAATTCGGCATGAGAAATGGGAAAATGCATACCGGCATTGATATAGGCGTATCCGTGGGAGAGACGGTTGTCGTAGTATGGTCTGGACGTGTGTCAGCAACCAATCATAACAAACCCTATACCGGATATGGCTATTATATTGATGTGCAGCATGACAATGGCGTAATGACCCGGTACGCCCACCTTAGTCAGATCCTTATCCAGGTAGGCAGCGTAGTCCAGCAGGGCGATACGATTGGGCTTTCCGGGAATACGGGACATGTGATGTCCGGAGGAAAGGATGTTGAAGGCACTTATGAGGATCCTAACTCGGACCGTTCGAAAGGCAAGGGGGCTCATCTCCATTTTGAAATCAGAGTAAATAATGATCCTAAGAATCCGCAGCCATACCTGGAAGGCACCTCCAAAATGTTCACTTCCTCAACGAATACAGGTGGAGGCCTTACCAACGGAGCAACGATTAAAGGAACCGTAGGGGCGCAGGTGTTCAATCAGCAATTTAAGGATAAACAATGGATTACCGTCCCGGGGATTAAAAATATAAGCCCCGATGCGGTTAACCTAAGTTCTATACAGTATATGCAAAGGCCAAGTTATGACAGTTACTTGGTTTACGATTTTGTAGCCAAGAAGGTGAATGCACCGCGTTCATGCTCGTTCGACATCGAGTTTGAATCGGCAAAGGATTGCCTTCTAAAAGTCGGGTATTTCAGCAATGTGGCGGAAGGTCTCGAGCTCAATATTTATTTCAATACTCAGCTGCAGGTGAAGGTTAAGAAATTCGATGCCGGGAGTTCTATAGAATCTGTTGAAGATGTCCCCTTTCCAGCAGGAACATACACCATCAAAGTCGAGGTTCTATGGTATGGCGGGGTCAGCTGCAAGCTGGGCCTGAATGATATAAGGATTAATGAAGTGGATGGCGGGGTGAACACGGATAAGCTGTCCGCTGCTGATCCTGCGCAGAAAAACGGATACTATGAGACCGCTGAAATCGAGTCTATTGTGTTCAATGAAGTGAAGAAAGAGAACTCCTTGCAGGTGGGCCAGTTCGTGTATATGGATACACTGGTTCTGGACAATATTATTTCGGTTGATATAGATGATCAGCTTGAGATGGAGTCGCATGAAGCCCGAATTGTCATTTCGAACCCCGATGGATACTATTCCCCCGACTATAACCCTTTCTATTTCCCTGAAATGTATCAGGAGTCCCCTTGGAGCTACTATATTAATGGTTATCATGTAGGCGTTCTTTCCGAGAATACGCCAGTGCGTATTTATTACGGGTATGGTCAGAATTTTATTCGTGTATTTACAGGGCTTATTGACAAAGTAGATGGCGTGGCAGAAGACCATCAACTGACCATTACATGCAGGGATATGTATAAAAAAGTGCTGAATCATGTGCTGCTGGAGGATAAAGCCTATCCCAAGGTGAGTGTGCTGGACACTAAAAAAACGGAAACGAAAGTAACAGACGCAGGCAGTGTGACCGACGGATACAGTGGTTCCCGCTTCGAAGAAATTGTGGCGAGGGCTAAGTACAATGCCAAACACCCCAACTTCAAGGGAGCTGCTGTAGATTACCTCTTCTTGCTGGCTATTGCAAAGCATGAAACGAATATGGGTACGACAGGAGCGGGCCGGGAGTCCAGTGGAGGCTATATCCTGGGATATGGTGTGCCCAGTGGCTCAGCCAAACAACCGGAATATGCGGGGATTAACAAGCAACTGTATTTTGGAGCCAAACGCTACGCAGAGGCGTTAAAGAGCCGGAGCTGGCGGATCAACTCGCTCGAAGATGTGGAATACTTCTGGCGGGGAGGAGACAAGGGAAGCTATCAATGGTCTAAAGACACGAACTGGCCAAATCCGGTATGGAGTATCTACCAGAGTTATGTGGCCGACCCTTCACCCTTTGCTGATATACCGCCATATCCGCAGACAACGTCTTCCACAACTGCAGCAACAGGTACGGGACCAGATGATCTAAAGGCCGCATGGCTGAAATCCGCAGTCGTGACAGATCTGATTGTTTCCGCTGGAATGACCGGCTGGCGTCAAGCTCCAAATGATCTCCACTACCCTGATTATGTGATTGAGGAATCGTATTTCATCAGTACTAGCCAAGCTTCTGGTAAAGTTATTCGTGCTGTCCCGAATAAGGAAGGCGAGTTTGAAGAGGTGGACATTAATGCTGTCTTGACACCGAATGGCTGGTTAAACCCTTATATAGAGGAGTATGGCAAGGAGTTCGAGGCCTTCGAGAGCAAAGCTGGGGATGCCATTTCTGAAATTACCAAGGATACCAACTATCGTTCTTACTGTGACCGATACGGAACATATCGCCTGGAAATGATTAATATGAACAAACCCATCGCCGGACAGTTCACCGAATATGACAACCTGGTTTCCTTGGAGAAGTCTACCGACTGGAGCCGGGGCCGCAGCCATCTTGCTGTGTTTGATGATGAAGGGAAATATATGCACTTTGTAGACACGGAAATTCTGCTGGAACTCAAGGGTGAGGTCCGAACTGCGGTCCTTAATGTTCCGTATGCCAAAAGTGAGGCGGAGAAGCGTAAGATTGCCGAAAGATTTTTCTTTGACAATAAATGTATATGCCGTACCCTCCAAATTTCTGTTCCGGGAAATCCTGCACTGGAAGTAATGGATAGAGTATACATCTCCGACCGCAATACAACGACAAGAAGTGTCTACACTATTAAAGGGATCAGATCATCGTTCTCCGTCGAGAATGGTTATTTGCAAATCATCGACCTAACCTGGTCGAGTGGAGAGGGGGCTATTCTCTAATGGCCGGTGTAGCCAATGACTATTTAATTTACCCCATTATGGATCTGATTAAGGCGGAGACAAAGAAGGCTGCTACAAATACAACGGCTGCCGATCCGTTTGCAGGCACTCCTTCTGTCCTGCTGATCAGAGAACATCCTCTTGACGCTGAGAAGGTTACCGGGGCGCACATGCTCTATGAATCAGGGTATGTTACTGATATTTATATGACGTTTGGGTGCGGTGATGATATGGCCGGGGTTCCTGTTAACGTGGACTCGGAGCATGCGGACTGGGAGTACTACACGGTCTGGCGGCTGGGGGCAGTGAACGTGGTCCGCAAGAATCCGGCGGGGGCAACGCTAGAGAATATAATTATCGGTCTAAACTATGATGAGGAAAGCGGACTCTTAAAAGGGACAACCTTAACTCGTATATAGGAGGGGGTGAAGCAGAATGTCTTTTCAAATCACACACCCGGCAGGAGGCACGATTGATAAAGTCCGCGAGCTGCCTTATCCGCACTTTAGTAAATTCACCCGGCCCTTTGTACGCGGGAGAATGATTGATGTGACGGGTGTGGCGAAAATCTATGAGGACACGTACAGTCTTCCTTATGCAACAGAGTTTCTGTCCGTGGCCTTTGCGGCTAGTGAATATTGCATCGGAGATTTCTGGGAGCTGACTGTCAACGGAGATAAGATATGCGAGACAGTTTACACCAAGGAGCTGCCGGAGAGTGTATCCATGGGCAACTCCTTCGGGATCGTCTATCCACTCCCGGACAACGCCGAGATCAAGTTCGAGTACCACAATCTCAGCGGCTCCGCGAAGCAAGTATGGTACAACGTGAAGTTTTTGCGTAAATAAGGAGGGGTGTGTAAGATGCCAAGTAATAGAGTTGCTTGGGTTGAGGGAGAAGCTCAGGCCAAAGATATTATCTTCGCTGTAGCAGATGAGATTGTTGGAGCGAAATTGCCAGACAACGTGAACAATCGCTGGGAAAAGGTGCTGGAGTCCAAGTCTACGAAGTGGGTGACCTACAAGAAGAACTCCAGAGACGGAGTGGCTGGGCTATACAAACACACAAACGGAAAACAATACCCGGTCATTAAACTAAAAAACAACCTTGGCTTAACCATAACCAACTCAGGTACCCCCGTCCAACTGGTAGATGACAATGGATTTGTATACGAGACTGTTCAAAACAGCACAGCAAATGTAAAGACAGGAAGAAAGTTTCAAGTAAACACTTTTACGGTGGACGGGAATACTATTCTTGTGCCTAATGCACTTGCAGTATTAGTGGATGACCCTGAAAACAGACTTTATGAGAAACAGGCGTGGGTTGTCACGCAAAAAAAGCTACCCTTAGAGGGAGGTAATCCTGTATCTGATTCCGAGTGGAATGAGTTTCAGCTTGTTTGTAAAATGCCGGATGACTGGACCTATCTCCTGAAAAATGGAACAGTCAATGTGTATTACAGTTCATACTCAAACGGCTCAAACACTTACTGGGCAAACACAACAATGGGCGCGGGGGCTCCGTACACCTTTACTGAAGCCTTCTACACAGCAGATGTCACAAATACTGCCGATGATGTGGTGGTACTAAAATCAGTACCGGATGTTCCTGCTGGCGTATCCCCTGCGACCTTCTATATCATGCTGCAAGCCCCAATGGGCCAGTATAATTACTTCAACGTATCTCAAGGTGAGGGGTTTAGTGGGGTGGCTGCGGGTGGCGAGTCTGAATCAACCTATATCAAGGCTTGCGACATAAGTACAGTGAAAGTGGGCGGCACTCCCACAATAATTAATCAAAAGGAAGCGGAGAAGCAGTATTTGCTTCAGACAGACCCGATGAACAAGTCCAGGTTTCAGCCTCCTACGGTGTCCTGGGTAATGGACGGGAATATTCCAGTAGTCAGCCCTCCTGCCCACTTCTTCTATGGTGCGGATTCAACGGTTACCTGGCTTTCCAACAAAAAGAGGCGTGCTGACTACTGGGTCGGTTACTGGCTGTCTATTAATAATAATAGAGTGTCCCTTGTGTTGGAAGGGGACCCCGCCCCTGATATGGATGCTTATTACCGGACTTTTGGTTATCTTGGCAAGATCACCCCCTTCGCAGATTACGATCATACAGGCAATTTCGGCATTACCGTAGGTATGGGCCAACTGACAGCAGACCGAACAGGCTTCCTCCCCGAAAATATCAAACCTGATAAAAATACGATCTACGCAGGATATGGACGGTATACCTCCAATGGCATGACCTCTGTTTCAATGCTCCGCACGCGATCCAGTGTCTTATTCCAGGCTTACTATCCCGCATTTATTACGCAACTTCCGAACTATAGCGGTGTTGGTACTATTCCACCAGAACTGTCTACTCTAATTATAGAGAAGAGCGGCTTCCAAGCTTCAGCTTGGACGGACAGATATCACGCCAGCCCCATCTATCTGGTTCATCAGTACGAAGGGTACCGGGGTTATCTCGAAGGTGTAGTAGCTATCAACGATCATAATCTGATTAATATGGATGAGCTTGTTGTAGATACTGAGGAGTGGAAGGACCCGGAAGATCATTCTAAAGGGACATGGACTGAAGTCTACAAGTTCTTTAGCGTGAAGTCCGATGTGAATTTCCTTAAATCCTCTGCGAATCCTGATGAGTGTTCTGTAGCCCTTTTAAAAGAAATCAGATAAGAACTGGCTGTCCATCTCCCTATTCCCCAGTAACAGAATCCCCATTACCAAGGAGGAACCATCCCCAATGGCAAATTTTGCGTACATTGAAAAAATTACTACATCTCAGGAGCTTCTGGATACCCTTAAAACAGAAATCACTACAATTACCAACTATCCTCACAATGCCACAGCAGGAGAAACCCCTACAGCAAATACCTGGGTTGTGGCCAAAGAAGTGGTTGATACCGCCTCTGGAAAAATTAAAGAGCTCACCCTGGAAGGCACGAGTAAGATTGGAGCAACCACGAAAAAGTTTCACGTCGTCTTTACTCACCAAGGATTCACCACAGCAAGCGAACACAGTTCCTTGACTGTTCAGGTGAAGGAGGGCTGGAACGAAACGAAAAACAGCTATGCTAATGAAGGTCATCCTATTAACTTTGAATGGGCCAATGAAGCCTTCTTGGTAGGTGGAAAGCCAACCGACCGTACGATTACAAAGCCTGTATACCTCTATATGAACGTGATGAACAATCGCTTAGCGCTTGTCGTTGTTGGTGATCCGGCGGTTCACTTTGACGATTACCGTAAGTCGTTTCTATATGTTGGTGCTCTGAAACCGTTCCAGTACAACCAAGACGATGTAAGCGGAAATATTATGGTTACAGCAGGAGCGGTAAAAGTTGAGCCAACGACCCCAATGGCTGGATTTGATTTTGGTCAATATACCTCATTCGGTAACAATACACTTCAAATGTTCCAAACAAAATCCGGAATCAAGTTCCAAAAACACTATCCGGCCTTTATTACGCAGGCTCCTACTACAGGAAAAGCTTTTGTCGACACCCAAATCGGTGACACAGGATTGCTTCTGGAGCCGCAAGGGTTTAATGCCAGCTCATGGACTCGTAAATACCACCTTTCTCCGATTTACGTTGTCCATGCTTACGATGGATATCGCGGCCAGCTTGATTCCTGTATTGCAGTATCGAAAAACAACATTCTCCATTTGGATGAACTTATTGTGGATATTCCAGAAAAAACGGAAGGTAAAGCCTGGAAGCAGGAAGTGTACCGCTATTTTGACCATAATACTGAACAGAACTTCATGAATCGTTCGGCTAACGTAAAAATGGGCATTGCGATTCTCAAAGAAGTACGGTACTAAACAATCATATTTCCGAGTCGTATAAAGACCTGGGGACTTCGGTATTCCGCGAAGTCCCTTTTTTTCATAGGTGGAGGTGTGCCCATTGAAGGCAAGTAGCCAGTATAACTTCAAACTTGTAGATTTCCACGTATCCAGTACAGGGTATTTCCTGAAGGTTGCCATGCTTGCTCCGGTATCAAGAAGCTACCGCCTGGTATATATTCCTTACTCCAAGTACCCCAGTGTTGTCATGCTAGAGTACCTAGTTGCATCCATGAAGGAATTGCCTGCGGAATTGAATAGTGCTCTCATACAGGCAGTGCAGCAGGAGTTGTCTGCTGAAGAAGGTATCATCCTCTTGGCAGATGAACCCAAACGGTCAGCAGGATTAGGCCAGGAAATAGATGCCGTGAATCTAGGTAGGGTCGGAACTCAGCCTACATTACTCGACGCTGTACGTCCCTACAATTTCGACGGACAAGTTGATCAGAGCGTACACGAAGCAACCCGTTCGGTAGCCGTTGGGGTCAGCGCTGATCTGGTGCCGTTAGCGATCCGTCCTCAGTTTTATGGATTGGAAATGGAAGAAGAAAAGGGAACGATTAGAGTTGAAAAGCAAGGACAGTATCATAATGTAGACATTGATGGCTCGTTCCGTACAATCAATCAGCCGACGCGGGTATTCCGCGAAGTACACATATCTAAGAATGTGGCGCGAAACTTGAATAATCTGCGACTTAACGATTTGGCATATCGAATGAAGGAACAGCAACTATTCATTGACGTGGCGGATTCCGCGCAGCGTATTGTGACTTCGGATCTCTCTATTCAAAAGGGTGGAGACGGGCACCGTATTTCTAATGCAGATGCCTTAGTGGGCGGAGGTATTCATGGCCATCGGGAGCGTATCGTCAACATACTACATCCTAAGGAAAACTTATTTGCGTCCCGCATAAGCACAGAAGAGGCAGTAATTCCATGGACATCAATTCTAGCAAATCGAATGATGAATAGACATCAAACATCTGTTATCCAGGAACATGTATGGGGACAAACTCCCGAGAGATACTTGCGCAGTTCCATAGGGCGAGGTTTCTTGGCTTCCCGAAATAGCGTGGCCGAAGCATGGATAAACCTCAGTAATGTTCTTGGTGAACGGAAAATTATTGCGCCTGTGTTGCTGGGAGCACAATTGGAAGGTGCAAGGAAGGCCGACCAAAACGGTGTATTACAAAAGATCATTAGGGCAAAAAAGCTATCCTCGCAACTGCTGTTCATCGACAGGAGTATTACCCGGGCCAAGCTGAAGGCGAGACAGTATCCTTCACACCTCATAGCTATGCTGCAGGCAATCCGTGACTTGGAGTGGGACACACATTTAAGCGGTATTTACAAGGCGGGGAGAAAGGGCAACCAGACAACCGTTATTAGCCAGCAGAGTCTAGGGTTCCGACAGAAGCTTATGGCATCAGACATTATAAAGGCTAACATCAACGCTCAAAGAGTAATTACCCGAGGAAAACACCTTTGGATCGTCAAAAATGAGTTAAAAGGCGAACGGATTATTCAGAAATTTATGCCCAAGTCATTGGAGAATAGCATTCTGCGGGAAGTTCTCTGGGGTCGCCGTGAACATGAGGT
This sequence comes from Paenibacillus sp. 22594, assembly GCF_052044425.1. Classification (NCBI taxonomy): domain Bacteria; kingdom Bacillati; phylum Bacillota; class Bacilli; order Caryophanales; family Paenibacillaceae; genus Paenibacillus; species Paenibacillus sp. 22594. The sequence goes on from NZ_JBQENA010000014.1 coordinate 27,506, forward strand.
AGACAGCTATATTGAGCGGAATTTCAGTCTGGCTACCCGGGATGTAAAGACAGATACTTGGGTGATCCGTTCTCTAATGGACGGTGGAGTTAAAGGAAAGCGTGATTTGTTTATTGGAAGGGAGCGCTTGGAGGGAAGCCGTGCCAAAGAGAAGATGATATATGTACCTCGTAATGTTGTGGAGGGCAGTTCCCGCACCCCTAAGCAGACCTTCATTTCTTGGAACTCGCAAGCGACACGTATGGAAGCCAAGGAGATGTACCTGGATTACATCAAGCAGGCACAGAGAGAGAGCAAGCAGCGGGCTTATTTGGACAGCTCCGTTGAATCGGATATGAGGCCAAAGGATTCTGTGATTGATGAATTAATCGACGGAAACGTCCTCTCGCGTTTTGCTCTGTCTGAGGAGGAGATGCTGCTCAGCCAAGGGCACTTTCCTTTAGAGTCATCCATAGGGGAGGATTGGCTGGGCACAAAGCAGCTTATTGAACTGCGGGGGCTTATGGAAGAGGCTCTTACCGCTGAGGTCAAAAAATCTCGGGAGGGTTTAACTGAAGAGGTCTTTGCCGCAGTTAGAGAGAATGAGGGACTGGGAGCTCTTCTGATCGAGAAAATGGTTGTGGCACACATTATCCGTGAGATGCCTGCCTATATACTCGAAGTTATCTACGCTAATAAAGAGTTCCCTGCTGAGTTGATGGATGATGTTCTCGTAGGGATTCGGGATAATTTGACACCTTCCCTTATTGAAATATTCGATATCCTGGCCGAAAAACAGGCGCTTGGAGGGTTCATTGAAGAGTTTATTGTAGGCGCAAAAGCGCGTCTGGAGTCGCTGATTGAGAGCGGTATTGTGGGGTTTCAGGAGTCCAAGCCATCTCTGTTGACATTTGGCTGGGAATCCAGTAGGGAAACCCTTAGCGAAAGTTCCATGTTCACGGAGGAGCCGGTGGCTTATGAAGAAGCAAAACCATCCGTTATTTCCTCTGACAGGCCGGTTGCTGAGCAGGAAGCAAAACCATCCGTTATTTCATCTGACAGGCCGATGGCTGAGCAGGAAGCAAAGCCCTCAATTCTCCCTGAGGGACTGACAGGTATCGAAGAGGGGAAACCGTCAGTATTCTCTGTTAGTATGTCAGCTTTTGAAGAATCGAAGCCGTCATATGTTGGCAAGGACATTCTGGCAGATGATGTATTCCGTCCAACGGTTCTACAGATTGAGAACCCCCTGGGATATTTTGAGCCAGACGAATCTTTTATACCTGAAAGTACTGAGGCAACTAAACCGACCAACCACTCAGCAGAGATTGACAGCAGTGGTAGTATACAGGCCCAAGAGCCGGAGCGACCGGCAGCAATGGGTATGGGAACGGAAGCTGAACCCCCTGTCAGAGGATTTGAGATGATCGACAATCCTTTAGCGGAGAGAGAGGGAAGAGCCTCCTTAGTTGCTGGCGGGGATTACGAGGCTTTGATTAAGAAGCGAATTGCTGAGCTTTCCACAGAATTTGTATTCGGTGCAGGAGGTGCGCGTGCGGGGCACATCGCGGACGTGTATTTCCTTGGGGAAGCTGGTGTCCGAAAAGGTTTTATTCCAGAAATAGAGTGGTCCAATTATGCCAAGCTTGCTCTGGAGCAGGCCATTATCTCAGAAGGCATGTTTGCTACAGACCCGAATAAAGCTGCGCTGCTTGTGGAGAGCATCCTGGCTTATAAAGGGTTAGGGCGCGAAGCTGCCGTAAGCAGTCCTGAACTGACAGGTGACCGGCAGCCAAGTTATGCAGATTTCACGGAAGAGGAAGACGTCTTAGGGAACAGAGGAATGAACAGAGAAGGAGATCTCGATGAGAAAGGCATATCTGGGCAGCCAGAACCACAGCCAACCTATCTCAATCTTGATTTCATTGGATCAAAACTCCCGGGTGCGGTTCAAATTATCGAGGGTATTCTAGCAGATAAAGAACTTGCTGAGTCCATAATGCTTGACTACATTGCAGCCAAGAAGCGCGGGCATGACGCTCTTATGGATGAGCCCTTGAATGCCACGGAACAAATTAAGAAAGCATTTTTGGACCGGATCACTGAAATGGGCCAAGGTCTGAGCTTTGATTATAGAGACGATATTATCGAAGACGGGATGAACCCGGAAGATTGGGAGGGGGGCTTCGGAGTACCTGAAGACTACGACCCGCATAATCCGTTCAACGATTACTACCCTTGGACTGAGGAAAGAGATCAGCTCATGCTTGGTCAAGATGACTGGATACGGATGGATAATGAGCACCAAGAGAACTGGCGCAGGGATAAGGACCTTGGAGAGTTCTATTGTGTTAACGCAAACCCAGGAGTCACTGGATTCTATCGCAACGACTTCAAGCACGGGGATTATGTGTTCGAGGTGAGCTTCAAAGTCAATGAGGCAACGGGCGACGATGGAGCAGGCATTTTATTTCGGTATACAGACCCGCAGAACTATTACATGTTCATGATTCACGGAGGCGATTCGGGCGATACGCTAGGCATGTTGCATCCAATGCAGCTCTTCAGGGTTCGGGGAGGTAAGACCGAAATGCTGGGTTCCCCGATGAACGCTTTCAGCTGGGTACAAGGGAAATGGTACCAACTGCAGGTGTCGGTTATAAGTAATCGCATTAAACTCCTTGTTAATGGGCGTCTTCAGTACGACTTTACAGATTAGAGGTGGAAACTTTGAAATCAACGTTTGGTATCTTTACAAAAGCACAAGGTGAAGTTGTGTTCGGCCGTATGCGGGCGACTCTCGTGAATGACGAGACAGACCCGAACCATCCGGATCATCCAGCCAGCCCTAACAGACCCAGAGTGGACCAACGGGAGCCAGGGTATACCAATCCAGCTCTCGGTGATGAAGGCAAAGGCAAAATTGGGCGCTGGCAGACAATAAATCTGGATTCTCTGGAATCTGTCATAGATCAGATTATCGAGCAATACTTACGGGATAAGTCCTGGTATTCCACTGTCCGCTGCCGGGAGGCCCTTTGGAATATGTATAGACGGCTTGCGTGGTGGGTAAAACAGCAGGTTGACCCCAACCGGAGTGACTACCAGCGGGCTTTATTGTTAATTAAAGACTGCATAAGGCACATATTAGAGGAAGCGCAGGACCCTGAGCTTGCCCACAATGTGAGTCTCCCTACATGCCCGGCCCCGTTTTACTTCCCCTTCAAGGCAGATTATTTAAACCACTTTGATGGCAAGGATGTAGAGCGGACACTATTTGACATGACAGCTCTTCCTAAGTCCGATGACTTTCATGGCCTATTTCGATATGTTTCTTCCGTGGAAGATCAGGAATGGGAGATTATTCACGCTGTTGGTGCTAATGAAATGACAGGCAATGAAAATATTATGAAATTGTCTCTGGCAAAATTGCTGCCGGGCAACTCCTCTAAGATCACGTTCAACTGGCGCTGGAAGCGCATGGGTTATATTTCTTTTAAGTACTGGGCAAGTGCAGCCAATGGGAACGGTCTGAATTTTTTCATCAATAACAACCAGGTGGGTGGGGAATGGTCTGCCGGGGCCGGGTGGCAGGAAGTGAAATTTAATGTGGCTCCTGGACAAACGTATAAGTTCGACTGGTTAGTACGAAGTCAAGTGGGTGAAAATTTCGGGCAAAATGCTGTCTATATTAAAGATGTCAAATGTATTGAGGTCATTCGCAGCCTAGGCGGGGAGACTCCGCCAGACTTCGATACCCTTGATTCAGATGCTTACGGCATACCCGGATTTGACTGGATCACAAACTCCAAGAGCAGTGTCGTAAGAACTCATTTTAATGGTGTAGTCATAGATGAACAACGAGCTCGAACTCTACGCTATCATCTCGATAATGAATGTGACGGTGTTGTCCGTTTTACGTACCTTATGAACTCCGGGCAGCCTGGGCTGGAGAGTGAGAGCTTCGGGATGTTTTCGGACAACTTACAGGATCGTATACAGATGTCCCAAGGGAAACATGGAAGCTCAGTTCAAGCTGAGCACGGTGACGAGTGGGTGCTTGATGGAACAAGCTCCTCCACTCAGACTAACCAGGCTAAAATTATCTACTCATTAATTGTTGGTGATAAATGTACTGTAAATACTATAGGAGCAGTGGAAATGTTCTGTCCTCCTTTGGAGATAGACCATTATGAGGACAGTCTAGTACAGACTTTGGGAGGTACAGGATGGAATCAGACGGGGAATCTTCATTGGCAAGCTCTTGATGGCAGCTATCGCATTGATAACCCTACAGAAGGCAGCGGGCAGATACAGACGAATGTGTATTTGGAGGACGATGGTTGGTTTGAGTTTAGTTTTGACCACTCCCTGCGTCCTTCGGAGCGATTGGAAGCGCTAGTTGATGGCGAGATTGTTTTTGAATCCGGGAACATCAACTCTGGGAATAACATTCTTATTCCCCTAAAGCCCGGATCGCATATAGTTTCCTTCAGATTAACAGATGAGTACACCGAGGAAGGCATCACATCTATCATCGGGCGGGACTATAGCTATGGATCGGCAACAAAGGGCGATCCTTTTACTACCACAGGCCCTTTCAGGAGCGGGTTTACGATAGTTAGAGATTGGGAGATGAGTAATGCAGGAGCATCTACAGATCAAAATGGAAGCCGCATTAGCTATATGGTCAAGCTTAACCCGGGTGCTTCCTTTTATGTGGAAGAGTTGCTTCGGCTTTCTGCTCCGGTAAATGCAAGCGCAAGCAGTGAGGTCTTTAAAGAGTTGTTTAATAAGACAGATGGCAGCTACGATTCACACATTACAATGACTCCGAATTGGGAGTGGCAGGACATCCTGAGTCCACCTCAGGGGGATGGCGTATACAAGGTTGAGGGTAAGGACGGTACCGAGAATACCATCACTTTATCCGGTGTCCCTCTTTCGAATGACGGATTTGTTGAGTTTGAATACGGAGGGATGTTTGGACCTAAGGAAAACCTCATCTTAGTCATTGATGGCGCTACAGTTTGGGCTGACTCTCATTCCGATAGCAGTAGTAAAGGAACCAAAGTCAGGGTTCCTGTTAGTGCAGGAGATCATATCTACAAATGGATATATAAAGATTTGGGGGGGACAGTGTATACCGACCCAAATACTGGAGGAGGAGAGGTGGATAGCGGAGAGGTACGCTATCCCGCGGGAGTCTTTAGCCAGCCAGTAGGTTACAGCCAGAGCGATTGGACTTTGTTGACAGACCGCCACACTCGGCTGAGAAGTGGAGGTACAAACTTTAATCCGGGGGCTTTTTCACAGGCCTCGGGGACCAACGGGGGAACTATTACACGAAATATCTCCTTCAATAACTTTGCTGAAGTTAAATTCGATGAGTCCCTTACTATTATGGCGGGTACTGCAATCCCCCAAGCAAGTCAGAAAAAACCGGTTACAGTTAAACTCTCGCCGATAAATGGAATTTTAGATGAGAGCAAAGAATATTACTACATTACCCTAAAGCAGATGGATTTTCTTAATGTTGCTGGCTGGGCTTCTGAATCATTCTATACACATGGGACGATAGAATTGGACTTTAAATATCTTACCTACCTGGTCGATCCTACTGGCATAAAAATTGATGATGATAAAAATGGGCGGAATATGTCTGGCCTCAATACAGATCACCGGGGGGAGTTCTCTGCTTACATTGTCCCTGAAGTAGGAGGATTTGACGAGGGAATTGAAATTAATTTCCATATTGCTGAAAATGTGGGGACAGAGCGTTTTCCCGAAAGCATTAACAACTGGAGTCAGGCGAAGGATTGCTCTAGAAAGATTAAAGTTTCCCCGGGCAAATACTACATCTATTTTAAATTGTACGATGCCGTTCGTGATTACGACGTTGATGCTAAGCGAAGATACTATTATGCGGCATTTAAAAATGTACGTGTTAATGTCACTACAGCCCCTACAGTTATCTACAACACCTGGGATGACACAGAGGTGAAAGTCGATCTAATCGACGTTTCAGATTGGTCCATCATTGATTCCCATACTTATGGAACAAATGGAGCGAACAGCCGGAGCGTAGCAGTCTCCTTTGACAAAATGAACATGCAGCCAGGGCACGCCTACCAAGTTCGCTATACCCTACTCCAGGGGAAAGGAACAAAAGGAGGGCTATATGATAATGGAGGGACGATGCAGCTTAAGAACGGTCGCTTTTTAGAAACTTGGGACGATTACTGCCGTGACCGTAACGGTAAGTACTACCTGCCAGGTAGCAGTCCGTACCCCCCGCCTACGCCTCCTTCGACTCATTCTCTCCCTAAAGCCGACTCTTCCTGCTGGGTTGACGTCATTAAGTTATATGAGTCCAATAAGCCAATTTGTCCTGGTACGGGGCTTGATGTAAGAGTTACCAGAGGTGGGAGTCTGCTATCACATAATATCTACAGTACACCGGGTCAGCAACCGGTTAAGATCAACCTGATGAATAATACCACAACCACGCAAGAATATGAGATTACTATGACCTTTTTGGCAGGGTGCAGCGGTGACAGGGCTTCTCTATATAAAGGAAATTTCAAACTAAAGGACAAAAGTATTATTGAACCGTCATATGCTCAAATTTCGTCTTTCCAAGCGACCAACCACAAGCCCATTTGGATGGGCGGCTGCTACACGAGTAAGATGCATATCAAAGTTTACAATGATGCAGGTACCTTGGTATACAGCCAGGACTTTATGGGGGAAGGACTACATTCGTTCGATGTTAGTAAACTACCCTTTTCACCCTATTCTAAGTACAGAGTTGAGGTCGAAACGGAACAGGGTGGTCAAATTAGTGCGGTAACCGGAAAACAATATCTTACAACCTTCAAACTCGTCGATTTCAAAGCTTTTGAAATTTGGGCTTTGATTCCCGATCCATTCCAAGGAAAACTTGAGTTTTTCGTAGATGATGTTTTGTTCGACACGTACACCTCACCAGGCGGCTTCTATGATGTTTCTTACCCGGTTCCAAAAGGGGCTCATGAGTTTAAGTGGGTATTCACGGAACTCGGAAACGGCTACAGCTGGGATTACTGCGACATTGATCTCTTGGAGCTAACGAACTGGGTATGTGACAGAGTGCTAGTAACACCGTATTGCGAAAAGGGCGGCGGTGACAAGTGTATTGAAGAATTGATTAAATGCTTACTTAAAATGTGGCGTGACCGGCCGAAAGCCTGCACGATTGGGAGGAAAATATGGCTATTCACGTAATGGGGGGCTTTGTGTGAGTATTGTTTCGCTCAAAAAGAGTGGACTGATTTACTATGACCGTTTTACCGCTCCTGAAATAGATGATCGTTGGGAAATGTCGGGGGATACTTCTGACATTACTTTCTTGAAAGATGGAGGGCTTCGCATTGAGCATGGGGATGCAACGTCCCGTCTTTTTTTTAACCCTCTAACCGAGACAAAAAATTTTGTCATGGATATTCAAAATAGATATAACCCCCTGACTACGGGAGATACTGGGGGGCTCATTGTATATTCAAACGAAGCGGAGTATCTGGCTGCAGAGGAGTATTTCGACGCTACCGAAGGCGTAATAAAATCTTATCCTTGGCTTCGGTTGGTACGGGACAGCAACACCTATTCGATCTACTGGTCGGATGATGGTGTTTCATGGAGTATCCAGGGAATAACGGGATTCGCTGCCTCCAGTCCTAAGATTGGTTTGTTCTTAGGAGGGGCTTCCGGGCAGCCTCTTGATGTACAACAGGTTCGAGTGTATAGAGACCTTGGCATCCTGCTAACAAAATTGGTCCCGGGAACCCGTGTGGCGCTGAGGGACCGAAATGACCAGGTTGTAGCGAGCACTCACTGCCGAACAGGGATGACCGGAATAAAGCTGAATATCTCTTCTCTCCCCCTCCCCTTTCAAGGGAAATTCATGGTGGAATTTCCGGATGGCTCAGTGTACGAATCTTCAGATTTCCTAACCCTATGGGGGGGAGATGAGTATGCTTTTGAACCGTCTGCAGACCTCTATTTCATTGACAGCGATAACCAGGAGCGGAGCTTGTATGCAAATTCCGAAGCCTTCCTGGGTCTGATAAACACTCAAGCATACTTGGATATTAAAATGATTATTCGGAACTCCCTGCTCACAGGTTCTTTGAAGAATGTCGCTTTGACCCTAGTGTCCTACAAAGAATCGGACCAATTCAGCCGTCTGGTGAGTGTAGCTAACGATGCGGGAGGTCAGCCCGGCCCCTTTATCAAAAGTTTGCTATTTTCACAGATTGAAGCCGGTGGGGAGTACACTTTCTGGATCCGGGTACGAAGGGAAAGCAATATGGACTACCTGACAGGTAAAGATACACAAGCTTATTTTGGAATTAATGTAACATCATCCTTTATGAATTGATGTTTGTCTAGTATATAGATTTGAAGGCCTGGAGGTGAAGGGTTTGGCTCTTAGACTCAAGAGGGTCGGTACAGGCAGCGGAGTCGGCAATGTAACCGACCATAACGACCTTATAAACAAGGGGATTCATACCCACGAGGAGATTGATAAGTATCTTCAGGAGGTTGACGATGCCCGTGGCAACTTCCCTGATCTCAACACTCGAATTGAGAAAGGAGGAAGCGAAAGCCCGGAAACATCTCGGGAGGTTATTGAGGCCAGGGTGGACAAGCTGGGGACCAGCTATCCTACCTTGAAAGCCCGTTTGGATGCAACGCAGGGAACAGGCGGTAGCAGTCCGGGCAGCACGGTATTCGACCATGTGGAATCGCCCGCCAATACACGGCTGGGGACACAGCGGGTATTCACGGTACCTGTTCACGAACCAGGCTCGGATGTACTTGAAGTATATGTCGAGGGGGTTCTTGTTTCCCGTCTGTCCGACTATGTAGAGATCGACAGCGCCACGATTAAGTTCAACTATGATATTCCAAGTACAGTCTCATTAATATTTAGAAATTCAGCTGCTCCCCAAGAAGTCATTAGCCGTCTTGATACAAATAAGAGTGCTGTTAAGGGGATTGAGCAGGAGCTTGCTACCGCCCGTGGGCTGTACCCCTCTTTAAATGACCGCATGAACGAACTTACAGGCGGTGCAATTCCTAAAGTGAGCCAGATCGACAAGATCGGGATTACTGCAACACCTTCTGCTCCCTATGTGCTCGAAATCCCTGTACCCAAAACACTGGATTACAAGTTGCAGCCCGCACACGTTCTGAAGTTCATCCCTGGGGATCAGAGCATTGTTAGGACAGAGCAAAGCTTTAATAATGGTGATCGTTCAAGTTTTACGGCAGATCCGCAGGTCAATTTTGATGGACAAATGTCTCTTAATACTGAGTTTCAGATAGATATGGCAGGAAGCGTACTCGGGGAAGGTACGGAGTGGAAAGCGGTAATAGATAAGAGCTGCTACAAATTTTTAGAGAAGATTGAGGTGGTGTAGTGTGGCAGAACCTGCAACTACTGGTCAGCGAAGAACAAATGTAAGTGATATGGAAGTTGGTGACTATATACCGGTGCGATGGGAGAGTCCGGCGTATGTTTTCGGTGAAGTTCCTGTTGGAATAGTGGAGTGCCCAGTCGGAGGGCAGGCAGCTTCTTCAATTACGAATAGGTTCTGGTACATGGTTAAAGTAGATAAAGGTCTGTTAATAAGCGACAGGGTTATTACTAATACCATTTCATGGGACTCTCTTAACACTGGTAAAACTATCCAATGCCTTTCTTGGAGTGGTACCGGTACGATTGCAGCAGGCACAATACGTTCATTGACAGGTGGAGTAGCTTTTGCGACAAAAGACGGTTATAAAGCAACAACTGATCAAGGATTCGGTGCATGGCCCGCCAACAACGAGTGGGATAGATATATATCCAACTACCCTGTGTACAAGATCCAAGAAGGAAAAAATTTAGATGATGTGTTCCACATCAATGGAATATCAACGCTCTGTCAAGACACCCCTATTAACGGAGTTGGTAACGCCGCCACCAGTGCGCACAGAACTCAGAGAAAAGGCGACGTTCATGGGTTCTGGTCTAATCTGTCGAATTACAGCCATTCTCTCCTAGGCTTTCGCCCCGTATTTGGATATAGGGAGGTGTAACGAATGGCAACTTTAGGTCAATCACTAACGGTACCTCAGACAGGATGGCGAAGATTTTCTTTCGATGACAGTGCCATCGGGTATATTGGGTCATGGACGAAGGACAGCAGCATCAAAGCAAATTATGAGTTTACAGATAATAAATCCATGATGTCTACTGTTGTTGGTGACACACTTACATTTTCATTCACTGGGACAAAGTTATTGATTAAGGCCTACGCAAACACGGATACGAGTGGATTCAGTATGAAAATAGACGGGCAATCAGTAGGTAATATTAAGACTAACTACTCAGTCATAAGAACAGCGGTTGTCTATGAGAGTACTTCCTTGTCCCTAGGCCTGCATACAGTAGTCGTTACAGTATTGGACAAAACTTTGTTTACTGGCTCTATCTTAACAAGACTTTTTCTTGATTGTATTGATATAGACACAGAAGGCGATTTAATGGCTTACGTTACACCAGTAGGCAGTACAATACCCGGGCCGGATATTGGGTGGCGACGGTATAATGCCCCCCATCCAATGGTTTCACTTGCGGGAACATGGATACAGTTGTCGGGCGCTAACAATTACAATAATACGTATACGGCATCCAATACCCAAGGCGATTCCTACTCTTTCTCTTTTAAAGGCACAAGAGTGAGACTCATCGCTTATTCTTCCAGTGCTGCTCCTGTAACCACTAATTCGGCGCAAGTCATTATTGACGGCAAAGACATAGGGTTAGTAAGTTTCCGCACAGCAGAAACGGTATATCAAGCGTTGCTGTATGAGAAACAGGGACTGGCTGATACGAATCACACTATTCAAATTATTAACAAAGCAAGCGGCTCCTATCTGATTTTAGACGCGATAGACGTGGACATTGACGGCAGACTGACACATCGGGACGAGGTATTTGATGTTAAGGATCTTACTGTGGGCAAACGAATCCGCTGTAACTACATCGCAGCACCAAACGCAGTAGGTTCCTTTTCGAGACTGGGTGTGGAGACTGCTGCTTTCCTCCCATCAGCAAGTACGTCAACGCCCAGTGGCGACTTTTACTGGATTATGGTAGAGGACCGGAATGGGCAGAAGCGTCTGATCGCCGATCGTAATTTGCAGGCCTATATCAGCTGGGATACCTTAAATGCTGCTGGCATTGCCAGCGGTAGCGGTTTACCCATATCTATTCTCAATAACACCTCTTATATGGAAAACAACAACCTCCCCGTTGGATTTATCACCGCTGCAAGCTCCAGTTACAGTACCTCTTATGATGCATGGACAACCTTCAGCAAAGGTTCAGAGAATGATGGCTCTGGATGGAACAGTTCCTACAGTATTTCAACTGGCTGGCTTAGCTATGAATTTCCAGAACCAAGAAGAATTATAGGATATAGTCTAATGCCTCGTTATAGAGCAGCTTCTCCTGATGTAAATCATATTAGCCAAATGGCAAAAAGCTGGACTTTTGAAGGTCTTAACGGGAATCAGTGGGTAGTACTCGATACACAACAAGGACATATTTGGACCCAAGGGCAGAAAAAAGGCTTTACTTTCGAAAACATCAACAGCTATACGAAGTATCGTATCAATATAACAGATAACGGATCTCCGACCTACGGTATTGCTATAGGCAGGATGGAGCTTTTGGAGGCCGCTTATACGAACTGGGCCTTTACTACCCGGCTAATAAGTGGAGGAACTTCCTCAGCAGACAAGGAGAATGAGTGGGACAGGTACATCGTAGGCTCCACCCTGAACGGTACGATTACAGCAGGGGATAACAGTGTATGGAATGCCTTTAACGGAGGAAACGGTTTTTATACCTGGACAAGTACTACCTCCGTATCTAGCACTACTCGGAACAGGAGGGGGGGAGGAACTCTTATTGTGCACAATGAACAGAGTACCTCGTATTCAGACATTAACTGTAACTTTCGCCCTGTCCTTCTTATTGATAGCTCCCTAACTCCAATAAACCTTTATTTATTTGAGGATGGTTCTGACATTAAAAGTTATGCAAATGGCGCATGGGAGATTGTTGGGTCCGCACCTGTCACCAAAGATATGTATGAAACGAGTGGTATGACAGACCTGTCCCTTCTAACTGATGATTCCTTAAAGTCGCTCACTTCGAATACTCCAATTCTTCACTATTGGACCAATACAGAATCTCCCTCCAAACAACTAAAAGTCAGCTGTATTCCTCCAGCAAAGCTAGTTTTGGCAACTGGAGATATTCATTGCAGGTATACTGCGGGAATTGATTCCTTCACACTAACGGCTGAGCAATTTGGAGGCGGTATTGTGAAAGTGATCGCTTCAGCGGATGGCGGGTCTTCATGGAAAACGTATGAGAATAATACTTGGCAGCTTATCGATGTAACGAATTTGCCTGAGGTTAGAAGTAGTGGGATGCTGCCCACAGATTTTAATAAAGTCCCATCAGAACGTTGGGCTGATCTGATTCTTACTGAAGAAGGGATAGCTGGAAGGGTACGCTTTGGTTACTACCTTGAGATAGAAGGAGCAAATGATAAGGCCAGCACGGATACCTTAGTGTCCCGGGTTAATATGTCGGGGAAGTGGGTTGCCGCTGCACACGGCGTAGTATACGACTACGAATACCCCTCAAATTGTACCCTCCGTGTCCTTCTGTATGCAGACGGGACTTATAAAATTAATTATTAGGAGGTCATATCTTGAATCGTCTTATAAACTTGCTGGTTCTTGATCAGCTTCGTCCCCTTGATCTGGACGTGGGTGAAATTGATGTAACCTTTGTTAAGAACACCAAGGGAGATGTTATTGAGGAGATTTACGAGGATGTGAGCGGGTCCGCCCCGGTTTTATTGAAGAGAGTTGAGTATGGATATGATGCACAGGGCTCTGTTCTGACAGAGACGGTAACCAAAGGCAGTCTGAAGTACCGCAAGACTTTTGAATGTAATGAGCTGGGTGAAGTTCAGAAAATACAGGTACGGCAGGTCGTGGATTAAAAGGGAAATCTGCCTACACTATGAAGTGAGGTGAAGAGCATGGATGTTGTTGTCTCCGGGCAGGTCAAAAAATTGGAGAGAAAAGTAGAGGATTTACTTCAACTAGGACGGATAACAACGATGAAGCAGGTGACGGATGTTATCAATCCCGGCCAGGAAGCAAGCCTTGATCTCTCCATCGGGCCAGACTTAAATAAATATATGATTAAGTATGTCTATGTGGAAGGACTTGAGAACAGCAAAATGGATATTGAGATATTGACCAGTACAGCGGATCACCCGTTTCTTGTATACAAGAATAAAACAAATGGTCATATACTCTACGATGTGCTTGATCTCCCGTATGAGGATGAGGATGCAGCAGGGGCGCTTCATATGAGAATAATGAATTCAGGTTCAATTCCCAGCTCCTTTATAATAAGAGTTTCCGGGCTGGTTTCTAACTAAGGAGGGTTTCACATGTGGTTTGAAGGTGAGTCATCCCCACGAAATATTATTGCAACCCTTGCCAGTTTAATTACGGCAGTGGATGAGAGCTTATCTCCCCCGGCTCCGCTATGGGAGAATATTTCCTCCAACGTAGGTTCAACCCTTATTGATGATGGGTATGTTTTTCGTTCAAGGGGCAGCTCTGGGAAAGATACAATTCTCGTGACCCTAAAAAATGCCTGGATCGGAAATGGTGCAATAGAAAATAGCTTTTCTGCTGGGCCGACGTTTGGTGTCGTCGAATCATATCTACCGAATGAAACAAATGGGCAGAACGGGAGCTTCAGCGGCTATAAATTATCAGAGCTTCTGCGGCTTGCGGTGAATACTTCCTCTTATAACACAAACGTGGATAACTACAGGTTCAAGTACACTTTGTCTGTAACAAAAGATCGAATCATCATAACTATTCGTACAAACCGCCCCGGCCAAGGAACCACCTATGCGGATACTGCAACCATCCGTAATGTGCTCTATGCGGGCCTTATAAAAAGGTACGCTGACGAGAAGGGTAACGGAGCCGTGACATTGTTAAGCAGCTATGCCTCCCAAAATAATGCATATAACTCAGCAAGAACACTGAAGAATCTTCAGAACACGGGAAACGGGCTGTATTCATTTAATAATAGCTTCGTTGTGGAAAATAATCGGGGGTTTGGCGGAAGACTTATGATTGCTGTTCCGATGCCTTTGTACAATAACGTGGAAGGGGTGCGGGGGGAATTGGATGGGGTTCTTACTACGGTTCATAAGCCTCTGGATGGCCCGACTAAATCGACACCAGAAGATGCGTATGTGCTGATTGATGGCAAAGAGTATCTGTGCGTGGTGAAACCATTTTTTAATCAATGGAGCCTGTCTGATAATTTCTCCTCCAGGTCTGGTGTGAGCCAAGCATTATTTATTGAGAAGGTTTAAGGGGGGATAGAGGATGTTTTTTGAAGGAAGATGCACGCTGAGACAGTTGCCTGTTCGAATAAGGGACGCTGTTTTGGCCAAGGACAATAGTCTGCCAACACCGGGCCCTCTCTGGGAGATGGTGTCCAGTAATGTTGGAACACTTAAGACAGATGATGGTTACGTCTTTCGCTCGCAAGGTACAGACGGAAAATCAAATATTGTATGGGGGATCAAGTCTGAGGCAGACGGTTTCTACTCTAATGTAAGTAACTGGACCCGTGGCTACGGTTTATTTATGGCAAAGAACTATACCCCGGGAGCGGCTGGAGTAAATGGCACCTTTGGTAGTTCAATAACTCACGGGACAGTCGTTGCCTTCAACCAAATTTCAGGGGTTTACGCAGATACCATATCCCTAAGATACTGGATCAGCGTGAAGAAGGATCGGGTGCTGCTCGCCTACCGGTCAGAAGTACGAAGCGGCTATTCCCGTATCAACTTCCACTACATTGGCCGTCCTTTACGTCTATTTGATTCGAGTGACAGTGTAAGTTGCTTTGGATCGGCTATCCCCATTGGTGGAAATAATACGTATGGAAATGTATGGGTTAGTAGAAAAACCGCATTTATAGAAGATGCTGACTACCAGTCGGTTGTTTGGAACACGCCCTCAGTGAACCGAATGTTTGGAGGCAAAGTGATGCCTTCCAGGCCGGTTTTAAAGTCGGGACCAAATCTCCGCGGGATTATGGATTATTACATACTCCCGCAGGATGGCAGGCTCCGGGCAATAGATACCCTGACCATTAAAGGCGTAGAGTATGTTGCTCTTGAAATTCCTACTTCTCAGACTACTGAAGTAAACTCAACTTATTATAATAACCTGTCGCCTACCGGTACAACGAATATATACCTGATTCCAAAAGATTAAGGGAGGCTTTATTCATATGTTTTTTACTGAGACAGTACCTCTTATTCAACTGTACGACAAGCTAATTGAAAAGCTGAAGAGTATTGGTTGGGTTGAACGGCAGCATAGTATAAATGCTATACCGAGAATGACAGCAAATACGGCTCCGTCACCTCTGGTCGCTAGTGCCAGTTCTGAGCAGAATAGTGCGTACTATGCGTTCAACGGATCAGGAGGACAGGGTTCAGGGTGGATGGCTGTTAGTACTGCAACTCTTCCTCAGTGGCTGCGGCTGGACTTGGGAAGTTCTGGAGCAAGACCGTATGCTTCATATGGACTTTTCGCTTTGCCGAGCAATCTTAATGCTGCTCCTAAAAACTGGACACTGGAAGGGAGTAACGACAACAGTAGCTGGACAGTGCTCGACACACAGGCTAACCAGCTAAACTGGTCGATGGGTGAGCGCCGAGTATTTAAAATAGCGGCCCCTGCGTCTTATCGCTACTATCGAATCAATATTACAGCGATTAATTCTACCACCACCTCATCCCCGGCGATTGGTAGCTTAGAGTTCTACGAGTCTGATGCTGTCTCCCTGGCATCAGGTAACTACATCACGGTGCTAAGCTCACCTGGTGAAAGCGGGCAGGACTTGGTAAGCATTTATCTGCATCCCCAAAATATCAAAGACCCAAATGGAAACTTCTTTAATATCGCGGCTATTGAGGGGTATAATCCGAACGGAAGCTACCTGAATGTGTCACCTTGTCCTTATTACACTGCAAATACCACCACCCCAACGGCGAATCCGACAAGCATCCCTGTGACCTATTATCTGGAGGCTAATCTGGACCGCATCATCTTAGCCACGGTGATGGACTTCTCGGCCAATTACCCCGGAACTAATGCGGTGTATATAGGGTTTATCAAGCGCTATTCTGCAGACCAAGGAAACGACTCTGTTGCACTTGCTTTAGGGTCTTACAATCCCGCTGGCGCTAATAAAGTTAAGCTTCTGCGAAATAATGCGAACACCTACAATTTTAACTATGATGTTCGAACCATCCCTAACAACTTCAGTCCTTCAGTATGGGGAGATCAAATCTTTGTATCTCCTTGCTTCCTTGAAGGAGATATGGAGGGGATTCGTGGCGAACTGGATGGAGTATACACCTGTCGAACAGAGAACCTTATCAACGAGGATGAGATCGTTGTTGGTAGCGTTACTTACAAGGTGATCTATCTCTCCGCTCTAAGCACTAACTTCCTTCCATACCCTACAATGCTAATGAAACTGCCCACCCCCTAATGGTAGGCATTAAGGCAGGTGAAGCATAGTGAAACATAATTTTCGGTACGAAAATAACTACCTATTCGAAAATCCTAGCGGGACGGATATACTGAATGGAAGTCTTCAGCTCGGTTTCGAGGGATATACTAAAATTAATCTGGGCGGCGGAGCCGGGGGAATACAAGGACAACCTGTGTATACAGCCCCTAACGGGGTAGCAGTAACCTGCTCTGCAGGCCCGCATGCTTCTCCTGACTACAGCATAAAAAACCTGTTTGACGGATGTAAACATGCTGGATTATTAAGCGCGGGCACCATGTGGATGACGTATACCTTGGATGCAACCTTAACCTTTGATTTTAATATGCTAGGGTCAGTCCCAATAAACCGGATTGTACTCTACCCTCATGCCCTTTCGAACCAGTATCTTAAGTACAGAATCTTATCTTCTTCTAATGGTGTCGACTGGGTTGAACAGGTTGGAAATATTAGCACAACAGGAGGAAAGCAGGGGCAAGCTTATGTTCACGAGGTGGAGATCAATAAGCGATATCTGCGGTTTCAGTTTATTGGACTTAATGCAGTGATTTCACTTTATGAAATTGAACTCTACTCGGGGCCAAATACATTAAGTGATGGATTGTCAGGCGGTTCGGGGGGGCAAGGGGCACTGCTTGTTTATACCGCACCTAATGGCGTAATTGTCACCTCCTCTGTACGGAGTATGGGGAGTGCAACAGATTATTGTCTAGCAAATTTATTTAATGATGCAGCTCCGATGGATGGGGGCGCAAATCAAAACCACTGGTTGACAACCTCCGCGGGGAATCAAACGCTCACTTTTAACTTCGGTACACCATCAAATTTTAAAGGGGTACGGGTCGTCCCGCGTTGCCGTGATCAGGCTTCTTCCAACTATCGTATATCGGTATCAGACGATGGGATTAGTTATACGGAAATTGTTCCCTGGGTCGTGACAACATCGGACAAGCAGACTCCTTACGGGGCAGTCAATGAGCACCTAATTCCCATTACCTCTCAGTATGTTCAGTTCGAATTAACCCAAAACGCCTCCTACGGCGTCTTACTGGGAAAAGTCAGCTTTATTAAGCCGTCTCCTCCGTATCGAACGGATAGCGGCTTTTACGTAACTACTTCTGACAATTTCCAGTATAATACCATCCCCGCAGTGATTAGCAAAATCAATCCAGTTCAGCTTGAGCCGGTCGGGACAACTATTCGGTATTTAGTAAGCACGGATAACCGGTCGACCTGGGCAACCTTTGATGGTCAGGATTGGGTAACCGTAGGGCTTGCTACGATCCACACTTCGGGGATGACGGCAGCTCGTCTACGAGCTGTCAAGGTGAGTGACTGGTCTAAGATCACTCGTAATAAGAAGGTCGATCTTGCTATTGGCCTGAGGTCAACTAACTCTAGTCTGACTCCAGTGGTTATGAGCATTCAAGCTACCTCCCGGTCATTAGGGAAAAATACTATGGGTACATTACTGGGACGAATTAAGAAATTCGTACACCGTGGAATCTCTCTTTCCTTGACGGACTCAAGCCTTTATGAGCCCTGCAAGCCTAGAGCTGCAGGGAGTGTACCTACATCGCCCCGTACTACAAAAATAAAACCTCTTATCCATCGGGGAGCTTCTTTTTCCTTAGGACAGGATTCAGCAGTAACCTATATACAGAATGTAGTTCGCCCTTCGGCGGTTTCTCCTGTAGTGCCTATACGGTCAGGGGTTCTCCGAAAATATGTGCATACAGGTACCTGTTTTGTTATCTTTGAATACATCGCAGATACCATCCCATGTAACCGTGTGTTTAACGGGCATCATTTCTCCGTAGGTTTGGAAAATGAAACGATCACCCCCAGGGTCCTCCCGGAGGAATGGCATCCTCTTGATTTGTACGTCAAAATTGAGGAGAAGCAAGTTCGTCCGTACAGGCAAGTGCAACAATATTGGGAGCGGTATCCTCAAAAATGAAGCAGCCCCCGTTTGGGGCTGTTTTTTTGGTATGAGAGCAATCCGCCCAATCGGCCTATCCTAATCATACTAGAAGATCAAAGGAGTGGAGCCGTTGCATAAGCAGCTCAGGAAGTTCATTCACCGGTGTAAGCCTGTAGAGTCATCTCTGGCGTTCATAGCAGGCTTTTGGGGGCTACTGTTACTCACCCCGCTAGACACTTTTGGTGCCGGTGCTGACTACACCAAATTCTTAAAAACTCTGCCCGAAAATACATGGGGATGGATCATGGTGATCCTCTCCCTGGCAACCGTGGCGGGTATGCTCGGTCGGTATTACCACATCAGGAGAGCTGCGCTCTTGGCGTCAACTTTTATATGGTTCTTCATCAGCTCTCTGCTGTTTGCAGGGAATCAAGCATCTACCGGGTGGGGGGCTTACTTGAATTATGCATTATTATCTTCATGGGCTTACGTGAAAGTGGGGGAGCAAAGGCATGGACGTTAATGCGCTAGTAGCCCTGGCGGGCGTGCTTGTTACAGCGCTCGGCAGCGTCGCTGTGACGAAGTTCAATAACCGGAAGGATCTCACGCTCAGCGACCGCCAGCAGCTCTCCCAGGAGCAGAAGCAGATTCGGGATGAACTGAGAGAAGAGATTAAGTCTCTGCGAGATGAGATGAAGATTTGGCGTGACCGCAGTCTGCACCTGGAGGACGAATTGCGGAACTGGAAAGAGAAATATACCACGCTCGAGCTCGATTATATCAAGGCGACTGCCAGAATTGAAGAACTGGAGAAACGTCTGAACCAACGCGAAGGAGGTGATTAATTTGTTAACGATCCAGCATCAGCGAATACCGGTCAATCCATTCTCACGTCCAGGTAAAAAGCTTGTGGCCAAGCGGGGCATCGTCATGCATTACACGGCTGATCCTGGTGCTTCTGCGCAGGCTATCGGCAAGTATTTTACCAGTCTGAAGGATCAGAATCCGGATGACGGAACAGGTGACCGTTACGCCAGTGCGCATATTCAGATCGACCGGTCAACGATTGTCCAATCCCTGCCTTTTGATGAGATGGGCTACCATTGTGGCAGCAAGCAGCCTTACCTTCCGGAAGCTCTTTCAAAGCTTGGCTCGTACCCGAATAATTCCACAGTAGGTATTGAGATGTGTATTGAAGCAGACGGATTGATCCATGAAGATACCTTCAACAATGCCGTGGACATGGTAGTGTATCTCATTCAGCATGAGGGTTTCCCTGAAGTGATTTTTACCCATAAAGAGGTTGTCGGCTGGAAGGATTGTCCACTCCCGTGGGTCAAGAACCCGAGTGAATTTGAACGCTTTAAGCAGGAAGTGCACAGTCAGCTGAATTCACAAGAGGAGGAAGAAGATTTGAACTTGTCAGCGAACCAATGGACGATACTCACTACTCAGCTCAAAGAGCTTTATGATAAAAAACTCATCACGGATTCTACCTGGATCGACAAGGCGGCCGTAAAGAAACTTACGGTTTCCGAGCTGTTATTCATCAATACCGCTATTCTAAACCGGGGTATCAAGTAAAAAGCTTTCTATAGAAGGAGGGATAAGACATGAACGTAATCACTTTAATGGCGCTAGTGGCCTTTTTATCCGAAGCCTTAACTGAGATTCTGAAACAGGCTTTTCCGATTCAAGACAAACAAACCTATCTGCTGTCCATTGTTATCGGTGTGATTCTGGCCTTTGTTTTCGAGGTGGATTTATTCAATCTTACTGGGCCCGGGCACTATGTATCTATTGTTCTGTGCGGTATTCTTGCCTCACGAGGCTCCAACTATATCAACGGATTGTTAAAACATATAGGGATTATCACAGGCAGGTCATAGGGTTGCTGCAATAAAAGCGAAAAACCGAGCAGAAGTTCTCTCGGTTTTTTTGCTTTGGACCACAGTATACTCAGTTATTTCTTATGTTCTTGTCTACTGCCCGAAGAGGAGCGGTCAATGTAGTTATTCAACACTTCCAGGGAGTCCAGGTCGAGAAGAGTTACGCTTAATTTAGAATCCAACAGCAGCTCCGCTACTTTTTTCATAATTCTCCCGGCCCGCATTTGTGAAATGTTTTCCTTTTCTGCTGTCTGGGTCTGATTTAAGCCAGCGACACGATGCTGAAGGACCCGCAGCTCCAACTCGGAAAGATGCTCTTGAATAGAGGCGACTATGTCTTTGACATAACTGCTGTCGGTAGCCTCTTCTTCTGTATTGTCGCTGCTGGTGAGAAAGTCCATATAAGTAGGATCTGAGTCTATGCTGGAGCGATCAGTTACCTTTTCCTGCAAATACTTCACTCTCGATCCAATAAGCATCGCTTTTTTGATCTGTTCCTCTGGTTTCTTCAGATTTTTGGCCAGAAGCTCCACAGATTCCTCTTCGGAACCGTTACCAGTTCGGATGTTAATCTGATTCATTAATTCATGGGCGGTTCGGGTAGGACGGATAATCGGGGCGTTGTCGCGGAGGTAGCAGCGGACTTCGCGAACGATAGAGGGTACTGCGTAAGAGGAGAATTTCACTCCCCGTCCGGTGTCAAAAGCCAGGATTGCCTTAATAAAACCCAGGCGGCCGAGTTGAACAATATCGTCTTTTTCCACGCAGTAGTTCTGAACAAGCTTTTCGGGCTTCCCGATGTATTTGTGTACGCTGTGCCAGATTAAGGTTTCATGAAGGATTAAAAGATCACCCAGAAAGCCTGAATCTCTTTTGGCAAGGTCAATATTAGACATACTAGTTAACGAGTAAAAGTTCTTATCACATTCTAAGTTATTGCGTATATGTTCGGGGTAGCTGCTCAAGTGGGGACACCTCATATAATATGAATAATTTCCTGGAAGGCGGTATTTGAGGGGGGATTATTCTAAACTTCGTTCTGCAGATTTGAGAGAGTGTAGGCCTGCCCGGTGTGATCTTCTTTGTTATCAATGGCTTGATTCGCCAGGTGCTCTGCAAGAATATTGTCGAACTCTTCTTTAGTGATGATTTGAATTTCTAACTCTTCTTTGGAGAGTACCCATCCTGCACCGTCTGTCATAAGCAGATTGATAAATACAAGAGGATCACTCATGAATTCTCCGTTCAAGTAGTCGAATGAGATGACAGCCTTCTCGTAACCGGCGATCTGACCTGTAAACCAGGCATTTACAGATTCTCCGTCCGGTCCTGTGTGCGTATTCTGAGGCACAGAAATATACTTGCCAACTAGGGAGATTACCTCTTCTTCTGTTATGGTCTGATTGTAAATTTGTCTGCTCATACAAGTTCATTCCTTTCATCTGGATGGTGCTCATTTTGCAGCTCCCGCAGTCTTCGGGTGATCGAGCCGGCTGGAGTGGCCTGAATCAAATCCCTTGGCTGCTTCAATTCATCGAACATTACCCAGTAAGCATGCAGGAGCTCGTTCTCTCTTTCGATCAGTGAAGGCATGAGCGATACAAGCAGCTTGACGTTTTCCTTAATGGTTCTCATAACAACCTCCTATCAAATAAAAAATCCCTTCCAATCACTATATACGTGACGAAGGGATGTGAATTTAGGGAGAATATAAAGTAATTACAAGGTCCAGGGGGAAATAAAAAAAAGGCCCCGGATAGGGCGCAATTAAGCAAATGAATTAAATGACTACAGCACACTTTGCTGTGATGCGGCTCCAAATTTGGGACATCCGTCCACGGCTAATGTCGAATACCTGTGCAATTTCTTTGAATTCATATCCCGATATACGAAGACGGAACATCTCTTTCTCGCGTTCTGTCAGTCCCAGATGATCCATAATATCCATCATCAGCTCTGCATTCTCATAACCGAGATCCTTTGCTCCTGCCTCGTAGGTTACTTGTGTATCGTCGACACCTTCGAATATAGCCAAGGGAATAGCATTGACTACCTGTAAGTTGGACTTTGCTCCAGCCTTTTTCAGACAATCCCGGATAGCACTCGTTACGATGCGGTCAAGGTAAGTCGATACTTTTGACTTGCTGCTATCATATTTAGGGAGATACCGGTAGACTTTAATTAGCGCTTCCTGCACAACATCCTCACCATCAGTCCCCGCAAGGCGCATTCCATGTACTCGCTTTTCCACTTTCTCCTTGCTTTTTTGAAAAAAAACATCCATCTCTCCCAGCGCGTAAAGCTCGTCCAGTGTTTCAGTCCCCATGTATATCTACTTCCTCCCAAGTTGATCACTTGTTAATTCAATATCAATATCTATTGAAATTAGGTATAACGTAGCAATAAAGCTGTTCGTATACCTATTATATTATACGAACGGATGTTCGTATATGAAACTATAGTCATGCTTTTTTGTCCTTGATTAACTAAATATACCACTTGCTAAATGTCGATAGCTGTCGCAAAATGCTGTATTTTTACAAGATTGAGCATTATTCATAATCCATACATCTTATTGTAAGGAAGGAAGCCGGAAAATGCTAAATCCAACCATATCCTCCACCTGTTTGTAGTCAAGCTGTTCACTCCTGATTCTGTTCATAGCTTCGTCAATAATACGCTCTATTGGGCTCGTGGTAGTTGAAAATTCAAAAACGATAATCTCTGTTCCGTCGATTGTGTAGGTTACCCGATATGTCTGAAGGCTCATATCCCACCTCCAAAGAAGTTAAGCTGTTTTGCTTGCGTAATCGTGTATTCTGGATTTTGGGTCACTGAGTAATTCCTCCTGATTCGCGGATTCTTATTTGTACCGCTTCCTGTTGTTTTATACGCGAGGTACTGGACGGAATTTAGGGGAGGGATGATTCGGATTAGGAAAAGTTGAGCTGTATGCGGAAGAATGAAGCCAAGTTGAAGCATTTGAGGGGGAAGTAGTGTGGGAATTGGGGGTTAGCTTAAGGGGATACTGTTCTCTTCATCAATTATTTCATTCATTTCTGCCTGCGTAACATGTATGGCTGCAAATTCACTGCAAACCCTTTGGATTGCCTCAAAAAATGTATAGTTTTGCAGAAGGTCTTCGGCATTTAACCCTGCAGCCTGCAGTGTTTCCATCACTTCGTCAAGATCTGAGTCACTTGTCAAAGTTTGTACGGTTTCGATCATCTCTTGAATTGTAGCCATGAGTAAAAGGGCTCGTCTTGCTGGGTTCATTCATTCTCCTCCTTTAATGTAACGCGTTGAATTTAGGAGCGGATCAATTTGGGCATCTCAGTATATCTACATAATGATCATTTGGCAAGTAAACAATTGGACAAATCAAAAGGCCACGATTAGGTGGCCCTGACTTCACTTATGATAGAATTCACCAAATCCTCGTTCATGACTTTCTGTGCTTCAATTAAGACTGCTAAAATTTTCACCTTGTCGCCATAGATCGTAAGCAGAATTTTATTGATATGCTCCGAACTTAATCTACCCGCTTTGGCCATGGAAATTAAAGTGACGACAACAATGTCACCCTCAGCTTCACCAGAATGGACCCGGCGTTGTAGTTCATTAGCGATGGCTGTTACCTGGGTTTCACTCATCAAATTGTCCATTTTAGCAAATCCCCTCGCTATTTATAACTTCTTGTAGGTTCGGCTTTTCAGATGGATTAATATCCACCTCCGATGAAATAATATTCAAGTTACAAGGATCTTCTCGTAATGAAATCGTCTCCTTCCAACATAGTATCATACATCTTCTCTAAATTTTACTCTTGTCTTACTGGTTAATTATTGTAATTATTAGCTCTCGGGGTTTGATTGAAAGATTATTACGAAATTCGGAAAATACTCATAGTAGTATATTTATATAAGAAGGCGGGGAGGGAAGGAGAGGTGATTAACTGAAGCATTACGAGGCAAGATTATATATGTATATATTATAATTTTAATTCATACAAAAGTATTGGTAGCGCGTTTAGAGTTTAAAATTATAAGAACAATGGGCTTGTCCTGGAAAGTTGAGCGGGCGGCTCTTTTTTTGTGACCATATATGCCTAAAGATTCTCTCCGTCATAATTTATGCAAATAAAGGAGCGGGAAAAACGAAAAACATGCTTAATGCAAATTTGGATCTTTTACAGCAAATGCGAAAAATTGTATAGTAATTCCCTGTATTGCGAATGTATGTTCGCATGTTATAGTGTAATTACCTAATTATTATGACTACAGCACTTGGAGGTGCGCACCTTGCCTTATGAATATTTTCCAGTATGTAGCGTATGCGGAGCTGTGGATGAATACGTTGCAAAAACGTCCCAAAAAGACGAAAATGGTAATCATTTCATTCAGACGCTATGTTCTGTATGCGGTCATCCGATCTCAATAGTTGAAGCACAATACCGTTCAGAGAGACAGCTCCAATATTACCCAGTAAAAGAGCGTTCAGAAAATTTCTTTCGTGAATTATCCGGTGATGCTTTGATCAAAGAAGCCTTTTTTTTAGAGAGCTTATATTTAGAATGGATGAGGCTTGAAGAAACACAAGGGAAAGTTGATCGGCGGCTAGTTTTAGCTAGAACCTTCTGTCTTAAAGAACTCCGGCGGCGACTTATTAGCCCTGAATAACATAGATTCAGAATAACGGGGAGAACCTGAAATTCTTCAACTATGTGATCATTGGAATTGATGAACATTGCTTTTCTTGCTCAGTGGTTGCAATGATTGCGAGTATTTACAGACTACGTAGGAATTACAGGCTATTACCCGATTGTACCGGGTAATGGCCTGTTGTTGTATAGAGTCAGAAGATCTCTATTAATGGCCTCTTAATAATCTAGAAGGCGTCCATTGTCATGCCAATGACCGTACATCTTATTTTCTCTAGTGTTTGATATCAATTTTTCTAATCTGCTCTTGAATACATCTGGCTGATTTTTATGGCTTTGTATCGTGTCGCTCCGAACTCTTTGGTAAAGAGCCGGAAATGCCAAGAAATGCTCATATACTTGTCTTTCCTCTTGTAACCTTTGTTCTATGACCCTATCTATTGTAAAAGATTCGTAATCCATATCAGGAAGCGCCTTTCTTCCTTCGTCTGTCATGAATCCCAACTTTTCGAGGCGGCGGACACGTTCTTTGTTCAATTCAGTCCATCCACTTCGTTTGCTTCTGGGAGACAGTCTCTGCGCCAGCTCTGATTCAGATATTTTCTTTTTGACCCCATCAATCCATCCAAAACACAGGGATTCTTCGACCGCATCCAAATAGAGCAGCGTATCCGGGTGTGGTGTCATACTCACTACGACCCAGCAAGATTTTTCAGTCTTGGAGTTTTCCTGCAGCCAAACCCTGAGGGCCTCTCTCGAAACTGCTGTGATTAAATTTTCGATTTCCATATAAAGACAAACTCCTTTCTGGCAGAGCGTCAGTCTGAGGATTCCAAGCGTCTCTCCGCCAGAACTGAATCATCATCGGGTTCCTGATACCAAAAAAGGGCATAGTCGTTCATCGTGGATGCGTGACCCAGTTGACGCAGCATTGTAGAAATATTGCCCCTGTGATAGGTTCCGTGATTAACCAGGTGCAGCACTATTTCGGACAGGCGTGTCTGGCGGATTCTGGCGAACGGATTGTCAAGCAGAATGGTTTGCTCCAAATCCGGTTGGTTTCGGAACCATTCTCTGTATTGTTCTGATAGCTGGGTAAATAGCTGGGAGTATTCGTCTACAGAATGTAGGAGGTTCTTATTAAGCGGTAGGGTTGCCTGCAGCGCCTCTGGCATACCCGTGCCAGTAACAACCAGATACCACATTGTATCTACCGCATAAATGTGACTGAGGGCATGAGCGACGGTGGGGAACGAGCTGTTCACTTCCTGACTCAGCACAGAGGATGGGAGTTCCTTGATCCTCCCCAGGATCGTCTGGTTGGCCCAGGTGTGGTAATTCAACATTTGTAGCAGATGATTCATTTGCAACGTCTCCTTTGGACTTATCATGAATTTGATTTGGTTTCTGTTGTAATCATAAAAAAAGAAGTTTGACAACAGAGTGTCATACTTCTTCATAATGTTTGAGTGTATTTTGAAGCTGCTCTTTTATAATGGCTCGTAGTAGAGGGGGTTCTAGGACTTCGGCACCGCTGCCAAAACTCAGCAGAAGGGTCCAAAGCCATCGTGCGCTCAATGGTTTGTAAACTGGAATTCGCATCGTCATACTCCCATCGGCATGGAATTGCTTATGGACCTGATGAAACTGATCCATCGCTTCCGCCAACGCCTCCGGCCCTACCCGGACCACTACATCCTCAAGCTGATCTTGCTTATCCTTGTTTGAACAAGCAGTCACTTCCGGCACCTCATGATGCGGTTCAAATGATTCCTGTGTCAGACGCAAATTCATCAACCGGGACAGCCGGAACTCCCGGTAATCCCCCCGGGTCCGGCAAAATCCATAAACGTACCAATTACGATATTTAAAATGAAGCCGCAGCGGCTCCATATCGCGGGTAGTACGCTCATTCTCCGCATTGATATATTCAAAGCGGACGATATTACGCTTCGCAATGGCTGTACGTAAATGAGGAAGTACATCGGGCTCCGTCCGGAGGGTTTCAAGGTCCACTGCCAGGCTTGTGGTCAGATGCTCCGGTCCGATCGTCTGAAGTCGTTCGATGGTCCCCTGCGTACGCTCATCTTCAAATACGGAAGAAAGGCTTCTGAGCACGGTAATCAGGGAATTGACATCATAAGAACCGAGCAGGCTTTTATCCATTTTGTATCCGTTCATCATGCCATAACCGCCTTTAGTCCCCTGATAGGATACGACCGGGAAGCCGGCAGCACAGATCACATCGATATCCCGGTAGATGGTTCTTTGGGAAACCTGGAACTCATCGGCCAGCATGGAGGCAGACAAAACTTCGTGATTCAGCAGCTTATAGATTATAGAGATCAATCGCTCCAATTTCATAGATATCCCCGCCTGTTAGTCCGTTTCGTATTACTGCCCGTTATTATATCACAGTATAAAGAAGTCAAGAGAAGCGCTGACGGTATTGGCGCGGGGAAATGCCCTCCAGCTTCATGAAGCTGGAGCTGAAATAAGGAGCCTGGTTGAAGCCGACCTCTTCGGCAATCCGCGCAATAGGGAAGCTGGTCTGCATCAGCAGCAGCTTGCTCTGCTCAATGCGGTAGCGGAGCAGATACTCTATGGGGGAGTAACCGTACTCTCTGTTCATGCAGCGGGCGATGTAGACCGGATGGAAGTTAAGGCTCTCCCCGAGCCTTGCAGTCGTGATTTCCTCACGGTAGTGGGCCCGCAGGAAGGAGGCGGCCTGTTCAGCACAGGCAGTGGACTGGGAACCGGAGCGGCCCTGCTCTATGGAAGCCGCGAGCTGCTGGAGGATTTCCTGAAAGAGGATTTGCTGCCTGAAGCGGACGGAGGTCAGATGGGCATTGCTTTTGAGCATCTCCAGCTGGAGCAGCAGCTCCTCTATTCTGGCAGGCTGGAGCAAGGTGATGTGCTGGGAGAGGCGCAGGCTGAACGGACCGATCCCGAAGTACGCTGCGGGAAGCGGCTCGGCAGATACACTGGCTTCAACAACTGGATCAATCATGGCTCCACCGGCTTCATACAAAACAGAGGAAGATGCACTGTCCACACTCCAGCTGCCGGACGTTTGGAAATGCAGCCAATAATAGGCTGTATCTTCACGGCAGCCCTCACTTCCATAGTGATGGCAATCCGGCCGCAGGATTAGTGCCTCGCCTGCGTTCACTGTAAAGCTTCGGTCTTCCTCGCCGATGTAGAGGCAGCCCTGGCGGACGATCAGCAGATCGAACACCTGAATGTGCTGGCGGTTTGGATGAAGATAGCCAGTCTGGAATTGATTCAGCCCGCTGATAATGTAATGAGGCAAAGGCGGGACGGAAAATTGTAAGATATCCATGGCGTTTTCCTCTCTATTGAAGGTTTGGATATTGAAAGTTTAGGTTTCGTATGTGGTACATTTTTCAGAGTATATCACCTATAATTTAGTTCTGACAAGATGAATTGTATCGATGTGGGCGCAGGACTCGAGTAAGGGCGTGCACCGGAGGAGGGTTGATTTCGTGAAAGCTATAACCGGGAAAGCCGGTCTGTGGATGCTGGCCTGGCCGATCTTCATCGAGATATTTCTGCAGACGCTGCTGGGAACGGTGGACACGATTATGGTCAGCCGGATTTCGGATGACGCGGTTGCGGTTGTAGGGATTTCCAATCAGCTGTTCGGTGCATTGACCACGCTCTTCACCACCTTGGCTGGAGGGGCGGGAATACTGATTGCGCAGCGTCTGGGTTCGGGGCGGTCAGAGGAAGCGCGTACGATAGCTATTATGGGAGTAACGTCCAGCAGTATCCTGGGCTTCGGAGTTAGCCTGCTGATGTTCCTGTACTCGGACCCCACGGCCAGACTGCTGCATATCTCCGAAGAGCTGCTGCCGCTCGCGCATGTCTATCTCACCTATGTCGGGGGCGGATTGTTCATGGTCGGGATGACCGTTGCGCTGGGTTCAGCGATCCGCAATACCGGAAATACCCGTGGTCCGATGTATACGGGAGTGGCGGTGAATATCATTCATATTGCCCTGAACTATCTGCTGATCTTTGGAGTGTTCGGGCTGCCGGAGCTGGGCCTGGCCGGGATCGCGGTGTCCAATATGATCAGCCGGCTGCTGGGTGTCTTCATTCTGCTGTATCTGTTCAACCGGTCCTTTGAACGTACGGTCCGGCTGCGGGATTTCCAGATCTTCAACCGGAGGCTGTTCGGGGAGATCGTCCGTATCAGCTGGCCGCTGGGCCTCAATTCTTCATCATGGGTACTGTCACAGCTGGTGATCTATTCGTTTATGGCGATACTCGGGGCAAAAGAGCTGGCAGCCCGCACCTATCTGAATACGCTGGAATCCTTCTGCTTCACGTTGGGTTATGCCGTAGCGATGGCTGGACAGATTCAGCTTGCGCATCTCTTCGGCGCCCGGCAGATGCAAGAGGTCTATAAAGGGGCTTACCGCACGCTCTATATCGGGTTGGTTATTGTCGGTGCCAACGTGCTGCTGCTGTTTGTGTTCGGGAGAACGCTGCTGGGATTTTTCACAGACGATGAGGCGATTATCTCGATAGGGGTATCCCTGCTGGCCCTGAATCTGCTGCTTCAGCCCTGCAAAATGCTGAACATGGCCATGGGTAATTCGCTCAATGCGATTGGAGATACCCGCTATACTATGTATGTCTCCATCTGCTCTATGTCGCTCATCGGCGTGGGCTGCTCTTACTTCCTCGGGATCAGTGCCGGCTGGGGTCTGACAGGCATTTACTGCTGTATGATTGCCGATGAGGCGGCAAGAGGGCTGCTGGTGCTGCGGCGCTGGCGGAAGCGGAAGGTGCTGAGTGAGGCAGAACGGCGAATGGATGAGGAAACACCGGGGCTGGCGGCGAAACGGGGCAGGGCTCTTTTCGTGGAATCTTAGATTAGTTATGCATATGGTCTTCTATATAATGCTCCGTGGCTGTCCTGATACAGGGGAGTTTACGGGGCTTTTTGCCGTTCAACCTTTGTTTACTCCACAGAAGTCAGAAATGTTCACTAGGCGATAGTCCACAATATACAGGAATACCCTTAAGCTGCACTATTCACCCTGTAAGGTGTCTTCTATACTCAAAACATACATTGGACGGTGCCGCTGAACACAGCTTCAGGCGTCCAAGCGGGGGAGCAGGCATATGCTGCCGCAAATTATTTTATAGGGGTATAGGAGGGTGAAGGCTTTGAGATACCGCAAACGCAAGAGTGGAATACCACTCGCCATTGAGCTTCCTATTAAGGGGGCGGGGCTGCCGTCCGAGACGGGGGCCTGGACACAGAAGAAGAAAAAGAAAGGTTTTCTGCATGAGCTGGTCCATAACCGGATTCTTTTTCTAATGCTGCTGCCTACACTGCTGTTCTTTTTAGTCAATTCGTATTTCCCGATGGTCGGCGTGTATTATGCGTTTACCCAGTTTGATTTCAATTCCGGTTTGTTCGATGCACCCTTTGTGGGTCTCAAAAACTTTGAATTTCTCTGGAAGTCGGGCACGCTGGTGAAGCTTACTCTGAACACGATTGGCTACAACCTGGCGTTTATCCTGCTGGGGAACGTGCTCGCGATTGTCTGTGCGATTCTGCTCAGCGAACTGCGTATCAGATGGTTCAAAAAGCTGACCCAATCCATCATGTTCCTGCCGTATTTCGTCTCCTTCGTTATTCTGAGTGTTATCGTATACAACGTGTTCAATTATGATAACGGTTTCTTAAATACGCTGCTGGCCCAGTTCGGGGCGGGACCTGTCGATGTCTACAATAAACCGTCGGTCTGGATTTTCCTGATCATTCTATTTTATCTCTGGAAGAATCTTGGCTACAGCATGGTCATTTATCTCGCTTCCATTACTGGAATCAGTGAAGAGTATTATGAAGCGGCCAAAATCGACGGTGCCCATATCTTCCAGCGGATCTGGTATATCACCGTGCCGATGCTGAAATCGACCTTTATAGTGCTGCTGCTGTTCTCGCTGGGAAGCATTATGAAAGGGCAGTTTGACCTCTTTTACCAGCTGATCGGCAACAACGGGGTCCTCTACAATACCACAGACATTCTGGATACGTATGTGTTCCGTTCACTGAAGGTTACCTTTGATGTCGGAATGGCGACGGCGGCAGGGCTGTACCAATCGCTGTTCGGTTTCATTCTGATCATGACAGTGAACTACATTATCCGCAAAATAAACGATGATTACGCTTTGTTCTAGGATGTGCTGAACACGATACGGAAGGAGAAATAGAGCATGCATATCAAAGACGATCATTATACAAGGCTGCTGCAGGGTCTTGCCTACACGGTTATTATTCTGGGCTCTCTGGCCTGTCTGATTCCGTTCCTGCTGATTATTTCGGCATCCTTGACTGCCAATGATTCGATCATTAAGGAAGGTTATCATCTGATTCCGGCTGAGTTCTCGCTGGAGGGCTACAAAACGGTGTTTACCTTCCCGGACGAGGTGCTGCGTGCATATGGCGTTACACTGTTCACTACGGTGACGGGCACGATACTGGGGCTGTTTTTTATGACTATGGCCGGATATGTGCTGGCCCGCAAGGATTTCAAGTACCGCAATACCTTCTCATTCTACATCTACTTCACCACCCTGTTCGGTGGGGGGCTGGTGCCCTGGTACATTATGATGACCAAATATCTGCATCTTACCGATTCGTATGGGGCGCTGATTTTTCCGGGGCTGATGACACCATTCCTGATTATTTTAATGAAGAACTTCATCCGTTCGGCCGTTCCCGAGGAGTTGTTCGAATCCGCCAAGATCGACGGAGCTGGTGATTTCAAAATCTATTGGAGGATTGTCCTCCAGCTGTCGATGCCCGGCATCGCCACGGTCGGCCTGTTTCTCGCCTTGGCCTACTGGAACGACTGGTTCTCGTCTTCGCTGTTCATCAATGATCCGCATAAGTATCAGCTGCAGTTCCATCTGTACAATGTAATCAATTCAGCAGCTTTCATCGCCAATATGGGCGCGGGTACCGGTGTCAGCCTGGGCAGTGATTTGCCTACCGAGTCAACCAAGATGGCGATGGCCATCGTCGTTACCGGACCCATTCTGTTTCTGTACCCGTTCATCCAGCGCTATTTTGTAAAGGGCTTGACCATCGGGGCTGTAAAAGGTTAGAACCGTCTGGCAGAAAGCACCATTACCATGCTTCTGTTATTCGGCTAACATAGAGTCATACAAGATAAGGGTAGCTCACCAAACGTAGCGTATGCTTCCAAAGTCAGTTTTGTACGAAACCTGAACAAGGGAGCTGTGCTCACAAAACTTAGCGTATGCTTCCGAAGTCAGTTTTGTACGAAGCCTGAACAAGGGAGCTGTGCTCACAAAACTTTTAGGAGGGTTCATATGAAAAAGAAAGCAGGCAGAAAAACTCTGGTAACGCTTACAACAACTGCGCTGGCCCTATCGCTTCTTGCAGGATGCGGTGGTAACAACAACAGTAACAGTAATGCTAACAAAGACAGCGCTGGAACAGAAGGCAAGACCAATACTGCCGCCACAACAGAGGGTAGCGCAGCCCCCGCAGCTGAAACTGGAATCGATACCTCGAAGAAGGTTGAGCTTCAGTTCTACATGCTTGGAGACGCTCCGAAGGATCTGCCGATCATTCAAGATGAAATCAATAAGATGGCTCAGGAAGATCTGAATGCTACCGTGAAGTTCAACTATACAAGCTGGACGGACTGGGATCAGAAATACAAGCTGCTGCTGTCCTCCGGCCAGGCCATTGACCTGATTTTCACAGCGGACTGGACCCAATATCAATCCTATGCCAAACGCGGCGCGTTCCTGGCTATCGATGATCTCCTGCCCAAAGCTGCACCGGAGCTGCAGAAATTCGTCCCTGAATCGATGTGGGAGGATGTGAAGGTAGACGGTAAAATCTATACGGTTCCTGCGACCTTTAAAGAATATGTAACTAACGGTTTCGTTTATCGCGAGGATCTGCGCAAGAAATATAATCTGCCAGCTCCAAAAGATCTGGCTACCTATGAGGCCTACATGGACGGAATCAAGGCCAATGAGCCGGATATGATGCCTATATCCCTCAACAGCGACATCGGCAATAATCTGCATTACATTTATACGGAGCTGAATAAAATGGTCGGTGCTCTGCCTTATGGTATGGGCGTGAAGTATGAAACACCTACAACAGTCTACTCCTATTGGGGCTCTGATGAGCAAAAAGAAGAGCTGAAGACCATGAAGCGCTGGGCGGACAAAGGGTTTATTCCCAAGAACGTGCTGAACATCAAGGATACGATGCAAGACCCGATTACTTCGGGTAAAGCGGCCAGCATGTTCGGAGATAATCCTAACCGCTTTAACGATATGAAGATGAAGATCAGCACAACACATCCTGAGTGGGAGCTGGCCTATTCTCCATTCGGTAGAACCACAGGTTATGCTACGCCGGTACATCCGATACACAATGGCTTTGCCATTCCAAAGAGCAGCAAAAATCCGGAAAGAGCACTTGCTTTCTATCAGAAGCTGGTCCTGGACAAACGGTATAACCAACTGACGCAATACGGTATTGAAGGCAAGAACTACACTGTAGAGGGCGGTTACTACAAGCTGGTAGGCACTAGTCAATCCAATGGATTCTCCCGTGAGGGAATGAACGGCTGGGCTTGGAGAAATCCGGAATTCATGTTGTTCGACAAGGGATTTGACGGAGTAAAGGCAATCTTCGACGAGCTGGACAAGATTCAGAAACCAGATCTGTTCCTGGGCTTTGCGGAGGATTACAGTTCGTATCAGGCTGAAAAAGCGGCGCTGGAGCAAGTAGAGAAGCAGTACCTGTTCCCGCTGGAAGCCGGGCTGGTAGATGATGTGGATAAAGGGCTCGAAACCTTCATGCAGAAGGCCAAGCAGGCTGGTCTGGAAAAGATCCAGGCGGAATGGACGAAGCAGTGGAATGCTTATACTGCTGAAAAAGGTATTAAATAATTGAGGAGTGCCCCGGCAGCGGTTGCCGGGGCTTCTTTTTGTCTGAATGAAGCTGAAAGTACCTGTTAGGTGTTAGCCGTAACTGCGGGGAGTGTTTGGACTTTCGGCCGCTGTTAGGTTTGGATTTCTTGGATTAGACCGCTATCAGCGGTAGAAATCCAAACCTAAAGGCGGACGCTGTCGCTCCTACAGTTCCAAACCTCCCCTCCGTTACTCTAACCTTAATGGTTCCGCCAAGTTCATCTAACCAGAGCGGGAACCCCTTTGCCGCTTCCGGACAAAGGGGGGAGGGCAAGAAAAGAGCCTGTCTCCAGGTATCTGGAGACAGGCTTATAGAGAAGGGCGGGAGACCTTGAGAGGATATTCCAGGGTGGCACGAGCCTTGGTGAGACTTATCTGTTTACCGAATACGTACGGAGAATATCGGCTGTCTGTTCCAAGGAATACTCGCCTTTTGCGATATCTACAATGAACTCGACGGCGAAAATACGCTCCATTCGCAGATGATATCCATTCAACAGCAAAAAGGACTTTACCGAGAGATAGGCTGTACGTTTATTGCCATTATGAAAGCAGTGATTTTTAACCAGGGATTCCAAAAGAGCGGAGGCTTTATCAAATAATGACGGGTAGGCATCCTCGCCAAAGAGGCTCTGTGAAGGTCTATATACAGCAGATTCGAGCAAGGCTAGATCTTTGATGCCTGCTTGATCTGCGTCGTTCATGGCTCTCATCATATAATAATGGGCGGCAACAATTTCCTCTACAGTCAGAAAGAAAGTCATGTCAGCGATCCCTTAAATCATCGAATATGCCTCTATCCTCTTCAAAAACGTCGTAAAAGGCCTCCAGTACCTCAGGACGGATATGGTCCGGCAGATCTGCGTGCTGTATCTTTCTGAGTATCACTTCGCCTTGGGCGTTTTCAATGAATTCCACTTCATCTCCCTGCACAACATTCATTTTGTCAGCGAGACTTTTCGGCAGGCTCACACCCAGACTGTTTCCCATCCGGCCTATTTTTCTGGAGTAACGTTTCGGCGCTGCTTGGTCCTGATTCAAATCTATCCCTCCGTCCATGGCTTACAGCCATAGTATGATCTATTACGAGAAAGTTATACCTTATAACAGTTATAACCTTCTAATTGTAGATATAGTTTAGCATGAAAGTTGGCAAGAGACATTACAAAGGGTACTTCCAAAAAAAAGACACCCTAAAGGTGTCTTGTAACCTGTTATGCATGCTTGGAGCGGCGGTAATCGGTAGGTGTGGTGCCAAAGCTGCGCTTGAACATCCGGTGCAGGTAGGAGCTGCTGGTGAACCCGCAGCGTTCGGCGATGGTGGTCACAGGCAGATCGGTATTCTCCAGCAGGCTGCAGACTTCGCGCATCCGCACCTCCAGGATGACGTCCACGATGCTGGCCATCGTTTGCTGCTTGTATAGGCGGCTGATATAGATCGGCGACATATCCAGCTCGTCAGCAATCTGATTGAGGCTTAGGCTGGGTTCCATGTAGGTGTCATTTATTTTTTGATTGATCAGGCGGACCAGTTCGTGCTGCTTGGAGCTTTTTTTCTCGGCCAGCTGTTCATGCATTTCATTGAAAAGAGCGAAAAAGGCCTGCTCCAGCTCCGCGACCGTTTCTACCAAGTCCAAAGTGGGCAGTTCGACAGCCCCCTCGTTTTGCAAACGGTTACGTTTTTGGACGTTGATGATAATCTCCTTGATGGTCACACTGAGTCTGGATACAGTCAGCTGTACCGATGAGAACGGATAGGCTGAGGTCTCGCGGATAATGCTGCTGAAATGCTCACGAGCTTCTTCCATTTTGCCGCTCATCAGCGCATCGACGAGTCTTTTTTCTTTTTCCGTAGGATAGTGATAAAGGTTAGTTTGAAGGGCATGGATGGACTGGGCACTGATCATGCAGCCATGCCCGTAGAACAGCCGATGATTGGACGCTTCCCTAACCTGCTTATAGAGCTGGTGCAGTTGCAGGGGATTGCGGTCAATATGACTGTAGGTAAGGGTCAGACTCACCTTCAAGTAGTCGGAGCAGGCCTGCTGAATCTGGCGGAGCAGCGTCTCAATCAGTTCGGTGTCCGTGTATTCCTTGGGATCTACAATATTCAAAAGCACCAGGATGCCGTCATCGTTCATGTCTACAGTCTCCACACGATAGGTCTGACCACAAATTTCTGAAGCGATATTCATAATGGCGAACTTGTAGGCCAGTAAATAAGATGAACGGGATTCCCGGAACTCCTGGTAATTGTCTATCCGCAGCAGAATCAAGCGGTAATCATCATTGAAGGTAAAATGAATACCGAGCTGGCGCAGCTTTTCGACCTGCTGGATGGATTGCAGGGGCTTGAGGCCGAGAATCAAATCGCGCAGCGTATTTTGCCGGATGGTGAACATGCTGTCGCGTTTTTCAGATTCCAGAATATTCATCTCCCGGACAATCCGGTCGATGGGCAGATACAGTCTGCGCGACATGAGCCAGGAGAAGGCGATGCCTGCCACAAAAATCAGTGCGGCAATCAGCAGGGTAGCGTTGCGGATGCTGTTTGTCTGCTTGGTGATGATATCGTAAGGTGTGATGCGCACATACTGCCAGCCTAAAGCATCCTGCGAAGTATACGAGATCAGCGAGCTGACCCCGCCGAATTTACCGATAAAAGAGCCGGAGGCCTGGCCCAGAATCCGGTGTTGAACCCAGTTTGCTTCCAGCGGAGACAATTCTTTCGGCTCAAGACTGCCTACGGACAGAAATCTTCCTTGATCAGCGAGAATAAAGGTAGTGCTCCTAGAGTCTACGGGACTGGTGATTTCTTTGTTAATCCATGGCGCGGAAATGTTGACAATAACGGCAGAATTGATGGCCCGGTCCCAGCCAATGGCATCGTAGCACAGGAAGGTATAGGCCCGGACCCGGTCATTCTCAGCGGCACCATTGGAATACACGCGTGGAATGGGTGTGAACGGCTTGTATTCCTGATAATGATTCAGAATATCCAGAATGCTTGTGTCTACTAATTCCTTCTCGGTAAATACACCGTTCTGTCCGTGTGAAGAGGCGATGTACAGCTTTGCGCTTTTGGGATTGTAGACATAGATAGACTCGATATAAGGCATGGAGCTGAGGTAATTCCCCAGTTCGGACATGGCTGCCGTAACATCATAGATATCCGGTTTGTCGTAAAATACAATTTTGGAGACAGTGCTGTTGCGGTAGATCTGAAATGAAAGCGATTGCGCGGCATCGGTCATGTTGACCACCTCTTTGCTCGTTTGCGTGAGGTTGCCAAGGTCGGAGCGGAAAGCCTGCGTTTTTTCCACACCAATATAATAGTTGTAATAGATGATGGTGGAAACAAGGAAGGTTAAGGACACACATAACGTCATACTGACCAATATTTTGCTGTACAGCGCTCTTTTGTTGCCGATCTTGTTCAGTCTCATAAGCATCCCCCTGATTCACTGTGTATGGGTGTGATGATCACGCCTTCTCTCTATTGTTCACAGTATCAGTATAAGCTTCACACCGTGAACAGAACAGTGGAGCAAGATGAGAATATTGCACAGGCTGAAGTTCAGGGGAGTGAACAAATCTAATATTTATGTACAAAAGCTACTTACAGCGCATTTTGATTTCTTTATATAGTAAATGTACACAATATAATCCAATTGTGCTAGGCTAATTATTATTTATTTAGCTGGTATAATTCTACTCTTGTGGATATGAGAAGGGAGCAGGACGATTGCTGAAAGTAATGCTGGTGGATGATGAGCCATGGGTGCTCGAAGGATTAAGGACTATGGTGAACTGGAAGAAATATGGATTTGAAGTGTGCGGGGAGGCTCTGAACGGCCCGGATGCGTTCAGGATGATTCAAGAGCTTCGGCCGGATTTGGTGCTCACGGACATTAATATTCCTGTGATGAATGGACTGGAGCTGATCACCAGGGCGAACGAAAAGATGGCCAAGGCGCCGCGGTTTGTAATTTTGAGCGGATATGACGACTTCAATTATGCCCGGACAGCCCTGCGTGAGCGGGTCGAGCAATATTTGCTGAAGCCGATTGACGATGAGGAGATAGGGACTCTCTTGGATAAGCTAGGCAGGATGATCCGAAATGAAATCGCTTCCGAAAAAGAAAGCTGGAAGGAACAGGCCTGTTTTACCAGTCATCTGCTCGGCCGTTTCATTCAGGGCGATGACAGCGAAGAACTGCGCCAGCTCTCCAGGGATGTGCTGCAGGTTGGTGACGATACTGAACTAGTGTGCATTTTGATTACAGCCGCTCCTCCTGCGGTACATGCAGAGAGAAAGATGGATGGAGGATTTCCTTGGGAAATCAGTCATGTGTTTCAGGATGGGGCGGGCCGGGCGGGACTGGTCGTGCAGTCCGCTACCTTGTCCTCCGATGCGCTGGAAGGAGCCGTCAGTATGCTGCAAAGGGAACTGGCGGAAGAGCTTCAGGAGCCAGTTATTGTAATGGTCAGCGACCGGCTGACCGGTATCGCCGCCATCCGCGAGAGCTATCTGCAGACTCTTGAGGTGTGGAAGCTTAAGTACCAGAGAGAGCGCAGCGGGATTTTCTATTACAGTGATCTCAAGAAATGCCGGCCGGAGATGAGAATTCATGAAGAAGGGTTCACAGCACTTGTGGACAAGGTCAAGGCGGGTGAAGCAGCGAAGCTGCAGGTTTGTGTCAAGGGGGCTTTTGCAGGGTTTGCCGGTAAGCTGTTCACGGTAGAAGAGGTCCAGGCAGAGATTGCCCATCTGGAAATGACCATATACCGCTATCTCAAGGAGATGAATGGTGATCCTGACATAGTGATGGGCAATCTCCAGGCGGAATTCGGAAATCTCGGAGGGCTAGGTGATTATTTTCTGCTGAGCAGTTATGTATACAGGCTGTGTACGGTGAGTACTGCCTATCTGGCGGAATTGAAGCAGGCCAACCAAGGAAACACCATATTTAACGTCATACAGTATGTAGATCTTGAGTTCAGGGGGAAGCTGCAGCTTCAGGATCTGGCCAGGCAGTTTCACATGAATTCCACTTACCTGGGACAGTTGTTCCGCAAGGAGACCGGGTGTAGTTTCAGCGAATATGTGAATGAGAAGCGGATTGAAGCAGCCAAGGGGCTGCTTAAGCGGACACAGCTCAAAATATCGGATATCGCGCTGCAGGTCGGTTTTTCGAATACGGACTATTTCATCGAGAAATTTAAGGGAATGGTGGGGGTCCCGCCCTCCGTATACAAACATGCGGGCAACAATAAGCAGCTCTAAGAAAGCCGGTGCGTGCCATGGAGAAAAAAAGATACCGATTTGCTCATTTTGTGAATGATATTCCGCTGAACTATAAATTTTTTCTGATTTACTTCGTAGGTGTCCTGCTTCCCATCATGATCATCAACCTGGTCTTCCTGGACCGGATCACCGATCTGATCCGATCGAGAGAACAGCAGAATCTGGAGATCTCGCTGGAGCGGGCCCGGAAAGATATTCATGATTTTATCGAGGGCGGTGTCGCGGTGGCCTACACCCTGTCTACGGATAAGAATCTGTATGAAATGCTGGATCGGGAGTATAAGAATCTCATCGACTTTTATGGTGCCTATGACGAACAGCTCCGGGACCGCTTGAACAGCTATATGCCGGTGAACAACCAGATTGACCGGATCAGTATATTTACGGACAACCGCTCGATCGTATCCGGGGGTAACTATCAGGCCATGAACAATCGGGTCTGGAACAGTGACTGGTATAAGCAGCTGAAGACTTCGCATAATCAGGTTGTTGTAACCGCTTACCGAACGAGTGTGGACGGAAATGCATCCGCTTCCATTCCAGCTCTAAGTGTGGTCCAGATCATGAACAACTTCAGGAATTACAATACATATGAGAAGCTGGTGCGGATCGATCTGGATCTTACTGAAATCTATGATGTGATTGCCCGTGAAAAAGATTATCTCAGTCTGTATCTGGTCAACGAGCAGAATCAGATTGTCATGTCGGCGGATAGCGGCTATCAGCGGATAACCGACGAGCCC
This sequence comes from Paenibacillus sp. 22594, assembly GCF_052044425.1. Lineage (NCBI taxonomy): Bacteria > Bacillati > Bacillota > Bacilli > Caryophanales > Paenibacillaceae > Paenibacillus > Paenibacillus sp. 22594. The sequence continues at coordinate 67,762 of NZ_JBQENA010000014.1, forward strand.
TACCCGCTGTTCAAACAGCTGGATGATGGATCCAAGGAGGATGTTCATATCGCACCTTTAGGCACAGCCGTTTACCTGAAGGGCTGGCGGATTGTCGGGATCACCCAGGGGGAGCGGATTACGCAGGCGGTTCTGGATATGCGGCTGTATGCCGCTTTTCTGGCGACCACGATTACCCTGCTGACCAGCGGCTTTATCTATGTGATGCTGAGATCGTATAACTACAGGGTCAAGCGGCTATCCAGACATATGCAGAAGGTGACGAACGAGAAGTTTGAGCTGATCCGCATTGACGAAGGCCGTGACGAGATTGGAGGACTAATCCATAATTTCAACCGGATGACCACCCGGATCAATTCGCTGATCAATGACGTGTACAAGCTGGAAATTCAGAAAAAAAATCTGGAGATGGAACGTGTCAGGGCCGAACTCAATTTCCTCCAGAGTCAGATGAATCCCCATTTTCTGTTCAATACGCTGAATGCGATCCTGGTCGTCTGCACCAAAAACAATTACTCCGATGTGACGGATATTGTGAAAAGCTTGTCCAAGCTGCTCCGGAGGCTGCTGAGCTGGAAGGAGGATCTGGTGTCCCTGGAGGAAGAAATGTCGTTCATTGAGATGTACTTGAAGATCGAAAAATTCAGGTTCAGAGATAAATTCGACTATGTGTTTGAAATCGATGAGCAGTCGAAAAGGTACAAAATCCCCAAGCTGAGCATGCAGCCGCTGGTGGAGAATTCCTGCAAGCACGGACTGCAGACCATTGAGGGCCTGGGTATTATCACGGTGAAAGCGGCTGTAGAGGACAACCGCCTGCAAATTACAGTGTCCGATAACGGCAAAGGCATCGAGGCCGGGCGGCTCAAGGAACTGATGGGTGCTATTAGGAACGAGGATTCTTCGGGAGCAAATGTCGGACTGCGCAATGTATACCGTAGACTGGAGCTGTATTATCAAAATCAGGTCCGATTCGAGATGATGAGTACGCCTAACCAGGGGACCGTTGTGACCTTTGGGATTCCGCTTCGGCTACTGGAACGGTTGTACCCGTTTGAAGGTGAGGGAGACGTATGAAGTATAGAGTACTTTTGATTGATGACGAACCGAGCAGCCTTGAGGGGCTGATGCTGTGGATCGACTGGGATGCTCTTGGCTTCGATGTTTGCGGAACCTGCAGCAATGGCCGGGAGGGAATAGAGCAGATGCGGCAGCTGCAGCCGGATCTGGTGATTACGGATGTGAACATGCCTGTAATGAATGGTCTGGAGATGGTCGCTGCCTGGCGCCGGGAAGAGCCGGAGAAGATCAGATTCGCGATCTTAAGCGGCTATAGTGAATTCGAGTACGCGCAGACGGCCATCCGGTATGGCATCCATCATTATTTGCTGAAACCGATTTTTCCAGAGGAGACCGCAGAAGAGCTGAAGGCCATCCATCAGGAACTGGAACGGGACAACCGCCGGCTGCTGATGAATCAAATGGCTTCCTCCGAAACGATAGCTGCGGGAATGAAGAGGATGCTGTTAAATAAGCCGGATGACCAGCAGGTGCATGAGCCTCCGGCGGGACTGCCCGAGGGAATGGACTGGTGGAATGTGCTGCTGCTTCAGACCGTGAAGGAACTGTATGCCGAGCTGAGGGGGAGAGTGGCGGCACTTATCGCTGAGCAGCAAACGATGTATTTAATTGACCTGGAAGCAAGCAGCTTCGCTGTTGTGTACGGCTATGGAAGCCGCTTCCCGGCAACAGCGGCGGACGTGCTCGCCCCGCTGCAGCAGGAATATGCCGGCAAGCCCATGTTCATTTCACTCGGAGCCGCAGGCAAATCTCCGCTGTACCTGGCAGACTGCTACCGGACGGCGAAGGAAGCGGGGCTGCATTACTTTTACCGGACGCCGCCCACCGGCCTTATATCCTATCAGGAAATTAACAACTATCCGTTTAGCTATCACTATGACCATATCCGGCTTATGGATGCCATTATGGCTCCGGTCAATACGCTGGATCCAGGGGGATTCAGGCAAGCGGTTGATTCGGCGGCCCATGGTTTTCGGGAACAGCATGTGGCACCCGAAGTGGTAAGGAAGCTGGTCATTCATCTCATGTACCAGATGATCGGGCTGACTCCGGAAGGCAGTGAAGTCCGCAGGCCGCTCTTGCCGGGAAGCCTTGACGCTGCTGAAATGCCGCATACCATGCTTAACTTAACGGGGTTAATGAAGCTGTTGTCCACCTGCGGCGAAGCCTGTATTGAATTGCTTATACAGGTGCAGCGCCAGGGCTCGCATGGAATTGTTCAGGAGATTAATCAGTATATCGGAGAGCATTACCGCGAAACGCTGACGATACAGAAGCTGGCAGAGATTTTTTATCTGCATCCGGTGTATCTTGGACAGCTGCTCCGCAAGAAGAACGGTATTCCTTTCAATGAGCAGCTGCATACTCTACGGATTGAAAAGGCGGCGGTTCTGCTCCGGCAGAGTTCACTGAAGCTCTCCGAGATTGCCGATCAGGTAGGATATGTGAATTATGGGCAGTTTCTGAAACAGTTTGAAAAGAAAATGGGCACCGGCCCCGGACAGTACCGCAATCTAAAGTCCTAAACTTTTTGGGGGGTACACCTTTAGTTCGGTCGTATTTTCGATCATGCAGCACCTCTATAATTTATGAATGTAAGTGCTTACAAAGAGGATGTACAAAACCAATATGGAGGTGCCTTATGGGGGGCAAGTCGAAAAATGTGTTCAAGCTATCCCTGATTGTCCTGTTATCCCTGAGCTTCACACTGGCAGGCTGCGGTGGCAACAACAACGGCAATAACGGCAACAAGGGCAATGCAGCTTCAGGTAATGAAAAGGCCGATGCGACGCAGACAGCAGCAGCGGCAACGGATGGAAAGGTGGAGCCGTTCGACATCAGTGTCTTCATCGGAGAAGCCGGACAACAGCCGACACCGGATAACAAAATTTTCAAAAAGATCAAGGATGAAACAGGAGCCACATTTAATTTCGAATATCTGGCAGGTGATATTAACCAGAAGCTGGGCGTTATGATTGCCGGACAGGATTATCCGGATATGATGACCGGGAATACCAAGCTTACAGCGGCAGGCGCCTATATCCCGCTTGAAGATTTGATTGAAAAATATGCACCTAATTTGAAAGCGCATTACGCAGATTACTGGAACATGATGAAGGACCCGAACGACGGACATATCTATATTTTACCGAACTACGGTGTGTTCAACGGTGAAGTAAACAGCGCCTGGTATTCAGGCCCGGCTTTCTGGATTCAAAAAGCGGTTCTGAAGGAATTCGGTTATCCAAAAGTGAAAACACTGGATGAATATGTGGACCTGATTGCCAAATACAAAGAAAAATACCCGAAGATTGATGGAAGCCCGACGATTGGCTTTGAAGTCTTGAACTCTGACTGGAGAAACTGGGGGCTGTTCAACGCTCCTCAGCATTTGATCGGCCATCCGAACGATGGCGGTGTGGTGGTAACAGATGGTGTAGCGGAGATTTTTGCAGACAAGGATTATGCCAAGAAATATTATCAAAAGCTGAATGAAATGAACCAGCAGGGACTGATCGACAAAGAAACCTTCGTCCAGAACTATGACCAGTACATGGCGAAACTGTCCAGCGGTACGGTTCTCGGAATGTTCGATCAGCACTGGAACTTTAGCGCAGCTGAAGATTCCTTGACCACACAAGGCAAGATAGAGCGGACTTATGTAGGGCTTCCTCTCGTCTATGACTCGTCAACCAAAGACTACTACCGGGATCTTGCCCCACTGAACCTTAACAACGGCTTCGGGATCAGTATTAATGCCAAAGATCCTGTGAAAATTATCAAGCTGCTCGATACGTTGATTAGTGAGGATTGGCAGAAGACCTTCGCTTGGGGCATTGAAGGTGAAGATTATATGGTGGAGAACGGCAGATTTAAGAAAACTCAGGAACAACGGGATAATGCCGCTGATCCGACCTGGCAAATGGCGAATAAGGCTAAAACTCTCTTTGGTTACATCCCTAAGCTCGAAGGTAGCTACAGCGATGGAAACTCGACAGATGCATCAGCCCAGCCTGAAGAATATGCAGCCAGTGTGAAGCCGTACGACAGGGAAGTTCTGGATGCATACGGATTTAACAGCTACGTGGATTTCTTCAGCAAACCGCCTGCGAACCCTATCTACTACCCAGCCTGGTCCATTGACTTGGTGGAAGGCTCGGATGCGAAAATTGCCAACACGAAGCTGAATGAACTGTCCACCAAGTTCCTGCCGAAAGCCATATTAGCTGATCCGGGTAAATTCGATTCCATCTGGAGCGATTATGTAGGTGACATCAAGAAGGCCAATGTGAAGGCTTATGAAGACAAGATCAATGAGCAGATCAAATGGAGAATTGATAACTGGAGTAAATAAGCTGCGGTGTTAAGAGGTTGGAATCACCAGGAGGTGCAGGGCCGTCAAGAGGGCTGCTGCACCTCCTGAAATAAATGATTGTGCGGGGAGATAAACCAATATGGATGAGACCTTAGGGAAAGATAGCGTCGCCTTGCATCCAAAGAAAAAAAAGAAGCAGCCCATTACGTGGTCACTGATTAAAAATCAGAATCAGCTGATTTGGATGTCTGTTCCCTTATTGCTGTATATTGTGCTTTTTGCGTATGTTCCTGTATGGGGCTGGACCATGGCTTTTCAGAATTACCGGCCGGGCCGTTCCTTCAGTGAGCAGGAATGGGTAGGCTTCAAGCAATTTAAATTTCTGTTTACAGACGATAATTTCCTTCGTGTGCTGCGCAATACACTGGCGATGGGGATTATTAACCTGGTTCTCGGGTTTGTCACTGCCATAGTCCTGGCCCTGCTGCTGAATGAAATCCGCAAGGTGTTCTGGAAAAGAATAGTGCAAACCATCTCCTATCTGCCTCATTTCCTGTCCTGGATTATCGTAACAGGTATTGTGGCTACGTCGCTCTCCATCAATGACGGGATCGTCAACATTGTTCTGATGAAGCTGCATATCATCAAGGACCCGATTCTGTGGCTCAGTGAGGGGAAATACTTCTGGGGCATCGTCGGGGCTTCGCATGTGTGGAAAGAGGTCGGCTGGAATACCATTATTTATTTGGCCGCCATTGCCTCTATTGACCCTGCATTGTATGAAGCCGCTGAAATCGACGGCGCCAGCCGATACAAGAAAATGAGATTTGTAACTCTCCCGGGGATTAAAGCTACAATTGTTATTTTGCTGATCATGTCTGTAGGACATGTACTCGAAGCGGGCTTTGAAGTACAGTATTTGCTCGGCAACGGACTTGTAATGGATTGGTCGGAAACGATCGATATTTTTGTACTCAAATATGGGCTTGCCCAGGGCAACTATTCACTGGCCACCGCTGGCGGGATCTTCAAGACGGTCGTTAGCGTCACTTTGCTGCTGATGGCAAACTGGACAGCGAAACGGCTCGGGGAAGAGAGGTTGTTATAGCATGGCGAACCAGCAAATTAGCCGAGGCACTACGCCAGGCATATCCGTGAAAAAAAGCTTGAGACCCAGCGGACTGGAACCGGTTCTCTTCCATAGTTTCAACACGATCTTTATGGTCTGTCTGGTGCTCGTTACTCTATATCCGTTTCTGAATACCATTGCCGTCTCATTCAATGCGGGAAATGATACCATCCGCGGAGGCATCTATCTTTGGCCGAGGGTGTGGACCACGCAGAATTACAAGGCCATCTTTGCTTACGGTACCATCTATGATGCGTTCTGGATCTCGGTGGCGCGGACCGTCATCTCGACGCTCCTGAATATTTTTCTGACCACCATGCTTGCGTATACGCTCAGCCGAAAAGATTATGTGTTCCGCAAGCCGATCACTATTATCTTTGTGCTTACGATGTATTTTAGCGCGGGTCTGATTCCCAATTATTTTTTGATTAAGGATCTGAACCTGCTGGGCAGCTTCTGGGTCTACATTTTCCCTACGATGATCAGCGCATTCAATATGATCGTCATCCGCACCTATATTGGCACGATCCCGGAAAGCCTGCTGGAATCGGCCCGTATCGACGGTGCAGGCGACTTCAAAATTTTTATGCGTGTGGTATTCCCCCTGTGCAAGCCGGTGCTGGCGACCATCGCGCTCTTTGTGGCTGTTGGGGCATGGAACTCCTGGTTCGACGCTTTTATCTACACCTCGTCCAAGCAGAGTCTTAGCACACTGCAGTATGAGCTGATGAAGCTGCTGTCTTCCACGATGAACTCCAACAGCAACCCGAACGTTGCCGCAGGTGTGGGGATGGACCGGGAATCCGCCAAAGCGATGGTAACCCCGCTATCCATCCGGGCAGCCATAACCATAGTGGCCTCTGTACCGATCCTGGTCGTATATCCGTTCATGCAGAAGTATTTTGTAGTGGGCCTGAACGTCGGCAGTGTAAAAGAATAAATTCGCCGCAAGTACAGCCGCCGTAAGACTTACGGAGCCTGTACTACACTCCTTATGCTTACACTACAGACATCGCTGATTTCGATCAGCGGTGTTTTTTACATTGGCGGTTGGTATATCATTTTCAGATAATTGATGACACAGCGGAGAAAATACCTTATTATTTAAAGAGATTTTTAATAAAACAGTTTTTAAATATTTGTAATACACTTATTGGAAACAAGGGCTTTAGTCCAGGCGGCCTGGAAGGAGGGCTTCATATTCTATCGCTGAATGGAGTAAGCAAAGGCTTTGATCTGAAGGAAGGACGGTACCTTGCGGTGGATAAGGTCTCGCTCGAAGTCCGGACCGGGGCTATCCATGGCATCATCGGAGCCAGCGGGGCAGGGAAATCAACGCTGCTGCGGCTTATTAATCTGCTGGAGCGCCCGGATGAAGGTACCGTGTCCATAGACGGCAGGCTGCTGACAGAACTGCCGGAGAAGCTGCTGCGTCAGGAGCGGCAGAAGATCGGCATGATCTTTCAGCAATTTAATCTGGTGGGCAATGCTACCGTCAGCCGGAATGTCGCCATTCCGTTGGAGCTGGCCGGAGTGCCGCGGAGCGGACGGATAGAGCGGGTGCGGGAATGCCTGAAGTTCGTGGGACTTATGGACAAAGCAGAGCAGTACCCTGCCCAGCTTAGCGGAGGGCAGCGGCAGCGGGTGGCCATTGCCCGTGCGCTCGCGAATAGCCCGAAGCTACTGCTATGCGATGAGCCAACCTCCGCGCTGGACCCCGGGACCACAGCAGATATTCTGGGTGTGCTCCAGCATATCAATGATGTGCTGGGCGTAACTGTAATCATCGTTACGCATGAGCTGGATGTCGTCCGGAGGATCTGCACCGATGTATCTGTGATGGAAGGCGGACGGATCGTCGATTCCTTCTCCCGGGAAGACGAAGAGTTCCTCGCACCGGAAGATCACATGGGCGGCTACCGTGAACGGATTACGGGCAAAGCGGGGGAAACACATGTTTGAGAATATGCTGAAATACCAGGATCAAATGTGGTTGTCTATCGGGGAAACGTTTGTGATGGTGGGGATTTCGGTTGGCGCGGCAGTGCTGCTGGGGCTTCCGCTGGGGACTGTTTTATACTTTTGCCGCAAGGGCCAGCTCTATGAGAACAAGACGCTGTCGCTTGTACTGAACAGTATTGTCAACGTGGTCCGGTCCTTTCCGTTCCTGCTGCTGGTGGTTGCGCTGATTCCCTTCACCCGATTCCTGGTGGGTACAGCCATCGGTACCATGGCGGCAACCGTGCCGTTGTCCATCGTCGCTATCGCCTATTATTCGCGGCTGGTGGAGCAGTCTTTGCTGGAGGTTCCCAAGGGAACAATTGAAGCCGCGTTGTCCATGGGAGCGTCGAAGCCGGGCCTGATCTTCAAGTTCCTGTACGTGGAAGCCCGTTCGGGTCTGGTGCTGGGACTGACGGCTTCGACGATCAGCTTCATTTCATTCTCAACGGTGATGGGGGTGGTCGGCGGGGGAGGGGTTGGCGATTTCGCCATCCGCTACGGGTATCAGCGTTTTGAGACGGAGGTTATGGTCTATGCGATTCTCGTGATGATCCTCCTGGTGCAAATCATCCAGTTTGCAGGAAGCGCACTGGCAAGGCTGCTGGACAAACGCTGAGAGACCGTGAAGTTTTAGGAGCAGGATGATATCAAAACATAAAAATATAAAAATGGGGGGTTCACTGCACCAATGAAAAAGGCATTGAAATATACACTTATGCTGTTCGTACTAGTCATGATTGCCGCAGGCTGCGGAAACAACAAGGAGGCAGAGGATACTCCGGCAGCAGCCAGTTCCGAACCTGTCAAAATAAAAGTAGCCTCGCTCATCCCGCCGATGACCGATATTCTTGACATCGTGAAGCCGCTGCTCAAGGAAGACGGTGTGGATATGGAGATCGTCATCCTATCTGACAATGTTCAGCCGAATGAGGCATTGGCGAATAAGGAAGTGGACGCGAACTTCTTCCAGCATGTGCCTTACATGGAGCAGTTCAATGCGGGCAAGGGCTCCAAGCTGGTAGCGGTTCAACCCGTTTATGATGCGATCTACGGCGGTTACTCCAAGCGTTACAAGGCTATTGCCGATCTGCCGGAAGGTGCAACACTGGTTATGGCGAATGATCCATCCAATATCGGGCGTTCGCTGCAAATGTTCGCCAAAGCCGGACTGATTAAGCTGAAGGAAGGCGTGGGCATTCAAGCGACCCAGGCCGACATCACCGGGAACGCCAAAAACTTCAAGTTCAAGGAAGTTGACCTGCTGATGCTGGCCCGCACGCTGGATGATGCCGATCTGGTGGCTATGACTCCTGCTTATGCAAGTCCGCTTGGACTGACACCAAAGAAAGATGCGCTGATCACCGAAGGTGAGGATTCCGAATTCACCATTACACTGGTGGCACGCGAGGACAACAAGAACTCCGACGCTATTCAAAAGCTGGCGAAACGCATCAGCGGCCCGGAAGTGAAAAAGTTCCTTGAGGACAATTACGCAGATATCGCTCTGCCTGCGTTTTAAAGCAGTTAGCTGCGGCCCGCTCGGCGCCGCTGTCTGCTTGTGAGAATTGCATAGTATCCAATAAGCAAAGCAGCGCTCTCCATGGATGGGAGAACGCTGCTTTTGTTATAGCGGTTTGACAATACATCAGGCTGTTCTAGGACATGAAAGTCCATGTCTGGATAAGTAAGCCTAGATCAACAGAGATGTCAGCCCAATACTTTACCGGACATAGCAACCTCATACTGCGCCGATTCGATCCAGCTGCCCTTGGTGAAATCCCTTCCCTTTACAAGTACTTTGTCGGGGTAGACCTCCACATAGAAACCTTGACTGCCGTTCTTGTGCTCATCAGCATTCGTCCAGAGGTAGGCCACAGAAGCGCTATTGAACATGGTAGCCGTCTCCCCGTTGCCGGGATACATCGTATTATCTACTTCCAGCTCCCAGTGGGTATGTCCTGTAAAGAGCAGGGTCTGTGGATATTTGGACAGGATGGAGCGCAGCTCCTTGTCCTGTGTGACGCCGTACCACTCCTGAGACTCCAAAGATCCGGCTACGGTATCCTTGAGCGGCTGATGCAGGAAGAGAAAAACAGGCTGATCCAGCTTTTCCCCGAGCTTCCGGTCCAGCCAGCGGAGTTGCTCGTCCGACAGATTGCAGAACGTTGGGAGGCCTTCCTCTGTTCCCATGAAAATAAAATGATAACCGCCGATCCAGTGGTCGTGGTAGGGGCCGGGCATTCCCATACGGGAGTTGTACATCGCCAGGCGCGATTCCCAGTGGCCGAGGCCGACGTCATGGTTTCCCAATGTGTAGCGGATCTCCGGGAGTGCTGCCTGGTGCAGCTTCAGGATACGGTGCACTTCTTCGTACTCTTCCGGGAAGCCGTGATCTGTAATGTCCCCGATATGCATGATCCCGCTGCTGCCCTGAGCATGGTCCGCCAGATCATGCAGCGCCCGCTCGAAATTCTGATTGTACTCATGGGAGGGATCGGCAGTAACATGGGTATCCGTGATGATCTGGAAAGTAAGCAGTGGCTGTTGTCCGCCCGGCTGGTTTGTACTCATTTATAAGAGCGCCTCCTTGGATGTTGTATGGCTGCAAGCTGAATTCTGATACTTACGAATGGTATAACTTCAATTCTATCACGGCCGGTCTCCCTAATGCCCTTTCGAGCTTATGTTCAAGCCCACAATTCCGGCTACAATAACGGTCACCCACAAGAGGGAGGACAGGGTCAGCCGCTCTTCAAAATAAACCGCCCCCACCACGGAAATCAGGATGATTCCTGCACCCGACCACACCGCATAAGCTACTCCGACTTTAATGGAGGTGAGCGCCACGTTGAGCGAGGTGAAGCTAATCCCGTAGAATAGGAACATCAGTACAGAGGGCCAGGGCCGGGTGAAGCCATAGGATATCTTCATGGAGATGGTTCCGGAGAGCTCGAACAGAATCGCCATCGTGAGAAAGAACCACGCCCATGCCCCTTCGGCCCTCACCTTGCGTTCCTGCTAATGCTGAGTTCTGCATAGGACTGCACAATTAAATCGGCATCCGGCAAAATAACGCCCACGTCTGCATCGCCATCCACGCCTGCTGCGTCCGCCTCGCCGGTAATCCCGATGGCTACGGCCGCGCCTGCTGCCTTGGCCATTCTCATATCCCCGTTCGTATCGCCGATGACGGCGGCTGCGGCAGGCTGAACCCCAAGCCGTGTACAGGCGAGCAGCACCATATCAGGGAACGGCTTGCACCGTTCTACCTGATCCGTACCGATCACAGCGGAGAAATAATCGCGGATGCCGAGCCAACGGAGGTGCTTCTCCGCTGCTGTTGTTTCATCGGCGGTCACTACGGCCAGGAGAATGCCGCTGGCTGTGCAGTCATCAAGGAAGCGCAGCAGGCCGGGGAGCGGGAGCACCGGGCGGCTGCGCTCCAGCATGGCATCTGCTTCTCCGCGGCAGTAATCCACTAGTTCCATGGATTCAGCCCAAGACAAGCCAAGCAGATATCCCTGCCAGCACAGAATGGCATACAGGTCGCTCATCGTTCCCATAGCCAGCGGGCCATTGCGGTCATAGTCAATAATTCTGCCTTCTCCATCATGAATCGTCCCCAGCAGGGACGGCAGGTGCTGTGCCGGGAATTCAAGACCGCGTTGTTGCAACTGACGGGTGAACTGTCCCAAGAAACATTCGCCCCAGCTTCCCCAGAGGGAGACAAACTGCAGAAGGGTGCCATCCTTGTCGAACAGGAGCGCCGATATGGATTGATTCCCTTGCGGAGTGATGAGCTCAGGCATGCTGCCGCCCCCTTAGATTAAATAATTCATGTATTTGAATACGATATTGCCGCTTATTTTACCTTATCCAGTGCAGCCTGGGCGGTTTGCTGTGCCTCTTTCAGAGCCTCCGCCGCGGGAATATTCTCAATTTGCACCTTGTCCGCAGCGATGGTCAGCGCATCGTTAATTTTGCCGCCAGTAGGGTCCTGGAAGGGGGCAGAGGCATGCGAGGCCTGCATCAATGGAATTTTGATCTGCGGATTAGTCTTGCTGAACGAGATGAATGCCGGATCTTCGAGCGCAGACTGGCGGACGGAAATATATCCGGTGTTAATCGACCAGAAGGCGGTATTCCCGGTGTTCGTGAAGTAGCTCAGCCATTTCATCGCTGCTTGTCTTTCGGCATCTCCGGCCTTGGCGGGGATCCCAGCCATAATCGCCTGTGCCACCGGCTTGCCTTCGCCAGCGCCTGCCCAGCCCGGCTGCTCCATGGCCGAGACGATGCTGAAATCGAGATCGCCCTGGTCGCCGCTGGAGCCGATGTATCCGGCCGCTTGGCCTTTCATCACATCGTCAATGGTCTTGTACCAGTACTCCCAGCCTTGGCCGCCAGAGTGAATGCGCATGGTCTTGTCCTCATGAATCCATTTGCGGAACAGGTCCCAGGTTTCGATCCACTCAGGAGAGTCGATGGTTACCTTTGTGCCATCTTCGCTAAGGATGCTGCCGCCTTTGCTGAGTACGGCATCGATCATATTGCCCGAGCCCCACATGGGCTCCCAGCCGAAGAAGGTAGTTTTACCGCCTTCTTTGACGGACATTTTCTCAGCGGCTGCGGCCAGGTCTTCCCATGTTTTCAGCTGGCTGGCATCAATGCCGCTTTTCTCGAAAGCATCCTTGCGGTAGTACATAATCTGGGTCGTTCCATACATGGGGAGGAAATATTGCTTGCCGTCAACCTGGCCCTGGTTCAGGAAGGTCTGGACAAAATCTTCTTTTTTAAAATCCGGCTGCTGGGCGATCAGCTCATCCATTGGTGCAAAATAACCTTTGCGGGCCCAATCTATATTGGAGGAGAGCACAGCCGCAGGGACCTGACCGGTGGCAATAGCCGCCTGGAGCTTCTGCTCAGTTTCAGTGTAGTCTGCCTGCACAATACCTTTGACAATGACCTCCTGCTGCGAGGCGTTGAATTTCTGAATGAGCGATTCCATATTTTCACCGAGCTTGCCGCCGAGTCCATACCAGAATTCAATGGTTACCGGTTTGCTTTGGGCTGGAGGGGCTTCTACGGCAGGGGCTGCGGATGCTCCGCTTGCCTCCGTAACCTTATCTGAAGCAGTATTTCCGCTGCAAGCCGTGAGTAATGAGAAACCGGCAATCATGGATACCCAAGGCAACCTTTTTAATACGTTCATCATCATTCTCCTCTTTGTTTGGAAATGTAAGATTTCAGCCTTTACTTGCGCCTGCGGTCATATTGACACTTTGCATAATCGTTTTTTGCGCCAGCAGGAAGACAAGCAGCAGCGGGGCGATGGTGAAGGCGCTGGCGGCCATGATCAGAGGCCATTGTAATCCGTATGCACCCCCTTCCACGAAAAAGCTGCGCAGACCGGCCGAGACCAACTGGAGGTCAGGGTCTTTGGTAATCAGCATGGGCCAGAAATAATTGTTGTATTGTTCAATGAAGGTAATCAGTGCCAGCACGGCAAAGGAAGATCTCGTAACCGGCACAAGCACCGTCCACAGAATCCGCATATGCGAGGCGCCATCCACTTCACCAGCCTCCACCAGCTCATGGGATACCTGAAGGAAAGCCTGTCTTATAAGAAAAATCGAGAATATACTTACACAGTTGGAGAGAATCAGACCGGCATACGAATTCAGCAGATGCAGCTCGGACAGCACGAGATAACCGGGCAGGTACACTGCTGTAGCCGGCACCATATATCCAAACAGAATTATGCCGGCAAAAAGCCCCTTTAGGCGGAATTTCATATGCGTCAGCGCGTAAGCCATCATACCGGAATTGATGATTTGCAGAATGACGATGGAAGTGGCGACAACAATGCTGTTGCCCATGTACCTTGCAAACGGTGCCTCATTCCAGGCTGCAGAAAAATTACCCCAGAGCGGCACTTCAGGCCAGAGCGTAGGCGGGGAACGCCAGATTTCGTCATTTGTTTTCAGTGCGCTGGTAACCATCCAGTAGAACGGGAAAGCCATCAGCAAGGCAAGCGCGGCAAAAAAAAGATGGCGGACCGGTCCGCCTAGCCGTGTGAGCATACGCAAGCGGTGAGACCTCCTTTTCAGGTACATTTGGATTATTGATAATGCGTAGTCCGCTTACTGACGCCAAAAGAAAATACAGACAGCAGCATGCAGATGACGACAAGAACGACAGCTACAGAGGAAGCCTCACCGATCTGGAAGGATTCGAAGGCGGACTGATAATACAGATACAGCAGCGTGCGGGTGGAGCCGGAAGGGCCGCCCTGGGTCAGCACATTGATCTGATCGTAGGCCTGAAGCGCCTGGACAAGCTGCACCACGAACAGAAACAGGGTGGTTGGGGAGATCAGCGGCAGCGTGATGCGAAAGAACTTTTGCGCCGCGCTTGCGCCATCAAGCTCCCCGGCTTCGAGCAGGTCTGAAGGCACATTTCGTAGCGCCACCAGATAAAAAATCATCGCCCAGCCTACCGATTTCCAGGTGGTTACAAGCAGCACGCCAATAAGCGCCCATTTGGGGTCCTGCAGCCAGCCTATTTGTTCTAGTCCGAGGAAATCAAGCACCGTATTGGCAAGCCCGACCTCAGGTTCATAAATCCACGACCAGACAATAGATACAGCAACGGTCGGCGTGACCCATGGGGAGAACAGCAGCACCTGATAGAGCGAGGAGCCCTTCAGCTTGCGGTTCATCAGCAGTGCAAGTCCCAGCCCCAGCAGGATGATTGGCAGCACACTGCCTGCACAGAATAGCACGGTAACTCTCAGCGCTTTGTAAAAGGCCGGGTTGCTAAAGAGATCTAGGTAATTTTGCAGTCCGACAAAGGTTTTCTCCGGGCTCATAAAATCCCATTCCGTGAAGCTGAGATACAGCACATACAGTAGCGGTGCCAGCCAGAACAGAACGAAGGGTACCATCGCCGGCAGCGTGAACAGCACGGGCTTCAAACCGCTAATAACCTTTGAGCGTGTCATTTTCGTTCCAATACCCCATTCCATCACTTATGTTTTGCGGTATAATGCAGAGGAAAGCTCCTCTGTTCAAAAAAAATTGTACACTCAGAAGCGCAGCTTGTGGTCAAGCGGAAGTAAAGATCGTTCGGAAATTGTGTAAAATTTGCAAAAAACCTGCCGTGAAGCTTCAGTTTTGTGTAATGTAGAGAGAACAATTCTAATTAGAGTGAAGGTGCAGCGAGATGAAACAGGCCGCATTTGGCGAGGACAACCCGCATTTATCCCCACGGGAGCAGTTGTTGCGCGGGGTGATTGATGCAATAGCTCAAACGATGGATTTGTATGGAGCGAATTATTCTTTCGGGCAGCTCTACGGGATTATGTTCTTTGAGGACAAGCCAATGACGCTGGAGGAAATGAAGCAGGTCATGAATATGAGCAAAAGTAATATGAGCTACGGTGTCCGCTCCCTGATCGCTTCCCGGATGGTGACCAAGCTGGACGAGAAACGGGAGCGGAAGGATCTGTATGCCGCAGAGATGGATTTCTTTCAGGCGTTCAAAAACTTCTTTACCCTGAAGCTTCAGCGGGAGATCGATGTGATGCAGCAGGCGATGGGTACAGCGATGCCTGAGCTCCAGGCGCTGATTGATGCAGCAGACACTCCCGAAGAAGAGCGGGAGGCTTGCCTGCGGGATTTGGACAAGCTACGGCATGCAGTAGGGTATTATGACTGGCTGCAGCGGTTTGTGTCGGGGCTGGAGGAAGGAACGGTGTTCGGCGGGCTTCCCGGCAAAGAGTAGGGGAGAGTGGGACTATTAATCCCATATTTTAGGGCGGCCAATTCCCATTATTCTCATATAATTTAACAACTGACCAGTATGAACAGATTCGTGGTAAGCAATTCGTAATAACATATCCCCAAGCGGTCTAATATAACCACCTTCATTTAAAAGGTCTATTTCTATATTTTCCAAATCGTTTATATGAATTGTTTTAATATATTTAATGAATTTCTCACGATACGGCTGTGCAAATTCAAGTTCATCATCTACGGATTGGAATTCTTTTGCTTCAAAGGGATTAAACAAATTAGTTAATACGCTACCACCTCTTCCTATAAGGACTTGATGAAAAAGAAACTCACCCTGTAATAAATGTCTAATCATTTCAGCACAAGTAAGAGCACCTTCATCGGGTTTCCAATTTAACATTTCTTCGGGTATAGCTTTCCATATTTTTATACTTCTACGTCTAACTTCTTCAAAATTTAAAATTATTAAATCAATTGCATTCATCTAAAACTCCACCCCTTCGCTTCTCATTTCAGGTAAATCATACCATGTCTGAACCGGAATTAATAAAAATTTAGAGAGGAAGGTGGAGCGTGAAGCAGAAACCTGGTGTGAATTCGGGGTATATGATCGGCATCGCGTTGTTGTCTGTTTATTTATTTTGGGGAGGCACTTATGTCGGGATGAAGGTTGCGATTGAGACAATGCCACCTTTTCTGATGGCGGGAATACGTTTCTTTACAGCCGGAGCTGTGCTATATGTAATCTCCAGATTAAGCGGGGCCAAACATCCGGCGGGACGCGAGTGGAGGTCTTCGGCCATCGTTGGCGCACTGCTGCTGCTTGGAGGCAATGGACTGGTGGCGTGGTCGGAGCAAAGAGTCTCTTCATCCATTGCTTCACTGATCGTTGCTGCTGTTCCTGTCTGGATGATGCTGTTCGGGTGGTTTGGCCGCAGCGGCAAACGTCCTAACACTGGCGTCATCGCCGGGATTGTGCTCGGACTGCTGGGCATCGCCGTACTGGTATTCCAGCCGGGGCAGAGGGATACGGGCACCGCTACTGATCTGACGGGCATCATTACTTTGCTCGTAGCTTCTCTTAGCTGGGCGTCAGGCTCCATGTATTCACGGAGCGCCCGGATGCCGGATTCTCCGCTGATGTCGACGGCGGCGCAGATGCTGACAGGGGGCATGCTCCTGATCACATTTTCCTATTTTACCGGCGACTGGTCCAAGCTGGAAGTCTCGTCAATCTCGCTTCGTTCTTATGCGGCCCTTGGTTATCTGGTTGTGTTTGGCTCGATTATCGGCTACACAGCCTACATCTGGCTGCTAAAAAATGCCGACGCGTCCCTGGCTTCGACCTACGCCTTTGTCAACCCGGTAGTCGCTGTTATCTTGGGCTGGGCTATGGTGGGTGAACAGCTTACCGTGAACACGTTGGCTGCTGCCGTTATCATTATCGCTGCCGTAGTTTTGGTGACCCTATTCCGCGGCAGGCCGCAAAAGACAGGAACTCAAGCAGCGCTTGATATACAAAATCAGCAGCAGTCGCTACACTGAGGACATCACAGCCGAAGGGGTGGTAGCATTGTTCGATATGCTAAAGACAGGCAGGAATATTGTTAGATTAAGAGGGGCCGCAGGACTTACGCAAATGGGGCTCGCGGATAAGCTGGGGATCAGTTATCAGGCGGTCAGTAATTGGGAGAGAGGCACAAGCATGCCTGATATCTCCAAGCTCCCGGAGCTGGCGGAAATCTTCAATGTCGGCATCGACGAGATTCTGGGTGAAGGGAAGGGAACCCGGTTCATCGGGAGTGTGCTGGACAACACAACGGAGGATTATTTCGAGCAGAATAACGTATCCGCCGAAGAGCTTTCAGCGATTGCGCCGTTACTTCAAATGGAGCAGATCGGTGAGGCTTTTGAACATGTAAAAGAGAGTGCGGCTTTCAGCGATCTCCTCGCACTTGCTCCTTTTCTCAGTGAGGAATTACTAGATGAATGTGCGAAACAGGCTTTTGAAAAAGAAGGCGCAGGAGTGCTGCCGCAACTGGCTCCGTTTATCAGCGAGGAGACGCTGGATGAACTCGCGAAGGTGATTCTGGCAAAAGAGGGATCAAAAGCGCTGCCGCCGCTCGCTCCGTTTATCAGCGAGGAGATGCTGGATGAACTCGCCAAGGAGATCCTCGCCAAAGAAGGCGCAAAAGCGCTGCTGCCCTTGGCGCCATTTATCAGCGAGGGGATACTCAGCGAATGGGGCTCCCGGGCGTTTGCCAAATGACCGTTGTCTGCTGCAGTGCCGGGGGTGCGCGATATCGCCTCCGCATCGTCTAACAGCCCAACCCAAAACCGGCTATGCTGCCCCGATAAGGACGGCATAGCCGGTTAAACTTGGGTTTCACCCCATAATATACTTTTCTGTACCTGCTATTTTTCCACAGCCACAAAGTGGAACAGCTTGCTCTGGAAGTCGCCGTGCAGTTCTGGCAGGAGCAGTCCGGCATACATCAGCCGGTCACCGCCATATACGTCGCCAGTCTCCTTCAATAAATAGTCCTTCTCCGGGTCCAGCCCCTGAAGGCGGAGACGCGGGCGGTTCGTATTCGGACTGGCCAGAACGCGGAAGTAGCCCGCCAGTGCTTCGGTTCGGTCTTCATTTACGAACATCCAGGCCGTTTCATTGCCTTCAAACGGCGATAGGAGCCGGTACATGTCGCCTTGCTGCACTAGGGAACGGATTTCCTTATAAAAGGCCACCTGGGCAGCCGCTTCCGCCTGTTCCTCGGGTGTGAAGCGGGTCAGGTCCAGCTCATAGCCGAAGTTACCGGACATCGCCACGTCGCCGCGCATCGTAAGCGAGGTGTTGCGGTGCACCTGATGGTTCGGAACTGCCGAGATATGGGAGCCCATGCTGCTTGCCGGGTAGACGATGCTGGTACCGTACTGGATTTTGAGACGTTCCACGGCATCAGTGTCATCGCTGGTCCAGGTCTGCGGCATGTAATGAAGAATGCCGGGATCAAATCTGCCGCCGCCGCCGGAGCAGCTTTCGAACAGCACATGCGGGAATTTGGAGGTGATTTCCTCCATCACCCGGTACAGTCCCAGCATATAGCGGTGGGCTGTTTCTCCCTGGCGCTCAGGCGGTAAGGCAGCGGAGCCGATCTCAGTCATATGCCGGTTCATATCCCATTTGACATAGGTGATTGGGGCTGATGCCAGCACAGTGCTGACCGAATCGACAATATAATCGCATACCTCCTGGCGCGACAGATCCAGAATCAGCTGATTTCGGGCCTGACTGCGTCTGCGGTCTTGTACATGCAGGCACCAGTCCGGGTGGGCACGGTACAGATCGCTGTCCGGCGATACCATCTCCGGCTCAAACCAGAGGCCGAACTGCATCCCGAGCCGCCGGACCCGTTCCACCAGATCGGGCAGACCCTGCGGCAGCTTGCGGGTATCCACGAACCAGTCACCCAGTGATGTAGTGTCGTCATCGCGGCGGCCGAACCAGCCGTCATCAAGCACGAACAGCTCGATGCCCAGCGCTTTGCCGGCACGGGCGATATCTTCGATTTTGTCGGCATCGAAGTCAAAATAAGTAGCTTCCCAATTGTTAATCAGCACTGGACGGGGCTCGTCGCGGTATAATCCCCGCGCCAGGCGGGTCCGGTATAGCTTGTGGTAGGTCCGGGACATACCGCCGATGCCCTGGTCGGAATAGACGAGCACCGCTTCGGGTGTCTGGAAGCTCTCGCCAGGCGCAAGCAGCCAGCGGAAACCAAACGGATTGATGCCCATCGTTACGCGTGTAGTTCCATATTGATCCACATCGGCATTCGCGCTGAAGCTGCCGCTGTAGACCAGGCTGAAGCCGTAAGCCTCTCCGCTGTCCTCCACAGTCTGCGGGGACAGCAGGGCCAGGAACGGATTCTGCTGATGGCTGCTGGCGCCGCGTTTGCTGTCAATGCCTTGCCGTCCATTGTGCAGAGGAGCGCGAACAAGATGGCGTTCGCGGGCCCAGGACCCGGACAGCTGGATCAGCTCGTAATTGTCATGCGGGAAATCGAGCGCTACCGATAAGGCGCGGTTCAGCTGCAGCGGTCCGCTGCCGGTATTTGTTAGCTGTGCAGAGCGGATAATAGCGTCGAAGCCCTTCAGTATGCTATAGGACAGCACGGCACGTACGCCTGCTGCGGTATCCTCGAGCACAAGCTGCAGCGTTTCGGCTTCATCGCTGCTTTCGGCATATACGGCTGGCAACCCCTCCAGTGCAGGTTTACCCTTGAGAATGCTATGGGATACATAGGTAAGCTCCGTTACAGTGGTTCCGTTCAGCAACTGAGCCTCATATGCAGGCTCCCTGAAGTCCCCCGAGCCATACCCGGGATATTCCTGGGGAAGCGTGTCCAGTGAGAAAGCTGGCTCTTTGGGATCGACCGTGCTGCTGAAGCCCATGGCTCCAGGACCATACAGATCGGAAATAGCGGTGCCACGGATTTTTCGGCCCCAGTGCAGATGCACGGGATAGGCGCCGCGGACAAGGCCGAATACATAGCTGGTATTTGCAGTTTGCAGATGAAAGATTTGATGCTCGGCATCGTAAATGATGGACAAGGTAACAACCTCCTGGGATGTCTGCAGATTTAGAGTGGCGGATGCAGGGACGCATGATATACGGATCATAATGTAAGCATGCCCACTGTCCGTCATAAGCCGCCATTACTGCACGCGGACAGTGGAGAGTCAGCCTCAGTATAAGTCTGTTCTGCACCTAAATCTATGGAGAAAAGCAGAGTCCATATGGACGAATGTCGTTTGTTTATAAAAGAACACTACCTCGTCTTGAGAATACTGAAGCCGTTTTGCTCAAAAAAAGCTACTTGCTAAGCCGTTTGCCGCAGTCGTTCCACAACCGTAGCCTTGCTCAGCATTCTATAGGAGGATAAGGTAACGGTATACGCAATCGCAGCCAGGACCGGAACGACCAGAATAAAGGGCAGCCAGCCCATATGGAATACGGTAAAGGCCATGTTGTCCGCAATGTTCTTGGAAATCCGGTAAGTCAGAAATACGCCTAAGGACGAGGTGACCGACACGGTTAATAGGACATTGAACAGCCCTTCATATACCAGAATCTTTTTCAGTTGCCGCTTGGTCATGCCGATGCTCTCCAGCAGAGCGAATTCATTCTTTCGCGCAATGACTCCGGTAATTACCGTGTTGATATAATTAAGGACGCCAATCAGAGCAATGACGAAGCTGAGGCCGTAGCCGACCGTCTGGAAAACACGGATAAACCCGCCAAGCTCCTGCCGATAGTCCTCTCTTGATTTGTAGGCCAGTTCATCGCTTGATGCTGCAAGAGATTTGGCGGTCTGCATAGCACTGTCGAGCTTGGCCGGGTCGATGTGGAGCGTTGCCGACAGAGCCATAGGCGGATCGCTTCCCGCAGGCAGCTCCCTGGTCAATTCTGAGGAAGGAAAAAAAGCATTATAGCCACAGGCTGTGAAGGATTGGGTAGTTGCGGCATAAAGAGCATCATTATGTAGAACAGCCATGACTTCATAGCTTTTGCCCAGCCCCTCATACTTCACCTGGTCACCGGGATGGTAATAAGACTTATAAGTATCCTCACCCATGATGGCTTCGGTCACCAGCACATAGTTTCCGGAGGCGAATTTCTGCGGATCAAAGCTGCCTTCAAGGACATCCTTCTGCACCAGGTCATACCAGCCGGCATCCATGCCGTAGAGATTGAGCTGAATGAAGTTATTCTTAAGAACCGCTGCAAGTGCCGGATCTGATGGAGCAGTCTCTGCCAAAGGCTTCAGCGCTCCAAGTATAGTGTCATCCATAGTATAGTTCTCAACTTTGAAATAGACACTGTCCACGTGTTCAACTCCGTCAATTTTCTCTAATGCGCCTATAAACGGCCCCGAAAGCTTATAGGGATCACCGGGCCGCTCGCCCGCGCTCTGCACGATAGCTCTGTTGCGGATAACGGCGTCACCGTTTATAAATGTGCTGAGGTACTTATTGACATCCAGCGATGAGATTACGGTAAAAATAATGCTGAACAAGATCATGCTTAAGGAGAGCGAAGTCAGCATAAGGAACAGCTTCTTTTTGTTGCGGAACAGGTTGGCGAAAGCCATGGCGTACAGCTGTGCCCCGCGTTTCGAACGTTTGTGCATCTTGCGCTTAGCGCTTACGCCTGCGAACCGTACAGCTTCTACAGGGGCAATCCGCGCGGCCATCCGGCCCGGTTTGCTTGCCGCGATCCATACCGTCAGGTAGGCGAATACGGCAGCCCCGACAAAGATCCACGGACTGGACGAATAAGCCGTTTCGGTGGGTTCGTCTGAAAAGGTGCCCAGCAGCGGAGACAACAACCGGCCAATCCCGTAACCGGAAGCGAGCCCAAAGGGCAGACCGATCAGATACAGCACTTGGGACTGGATCGTAATGATTCTCTTGAGCTGCCTCGGCGTAGTTCCGATCGCCTTCAGCAGGCCGTAAAACTTGACATCCCGTACAACTGATATGTAAAAGATATTATATATCAGCAAATATCCGCTCAGCATGATGATCAGGATGACCGCCAGATAAGGGACCAGAGTGATGATATTTTCCGAGAGAGATGAAGCGGTGTAGGCCCAATTGACCCCGATCGGCACATTCAGACTCGTATCCGCGAGCACTTTGTTCAGTTTTTTTTCGATATCCACGGCATTGTTGAACATGACGCTCAGCTCTTCGGTGTTCACATAGGAACCGCTGGCCTTTGATTTTACCGGATCAATAGAGGACAGGTTTTTCTGCACCCAAGCATCGGAGACGAATGCCAGTCCTGCGATCGACAAATTTTTGTCCGCCTCATAATATCCAGATACGATAAAAACCTGATGAATCACGCGGTCTCCGATATCAATATCCAGAGTTACCTGCTGGCCCAGCGCATGCTTGATGCCGAGCTTATCCATCACCCAGGTGTTCAGTACAACATCATTCTCAGTGGCAGGCAACCCGCCTTCGATAAAGTTAATAAATCCGTGCCTGGCGTAAGCCTCGTCGATCCGCTTAACCTCAACCGGGCTATCCTTGAAAACCCCATCCTCCAGATCCCCTGCATTCAGGGAAACGGCGTATTCCCGTATAGAGGGATGCTTCTTCAGGATCTCCACCTGGGCCGGGGTAAGATATTTGAAGCCTCCGTGAAAATCGGAGCCAACGGTTTTCATCTGGGTCAATTCCATGGATTTGTTAATGCTCAGGACCATGGTGAAAATGGAGGTGATGAGCAGGGTCGTCAGGATGACAGCACAGATCACGGCCAAATTGCGCATCGGATTGGCTTTGAGGCTTTTCAGGGAGAGTCGGGTTACAATTTTACGGTTGTTTGTGCTGATCATAGCGGACTTGCTCCGCTGGAGGCAGTATGGCCTGAAACGATACGTCCGTCTTCAATGCGGATAATCCGGTCTGCGGTCTGGGCGATAGACTCGTTATGGGTAATCATGACAATGGTCTGATTGAATTTTTCACTCATCTGCTTCAGCAGAATCAGCACCTCCTGGCTGGTTTTGCTGTCGAGATTGCCTGTAGGCTCGTCCGCCAGAATGATCGAAGGCTTGGTGGCCAAAGCTCTGGCAATAGCTACCCGCTGCTGCTGGCCGCCGGAAAGATTCGAGGGCAGATTGTGGATTTTCTCCTGCAGGCCCAAAGCCCGGATCACTTCGTCCAGATAGGTCTGATCGATGCTGCCGCCGTCGAGCTCTATAGGAAGCAGAATATTTTCGAGTACATTGAGGATCGGTACCAGGTTGTAGCTTTGAAAGACGAATCCGACCGACCGGCGTCTAAAAATCGTCAATTTCTCGTCGCTCATCGCAAAAATATCGTTCCCGTCCACAAAAACCTTGCCTGCCGTAGCCCGGTCGAGACCGCCTAGCATATGCAGCAGCGTGCTTTTTCCGCTCCCGCTGGTGCCGACAATGGCCAGAAACTCACCTTTCTCCACAGACAGCGACACATCATCCAGCGCTTTTACAGTGGTCTGCGGATCTTTTCCATAATATTTCTTCAGATGCTCAATTCTCAAAATAGGCATGAGTAAGTCATTCCTCCATCATCTTGGGTTATTCCTTAAGATACCAGACCAATCTAACCGGGCAGTGTCTGAAATCTGTCAGGATTGACACCATTAGACCTGGGGGAGGAAGATCGAGAGCTTCGTACCTGTGCCGACCCCGGATGCCGCTGTAATAAAACCTCCCTGGAGGCTGATAATTTTCTGCGTCAAATAGAGCCCGATTCCGATGCCTTCGTATTCCCGTGCGCTGTGTCCCCGGTAGAACCGTTTGAAGATATGCTCAAGCTCATTCCCCGGAATCCCCATGCCTGTATCAGAGATATCAATACGAGTAAACATTTCATTGCCTTCGGCCGCAATCCGGATACTGCCGCCTGCTTCCGAATACTTCACCGCATTCTCCAGCAGGTTGAACAGTGCTTCGCTGGTCCACTTATGATCGTGGCGTGCTCTTGTCAGCGGATCACATGCAATCTGGATGCTGATCCCCTTATTTTCCGCACGGGTATAGATGTGGGATACAGCGCTGGTAATCGTCGCAATAACAGGGGTGACCTCGCTGTGCAGGGTAATCATACCCGTTTCCAGTCTGGATAATTTGATTAATGAGGTGATCAGCCATTCAAGCTTTTCCGATTGCGATTCGATCTGGTTTAGCAGAAGCCGTGTGTCCCCACCGAGTTCCGGCATTTCGGCAAGCAGCTGACTGTAGAGCAGAATATTGGAGAGAGGGGTCTTGGTCTGATGGGAGATATCTGAGATGAGTTCCTTGATGGTGTTCTTTTCGCTCTCCAGATTCTGCTCATTCGCTTGGTTAATCTCGATGTAGCGCAACAATTTATGCTCCAGGGAAGAGAGGCTGGTCTCGTCAAAATGGGTTAGCTTCTCGCGTCCATGAATCGCCCGGTCCACCATTTCATCTACAGAATTCATAAAGGCTGTAACCTGCCGCCGCAGCATCCAATTCCATAAGGCTCCCAGGATCAGCATACAGGACACGAAGAGGACCGTCAGTTCCGTGAGTGCCGGCTGCTCCCCTTCCAGAAACATGACCCTTCCGGCGTAACCCAGCACCAGAAGCACTAAGATTGCCGAAAAAATGAGGTTCCCTCGTTTGGAGCTCCGTACATCATTGCGGCTGGTCATAGATTCGGTCTCTCCGCCCACATATAACCCAGGCCATAGACGGTTTTAATGTATTTCGGAGCCGAAGGCTCGTCCTCGATCTTGGCGCGCAGCCGTTTGACGGCTACCGTGAGTGCGTTCTCATCCACAAACTCGGCCTCCTGCGACCAGATCTTGTCAATTAACTGTTCTCTGTTTAGAATCATGCCGGGGTTAGCGACCAGTATTTTCAGCAGCTTCAGTTCGGTTTTGCTAAGGGTTAAGGGTTCCGAATTCTTATGGAATTCCAGCCGTCCAAAATCAAAGCTCAAGGGGCCGAGTGTGAATTTATCCCCGCCCCGGGAGGAAGCCCGTTTGAGAACGGCCATGACTCTGGCCCGCAGGATCATCAGGCTGAAAGGCTTAGTGATATAGTCATCGCCTCCAAGCTCAAACCCAGTAACGATATCCGGCTCCAGGTCATTTGCGGTCAAAAAGATAATCGGCACCTGAGAGGTTCTACGGATTTTCTCACAGTAGTCTAATCCGCTACCGTCAGGGAGATTAATGTCCAGAATGATCAGATCTATCTTAATAGAAGAAACGATTTGCTCCGCTGAGGCAATATCGTAGGCTTGCTGTATCGCGAAATCATTCTGGGCAAGGGTTAAGGCGATCCCTTTGTTCAGGCTTCGGTCATCTTCAACGATGAGTAGTGTCTTCATGGGTTATGCTCCTTTGCTGTACCGCTTATAAACAGTAACCAGATAAGGAATATTTCAAGCTCCAGGCTGTTTACTTCCATATTATGTACAACGCTGCAGGATTACGCAAACCGAAGTTGGCGGTGCCGGAGAGTACTCTGCCCCGTCCAGGCATCCTGCAGTCGCATAGCCTCCCCGACTAAGGTCCAGTACACAAAACCGTCCACGGTCTGTTTTGAAAGTCTGCGGTTTGCCCTAGAATAAGGCTATAAGGTTCAAGGTTAACGAAAGGCGGTGAGAAAAAATGCAAAGAAGACAAGGTAACGGACTTGCGATTGTCCTGATCGTACTTGGAGCAATTATGCTGATGGGGATTGCCCTTCCGCTGATCCATGGAATGTTCAGACTTCTGTTCCCGGTATTGCTGGTTGTTCTCGGGTACTACGGAATTAAAAGCGGACGCAAAGTTATCGGCTGGGTGGTGCTGTTCATCGGTATCATGTCCCTGATCGCGAAGCTTTCCTGGATCATCGGACCGCTGCTCGGTATCGCGCTGGTGGTTTGGGGCATATCGGTGCTGAAGGGTAGAAGAAACGGAACATATTAAGCATTCCAAGGTTACTTAATAAGAAGCAGGGAGGGAGCCGAAAATCATGAGTGTTTTTCGCCGCATGAGGGATATTACCGTAGCTAACTTGAATGAACGACTGGAACAGAGCCAGGATCCGGTGAAGCTGATCGATCAATTTCTACACTCAACCCGTGAGGAAATCGCCGAAGCCGAGAGGCTGTACCAGCAATATGCAGCCCATACGAAGCAACTGCAGCAGCAGGTAAATCAGGCGACGGCCATGAGGAACAAACGTGAAGAGCAGGCGCTGCTGGCGCTCAAGGCTGGTGAGGATAACCTGGCTAAGCTGGCGCTTCAGGAAAAGATTATTCACGAGGAAAAGCTGGAGCAGTACAGCGGTCTGCTGGAGCAGAGCCAGCAATCACTTTTTGAGCTTGAAGGCCAGCTGAACGAGCTGAAAATGGAGTATCAGACGGTATACAGCAAACGCCAGTATTATGCAGCACGGATGGAGTCGCTGCGGTTGCAGCAGCGCATGAATCAAAGAGCCACGGCATATGGCAATGGCGGCGATGTTCCCAAAATGTTCGGCCGGCTGGAAGACCGGATGAGCGATTGGGAGCTGGAAGCGAAGAGTCTGCGCGATCTGCGCCGCATGGGCCAGGAATACGCCATTCAGGCTGGAGAAACCGTGGCGACTGTACTCGAAAGAGAAATGGCCCGCCTGAAGGAGAAACTGAACAACGATGGAAAGGAGTAGTTCTATGACCCGATTGTATCGTTCAACCCGTGACAAGGTGATGACAGGGATGGCAGGTGGATTGTCCGAGACGCTCGGCATCGACTCCACCCTGTTCCGGATTCTGCTGGTGGTTAGTATTCCTTTTACCGGCGGAGCTAGCATTCTTGCTTATTTTGTCGCAGCGCTTGTTATCCCTAAAGAGCCGACCCAGTATAATCCTTTCGGACCTGGACCCGGCGCGCCAGGTGGCCCTTATGGCGGCCCTTACTCAGGAAGACCTGAGCATGGACGCGGACCACAAGGACCTCATGGTCCTCACGGACAGGGCGGATACGGCCCTTACGGCAGCCAGCCGGGCTACAACCCCGGTTATGATAAAGCGGGTGCCTATTCGGCACAAGACTCCGGTATTGATGCCATGATGAAGGATATTGAGAAGAAGGCCCTGCAAAAAGAAGTCGAAGAGCTCAAACAAAAACTTGCCAAATACGAGAAGGGAGAAGTGTAAATTATGGGAGTATTTCAACGGATTAAGGATATGACAAAGGCGTCGGTAAATGACTTGCTGGATAAGGTAGAGGACCCAATCGTAATGCTGAATCAATATCTGCGCGATATGGAGGCTGAAATTCACGAAGCTGAGGTAACTGTAGCGAAGCAGATGGCCAATGAGCGCCGCATGAAGCAGCGTGTAGAGGAAGCTGCGAAGGTATCCGGACAACGTGCAGCCCAGGCTGAACTGGCACTGAAGAATGGCCAGGAGGAAGTTACACGCAAGCTGCTGGAAGAAAAAATCTACTTCGACCAGAAGCAAGCCGAATACAGCGAGCTTCATGCTCAGGCGGAAGTGCAAGCCAAGGAATTGGTACAGCAGCTCCATGATATGAAGGACGAATTCTACAAGCTGCGCAACAAACGCAATGAGCTGGTATCCCGTGCACAAATGGCCAAGGCCAAGAAGCAAATGTCGCAAATCAGCAGTGTTCATGCCATCGAGAGCGGCAGCGCGTCCCTGGGCTTCCACCGCATGGAAGAAAAAATCATGCAGCTTGAAGCGGAAGCTGATGTCATGCGTGCCCCTTACAGCCCTTCGGCAACAGCATACAGCAAACCGGTTGATGCTGAAAAGCAGCTGAAAGTGGAAGAACAGCTCGCTGCATTGAAGAGCAAGCTGAACACCTCACCATCTTCCCCTTCTTTGGATAAAAAAGAAGAATAAAGCCTGTTCCTAAACCATAGGCGGATATGATATGCTGATCAAGGTAAAGCCATACGGTATGGATCTTCCATACCGGTATGGCTTTTGTAGCGGGATGCGGGAAACATAAGGGTTATGCTTACGAAGTCAGTTTTGCTTCGCAAAACTTAAGGCTTATGCTTACGAAGTCAGTTTTGCTTCGCAAAACTTATAGGAGGTGCGAAATGGATAAACGGAACCGTATGATTGCCATAGGACTGATCGGCATTGGCTGCTTGATGATATTTGGCAGATGGCTCGGCTTTTTTTCCATTGTCGCGCTTCTGTTCCTGCTGCTCGGGATTTACCGGACAACGTCGGGCAAAGTCAAGCAAGGCTATAAGCTATTGGGGGTTGGCGCAGTACTGCTGCTGCTGGATCACCTGCTGCTGGTGCTCGGGATTTGCCTGATCTCTCTGGGGATGTTTTTTGTCAAATCCAGACGGATACAGCGCAGGGGCGGGTTTATGCAGAAGCAAAGCTTCTCCTCCAGATTTGACTGGGATCTGTCACCATGGGTTATGCGCAGCCTGAGCGCCTGGCATGTGCTGGGTGAGGCGGATATTGACCTGTCGCTGGCGATGGCAGAAGACCGGGAGACCGTGATGCTGTTCCAGGGGATCTTTGGTGATACGGACATACATCTGTCCGAGGATTATGGCGTGGAGATCGAGGCATTTGTGCTGTTCGGCTCCATTGAATTCGGCAGCCACCGAGACGCGGGCATGCTAAACCGGCTGAATTGGAAGTCAGCTAACTACGATAGCTGTGAGCAGAAAGTGAAGTTTAATATTTCTTATATTATGGGTGACCTGGATGTGCGGGCAGATTGAGTGGTCTGACACGGAAACATGGAGGAGGGCTTCCCGGCATGGGCAAAAAAAGCAGTAATATGGTTACGCGCAGCATGGGGGAGGGAGCTCTTTTCTCTTTGGTCATGCTGCTCGTTTTCCTGTACATCATGTATACATATGGATATCTGCAACCGTTTGAGGATTGGAAAATCGGTGTGAGGACAGCGGTATCGCTGATTCTGCTACCGGTAGTGTTCGGCATCGTCTTTGGTTTCTACCAGGGATTCCGGACCAAGCGGAAGCTGGAGCGCCTGCGGGCGACACTGGTGGCCTGGGAGAAAGGGAACCTGACTCCGGCGATGCCGGATCTGGGCAGTGATGAGCTGGGCCGGCTCAGCGAGCAGCTCAGCCGGATCAGCGGCAAATGGGAGAACCAGGTGAATACACTGCAGCGGCTCTCGACGAACAACGCCAAGCTGGCCGAGCAGGCCCGTGTCACAGCGATTATGGAAGAACGGCAGCGGCTGGCCAGGGAATTGCATGACGCCGTGTCGCAGCAGCTGTTCGCGATCTCCATGACGGCAACAGCAGTAGGGCGGACGCTGGAAAAGGACTTTGACAAGGCGCAGCGGCAAATTGCGCTGATTGAGGAAATGTCTGCCGTCGCCCAGTCTGAGATGCGGGCGCTACTGCTGCATTTGCGCCCGGTCTATCTGGAGGGCAAAGGGCTGCGGCAGGGGCTGCAGGAGCTGATCAAGGAGCTGGAGATCAAGGTTCCGATCGACATTGTGTTCGAGATGGACCCGGATGTACAGCTGATGAAGGGCATTGAGAATCATTTGTTCCGCATCGTGCAGGAAGCCATTTCCAACACCCTGCGGCACGCCAAGGCGGAGAAGATGGAGATCCGGCTGCATCGGCGGGGCGACACTGTCCGCCTGACGCTGCGTGACGACGGGGTCGGGTTCGAGATGGATGAGAGCAAGCAGACATCCTACGGTTTGTCGAACATGCAGGAGCGGATTATTGAGACTGGAGGCTCGATCCAGTTCATTACCGCTCCGGGCAAAGGTATGCGAATTGAGATTACCGTACCATTAGTTAATGAATAGGAGGCAAGGGTGCCATGGAGATGGAGGAAGCGGAAGCGATTAAAGTACTGCTTGTGGACGATCACGAAATGGTCCGGATTGGACTTGCTGCGGTGCTCGGCACCGAGGATGGGATCGAAGTGGTGGGTGAGGCAGGAAGTGGAGAAGAAGGCATACGGCTAGCCCAGGAATACAATCCTGATGTGGTCCTGATGGACCTGGTTATGGACGGCATGGACGGAATTGAAACGACGAGACAGCTTCTTAAGCTGTACCCCGATTGTAAAGTGATTGTGCTCACCAGCTATCTGGATGATGAAAAAATGTATCCGGTGATTGAAGCGGGCGCATTCAGCTATTTGCTGAAAACCTCGCGGGCCAGCGAAGTGGCCGATGCTATCCGCGCTGCTGCAAGAGGCCAGTCGGTGCTGGAGTCGCAGGTCGCCTCCAAAATGATGAACCGGTTCCGCACAAATGCGAAAGGTGGCGATGCGCCTGCCTACAAGGAGCTTACCGAACGCGAGATGGAAGTACTGAAGCTGCTGGCTCAGGGCAAATCCAACCAGGATATCGCGGACCAGCTCATTATTGGGATTAAGACCGTGAAATTCCATGTGACGAATATACTGGCCAAGCTGGGTGTAGAGGACCGTACCCAGGCAGCCATTTATGCTTATAAAAACGGACTTGCGGAATAACCGCAGGTATATAATCTCTCTTCTTGGATATCCTGTTTAGTAGATTACTAGACCGGATAGAGAGGGAGATTGACAATGGGGAACAAAGGGATAAGAAGAGGTGCTGGCAAAGGGACACTGCTGATGACCGGATTGTGCTTGGCGGCTGTACTGCTGGCCGGATTCCGCAGTGCAGGTGCTGTAGGAGAAGCGGGCTCAGCTGGGGTGACAACATCGGCTGAAGACACCGCGTTATCCCATCCATCTGCTCCCGCGGCAGCTGCACATACGCCCTCACAAGTTGCCCCGTCCTTCACTCCAACCCAGACTTCATCTAAAGCCATAGCGGACACAGGTACTGACGGTCTCGCTGATTCTCTCGAACGTATGGCAGGCCTTGGCGGTACAGCCACTCTGCCGGATTCACCGCTCCGGCTTGTCTTGAAGTGGCAAGGCGAATACAGTACTGGTACATCCGGCGTATCTACCGCAGAGGCTGCACAGAGCCTCGCGGCGAAGCTTGGGCTTGGAGCTGTCAGCCGGTCTGACGAAGACGGGCATATGACCTCCCGTGCGGCGGCCGTTCTGGCCGGCGCACAGGCCACGCTGTTCTGGAGCGAGCTGGGAGGCGGACGCAGCTATGTGATTGTGACCTTCGAGACGGCGGATCTGCGGAATGCGCCGGAACTTCCGGCCGCTGCAGAAGCGGCCGGACAGCAGATGCATCAGGCGGGCATTGCTGCCGAGTGGAATGCTTCGCTGCAAGGAACCGCTAAGGCTCAGAGCGGGCCGGAAGCCGCACTATTTTTAATAGAACAATCGATCCAAGAACAGCTCCCCGGAATGAACCCAGAAGAGAGCTACGAAGACGACACTACATACAGCCGCTCCTACAGTGTTCCGGGCCTTGAGCGCGCGGTCAGCAGCGGAAGCCATTCCATTGCGCTACAGCTGGCAGTCCATAAGAACGGCAACAACAACACCAACCGGGTGACACTCGGATTCCCTTTAATAACTATTGAATATTGAGCAGGTGATTTCCACACGAACTCCTTGCTATACTATATTTTCCGGAAAAGCCGTTACACGGATATTATACCCCGTAGACGGCTTTTTGTTATATTTGAAGGCTGGTGGCCAAAAACTCCGTATGCGGGCCTGCGTTTGCGGAGCTTTTGGCAGGAGGGTATAATATGTTTGTGAATGCCGGACTGCACCGTCCTATAAGCGGGAGCGCATAAACGGATAAGAAAGAGTAATGGAAATTTGCGAAATCCCGAGAAAAACTGTCAGGAATGTGATAGCATCCTTATCGCGGATATGATAAAATGACATCACGCCGTAGATGTATTTTATGAACTATCCGGCGCTGAGAATGATTGTCAACTATATTACATACAGAGAGATGAGGAGCCATGGCTGAAAATCAAACCCTTGATGCACTGCATACACCCGGTGCTGTATTCTTTATCTTTGGGGCAACCGGAGATCTAGCCCGCCGCAAGCTTTTCCCGGCGATTTACAGTTTGTACCGTGAAGGCAAGCTGACCCATGATTTCGCGGTCATTGGCGTGGCTCGGCGTCCCCGTACCCAAGAGGAATTCCGTGAAGATGTGAAGGAATCCATTTATGAATTCTGCCGCTACCAGGCGGGAGATGCAGACGAATGGAATGAGTTCGTACAGCATTTTGAATACAAGTCTCTGGACATCAACAATATTGACGGATTCCGTGAGCTGAACGAGCAGACCGAAGCACTGGAAGAGAAGTTCCATATTCCAGGGAACCGGATGTTCTATCTCGCCCTTGCTCCCGAACTGTTCGGCAGTGTCTCGTTTAACCTCAAGGCTGGCGGTATGCTGCAGACCCGGGGCTGGAACCGTCTAGTGATCGAGAAGCCGTTCGGCTATAATCTGGAATCCGCAGAACAACTGAACGAGCAGATCCGCCAGGTGTTCAAGGAAGAAGAGATCTACCGGATCGACCATTACCTGGGCAAGGAAATGGTGCAGAACATTGAAGTGATCCGTTTTGCTAATGCCTTCTTCGAGCCGCTCTGGAACAACAAGCATATTGCCAACATTCAGATTACACTCGGTGAAACCGTTGGGGTAGAGGAACGCGGCGGGTACTATGACCATGCAGGAGCGCTGCGTGATATGGGCCAGAATCATATTCTGCAACTGCTGACGATGATTGCGATGGAACCGCCAAGCCGTCTACTGGCGGAAGATATCCGTGATGAGAAGGTTAAAGTGCTGCGCTCGCTGCGGCCTTACGCTTCCTCTGAGGAAGTTCATGAGAACGTGGTGCGCGGACAGTATACACAAGGCCTCTATAAAGGCAAAACCCTTCCGGCTTACCGCCAGGAAGACAAGGTAGATCCAGAGTCGAATACGGAGACGTATTTTGCGGCCCGTGTATTTGTAGACAATTTCCGCTGGGCGGGTGTACCGTTCTATATCCGTACGGGTAAACGCCTACCTGTTAAGACCACAGAAGTGGTGGTGGAGTTCAAGGGTATGCCGACCAACGTCTATTTGGGTCAAAAGCATAAACTGGAGCCGAACCTCCTTGTCATCCGCGTTAATCCGATGGAAGGCATCTACGTGAAGATCAATGCCAAGAAGCCCGGCTCGGAATCGGAAATCCAGCCGCTTGCTATGGATTTCTGCCAGAGCTGCATGGTCGGCATCAACTCGCCTGAAGCTTACGAGCGTCTGCTGCATGATGCCGCGCGCGGCGATTCAACCTACTTTACCCGCTGGGATGAAGTATCGTCAGCATGGTCCTTCGTGGACCGCATTGCGAAGGCATGGAAGGAAGGCACAGGTGATCTGGCATCCTATCCGGCAGGCTCCTGGGGTCCGGTCGAAGCCGATCAGCTTCTGGCCCGTGAAGGCTTCCACTGGTGGCCGGTTAACGGACAGGATGAAGACAACGTGGTATGGCAGACTAACAGCTAGTTCATCGCGTAAATGATTTATGGTATGAAGCGGTTCCCCCTGTAGTTGCCTTTGATGGCTGCAGGGGGATTTTTGCGTGGTTACCGCTTTGCACAGATAATCATTCCCCCGACAATTTACCAACAACTTTGCCTTCAACCGCTTATTATGTAGATAATCTCCCCCGGATTTTGTTATACTGAGAAGGATGCTTTCACCAGAAGAGGAAATGTAACAATAACGGTATGTGACAACGGCAAATTCACCGATAAAGGGGTTTGTACCAATGAGCAGAACACCGATTTGATGGACACCCGGTAATTGAAGCAGAAGCATGAATTTATATATGAAGGGATACGTGCAAACTATATGGCACCGGATCAGAAGCTGCAAAAGGAAGTGGACAAACGCAGAACGTTTGCGATCATTTCCCACCCGGATGCGGGGAAAACAACATTAACGGAGAAGCTGCTGCTGTTCGGCGGCGCGATCCGTTTGGCGGGTTCGGTTAAGGCCCGTAAAGCGAGCAAGCATGCGACTAGTGACTGGATGGAAATTGAAAAACAGCGCGGAATCTCTGTAACTTCCTCCGTGATGCAATTTGACTATCTGGATCACCGGGTGAATATTTTGGATACCCCGGGTCACCAGGATTTCAGTGAGGACACCTATCGTACTTTAACGGCTGCGGACAGTGCAGTCATGTTGATTGACGTAGCCAAGGGTGTGGAAGCACAGACGATCAAGCTGTTCCAGGTCTGCGCCAAACGGGGCATTCCGATTTTTACGTTCATTAACAAACTGGACCGTGAAGGTCAAAGTCCGTTCGAGCTGATGGAAGAGCTGGAGAATGTGCTGGGCATCCGCTCTGTACCGATGAACTGGCCAATCGGCGGAGGGCGTGAGCTCTGCGGCGTATATGACCGGATGAAGAATCAGGTGGAGCTGTTCCAGGGCGACGACCATTCTGTAATCAACGTGCAAAAGGTTGAAAGTTACCGTGACCCAATCATCCGCGAGATGGCCGGAGATTACCTGCATGACCAGCTGTGTCAGGATCTCGAGCTGCTTGACGTGGCAGGGGATGCTTTTGACTATGAAAAAGTACTGCGCGGTGAGCTGACACCGGTATTCTTCGGCAGTGCGATTAATAATTTTGGCGTGCAGACCTTTCTCGACAACTTCCTGGAGCTTGCACCGAAACCGGAGCCGCGTCGCAGTACTGTCGGCTCCATAGAGCCGACGAATGAGAAATTCACCGGCTATGTCTTCAAAATCCAGGCGAACATGAACCCGGCCCACCGTGACCGGATCGCCTTCCTGCGGATCGTGTCCGGCAAGTTCGAGCGCGGTATGAGCGTGAAACATGTTCGTGCAGGCAAGGACATTAAGCTGTCCCAGCCGCAGCAATTCCTGGCTCAGGACCGTGATATCGTCGAGGAAGCTTTTCCGGGGGATATTATCGGGCTGTTCGATCCCGGCATTTTCCGTATTGGGGATACACTGAGTCAAGCCGGAGATATCGAGTTCGATGAGCTGCCGACGTTCTCGCCGGAGATTTTCTCCAAAGTGAGTATCAAAAATGCCCTCAAATCAAAGCAGTTCCAGAAGGGGATCGACCAGCTGACAGAAGAGGGCATGATTCAGGTGTTCCGCACGGTCAACTTCGACGATATTCTGCTGGGTGTCGTCGGACAGCTGCAATTCGAGGTGTTCGAATACCGCATGAAAGGCGAGTATGGCGTAGATGTTCAGCTACAGCGGATGAGCTATCAGTTCGCGCGCTGGATTGTGGACGAGAACAAGCCGGATGCAAGCAAGTTCCGCATCAACTCCACGCTGGTCACGGACAAGAAAGGCAACTATGTTGTGCTCTTCGAGAACGAATACGCGATGCGTACGGCCATGGAAAAGAATCCGACTGCAAAATTCCTGGAGACGGCTCCTTAAATGATCGACCTGTGTATCGGGTCTTAGTACCAGAGAGATGCTCTCTGTCAAAAAAACCTCCGTTTCCACAATGCGCAGCTGCGCTGTGGAACGCGGAGGTTTTTTGCTAGACTAGCGTCACTGCTGGGAGGTGATGGAGCCTGGAGTGATCTTCTCCAAATGCTCGTGCAGCATCGAGACCAGTGCATCCTGCTTGGCGTGGTCCAGATCCTTCCACATCATTTCGAATACAGCACCTAGTCCAGGCAGCGCCGTTTCGGGCCCGTCCACGGAGCCTTCAATCATCTGCCGCAGGTCGGCTTCGGACTGACCGTGCACTTTATGGATAATCGCCTGGCGCAAATCAATGGTAACCGGCATGAATAGAGCCTCCTTAGATATTTTGGGTTATTCCAAAGTTCAACTAATGTTTGCCTCGTTATAAGGTGCCCTGAAAGTGCGCTGGAAATTCAAGTTTGGGGCTCCTTATGCTATACTGTGTGAGATGCAAATTGCTACGGGAGGTACAGAAATGGCTGCAAAAAAACAATATGCCGTAATCGGCATGGGGCGTTTCGGCTCAAGTGTCGCCAAGGCGCTCAGCGGCATGGGATTCGATGTGCTGGCGATCGATGCTGACGAGCAGCGCACGCAAGAAATCTCAAGCATAGTAACCCATGCCGTATCCGCTGATTCCACAGATGAAGAGGCGCTGCGTGCGCTGGGCATCCGCAACTTCGATGTGGTGGTGGTGGCAATTGGTGAAGATATTCAGGCCAGCATTCTGACGACGCTGATTCTGAAGGACCTTGGCGTTCCGGCCATTCTGGTCAAGGCCAAAAGCGAGCTGCACGGCAAGGTACTCAGCAAGATTGGCGCAGACAAAGTGATTTATCCCGAACGGGATATGGGCATGCGGGTGGCACATCACCTGGCTTCGCCCAATATCCTTGACTATATCGAGCTGTCACCGGATTACAGTATCCTCGATATGAAGGTGTCCGGACCGATGCTGGGCAAGAACCTGCAGGAGCTGAACATCCGCGCCAAATACGGCTGCAACGTTATGGCTATCCGCCGGGGTGAGGAAATGAACATTTCCCCCAGAGCGGAAGACCGCCTGGTCGAAGGTGACGTACTTGTCATTGTTGGCCGGAAGGACAATCTGACGAAGCTGGAAATAGCCTATCAATAGGCGCAGCACGGAACAGAAAGGTAGGACCCCTATGGAAATTATGTCTCCCCAAAATACGCGGGTGAAGGAATGGGCCAGTCTTCAGGAGAAGAAGCACCGTGACAAAACCGGCAAATATATTGTGGAAGGAATCCATCTGGTACAGGAGGCGTTGCTTGCTGAAACCGAGGTGGAGTGCCTGGCCTTTGACCTGGATAAAGGCATGCCTTCTGAGCTGAAGTCTCTGCTCCAATCGGTGCAGGGTATGGAGGTCATCGGTGTATCAGCGGCGGTTATCGCCAAGTGCAGCAGCACCGGGACACCGCAGCCGGTATTTGCCATTGTGCACAAGGAGCAACAGGGCCTGGAAGCCATCCTCGCGAAGCCGGACAGCTGGGTTATGGTGCTTGATGGTGTTCAGGACCCTGGCAACGTAGGGACGATTATCCGCAGTGCCGATGCCGCAGGTGCGGACGGCGTGATCCTCGGCAAAGGCTGCGCCGATCTGTACAATCCCAAGACCATCCGCTCCACGATGGGCTCGATGTTCCATCTCCCGGTTGTGGAGGGGGACTTAAGCGCCATTCTGCCGCAGGCCCGGGGACGCGGCGCACTGCTGGTCAGCACTTCACTGACGGGAACGGACTCCTGCTACACCCATGATTTTCACGGTAGCCAGTGGCTGCTGATCGGCAGCGAAGGCCAGGGCATCTCACCACAGACGGCCGCCCTCGTTGACAAAAGCATCATTATCCCTATGGCCGGCCGTGCCGAATCGCTTAATGCGGCGATGGCCGCGACGATTCTGCTGTTTGAGGGGATGCGGCAGCGGGGTTTTAACTAAACAATAATTCCTGTCCATTGTGAGCTGTAATTCATCTAGTCACCGTTTGGAACGTAGTTTGTCACTGGTTTGTAACGATTTTTGGCACAATAATTTAAGTCCTGATGATCAAGAAACCCTTGATTTATCAGGGCTTTTTTGTTGTTCAAGAAATTATACAATACAAAAAAATGTGGATAGCTCTGAAGAAAAAGGTAGGGGGGATGAACATGAAAAACCAAGAAACGTGGAAGAAACGAGGAATCATAAAGCAGATCCTAAAAGACCACTTTCATGGGTTCATGGAAATGCATGGACATCACCTGCCAGAGGACCTTCGCAGTAGTATTACAGTAACGGGAATAAAGCCATGCGCTGTGGCACGCGGGATATGGGCTACGCGAGATATGAATGCAAGGGATGTACAAAAGGCACGCCGGATCCGGTGTGTATTTGTTTTACCTGTAAAAGCCGCTTTTGTCATGGATTCGGGAAAAAGTATAAGGATGAATGGGCAGAAAAGCAGCAGGAACGTATCTTGAATGTGCCTCACCGCCATCTGGTCTTTACGGTACAAGAAGAATTGTATAAGGTGTTTTTCAAGACCGGCATAAGTTAAATGAACTCAGCAACCAAGTGGCTAAAGTGATTCAGTATTACTACCGGCGGAAAAAAAGAGTAAGAGATATGAGTCGGTGTCATAATGGTAATACATACATTTGGACACGATTAAAAGTTTAACCCGCACACCCATTCACTCATTACAGAAGGTACGCTGGACCGGAACAAGGAGTGGATAAAGGCAGAGTTTATCTCGTATGAGTACTTACG
Organism: Paenibacillus sp. 22594; assembly: GCF_052044425.1. Lineage (NCBI taxonomy): Bacteria > Bacillati > Bacillota > Bacilli > Caryophanales > Paenibacillaceae > Paenibacillus > Paenibacillus sp. 22594. The sequence goes on from NZ_JBQENA010000014.1 coordinate 105,789, forward strand.
AAAGCCGTGGCAAAAGTTTTACGTGAATGGGGAACAACGGATGAAAGATGCGCGGGGAGCCGCAAAATATATTGGGCGCTATTTAGCACGTCCGGCGATCGCGGAGTACTGAGTCGTCAGTTATGATTACCATAAAGTCCATTATTGGTATGCAGATCATCGAACGGGTAAACGAGTCGATGTGGTCTTGCCAGTGGTGAAGTTTATTTAGACCTGGTGCAGCCCATCCCGCCAAAGCATTTCCGGATGGTAGGGCGCTACGGTTTATACAGCCGTGGAAAAAACAAGGAGTCGCAGATGGTTATAAGTCAGTGGCGGTTCATGGTATATAAACAAATCGAGATGATCTTTTCATCCAAATAATAAAAGAAGGAGAGTTGTCGTGAGCGAATGCTGGAAAGTTATGGTCAAGATCCGCTGATCTGTCCCTGCTGTAAGCACCGGATGTTGCTTATGGTGATTTGGCATGCAGAATATGGCCGGATTTATTATGAAGAAGAGCGAGAATATGCAAACCAAAAGAAATGGGGGATAAGGAAACATGAGGAAAGGCGAAGAGAACAAACCGCATAAAATGAAGGATTGTGACCTATGGGAACCGTGGGGAGAAGAAGAGCCCGAGGTATGGATTGACTATGTCTGTGTGGAGTGGGGAATTGGACCTCGTGCCTTAGTTTATCGTGGGCGAGTGTTCATATGGGCTGAAAGCCGGAGAATCGCCGGAGTTTTTCTGTCCTTCTTCAACATTACTTTATTTCCCAGTCATTATTCAATGCATTAACTATAAAAATTATAATTAATTTCCGAAAATATGGGACTTAATCCGAAAAATAGATACTATACTGGGTATTTATAGAGTTATAAAATTGAAATAAAGGAATTTAGAGGAGGATGAAAATTATTTAGTAATGTTAAAAATAAGAAATATTATTCTTACTAAAATAATAAATGTAAAAAACCTTTATGGAGGTTCAAATGAATTTGATTTCTCTTGAAAAAATATCTAAGATCTACCGGCAACCGATAAAAGAAAAAGGTGTTGCGGGGGCAATGAAACATTTGTTCTCACCAAAGTATGTAGATAAAATCGCTGTTAACAATATAAGCTTGTCTATAAGAGAAGGAGAATCTGTTGCATTCTTAGGTTCAAATGGAGCGGGTAAATCAACAGTAATAAAAATGATGACAGGTGTTTTAGTTCCAACAGGCGGAGATATTCTAATTAATAAGCTGATTCCGCATCTGAATCGAATTCAATATACGAAGTCTATTGGTGCAGTTTTTGGCCAGAGAACTCAAATGTGGTGGGATATACCTATCCTTGAATCATTCAGAATGCTAAAGGAAATCTATGAAATTCCAGATTTAATATATGCAGATAATATGAGCACATTTGAAAATATATTGGAACTCGGAGAATTTATTCATTTATCGGCGAGAAGCTTATCTCTAGGCCAGAGAATGAGGGCAGACTTAGCGGCAGCTTTTTTACATAATCCCAAAATTGTTTTTCTCGACGAGCCGACTATTGGCCTGGATATTGAAGTGAAACAAAGAGTTCGGTATTTTATCAAAAAGCTAAATCAGGAAAAGGAAACGACAGTTATATTAACTACGCATGATTTGGATGACATTGATGATATTTGCAGAAGGCTTCTCGTCATTGATCGAGGTAACATTATTCATGATGGTGAATTGCAGCAAGCAAAGGATAACTTTGCAAGGAAACGCGTTATTCATATTAAGCTTAAAGATTCCGTTGATATCAACGCTATTTCGAAAGAATTATCCTATTTCGATGCCTGCTGTATAGATGAAAGACAAATTTCTTTAACTTTTGACCGATTTGAACATACTGCGGGAAGCATTGTGAATACGGTGATGAATTTTTCAGCGGTTGTAGATTTTTCCATCGAAGAGCCTGGAATTAATCAAGTAGTCAGAAATATAAACGACCGATCTCAAAAGAAAATAATATGAAAAATAATAAATACATAGCAATTATGAGGTCTTCAATTCAGGATTCAATAGCGTATAGAACAGCTTTTTTTAGTAATTTGTTATTCAGTGTGGTGAAAATGGTATGCCTTTTTTATATTTGGAAGGCTATCTTTGCAAGTAATGAAGTAGTAAATGGATTTGGGTGGGAAAATTTAAAACAATATTTATTAATATCTTATATATGTAATAACTTGCTGTCCCTTAAAACCGATTATGAAATCTCGAAAAAGATTATGGTAGGCAGTGTCGTTATGGATCTGCTTAGGCCTATTAATTTTCAGAAAGCGAATTTTGCTCAAACTCTTGGTGCAAGCATTTTTGAAGGTACTTTCAGTACTGTTTTTGTCGGAACACTTCTCAAATTCGCTTTTGATATACCGTTACCTAATCATCCACAAACATGGATCATGACTGCAATTAGCATACTTTGCTCCTTATGGGTTCGATACACACTTATTTTTTTGTTCAGTCTCTTGTGTTTTTGGACTACAAGCATAAATGGAATTGTGGCATTTCGTACTGCGCTTATCAATCTTTTTTCTGGTGCGCTAATACCCCTGAATTTTTTTCCTGAATGGTTCAAGACGGTTGCTCTATTTTCTCCTTTTCAATCCCTACTGCATACACCTGCTTCAATTTTCTTGCAGAAGGTCGATATCCATACTGCTATTTCATTGATAGGAGTGCAAATATTATGGTTTGGGGTAATGTGGTTCCTTGGTTCCTTATTTTGGAGAAAAGCAATAAAAAAATTAACAGTATATGGAGGTTAGCCGATAATCTGAGATGGGTGAGTGTATGAAATTACTCAAACGAAATGTAGCTATGTATTTTCGGCTTATGGGACAACAAGTGAAAGTTCTATTGGAATATAAGATCGATTTATTAATTATGTCGCTTTCCTCCATATTCACATGCACATTAGGATTGATATTTCTTGGAGTTATTTTTGAGAAAATACCTCAGATCAACGGATGGTCACTCAATCAAATGCTGTTAATATACGGTATGGTCACATTTTCGGAAGGACTGGCTTCGTTATTATTTGAAGGTGTATGGAGTCTGCCATTTTCAATTAATTCAGGCGGACTTGATAAATATCTTTTGAGACCGCTTTCAATAACGCTACAGGTGATAAGCTCAAAAATTGGAGTTAACGGGTTAGGCAATATTGTAATTGGTCTTGTTATTGTAGGCTATTCGTTAAATAACACTGGCATAGAGTGGACTGCTGGAAAAGTAATTGCTTTTTTGCTTATTTTTCTTTTCGTAAGTATGATATCAGCTTCTATCAATCTGGCTGCCAATTCAATATCATTTTGGTACAAAAATGCAGGCATTTCTCTTCCTGTTTCTATTAATGGATTTCATGAATTCGGAAAATATCCAATAAATATTTATAACCATGCCATACAGTTAATTTTAATTTTTATTCTACCTTATGCATTTATAGGATTTATACCAGCATCATTTCTTTTTGAGAAAACATTATGGAAATACTTGTGGTTTATCTGTCCAATTGCTTCTATATATTGCATGTGGGGTTCGCTTTTTCTTTTTAAAGCAGGTCTGAAAAGATATGAGAGCGCAGGTAATTAATTGGATGTATTCAGTTTAGACGGGAGCGAAGGTATGAGTTCCATTTCTGTGGTAATTCCCACGTACAACAAGTTAAGTGACTTGGAAAGCACTTTGTCAGGCTTTACACAACAAACGAACAAGAATTTTGAGATTGTAATTGCGGATGATGGAAGCACAGATAATACACAACAAATGATTCGATCCTTTTCTCATCAAATGAATATCGTTTATTCTTACGGTGAATCGAAGGGGAGAGCCAGCGCAAGAAATCGGGGAATACAGTTGGCTAGTGGTGATTTAATTGTTTTTGTTGATAGTGACCGGATTCCCTCATCTTCCTTTTTAGAGGAACATTGCAATGCTTTACGTGCAAAAGAGAAGATAGTAAGCATTGGTTCAAAATACTCAATACTAAGAAAATACACCAGTAAACTTCGTATTCCATTTAATGCACAGACAGAATTTTTACGCTTTATAGAACGTAATCCCGGGGTGACCCAAAAATTATTAAATGAAGAAACGCTGTTTACCTCGGAAGTATTAAGACAGAATCTGGATGCGGCTATAAAGACTTTTTATTTATTTGAACCTCCAGATAACTTTAACTCGATTCGTGAAGTTGTTTCAGACCGGTTCAGTGATTTCAGGTTTGCCTGGATAGCGGCTACGACAGGGAATATGGCATTAAGACGCAATGATATAAGGGATTTAAGCTTTGACGAATCAATGATTGGATGGGGAGCGGAAGATACAGATTTTGCTTACCAGCTATATTTACGTGGGTATGAATTTCATTTTACTCCAGAGGCTTCGAACTATCATCAAGAGCACCCAAGAGCACCAGGAGAGTTTGAACAGCTGATAAATAATATAAAAAGGATGTGTGCTAAGTATCCTGATGCTATAGAGATACTTTTATGGCGTAAAGTAACGGAATACAAAGATAACTTCACGTTCTTAGAAGCGGATAAGATGCTGAAAGAGTTTGAGAAATTACCGAGTGGAGTACTGAGAGAGAGCATCTTATCCTTATTACAGGAGAAATACTGTTAGGACGAGGTAGATTTGAATGTTAATTAATGAGTAATACATTATTTGAAAAAGGTGGAGAAAGAATGGTGCCTCATTATTTCGAACAAATATCTACACTCGAGAGTGATTATGATGAAATATTACATTTAACAGCCAATGAAAATGTTATGTCTGACTTAGCGTTACATTTTTACCGCTCCAAATTAGCTCATCGTTACAATATGGGGGAAGGCGTAGACGGTGTCTTTGTTCATAGTAATTTTGCAGCTAAAGGAATGCCAGAGATTTCTGAATTGATAAACGATGCATCTGTTAGATTGAAAGTGATGCTAAATGCAGGTTTGGTCAATTTAAATTGTTTATCCGGTGTCCATGCCATGATTAGCGTCCTTTTAAGTACTACAGATCCAGGAGATCGGATTATGACGGTGTCTTCAAAGCATGGTGGACATTTCTGTACTAAAGGGATTGTGGAGAGAAGTGGCAGGGGGCATGTATTTGCCGAGTATGATCACGCGAATATTACTTTTAGTGTAGATGGTATAGCCGAGATTTTTAAAAAAAATAATTGTAAGGCGTTATATCTGGACACCTCTGTGCTTTTAAAGCCCCATCCCATTAAGCTTCTAAGGGAAGCGCTCGGTAATGAGGCCATTATTATTTACGATGCAAGCCATACGATTGGTTTAATTATGGGCGGTAAATTCCAGTCTCCCTTATTGGAAGGGGCTAATATTATTGTCGCCAATACGCATAAAACTTTACCAGGTCCCCATCATGGTTTAATTGCATTTAGGGATGAAGCAGATGCCCAAGACTTCAATAAAATTATTCATAATAATTTTTACTCCTCTACACATATCAATAGTGTTATTGCATTGGCTATAACAATTATAGAAATGGATATATGGGGTAAAGAATATGCAGATCAAATCGTTAGAAACTCGAATCATTTAGGAAGTTGTCTGGAGCAGTATGGATATAATGTAAGAAAGCTTGGCCAGAACAGATTTACAGAAAATCATCAACTGCATGTTTACATAAATGAAGAGAATAAAATAATTGTAAAAAGATTTCTAGATAACAATATGTCCGTTAATACCAGCAAAGCACTGGGGAATGATTTGTTTTTGAGGTTAGGATTACAAGAAGTAACAAGAAGGGGGATGAAAGAAAAAGATATAGAACAGATTGCAGTATTTATAAAGAAAATTTTAAGAGATGAGTATGTAAAGAAAGATGTTATTGATTTTAATAGCAAATTTATAAATGTGAACTATGGATTTGGTATGGAGCACATTCACAAACCTATGGTCTTTAATAGTTAGGAGGAAATATGATATTAACTAAAACAATTCATGAAGTTACGTATCAGAGATTCAGAGAATATTTGGATTTAACCTATTCTCAAAATATAAAGCAAAAAGTCGTGGCATTATCAACGGGATATCCTGAGCCTGGTGAGTTTCCTTTGCCTAAAGTAATACTTTCCAAGCTGGCGGTTGAAATAAATGGGGTGGAGAAACCAAGACAAGGTTATGGATGGGATGCCGGATCTCAACCACTGCGGGAAATACTGATAGAGCTGGAGAATAGTTTACATAGTACAAACTATTCAATCAGAAATATTTGCATGGTGGCTGGAGCAACCTATGGCTTTAACAGAATATTAGAAGCGATATTCGAAGGGGAGAACAAGGGGAAGAAACTTCTCGTTGTAGGTCCCACATACTATAGGATGCTGAACCGGGTCGAGAGATTAGCACAAATTGATTCCGTCATTGGTTCTGAAAAGAAAGAATTTCAGATAACAGCGGAGGAATTGATAGATTCTATCGATGCGAATACAAAAGCGATATTCATCGCAAATCCGACAAACCCTACCTATTTGTATTATTCCGAGGATTTTTTCGAGAAGATCATTCCATTTTTAGAAGAGAAACGTATTTATTTAATTATTGATGAATCAGGAGATGCTTTTTATCAAGGAGAGGGGAACAAAAGATTAAAGAGGTTTCCAGCCGGTATTAACAATAAATACGTCATTCGTATTGTAACCGCTTCAAAGAAATACCTTCTTGCTGAGTACAGAATTGGCTATGTCTTGGCGGATGAGACTTTTATGGGCGATAAGACTAAAGGGTTTATCAAGATTATTGGTGATGATATAGGAAATGCACCATTAGCAGTCAATGAAGCCTGGGTGGAAATCGCACTACATGAATTAGCCGTTCTAAGAAACGAAAAATGCTCATGTCAACAATGTGACTTTATAACTCAAATGGCAGAAAATAACCGCCGGATGCTCTATTTGAGAAATCTAAGCATGGATCACTTATTAAAATCTCCGAGTGTAGAAAATATCATTATACCAGAAGCGAATTTTAATATTACTTTTAAGATTAATAACTATAAATACAAGAGTGATATAGCTTTATTTAAAGCACTATTGAAAGACAGCAGTATAAGTTTATTACCTTGTTCTGGACTAGGGTTAGATGAATCCTTGATGTATTTTAGGCTGACTTACGGAATAAATGAGGAAGTTTTGATTTATGGATTGGATAGACTGAAAAAATTCTTGGAATAGGTGAATTATGGCGATTAAAACAATTATATGTGATTTATCGGATGTATTAATAAAAGGAATTGAAGGAATAGAGGGCAAGATTTCGAAAAAAATTGGAGTATCTGAAGAAAGAATTTCGGATAAGTTATACATGTATGATTTCTCCCCTTTTTGGCTAGGGAAAGTCACGGAGGATGAGTTCATCCATTCTTTACTATCTTCAAGTCCTCAGTATGATTTATCAGTTACGGATTTTAAACAGATGATAAGAGAGCATTTCATTGAAATAGAAGGAACAAGAGAAATATATGAGAGGTTAGGTTCCAAATATGAATTAATTCTATTATCCGTAAACTCTAAAGAATGGGTTCAGTATATGGAAAATCATTTTGATTATGAAAGATTATTCAATATTATTATTTATTCTTACGATATTGGTTATGTTAAAAGGCAAAAAGAATCATTCAGATATGTACTTTCAAAATACAACTTAAATAGCGAAGAAGTTTTATTAATTGATGATTCCCAGAGGAATATTAATACAGCAGCAACCCTAGGGATCAAAACCTTGAGGTTTGTGAATTCAAATCAATTGAAAAAGGATTTAGAGAGGCTTGCAATATGAAGATAAAGGGGGGAATAAGTTGCTTATTAGCCTATGTATGATTATTAAAAATGAAGAGAAGTACTTAAGTGAACTACTTTTATCCATAAAGCCATATGTTGATGAAATTATAATAGTCGATAATAATTCAACGGACGACAGCTATAATATTGCAATGGAAGCAGGAGCACAAGTAGTAAGAGCTTCAGCTACATCATTAGATGTGCTGCGAAATATCGGACTTGAACTTGCTACTGCGGAGTGGGTCTTAGTGATAGATGCGGACGAGTGCATTCATACACAGGATCTTATAAGAATTAGAGAAATTGTTAAAAAAACAGACGCCGATGCTATTTCATTCCCAAACTACAATTACTACGGAGATGGCCTTTGGGCATTTGTATATAAATTAAGATTGTTTAGAAATGATCCGCAGATTAGATGGTCAGGCAAATGGCACGAATCCGTTCAGCCGTCTATTGATAAGAGCAATAAAACTATGGTTCGGATGACTGACATTACACTTCACCATTTAGAGGTTAGAGGAAGAGATCGAAGTTTGGAAAAGAGACACAGAAATATTGAAAGGATTCAGGAAGCTTTAAATACAGATCCAAATTCCAATTTATATTCTTTATTGAGTCTTGAATTTTTTGTGATAGATAATTTTGAGAAAGCCTTGGAATGCTGCCAAAAAGCTTTCGATTTAGAAGAAAATTATTATCTCGCTCTTAGATTTATGGCTCAATACTACATTATTCAGGGTGAACTAGATGAAGCGGAAAAATTATTAACGAAAGCATTACAGAATAAAAATAATAGCAGAGACCGCCTTTACTTTGCATTGGCCTCAATATATCAAATAAGAGGATCCTATGACATAGCTCTTAACTATATTGATGAAGCGTTAAAAATTGATAGCGGAGCACATCATTTCATAAATAAGGCTTTTTTGGTCATGGAGATGGGGGGGGACCAGACAGAGGTCAATAACCTTCTGAAGTTGGCTTTAATTAAAAATCCTTTATTACTGGAAAAAAGCATATATGCATCGCTGCAAAAGGCAAACATATATGCACCACAGACAAGTCTGCTGCCAATATATCAAAAATTCAATGATAAACCATCTTTCTGGAATAAAATTCAAGGAATGAAAAATGAGAATCTAAAGGAGAGTCTTTGAATGACAATTTCTAGCTCAACACCATTAGTTACGCAATATGGATCTTTTACTGTAACGTTGCATAAATTTGAGCCGAACTATGAATGTGTTACGTTTCATATGGGAGATATTACGGAAGGAACACCATTGGTTAGAATTCATTCTAGTTGCTTATTCAGTGAAGCTTTCCACTCCTTGGATTGCGATTGCAAATTACAATTATCGGGCTGTTTGGAGAGAATAGGACAATTAGGAAAAGGTGTTGTAGTGTATTTATATCAGGAAGGCAGAGGGCATGGTTTAGATAACAAGATAAAGGCTATGAGACTGGAACAAGAATATGAGATTGATACCGTCCAAGCATTTCAAAGACTTAATTTTGAGCTTGATCCCAGAGAATATTCGTTTGCGATAACAGCATTGGGAGACTTAAATCTTTCTAAAACTATAAAGGTAGCCAGTAATAATTTCCGGAAAATTACGGTGTTAAAATCAGGCGGATATAAAGTTATTGAGCAAGTGGAGTTAACTTATCCAGTGAACGAGCACGTTAAAAAATATTTAGAGGTTAAACGTGAGAAACTAGGGCATTCAATAAGTTTTATATAGAGTCAGGTGAGGTGAGCCTTATGAACAAAACAATAGCTGATCTGCTGTTTGGCGGAAAAGAAGAACAGGAGACGGACTATGAGCAAGTATATCCCCCGAGAGCACTAAAAGCGGGAGCGCTTGTAAGCCGGTTCGGCCCGAGCCCGACCGGTTTCTTACACATCGGCGGAGTTTTTGCTGCGTTAATTTCCC
>NZ_JBQENA010000015.1:0-103447 GCF_052044425.1 Paenibacillus sp. 22594
CTACGGGAAATAAATAAAATCTGGAGAGCACAGCGATTGTAGCAACGGTCCGTTCGCGGAGCGTCCGCACCAAGTGCGCAAGTCCATCCAACTCAAAAACAGCGGGGCTGTCTCAAGTAGCTATTTCATGGCTTTTGAGACAGCCCCTGTTTATTTACTTATTTCATGAATGGACGCCGATCTGCAGGTCTTTTTTGGATACGCCGCTTTTGAACGCCGCTTCAGCAACGGCCACGCGGATTCTCTCCACCACCCGCGGGTCAAAGGCATCCGGGATAATATATTCCTCATGAAGATCCGCAGGATCAATAACCGAGGAAATCGCTTCAGCCGCCGCCAGCTTCATCTCATCATTAATGTCAGTAGCTTCACAATCCAGTGCCCCTCTAAAAATACCGGGAAAGCACAGCACGTTGTTAATCTGGTTCGGGTAATCTGAACGGCCCGTCGCCATTACTCTTACATGCGGTGCAGCGATTGCGGGATCAATCTCCGGCGTAGGATTTGCCATGGCGAACACGATGGAATCCTTAGCCATGTTCAGCACATCTTCCAGCTTCAGCACATCCGGTGCAGAAACTCCGACAAAGACGTCCGCACCTTTGATTACATCCGACAGCTGGCCGCTCTCAAGGTTGGGATTCGTAATTTGGGCAAATTCGCTCCAATGTGTGCGGCTATAGGAAACCGTCCGGTTGATGGCACCTTCCCGGTCCACACCGATCAGGTTCACAGCCCCGGCTTGCAGCAGCATTTTAGAAACAGAGATGCCGGCTGCACCTACGCCATTCACCACGATTTTGACATCCTTGATCTGCTTGCCACATACCTTCAGGGCGTTCAGCAGCCCGGCAAGCACAACGATGGCTGTACCGTGCTGGTCATCATGAAATACCGGGATATCCAGTTCATTACGCAGTCTCTTTTCGATTTCAAAACAACGGGGCGAAGAAATATCCTCAAGATTAATGCCTCCGAATGTAGGGGCGAGTGCTTTTACAATCGTAATAATTTCTTCCGTATCTTTCGAATCAAGGCAGATAGGTACAGCATCCACATTGGCGAACTGCTTGAACAGCGCCGCTTTGCCTTCCATAACGGGCATGGCCGCTCTCGGGCCTATATCTCCCAGACCGAGCACTGCGGTTCCATCGGATATCACGGCTACCGTGTTTTTCTTTGTCGTCAATTCATAAGCCTGGGCCTGATCCGCAGCAATCGCCTGACAAACCTTCGCTACACCGGGTGTGTATACCTTCGACAAATCCTCTTTCGTCCGGATCGGATTCTTTAAGGTTGTTTCAAGTTTTCCCCCTTTGTGCAGGAACATGATTTCTTCCAATAATTCCACAATATCTCCCCCCATTAATCCACTGATTCTCCATCCCGTTTTTGAGCCTCTGTATGTATTCCTAATAGTTATCGGCAATACACACCAGATTCGCAAGATAATCGTTCTAATCTATTGCATGGACAGCCTATTTTCATTCAATAAAATGTCATTTGCTCATAGTCCAGATGATCGATAACCTTTCCCAAGACCAGCAACCGCTCCCGGCTCATGGACTGTAAATAACGGACAAAGTGCATTTGCCAATCCATCGGATTTTCATTGTCTATTAACAGAATAGACAACAAATCCTGAGACTCATCACGTAACTCTTCATAGAAAATGATTTTCCCCAAAATCGCCAGCTCCGTATCACCTAACGCATCAAAAAGGGCATCATACTCGTCCCCGTATAAACACTCTGCTTCAAGCATATCAAGAAAGTCATGAAAGGCATGAATACTCGACAGAATCAGCCCGACTTTGTCCGTCTTCTCCCCGGTGGCCAGAATTTCATGGAGCAATCTTCTTAACTCTACATCGCTTATTCTTTCTTCAGCACTGAAGTACATCACACCTGGCTCCATTTTCGTATCCTTTTCGACAATAATGACAGCCTGTAAGCCACCGTAATTCGTGGTATTGACCACTCGCTGAACGAGCGTTTCCCGGCAGCCGTCCATATACTCCTTCAATTGTGGATGAACCATCAATTCTTGCTGGAGCCTTTCCAATGCGCCGGATATGGCTGCCCTGATTTGCCGGTCGGTGAGGCTCATGAGCTGCTCTTCCAACCGCTTGAACTGGTTCCCGGATATTCTGATACTATCGGGTTTTCCATCAGACAACACCGAAAAAACGGCATTATTCAGCACCAGCTCAAAAATATTGAACAGCTCAATCCTGTAGTTGAATCTGCACTCTCTTCCGTAGCAGGCCAGTAAATTCAGTAGCTCCTGCTGATTGAACATCGCACAAAATTCGTTCTCCAGCTTCAACCGCTCCAGGTACTGCCTGATATAGAAAACACCCAGAAGCCGCATGTCATCGGAAGCCAGCGGGTAATCGATACTGGCCATTGAATTGTGGGCATCGAAGAGGATACCGTATTTCCGAAAAAAAACAGGCAAGGATTCATCGATGGTTAAGTTATAGGCGTCGACAGGTACATCCAGCTTATGTGCAGTGATCTCTTGATACAGCTGCTTGGTTTCTTCGAAGCACTGACTAACCTTTTGCACGCCTGTTTCATAGATTTGGCGGACTTCCTTAGTTTGTAAGGATAACATCGCCTGCTCCGGTTCCCCGCAGTCAAGCAACCAGGCATCTGCCGCGTACATAATAGAGGACAGCAGGCTTTCTGCGGTTTCAGTGGTGACTGAGGTACTCTCCCCGCGGGTGTACTTAAGGATCAGCTCCTGCAGAATTTCCATGAATCCTCTCTGAATATGAGCAGCTTCCCGAGTGGTCAGCAGCCCGTTCCGCAAGCCTTCATTCATCAATGAGATCGTATATTGATTCCGTTGAAGCCGGGATTTGCGGATGCTGCCCTGAACGGTCAATTCTTGATGGTTATTCAAATGTTCAGTTCCCATTAGTCATCCTCTCCTTCCAAGAAGGACTCATTCTTCTGCAATTCCACTCTAACTCCTTCGGCATATTCCTCGATTCTGCCCCTGAGCAGGGCCAGTGAGCCTTCACATTCCCCTTCGAACATCTCCTTCATCCTGTGGAGCAGCTTCATATCACTAATTCTGTCTTCAGTATCATTCTTGAGCGCATAAAAAATTTCATGCAGCTCAATGAGCGTATCAGCATAGTTCTCCTGCTGAATGAAGGAAGAAGATGCGAAAGCCTCAATAAGCGCTTTGGTCACTTCGATACTCAACTCCACACGCCCGTAATTGTGGAGAACCTGGTTTCTCACCGTCATTATCCGTTCTGCGTCCTGTGGAGTCAGAATCACTCCGTATGCCTCGGACTTCCTGTTCAATTCCAGGAATTCAGCCACATAATGCTCTTGAATGGATACGTTCAGCGCATGGAACACGACAGGAAAATACATGCGGTTTACCTCCTTTAGATTACATTGATCAAATGCAACATATAAGACATCTTTCTCCCACACGGCACATCCCAGAAAAAATTAAAATAAATAAACACTTGACTTAACTTTAATTATGTGTTATAATATTTATTTTAATTTAGCATTTATATTTTAATCTCTAACTCCGCCTCTGTCAATGGAAGCGGAGCTAGATACATGCCCAAATAACCCCACGGGGTGGGGTTATGGCTTGGAATTCTTATAAAGCCACTTCAAGCGGCAGGTGGATCCAGGGTGACAGCTTCATTTTTTCATGCCAAACCGCCGGTACCTCATTACTTTTCTGTACATGGATTTATCCTTAAGCTGATTGAAGATATAAGGGTCCGGATTCATGTTCACTTCAATAATCCATGGCGTCAGGGACCGGTCCAGACCGACATCCACGCCGATTTGGCGGATACGGGGATAGGTTTTCTGCATATGAGCAGCCATCCGGGTACCCAGTCTATTCAATTCCTCTGTCAGCAGCCCCAGCCGGTGCGAAGTCAAATGAGTGGAGAGCAGAGTTTCAATAGCCATCGGTTTGCCTCCGCTGTGGTAGTTCGTAACAATTTTCTGCGGATGCCCCAGTCTTCCAATGATTCCCGTAGCTTCCCAGACCCCCTTGGGGCTTAGCTGAACCATCACCCGGATATCGAAGCGGCGCCGGTTATGCTTAAGCAGATGAATGCCTTTTTGAATCAAATAACTTCTTCCACCTGTCTTCTTGGCCAGGCTCTTGTGAAAGGCTTCAAAGGTGTCAAAGTGACGGACCTTTTCCTCATATTGGTACGTGAATCCTTGCCGTTCCTCCCGCTCAGCCCGAATGACCCCGTTTCCATAGGTGCCCCGTTCCGGCTTCACATAGATCATTCCGTAGCTGTGAATCATCTGCTCCAGATTTCCTTTGTTAAATTTCCGGGTATCGGGGATAAAAGGCCTGATCGACGCATTGCGGAGCAGCAATTTGGTCTTAATCCATTTGCTTTGTACAGCGTTCACCGGTTTTGTCTTCACTCTTTCACTCTCCTGTCTGAGAGGGGTTCCGCCCTCGCTGAGTTACATAGTCACTGCATTGTATGCAGGATCAGCTCCGGCTGAATGAAGCAAATATCCCTTGCGGGAAGATTAACTTTACAGGGTTCTTTGCCCGGTCATGAAGTGCGTATGCAGCATACATTAGTTCAGACGCCCTAAGTGTCAATACGTGCACGGAGATGAACCTATGTCAGCAATTACAGGTTTAACGACCAGCGGTCCCGCGATTGATGTCCTTATCCCGGCCATTGAAAAGGATCTGGCGACCCTCCCCTATGTCATCGATAGTCTTCGCCGCTGTGTACGGCATCCCATCAGCCATATCTACATTGTCTCGCCGAACAGCAGCAGAATCAGGAATCTATGTGCACGCAAAGGCTGTATTTTTGTCAATGAGACCACCGTTCTTCCCTTTACCAAAAAAGATATTCACTATTCCTCCTCCCGCTGGAACCGCTCCGGCTGGCTGTATCAGCAGCTGTTGAAGATGAACGGCGATCAGATCTGCCGGGAGAACTTTTTCCTGGTCATTGATGCCGACACGGTGTTAATCCGTCCCCACCATTTCCGTTCCGGGGGCAAAAGCATCTTTTACTGCCGCAGCTGGAGCCAGCCGGAATATTTCCGCACGTACCGGAAGCTACTGGGCGTTGCCGCCCCCTCTCCCAAATCCTTTGTCACCCATTACATGCTGTTTGAAAGGGTAAAGCTTGCGGGGTTAAAACGAAAAATCGAAGCCCGGCACGGGGTGTCGTGGCATGCCGCCATTCTACGCAGCATCGACAGGAAGAAACAGTTCGGCTTCTCCGAATTTGAAACCTATGCCAATTATGTTTACAGCGGGGATAGCACCTCAGTGCTGCTTAAGAAGGCCAATAATAAATCTCTGTCAACATCTGCAGCCGCCCTGGGTACCGCGCGGCTGCAAAAACTGGCCCGAACCTACCGCTCGCTTTCCTTCCATCAGCGAAAGGGTTATTCCATTCCAGCCAAGCGCTAAGGAGGCAGACAGCCTTGCATACCATTTTTTTGTGCGGCGGTTCCGGACAGCGTCTATGGCCGCTCTCGGGCAGCATCCGTTCCAAGATGTTTCTGGAGCTGCTTCCTGCTCCGGCTGGAGGTACGGAGTCCATGATCGGGCGGGTATGCCGCCAGCTCGACCAGGCCGGACTGGATCAATCGGCCTTGTTCGTCACGCATAAGGATCAGATGGCTCTGATGCAGCGGCATACCCGTGGTGGATATCCGGTGATTGGTGAGCCCTTTAAACGCGGTACATTCACGGCTGCCGCGCTGGGGGCCCTCTATTTATATTCCTCAGGAACAGCTAAACCGGAAGACACCTTGTGTGTGGCGCCGGCGGATATGTATGCGGATGACGGATTCTTCCGGTTATTTCATTTATTTTCAGATGTTTTGGCTGAATCTAAGGCCGACCTTGTGTTGCTTGGGACAAGGCCCGCCCACCCCTCAGACCAGTATGGCTATATTATCCCGGGAAACGCCGCTGGCATGCGATATTCTCCGGTGATCTCTTTTGCAGAAAAACCGGATACCGCCAAGGCTGAGGAGCTGATCCGGAGAAACGCCTTATGGAACTGTGGAGTTTTTGCTTTTCCGTTACGTTTCATGCTCTCCCATTTGCAGCAGATGGGTCTGCCCGTAGAACTGGCTGCATTTACAGAACAGTATCCCGGATTCCCGGTCCGCAGCTTTGACAAGGAGATTGCTGAGCGCAGCAGCAAAGCCGTCGTACTTCGGCATGAAGGGGAATGGCTGGATCTGGGAAGCTGGGGATCACTCACTGCCCAGCTTGCTGAGCCGGTTGTTGGAGCAGGCGGAATTTGGGGGGAATGCCGGAATACCCACATTGTTAACGAACTGGACATTCCGCTGCATGTAATCGGTGTATCCGGCGTTGTTGCTGTAAGTGGTCCCGAGGGGATCCTGCTTGCGCGAAAAGAGGACGCAAACGGGATAAAAGAAATCATTCAAGACGTTTCCGCTACATCCAGATATGGGGAAACCGAATGGGGAAGCTATACCGTTCTCGACCGGACTTCAAGCGGTGTGCACAAGGTTGTAACGCTGAAATTGTCCCTGCTGCCAGGCCAGACCCTGCCCGAACAGCTCTGCGACCCTTCCAGCAAACGCTGGATGATCTTGTCCGGCGACGGAGCAGTCATTCTGAACGGCTTGACCACTGAAGCACAGTCAGGCGGAATATTTACTATCTCCAGGGGAGACAGCCATGGAATCACAGCTGTTACCGCTATGAAGCTGATTGAGATACGGACACTTGAAGAAGAGGATGATCAGCCGATCTACAGCTCGTAAGTTTGTTTATAACATTAAATCTAACTTTGTTGTGGGGATGAATCACCATTTGAATCGAGCACTTCCTCCATCTTCTTTAACTTTCTGTAGATAACCGATCGGTCCACACCCAGTTTTTTAGCCGCCTCGGTGCCGTTACCCTTACATTCTTTCAGTACTTGTCTGATGTAACGACCCTCTACTACTGCTGTAAAGTCTTTTAGATTCGAGAGGTTATGTTGATTTTTATCTATAAAATGGTCGATTGAAAACCAATCTGCCACATTCTCCTCAGCCTGCGGGTTGAAATCTATGGGTTCCGTAACAACAAGCCTCTCCACATAATTTCTTAACTCTCTTGCATTTCCTTGCCAAGGCTGTACTAACATGTTTTGGAATTCTTCTGCACTTAACTTGAATTTTTTCCCGTACATTTGGTTGAAGTTAGCGATAAAACTTGAGATTAATCCCACAAGGTCTAATTTCCGGTTGCGAAGCGGTGGAATATGAATCGGAATCACATTAATCCGGTAATATAAATCTTCCCGAAACAGGCCTTTTTTCACCAATGCCCATAAATCCCGGTTCGTCGCCGAGATGATTCGGCAATTGATGGGAATATTACTAATCCCGCCGACTCTTCTCACTTCATTGTTCTCCAGAACACGCAACAATTTGACTTGCATATCCAAGGGCATTTCAGCAATTTCATCCAGAAAAAGAACCCCGTCATTGGCAATTTCGATCATGCCCTTTTTCTCTTCAGTCTGGCCTGCAAAAGCACCCTTTTCATAGCCAAATAATTCATACTCAAATACAGCAGAAGGAATGGCCGCACAGTTAATGGCAATAAAGGGCCCCTTCCACTTTTCACTTTTCCGGTGGATATATTTCGCTATGACCTCTTTACCCGTTCCGGATTCACCATAAATTAATACTTTACTGTCGTAAGAGGCAATTTGATTGCAGACTTTAATAATTTGCTTCATGGCTAAGCTCTCAGCAATAATTCCTGTCGTTTTTCCCGCAGCTGATGTTTCTTCTAATTTCTTTCTAATTTGGAGGGCTGCAAGGGCATTTGCTTCTAAATTTATATTTTCCTTCTTAAATTCATTGGAAGAGGTCACTACAAGCTGTACTTCACCATCCTTGTCCAGAATAGGAATAGCTGTAGAAAATACATGAAACCCTCTGGCTGTGTTCACATTCCGCGACACTTTTTGTTTCGTTTGAATGGCTTCCATCGTAATGGATGGATTATAAAAGCCTGCCTTCACCAAATCCTGAACATTGGCTTTGAGCAGCTCTTCCAGCGGAACCCCAATGGTCAACGCCGTAAATTCATTTGAAATTAATATATTTCCATTGGCATCAGTGACAAATAAAGTAGAGGGTAATTCCTGATTCATTTCGTCTACAGGACGTTTAGCTGTCTTTTTGTTTTTTTTAGTCATAGTTATCAGTCCCATATAGTTATATTAAATGCTCACTCCATTATAAAATACCGCTTTCATTTATGATACCGCTTAGAAAAAAAGCCAAGTGGTATCATCATGTACAGATACCACTCAGCTTCTATTATACAGAAATTAATTATGCGCCAATAACAGATATTTTACTCAGGTTCTGCAGAACGCCTTGAGCTTCTTCAAACATCGTGGTAATCATTTCTTCAACCGTTGTAATTTCATTACACATCCCGCAGATTTGTCCGGCCATTACTGAACCATGTTCAGTATCGCCTTCAAACACCGCTTTACGCAAAGATCCCAAGCTTAATTTCTCTAACTCTTCACGGGAAGCATTTTCGTTTTCAAGTTTAAGAAATTCCGCAATCATACTATTTTTGATACTTCTTACAGGCCCGCCTAAACTGCGTCCAGTAACCGTTGTGCTGGTATCATCTGCTGCAATTACGGCTTGCTTGAAGTTCTCGTGGGTAGGGCATTCAACGGTAGCCAAGAATCGGGTACCCACTTGAACTCCCTGAGCTCCCAGAGCAAAGGCTGCTGCGACTCCACGGCCATCCGCAATCCCTCCGGCGCCGATAACCGGAATGGAAACCGCACTAACCACTTGAGGAAGCAGGGCCATCGTCGTTGTTTCACCTACATGTCCGCCAGCTTCAGTCCCCTCAGCTACAATTGCGTCCACCCCTAAGGCTTCCATCTTCTTAGCGATTTTTACAGATGGCACTACTGGAATAACGATAATTCCATTTTCTTTAAAGGTTTTCATGTATGGGGCAGGAGTGCCTGCGCCTGTGGTAACAATTTTCACGCCTTCTTCAATAATGACTTCAATCAGTTCCGGGATATTGTTCATCATTAACATCAAGTTAACAGCAAAGGGTTTGTTCGTACTTGCTTTGGCCTTTCGGATCTCTTCACGAAGTCGTTCCGCTGTAAATCCGCCTGAGCCGATGACGCCGAGTCCTCCCGCATTCGAAACAGCGCCTACTAGAGGAGAGACGGCAATTTGAGCCATACCTCCTTGGAATATTGGATATTTAATCCCTAATAATTTGGTAATAGACATTTTTGAAATCCTCCATTTTTTTTAATGTAAACCTATTGAAGAGTACTATGCTGCCTTTGTTGACTCCTGTTTGGGTTGTTGTTTTTCCATTGCTTTGAAAACAAAGGTTAAGGCAAAACCAACCAAGGAGATCACCAAAGCGATGTAAAAAGCATTCGTGAACATTCCATCGTTCGCTGCTGCAACCTTATTGGCAATTCTCGGTCCGAAGAACGCAGCTCCTGAATAACCGATAAATGTTACACCATAGTTGACGCCGTAGTATTTCATACCAAATTTCTCACCAACAATAGACGGGAAGATCCCCATCGTTCCTCCAAAGCATAAGCCAATTCCTACGATTGCTATTCCAAATCCGACTACTGAGTTAGATAAAGCTATGGTCAACATCATGCCGGCAATGACCAGATAGATCATGAGCAGACATTTTACACGTCCGATTTTGTCTGACACAGCCCCCCAGAAAATACGGCCCATGCAGTTACTGAAAGCGTATAAACTTACATATAGAGCTGCGGCTGCGGCTGAAAGACCAAACATTTTCTGGCCGATTACGGAAGCATTAGCGGTTACCATCATTCCTGACAATGCACCGATCAGGAATAGGCAGGCGATTACATAAAATATCGGCTTCTTGATCATTTCGTACCATGGGATATTAACCCCGCCCTTAGAAGTTCCAGCAGCTGGAGGCGTCCAACCCTGAGGGATATAACCGACTGGGGTTGGTTTAACCAATAGACCCAGGCTTAAAATAAGAGCTAAAAAGGCAATACCGAGCGTAATGAGTGCAGACTGGACACCATTGCTGGAAATTAACGCATTCGCTATGGGAGCAATAACGATGGTTCCACCGCCATATCCCGCTGTTACAATCCCTGTAGCCAGCCCTCTTTTATCCGGGAATAGCTTAACTGTGTTACCAATGGTAGCGGAATACACAATCCCCTGGCCCACTCCGGTAATTACTCCATAGGTGATGTACAGCATCCATGGTGCGGTTGCCAAACCGGATAGAATAAATCCAAGCCCAAACATAGCACCGCCAATGAATATAGCTTTTTTGGCTCCCCCCTTGTCCACCAATTTCCCGCCTAAAATCATTGGAATTGGAGCGATTGCCGCGTTAATGGTAAATGCCAACATAATATCCGGCATTGTAACATCGAATACTTTGGTTAAAGGCAATGCAAAAATACTAAACGCGTACACTGCACCCACACAGATATTAATGATCACCGACGCGATCAAGATCCTCCACCGATTCAACACTACGTTCATATCATCTTCCCTCTCTATTGTATATTTTAGTTTTTCTCGTTAATAATAGACTTCAGTTTTCCCCAGTGTTCCTCGAACATGGCAGAGTCCATTTCTTTGAGGTTTGGCGAGATATTCGGTTCAAATTCCATTTGGTCTAAAATATGCGTTTGAAGGTCAATCCCTGGTGCGATCTCAGTTAACGTAACTTTTCCGTCCAGCAGTTCGAACACTGCCCGTTCAGTCACGTAAACAACCGGTTGTTGTACTTTCGCGGCATATGAACCACTAAATGTGATTTGTTGCACCTTTTTAATAAACTTCTTTGCTTTTCCTTCTTGAACAATTTGCAGTTTTCCATTCTCCACTTTGATCTCAAGACCACCTGCGGTAAATGTACCGGCAAAAACAAGTTTTTTGGCTGCTTGAGAAATGTTGATAAACCCACCGCATCCAGCAACACGAGTTCCAAATTTGCTGACATTCACATTGCCAAATTCGTCTGTCTGAGCTAGGCCAAGCACGGATAGATCAATCCCGCCGCCATCATAAAAATCAAACTGTGCATCATGATCTACAATGGCCTCGGAGTTAAAGGCATGTCCAAAGTCCTTCAGACTGGCAGGCACACCGCCAATGGATCCTGCCTCTGTGGTTAGAATAAGCTGGTCACTTACTCCTTCTTCTGCAGCTATGGTTGCAACATTAACCGGAATCCCTACGCCAAGGTTCAAGATCGTGTTCGGTACAAGTTCAACTGCAGTCCGTCGGGAAATGATTTTACGCTCATCTAAAGGTATGGTATCTATGTTCTCAATAGGTACCTTTACATGACCGGAGAATGCCGGATTATAATAGGTGTTTTCAGTCTGGAAGTGATTTTCCGGTTTAGAAACCACAATATAATCCACTAAAATCCCCGGCACCTTTACATCTTTCGGATTCAGTGTGCCATTCTTGGCAACCGTCTCCACTTGAGCGATGACGATGCCTCCGGAGTTCCGCACAGCCTGTGCAATGGGAAGAACCTCCATATGAAGACCTTCCTTTTCAAGCGTTAAGTTCCCCTTTTCATCAGCCACGGTTCCGCGGATCAATCCAACCTGAATCGGAAAAGATTTATAGAATAACCACTCTTCACCTTCGAGTTCAATGACCTTTACAATGTCTTCCTTTGTAGATGGAGACATTTTTCCGCCCTCAACCCGGGGATCCACAAACGTCTCCATACCCACTTTAGTAATGACCCCTGGACGTTTACCTGCAATTTCACGATACAGCTGAGTGATTACGCCTTGGGGCAAATTGTATGCCTCACATTTGTCTTCTTCGATGAGCTTTGCCATGCCAGGGGAAGCGATTGCAATCCCGCCGATCCAGCGTTTAATTAACCCCTCATGACCCAGGTGGGACATTCCTTTATCACGGCGGTTGCCTACTGCACTAGCATGCATCACCGTCAAGTTCTTCGGATGTCCGGTTTGCAAGAACCGCTCTTCAATCGCAATACCCATTTCTTCTGCCCAACAGGATAATCCAAAACCGCTTGCTGCAACTGTACTTCCATCTTGAATCAGCTCTGCAGCTTTTGCGGCTGAAATTACTTTTGTCATTTCCCCACTCCCTCTTTCGTGAACATTTTCACATTCATAACGAAGTCAATAAATCTGTAGTATGCCTAAGGTCAAAAGTGATTGTGAAACATTTCACACCGTCATAGTATTACAGAAAATATATAGGGTCAAGGCTCCCAAAATAGCTTAAAATCGAGCCATTTTTCTGTAGATAAATTGCGACTCCCCTTGTTGAAAGCAACCTTATGAGGAGCATTCCCCCCCTAATAATGTCTACCCCAGGCAGTATAGACAGGTAATATGAATCCCGCTTTTCCCGCTATCGCTTTCAGCAACAGTCGCAAAATAGCAACACCCGAACATCCTATATTGGGCAGAGATAAAAATAACCGGGGAAGTGATCCTTCACGTTCAATAAATCTTACAGATCCCGCCAGAATGAACACAGTTTTTTTAATAAATCTAACAATAAAAAATAAAATATTTTTCTTATTCTGCTGATTTTGCATTTTCACAACAGCTGATCACACTAATAAATTCCTTTATTGTCCATTTGGTCCATGGTTCACAACACATTGGGGATCATCAAAAATAACGTTTGTAGTGTTAAAACACAAAGATATAATTAATTTAACGGCGCCGTAATAAACCGAATAGGAGTTTTACTCATGGAGTTATTTACAGTTAATTCAATTGGAAAAGTTTGCGTAGATAAAAAGGGAACTCGATTAGAACTGGATAAAGAATATATCCCGGCTCTTACCAATCTTGAGGGATTCAGCTATATCAATATTCTCTGGTGGTTTGATCAATGTGACCATTCAGACTCTCGCTCAAAACTAATTGAAAAAAGCCCATACAAAGACTCACCGGAGATGTTGGGAACATTTGCAACACGCTCTCCAGAACGACCAAACCCTATTGCACTAACTTGCGCTAATATTACGTACATTGAGGCAGAAAATGGTGTTATCGGGTTAACCTATATTGATGCCGAGCATGGAACCCCCATTTTGGATATTAAGCCCTACACACCAAGTCTTGACCGGGTAGAAAATCCTTCTATGCCTCAGTGGTGTGCTAGCTGGCCAAAAAACGTGGAGACTTCAGGAGATTATGACTGGAGTAAAGTCTTTAACTTCTAGCAATAAAAAGGTCTGGGCTATTTGATACTTACCTTTATGAATGCATTTCAGATACATCTCTCATCATGCAAAAAAACGGGGGCGTCCCAAAAGCCATGAATGGCTTCTTGGGACGCCCCTTGGTTTTGATTAGGATGTATGTTTTCGCTTGGGTGGACACTCCGCGAACGGACCGTGGTTTAAGCGGGAAATGGAAGTGCGGCCAACCATTTCAAAAGGAGAGGTTTCACATGACTCAGGCGCTGGAGTCGCAACTTCTTGAAAAGCCCAAGGACAAAACGCTGAAAAAGGCCGTCCGGAAGCTTCCCAAGGATTTTACTGCCACGGCTGCTGAAGTATGAGCAATATCGACACCTGCTTGGGGAGCGAAACAGCTTCAGAAAGACAGACCCTCCCCTACACAAGCTCGCTCCCAATCCCTTTTTCCCTTGCAATCTTTGCGTAGTACACCGCTGTAGCGATATCGAAGACAGCCATCCCCATCGGGCAGAAAAGAATCGGCTCATCTGCGGCGAAATCCGCAAAGCAGCGGCGGCTGACGACATCGGTAATCGTTCGCGTACCTTCACAAGTCAGCCCCTGCTCCAGATGGAGCCGCTCAATGTCGGTATTCTCACGGCACACTTCATCCCAATCGTCGACGATGATGGCTTTCACTGAAGCTAACGCCTCCGGCTTATAATCACGCAGTGAAACATTCAGCAAAAGACTACCTTTTGCAGGGGGAAGATCAATATACCGATGGTTGGATACGGTACAAGTGATGAAGATATTGGAATGCCGGTAGACGTCCGCCCAAGTCCTTGCTACTTCCATCCTGTCCCTATATATAGGCGGGATTCCTGACAAATCTGCTCCCCTTATGTCAAAGATACGGATAGATTCGATCCGGTCTCCATACAATGCTGCAGCCATTTGAAAATGATACTGTCCAATCGGCCCCCAGCCGATAATACCGAGATGAATTCGGTCCAGCGGGCGTGCCTCCATAAAATAACGAATCATCAGCCCGCTGATGGAGGCCGTTCTTACAATGCTGGGGATCGGCGAGTTGAGGATGGCTGAGGGTTCGCCCGTAGCGGGATTATTGATTACGATAATGCTATGCGCGCGGGGAAGACCAGCCTTTATATTATCCGGGAAGCTGGAGATCCACTTGATCCCTGCTGCATTCACCTCTCCCCCGGCGTATGCGGGCATGGCAATAATGCGGTTCCGGGGATTGTTATACCTTAGATAAGGCTTTACCGGCTGGGCGTAATCACCTGAATCCATAATACGCACAGCAGACTCTACCGACTCCACAAGGGCAGGCCAATCCAGGCCAACTTCCCGAAGGTCCCTGTCGTTTAAGTACAGCATGCCGCTTCCTCCTCATATCCTTTCTTATATTCCAAGGTCGGTTCTGTCTACAGCTGAATGATCCAGGCTGAATTGGCTCTGAATCCAGGCGTCTGAATATACAGTATCGAGGTAACGTTCTCCCTTGTCATGCAGAATGACCCCACAAACCGATCCCGGTGTCAATTCCGGCTCCATCTTCTTAACGGCTGCAATAATTCCCCCGGAGGATGCGCCAGCCAGAACCGATTCACTTCGGGCGAGTGCCCGGCAGCCTTTGACAATATCCGAGTCCGAGACATGGATGATACGGTCGATCAGATCGGTTCTGCAGAAGGGCGGTACGATCCCGGCACCTAGTCCCGGGAACCGCCTTTCCCCCTTATTTCCGCCAAAAATAATGCTCCCCTCTGCGTCAACAGCCACGATCTTAGTCTTAAGCCCATGATCCCTTGCGTATTCCGCAAGGCCCCGAATCGTGCCGCAGGTACTGACGCTGCAGAACAAATAATCCACCCGCCCAAGCTCAGCCACAATTTCTTTCATGGTCGTATGGTAGTGGGAGAGATAATTATGGGGATTTGCATACTGATTCGGCCAGTAACTGCCTGGTATTTCTGCCAGCAGCTGCTGCACACGGTTCAGCCTGGCGGGCAAAAACTCGCCTGTTTCGGGGTCGGGACCCGGGACCAGGTCTATTTTTGCGTCCAATGCCTTCAGGATTTGCAGATTCGTGTCTGTTGTTCTGGGGTCGACCACACTGATAAAACGCATCCCCAAAACCTTGCAAATCATCGCCAGGCTGATCGCCATATTTCCCGAGCTCGATTCAATGATGGAAGTTCCCGGCCCAATAATCCCTTCCTTCCAGGCTTCCCGGATCATCCGCAGAGCCGGACGGTCTTTCGCACTTCCTCCGGGGTTCAGCAGCTCCATTTTCGCGTAAACCTCAAATCCGCTTTTCTGGAACAAGTGATTCAGCTTGATTAATGGTGTGTTTCCGATCGCCGACAAAATGCCGCCATTCAGGTATATATCAGGTCTGCTATTATCTTTGTCTTTCTGGTAATACAGTTTTTTGTTCTTCACCTGCCCGCGCTCCAGTGGCTCCTCCGCAGCTACGATAATGACCTCAATCGCATCAAGCAGATGGTTACGAATCATCCTGCCGATTTCGGGAATGCACTCCCCGATTTCCTCCCGGATGGCCGGAATAGCGCAGTTTTCCGCAGATTTGCTCTGAATATATACAGTCAGCGCATTGTCCTCTACGCTAACGCGGATGATCGCATCCTCAAGATGACGGTATACAACCCGTTCAATATCGTACAGGCTGATTTTTTCCCCGTGCTTCAATTCCCGGCCAACCCGTTTGACAATAGACGCAAAGCTTTGCTTCTCTACACCGCCTACCATCACAGGCCTGAAGTCTCTTACAACGTCATAGGTAACAAAACGGATGGCAGGCAGCATCTTACGTACGCTTGAGGTAAGTACCAGGATACTCTCGTCATCAGCCAGCGGTCTCCATTCCTCGCCTAACTCCTGTGTCCCGATCCCTTCCGCATAAATGCCGTCGGCAAGAATATACCGGCCAAGATCATGAGAGTAATAAGCAATCGTCCCGATTTCAATGGAGCCGTACGTATCAATGATGTCACGCGGCTCCAGACCGAACAGGCGGGCCATGTTACACTGCCACTCAGGTGTGGCGATTTCTCCGACCAGAATGATCTTGCGGATTCCGAAGGCAAGCGGATTGTCCGTAGCATATACGATATGGTCGAGGATAGACGGCATCGTATACAGCAGGTCCGGCTGGAAAGCCCCAAGCTGTTCAATATGCTGCTGAATCGGCAGTTCAAAGGGGATTGCTCTATTTTCCAGGCCCAGCCGTTCAAATATGGTTAGCGCAGTGTTCGCTGCATGTCCGGTACCCATGTCTGCCAAAGCTCTTGTGCATCCGCTTCCTGCGATAAGCTCACCGAACAGCTTTGTTTTTATATCTATATAGTGCTGGTCATCTTCCTCGGAGTAGAGAATTGCCTTCCGGTGTCCAGTGCTTGTACCCGATGTCCTGTAAACGGCAAGAGTAGGATCGGCTGGCTCTGTATAATAATAGGTTTCAAGAATTTCCGACGTCAGCAGCGGAAGCTTCTTGAGGCTATAATTCGTTTGCACACCACCGATCAGCCCCTTGTACCAAGGAAATACCCCGATAACCTCAAGCACCTTATCCTGTAAATTGTCCAGCAGCATCTTCGCCGCCTCCCGCTCTGCTGCAACCTGCAGCCTCTTTAGATACACATCTTCAATAATCATATGTAGCACGCTCGGGGTGTGTTCTTTTATCGTCTGCTGCCCAATCAAAAGTTCAACGATTCCCGTAAGATGGCCTATAGGCTTATTGCGACGGAGGGACGTAATGAAGGAACAAATCACACGTATATCCAACAAGCTGACGAAGACTAAGGTACTGGCTGGAAGCCAAGAGTTAAGGATGCATATTCCGGTAACGAGAAAAATGAAGCCAAGCGTGCTAAAAGAGATGCTGCAAAAATATCACATGGTGTACATTAAGCCATGCTGCGGTTCATTGGGGCAGGGCGTGATTCGGGTAGACAAATTTCCGGTCAATCGCTTGAAAAGCAACAGCGGAAGAGATCATGACCCGAGGCAAAAGATGTCCTACCGCTATCAGGCCGGTACGCAAGTGCATAGATTCTCCGATTACGACACCGCCTATCGCGCAATCTATAGGGAAACCAAGGAGAAATCCTATTTAGTACAAAAGGGAATCCGGCTGCTTACCTATGATGGCCGGCCCTTCGATATCCGGGTGATGGTGCAGCGTAATCTTAAGAGGGAGTGGGAGGCTACGGGGATTGCAGGACGTGTGGCGCATCCTCACAAGGTGGTGACCAACGGCAGTCAAGGAGGGACCATCTATCCGGTTGAGGTGTTGTTGAACGCCTACACAAACCTAGAAAAGCGTGCAGCATTGATCGCGGCAATGAAGGAGATTGGAGTAAAGTCCGCCCGTCAGTTAAGCACTGCCTTCCCCGGCCTTCAGGAAATCGGTGCAGATATTGCCTTGGACCGGCATCTGAAGCCCTGGATCCTGGAAGTGAATACAGCCCCCGATCCCTGCCCGTTCACCAAGCTGCAGGACCATAGTATGATCAACCGAATCGTTAGATATGGCAAGGCCTATGGACGGACTTACAATCTGAAATGTATGAAGGCAAAGCAGGGCGTGGTGTGACTCGAGCGGAGAGGCAGGGGATGGCTTTTCAGATTAATATGAAGAAATAGAGATTGGAACAACCAATAGACCGCCCCGGGGGAGCAGTCTATTGGTTACGTTAGAATCCCTATCGCGAAAGAACCGTACACGGGCTCTTCTGTATACAACCTTATACACATCGCAATATTATGCCTCTTGTGCAACATGTGAGTGATCCGGTGCTTTTTGGTTCATAATCGGCACCATGACCAGTGCACCAAGAAAAAATAATAATCCTGCCCCGCTATAGATCGTACCTAGCGAAAAGGCATCCTTTAACGCGCCAGCGAAAGACATGGAAATGACCATCATGCCTACGAACATCGGATTCAGAACCCCATTTACCCGGCCGACAATGGAGCTATGTGACCATTTCAGGATCATTGTGCTGATCCCGATATGAATGCAAGGGAACACAAGCCCATTCAGGAATTGAACGGTCAGCGTGAGCGGAACACTAGTCGAATATCCGACAATGACAGTGCAAATTGCGCCTGCCAGCATACCTATTGCCAGCAGAAGCTGCGGCGGAACCCGTTTCGCGAAGACGGCTACGATCCCGCCACCGATCAGCATGGCTGCGCCATTCACCATCAGCAGATATTGCAGGAACTCCTTACTTTTGCCCAGCCGCTCCGTTACGATAAACAAGTTGAGCGCTTGGGCAACCCCAACTGCGAGTCCGGCGAGAATAAACGCGAGTCCGAGCATGCGCAGCACTTTACTGTGCCAGACATAGCGGAAGCCTTCATTGAAATCCTTACGGAATTGCCCTTTTCCAGCGGCCGTTTGAGGTTTCAAATGATCCTCAGGCAGGCGAATAAGGACGAGTGCGGACAGCAGAAAGACCACGCCCATTATAGCAATCGACGTTTCAAGGCCAAACGTGCTGTACACGAAGGTGCCGAGCATAGGGCCGAGCACCATGAAGATAGCCATGAGCGATTGGAATAGCGCCATCCCTTGCTGCAACTGTTCTTCCGGTACATGATACTTAAACAATCGCATGCTTGAGGGCTGTGAGAACTGCGATAGAATCGCTGAGATGAATGCTACAAGATAGACAGAATGCCATGAACCGAAATGTATGGTCAAAAGTACAGCGAATACAGATACCGCAGATAATAAATCGCACCAGATCATCGTTTTCTTCGGCTTCCAGCGGTCTGCAAAGGTACCTCCGATGAACGAAAAAACAAAAATAGGTGCGAA
The DNA here is from genome assembly GCF_052044425.1 of Paenibacillus sp. 22594. Taxonomy (NCBI): domain Bacteria; kingdom Bacillati; phylum Bacillota; class Bacilli; order Caryophanales; family Paenibacillaceae; genus Paenibacillus; species Paenibacillus sp. 22594. Next base: position 19,130 of record NZ_JBQENA010000015.1, read on the forward strand.
CTCTGCTACGCTGATCAGTGAAATGGCGTAGGGATCATTGTTTGTTTTTTCCGCAACATACAGGAGAATAGCGAAATTACGGACCCAAATGCCGATCTGCAGCAGCACGCTTGATAATAGAATGGTCTGCAGGAACCGATTGCGAAGCAGGCTTGGTGCATTGTTTTTTTCATGCCTATTCAATCTTATTCAACCTCCAATTGTTTACAAAGATGCCCATTTGATTAAATGGTATAACTCCCTTTTCACTAGTCTCACCTTTTCATTTAATCTAAATCATACTTGTCAATTATAATATACTTAAATACTCTTTATTTCTTTTTTTTTTGCTAAGTTGAGTAACTTTTTTGTTCGCCTGTCCATTATATATAAAAACGCAAAACAGCGCTTCTCCATTAACGGTAGAAACGCTGTTTTGTATACTATTACAGTCCCTTGACTTCAAACTCATAGATTCGCGCGGCTGTATCGGCCCCCTGTGAGGGCTTAGTAATGATCAGTTTTACATAGCGGGCTTTAACTAATGCAATCGCCTCAGTCGTCTCAGCTGCCGTGTTTCCTTGGACCTTGACAGCATCGGCCCAATTCGTACCGTCACTGCTCACCTGAATGGTATAATCGCTGGTATTGAACCCGGACCATTCTCCTCCGCTCTCAGCATGCTTGATGACAAAGGCACTGATTGAATGATCGGCGCCCAGATCGACTTGAAGCCAGTGAGGCAGATTGCCAAGCGCGCACCATTTACTGTTGTCCGTCACTTTACCGTCTACGGCATTAGGCGCTCCTTCCTTTTCCCCGCAGGCTTGATCGGCTGTTACAGCTTTGCCAAGTGCCAGATTCTTCACCGAACCGGCTTCCTTGCTTACTGTGATTAATGCCTTTTTCGATATTGTGTCTTGGCCCGAGCTGTTAGTTGCAGTCAGTGTAACGCTATACACACCTTCCTGATTGAACGTTGCCACCGGGTTCTTCGCGGTGCTGACAGCCGGGCTTCCACCGTCGAAGGTCCATGACCAGCCTTCCGTCACTTCAGTCGACAGGTCGGTGAAGTTTACACTCTCACCTGGAGCAACCAGCGTCCGGTCGGCCTTGAAGTCCGCAGTCGGCTTCGGATAAGCCGGCCAGCTGATCTTCACGCTGGAGGCCTGACCTTGCCCGTATCTTCCATTGACCGCAACGACCTTCAATACCGTTACTGCTTCCTTGTCTATTCTTCTGATCTCAGGGACGTAAAACACATGATTCGGCGTTGCCCCCATTAGCACCTCATTGCCATCGGGCAATACCCGGTAGATTTCATACTGCTTCACCTGCTGATCAAGCGGCTTCCACTGCAATCTGGCATCCCCATAGATTCCATTGCGGAAATCAGATGAAGTGGCTTTCAGCTCACTAACCGCCGGGAGCGGCTGAATCGGGTCATTGGCATTTTGGATGGCGAGCTGGCCAATGTGTATGGCATAATCACTTATCGTATCCCTGGTATCAAAATACAGTGACAACGCCACGATCCGTTTCCCTTTATAAGGGGTCAAATTCAGTGTTTCTGTAGTCCAGCCTGGTGATGTTTTATCCTTCACGTTAAGAAAGACAATCTGGTCGGGATGGTCTGCGAAAGCAAGGCCAACCTTCAGGCTCGGCTTGTTCTGCGTTTTGTACGTAACCGACAGCTTCGTACTTGCTTCGATCTTCAGATCTGTTTTATAGAGCTTCAGATGTGTCGCATTATCATGGCTCAGCACACCTGATACCTTCAGCGAGCTGCCGCCGTAATACGCATCGGACCAATCCAGCACCGGTGTGAGCGGTGTTCCTTTGCTGTCTGCGATCCAGCGCCATGTCGGCAGGATATCCTGCAGGCTCCGGTTATTCCATCCTTTATCCCGTACCTGCTTCCCGTGAACGTAATACTTCTGTCCGCTTCCAGTGTTGAAGCTGGTGATGAAGGGCAGCTTATTTACAGGTGATGCTTCAACCACATCGTTCGCGATTCCTTTCCAGGTCTGGCTGCTCGCAGTGTTGCCAGGATTTCCGTTAGGGCCCACCCAGAACTTGTTCTCGCGGATGAAGAAATCCTCCATACTCTCTGCACTGTTAAAAGCCCAGTCCGGGCGGTAAATCCCCAGAGAAGTGACTGCAGGCTTCCCTTCCGGGAACAGCAGATTCCAGTTCACCTTCGTATCATAACCTTTGGCTTCAACGTCAATGCCTGCATACAGGTCAAATGGGCTTCTGCCCAAGCCTTTGGCCTTTTCCGCCGAGCTTCCAAGATCCTTCCACCAGAAGTTCAGGAACATACTGTCTGTTATCTGCTTTCCATTGTCCTGCAAGAACATCGCATTCTTATCATTTAGGGCATTCTGCCAACTGATATTGCCTTCCTTGGTCATTGAATCGTACCATACGATGTGCAGAGATGCAGATTGGTGCGATTCAAGATAACTCAGGAAAGCCTTCATTTGCTGTGCATCAGCCGGTGTTCCACCCTCTGTCTCCTGGTTAATGAACCAGCCGTCAAATCCGTAATACTCCGCAACCTGGATCAGCTTGTCAGCGGCAGGAAAGGAGCCGTCACTCTTCTGCTCCAGCATTTCCTTCACCCATTCATATTTACCGCCATACACGGCTGGCGGGAAGAACACCGTTCCGAGGATCGGCACGCCATTCTTATGAGCAGCGTCGATCGTATCGGCACTTGGAGGCACGATGATCCCTTCGCCAGCCGAGCCGCCCCAATAGACCAGTTTGTCAACATATTGCCAATAGGTAAACGTGTTTGCCCCGAATTTGTCCGAGCCCTGGGAGGGGACTCCGCTTGTTCCCGGATTCAGTGCTGATAAAGCCATGACTTTTGGCGCTTTAGTCGCATGAGAGTTGACCCCTGCTCCCACAAAACGGTCCTGCAGCGGGATAGTACTGCGGTTGAAAGCGGCGTCCGGGTCTGATGCCGGGCTCCACTGAAGCAATTGCTCTGGAAACCAATAGGATGAATAAGGCTGTTTTGCGAACGCAGAAGTGGATAATGCAGCACATATCACAATTAAGAAGATAAAACCTGCACCTATCTTTTTCATGCCATCCTCCTCCAATGGATCAATTGATGTGAATGTCAGCCTATTTATGGGCTGCTTTCCACTCGTCATATTGCTTCTGTGCTTCGGCAATGACTTTATCCAGACCGGCATCCTTCATCTTGGCGATTGCCTTCGGCAGATGTTCATCCGGGTCGACTGCACCTGTCATGATGGGCGGATAAAATTCTTTTACGATCGCCGAGATGGACGCCACTTCTGTCTTCACTGGATCAGGGTTGAAGTTGAAGCCAAAGCTTGGTGCCACCTTGGCGGAATTGTTGAACTCCTTGAACGCTTCCCATTTATCAGCAGGATCTTCCTTGTGGCTGTAGGTCAGGAAGAGATTGCCTAGTGCGAATCCCGGCATCTGGTAACCGTCTTTCATAGCCGGCAGATCTTCAATGACGTCTTCAGAGATCTTCTTGTAATGTGTGCCTTCGATACCGTAGTTGATCAGGTTGCGCAAATATTTGTCCGAATTGAGCAGGTTCAAGAACATCATCGCACGTTCCGGATTTTTGGAATTCGCCGAAATTGCGTGCATAGAACCAGTAGCGGAGCCTGTGAAGATAACCGGATCCTGCATAGGTGAGGTCACGATGTCATAGCCCGCACTTCTCGACCAGCCCAATTCTGCATAAGGCTGCGTTTGCTCGCGGTCCGCGAACCATTTGCCTGTCTTGATGTTATCAATGCCTTCCAGAGTTGCAACATCTTTGCGCAGATAACCAGCTTGATAGTATTTCCGAATGGTTTTGAGCGAGCTTTTCAGTTCGTCGGATTCAAGGATATTGACGTATTTGCCATCCGTTGAATTCATATTCATCCCAACCGGGAATTCATCGCCCAGGAGGAAGTCAAACGGCATATATGGCTTGAAGCCTTTCGGTACGGCCAGTGGCGTAATGTCAGCCGGCTCGCCTTCCTTGATTTGTTTCAAATAAGGTTCGAGGTCCTCTAGGTTACGGATTTTGGTAATATCCATCTTATACTTATCAACATACTGTTTGTTAAAACGCCATACCCACTGTGAGGCCAGTTCCTTGTTCACCGGCACGGCATAATTTTTGCCATTCACCTGCGATCCAGCCAGGAAGCGCGGGTCGAGCTCTTTTATGATATCCTGACCGTATTTTTCCAGTAAATCATTGATTGGCAAAAACGCACCCCGAGTCGCGTTCGGCAGGTAGTCAAAAGCCCAGGAGGAGGTAAATGCGATATCGTAATTCTCCCCGGAAGCAGTGATTACCGGCAACCGTTTCGAGTAGTCGCCCCAGTCAATCATTGTGATGTCGACGGTTGCATTGATTTTGTCCGTCAAATATTTATTCATTTCCTCTTGAACCGTTGGCAGGTCACGCTGTGGACCACCAATCAGGTATACCTTGAGCTTCACCGGTTCCAGCTTATCCCCGGCCTGACCGCCGGATTCAGTTGAGTTGGCCGATTGGGTCTCGGACGGCTTATTCCCATTACTGTTCTCCTTCGTGTTGTTGCTGCCACAGCCAGCCAATGTGGAAGCGAGTGCAAACAGAAACACAACCATCAGCAATACCATTTTCTTGGACTTCATATGTCTCCCCCTAATCAATATAAATATCTATTGTTACTGCCCTGGATCGGGCAGATACAACTTATCCAACTTATTCTTTAACCGAACCAATCGTAAGCCCTTGGATAAAATACTTTTGGAAAAAAGGATACGCCAGTGCGATTGGCAGCGTAGCCAGCACAACCATAGCCATACGTACGGTCTCTGTCGGCAAGGTCGCAGCAATATCGTAGGATACTACCTGACTACTGTTTTGTACGATGAAATCCATATTGTTCTGAATCCGGATTAAAAGTGTCTGCAGTGGTATTAAATTGGGATTATCAATATACAGAAGCGCATTGAACCAGTCATTCCAGAAGCCAAGTGTACTGAAAAGCCCGATAGTCGCAATACCCGGCAGCGAGATTGGCAGCACGATACGTGTGTAAATGCCGAATTCGGTTGCTCCGTCGATCTTGGCCGATTCGATGATCGCATCCGGTACAGTTGTCGTAAAAAAGGTGCGCATGACGATAATATAGAAGGCGTTCAGTATAGATGGGAAGATCAGCGCCCAAAGGGTATCCCGCAAATGGAGTACTTGCGTAACGACGATATATCCCGGGACCAGCCCCCCGGAGAACAGCATGGTGAAGAAAGCGAGAAAGCTGAAGAACCGGCGCTGGTCAAAGTTTTTGCGTGAGATTGCGTACGCATATGTAGAAACGAGATACAGCGTCAGAACGGTTCCAATGACCGTTACGGCCAGGGTCACACCCAAGGATTGAACCATTTGCTCACCGGACCGCATCAGAAACCGGTAGGCGTCCAGACTGAGCACCTCGGGCAGAATGCTGAAGCCGTTGAGAGCCAACGTCTTCTCGTCCGTAAACGAAATGATAATGATAAAAATAAACGGGAAGATACAGGATAGGGCGAATAAGCACACACCCACATTAAATATAAAATTCCATAATGGACTAATCGCATTGATGTCCCTGTTTTTTCTTTTCCTGGGAGCAGAGAACACTGTTCTCTCCATAGATTTGCTTAAGTCATTCATTGCAGGCACCCCCTTGCCGATTTTTTAGAATACGGCATAATCCTTTTCAATTTTGCGTACCGCGTAATTCGCTAGCAGTACCAGAATCAGACCGACAACGGATTGATATAGGCCCGTAGCCGTACTCATTCCTGTATCGCCCATGATCGTCAGTCCCCGATACACGAATGTGTCAATAACGTTAGTGACCGGATACAGTGCGCCTGAATCCCGCGGAACCTGGTAGAATAAGCCGAAATCCGAGCGGAAGATGCCGCCGAGTGCCAGAACTGTCAAAATGATCATAAGCGGCTTTAGCATCGGCAGTGTAATAAACCGTATCTGATTCCATTTGGTAGCACCGTCGATCATTGCCGCCTCATAATAAGAGCGGTCAATGCCGGCGATTGCTGCAAGATAAACGACGCTCCCGTATCCGGCATTTTTCCAGAGACCCAGAAAGATAAGAAAATACGGCCAAAATTTCGTCTCACTATACCAGCTGACCGGGTCTTCACCAAAGAAAACAAGGAGCTGGTTGAACACGCCCTTTTCTACATTGAGGAACGAGAATACAAAATAGCTAATAATAACCCATGAGAGGAAATACGGCATAAACATCGCAGTTTGGTAAAATTTCGCCAGCCGTTTGTTTAACAGCTCATTCATAATGATGGCAAGCGTAACCGCGAGCACCAGTCCAAGCATGATCAAACCGACGTTATACAGAATCGTATTGCGCGTTATGATATAAGCATCATCTGTCGAGAACAGAAACTCGAAATTTTTGAAACCGACCCACTCGCTCTTTAAAACGCTTTCAAAAAATCCTCCCGGATGAATCCGGAAATCCTTAAAGGCAATAATCGTCCCAAACATCGGCAAATATGCAAAAATAATAAACCACGCTGCTCCCGGTAATACCAGCAGAAGAAACGCCCTATTCTTCATCAGTTTCTTCAAGATGCCTTGCACGGCTGTCCCTCCTTTGATTCACTTGCAGCTGAGTTCATCCACTGTTCATCCCCTATAATCAACAATGGTTAACTTCAGCTCACTCAGTGTTTTGGATCTTCCCGTTCACCCCTGTCTTTATTATGAAAGCCGGGCAGCCGCCGTGAAAGTTGAAAAATACAATAAAATGATGGATTAATTAAAGATAGCGCCTTCATTTCACAAAAAAACACACCTCCTCAAGGTGTGTTTTGGTAGAAGGCAGGTCGCCGCCTACTTTTTCATATACATCGAACGCAGCTCCGTAGGTGAAACGCCGGCATATTTCTTGAACTGCCTGTAAAAGTAGGAAGTATCCCAATAGCCAACCTCCGTTGCCACCTCCGCCGTCTTTTTGTCCGAGTACAGCAGCAGATGGGTGGCACGTTCAATCCGGTACTGATTGACATAATCGGAAAAGCTCGTGCCCGCCTCCTGTTGAAACAACTGCCCCAGATAGTTGGGATGAAGGTCCAATTTCTGGCTGAGCGTCTTCAGCGAAAGCTCCTCTTTGTAGGTGTTTTTTACGAAATCCAGTACAGCCAACACATGGGGGCTATAGTCTCTTTCTGCCGCATGATAAGTATCGAGGGTTTGATGGACCACACTTTTCACCAGCTGCTTCAGCCCGCTGCGAGTATGAATTCTGGATAAAGGACCGAATACCTCTCCGTAATCCGGTGTCTTTTCCAGAGTCTTGGCCGCCAGCATAAGCTGAATTGCGGAGTTGAAGAATGGCGTTCTTGCGGAGTGCCCGGCCTCTGCCTGAACATCAAAGAAGTCGTCGATGAACCCGTCAACCTCAAGACGCTGCCCGTCCCGGAGCAACTTATGGAATTGATCCATAGCGGGCTCCCTCTTTTCATACGTATAAGCAGCTTCATTTCTGTCGTCCGCTGTCACTAAGACAGTCTCTGTATCGCCTAACAAATGATTCTGAAACCACAGCTTCACTTGTCTGCAGCTTTGCGGAAATCCCAGATAGGATTGCTCGGACTGTCCCTTCACCCCCCATACACAGGCTCCTGTATCAGAGACGATCCACTGCTTCATCCCGCAAAGCGCATGATATTCCCATTCTTCTTCTTCCCTGCCGGTTGAAGCGAACAGCACAATGATATCTCCTTCCTGATCAGGGAAACAGATGATCTCACAGCCGTCCGGTACATATTCCCCACCTATGATTTCACATTGCTCAGCGATAATGGGTCTGTACAACTGCGGTTCCTCCATATCGAGACCAGTTACAATCCGCAGCGCAGCAGCACTGTAACGTGACTTGGTTAAGGGGATTTCCAGCAGCTGCGCACGCTCCCGGAACTCTTGGGCATCAATGGTTTCGTTCGCCCACCGCTGCAATATATTGGTTCTCAGAATCCGCCAGCTCTGATCTATATGGATTTGTCTGACTTCCTCCCGCTCCCAATCGTGCTGCATATGCTTAATCGTCGCTTCTAATTCGCCGATATTGACCGGCTTGAGCAAATAGTTCTCGACACCCAGCGTGATGCCTTCCCGCACGTAATTGAATTCCTCGTAACCGCTCAGAATGATGAACTTAGTGAGGGGACTGCGTACTTTGACTTCCCGGATCAGCTCAAGTCCTGTCATCCGGGGCATCATGATGTCCGTGATAATTAAATCTACGGATAACCCGTCCAGCGTTGCTAGCGCTTCCACGCCATTTCGCGCTGTACCTGCTATTTGCATTTGATTCGCATTCCAATCGATGATGGACTGCATCCCTTGGACAATGAGTGGCTCATCATCCACCAGCAATACGTTCCTCATTCGGTTAGTCCTCCCTTGTGAATGGAATTTCGATGATGACTTCACAACCTTTACCCTGCTCGCTGATCACACTTATTCCATACTCGCTGCCATAATTCAAACGAACACGTTCATGTACATTTTTTAGACCCAGAGAATCACTGGATAGCAAGGGTGCCCCCCCCTCACTCCGCAGCGCCTTGCGCAGCTCGATCATTTTCTCAGGCGCAATGCCCTTGCCGTTATCCTGCACACGAATAATGATGTGTCCCCCCTGTTCTGCAGCCGATATGGAAATCCGGTTATCGTCGTCATCCGCCCGAAAGCCGTGAACGATGTAATTTTCGATAATCGGCTGTATCAGCAATTTCACTACGATGCTGCCGGCGACCGCCATCTCGATGTTCGTTTCCACCTGCAGCTTATTCTCGTACCGGTATTGGATTAAGGCCAAATACATCCCGCACAGTTCGATTTCTTCGGCCAATGTGACATGGGTCTGTTTTTTGACCAAATGCCTGAACATTGTGGCGAGAATATAAATCATTTGACCGACATCCCTGGCGCCTGAACTGATGGCCTTCATGCGTATACTCTCGAGCGTATTGTACAGGAAATGCGGATTAATCTGCGCCTGCAATGCCACGAGCTGTGCATTCTTCTGCTTGATCTCAGAGATGTAGACGGTCTGGATATAGGACTCCAGCCGGTCACACATATGGTTAAAGCTTTGCGAGATCTGCTGCAGTTCGTCCTCCCCTTCCATTTTGATCCGCTTGCTCAAATCACCCTCCTGCCAGCGCCGCATGTAGACGATAATTCTGTGGATTTTTTTGGAGTAGCGGCGGATAACGGTGAACGTCACGGAGATGCTGATCATGATGCATAAGATCACAATCCCTGTAAGACTAAACCGTAAGGTCTGAAGGCTCTGTACGATTTGAGACTCCGGAATAATGGCAGCAGCAACCATCCCTGTATTCCCGATATTCAGCAACTGTACTTTTGAACGTTCCTCCAGTTTCACCCAATCTCCAGGCTTCGTCATCTGCTTCCAGTATGGATAGACAGTATTATCGTATCGCCCCTGCGAGTCAAAAATCACTTGCCCCTGCGATGTGATCAGCATGATCCGGCTGCTCGTATTTTTCAATTTTTCCTGCAGCAGCCCTTTAATACGGTCGGTGTTGAGTTCGAACAGAATGGCACCGTATTCTTTCAGCGTCACAGGATCTTTAAGCACATTCACGTAGCTGTAAGGTGTAGATTCCCCGATGACTTTTCCCTTGAACAGCGGCTCGTTGCCCAGATACTGCCATGGCTGATTCCGGAACCGTTCGTACCAGTACTGATGCTCAGCGGATAACGGCGGCTGATCGTAAAAATGCTGTGTTTCCCGGTTCAGAACGTAAAAAAAGTCCTGATCCGAGCTGTACAGGACAATGTTCGAGATGGATGCCTCCTCCTTCAGCAGCTGTCGTAAATGATAATCAAAGCTGTTACGTTCTGTCCTGTAGCTGTTTGCGTATTGATTCAGACGCCACTTGAGAAAGTTCTCATACTCATGAGTCAAAAAATACTTCAGATCGTCCCCAATCATCGCATCCGTATAAATCTGCTGTACCGCACCATACATCCGTTCGTTCTGCTGATTCAGACTGATGCTGATGATGTCCAGTTCCTGGAGACTCGCATCCATCTGCTCCCGTACGAGCCGCTGCTCGTAATAGCGGTAAGCCAGGATAGAGACACTAATAAACAAGAGAACCATGACCATGGAGTAGAAGAGGAGGATCTTGTTAAACATTTTTTTCTTCAGATGATTTTGATAAAAGATCCGTATCTTGGACATTCGCGCTTGACCGCCTCCTTCGGAGCCAATTTTCAACTCAGTGTATCACCGTTCGTTAAATTTAGGCAATAAATAGAACATGCAGTGCCTTCCATTCAACTTTCAATTGTCAAAAGGAAAAGAACCCGCTATAATGAGCGCATTCCCCTAAGTTATTCACTTTTACCCCAATTTGGATCTATCCCTATATACTATTCACCCTCCGATTATATGAATTGGAGGTCCACACGATGTTCCTTACCGAAAACAAGCTGCAGGCACGTATTCATGAATTATCCACACTCCGTTACCGGGACCGGAAGACGCTGAGCGTATTTCTTGCTTGCGAAGACCACCGGGAAGATATTAATCCTACGGTGCCAGGTGCCGAAGCCCATTGGCAGACAATGCATATTAACGAGACCTGGAGTGGCCGGGATCTCTATTTGTGGCTACATACTCATGCTGAAATCCCTTTATCATGGGAACATAAGCGCGTCGTCGGGTTGTTTGATTTTGGCGATACCGGGGGTGGAAACAACTCCGGATTTGAATCCCTTTTCTATTGGGAAGGCAAACCATTTCAAGGCGTCGATTCCAATCATAAGGAAGTGTTTCTTCCAGCTTCGGTGGCAGGCCACTCTGCTGAGCTGGTCTTCCGTCTATGGTCGGGTCTTGAAGGAGGCGGACAACCGCGCAATCTGACCCATACCCTCAAACAGGCGGAGTTATGTTGGCTGGATGAGAAAATAGACGATCTTGTGTTCACCGGGACGGCCATTCTCGAAACCGTAAAAATCCTGGACCCAAATGCGCCGGAGCGGACCAAGCTGCTGCAAGTGCTCCAGCAATCCTTCCGTATGATCGACTGGGCAGACCCCGAATCAGAGGTGTTTTTCAAATCTGTCTACGAAGCCAGAGACCATCTTACCGCCTGCCTGGAAGCTATGGACAAACTATCCGATGTGACCATCACCTGTATTGGCCATACCCATATTGACGTTGCCTGGCTGTGGCGGCTTAAGCATACACGCGAGAAATGTGCGAGGTCCTTCTCTACGGTGATGCGGCTGATGGAGATGTTCCCGGAGTATGTTTTTTTGCAGACACAGCCCCAGCTATATGAATATGTGAAAGAAGATTACCCGGAGTTATACGAATCCATCAAGGAGCGAATTGCGGAAGGACGCTGGGAAGCTGGTGGCGGCATGTGGCTTGAAGCGGACTGCAATCTGACCTCGGGCGAATCGCTAGTTCGGCAATTGCTGATCGGTACACGTTTCCTTAAGGAGGAGTTCGGTTCCGAATGCAGATACTTATGGTTGCCGGACGTGTTCGGCTACAGCTGGTCCCTGCCGCAAATTTTGAAAAAATCGGGCATTCATACCTTCATGACCACAAAAATCAGCTGGAACCAGTATAACCGTATGCCTTTCGATACGTTCCATTGGCGTGGCATCGACGGCTCGGAGGTATTGACCCATTTCATCACAACACCTGAACCGTGGTCGGAGCCAGGGTCATGGTTCTACACCTATAACGGGAAAATCATCCCCAAGACGGTCAAAGGAATATGGGATGCCTACCGCGACAAGGAGATGAATCAGGAACTGCTGCTGTCCTATGGCTATGGTGACGGCGGTGGCGGCGTGAACCGTGAAATGCTCGAGATGCGGCGGCGGCTGGATCAGTTGCCCGGGCTCCCAAAGGTAACTACCGGACGTGCCGATGCCTATTTCGACAAGCTGCAGCAGACGGTGGCGGATACCGATTCATACATCCATACCTGGGACGGCGAATTGTATCTGGAGTATCACCGCGGAACGTATACCAGCCAAGCTTATAACAAACAGATGAACCGTAAGCTCGAACTGGCCTATCGTGAAGCCGAGTGGCTGAATGCTCTGCAGAGCATTTTGCAGGAAGACTGGAACCTGTATCAAGCCAAACCGCTGATTTCAGGCTGGAAAATCATTCTGCGCAATCAGTTCCATGACATCATTCCCGGCTCCTCCATCCAAGAGGTGTACGAAGACAGCAGAGTCGAATACGAAGAAGCGTGGCAGATCGGCAGTCAGATCGACACACAGTCCCGGGCGGCGATCGCTACAGGGATAACAGCAGGCAGCTTCTCAGTATGGAATTCCTCACCATGGTGTATTACAGAGCTTGTGGCTATTCCCGCTTCTACGGGCATGGAGCAGGGCTACTGGTTAAGCGATGCAGGGCTGCGCTTGAATGCACAGCTGGATACTGGCATTTGGTATATTGAGGTGAAAGATATACCTTCGCTCGGGTATACAACGATACATTTCCATGACGATGCTGAATCCGTCCATTCTGGGCTGGCACCATTCATCCATACAGAACGTGGGATCGAAACCCCTTTTTATCAATTGGCATGGAACGAAGCCGGGCAGTTAACCCGCATTTACGATAAAGCAGCACGGCGGGAAGTACTGGCTAAGGGAGCTAACGGTAATCTGTTGCAGGTGTTTGAGGACAAGCCTCTGGCACATGAAGCTTGGGATATTGATATCTTCTATCAGGAAAAAATGACTGAGATTCGAGATTGTTCGGCAATCGAAGTAATTGAGACCGGTTCGCTTCGGGCCGTCATCCGGTTCCATTGGCAGTACCGGAATTCCACAATTACGCAGAACCTGATTGTCTATGCCGCGAACCGGCGTATTGATTATGTGACCGAAGTCGATTGGCACGAGAAGCAGCAATTGCTGAAGGCAGCTTTTCCGGTTGGCATCCGGTCTACAGAGGCAACCTATGACATTCAGTTTGGCAACGTGAAACGGCCGACTCATTGGAATACGAGCTGGGATTGGGCGCGCTTCGAATCGGTCGGGCATCAATGGGCTGATCTGTCCGACAAAGGGTACGGTGTCAGCCTGTTGAATGACTCCAAGTACGGTTATGATATTAAAAACAATGTCCTGCGGCTGTCGCTGATCAAAAGCGCTACACATCCTGATCCGCATGCGGATCAGGGGCTGCACCGCTTCACCTATGCCCTTCTACCGCATCAGGGGGACTGGCTGGCCGGACAGACCGTCAAGCAAGCCTGGTTCCTGAATGCCCCAATTCGCTATACGAAGGGGCATGCAGAACAGCCAAGCCGCTCCATGTTCGCCTTGTCAGGCGATACTGCTATGATCTCGGCAGTCAAAAAAGCAGAGGATTCAGACTGCATCATCGTGCGTATTCACGATTACTCCGGAAGCTCCAACACGCTGGAGCTGAAGAGCGGTCTGCAGATTCATGGATGGAGAGAAACGAACCTGATGGAACAATCAGATGGCGAAATGCATAACGATGCTGACATCTGCTTTGTCCTGGAACCTTATGAGATTAAGACTTTTGAAATCGACTTGCGGCGCTAACTGTCAAGCCTGTAACGAACTTTCACCGCCGGGTTATCGCCCATGCCGGGCGCACCACACGCCAAAAAGCCCGCGTTTGTGCGGGCTTTTTGGCGTACAAATCAAACCTTACGGTGCCACAAAGAAGAATAGCTGATTGTCCGCTCCGAAATAGGACCACTGCTGGATTTTGGTACCGTTCATGGTTGAAGAGCTTGGAATATCCAGCACTTTGCCGCTTTGTCTGTTCACAACCTTATAATAGCCGCCGCCAACTGCTTCAAGCTTCCACTGCTGATTATATCCTCCTGTACCCGTAAGCGCCCACTGCTGAACGCCCGCACGATCCGCGGTGGAGCCATCTATCACATCCAGGCCTTTACCGCTGGCTGTGTTAACGATGTTGACATACCCGCTTCCTGCATCGCTGATCGTCCACCGCTGGTTATTTCCGCCTGCATATTCCCATTGCTGGACAAGCGCGCCATTCTCCGTAGAACCATCAGTCACATCCAGGGCCATTTCGCTTGCTTTGCTCAAAATCTTATAGGTGCCGCCGGTCACCGGGGCCGAGTTGGACCACCATTTGAATGTGATCGCACCACCGGCAGGAACCGTGTACGTGAATGACTGGGAATTCCACTGAATCTTGACGGTTTTAGTGCTGGACAGCCGGTTGGACAACACAAGCGCAATGGAGCCGTCCGGATTTTTATAGGCTACGTCCTCCATGCTGTTCTCAAACGTATTCGAATCAATACGGGACGCATTCAGGTCGACAAATTTACTGCTGTGCCCCAAACCGTAAAATTGCGGATTGTAGGTTACTGAGTCCGTAGTGTCAGAGCGGATGGTCAGCAGGCCGCGGTTGGCCGTATCAATTCCGGCGAGCGCAGGGCCGCCATTCTGATCCAGCGCGACATTCCACATGATATAGGACTTTGCCCAGTTTCTGGGGAAGCGGATCATATGCATCATCAGATCCTGGAACATTCCTGCGTTCGTCCCGCCGCCAATCCACGTTCCGCTGCCGCCTTCCGTGAACCAGATCCGTTTGGTCGGAAACAGGTTATGCAGCGTGGTCAGGTTGGGATGGCTGAGGTCTGAATAATAATGAAAAGCACTGCCCTGCGTATAGACAGATGCGTCAGATTCCAGCACTGACTTGGCATAGCTAATATCGTCATAGTTATGGTCATAAGCCATAATTTGAGTGTTAAGTCCGTTCTGTGCCAGCTTCGGTCCCAGCACTTTGATCAGATTGCTTTGTTCACCGGCTGACATTAGCAGTCCGGGATAGTGTGGGGCATTTTTCGGTTCATTCTGTAGGGAGAGGGCATAGATAGGCGTTCCAAGTGCGGCATACTGCTGCAGATATTTCACCAGATAATTGGCATAGGCATCATAGCATTCCTCACGCAAGGTGCCGCCCATATCACCGTAGAGGCTTTTTGGTGTCTTCTTCATCCAGGCGGGAGGACTCCATGGGGCGGCGAACAGCTTGATGCGGCCCGGATTAACGTTATAGGCCTGATTAAGCATAGGGCGGATATAGGCTTCATCCCTCCAGAGGGAGAAAGCGCTCAGGTTCATATCATCACTATTCCCGTACGTATCATCATAAGTCCACATTTCCCAGTTGAAGTCAGTAGCGCCGATCGGCTGGCGGAGGGCGCTGATGTTGATGCCGCCAGCGCTGAACAGCTGGTTCATGACCTCGGTTCTTTTGGCTGCAGACAGTTTATTTTGCAGCAGCCAGCTGGATGAATCTGTGAGTGAAGCTCCGAAACCGTCCATCGTCTGATACGTTCTTCCCTCATTGACACTAATCGTATAGTCGGCACCTGCGCTGGATGCAGAGAAGCTGACATCCGATTGTCTTGCCAACCAAGTATTTGTATTGGGATTGGACAACCATACCTGTACGTTTTCACCTGCAGCCTGCGCCTGCTGCGGTGAGGACACCGCCCCCATGGGCACGGAAATAGCCAGAACAACTGCCAGAGTCAGCATTTTTTTGATTGCCATAACAGTTCACTCTCCCTGAATAATATGAACTTCTCAAAATGCCCTTATAGTGCTAACAGTTTGGATGACTTGACCCTTTCTTCTCTGATTATGAACGGAACAGCGGCGAAATTGCCTCCGCCGCTGTTCCTAATCATTCCAAGTTTTATTTAATTCCTTTTTCGTCAAAATACTGATACGATTGTTCCTTCACATAAGCCAGGAGTTTTTCGATCCCGGCCTTTTTCAGCTTGTCGCGGTAGGTCTTGAGTGCAGCGTCCACATCAGGAATCAGTCCGAGCATCAGCGGTTTGCCGTATTGCTCAAACACCTGGTTAACCGCTGCAAGCTCGGTTTTGACCGGATCATAATCCATATAAATAGGTCCGAAAATATCCGGCTTGCTGATTGGCTTGAATTCTTCCTTCAGCTTATCGAGACCGTCCCAGCCTCCTTCTTCTTTCAGCATGTTGGGCTCATAGCGCCAGCCCCAGCTTGCGATATCGAAACGAGGCGTCACATTAAGATCGACACCCGGTGCCGGAATGACAATCGATTTAGGATCTTTGCCCTTGGCCCAGTGCTTGCCTTCGATCCCGTAGGTCATCAGATCAAAGTAAACAGGGTCGTTGCGAAGCTTGTCTAGCACCATCAGCGAGCGTTCCGGATTCTCCGAGCTCTTCGGAATAGCCATCGCGTTCGAGCTTGGCAGTGTCGGCATTACATAATTGTGGAACCGGGTGAACGGGAAGTAGCCAATGTCCATATTCAGTTTTTTGGCCTTCACCTCATTAATAAAGCCGCCAGCGCTGGACGGGTTGCGCCAGTAGATCGCTCCTTGTCCGGTCTTGATGAAATCGCCGGCTTCCTGCTTCGAGGACAGCGAGTTTTTGTTCCAGTAGCCCTTCTCTGCCCACTCCTTCATCTTCTTGACCCAGGCTTCGTACTTGTCGGTAAACGGTACGATTTGAATGTCACGCGGAGTATCGTAAGAAGTGGCTCCGATTAGCTCGGTTCCACCAATCATCTGGAAATCATTCCAGGATTTGAACAGGACGTTCACGTTATCATAGACCAAGCCATTGATCGGGGTAACATGCTTCTTCGTCTTCACGGCATCCATGTAAGCCTCAATCGAATTCAGGTCGCTGAACTCCGGCAGACCCAATTCCTTGCGCCAGTCCTCCCGGTAGACGTAGCCGGATGGCGTGTATTCCGGATTCGTATTCGGCACTGCGTAAATACCGCCGCCGACCGTGACGGAGCCCCAGTCATCCTTCGGCACATTGCCCCAGGTTACCGGCGCATATTCAGGGAGCAGCTTCGTCAGATCCAGGAACGCTCCCTGCTTGGACAGCTTGTAGAAATCTGCCCAGCTTGATGCGAAGATCATGTCAATCTTCTCACCGGAGGTTAGCAGCAGATTATATTTAGTCTGCCAGTCGTTCCAGGTAGTAAACTTGAGATCGACCGTAGTATTCAGATCCTTTTCCAGCATCTTGTTCCATTCGGCCATCACCTTGTCCATATCCTTGTGTGTATCGCCGACCAGATACCAGGTCAGCTTTACCTTTTTTGCTGTAGCCTCACTTGCCGAAGGGCTGGCATTGCTTCCAGACGGATCCGGATTGTTCTTTTCCGCCGCATTGTTATTCGATCCGCCACAGCCTGCCAGCAGCGATGCCAGCATGGAGAGCGAGACGAGCAACGTCCATCTTTTTTTGATTTTTCCCAACTTGATTCCTCCTCAATTAATGTGCTAAATGCTTCGAGCCTGTCTGACCTTGCCCTTTATTACTTACAAAAAATACTATGTTAGCCGGCAAGCCGGTTCTAACCTTTGACCGCTCCAACCGTAAGCCCTTTCACGAAGTAGCGCTGAACGAAAGGATACAGCAGGATAATTGGCCCTGTCGCCACCACAGCAACGGCCATTTTGAGTGTTTCTGTCGGCGGCACGACATTAGCGGCCAGATAGGCCCCGTTATTCGTCTGCAGCACCGCTGCGCTGGACAGGATTTTATAGAGCAGGAATTGTAGCGGATATTTACTATCCGTTGTAATGAACATATTGGCATTGAACCAGTCGTTCCAGTAGCCGAGTGCTAGAAACAGCCCGATTGTGGCGAGTCCCGGCGTCGACAGCGGCAGAATCAGCCTCTGGTAGATTTTGAAATCACCGGCGCCATCAATTTTGGCGGACTCTACAATGGATTCAGGGATCGACTTCATGAAGCTGCGCATCAGGATAATGTTCCAGGCACTCAGCAGCGGAGGCAGAATCAGCGCCCAATAGCTGTCTTTGAGCCCCAGATTTTTGGTCATGAGAATATACCAGGGAATCAGGCCGCCGCTGAACAGCGTTGTGAAGTAAATAAAGAACGAAATACTGTTGCGCATCGCGAAATCCTTGCGGGAAAGGACATACCCTGCCATCGAGGTCAGGAAAATGCCCAGCAGCGAACCGGCGATGGTCACACCGATCGTTACACCATAAGCCCGGTATATTTGCTCCGGCGTACTGAATAAGGACTTATACGCCTCGAACGAGACCGTGTCCGGGAACAATTGAAAGCCTTTTGAGATAATCTCCATCTCATCGGTAAAAGAACCGACGACGATTAGCCAGAAGGGGATGAGACAGATCAGTGAAACGAGTGTCAACAGCGTGTAGCCGATGATATTAAAAACGATGGTTTCCTTGTCCTGCTTGATCCGGCTGCCTTTGGAGGCATCCGCTTTGGCTAGTTGTTTGACTTGGGTACTCATGCGTATACCTCCTTTCTAAAACAAGGAGTAGTCCTTGTTCGTCTTACGGATGATGTAATTGACAATCATGATTAAAGCAAAGCCGAAGAATGATTGATACAGGCCGGCTGCCGTACCCATACCGATGTCAAAATTGACTGTCAGGGAACGGAACACAAATGTGTCGATAATATCTGTGGCATCGTAGAGCATACCGTTGTTGCCGATAATCTGATAGAACAGATCGAATTGCCCCTTCATAATGCCGCCTAGACTGAACAGAATCAGCAGAATGAATGTAGGCTTCAGCAACGGCAGCGTAATATTGCGGATTTGCTGAAAGATAGTCGCCCCGTCGATTTTCGCTGCTTCGTAATATTCATCGCTGATCGCCATAATGGCCGCCAAATAAATGACAGTGCCATAGCCAAGCCCTTTCCATACACTAAAGAACACAATAATGAACTTCCACGGTGCCGTGTGCAGGTAGAAATCATAGGAATGAAGTCCAAGCTGCTTAAGTACGCTATTGACTACCCCAAGATCTGAGAACAGGTTATAGACGAACGCGCCTACCAGCACCCAGGACAGAAAATAGGGAAGAAACATCAGCGACTGGGCTGTCTTCTTAAACAGCTTGCCGGACAGCTGAGCAAGGAATACGGCACAAATAATCTGCATGATATTACCCAGTAAAATGAACGCCAGATTATACAGCACGGTATTCTTGGTCAGATTCCACAGCACTCCAGTATTAAATAAGAACTTAAAATTCTCCATCCCGACAAACTGGCTTCCAAAAAGCCCTCCGTCAAAATCAAACTTCGTAAAGGCGTAATACACGCCTATCATCGGGATGTAACTAAACACAATGAAAAACACAATGGTTGGTGCAATCATTAGCAGAAGCGTCTTGCTCTGACGCAGCTCCCGGATGATCCCGCCCTTTCCGGACATCGAATCGGCCTCCTTCTCCTTCTGTTTGTATGTTCCGCCGGTACTCCCGGCTACAAACTCTATACTAGGAGAGAGACTATTTCCGGGCAACTTACCATATGCGATATGACTCACTTTCCGCTTAAAAAGCAGACTAATTTTTCCCGAACTGACTGCTTAATTGCTACCTCTATCCGTTAAAAAAAGGCGTTCCTATGCGATTTTCCGCCAAGGAACGCCTTCCCTTCTATTCAGCTGCAATGCCTGACTCTACACCGTCCTCATCCGTTCGGTCCCGGCCCGTTCTGCGGTATTCCGCAGGCGTTACACCGTTGTACTTCTTGAACGCTTTAAAAAAATACGGGCTGTTCGAGAAGCCGGCGCGTTCTGCGATTTCTCCGACAGGGGCATCCGTATGCAGGAGCAGCTCACGCACTCTGCTCATCCGCACCTCCTGGATATAACCGAGTATCGTCTGCAGCGTATGCTGTTTGAACACGCGCCCGAGATAGGTGGCGGACATGCCGAGCTCGTCTGCCAGCATGTCCAGAGACAGATTCGGATCGGCATAACGTTCATCGAGAATTTTTTTGATCCGGCACGGCAATTCATCCTGCCGGCTCTTCTTCCGTTCATTCATCTGATTCTCCAGCTGATCAAACAGGGACATACAACGTTCAATGAACTGCCCCATCGTCTCTGCCCGGGAGTGAGGCATATACAGGTGCAGGTTAATGAATTCCCAGTCCTCGTTCAATGGAGAATGCTGCCGGATAATCCGCAGTGCGTTCTGCAGCGCAAAGGTCAGGTGTGAAACAGCAAACTGGTAGGATATATAGGTATAATCAGCCGTATCTATAATGATCTCACGGAACAGCTGCCTTACATCAGCTATCCGCCCCAGCATCAGCTCATCAATCATCTGCTTCTCTTTCTGCAGCGGATATTCATAACGTTTGGTCTTGTTCTGTTCCACCTCTTCGGCTTCGATATGGCTGCCGGCTCCGCTGAATACCCAGCTGTATGAGGCTTCCACTGCTTGCTGATACAGGGCGTGCACTGCTTCGATCCCCGGACCGCTCAGGCTGGAGGATACAGTAACCGACAGCTTTAAATATTCGCTGACCGCAGTTTGAATCCAAGCGGCATAATCTCTGCACCGCTCCCGGTCAACTTCGGCTTCGCCGGACATCTGAAGCAGCACCGCCGCCTGTTCATCCCCGATATCCGCCGCAGCGGCTGGAATGCCAGCAGCGGCGAACAGCTCCTGGGCAATGTTGAGCACTCCGTAGAGCAGCAGCTTGCGGTCCTCCGCTTTGTACCGGTTCACGAACAGCAGGTGATCGTCCACCAAAATCAGCAGGACACGGACCGGCTGTGCAGGATCCAGCGGAATGCCGTACCGTTCAAACCGCGCGGCTGCATGCCCGGCGTTCATCTGTGTATACCCGTTCAACAGGCTGCGTAAATATTCCGAGCGCATCGCCTGGACGCTCTCCCGCTGTTCTGTTTCCAGCTTACCCAGCCGGGAAAGCTTATGATTCAGCCCGCTGAAGATCCGCTGGGACAGCAGTGAGGACATCGCGAGTCCGGCGAACAGGATAGCCCCCGCAACGATCAGCGTTTTGATCCGCATACTATCGATATTCCGGCTGATCACTGAATAAGGCACAATGCGGATATATCTCCAGCCCAAATAGTCCGGACTGCTGTAGGTGACTAGACTTTTGACATGATCCACCTCAGCGGCAAAATACCCGGAATCGTCCGGTCCGCGCAAGATCCGGTCAATATACGGCGTTCCCTTAAGGTTGGTCAGCATCGGTGTCTTCCAGCTGTTCGTGACAAGCGTGCCGTTCTCGTCGATCAGAAAAGTATTCGTCGGATCATTCGTCAGCGAACCGTCGATATGTTTTTGCAGCTGCGTCTCCTTGATGTTGACGACAACCGCATTCTTCCGCGGCTTCTTGCTGAGCGTGTCATACAGCAAAAAAGTATACGTATCTCTTTCCCGCTCCGCGATGTTTCCAACGAGCCCGTCGATCTTCAGCTTACGGGGAATCGGCATCAGTGTTTTGTAATCATTCACATGCTGGAGCATGCTGCTCAGTTCCTGGTCGTAAAATTCCGCCTCGCTGAACACCGAGGGCACGCTCATATCCGAAGTGATATAGAAGGTGCGTGACTCGGCATTATAAACATAGATGGAATCGATAAACGGCGAGGTTTCACGGTAATTGGTTAACTGGCGGATGGAACTATCGATGTCCTGAGCGCTGAGGTCGGGAAAATTAAGCAGATTGGCGACATTCTGATCGCTGTGAATCTGCTTGGCGAACGTGGCGGCGGTCACAGCCATCACGGAGGCTTCCTGAGTCGTCTGCGCCAGATTGTCCATCGTCTGATCGTAGGACTGGCTGAGCGCGATTTTCTCAAAATTCATATACAGAATGATGGACAGTATGGAAATAGTCAGAAATATCGTAACTACCATTACAGAAAAAAACTTCCCGAAGTAGCGATCTACTTTTCTGTGCGGCATTTTCATGTATGATCCCCCCTCAAAGGATAGTGTTGTTTCAGCTGCGTGAGTAGGCATTCATATCGAATCAGCCCCTTTTTGCGAAGAACCTTTGATAATCAGCCTGGAATTGATCACAAAATCCTTTTGACCCGGCTGGAGATCACCGTTGATCTGATCGATAACCTTGTCCGCGAGTAGCCCCCCCAACTCATACAGCGGTTGTTCTACGGAGCTAATCTTAGGCGATACATAGTTGGTGATCCGGATATTGTCGACACCCACCACCGCCATGCGGTCCGGAATTGCAATGCCGTATTCAGAACAAGCTTTGTATACTCCGAGTGCCATTTCGTCATTGGCGGCAAATACCGCGGTAAAATCGCTGCTCTCTTCCCATAAACGACGGAAAGCCGCGTATCCGCCATCCTCGGAGAAATCCCCTTTGTCAACCAGAGTTGGCAAAAAAGGGAGTCCAGCCTCAGCCAGCCCTGCCTTGAACCCTTCCAGCCGGTCGATGCTGTCCAGCGCGTCCTCGTAGCCGTTCAGATAAGCAATCCGCCGGTGCCCGTTTGCCACCAGGTGAGTGACAACATCATGGCCGATTTTCCAGTTATCCGTAGTGGAGCAAGGAATGTTAAGATGTCCCAGGCGCCGTCCGATAACCCCGATGGCATAGCCTTCACCTGCGAAGGATGCGATCTCCCCGTCGCTCAGCATTGGCGACACCAGGATAATGCCGTCCACAGTCCGGTTCTGAAGCAGCGACAAATACTCCAGTTCCTTCATCTTCTCATTTTGTGAGTTGCAGATGAGGATTTTGTAATTCATTGCGTTTGCCTTTTGTTCTATCCCCTTGATAATCTCAGCATGATAAGATATCCCGATATCGAGTACGACGACGCCGAGCGTCATGGTCTTTCGGGATCGGAGTTGCTTGCCCATGGCGTTCGGTGTGTAATTCAATTCCTGAATGGCCTTCAATACCTTATTTTGCGTTTCCTTGGTTACCAGAGGACTGCCGTTTAATACGCGGGATACCGTCGCAGGTGAGACATTGGCAATCCGGGCAACATCGATAATTTTGCTATCCTTCATCAGTTCACATACTTTCAAGGTTTGATAAACCCATTATAACATCAATGAAATCGATTTCAATAACCTTTCGCTCCCTTTCTTCAGCCGTTTTTTATACGTAGGAGATACGTAAGCTACTTGGGTAGACGCTCCGTGAACGGACCTTTGTTCCAATCGTTGTTGTCCAGATTTTATCTATTCTCCTTCGCGGTGAAAATCCGGGGACAAAGGCGACCGCTGTCGCTTTTACGCGGGTCGTTCCGTCCTCTCCGCTCATGGACCAAAAAATGGAGCAGCGCTCCCCCACTAACTGGAGGAGCGCTGCTCTTATTAACTTTTATATTTTAAACTAGAAGGTGGTCTGTCACTGCAAAACTTTCGCAGAAACGGCCCGCCAATTCAACTAATACATGATTCCATACAACCGGTACAGGGTGACAGCAGCTTCCGCTCTTGTGATCGGCGAAACGGGCTGCAAGTAACCGTTATAGCCCTGGAACAAACCAGCCGAAACCGCACGGGCTACACTTTCCCTGGCATAAGCGGATACCTTAGAAGCATCCCTGAATTCCGGCAATGCCTCCCCGCTGCCCACGGAGTGCTCCTTGCCTGCCGCAAGCATGGCGTTGTCCAGCATCATCATCATTTCCTGACGGGTTACCGGCAGCTTCGGCCGGAACTCATCACTGCCCGTACCGCGAATGATGCCCAGCGTCCGGGCAGCATTCACATCTTCATAGTAATAATCAGCCTGCGCTATATCCGTAAAGGAATGGGAGGCTTGCGCCTGCAGATCAAACAGCCGCATAATCATGACCACAGCATCTGCGCGGGTAATCGTTTGAGCAGGCGAATACGATTGCTCTGAGACTCCCTGAATAGCTCCCTTAGAGGCAAGAGCTTCCACCGCTGCCTGCGCCCAGCCGTAGCGGCCCAGATCGCTGAAACTCTTGGCTACAGAGACAACGGCATAGCGGCTGAAGTGATGTGTAGTGAATTGCATCTCACTGCCTGTGCTGTCATATCGTCCGCTGACTACCGGCTGTCCTTTGCCGTTTGCACCGATCTGCCAGAACGTCAGCTGAGACGGGTTGAGCGCTTCGGCGGCGGAAAGCTGGTAAGGCGTGCGGAACGTAACCGTTGCTAGATTGTTCTTCCAGCTAACAGGGCTGCCGTCTACGGCTGCGCCCAGCTCGACAACCGGACGGCTGCCCGCAGCCTGCTTGACGTCCCCATCCGCACCGGACAGATCCGCGAGCTTAACGGACACACCAATCTGCTTCGCGTCTTTAGCCATACCTGCAAACATATCCCCCGGAAGTAGCAGACTTCCTGCAGGGGTAATGTATTGGATCCGCACCTGCTTCATCGAAGCCAGATATGAGGCAGGCAGCTGCAGTTCGAATGTTGTTTTACCCGCAGCTGATCCAGCCTTAAACGTAAGCGTCCGCACTCCATTGGCATCTGCCTGAGCGGCGGCGAGCGCCTTCGTAAGCTCCGCTGTGCCGGGAGCAAGAACAGACTTCGTACTGTCTGTTGCGCCTACGGAAACGGAAGGGGTCGCTGTTGGGGTTCCGGCATCAGGAGTGGGAGTCGGAGTCGGAGTCGGAGTCGGAGTCGGAGTCGGAATGTCCGTTCCCTTCTTACTGATAACCAGCAGTTGCGTTCCAGGCACGGCTTCGTAATAGACGAATGCACCTTCACCTTCCCGGACCGGCTTCAGGTTATAAGAAGTGGCTCCCCGTGTGAGTGTAACCTCGTTCCATTCGGCCGGAACCTTCGTTCTCAGGGTTAGCGGCTCATTGAAAACTGCCGGGTCCAGTGTACCCTCCAGCTTAACCTCGATTGCACCGGAAGCGGCTTTTGTAACCTTAGTTGTAGCGTTCTGTCTTTCACGCAAATATTTGCCCACCTCAGCAAAGGTACCGTTCCAAAGAGCATCTTTCCGCTGGGCTACATATCCGTAATGGTTGTCATACAGGCTGAGCGGAGGTGAGGACCAGCCTTCACCATCATTGCCATGGCCGGTCAGAATCAGCCAGTTGCCCTTGGCGATACCAAAGTCGGTCCAATCATCCAGTTGGACAGCTGTTGTCGTACTTTCAACCATTGTACTGCTCAGATTGTAATACTGCTCTGTGCTGCTGGCGTTGCCGGCATTGTTACCTCCCTGGCGTGCAGCAACGAAATACTTGGCTGCTTCTGCCGCAACCACTGCATTGCCCGTATTGTACGGGAGCGCCAGCGATTCCGGCTTATAACCGGTCTTCTCCTTGATCCGGGCGACAGAATCCTTGAACTCGGAGGACATCTCTGACGCGCTGAGCGTGGTCAGATTGCGGTGAGTAACCGTATGGCTGGCTACATCGAAAATCCCTTTATCCAGCAGCGCTTTCCACTGCTCCCATGTGCCCGTGGAAGCGCCAGTGTCATTATAGGCATTGTCGATCCAGCCGCTGATCAGCGCGAGCGTTCCTTTCAGCTTGTATTTTTCATGCAATCCGGCAAACCGTAAATCAGATTCGTAGATACCATCATCATACATAATCGAATACGCGCCGGCCTTGCCGTCTTTCCAGGTGGTGACCTCCGTATCCCCGATGTTGAAAAGTTTGCCCCGGATCGCTTTGGCCACTGTATCAGCTAAAGTCCAGGCACCTTTCGGATTCGGATGAATCTTATCCGGGAAGTCGCTGCTGCTTCCGGTTGTGGCCGCATTCACGTCGATCAGGGTTGCGCCTGTCGCTTCGGCCGCCTTCCGGATCAGAGGAATGACCCCGTTTTGCAGGACAGAGTTGACAATGCCATAAGCCTGGTTCGGATCGTCGTTGAATATTGCCGGCGGCAGATTGACAAAGACCTTCGGATGACTTGGCAGCGCCTGATACAATTGTATCAGCTCTGTATAATCACTCAGGAAATGGTTCTGTCCCTCCTTCCAGTTCCAGGCTTTCGTATCATTGGTACCCAGCTGGATAACCACGACGTCAGGAGCATAGGTCTTGCTGGCCGCAAATGCGGCTTCATTCCAGTACGGATCGTCGCCATCCTTTTGCAGCGTGCGGCCGCTGACGCCGAAGTTCTTGACGGCAAAGTTGCTGCCGAGCAGCGACTGGAGCTGCGCCGGATAACTCGTTACCCCGGCATATTTCAGCCCGGCTCCCGCTGTGATACTATCCCCGACCGCTGCTACCTTGATTTGACCTTCCGGACGGTTCTTCTCTGGAATCTTTTCCGTATATGTGGCGGGAATTTCATCCGACGGATACTCAGCGAAGTACAGATCGTCAAAATAATAGGTGCCGGGATTCCACTCCGACAATCGGATTTCCTTCAGAGCGCTGATATCCGCAGAGGTCTTCATCAGCGGAAGATACACTTTTGTCCACTGCCCCTTGACTGAACTGACATCGGTCCAGTTGTTCACGGAGACCGTGCCGTCCGCATCCACAAAGGTAACGTGGACGGTGTTTGATCCCTGCATATCCTTTACATAGAAGGCCAGATAATTGAAGCCGGAAGCATCTATGGAAGCTGCGCCGCCCTGTGGCTTAATGATGACAGATTGCTTATCCGCACCTGGTGAGCCGGCGTCTCCAGTGACTTCCAGCTTCACACTTCCTGTTCCTCCAGGATTGACCCCGAATGTCCGGACCACCGTCGCGGTGGCATTCACACCCTGGCCGACCTGCACATCTGGCTCCTCAAAGGATTGGAACCAGCCGCTGGAACCAACAGGATACGAAGCAGGCTCCACGCCGGTCTTGTAGGTGGCCGCGAAGAAGTTGTCGACCCATAGCTGTTCAGAAGCGTTCATGCCGATTCTGATCTGGGTAATCGCCAGCGTATTCAGCTGACGGCTGGACAGTGGAACGCCCTGCGACTTCAGAAGCGAAACACTCAGCCGTGTCCATGCGTTTTTCACCGTCTTCCCCTCCGTCTCCGTTGTCCAGGAATGCCCTTCGGCATCCACAAGCGTAACGGAAAGAGGTCTGTCCCCCACGCTGTCCTTAGCGTAGAAGTTCAGGTAATTGTAACCTGTCAGATCACTGTTGATCGCGCCGCCCTGCGGAACAAATGCGGCATATGTCCCGTCGGCGCCGGAGCCCGCTGTGATCTTAAGACTCTTCGTACCGTTGCCGGCTGCACTGTCTGCTGCTGATTCCAGCTGCAGCTGAGGGGAGGAAGATAAATACCCCCGGCCTGACTCAAAGCTCTGGAACCAAGCCGAGATACCGGTCGGGTTCGGCTGCGTTCCGGCTGAAATCCGGTTATACCGGTTATACCGCTCGGCCAGAATATCCTTCACTTGCTTCGGCGTTGTCCGGTCCATATGATACAAGCCCATCGTTTGCAGGCCTGTAATATTGGTATACCAGTTATATGCAGTCCACCAGGCTGCACCGCTCAACAGTCCACCCGGGTTCGGCGTTCCGTCTTCCGCCCGTGTAGCTGTCCGTGCAAATGCATTGAACGTACCAGTGAACAGCGTCGTCTGCCTTGTGTCCGAGGCGGTTTCATCCCCTGACCAGTAGCCGTACTCTGTAGCGATAATCGGCTTACCCGGATGCAGTGCATGGATGGCCTCAATTTCCTCCTGTGTCTCCAAGTCAGGATTCGCACCGTAAAAAGCGCCGAAATACATGGTCATTCCGATGATATCGGCCGGGGAATGCGAATGGTCGCTCACCCCTTTGTACGGATTCGCCACGGCGGACTGGCCGACCAGTCTTGTTCCATCGATGGCATGTGCAGCATCCCGCAGCTCCTGGATAAAGTTGACACGCTCCAGCTGCCCGCCTGACTCATTGCTGACCCCGTCAAACCAGACGGAAGGTCGGTTGTAATTACTGAAAATCATTTCCTCCATCATTTGCTTGGCCTGACCCCGCTGACGCTGCAGGTCGAAGGCTTCTCCGCTGAACCAATAAGCCGGAATTTCCTGCCAGATGGCCAGACCGATCCGGTCGGCAAATTGATAGGTCGGCAGGCTGTGCGGAAAATGCCCGGTCCGGACGAAATTAGCCTTCAGCTCCTCCTTGATCTTCAGCAGGTCGCTGTACCGGGTTGCATCATTCAGTGAAGGTCCTTTGTCGCTGCTGTCCTCCGTATAACCTACCCCGGTGAGGAACGGGGCCAACTCTCCGTTCAGCTTAAGCTGTACACCATCCGCTTCCAGTGTACGGATACCGAACTGGGTATAGAAGGTGTCAGTTACTGCTCCGCCGGTCTTCTGCTCTACCTTTAAAATATACAGATTCGGTTCAGACGGACTCCACAGCTTCGGTTTAGGTACTTTTACCTTGAGTGTTTGTACCGCCTGCCCGCTGGCTGGAACCGTTAATGCGCTTCCTTGGGCCGCTGCCGCTTCCGTACCCGTCAGCTCCTGCGCATATTCGCTGAGCTGGTTACTCTCTCCGATCTTCGCTTCATAGATGGTATAGGACAGCTGAACCTGTTCAGCTGTTTTACCCGTATGATTCAGAAAGGTTCGGACTGACAGATCTCCATCCGTACCCAGCGTACGCACATCACTGCGCACCACATAGGTGTCCGGCATAAATTCAACGTAGGCGTCCCGCAGGATTCCTGTGTAGTTGAACCAGTCGGACGTCGCGTACGGCACGATTTCCCCGTTATTGAACTTATCCCATTTCGGATTGTCAACACGCACAGCGATCACATTGTCGCCGCCATAATTGAGTAGATTGGATGCGTCCAGTGCGAACGGCGTGTAGCCGCCCTGATGCCCGCCCGCATATTTGCCATTAATCCATACATCCGCGAAATAGTTGACGCCGAGGAAAGTAAGCTGTGCAGGCTGCCCCGCAAGAGAGCTATTCACCTCAAAATGCTTGCGGTACCATACCCCGCCCTGATAACCCGACTTGTCACTCTTGTTCTCCGGTCCGGTCAGCGATTCGTAAGCTGTGCTCTCATCCTCCGGGAGAGGGAGTGTCTTACCGGCCCAGCCGGAATCGTTGTAGCCAGTCTCCTGTCTGCCGCCCGCCTCATCTTCAAGGCCGGCAGTTCTGGCACTGTCCCGTGGTGCTGCTGACAGATTGGAATCGAGCGTGGTTCTTTCTTTTTTCCAGTCTCCGTTTAAGGAAAGGTACGTTCTGTCCTTCTGCTTCTCGAAAGAACCCAACGGCAGACTGCCTGAATAAGGCATCGCTTCGCCGTCCACATCCTTCAGCACCAATTGCGTAAAGCCGGCATTCGGGAAACCTGCACTTTCTTTTTTAGCGAAATAAAACTCATCCAGATAATAGGTCCCCGCTTTCGCAGGCGTTACCGTCACAGTGCTTAGGCGTGCAAATTGGAAGTTCAGACTCTTGTCCAAAGGCATGGCGATCCGGTTCCAGCCGGCTGCTGTCGTCTTTCCGGTCTGCCAGTCTACCGTTTTACCGCCAGCATCCTTCAACTGTACGGACAGCGTTTGACCGCCCTGCTCATCCCACACATAAAAGACCAGATGGCTGAAATTTGTGGCATCGAACTCCGCCTTATAGTCGTAAGGCTGGTTCTTGTCCGGAGACTCTTCGAGCGCCTGCGGCTTGACGTTTATGCCACTCGTGGCAGGGTTGGTCGAATCCTGGGACAGCATAGCCCGAATGCTCGCAGAGTTGTATGGATTGGCTGACTTATCCATACTGAGTGTGGTACTCACCCCTGTACCTGCCGTAATCCCGTATTGTCCGTCCTGCCCTTTCGTCTCGAAATTCTGATACCAGACCGCTCCGATATTCTGGTTTCCGCTGATGAAGCCGGCCAGTACATCGTCTTCGGCCATGGCAAAATACATATCATCGAGATAATACACTCCGGCATTGTAAAAGCCGATATCGACGGATACGATTTTTGTCAGGTCAATCTTCGAGGCTTCTTCCAGCGGAAGCAGCATTTTGACATATTTATTCTTGGTAGATTTGGCGGTTCCCCACGTGTCCCAGACGCCCCCGTTGGCATCCTTGATACGGAATTCCACACCATTGCTGCCCTGGGTGTCCTTCAGATAGAAAGCAAGATATGAATAAGCTGACGCATCGAACGTCCCGCCTGCTTTGGGCTGTACGCTCAAGTAACTTCCAGCCGCATAAGGCCAGTCATTTTTGACAGTTGTGACCTTGACACCGGCCATGCCCGCTGCGTTGGCTATATCTGCTGAGGTCTCGGCGGTAGTAGCGCTGCCTGCAGAGTAGCCGGTTTGGCTCTCGAAATCATTGAACAAGGCCGTGCGCTCTGGCTTAACAGCAGGCGAAGCATCTGTTTCGTTCTGGGCCAGATAAAGATCATCGTAGTAATACAAGTTACCGTAACCCCAGTACGATCCAAGCTCAATCTGCTGCAATCTGGACAAATTAATTTTTGACTTGTCCAACTTCACAGTCATTTTTACCCATTGCTTCGACTGCGTCTTGACCGCTGTGCTTGTTTCCGTATCCCAGACCCCGCCTTCGGTATCCTTGAATACAACATGTATATTGGATCCGGCGGCGGCTGTCGTATCCTTAACGTAGAACAACAGATAACTGAAAGGGGAAGCATCTATATAAGTTGCACCGGATACAGTCGAGCTTTCCGGTTTAATTCCGGCTCCATAAACGCCGGTGTTCCAGGCTTCGTTCCGTTCCTTCCCTTCCCCGTCCGTATAGGTATTCTGCACCATTTTAAGACTGCCGGAGCTTGAGGAATAAGCAGCATCCGTAGTGACACGCTGGGCGACCGTCGCGGTTCCCTGACCTGCCAAGCCATAGCTGCCATCACTACCGGATTGCTCGAAGCTCTGGTACATGACCGGCGCCGACGGCACATTGCCATCATCTGGATAAGCCGGCGGCAGAGCAGCAGCAGATTTAGAAAAGTACATCTCGTCAAAATAATAGATGTTGCCCCAGCCCCAATACTCGCCCAGCGAAATGGAGACAATCCGCGAAAAATCGAGTTTTGTCTTATCCAGCGGAATCGAAAGCCTAGTCCACTGATCCTTCACCGACAGGGTTTGGTCTGTATTGGCATTCCATTCTTTCCCGTCTGCATCCCGGATGACAACATTCGGGTTATGAACATCGGTGTCCAGAACGTAAAAATTTAGATAGCTATAGTCAGAAGCATCATAATAGGTCCCTTCTGTAACTGTGTCCTTCTGTGGCGTTACCGTGAATCCGTAAATATCGGTGTTCCAGGCTCCGCCGCTGGGATTATTGTCGTTCGTCTGGGTCAGGCGCACACTTCCCCGGCTTCCGCCTCCTGGTGTCCGGTCTGTAACCGACGCCGTTGATGAGGTACCGACGGCAGAAATCCCATAGGTCTTCCCCTCCCCGGCCTGCTCAAAGTTCTGATACCACTTGCTGTCTGTCTGCGTCTGTGGCGGTGTCTGCGGTGGTGTCTCCTGCGCGTAAGCGGTATCTCGTGCCATTCCCCCGAATACTACCGGGAACAGCAAGACCAGTGCCATGACCGCCGCGAAATATTTGTTATGCCCCCGCTTGCGCTTTACCGATTTGCTTATGGACTGCATACATACTCCTTTCGACTCTCTTTATTTGAAATCGATTTCATTTAAATAAAAAAAACAGAATTATTTTTCATTCCTCCCTCTCTCAACCGTATAAAAAGTTTGAGTGCCTAAGTCATCCAATGTAGCATGATTTCATTAGACTTCATTGAAATCGATTTCATTTTGATATAAAAAAACAGATTCCCCCCTGTTCATTCCTCCCACTCTCGAAACCTTATAAACCAGCTGAAGCGAATAAGGCTACAAATGAAATCGATTTCAAATCTATTATATGAATACTCTATTCAAGATGTCAACGCTTTCTTTGATGTTTTTTATCCTTCACTTTCCGAGTCAAGTCGACTGGTTTCGATAAGATTCTCCCTCCACGCGCTGGTACATTATTATGTGTGTGTTCAAAAGGCGGCCGAACACCTTAAGGGTTAGTTTTATCAAAGTTTAATGGACATGACCTTTTAAGAGCATTGGATCAAATCGCTGCTTCTAATGACACTGCCTGCCATTACAATCAATAGTATATACGCCGAAAAGCCCCGCTTCACGTTCAGAAGTGGGGCTCCTTGCCTTCTAAGGCTTTTACTCGCTCTGGTCTGCTAAAAAAGAGAGTACAGCAGTTTCAGCTTCATTCACGTTATTCACCTTAAATACAACTTTTTCTACGTCCTCATGTTGTTGAATGGATGAAAATACGTACTTGGGATCATAGTAATGCTCTAAAAGCAGTGCCACAGCCTCTGCAAACCTATCCGCAAGCAGGTTCCGCTCAATTTCTGCGGCAACCGGAATATGGATACGGGATTTAATATTCCGAAAAGCAGCAATATACTCTTCTTTAAATTGCTCCGGCTTATAATCCTCCAGAATTTGATTCACTCTCGATTGCAACGGCATCTCGATCCAAAGCTGTGTAGCCGAATCTTTGTGCTGAGCCAAGAACTGAGGCATAACAACTTTTCCTATTCTCTTGCTCTCTCCTTCAAACAGAATGTAAGGTGATTGCTCCAGTGCCATCAAATCCTCCAGCAGAAGACTGTCGAAGGTTCTCTGGTTGTTCGCATGAAGTCCGATTTGTCCGAATATAGAGCCGCGGTGCCCCGCTAGCCCCTCTAAATCCAAAACAGGATGACCTGATTTCTTTAGCTTATTTAGGAGGTTGGTTTTACCTGTGCCGGTATTGCCGTGAATTACGTACGACTTGAACTTGAAATCATAGGTTTCCAGCTCGTCTATCACCCATTTGCGGTATGCCTTGTAGCCACCGAGCAGCCTGTAGGCATGAATATCCATTAAAGAAAGTACTGTTGCTGTTGTACGGCTTCGCATCCCTCCCCGCCAGCAGAACACAGCCTTTTCTCCCTGTATGGCTCCAAACGCTTTGATGAAGGCAGGCAGCTTGGCCGAGACAATCTCCAAACCGCGTTCTTTAGCCGCCTGAACACTTACCTGCTTGTATAGCGTCCCCACTTCCGCCCTTTCCTGATCATCGAACAAAGGGATATTAAGACTATCCGGGAGCGTTGAATCTTTATATTCAGAAGGAGAACGGACATCGATAACCGTGATCTGTTTCCTTGTTTGTAACAATCTTAATTCTTCCAATGAAATATCCTGAAACAATTGCTCTCTCTCCTCTTGTAGCTTGCTGTCAAGAATGAACGAGGCTCAAATCAGATTCTATGGTGCTGAAATAACTGCAATCTGACCGGGATGCTCTTCTGTTACTTCTCCAATAAGTGCTGCTTCAACTCCGGCATCTATCAACTCATTAAGCAGCTGCTCACTCTGTTCAGGCGCGACAGAAATCAACAGCCCGCCAGATGTAATGGCATCACAAAGGATATACCGGTCAAGCTGATCCATGGCTTCCGGATACAGAATACTGCCTTCCAGATGTGCAAAGTTGTTCTTAGTCCCTCCAGGGACAAATCCCTTTTCGGCAAGCTCTCTGACTCTTGGCAGCATAGGTACAGATCCTTGACGAATAATTACCCCTAATCCGCTCCCTTTTGCCATTTCTGAAGCATGCCCGAGCAGCCCAAAGCCCGTAACATCGGTACAGGCATGCACTTCGTAAGAGGACATAATTTCAGCCGCTGTTTTGTTCAAGGTAGACATTACAGAAGTCAGGCGCTTGGTTTCTTCAAGGGACAACTGATCCTTTTTAATCGAAGTTGTTAAAATCCCTACACCAATTGGTTTGGTCAAAATAAGTTTATCCCCTGCATGTGCAGCTGCATTCGTTCTTACCTTGTCTGGATGGATAAGTCCAGTTACAGCCAAACCAAATTTAGGTTCTTTATCGTCAATGGAGTGCCCGCCTACAAGCGTAGCTCCAGCCTCCTGCACCTTGTCTGCAGCTCCCCGCAATATATCTGCGAGAATACTCTTGTCCAGAACGGAGATAGGAAAAGCCACAATATTAAGTACAGTAAGCGGTTTACCGCCCATCGCATAGATATCGCTTAGTGCATTAGCGGCAGCAATTTGTCCAAAGGAATACGGGTCATCTACAATCGGTGTGAAAAAATCGACGGTCTGCACTAAAGCCAGCTCATCACTAAGCCGGTATACCCCCGCATCGTCACTTGTATCCAGTCCCACGAGCAGATCCGGGTTAGGGACCGTAGGCGGCAGACTGCGTATTACCTGCATAAGATCGGCAGGGCCAATTTTACAACCGCATCCTCCTTTCGAGGACAATGAAGTCAGTTTTATGGTATCCGCTTGTGACATTGAGACACAGCTCCTTAGCTTGAAATGAACAACTTCTATAATTTTACACGATGCATGGATTAATGTACAAAAAACAAAGGCTCACAAAAAAACGGCAGCAATTAGGCTATGCTGCCGTGTAAAAGTTGATATTGTAATGATCTTTGTGATGGATCACGAATACTGCTAATTCCTGCTATGAAATCCCTTGATAAACAAGCTCTCAACGTTACCGATCTGCTATTAGCTGCCCCCCAACTCCAATATTCTCCGGGTCATTCTCCTTAACCAATACGATAAACGCTGACTCGGGTACATTCATGATGGTTGCAGCTGATGTGGTGAGTTCTATGACCAATAGCTTTTTCTGTTCTTTATTTAATTTGGCTGCTTCAATGGTGATTACTGGCATGATCATTCCTCCTTATTTCTTCACATTCTTATTTATTAATGCATCGGTTTTTCCCATGAGCCTCTGACTTCAACATGGGTTTCTTTCGCTGCCGTTTCAAGCTCACGGATTTCTTCCACAGTCAGCTCGACCTCAGCAGCTTTTATGACATCCTCAATATGAGCTAATTTAGTAACACCGATTATCGGTACCGTTCCTTTTGCTATGGACCAAGCCGTTGCAATCTGAGCAGTAGAAGCATTGTACTTGCTTCCAATGCTTCTCATAACGTGAATTAAGCTCTCCAGCTTGCCAAGTGTATCTGGCTTAAAGGCTTCTCCTCTTCTCGTGCCGCTAGGGAAAGGCTGTTGTGCACTGTATTTGTCAGTTAATGCACCTTGCTCCAATACCATGTACGAAAAGAACACAATATCATTCTCTTTGCAGTAATCAATAATTCCTGCTTCCTCAGAAGAACGGTACAGTAGGCTGTAATGGTTTTGTACCGCTGAAATTCCCAGGCCTTCTTCTGCCAAAATACTTGCTGCCAGTTTAATCTCTTCCAAGTTATGATTGGAGACACCTGCATACTTTACTTTTCCACTTTTCATTAGCGGGATCAGTTTTGGTGTCCATCTTGCTACATCAGCCGGGTTGTGTATCCAATAAATGTCTGCATGGTCTACTCCAAGACGGCTGAGACTTCCCGCAAGTAGTTCCTCGACAGCATTATCGTTTCCCCCAGCCATTTGGGGAGTGAACTTCGCTGAAATCAATACATCATTACGGTCATTTGTGAAACTTCCGAGTATACTTTCGGAGGCGCCCATTCCATAGACAGCTGCTGTATCCCATAGATTGAATCCTGCGTTCATCGCCGCTTCAAACACCGGTTTCAAGTCTGCCTCACTAAGATGATTTCCAAAGATGGTATCACCGCCACTTGCACCAATGCCCCATGACCATGTGCCAAGAGCTATGGATGGAATATTGATATTCTGCATTTTAATCATTCTCATTACTTTTCACGCCTTTCAATATTATGAATAACCTCCACATAGTCCAACCTTCACTAGCAGTGATGTAATCAGCGTACAGCGAGCAATGCTGCTCCTGGATTAAGCACATAAGCGGGATAGTCTTTCGCAGTTTGCTCTATTTGTTCGTCGGATAGCTGCATAACTCCGTAGGCTGCGTAAGGTGCTAGAAAGCTAGTACCGATCATGTTGCTCGTTGCCTGAAGAGGCCGCAATAACTCAGCAAGAGTATATCTGAATGCACCATTAGGTGTATAAGAATCTTCAGAAGCCCCCACGCTAACTGCTAGCAGCAATTCCTTGCCATGCAGCTTGTTGCCGGTGCTTCCATAGGCCCAGCCATAGGTAAGAACGGCATCTTCCCATTTCTTAAGCAACGAAGGTGTGCTGTACCAATAGAAAGGAAATTGCAGAACGATGCGGTCATGCTGCTCTAATAACTCTTGCTCGGCGTTAACGTCAATCTCCTCGTTGGGGTAAGCTTCATAAACACGATGCACAGTTACATCGGCTTGCTTATCCATTTCTTCCGCCCAGCGGCGGTTAAGACGGGAACTAGATAGGTTAGGATGGAATACGAGTACCAGTGTTTTCATTCAGAATCTCTCCTTATTTCTGTTAAGTAATCTCTTTGTTCTACTGCGTGAGATAAGAATAACAAGAAAAATCATTCCTTTCTTTGCTCACAGGCTCATTCTGTTTGTTCATTCGGCTCACTTTTCACATAAAAAAACGTTCCACGGTAATTCCCGCGGAACGTTAACCCTTAACTTATAACTTCACTTCATTCTACTGTGGCTTAAACTTCAATCTATACTCTGAAGGAGCGAGTTCAAACCGCAGCTTAAACACTTTGGAGAAATGGGCGATATTCTCGAAGCCGGTAGAGTAACAAATATCGGTAACGGAAAGCGAAGTTTCCAGTAACATCTTCTCAGCCTTATCTAATCTCCGATTGCGTATCCACTTCAAGGGAGATGTATGATAGGTTGCCTGAAACTCCCGTTTGAACGTTGACAGGCTTCTGCCGGACAAATAAGCCAGATCCTGAAGGGATACAGGATTCGTGAAATTTTCCTCCATAATTCTGCTGATATTGGTATTATCATTACTGACCGGTTGCAGCAGCTGATACAAAAACCGTTCATTTGAATCTGCTAGATGAAGCAGCAATTCCATCAGTTTGATCTTAACCAGCCCGTCGCTGACCTGTCCAGGCTTATCGAAATACGGCTGCAATGACTCAAAATAAGTTCGGGTTAGATCATTAATCGGAATAATGGATACCGGAATAATATCACTCACGGGATATATCGGCTTCACCCCAGCGAACTGCACAAATTCCTCCAGTAATTTCTCGTTGAGGAAGAACATCATATAATCCAGTATATACTCGGAACCGGGTTCTCCCGACTTGTCATACTCAATTAGAGTTGATTTGTGAACAAACATCATTTCGTTACTCCGCACGGTATATTCCCGGTCTCTGAAACGAACCTTGTAATTGCCTGATTTCACGTACAGCAGCAGATGATCCTTTAGAAAGTACGACCCTTTCCTCCCTTGAGTATGCAGGCAGAAAGTAATTACAGATAATCCGTTTTGCTGTAGGCTCCCTGTTTTATCTGGTGCATTGACCAGTTCTTGCGGTGCCTTGATTGTTTTGCCGATGCTAATGGACATGAACAGTTCCGCCTTTTTAAGCTTTTACCAATAGGATAACAGAAAACTAGAAAAGAAACTTTGCTGTTTAGCTCAAATCTTTTGTCTGTTTAGTCCAAAATACAAAACCTTAATCATTAATCATCTCAAATAGTGCTTCTATCGGTTTATTATAGCTAGCCAGTTTCTTGGCATTATACTCTATACTTCCAAGCTTAATTAGTCCCGAAGCATATCCGGAGCTTTTGTAAAATATCGCAAGGTTCCCCCAAGGGGCGTAATAAGCAAGGTCTCCTATTGAAGCAGTTGTCCCTGGCGGAGAACCCTCGGCGGATAGACGTGCTGGAAGATCACTAATCTTCTCAGCGCCTGCATAGTCCTGTAAGGTTAGCTTTAAAGGAAGCTGGGTGATGAATCCTTCCACTGCTTTACTATCTATTAATGTGGCTATATATTCATCCTGCCCAATTGTCATTTTTAATTTCATGCTAGTTTCACTCCCATTCGTCCTATGGATTGACTACATGCTTTGAAAAATCTCAATCCCCCGCTTCAAACGTTGCAAGCCATCTTCCAGACGATTTTTGGGGCAGGCGTAGTTTATTCTAATGAATCCTTGTCCATTCCTGCCAAAAATAGCTCCTTCAGAAATGTACAATCCGGCTTCTTTTCTTATACATTCGCATAGAGCTTTCGAATCACTAGTTACAGCTGTGCAATCAACCCACGCCAGGTAGGTAGCCTCAGAATGAATGACCTTTAGCTCTGGAAGCTCTGTTGCAATAAAATACTCGATCCATTGCTTATTGACCATTAAATATTCCAGCAGTGCGTCAAGCCAAGGTTCTCCTTCTGTAAAAGCAGAAAGGGCTCCTTCAATGGCAAAAGTATTAGGTTCAGCCACTTCATCGGTATTGATCCCACGATTTACAAGCGCCCGCAGCTCCGGATTAGGTACGATAATAGATGACGTTTGGAGTCCTGCCAGGTTAAATGTTTTGGTTGGAGCCACGCACGTGATACTATTCTGGGCTATCTCTTCAGATACCGAAGCAAAGGGAGTATAGCGGTAGCTTGGATGCGTTAGATCACAATGAATTTCATCCGAAAGGATCAGCACATGATGTTTAATACAAAGGTTGCCGATGGACTCAAGTGTTTGTTTGTCCCACACCTTGCCTATTGGATTATGCGGATTGCAGAAAATCAGGAGTGTTGTTTCGGGATCGGCCAATTTCTCTTCCAGATCGGTGAAGTCGATGGAATACCTTTGATCCTTATAGACCAGCTCGCTCGTAAGAACCTTTCGCTGATTATTCACGATCGAGTTATAAAAGATATTATAGACTGGAGCCAGTAACAATACTTTCTCATTCACTTTGGTCATTTTACGTACAATGGAGGAAATTGCCGGGACGACACCAGTACAGAACATAATCCATTCCTGTTGTATCTGAAATTGATGCCTCCTACTCCACCATCCTGCAACTGCATTGTAGTACGCATCAGGAATCATTGTGTAGCCAAAGATCTTATGGTCTAATCTCTTCTGCAGAGCTTCGACAATTGCCGGAGACGTCTCGAAATCCATATCTGCCACCCATAGCGCAAGCTCGTCTGAATGAACATCCCATTTATAAGAGTTCGTACCCAAACGGTTGGTCATTTTATCAAAATTAAACACGGAATGTTTCACCTGCTACCTCCGAATTAAACGAGTTGCTTCGTTGGACGAATTAAAATTTCACTTACAGCAACCGTTTCAGGTGTACTAATGACATAGGCTACTGCGTCAGCAATATCGCTTGGACTCAAGCCCACACCTGCAATTTTTGCGTTATTTTTCAGCCATTCTCGGTTTTCAGCGTCATTGACCGTTGTGTACAGC
Organism: Paenibacillus sp. 22594; assembly: GCF_052044425.1. Classification (NCBI taxonomy): domain Bacteria; kingdom Bacillati; phylum Bacillota; class Bacilli; order Caryophanales; family Paenibacillaceae; genus Paenibacillus; species Paenibacillus sp. 22594. The sequence goes on from NZ_JBQENA010000015.1 coordinate 58,251, forward strand.
TCAGTATCCACTAATCCTGGGGAAATAATTGTGCTGCGGAGATTGTTCTCACGTTCTTCCTGACGCAATCCCTCCATGATAGCACGGACAGCAAATTTTGTTCCGCAGTATACAGCAGAACCGGGATATACTACATGTCCTGCCACGGAGTCCGTTGCAATAATGTGCCCGGATTGCTGTTTTTTCATGATAGGCAAAACTGCAGCAATCCCATTCAGAACCCCCATAATGTTGATATCAAGCATTTGACGCCATTCATCGAAACGGGTTGCTGACAGCGGTGCTGTCGGCATAACTCCAGCATTATTGTATAGAACGTCTACACGGCCATACTTCTTAACTGCTAAATCAATAACCGCTTGAACTTCTTCTTGTTTGGTTACGTCCGCAACGGCATAAGAAATTTCAGCGTTAGGCAGGGATTCAACAAGAGATTTCAGGCGATCTTCACGTCTAGCCGCAATCACTAATTTTGCGCCTTCCCCAGCAAGTTTCTTCGTTGTGGCTTCACCAATCCCGCTTGATGCCCCCATGATAATGACAACTTTCTCTTTAATATTAGTCATGTTAATTCCTCCTCAGTTATTGATACAGGCCAAGTTTACAACTTCAAGTTAACTTGAAGTCAAACTTCTTTTTTGATTTACGTAAACTACACCAAAACCAGTTATGGCAATCAATAAGAGAATCATTGCATTAGTGAAAACCAATGATTGTATACTTGGAGCATGAAATAGCTGTCTGACCAATGTCCCTTCATAAGGTGAAAGGGTGGCTCCTAAGTTATAAGCGACCAACACGATAGTAGTGCCCAATTTTGCCATATTCGCAATTTGCTGCGTAAATGTATGCAGTAAGTAAGGCATAATACACCGAAATGAAAAACCGATAACTATCGAACAAAATGTAGTCAGAACAATACTCTGTGAGATCGTCGTCACAAACATGGATACTCCCAGAAAAAGGATGGCCAGGGGAACAATATAGTGTCTGAGCAATTTATATAATTTCCCAAAAGAGAAGCCGGCAATAAAGGCACCTAAACCTATAAAAGCAATCATATTGCTGCCGTTCGTCGCGTTCCCAATATTCTTCTCCATTATCAAAGGAGTAATCTGAATATTGTAGTTGATAAATAGAGTAACAATTACAAACAATAAAATGCCAAAGCCAATTATCACTCGTAAGGGCCTTTTATTACTTGGATGGTCTGAGGTCACTGTTAGTTGTTCCGCCCCGCCTTTGTCTATCTCCCTTTTATCTTCCGGAACAAAGAAAAGGAGCGCAACAAAAACGGGAAGTGCCAATGCATAAACATAAAATGATGTATACCAGTTAATTTTTAATAATTGACCCACGATTAGCGTCAGACTGATACCTCCTAATCCCTCAAAGGCACTCTCAATTCCAATTAAAGATGCCTGTTTCCCAGGATTATTTTGGTATATATCGTTGATCATCTGAATGATTAAGCGGTTAAATAAGCCAATACCCAGACCAAACAAACAGCGGGAAACGAATAACGATGAAAAAACATCGTGCTTCATTGCCGGGAATGTCCCTGCAATGAATACGAATCCTAATCCTGTTAAAATGGTTCTCTTCTTTCCGATCCGCAGTTCAAGCCGATTCCCGATTAGAACACCAAAAATAACGGAAGGTATTGTAGTCAGTAACCCTACCTGGGTCAGAGAAATAGCAGGAAAATCTTTCGCTATCGCCGGAATATTAGCGGCAATTATTGGTCCTGAAGATATTAATAACGCTACTGACAATAAGGAGTACGTCTTTAGTTTTTCCTTAGATTTAATATTAATCCCACTCCTTAGCCGCCGAGTTTCTGATATAGTCATGCTTTGCTTCTGTTACAAGTGTGCCTTTGAGCTTTTCCTCCCGTCCAAGCAATTTTCCATCGTAATCCTTAATTTTCATGGCCAATCTACAAATGGATTCGTCAAGTTCTTTCCGTTTCTGTATCAGTTTCTCCCTTTCATCGACCAGAATCTGTTTACGGGCTTCTAAAGAGTGATCACCGCTAGCGAATAATGACGTATATTCAATTAATGCCTCTATCGTCAAACCTGAATCCCGCATACATTTTATAAAATCAATCCATTTGATATCTTCCTCGTTGTAATCACGCACACCGCTTTCTTTCCGGTTAACCGGCGGAAACAAACCAATGCTCTCGTAGTATCTTAATGTGGCTGCCGAAAGATCAAACAGCTTAGCAACCTGAGTAATATTCATTCTTTTCACCTCAATATCAATATTTGCAGTCATTTCTGTTCCACTGTACATATCACGCACTAATGCTTCGATCAATGAAAATACAAAAGGCAACCATATGTTGCCTTGAGCTTTCCTTTAATAAGGTCTAATGTTTAGCTATGCGCCGAAGTTCGAATGATTGACCTGGTGCCAATACATGCATGCGTTCCGGATTTACAATACGGCCTAATAGTGATTTAGGATGACTGTTAAATGCAGCCATATCCGGAGCATCCACACTTCCCCAATGTGACAAAATCAGGTGAGTATCCGGGTAAGCATTCGCTAGTTTGACCGCATTATCTAATCCGATATGCCACGCTTGATCAGAAAAGTCAAAAAGTATCGCATCAGGTATTGGCATGTGTAATTGCTCATCCAGCAGCCGCGAATCACCCACTACCCACACAGAACCATCCGGAGTGCTTATATAAAAGCCGCAATAATCTTCAAACTTATAGACACGGCTACAATTTTTTTGCTCATTCTGCCACGCGTGGTCGGCGGGTGTCAGTTTCACACGAATCTGATTGATTTTAAAAGTGCCATATAAATCGTGACCATAACCGCCATTTATCTGTTCACCGGTCATTAATTCGGCTACATAATTTGTCGTATGATAACTATCGCATACCGCGTTCAGCGCTTTACATGTCTCACGGCTAAAATGATCATTATCACAATGAGTTATTAATATCGAATCCAGATGGGGAACATTTTGTGGAGTGATCGGCATTTCAATTAGCAAGGGCATGTCAAAACCAATTAATAAAGGATCGATCATAACGCATGTTCCACGGCTATTCATAAATAATCCTGAATTCCCTAACCAGCGAATGATTGTATTTTCCGTTTTCTCAAAGGCTTCTTTTCCAAATGGTTGTGTTTTTGGAGCTGCAGCTTGAGTTTTATTTTCTTTCAAGTACATCCACCTGCCTTTCTTGTTTTCCGAAATGGGCAATGCAATCGCTTTGTACTTATAAAGAATATCAGAAACATAAAAATCTGCTTTGTTGAGAAGCTCATTTCATTTGATCATTCAGCTCATATATAATATTTGAAGCAGCAATTCCTTCATCGTCCAGTATTATTTTTCCAATTCCATTCGCTTTAATGATTCCGGAGATTGGATTTTTGACACTGTCAATCATTGTAGTTGTTGTCACATCAATAGTGGAATATTCAAAGGCCAAATCCGTATTGATTATGCTCCCATCTTCAATTACCACGTTCTCCATGTAACACATTCCCTGATTACTCTCAATAGTACAGTTAATAAACGTAATATTTTTAGAATTCCATCCTAAATATTCTCCGGTGATTAACGAATCATATACGGTGACATTTTCACAGTTCCAGAATGCGTCTTTTGAGAGTAGCCGCGAATTACGGATTTCTATGTTTTTCGCACCATCGAAAACATAGTTTCCGGTCAAAGTTAAATCATCCACTCTGATATTTTCGCTGTTCATCCCAAAATAATCTCCTCTTGCAGTTACATGTAACAATTCAATATCCTTGCAGTTCCATAGCGTCTCCTCTGCATTAGGCATATCCACATGATTCAGACGGATATCACTTGCCCTGCGAAATGTCTTGGGTGCTTCAATGACACTGTCATTCATATCAATATGATGACTGTACCAGATTCCTGAGCGTGCCATTTCCTGAAGAGTTGTTCTCTTTAAACTAATGTTCTGGCAATACCATAGCGGATACTTCCATTTAAAAAAACTGTTGTGGATAGTAATATCTGCACTTTCCTTCAGCGGTGATTCACCTTCCGCAAAAGTAGAGTTTTTAATCAAAAGATTCTTGCTCATAAATAGTGCGCGTTCTCCTGTTAGCTTTTGTTGATCAATAGTTTGCATGGCTAATCCCCCTGTCTCAGATCAGCTTACAACTTAAAGTTAACTTGAAGTCAAATATTTTCGGGCACGAATAGATCGATAATTAGTGATCCCTACTTGCGGTAAAGTCCACTTGAAGGTATACAGTAGATGATGTTGCAGCTAATACTTGAATGGAGGATGGTAACAATGGCAGAGAAACAAACTGCAGGAAGAGACAAGCTGGGAGAATTTGCACCTAAATTTGCTGAACTGAACGATGATGTATTGTTTGGTGAGGTTTGGTCAAGGGAGGAAGAACTTTCTTCCCGCGATCGCAGCATGATTACAGTAGCAGCTCTAATCTCAGGAGGAAACTTTGAACAGTTAACTCCACATCTTCATAAAGCGAAAGCAAATGGAATCACCCAAGAAGAAATTGCAGAGATCATTACACACCTATCGTTCTATGCCGGTTGGCCCAAAGCTTGGTCCGCTTTTAACATCGCTAAGGAAATCTATAAAGAATAAAAATAGAGAGGATGTCCATGATGTCAAATGAACAATTATAGAGCAGCACCATTTTTCCATTAGGAAAAAAAGTTGAAGCTAATTTTAAAGGCGATCGGAAACGTGACCTTTGCCCCCGGCGCCCGTAATAACTGGCATCCACATAAAGCTAGGCGGGTTTTATTAGTTACAGGTGGTGAGGGTTGGTATCAGGAAAAAAGAAAACCTGCAAAGTTGCTTAAAACTGGTGACGGCGAAACCGAATGGTTGGAGTCTGTCGATGACGCTTGGTATGATAGTTTATAAACATTATTTATCACAAAATAAAAGTCCCGATATAGGAAATTCCTAAACGGGACTTTTATTGTGCATTATATTGAATGTATTAATGGATTATCATCTTTCATGATCCACTTTTGTCATCATTTGTGGTCGTTTTTGCAGCTTTGGTGATCCCTCACAACAATCTAAGAATATCTCCTAAACCCTTATCCTTACCCGCACCGGCTATATCCACAATTGCTGCAGGTCTTACATCCCTCGATGTTAATTAGCGAGGCGCTGCCGCAGGATGGGCAGAGGTCGCGGGAGGCGGTGGCGTGGCTATGTGCACCGTGGCCGCCGTGACCGTCATCCGTGGAGGCTGCCGCTGGCAAGCTTGAGTTCAATTCTGCATTCAAAGCTTCATTGAAATCAAGCTCCAGAGTCGCCGCGATTGGAGCAGGGACATCGTCTTCATGGGCGTTGTTCTGCACATGGGTTTCCAGGGCTTTGGCTACTGCGTCGGCGATGGACTCGACACGGTTCGCGCCGAAGCCGATAGCGCCGGAGCCGCCGATGCCCTTGAGATGCTTGATCAGCAGCTCAACCTTCTCGCCATGGTCGCCGTAGCGGAGGAACAACGAGCAGACACGGCCCAGTGCTTCGGCCATGGCGAAGACGTCGGAGCCGGCTTTGCCGACATTCAGGAAGATTTCAGCCGGAATGCCATCCAGGTCGTTAATGGTGATATACGCCATACCGAATGGCGTGTTGATCTTATAGGTAGCGCCGCGCAGGACCTGCGGGCGTTTTTTGTATTGTTTGTCTTCGCTGCCTGCGGCGCTAGCTTGCGGTGCAGGAGCTGCCGCTACAACTGCGCTGGCTGTTACAGCCGGTGCAGCAGGTTCTGCGGCTGGAGCTGGGGCTTCCGCTGCCGGAGTTTCCTTCTTGTCTTCCTTCTTCGACGTTTCCAGAATCTGTACGTCGCGGCTGCCGTCACGGTAGATCGTTACGCCTTTGCAACCCAGATCGAAGGCCATTTCGTACAATTCTGCCGTTTCCTCAACGGTGAAATCGGACGGGCAGTTCGCCGTCTTGGAGATCGAACTGTCCACCCAGCGCTGGATTGCCGCCTGTGCGCGGATATGATCCTTCGCGGACAGATCCATCGAAGTTACGAAGTAGTCAGGAAGCTCTTCACCCGGATGGGCTTCCAGCCATTCCTGGGCAATCGGCACGAACTGCTCGTCGTAGCCGAGACGGCTCTGACGGAAATATTTGAAGGCGAAATACGGCTCAATTCCGGTCGATGTTCCTACCATGGTACCCGTGCTGCCTGTAGGTGCCTGGGTGATCACGGTAACATTGCGCATGCCGTGCTTACGGATGGATTCACCGACTTCAGGGTAGGTTTCGGTAATATTTTTCATGAATCCGCTGAGCAGATATTTCTCTGTGTCAAAGGCCTGGAACGAACCCTTCTCACCGGCAATTCCGGACGAGGCCAGGTAAGCTTCGCGTGCCATGAAACCGTAGAGCTTGTCCAGGAACTCCAGGGATTCCGGGCTGCCATAACGGATGTTCAGCTTGATCATCAGCTCGGCCAGACCCATGGTGCCCAGACCTACACGGCGTTCCAGCTTCTGGTTCGCTTCATTTTCCGGGAAGTGATAAGGAGTCTTGTCGATAACATTGTCCAGAAAACGGACAGAATAACGGGTGGTTGTCGCCAGATCGGCCCAATCCACATCATGATTCTCCGCATCATAGAACTTGGAGAGGTTGATGGCGGACAGATTGCATACGCCCCAGCCCGGCAGACCCTGCTCGCCGCATGGATTGGTGCAGATGATCGGGTTGAAATACCAGCTGTTGGACATCTGGTTGTAGTACTCCATGAATACAACACCCGGCTCCGCCGATTTCCATGCCGATTCAATAATAGTGTGCCATACCTCACGCGCCTTGACTGTGCGGTAAGGAATCACGGCCCGGCCGTCGGCCTTCCATTTATCCAGATCGCCGTCCCAGATGGTATCGTAATCCGGATCTGTCGTATCCGGGAATACCAGCTCCCAGTCCAGATCTTCCTTCACTGCCTTCATAAAAGCATTGCTCACACATACCGACAGGTTGGCGTTCGTCACCTGACCCATCGTCTGCTTCACGGTAATGAAATCAACCACATCAGGGTGCCAGTCATTGATCATCAGCATCAGCGCGCCGCGGCGGCTTCCGCCTTGTTCAATTAGTCCAGTGGTGTAGCTGAACAATCCGCCCCAGGATACGGAGCCGCTGGACGAGCCATTGACGCCTCTTACGATAGCGCGGCGCGGGCGAAGCGAGGACAGGTTGATGCCTACGCCGCCGCCGCGTGCCATGATCTCAGTCATTTCGGACAGCGTCTGCATGATGCCCCCACGGCTGTCTTTTGGCGAAGGAACGACATAACAGTTGAACAGGGTCAGTTCTTCACTTGCCCCGGCACCTGCTGCAATGCGTCCGCCCGGAACAAGCTTCCAGTCATCCAGAATAGACCGGAATTTGCCTGTCCATTCTTCTTGAAGCTCAGGGGTTTTCTCTACTGAAGCCATAGCGGATGCGAGCCGGTCCCACATTTCTTCCGGGGTCTTCTCTATGTTAAGTGTAAGCTTCTCCACATCTGATTGTACGAGCTCGCCACTGCGCGTTTTTACGGTTACCGTACGGCCGCTCCGTTCAACAATTTCCCCGACTTCCTTGGTAGGGAACTTCGGATCGTCTTTTGTCAGCACTAGCACAACATCGCCTACCTTGGCATTGTTGTTGTCTGCATCCTTCCAGGCATAACGGTCCAAAAATATTTTTTCGCTCAGACCTTCAAGACGCTGTTTGCGTTCCACTGTACTCAATAGAAAAACCTCCCGGATATTGTGATATGTAAAACTCTCCAAGTGGAAACGGCTTCGTTGTCCTTTTAAAGGGACGGAATCCGTTTCAGCGAGAAATATAAGGATGATTTATAGCATGAAACATATAAATCCTTATATTTCAAGGAAAATAAGGATCAGCCTGCCTCACGGAGCGGTATAACCCTCATATTCCAACCGAAACTCGGCGGATTGTGACTGCACCCGGCTTGGACGCAGAAAGATCCTCTTGTCAATAAAAAATAACCGAAAATCGCCCGGTGTAATCAAAATTTCAAGCATTTGTAACAATATATTGTGTCAGTCAGCTTTTCAACTATACCACATATTGTGTGGAAGGTCTTTTTCGAAAATAGGAGCCTCTCAGCGAAATTTCGGCAAAAGATGGCACATTTACTCCCTCTTGCTCGCTATTTTACAACATCGGACCGAAAATAGCAGGTTATGAAACCTTTCTTTTAAGAGCATACTACTGCTACACATTCCGATATGAACCAAGCGCCGGAGGAGGCTGCAACATGACGCAATTATTCCGTAATCCATTACCGGAAGAGGACCCGACCAAAGAAAGCGTGCTGCCTGTACCTCTGTCATTCGAGCGAAAATGGCTGGATGAATTAGAGTCAAGTCTGGAGAAGGGCGGCCCTTGGGGCAACTGGAGACTGTCCCGGCTCGCCATTGAAGGTGAGAAATCCGGGCTTGTAACCAGCTTTGATGAGCTGCAATGCATGAAGCATCTGTCCGGGCTCTCCCCGCTCCCCCATCAGCTCGATACCGCTCACAAGGTACTATTCCAAATGTCCGGACGCGCCATTCTAGCCGATGAGGTCGGACTTGGCAAGACAATTGAAGCCGGGCTCGTGCTGAAGGAATATCTGGTACGGGGACTTGTGACAAGGGTCCTCATTCTCGTTCCTGCTTCTCTCGTGCTTCAATGGGTACGCGAGCTGAATACCAAATTCGGCATTTCTGCTGTAGCCCAGAAGAAAGCCTACTCCTGGGATAACTCTATTGTAGTCGCCTCCATGGATACCGCCAAGCGGGATCCGCATAAGGAAATATTGCTGAATCATGAATACGACATGCTGATTATTGACGAAGCCCATAAACTCAAGAACAAGAAATCAACTAATTATCTGTTCGTCCAGCAGCTGCGCAAAAAATATTGTCTCCTGCTCACCGCTACGCCGGTTCAGAATGATCTGGGTGAGTTGTTCAATCTAATCACGCTGTTGAAGCCGGGTCAGCTCGGAAATCAGGGGGACTTCGCCACTAATTTCGTGGTGGACAAGCGCCAGCCGAAGAATGAGGTTCAGCTGCGGGGTGAGCTATCCAAGGTCATGATCCGCAACCGCCGCGGCGAAGGTCCGGTCAACTTCACGAAGCGCAAAGTGCGCAATATTCCGCTCACGCTCTCACCGGAGGAGAAAGTATTATATGACGGGGTTACCGCCTTTGTCAAAGACCAGTATCAGGAAGCGGGCGGCAATCTCAGCAGCATGCTCTCTCTGGTTACGCTTCAGCGCGAGGTGTGCAGCAGCCGGGATGCCGTATTTATCACCCTGGTCAATCTGATCAAAAAGCTCCCGGCCGACTCGCCAAAACGCGAGCGGATGATGGATCTGCTCCAGACACTCCGGACCGTCAAGACGAACACAAAAGCTGAGAAAACCATGGAGCTGATCCGGGGGATGAACGAAAAGGTGATTGTTTTCACCGAATACCGGGCTACTCAGGAGTATCTGCTCCAGTACTTCCGCGATCATGGTCTCCAGTGCGTAACCTACTCCGGCGGCATGAACCGGGGCAAAAAAGACTGGATGATGGATCTCTTCCGCGGCCGCGCCCAGGTGATGATTGCCACCGAAGCCGGAGGCGAAGGCATCAACCTGCAATTCTGCCACCATATGATCAATTTCGATCTGCCCTGGAATCCGATGCGGGTGGAGCAGCGGATTGGCCGTGTGCACCGGCTGGGACAGGAGAATGATGTGGTGATCTACAATCTTTCGACGGAAGGCACCATTGAGGAGCATATCCTTCATCTGCTGCATGAGAAGATCAATATGTTTGAGATGGTCATCGGCGGACTGGACGTTATTCTGGAACGTTTTGAGAAGAAGGAATCTTTGGAGAAAAGCCTGTACAAGATCATGCTCGAAGCCCGCAGCGACGAGGAGCTGCGCAGCGGACTGGACCATATCGGCGAATCGCTGAGCGAGCTGACACACGGGGTACGGGACGAAAGCGAGGCTGGGGCATGACACTCACGCCACAGGAAGTACGCAAGCAAGTCATGGATTATCTGGAGGCCACAGAGTGCTCGATTATCGAAGTGTCGCCACTGCATGTGACGGTGAAGCTCTCGCCGCGCGCGGACCGGATGCTCACGGACCGGCCTTATTATTGGGGGTTCGTCGAGAGGACGGGCACCCCGCCGGAAACACTGTCGTTCACCTTCGTCTTCGATCCGGAGAAGTACGATCATCTGGCGGCAGCCGCTCAGGCGGCACCGCCCTCCAGACAGCCGCGCGGAGCGGGGGACCGCACAGTCGCGGCTGGACTGCCGGCCGGAGCTGGTGCGGCCGGGGCGGACACCGGCGGCACCACTACCGGCGGGCCCCTAGCCGGAGCGGCACCGCTGGGGATCTCTGCTGATCCGCAGGACAGCATCCTTGCCCGCTTCTTCGGGTTCGTTCCGCCGCTCCCCCGGATCGGTCCCGGCATGATCAGACGCGAGGACGTCACCTACGGCAGCAAGCGGCTGGGGCAGATCTGGTCGGCTGCCCGGGAGGAAGGCAAATGCCTGCAGCTCTTCGAGGATCCGGGAAGCAGGCAGCGGATGACCTTATTCTCGGCAGCCTACGAGCCTTGGCTCGCCGTCTGCTACAAAGTGGAAATGAGCTGCGACCTGAAGCGCGAGGAGCTGCATTTCATCGGCGTCTCGCTCACCTCCGGGCTGATTGTCCCGGACTTCGAAGCGAAGCTGGGGTCACGTGAATTGACGCCGCGCTTGCCCGAAAACATTCACATAGAGCCCTCCGGGCTGAGCCTTACTGCCGGAGCCGACAAGCTGGAGGGCTATCTTACTTCCAAGCTGGCTCTGCTGGACTACACCTGGGCCGAGGAAGCGCGTGAGCGGCTGAGGCTGGAGCTGAGCATTGTAGATATTTATTATGAGGAGCTGCTTAAAGAGCAGGATGAGGAGAAACGGCTGGCGATCCTTGAGCAGTACAACCGCCGCCGCAAGGAGACAGCCTGGCAATATGAACCGCAGATTGCAGTTTCTGCCGTCACCTACGGCTTGTTCCATCTGCGGAGCACATAAGATGCGACCCAGCTCGCTAAAAGCAGGCAAAAAAACAGAGGAATTCCCGCACCGCCGCGGACAGCAAGCAACAGCCTTTTCAGAGCTTGTCCTCTACAATACAATCAGTACTTCCGACAAGTGGAAACGGCTTCGCCATCCTTTTATGGATGGTATTCGTTTCAACGAGAAATAGAAGGATGATTTATAGCGTGAAACATATTAATCCTTATATTTTAAGAAAGGTGAACGCCAAATGAAGATAAAAGCTAGGCAGAAGGACGCTCTCGGACACCGGGCACGCCTCCTTCTCTGCCTGTGTCTGGGTCTGATGCTGTTCTCAGCCAGCTCTGCATTCCCTGCGGAGCTGTCAGCCACAGGGACCCGGGTGACCGTCACACAAGCAGTCTCCAAAGCCGATTTGCCTTTACTTGAGATGACACCCGTTGCCTCACCGGAATCCTTGCAGGATTTCGCCAGTCTAACGATTAGCAAGCTGTCGGCCAATCCGCCCTTCACGGGCTGGAAACATGCCAGCACCGAGTATTTCCCCCTCGGTCCTGGAACCCATAGCTGGCTGGTTAATGTGATGAACGGAGAGCAACGGATCGGCTATTTGATTATCACCGCTGCAGAACAAGGCGGTTATGTGCTTAGTGAGTATGGAGCCGGCAGCTACGGCCTCCCCTACAGCATGCAGGATCTGCGCCAGTTTCTGGTGCAGCAAGAACTTATTCCCTCTCATTTTTCCGGAAAGCTTGAACTTGACGCGCTCTATGCTCCAATGCTGCCCGTATGGAAATTAACGATAGACAACAAGACATTCTATATTAATGCATCGATATTACAGGTTCTGCCTTGGAGTCCCAGCCAAGCGGATGATGTTCTGCATGGCAATGCTGCCGGAAGCGGTACCCTATCCAGCCTGGATACAGCTCTTTCTCCCCTTCCCGTCTACCTGACGGAGGGGCAGGATGATCCCTATGCTGATTTGATCTGGCTGTCGGCACCGCCACTGGCCAATCTCAGCACCGACAAACTCGCCCTGACTCTAGCCTCAGGCGGCAGTTTGGCCTTCCAATCCCGAGGCCGAAATGATGCATTGGGGGCTCCCTTTATGATTACCGGCTTTCAGAGCTGGCGGACAGCTGCCTCCGGCAGCGGTACGGCCAGCGCTAGCTCCAGCATCCTGTACGCCGCTTCCGGACCGGAAGGCAGACGGTATCTCCCCTTCGGGGCGCTACAGCATAGCGGTACCTTACACAAGCTTCCTTCTTCCGGCAATGCCGCACTAGGCTTCACTTCTGGAGCAGTATCAGCAGGTGCTGTCCCTAAATGAGGTAGTGCTAACATGTCCATATGTACACACAAAGAACCTCCCCGACGCCTGATGCACAGGCATGGGAAGGTTCTTTGCTTAAGATGTGCTGTATAAGGCTGAAAGGTATATGTCTCCGGTGAACCTTCTAGGCTTGACGCGTTACAGCGAAGTGAGTCAGTTACTGCGCTATTTCTTGCTGCTTCGCGACCACTTGCTGCGCCATATGGACCAGCCTAGCGGGAGCATGCCGAACCATTTTTCCGACCAGGGCTGCTTTTCAGCCTTTCTCCGTTCCCTGCTAGCCTTCGGGTCTTCCATATAGACGACTACCTTCTCCGTGATGTACTTCACCAGATCATCTCCCCCAGAAGCCATACGGATCACCTCCTGTTTCCCTGATTCAGAAGTCCCATTACGCTTGCTTCAAGCTTCATATTTCTAGTCTGCTCCAAAATCCCTTGTGCTAAACCTTTGCACTTTTTTCCGTATAGCTTGGACAACTGTGGCACAATCTAACAAAGAGTCCATCCAATTGACCAGCCCGGACAAGGAGGTTATTCACTTGAGAAGCTCGTATCGCTTGAAAATACTACCGAGAGCAAGCGCCTGCTTGAGACAGACACGGCGTTTATGGCTGCTACTGGCAATTGCAGGACTGCTGCTCTCGTTATTGTCAGGAACGGCTGCAGGAGCACGACCGCTTCCTGTATCTCCAAAAGCAGACGGGAAGCCGGAACGCCAACAAATGCTCGGCCACGATCAGCGGATCATTCTGATTGATGCCGGACATGGGGGCATTGACGGCGGCACCTCGCACGGCAGCATTCTGGAAAAAGATATTACGCTGGCGATATCTCGCCGGCTGTTCCTGCTGCTGCGCAGTGACGGTTTTGACGCCATTCTGAACCGGACCGGGGATTATGCTCCCAGTGATGAAAACCGCTGGCTGCGCAGCTCCTCCCGGCATTTGCGTGATCTGGCTCAGCGCAAGGAGCTGGCCGAGACCCTGCCTGCGAACCTTGTGGTCAGCATTCATATCAACTGGGCGCCTTCTCCGGCGAAGCATGGGCCATTGGTGCTATACCGCCAGGAGGGCCGCAGCTTCCTGCTGGCCAGGTCTATTCAGGATCAGCTGAACCAGCTCTACGATGTAAAGGAATCCCCCAGAGCAGGCAAACCCTTTTATCTGCTCAACAAAATAACCGCCACAACGGTTATCGTTGAGGCGGGATTCATTAGCAGTGCAGCTGACCGGGACAAGCTGTGCAGCCCGAAAGGGCAGGAGGAAATTGCCGAAGCCATCGCGGGCGGCATCGCTGCCTACCTTATGGAAGTGTGAGACTGGTATTCCATTTCCACTGCTCCTTGACCAGATCCGAAATTCCTACAAATTCAACACTGTCCTTCAATTCGGCAATACCGCTGACGATACCTGCGGCGGTCTCTTTACCCTGAATGCCTACATGTCCGATCGTCACACAATATTTTTGACTCTGCGCCCTTTCCTGCACAAGCCGCATTTGCTTCGCAACATGGCCTGAGGTATGGACATCATCCAGAAAAATGTGATTTTCCACCGGAGGAAGTCCCATCTCCCTAGCCAACCTTCCGGCAATCGAGCGGTAGTTGGTATGACTGTCAACAAAGAACAAGCCACGCTCCTTGCATACGCTCAGAATAATGCCCATGACCCGCTCATCCCCGGTCACTTTGGAACCCATGTGATTGTTGATCCCGATGGCAAACGGAACATTATCCAGTGCAGCCTCCACCCGCTGGCGCACCTCTGTATCGCTCATCCGTGTCATTATGGCTCCAGGCCCCAGCCATTCCGGTTTGCCTTTATTCGGCTCCATGGGCAAATGCACCAACACATCCAGGCCCTGCTCATGCGCACGCCTTGCATCCTTCTCCGAAGTCGGGAGGAATGGCATGACTGCCACCGTGAATTTCACAGGCAGCGCGAACATCTCATCCGTCCCCTGCATCCCGTTGCCAAAATCATCAATGATCATGGCTACACGGCTGTGACCCGATATGTTCTCTGCCGGCTGAACTCGTGTACTTCGGCCTCCACTGGGCGGAACGGGCTCCGCCAGCAGAACGCCAGGATGTTTCTGCATCCTGCCAGGGTCTTGTGTAATCTCCTTCCCTTGAGCGGGTGGTACAGCAATGCACAGTGTGGTTAGTATAACTACTAACGCAATAAGACACATCATGGTGCGTTTAACCAAACGATAGCCCTTATTCATAAGGAATCCTCCTTCGAGTTCTACAACCATAGTTCTCATTGTTTGGAACCCAAAGGATAAATATGTACAGTCCGGCTACGCAATTATTAACAATCGCCGGCCAAGACCTGCTGTCCCCGCCGATCTGCGGCAAGAATAGCATCCAGCACCTGCTGTGGAGTCACAGTAAAAGGCATATTCCCCATCGGATTGTCTTCCGCACAGCTCGCTTCAGCAGCGGTCATAAGTCGCTCCTCCGGAGTACTGGACAACCCCAGGTGGCTTAAGGTGAACGGCAGGCCAGCCATCCGGCAAAATGAAATGACCTCCACGATCTCATCTTCCGGTGCCTGCTCAAGCATCAGCTGCACGAGTGTTGTGAATGCGACCTTCTCGCCATGCAGCACATGCCGGCATTCCTCCAGCATCGTAAGCCCATTATGGATGGCATGAGCTGCAGCTAATCCGCCACTCTCAAAACCGATGCCGCTGAGATAAATGTTAGCTTCGACAATGCGCCCAACCGCATCTGTGCCTTTGCCTTCCCGGCAATCCCGCAGTGCCTCGGCTCCATAGGCCAGCAGAGTGTCACGGCAAGCACCGGCCAGAGCGAAGGCGGCAATGGATCCGCTTCCTCCCGCCTCCGTTACCGCGCCTGAGCGGCGGCAGGCTCTAGCCTCATAATAGGTTGACAAGGCATCGCCCATTCCGGCAGCGAGCAGTCTGGCCGGAGCCTTGGCGATGATATCCACATCGGCAACCACCACATCCGGACTGCGCCGCAAATGCAGGTAACGGTCCAATTGGCCATCCTCCGTATATAGCACGGACAGGGCACTGCAGGGTGCGTCGGTGGAAGCCACCGTTGGCACGAGGACCACAGGCAACCCCGCGAAGTGGCTGACCGCTTTTGCCGTATCCAGTGTTTTCCCGCCACCAATGCCGACAATCACACCAATGCCCGCATCAAGTCCGTCAATAAGTTGTTCTACTTGCTCCATCGAACATTCCCCCCGGAATTCATGCTGAACCACAGGGAGAGCCGCACGCTCAAAACTTCCAGCAACCTCTTGCCCATATACAGAGAGAATATAGGGATCTACGATCGCATAGGCTCCTTTGGCTCCCAGTTGTGAACAATAGAGTCCAAGCTGCGAGAGCTCCCCTTTCCCTTGAATATATTTTGACGGAGAGCAAATCATTTGTGTCATTTGTAACATCCTCCCAAATGCATAGTCTTTCGAATTCCTTTCATTCTAAGCAGACTGTCCGGATCCGGCAATGAAAAAAGCCCCAACCAATGGGCTGGAGCCTACTGCCTATTATCGGATTGTCCGGCGCACAGGCATTTTCTTCTGATCTCCGGTCAGCTCACATTCCTGCGGCCCAAGAAAGTTCTGGTCTATTTTGCTATCAATCAAATCTACAATTTGTTGCAAGGATGCGATCTGATCCAGTATTTTCTGCTTATGGTTCAGTATCCTCTCATGCAGTTCCGGAAACTCAGACAAATTGGAATCCAGTGACAGGTCCAGGTAAGGGCGCATATCATCCAGTGACATTCCTGTTTTTTTGAGGCAGGTGATCAGCTTCATGGTCTCAATATCGTGGTCGCTGTAGATACGGTGGCTGTTTTCCTTACGCTGCGCCCGGGGCAACAATCCAATCTTCTCGTAATACCGTATCGTATCCTCTGTAATCCCCGTAAGCTCCGAGGTTTGTTTAATGGAATAACCGTGCAGCATATCAACGCTGATGTTCACTCCAGCTTCGCTCATAGAATCACCTTCCGCGGTTATTTTGAACTGTTTCTATTCATTGTATAACCTGGAGTCAGCTCCAAGTCAATCTCGGGTTTGCTTAAAAATCCTCTGCTTGACTTGGAGTCGGCTCCAAGTTATACACTGAGCGCATTAACCGCCAGGCCTTCAGCTCATTTCAGCAGCCTGCGACTCACTCCAAAGGAGAAATGACAAATGATTACAGGACAACAGTACCGCGGAACAGCGCTTATTACAGGTGCGAACAACGGCATAGGACTTGAATTGACCCGCAAAATGCTGACAGAAGGCTGGCAGATTATTGCCTTGATCCGTTCTGGTTTTCCAATTGAAGATCCATTCATCGCCGGGTCCGTGAAAAGCGGGCAGCTGCGGATCTACAAAGCCGACCTTAGTGACTTCACCGCGCTGAGACGTGCCTTGAATGAGATTAAAAGTAAGGAACAGAGGATCGATCTGCTGTTCAACAATGCGGGCGGCAGCTTCCCTGAACTGGGCAACTCCAAGCAAGGACGTGAAATGCATTTCGATCTCCAGACCGTAGCGCCGTATTTGATTACCATGGAGCTCAAAGCGCTTCTCCAGAAAGGACATTTAAAAACCGTAGTCAACACTTCATCCAATGCATTTATGACCATGAAGCAATTTGACCCGGACTCGCTGGAGCATCCCACTGAATTTAAAAAGCTTTTTGGTCCGTATGCGGCCTCCAAGCTGGCCCTCTCGCTCTGGACCCGGGAGCTTGCACCGCAGCTGGCTGCGGAAGGCATCCTGATCCGCAGCGCAGATCCGGGAGGTAATAACACCATTAGAAGCGGCAAAAAATCTGGATTGCCTTTCTGGCTGAAGCCGATCATTAAGCTCTTCTTCCCTCACCCGAGCCATGGTGCCGGACTACTGTACAATGCAGCCTTAGGCCAGCACAGCAAGCAGCCCGGTGTTTTTCTGGTGAAGGATCGGATCACCGAGCTGAAGTTCGCTGACCACAGCGCCGCTGTCCTTGCGAAGGTGCGGGCCATTTATGAGCAGGAATTCGTAAGTGACGGCGAATAACGGCCAAACGCGCGCAGCAGCAGCACATTCTCAATCACGATATGCGTCTTCCACCAGTTTTCGCTGATGGCGAACTCCCGCTCAAAGGCATCCCAGCTCCAGGTCAAATTCCAGACGCCTTCCTCATTTCTCGTCTGAAGTAGATAGTCCAGCTCCTCATGGAGAAGAGCGGCATTGCCTGCATACCCCGGGCTTTCCGGTGATTGGATAAATACCGAGGGTCTGCAGCTGTAGCCGCTCCACTCTCCCGCCCCCCGCTTAATTAATACAGTAATTTGATCCACAGCAGCTGCCTGAAGCCGGGTATAGGGCAATTGTTCCTGCAACCCCGCGTCCGAGATACACTCGATGAGAGTAACAATACATTTAAGCGGATGCATCTCAATCCCAGGGTCTGTGAGGAAAAATGCACTCAATTCTCTGGCAATCTCTATCCCTCGTTGATAGAGTCTGCTGCTTCTATCCGCATACTTCAGGATAAATCCGGCCAGAATGGCTGTAGGATTGAACATACTGTGGGCCGTGCTATTCGAGCTTGTGTGCCACCATGGCGCATGCGGATAAATGTTATTTGATTCAACAACATTCTTCCACGTAGTCCCTTCCACCTCAGCTCCGCTGTCAAGATACTGAAGAATCCCTTGAATCACTGGATGTGATCCATCCTCCCAATGTATCTCCAACAGTTTCTCTACTGCGTTAGCGGTCTGAATCGGAGCCGAACAAGGGTTCCACGAATCCGCCTCGAGGGCATGAGCGAACCCGCCATCCTCATTCTGATAGGCCGATAACGCAGAAAGTACAGCATCTGCTGGTCCCTTCTCGAAGTGAAACTTCCATCGTGCCAGGTCAACCGGCCGGGCATTGCGGTACACCCAATTTCGGATTCTTTTGAATTCCTGTTCCGATAAATCCATCTGCATTCTCCTTTGGGCACAAGGTTTAGACATGAACATCCTCTGCACCTGACTGTATTTAACCCGACTCCACCCTCAAATACTATGATATCCTTCATTACAGGGATCATAAATTAAAAATAGAATATAAAGGGAAACAGAGAACGACAAGGAGGATTTATTTTGATCGAAGATTTCTATTGCGATGAAGTATTCAGCGGAAAAACGCCTGTGGAAGCGGTGATCGAAACGGAGCACGTATTAGCCTACTATCATACAAAGCCCTTTTATCCCGTTCACATTGTCGCCGTTCCCAAGAAACATATTTCTTCTTTGCTCACGCTGCAGGAAAGCGACAATGAGACACTGCTTGAGATGATACGAGTGATCCAACAAGTGGCCGCATGTGTGACTGAACAATACGGAGCTTGCAAAGTCACTACCAATCTGGGAAGGTATCAGGATTCCAAACATCTGCACTGGCATATTTGTTTTGGCGAACCCCTGCGATAGATCCCGAGTCTGGCACTTTTCTTACATCCGCTCGGCCTAGAATAGCGGTTTTTGACTCCTCCGAACGTTCTCTGCCGCTCCACCCACTGATTCCAACCTGGGAAGTTGAGTTAAATATATGCGATAAGCATATTATAGGATAAGCAGAGGAGGGACTTATGAAGAAGACTGCTATCGGACGCGCCATTTCCTTTTCCAAACAGCTGTATCAAAAGATTAAACTTGATGATGTTCAAGGGATCAGCGCACAGCTTACCTACTACTTAATCCTGTCTTTATTCCCTTTTCTAATCTTCATTATGACGCTGATTGGTTATGCCCATATTTCGGTGGAGGATAAAATCCGTGATTTGGAACAGATCATGCCTGCCGAGGCGATCTCGATTATCGAGGAAATTCTGAAGGATGTTGCGGAGGGCCGCAGCCAGGCCTTGCTGTCCTTCGGGATGCTGGCAACCTTATGGGCCGCCTCCAAAGGAATCAATGCGATCATCAAAGGCCTCAACCGTGCCTACGATATTGAGGAGAGCAGGGTTTTCTGGAAAATACGCGGTATTGCCTTTTTGGCCACTCTTTTCATCGGATTAGTGGTACTGCTCAGCATTTTGCTGCTGGTGTTTGGCTCCTGGCTGAAAACACAGGTTTTCCTGCTGGTCGATCTGCCTTATGGCTTTCAGAAAATTTGGGACTTGCTGCAATATGCTGTTCCGCTGTTCATCATGTTCATCGTCTTCACTCTGCTCTACTGGATTGCCCCCAGCCGCAGGCTAAGACTGAAAGAGGTTATGCCCGGCGCGATGTTTGCTACCCTCGGCTGGATCATAACCTCTACCCTGTTCTCCGTCTATGTCAATCAGTTCAGCAGTTTCACTGAGACCTATGGCAGCCTCGGCGGGGTCATGGTGCTGCTGATCTGGCTCTACATCAGCTCCATCATCATCCTGGCCGGCGGTGAGATCAACGCTATCCTTATGAACCGGACGCTCCAGCGATCCATCAAGTGAATGTAAGCTTAATGGTAAAGGTTCCCGCCGCTGCCTTCCCCACCCCTGGCCGTTGCGGTGGCTGACGCCGCTGCCTCGGCTTCCGTAAGCGGCAGATATGCGCCTTCCTCCCGCAGCCGTCTGCGGAGGGAAATCGTGTCTACTGTATGGACGTCAGGCATGGGCTGTACGGCAGCCATGGCAGAGGCAATCCCTGCAGCCTCCCCCATTGCCAGACAGACAGGCATGACTCTGACGCTGCCCTGCACTTCACGTACACAGGAAATGGAGCGCCCGGCAACCAGCACATTTTTGAGCGAACGGGGGGTCAGGCAGCGGTAGGGAATGCCATGGGATTCCCCCGGACCATAGCGCTTAATCACTTCCTGCTTGCCTCCAGCCTGCTTCTCCTCCTTCTCCGTTCCATGAATATCAATGAAATAGCTGTTACGGCAAATTTCATCAGCGAAGCTGCGGCGGCTGACGTAATCATCCACACTGAGCACATAATCTCCAGTAATTCTCCGTGTCTCCCGCACACCCATCAATGATCCCGTATTGGCTACGAACGAGTTCCCGAAGGAGGCTGGCTGATATTCAGCAAGAGCATCCCTGTAGGCTGCGGCCAACTTGCGTCCCTGTATCAGCGCCTCCGATATGGATAGAACATCTGTATTATCCACTTCCCACAAATGTCCAGCATTAAAACCAACCGTTCTGGGTGCGATAATATTGTTGCAGATATGCGCATCCGGGATCAGGGGATAACGGCCGGAGCTAAGAATATCATAAATCGGGCTGGTTTTGTTGTTGTTATGGAGCATCGGGCCATGAAGGTACGCATACTCATCCACATTGCCCAGCGTGAAGCAGTGAGTGGCCGGCATTAGCTCACCGGTGTCCGAATCTCCTTTCAGATATTCCGCTCCCGCCCAAGCAGCAACGTCCGCATCACCCGTACAGTCAATATACACCTTGGCCTTCAGGGCTTGAAGTCCGCTTTTACTGGCTGTAATCAGTGCAGTCACATTACCGTCCTCATCCGTATCTACCGCACCCAGCTGTGTCATGAACTGGACTTTAGCACCCGCCCCCTGAACCAGCTCATCGTAGACCACCTTCAGCTTCTCAGGCTCAATAGGCACCCAGTCCATAGCGTCCTTGCTTACATGCGGCATCTTCGCCTTCAGAGTTTCAAATACCCTCATCGCCAGCCCTCTATAGATAATCGATTCCATGTCAGAGAATGGACACCACGCCGGCACAAGTCCCGAAGTTCCCATTCCGCCAAGGCTGCTTGTGGCTTCAACCAGAAGCGTTTTCGCTCCTTCCCGTGCTGCCGCGGCCGCCGCAGTACATCCGGCCGGACCTCCACCGACTACAATGACATCCCAGGAATCCTGAAGCGGAATTTCGTTATTCCGCATTCTGTAGCTGTTCATGCATTTCCCTCCCGACTATTTCTTCACTGACGCATACCACTCATTGACTTCCTTGGCGCTGGCTTCACCACCGGCGGCATTGTATTTCTCAACGAATGCGGCCACTGCATCCACTGATTCCTCGCCTACAATCACTTTTACAGCAAAATCATTGATCATCTGATTCAGCGAAGCGTTGTTCTTGGAATACTCCGGTAAGGACGGAGCCAATGCCAGCGGATCAGAGATTCGGAATTCCGCCGGAATTTCCTTGTTCAGGAAGGTGAAACCTGCGAACAAACGCGGGTCTTTCTGCACACGGGCCTGCCAGTAGACGGGATACAGCTTCTCATCAATTCCGGTCAAATAGTTGCTCGCCAGTCCGCGTTCATCGGTAAACAGGGGCAGAATCGGGCTGTACACACCGTCTTTGTAAGTGAAATGCTTGCCTTCCTCGCCAATGGCGATCAGCTTGAAGGTTTCTTTGTCCAGCTTGGCATTGATCCACTTGATGGCATCCTCCGGGTGTTTCGAGGATTTCGGAATAAAGGTCAGCCGGTCAAAGCCGCCACTCATCCCTATACCCGCCTGCCCATCCTTACCCTTCAAAGCTGGAACATAAGCATATTTGGCATCCGGGAAGTTCTTGGTCAGGGCATCTGCAATGCCCGGGATGTCATACCAGGCAAGCGGGATCACGCCGACCCGGCCGCTCGTGAACTTTTCCTTTAGTGTAGCATCTTTATTCACTGCAAATTCTTTGTCCAGCAGTCCCTGCTTATACAGATCAGCCATATAGCTCAGATACTCCTTGAACCCCGGATGCACCGGTGCCGCAACCAGCTTCCCATCCATTACATTCCAGCCCGTGGCGATGCCGAAAGCGCCAGTTACATTAACCATCGTGGCCAGTGCGCCATCTATGGAGAGCGGCGCACCTTTGTCACCGTTGCCGCCCGGGTCTTTTTCCTTAAAAGCCTTCAGGACTGCGGTTAATTCATCCAGTGTTGTGGGCATCTTAAGGCCAAGCTTATCCAGCCAATCCGTACGGATCATCAGACTGCTGCCGGCAAACTCCCCGGCCCGGTTCGGAATAGCGTAAATTTTGCCGTCCACCTTCATCGCCTCAAAGGATTCTGGGGAGATAGAGGCTTTGATATTCTCGCCATACTTGTCAATCAGCGGGGTCAGATCCACGAGAGCACCCATCTTAGCATAGTCCGTATAGACCGCCTTTTCCCCCGTGATGGTAATGACATCGTAAGGCTCCGCGGAGGAGATCAGCAGATTCAGCTTATCCATGGCCTTGTCGGCTGGCAGCATCTCGTATTTGACCTTATATCCGGTTTTCTCCTCCACCACTTTGGCCAGTGTGTATGTGTTGTAGTCATCCTTCGACCATAAATTAAGCGTCTTCAGCTCCGGTTTGGCGCTTTCCGTTTGCGTGCCAGCCGTTTGCTCCGCTGCACTTCCGGCTGCCCCTTCCTTGTTCGTATTGCCGGATGAACCACAGCCGGCTATCGATGCCACAAGCCCTGCAGACAGCATAAGTGTCAGCCATTTTCTATTTATCATATGAATGAAACCTCCCCATAAGTTCTGAAATCTTAGGTCAGCCCTTAACCGAGCCAATCAGCACCCCTTTGATAAAATACTTCTGCATAAACGGATATACGAGCAGTATAGGCACCGTAGACGCGACGACTGTAGCAGCGCGGATGCCCTCGGGGGACATATTCATGAGATCGTCTACACTTTTATTCGTGAGATTTGCACTGTTTGCATCCATTACCACATCCTGCAGATACAATTGCAGTGTCTTCAGTGCGGTTTCATTAATGTAAATCATCGGGCCAAAATAATCATTCCAATAACCCACTGCATAGAACAGCGCAATCGTAGCGATCACCGGCATACTAAGCGGAAGGATGATACGGAATAAAATAGTGTAGGTCTTCGCTCCGTCGATCCGTGCGGATTCCTCCAGTGCTTCAGGGAGGCTTTCATAATAGCTTTTGATCACCAGCATGTTGAACACGCTAATCATTCCCGGGAGAATCAGCACCCACAGATTATTGACCAAATGCAGCTGCCGCATCAGCAGATAATTGGGAATCAGTCCGCCGCTGAAAAGCATCGTGAAGATGAACAGCACCATAATGAAGGAAATACCGGGCAGATTGCGTTTGGATAGCGGATAGGCTGTAAGCGCCGTCATAAGAATGGAGATTAGCGTACCGATAGCAGTAACACCGACGGAGATGCAGAAGGCCCGAATGAACATGGATGAGGAAATGACCTGCGTCAGCGTATCGAGCTGGAACCCTACAGGCAGAATGCCGACTTTGCCGGAGGTGATTGCCCACTCTTCGCTGACCGCTTTGGAGAAGACACTTGCCAGGGGCAGCAGCATAATGAGTCCGATGGCAATCAGAAAAAGATACACTCCGGTATCCAGCAAAAGATCCCCTTTAGTCCGTTTGGTCATGGTTGTCCTGCTCCTTTCCTCCTCACCAGATCCCGCGCTTCAGCAGCTTGCGGCTGAGATAATTGCCGGAAACAATGAGAATAAAACCAACGACTGAGTTGAATAATCCGACTGCCGTACTGAAGCTGTAGTCCATTTTGCCAAGACCGATCCGGTATACAAAGGTTCCGATAACATCAGCCGTCTCGTAGACCACCGGATTGTACATCGTGAGAATCTGTTCGGTCCCGGCATCCAGCACGGAGCCCAGGCGGAGAATGAACATTAGCACTACAGTAGGCAGAATCCCCGGGAGCGAGATATGCAGCATTCTGCGGATTCGGCCCGCCCCATCTATGGAAGCGGCTTCATATTGTTCCTGATCAATCCCGGCGATAGCGGCAATGAAGACGATGGCATTCCAGCCTACCTCCTTCCATCCGGCAGTGAAGACCACCAGACTGCGGAAATACTGGTTGCTGACAAAGAAACTGACCGGCTCTCCGCCGAACCACTGAATGATATTGTTGACGAGCCCTCCTGAAGTAGAGAGAATCGTCACGAACAATCCGGATATAATGACCCAGGACAGAAAGTGCGGAAGATAGATAATCGTCTGAATGGTTCGTTTGAAAAACATCAGCCGGACCTCGTTCAGCACAAGCGCTATGATAATCGGAACGGGGAACAGCAGCACGATCTTATACACGCTGATCAGCAGCGTGTTCATGAATACCTGTCCGAACTCCTCGGACTGGACCAGCTTGTGGAACTGCTCCAGCCCCACCCATTCACTGCCTCTGATGCCGTCAAAAATATTAAAGTCCTGAAAGGCGATCAGCACGCCATACAAAGGCGTATATTTGAAGAGCAGCAAAAACAAAAGTCCGGGGATCAGCAGCATATAATAGTCCCGGTTCCTCCAGGCTAGTCTCCACTTACTGGCAGACCTGCTTCTGGCTGCGGCTGCTCTGCTCTTCGGGTTCAACTCCGTGGCACCTGCGCCCAACTTCAATCACCTCCATATGCTTGTGAGTTGATTATACTGAGGAACGGGGCACGGCTAGTAGAGGGTAATCTGATTATTTCTGGTCTCTGGCGACTGTAAATGCGGATGGGTTTATTCCGCCAGGGTCGCTTTGACGGTAACTCTTACAGCAGTGCCCTTTCCGGGCTGCGTATCGATGGATAGACCGTAGCGGTTCCCGGCAAAATAACGGATTCTTTCATTTACATTGTATAATCCGAACGACCCGTCCAATCCATCCGCCCGCTGCCCGGCGGCAGGTTCGAACAGCAGCCGGTTAGCCTGCTCCGGTTCCATACCGATTCCGTCATCCGCAACCGTCAGCACAATATCACCATTCTCCAGACGTGCCGAGATCTCTATCGTTCCCTGCTTGTTTTTCGTCTTACGGATACCGTGCAGCAGTGCATTCTCCACCAACGGCTGCAGTGTTAGCTTGGGAATGATATATGTCAAGAGCCCCGGCTCCGCCTGAATGGAGAACGTGAACGTAGACGGAAAACGGTTCTGCTGAATCTCCAGGAATACCCGCGCCAGCTCTAATTCATCGGTAATGCTGACGTTATCGCGGCCTTTGTTCAGACTTAACCGGAAGTACTGTGCCAGCGCCTCGATCATTTCGCTGGTATCCTCCGCATCATGGGAGATGGCCGACCAGTTGATCATATCCAGGGCATTGTAGAGAAAATGCGGATTGATCTGTGCCTGCAGCGTCCTCAGCTGGGCTTCCCGTTCCTGCATCTTCGCCTGATAAGACTCTTCCATCAGGTTATTGACCTTATGAATCAGGTGGTCAACGCTGCGTTCCAGCAGCCGGAAATCCCCGTCCGGCATCGACCGGCGATCCTCCAGCCACCCGATGCCCTCCTTGCGGATCATCCGAAGGATCATCTGCACCCGGCGCTGCATGCCTTGGATCATGAACATCAGGAGCACAAACACCAGAACAAGAAACATTACCGTAATACCTGCCAGAGTGGCAATACTGGTGAACTGGCCCAGCGCCGTGGCGCGGTGCGAGATCTCCGCTTCCGATACCTGCGCCACCAGCTTCCAGCCTGTCGTCCCAATAGTGGTGAATACCACATTCACGTTATCTCGGCCAATGGTTCTTTTTATAATGCCTTCTTGGGTATGGCTGATCCCGCTAAGCAGTTCTTCAGGAAGGTGGTTCACAGTCTGTCCCGAACCTGCCTCTGCCTTTGCATCAGGATCCACACCTTGATCCGGCCCATCTGTTCCATAGATCAGCTTGCCCCCTCCATCAAGGAGGAACGGTGCATATTTGTCCGAGAAATGAAGCTCTGACACAATCTCCTGAACCATAGTTTCGGATATATCCATCACCAGAATGCCGACGATTTCCTCGTAGTCCCGCGGGTTGCGCAGCAGACGGGCAGCAGAGAAAATATTTTTTTCACCATAATCGTTATAAATTTCAGGATAAACCCCCGTCCAGACAATCCCACCGCCAGCTTCCTTTACTGCTTCATACCAGGGGTATTGATCCATATCCGATAAAGGATACAGATTAATCCGGTCACCGCCATATATCCGGGAAGCATCGGCAAAAAAACGCAGACGGAAGATATCCTGATTCTCCTGGGCGGTTTCGGCCAGGTTCCGCAGCTCCTTGATCTGCCCCAACTGGTCGGTAATTTTGTTTTTTTGCAGCAAATTGTCGTACAGAATCTGGTTCATGAAGACGGAATTGCTGCTGTCGCGGATATGGTTCAGCTTATAGGACAGGTTCATACCCGCCTGCTTCAGAGTGAGCTGCATTGTGCGGGTCACTTCCTTCTCCAGCATGTCATTGGATCGCTGATAAAAGGAGCCCAGCATAATTGAAACCGGCAGCAGAATGAGCAGTACATAGGCAAACAGCCATTTTCTCGCAGCAAGTATTCCCTGACCCAAGCCAGTCAGATAGGCCCAGGCTTTTTTCATCGTACACCCCTCCCGGTCTTCACGGCTTGTTCCCGCAAGACTTCCGACGCCGTACTCATTTATGCAGCTCCCTGAATGCGCTTGGTGTACTTCCGGTTATTTTCTTGAACAGCTTGCTGAAGTGGCTGGGATCGGTATAACCCACCGCATAACAGACCTCATATAATTTATTCTGCGGATTTCTGAGCAGATGTTTGGCCTGCTCTATGCGCACCTTGGTCAGATATTCAAATAAGGTTTCTCCGGTTTCCTGCTTGAACAACAGCCGGACGTAGGTCGGGCTTAGATATACACCTTCGGCGATGTCGGATGCGCTCAAATTCTCCGCATATCTCTGCCCGATCAGCAGGCGGACCCGTTCAATAACCTCACTGGATTTTCCACTGCGTTTCATAAGAGAGTACTCACATACCTCCTGCAGATATTCAGCGGTATAATGCAGCAAATCCCGCATCGTTTCCTGGCGCATGACCTGTTTCCAGGCTTCCATTTCCTTCTGCTCCCAGTCTTCTGTCATACCGTTCAATTCAAGCATGACCTGCCCGGACTGTAAGATCAGGTGCAGACTTACGTTCTGTGCATAACGTGAGCCATGCCGCCGGTTCTGCTCCAGCCGTGCAAAAATCTGTTCCAGCTCATTCAACGTTCGCTCCCAGTCCCCGGATCTCAATGCCGAGAGCACCCGTTCACCCCACTCTGCTTCGTACCGGTACTGAAGATAATCTCGAGACTCCAGCTTATCCATTGTCAGGATACGATTTTTGCCCAGATACCATTTCTGGTCAGCTGCACCTCTCGCCTGTTTATAGGACGATGGCAGCTCCGACAGACTGTCCACCCCTTCACCCACCCCGATAGTTACACTGAGCTTCAGCCATTGCCGCAGATTGCCGCGGATGGATTCCGCCAGTAGCAGCAGCTCCTGCTCCGGAGACTGAACCTCCTCAGCCTCTTCCGGATTTCCGTCCTCCAGCTGCGGGGTCAGCAGAATACCCACATATTCTCCAGGCTGCTTCTCAAAGGTAACGCCCCGCATCTGCTTGTCGATTAACTCCTGTATAATATTCAGCACAGTATAAGACAGCAGCTGCTTGTCCTGTTCGCTCCGGGTATCCAGCACCTGTGGCACATCATCAATCATAATGACCACAACCATGTAATCGCTTGCAGATAATAGCGGCAAATCCAGGAACTCCAGCTTCTCCCGGATATGTGCCGGATTGATGCTGTCACTAATGACGGACAAGAGAAACCTTTCGCGCAGCAGCGGCAGGCTCTGGGCCAGTTTAACCTGCATCTCCTTCACCCGGCTTCGTTCCCGGTCCTCCGTATCAAGCGACTCTGTAACCTTGCTCATGACAGAGACAAGCTCTTTGCGGCGGATGGGCTTCAGCAGGTAATCTACCGCATGGATCTGAAGAGCAGACCGCAAATAATCGGCATCGTTATGCCCGCTGATGAACACAATCTTGGCAAAAGGCAGCAGCGTACGCACTTCCGCTGCCATCCGGATTCCGTCCATCGCTGGCATTTGTACATCCGTCAGCACGATATCCGGCTTCAGCTCCTTGATCAGCTCAAGTCCCGTATCCCCATCATCCGCTGTTCCAATCAGCTCGATCCCCTGCTCTGTCCAGTTCACATAGTTCAACAGACCGTTCAGTACCGACGGCTCATCATCCACTATGATTAGTGTTTTCATGGGCATGCTCCTTTCTGAACCCGTTAGTTATCCTGTCGTCTTCTACATAAAAAGTGGTTCTCCTTCCTCAAAGGTAAATGTTGTAACTAAGAATTTTATAACTTCAGCTTATAAAAAAGGAAAAAGGAAAAAGGAAAACGCCCGGTTTCCCGGGCGCTTCATCATTTCTGCTATTTAGCTGTCAAATCGTAGGCGAAGCAAGCCGCGGCCTCCACCTGCCTGAAGCCCTCTCCAATATACAGTGCCTTGGCACGTTCATTTTCCGCATTTACACACAGTACTGTCTGCGTATAGGCCTGTTCTTTGGCGAACCGCAATGCCGCTCTCAGCAGAATCCTCCCCAGTCCTTGCCCTTGATACTCAGGCAATACAGCGAGTGGTCCAATGTTCATGATCGGAGTTCCTTCGTATTCATCGTCTGCACCACGGACAACGCCGACCGCTTGGCCATTATGGTGAAGGATCATGAGGCCCCCTTCAATGTAATCCTTGCGGGAGATCATCTTCGTCACCATTTCCGGTGTGGCCGGTGTTTCGCTCCCTTTCAGTTTGGCGAAGCCTGAATTTCTCACCTCGCACCAGACAAGCTCATCGGTTCCAGGCCGAAAGGGCTTAATTTCGTATCCGGTGGGCAAGCTGAAATCAGGAATGGATTCTTCATTCCGGACAAGCAAATAGGAATAGCGCTCCACGGCAAATCCGGCAGCAAGTATATTCTGCGTCTCTTTTACATTCACCGTTGGCACAAATATATCCAGCTTATCCAGACCTGCTGTATGCCGTAGAATGGCTTGCAGCAACTCCTGGTAAATGGCAGGTTCAGCGGTATCCGCCTGAAAAATCCGAAAACGGCCTTTTCGCCCTCTGCGGTTATAGTCATTCAAAATTAGCGAAGCGGCCGCAACCAGTGCTCCCTGCTCATTTATCGCCACATAGGTGGGGTTCTCTTCCGACAGTTCAAACTCGGCAAGCTGCTCTTCATATAAAAAGGAATCATCAATATCCGGCCGGTGTTTCCGGCAAAAGTCCAAAAACTCGTCTCTTCTGTGCTGACTTAACGCTTCAATATTCATTTGCTTATCATCCTTCCAGCCTGTTATACTGCTGTTCTAAAAATATCAGAAGTTCAATCAACCGAAAAGGGTAAAAACAACTATGAACCATTGTATCATTGCTGCCATTACCAAAAGTCCGCTGAGAGCCTCACTATATCATTTCACCAGAGCCAGCAACCTGCAAGGTATGGCTGCCCTGGATGGGATCTTCGCATCCGCCTTGCTATACCCTAAATATGCCAACGGCATTCGCCGGACTGAAACACGAGAGGCAGTCTATAATGGCCAGCTTGCAGTGCTGAATGCCCATCTTCGAATAACCCCCGAGGCTATGAAAGCAGGAACGACGGCTGAACAGTTCCGCACCTGTCTGGACCGCCATGTCTTCCTGTGGCCAACCGAACGCGACTGTATGGCTATGGCGTCCATGTACTCCCGGAGGGAACCAGGCGAGACCTTTGCCATTCTGAAATTTGATGCCCTTAAGCTCTTAACGGATCACTTCGACCATATCCGTCTATCCAAATATGATTCCGGGAGCTCTCCCCGATACCCGCACCGGATGTCCTACCGCAAGAGCTGTGAGATGCTGCTGCCCATCGGACAGTTCATGGCAGAGAGTGGGCCGTCGATTCCGGGAAAGCCCTCCGAGATCAAAGAGGTGCTTGTAGAGTATTCACTTACTCCGTTAAGCCGCTATCTGCAGACGGTGTACTGTTCCAATCAGGAGCTGGTGCCAGCAGCTTGGAGGGCCATCCATGAACCTCTGGTTTTGCCTGCAACTCCGCATTCCTAAGCAATGTGAGATCATTCGAGCATAAAAAAACAAGCATCCCCTCAAAAGAAGGGATGCTTGTGTAAACCGTAGTGCGGTCAAGAGGACTCGAACCTCCACGATATTGCTATCACTGGCACCTGAAGCCAGCGCGTCTGCCAATTCCGCCATGACCGCATATTCAATGACTTACTTTCGCAGTCACAAGATAGATCATACCATTCGAAAATGACTAAGTCAATATTTTTATGCGATTATTTTTAATACATAAATTTTTGTATAAATATTGCTTTTATTTGCGAATACGGGGTATAATGAGAACAAAGGTTCGCATACTATAAATGAGGTGATTTATATGGCGACTACCAAGAGAAATCCACTAACTACACCAACAATTCCCGAAGATATAACCAAAGACGAAACGTCCCTTGTCAGAAGCTATTTGCTGCTTACGTTCATTCATAAAGTATTTGAACGCGACTGCCGGGTCATCGGCAAGAGCGGATTATTCAAGACACCGCAGCTGTACATGGAGCTGGTATCCGGTGCAACAAAGAAGACCTCACTGATGCTCCAGGAGGTCACCCGTGAGCTTACCTCGCATCATCTGAAGATCACGACCATCCGTCAAGATCAACGGGGTGTAGAGGCCCAGTATTCCTGCCGGGGATACGTTGGCGAGATGAATATCCCTTGGCCCGGATTCCGTAATGAGATGATGTTGCGGATGCGTGCTTACCTCGGCCTGACACCTGAGCTAACTGTTCTCCCCCGGGAAGAAGCTGTGGAGCAGATGGCGTTATCCATATAAGACCTGTACTTATCATAAGAAACAGCCCCCTCCGCTATGGAGGGGGCTGTTCTTGCTAGGTTTATACATTATACATTATACATCCCCCGGCTCTTGTCTGGGTTCGGCAAAGGGCTGGTACACATAGTTACGGTCAAGCTTCACTATCCGCTTATTGGGACGGCGTACCATCACCTGAGACTCGTCCCAGGCAAGCACAATACCTTTTACATCATTACTCTCCAGTGCATCGCGTACAACACGGATCTTCTCACCGGAAATCCGGTAGGCATCCAGCTGTTCGTCACTAATCATGAAGTTCAAGTCTCCTTTCAACACATTGCTAGCCTTATCCACCCGTGAAAAAGACCCCAATGAGTAATCATTCGGGTCTAGTTACTTGCAGTTCTAACCTTATATCTTATGAAGTTCTATATCAGCGCTTCATTCTTCTCAAACCAGAAGTCAAGAACTTTAGCGGACATCACACGTTGTTCCAAATATTCCACCTGATGATCAGTGAATTTCTGTCTCCAATTGAAGGACAATTCTTCACACAAACTTGTGATCGTCAAAAGTTCAGACCAAGCGACGTAACGTTTGTACCAGAAAAACTGAGGATGTTCAATCATATAGGGATACAGGTCGTCGAATTCCGTATGTTTGCAATCCAGCGCACGCTCGAAATGATCCTTGGCCTCGGTTAGTTTATCAATAAAAAATTGCTCTGTCACCGGTTCTTTCCCCATTGTGACGCCTCCTCTCTCATGTCTAATTTTTATTATAAAGGAAAACTTATAGAGTGAAAAGCAGTTGTTAAAAAAATAGGCTAAGTTCCTCTTATTGTCACCCTTTATTCGTCAAAGACAATGGTTCCTTCACTAAGAGACATAATCCGGACAAGTGACTCCAGACGGATACCCTGTTCTCTAATGGTTCTGGCTCCGGCCTGGAAGCTTTTCTCCACAACTACACCGAGTCCGACCAGTTCGGCGCCGGAGCGCTGAATGATTTTGATGAGACCGCGTGCGGCGTCGCCATTTGCGATAATATCGTCAATGAACAGCACCTTGTCGTCCGCAGAGATAAATTGGCGGGAGAGCATGATGTCTGTAACAATGCCTTTGGTGAACGAAGGCACTCTCTCGCACAGTGCGTCCGGATCAGCTAACAGTGTTTTTTTGCGGCGGGCAAACACCAGAGGCACCTTCATTTCGTAAGCGGTGGCAAATGCCACGGCAATACCCGAGGATTCCACGGTAACCACCCGTGTAACTCCAGCATCAGCAAATCTCCCGGCAAACTCCCGTCCCATTTCCATCGTCAGCATAGGATCAACCTGGTGGTTGAGCAGCGCATCCAGCTTCAGCACCTGATCGGAAAGGACAACCCCTTCCTGCAAAATCCGTTGTTTCAATAATTCCATGACTTTGAACCTCCATTACCCTTTATAATTCCAGACGTTCCACTGTAATAACCCTATATAAGCATTAGGCGGAAGTCATGTCCTTCTGCTCATCATCATAACCTGTACTATATGGACTGCACAAGGCTATCCTTTGGCACAGCCATTTTTATCTTTGCAGCACAATTAAGGAGGGGAGCCATGAAATCCCATGTCCGTACTCTGCAAATCGCTTTCACCTATATTGGCACCATTGTAGGTGCCGGATTCGCCACCGGTCAGGAGATCCTTCGGTTCTTTACTAGATATGGGCACTGGGCAGTGCTGACCATCCTGCTCTCCACAGCCCTGTTCATCTGGCTCGGCACCAAAATGATGATTATCGGCCGGCGCATCGAAGCAGACTCTTATGAGGATTTCAACCGCCATCTCTTCGGTGAGCGCGTCGGCAAAAGCATCAGCCTGTTCACGATGATCATCCTGATTGGCGTCAACAGCATTATGCTGGCCGGGGCAGGAGCTATTTTCCAGGAGCATCTCGGAATGCCCTATCAGGCGGGACTCCTGCTGACGATTCTCGGGTCCTATCTGCTGCTGAAGCGTGGGATTTCAGGCATCCTGCAGATCAACAGTCTGGTTGTGCCGTTAATGCTTACTCTGTCGCTAATTATAATTTTTAATACGCTGGGAGTGCCGGGTGCAGATCGCTTCTTGTTTCTGCCGACGGATCACAGCCCCTTTAGCGCCTGGATGTCGCCGCTTCTCTACACTGCCTTTAATCTGGGCATGGCACAAGCGGTACTGGTACCGCTGGCCCGGCATACGAATGATGAGACTGCACTGCGGAGAGGCGGCATTCTCGGGGGGATTGGCATCGGCTTCATGCTGCTTGCTGCACATTTTGCCATGAGCTCACAGATGCCGGGCATTCTTCAGTTTGAGATTCCAATGGGCAGCATCGCGGTCCGCCTCGGTCCAGTGGTGCAGGGGATCTATCTGATGCTGATATTCATGGAGATCTTCAGTACCTTTGTAGCTGATATTTATGGCGTCGGTACACAGCTTCAGCAGCGTCTGCCCATCGCCCCCGCCCTGGTGACCCCGATCCTCATGTTAATCTGCTATGTGTTCAGCCAGTTTGGCTTCAGCTCGCTACTCTCCATTTTCTATCCCATCTTCGGTGCTGTGTCTCTGGTATGGGTCGTAATGCTGCTCCGAGCTCCGATGTCGCCGCCTCCAAGAAAAGGTGATCCCCCTGCCACGGACATTAAAGGGACCACGATTGTTGCCGTTAAGCCAGTGATCCGGATTACACGGAAATAGCTGCTGCCTGTGGATAACGGCAGGTTGTATATTGGGAACCGAAGGAAACCTTGCAATGCTGAACTTTGGAGCAATAAACCGGACGGGCTGCTCAATACGGCAGGTAATGCGGATTGGGGATGCCCGCGGGTGGGGCTCATTCAAAGGTATTTTTACTTTTGAATATCCCGATTCCTGCGGGTAGGGCCCATTCAAAGGTATTTTTACCTTTGATTACTCCGATTCCGGCGGGTGGGGCTCATTCAAAGGTATTTTTACCTTTGATTGTCCCAATTCCCGCGGGTGGGGTCCATTGAAAGGTATTTTTACCTTTGAATATCCCGATTCCGGCAGGTAGGGCCCAATCAAAGGTATTTTTACCTTTGAATATCCACATTCCTGCAGGTAGGGCCCAATCAAAGGTATTTTTACCTTTGATTGTCCCATTTCCGGCGGGTGGGGCTCATTCAATGGTATTTTTACTTTTGATTGCTCCGAGCGTCGCCACCGAAAGACCCTCACAGGCATATCTTCGCTTGCCTGACGGTAAAATCCGCATTGCTGTGCTCTAGACGGAGATTACCGAGGCGGCGGGAATAATCCGGGATGCCGCTTCAGTCACATGTCTGTGACAGGTCATCATGATGATCTGCCGGGTTGCTGACAGTTCTCCAAGCAGGCTAAGCGCCGCATGCAGCCGGCGTTCATCGAAATTCACAAACAAGTCATCGAACAGCAGTGGAAGATTCGCCTGATGTGTCATCGTCTCCGCAAGAGCAAGCCGGATGGCCAGATACAGCTGCTCTGCCGTACCACGGCTAAGCAAGCCGCTGTCAAGCAGTCCAAGGTTCTTGTGCTCCGCCTTCAGCTCTTTGTTGCCGAGCGTCATTACTACCCGATGGTACTCACCTTCGGTAAGTTTAGCAAAATATTCAGAGGCCAGCCGCAGCACCTGCGGCTGCTTTTCCTGTTCATAGATACGGCGCGTCCTCCCCATCAGCTCGGCAGTAAGTGCAGTCACCGCATATTGGCCTGCTATTCCTCTCAGCGCCGCCCGTTGTTCTTCCAGCTGCTGGGGGACTGAGTCCTCCATCCCCCGCTCCTTCAAGTATTCCCGCTCTTGCAGGAGCTTCCCGCGATGCTGAAGCAAGGCATTACGGTCTTCCTCAATGCGTACCGCAGCCTCTTCCGCAGCATTCCTTTCCTGTTCCAGAGTGTACGAATCGTAATGCTCCAGGAGGGCCAAAAGCTCAGCCGTGGATCGAGTCTCCCAGCCTCCGAACATGGCCAGCTCCCATTGACGGATCAATTTCGTCAGCTCGATGCGCTGCTGCACAGCAGATGACCGCCGCAGAAAATCCTCTGCGTCCGCAGCACCGCCCTCGTGCAAGAGTTCGCCGGAGCGCCGCGACAAATCCTCCAGGTCCCTGGTGCTCAGCGCCAGCTCTTCCTGAAGCTCCAGCAGCCGTGCATTCATCCCTTCCCGGCGTAGGACTTCCATATGCAGCAGATCCCAATCCCGCTTTCTCAGTTCCAGCCAGCTGAGGAGGGATAATCCGCCTGTTTCAAACGGTTGTGAAAGCGAAAGAGCAGTAATGTCGGGAGCTGCACTATCCAAGTCTGAATGCTCAAATTCGGCCAATACAGGCGTAAAGGCCATATGTGGCCGGTTCGAGCCAACTAAACCGTCTAAGATTGGGTCAGAATGCGCTAATTCCATCATTGAATCGCTGCTTGACGGCACCCCCTCGTGATCTGAATCAGCAGGCGCCACCCAATCCACTCCAGCCCCTTTCGTCTGCCCAGCTCCGGCTTCAATTATCAGTGCCAACACTTCCTGCTCAAAAACAGAGCACTCCGATTCCAATGTTCTGAGACGCATTGAAAGTTTGTGCTCCTGACGCAGCAGCTCGTTGCCCTGATCCACCATCGCGAAGATATCGGGCAGTCCTTCGGGCGACAGCCCTTCAGGCAGCTTGCGTTCCTGCAGCCACTCTTCATAGCGTCCGGCCAGCTTGGTGAAATCCGCCTCGGCCTGTTCTAATTCTGCGGCGAGTGCACGCTCCTGACCCGACAGCGAATCCACCTCTATCCGGCAGGCCTCCCGTTCGGCAGCCAGCCGTTCGATACGCTGCCGCCAGGCGTTCCAGGCCTCCATGAGCCTGCGAAGCTCCTTCATTCCAGCCTCCAGCCCGCTTGCATCAGGGCTGGCGCTTTCCGCCGGCCGTCGTCCCGGCCGGCCAAGCCCGCTCTCCGGCTCCGCGCCGGAGAGCAACAGCCCGCGCAGCCGCCGCATCTCCGCTGCGGCTGCATTACCCGCCCCGCCGCCATGCTCCGGCGGGGCAACGTCTGCCCTGCGCTCCGCGCGCAGGGCAGCCCACAGGGCCAGGTCCGCTGCGGCCAGCAGGCCGAGCGCGGCCCAGGCGCTGACCGGCGGGGCGCCGGTCAGCCACAGCGCTGGCGGCAGCAGCAGCGTAAGCGCTGCGCCCGCCAGCAAGAGGCGCCGGTAGCGCTGCGCCCGGCGCCCGTCAGCGCCGCTGCCCGCGGCGCCGCGGCCGCGCAGCGGCTCCCCGCCGAGCTGCGCTTCGCGCCAGCGCTCGGCAGCCAGCTGCAGCTCGTCCCAGAGCTGCAGCAGTTCACGCGGGCTGCGCGCAGCGAGGCCCGCAAAATCGGCGGCACCGGCGGCGTGCTCGCGCGCCAGGGCCCGTTCTGCCGCCTGCAGCGAAGCAGCGGCAGCGGCTAGGCGGGAGCGCAGCGTCTGCCGCTCCGCTTCCCGGGCTTCCATGCGGCGGTCATACGCGCTGAAGCCCGCCGCAAAGCGCCGTGCGGCTTCACGATCCGCCGCCGTTCCAGAGAATCCGGCCAGTTCGGCGGTGCCCCAGCCTGCACCGATTCCGCGCAGAACCCGTTCCAGGTGCCCCTCCAGTGCTTCCATTTCCGCTGCAAGACGTTCCGCTTCAGCTTTCTTGTCCTCATAACTGCTGCGACGGCGGTCCAGTGCTTCAAGACGCGGTCCCTGCGACTGAAGAAGCGCGTCTGGCAGATTCTTCGCCAGTTCAGCGGCAAGCTCGTTGTACTGACGCTGAAGACGGAATACCGTAGCTTCTGCGCCGCGCAATTCCAGCTGCAGCGACTGCCAGCGGGAAGCGCCATTCTCCGGAAAAGAAGGGATTACCGGAAGCTCCGCAAGCTCGAGCCGGGCTTCGCTCCACTTCAGCCACAGCTCACGAATCTCCTGGGCTTTGCGCGTCACAGTCAGTCTGCCAGCTGCCGACCGGCGGTGCTCTTCCAGCTTCGCCAGTTGCAGCTCCGCGGCTTCCAGAGCCGCTGTGTTCTGATTATAGCGCGGCAGATAGGAACGGCTTTCAGCCGCCTCCCTCTCCAGCTTCTCAATCGACTTCAGGATTTTGGCTGCCTCCTGCACCTTGCCGCGCGGCTTGTAGAGCTTATCGGCCTCCTGCTGCAGGCGCCGCTCAGCCCGCATAATTTCTCCGCCGCCTCCCATCCCGGCATGGAAGAGATAGCTGCTCATTTCCTCAGATTGCAATGCACCTAGCTCTTGCAGCTCGTCTAGTGAGACAGCAAACAGCTGACGGAACATGCTCCGGGAGATGCCCCCGAGAAGTCGCCGCTCCATTTCTGCCTGGCTCCGTTCTTCGGTTGTTCCGTCCAGGTGGCTGACGGTGATGTGCAGCTTTTCACTTCTGCCTTGTACCTCTCCACCTGCCATATACCGGCGGATCCTCCAAAGTGAGCCTTCCCGGTCACGTGCAGCCAGCATTCCGCCATGTTGTCCCCCTTGAGCAGGCTCATAACGTTCAAGTAGATTAGCTCTCCCCGGAATGCCGAAGAGCATGGCACGGATGAACTGCAAGGTAGTACTTTTACCAGCTTCATTGCGCCCGTAGAGCAAGCTTATACCACTATCCAGCTTCAACTCCCGGTTATGCAGACGGCCGTAACCGCCAATCTGCAGCTCCTCGATCCTCATCCGGCATTCCCCCGATCTCCCTGAAAAGGCCTCTCCGCTCCTGCCCCTTCTGCCCGAATCTCGATTTCGCTTAAAATCCCAGCTTCTGCATGATCATCCATGCCGGCAAGCAGGGTAATTCCGAGCTCCGCCGCACTTCTCAGCCAGCCCAGCTTCTCCTCTTGAGAGGCAGAAGCGAGCATCCGGCGCAGTTCCCGGTTCTCCATTAGAGGTTTAAGCGCACGGTCCATCAGTTCATCCAGCATGCTTGAGGACTGTTCACTCTGCCTTGCCAGCCGCAGCATTTCGCCAAGGAAGCTGTCCTCCTGAGCCAGACGCTCCCGGTCGATAGCAAGGCCTGTTTCCAGCGCAAATCCTTCCGTCCACACCAGACCAGCGTACTCATTGCGTTCTGCACGCACAACCTCCCGCCGCTGCAGCTCAGCAAGCAGATCCTCTGCGGCACCTTTCTCCGCCAGTACTCTGTGCACGGGCCCTCTTCCTGTCAGCCGGAAGCGCACCACTGACATCCGTTCCGGAAGCTCATCCCTGATCTCCTCAACCCTCTTTTCCACGGCCTCAGTCCACTGCGCTTCATCTACAAGTCCTTCAATGGAGAGCTCACGGACATGCCAGCGGACAGCATCCAATTCGTGAAACTGGAGGGACGCCCGTCCTTCCTGATTCACATCTACGACATAACATCCTTTTGGTCCAGTCTCTTTGACACTGCGCCCCTGGATATTTCCGGGATATACGATCGGCGGCTGCTCATGCAGAATACTGCGTTTATGTATATGTCCCAGTGCCCAATAATCGTAACCCCGGCCAATCAGATCTTTACGGCTGCAGGGTGAATAGGTCTCATGCTGTAAATCTCCATCGAC
This sequence comes from Paenibacillus sp. 22594, assembly GCF_052044425.1. Lineage (NCBI taxonomy): Bacteria > Bacillati > Bacillota > Bacilli > Caryophanales > Paenibacillaceae > Paenibacillus > Paenibacillus sp. 22594. The sequence continues at coordinate 96,864 of NZ_JBQENA010000015.1, forward strand.
ATTTCCATGCAAAAGAGCGATGTGGAACAGCTCGCTTCCCGGCAGGCGTTTAAACTGCAGGGACGTATTCTCCGTCACTTTGGCCGTAGGGTACGATATTCCACTGACTACAGCCACCTCTTGACCGTCACTGCGTCTTAAGGCAATCGCTTGTCCCGGTTCCCCGCTGCCAAATACGGTCACATGAGCCGGAGGCTCCGACGAGAGACGCGGCCCATCGAGCGGATCATGATTGCCATGAATCAGGAATACAGCGATACCGTGTCTGCCCAGCTCCTGAAGCGCCTCCTGAAAGCGCAACTGGCCCTGAAGTGAAGCGTCAGAGATATCGTAGACATCTCCGCTGATGACCACAAAATCAACCTTTTCCTGAACAGCTACGCCAACAAGCCGCCCGAGGGCGGCGAAGGTGGACTCCCTTAAGTAGGAGCGGATCGTCTGCGGAAGCTGTGCCAGACCGGCAAAACGGCTGTCCAGATGCAGGTCTGCAGCATGCAGGAAACGAAAAGGAATCATAACCTCACCCTTTCAATCCCGGCTGATACTGCAGATATGTTTTTTTGAGCTCATTGGCTACCCGTGTCAAGGAATACAAGCTTTTGGCTTTATCCCAGGCTGAACGCGACAGCTCGTAACGATAGCCCGGATCGGTGATCACCTTTTCCAGGGCTTCTGCCAAGGCCAGCTCATCATCGGGATCAACCAGCAACCCGTTTACCCCGTCTTCAATCTGTTCCGGAATCCCGCCTACATTGGTACCTACCAGCGCCAGACAGCTGAGTGCTGCCTCTGCAAAGACCGACCCGAACGCTTCTGCCCGTGACGGCAGTACAAAAATATCAAAAAACGGCATGAATTCTTCCGGGTGCAGGGTATATCCATAAAAAATAGTTTCATTATAAATACCGAGATTCTGCGCCAGCAGCTCGAGCTCTGCACGGCAAGGGCCATCCCCGATAATATGGAGCACATATTCATGATTGCGTTTTTTCAGCTCGGCGCACGCCCTGAACAACGTGTCGATTCCTTTGGCCGGTACGAGACGGGTTACGGTTACCAACTGCGGAATGTCGTTGTCATGCGGCACCGGCTTGAATCTTTTTTCGTCAAAGCCGTTCGGAATGACTCCAACGCCGTCCGGCCGGTCAATATAGGGAGCCAAGTAGTCGGCAAATGAGCGGGACACGGTCATCAACCGGTCGCTGACATGCTCCAGCTCACGGTAAATCGAAACGAGAAATTGATGCTCCAAGCCACCTTCAATAATCGCTCCATTCAAGATCAGCTCACGTTCATAGCTGGAATGCAAGGTTTGAATAAGCGGGATCTCGGGATAAATCTTTTTCATTGCCAACCCTGCAATCGGATGATGGGCATGAATCAGGTCGTACTTTTTGGTCATGCGCAGCTTGGTCCACCATATATAATCCCTGTAGGTTTGAATATATTTTTGCACAACCGGGCTTTCGCCATAGAACGTCCAGTCAAAGGTTTCAAAACTAATTTCTTCGTGGCCTTTGCCCCGGATGCGCTTAGGCAGCCAGAACAAATCCATTTCCCAGCGGCTGGAACGAAACCGTTCCTGTAGATAAGGGATCATGGAAGATACACCGCCGGGTTGTTCCGGAGGGAAGAATAGCGCTTGCAGCAAGTTCATAAGGCACATCCCCTTTACAATTGCCCTGTATACGGTGAGACCCGGCAATTATGATATAGTTATATATGTAGATTTACAGGTACGGTTAAGGTCCCATACCTTGATTTTATCGGTATCCACCTGAAACAGCAACTAAGAAGAACCCGAAACTATTCTTAGATTTTAACTAGAGGAGAAATGATGTATGAATGAAGAACGGCTGCCCGCTGCTTTTACTGCCGGCATTAGAGAGATGCTGGGGCAGGAAGCGGACGCTTTTCTGGAGAGCTACACTGCGCGGCGGACCCAGGGTCTGCGGTTTAACACGCTAAAAAGCACCTCCGCCTCAGGCAACGCAGCAGCGAAGCTCGCAGGAATCCAATTTGGTCTGACATCCGTGCCCTGGTGCTCTTCGGGATATTATTACGAGGAACCGTCCCGGCCGGGACGGCATGCATATCATACCGCCGGATTATATTATATTCAGGAGCCCTCCGCAATGTCCGCAGCCGAACTGCTGGCACCTCAGCCCGGTGAAATTGTACTTGACTTAGCTGCCGCACCAGGAGGAAAAACCACCCATATCGCGGCTCTCATGAAGGGACAAGGCCTGCTCATCTCCAATGAGATTCACCCGGAGCGGGCTAAAATACTTGCGGAAAATGTGGAACGCCTCGGCATTCCCCACGCCGTTGTAACGAGCGCTGCCCCGGGAGATCTCTCCCGCCGTTTCCCTGGGACTTTTGACCGGATTATGCTGGATGCCCCCTGCTCAGGAGAAGGCATGTTCCGTAAAGACCCTGCAGCCATCGGCGAATGGTCCCCGGAACATGTAGAGATGTGCGCGTCCAGACAATGGGATATCCTGCAGGATGCCTACATTATGCTGAAGCCGGGGGGCATTCTGGCTTACTCCACCTGCACTTTCAACCATAAGGAGAATGAAGATACGATATCAAGGTTTCTGGACAGCTATCCTGATATGGAACTCATCGAAACAAAACGTCTTTGGCCTCATCTGGAAAAAGGCGAAGGCCATTTCGTCGCCTTGCTCCGTAAGGAGGCTTCCGAAGAAGCTGCGCCAATCCGCAATAAACGCGGTAGTGGCCGAAGCAAAACCGGACCCAAGCTGCCTTCCTCCGTCCGCGATGCCTATCAGCAGTTTATGAACTGGGCGGCTGGCGAGCTGCCGGGGTTTACCGGGCAGGGTATACCTCTGCTCTTCGGAGAATCCCTGTATCTGCTCCCGGAAGCGTTCAACACCAGCTTGCATACAGGCCTCTTGGATGGCCTGAAGGTGCCGCGTGCAGGACTGCACGTTGCGCATCTGAAAAAAAACCGCATTGAACCGGCACATGCCCTGGCCATGGCACTCCAGCCCGAACAGGCGGCACGCAGCTACGATCTGGCAGCAGACAGTCTGGATCTTCAGGCCTGGCTGCGCGGCGAAGGTCTTCCTGTTCCTCCTGAGCTGCACGGATGGACGTTGGTAACCGTGGACGGATTGCCTGTTAGTTGGGGCAAAGCCAGCTCCGGGCAGTTGAAGAACCATCTACCCAAGGGGCTGCGTATACTAAGATCCCAGAACGACGAGGAATAGCGGCTGACCCGTTCACCCTACGTTACTTCGCATAAGCTGTTACTAATCGTATGAAAAATCCGCCACAGAGAAAAGGATCTCAGAGCGGTATAATAGGCCGCCTGAGATCCTTCCATTAAATATATATTAAAATGAATTAGAATACCTCGTAATTATGACCATAGTTATTATCCCAATACGTTTGTCCGCCCGTTGTATACGAAATCGAATATTTAACATTTGTTGCACCCGGAACATTGAAACTGTAGCTCCAGTTCTCAACACTATTGAAATTATTCATGGAACCAGAATAAGTGGCTAAGCCCTCACGAGTCGTTGCCCAGTTGTCCGTGGTGTACAGTATTTTTACTGTTTTCGTCGGATTCAGGTTTTTCACATAGATATTTCCGGTAAATTCACCATTACTCAGAGTACTATTTGCGTTAAGCACATTTGGTGCTCCCAAAATTACAGATCTCAGGGGAACTGTATAATTCACTTCATTGTAATAGTTCGCTCCCTCGTTGTTATCCCAATAGATCTGGTTATTCACTTCGTATTTAATCGCAAATTTGATGAAGCTCAGATTCTTTAACTCTAAATGATCTGTTGAAGCATCCGTTCTGGAAATTGCAAAATGCCATTTCTCACGGTTTACATCCCCTGGACCAACATAAGATGCAGTCGTATCATACCAATTTGTATTATCTGTCGTGTAATGTACACTCACATTCTTCACAGGTCCCAGATTAGCAACATCAATATTGCCGCTGAATCCAACATATCCAGGTTTATAAATAACGCCGACATCCGAGTCAATAAGCTTGACCTCATTACCGCTGGCAAATGCCGATCCGGCAAAAGATACACCAAAAATCAGAGTAAACATCATCAATCCAGCAAAAAGTTTTTTCATTGCTTTCACAGTTCTCTCTCCTCGAATTTTAAATTTTTACACCTGAGTCTGAGCCGACAAGGAAGACATACCTTTGTATGCGTTGTTCTTCTTACATCCCTCCTTTAATGTTTTTTGAAAATAAAATGTAACTTCCGGAAATACAATCATTTCCTTTTAATACAATAACTTTTATTGAGATCTCTGTAAATAGTAAATAAGTAACATATTTTATATATAAAGTAATATCGCATTTTGTCAAAAAGAGTCTAAATTACAGGAATGGAGCATAAAAAATCCCTTGAAGACAATTAACATTCTCTTCAAGGGATTTTATTAAAATGCAATATAAATGGGCCCACATAAAGCTTAATCTTGTAGATTATTCAAAGAAAACCTTGTTGACCACATCGGCCTTTTCTTTTTTTTCTGTGATGAACCTATCCGGTTTCGTAGTTGACCGCTCCGAACATCTTGGCTCCATCGTGCCTGCGCTCTTCCTCATGATCCCAGAAATAAATTCTACCTGTAAACTCATCATCCGTTCCAATACAGAGCACATTACCTCTAGGATCACTACCAATTGGAACAAATCCTATAGGGAGTCTATCTTCAAAAATCCTCACGATATCTGGTCCCTGTTCATCCGATATTTTGAACATTTTCGGTATAGGGCGTCCCTCGTTATATTCGCGTAAAAAACTTCTGTACTGTTCCGAGAGAGGTTATTCAAACTCCTTCACTACGGGTAAATTCTTGATGGACTCTCCATCCTCGACATGGTGCCATCCATAACCTTCAGGTGGTTCATCTAACTACTGCATTGTTATAAACTTCTCTTCTCTCAGAAGGCTTCAGACTCTTGATTTTGTCTTACTCAGCCTGAGTACTTATTCCAGCCTTTTTACCGTCCATATCGTCTGCTTTTTTGATTCGCCCATTAGCCAGCAACACCCACGGATTAACTTCTCCGTAGAGTAGAACATGATCTCCCTTGCGCTCTAGCTGAACCGCTTGAACTTGAACTTCTGCAGAATCCGGTCCACCAGACCCTGGAGCTTTTTGGCCCCCTTCATAAGCCCTTTTTGCAGGCTCTTGATGCCTTTGACTCCTGCACCCGCTACGGTCTTTGCAGATACATCGTGATACGGACAAAGTCCTATTCTTCGCATAACACCTTTACTTGTGTTATTGGTTGAATTATGGGTTTATTCGGCACTAGTTCCCCCTTATAGGTTACCTTTCCTCTTTGCACAAATGAAGGTATTGACCAAACTCAGGGAATACATCCCAGTTTTTTTCTAGACTATCTCTACTCTCACGTTCCTCAACAGAGTCAGTCTTAAAATCTCTTTTTTCCATCGCTATATAGCCATCTTCTTGATAGCCTAAAATTAAACTACTTTCTTCTTTGTCGGTATCTTCTTCATACTCCCAAAACATGACTGTCCTTAAAAAAAGTTTGCCATTACCCAGTACTTCAAAATCATAGTTTAAATACTTGCGAATTACTTCATCATAAAAACCCACCGAAACCCAACCACTTGTCACATTTACTATATACTTGGGTTTTTCGTCTTCAGTTATAACTGCAGTATATGATTGTTTATTTTGATGATATAAAAATGCAGTGTGTTCATCAAAAAGGTTCCAAGGCTTTTTTTTGATGTCCGACCATTCGTCACAATAATAAATTTTCATAATCAATTATACACCTTCCCATTTATATCCTTAATTAGTATCCTATTCTTCGTTGCTTCATCAAGAATTGTTTGTGGAATTGGTTTGTTTTGGATAGGTACTTCCAGTATCAATTGACCTTTAAGTTGTCCACCTTTAAGAGCATTTGGATTAAAAACACCCTTCGATATTTTTGAACCGGAAGAATATTTTTGGGTAAGTTCTTTCAAATAACCTATAGCCGTACTTTCTTTAACTTCACTTAGTTGGGTAAACTTTCTCGATACTATTTGCTTATTGGGAACATATGAGTCAACTACGTACTTTTTGCCCCCCGCTTCTTTTGCTTCCAACTCTACTTCATTATAGGGGTAATGAGGGCGATTCTCCTTATTAAAATTATTTCCGGCTTCCCATCGCTCTTTAATCCAATCCGGAATGGTTTTCTTCGCAGGTGCAGTTTCACCCGTCCCCTTAACGCTTTTAAAATCAATCTTGCTTTTATCTCCATCTGCATTCTTAGAGATATTTTCAAGTTCTGTATCCTCTAGCTTACTGAGTTTACTATATTCCGCATCACTAAGCTTGATCGGTTTCTTGCCATCGAGTTCAAGTTTCTTTAATTCCTTTTCAAGATTCTGCTCCTTGATGTCCCGCAGTTCCCCGTCAATCAGCAGCACCCAAGGATTAACCTCGCCATATAGACGGATATGCTTACCCTTGCGCTCCAGCTTGAACCGCTTGAACTTGAACTTCTGCAGAATCCGGTCCACCAGACCCTGGAGCTTTTTGGC
>NZ_JBQENA010000016.1:0-76519 GCF_052044425.1 Paenibacillus sp. 22594
GAACACGACCGTTAAGCCCTCCAGCGCCGATGGTACTTGGACCGAAGGGTCCTGGGAGAGTAGGACGCCGCCAAGCAGACAAGACCACTGTTGAGTTATTAACAGTGGCTTTTTTGCGTTGTGCACGGTTGTGGAAAAGCTGTGGATAATTTTCAGTAAGTCCAGAAAACTTACACACATGTGGATACAATTGCAGAGAGCATTGTATCCATAATTTCTGATGCGCAAATACATAATTATGTGGATGAGTCAAGCGAAAAGCCTAATAATCCGCGGTTTTTGTGGATAAAAAGTGGATTATGTGGACAAGTATATGGAAATAGTGGATAACTAATTTGCGGGATAATTAATCCGAAAAAATATGAATTAGTTCAATTTTTTTTCTGTGGATAACTTTTAGTGGTGTTCTTTTTCTCGAGATGATTAGCAACAGAGCCTTTTGCTTGGTATACTCTCATAGAGTGCATTACTAACAATGATGAGGTGAGCGGAAGTGGAAATCAGGCAATTGAAATCCGAGGAGTTTGAAGCAAGTCTAAGCTTGTCCGAATATGCTTTTAAATATAAGGTTACGGGTGAAGAGCGGGCTGAAGAGAAGCTGAAATTTAAGCCGGAAAGAGTATGGGGGGTCTTCGAAAATGAAGTGCTTGGAGCACAATTGACATTGCTTCCGCTTCAGGTCTACATACAAGGCAGGGCCGTTCCTATGGGCGGAATAGGCGGGGTTTCTACATGGCCGGAAAACCGCAGACAGGGGCTTGTAGCCAAGCTTTTATCCCATACGCTGCAAACAATGAATGAGGCAGGTCAGACATTGTCCTTTTTGCATCCGTTTTTGATTCCTTTTTACCGAAAGTTCGGCTGGGAGATCTATTGTGAATATAAAAAATACTCTATACCAGTGGATAAGTTTCCAAGAAAAACTGAAATTCAGGGGACTGTAAAGCGTGATTCCGCAGGTCTTGATACATTGGAGGAACTCTACAGTAGATTTGCCGCTGAATATAACGGAACTCTGCAGCGTGATGCGGACTGGTGGAAGCGGAGTGTATTGGATGAACAGATACACCACTGTGTTTTTTACTCGAAACTTCGTGAGCCAGAAGGATATGTGCTGTATAAAATAATCAATAATGAACTGATCATTGATGAATTCATTTACTTGAACGAAGTGGCGCGTCAGGGCTTGTGGACATTTCTTGCCAACCACGATTCAATGATAACTGGAGCTTCTCTCAAGCAAGTACCTTCTGATGATATTCTCCCGTATTTGCTTCCGGACCCGCGCATTCCACAGGAAAATTATCCATACTTTATGGGGCGGATTGTGAATGCACAAAGGTTTGTGGAGAACTTCACCTTCCGACCCGTTACTAGCCTTGAGAGTAAAACTCTGTATATTGAGGATGAACATGCTCCTTGGAACAATGGATTGTGGATATGGACTGTATCCGAGGATGGGGCAGCAACGTTAAGCTGCGTGGAAGGGGAAAAAGCCTCTGCTGATCTGAGTTGCACCATTGGTACGCTTACTGTTCTGCTGCTAGGGTACAAACGGCCAGTGGAACTGGCCAGATACGGGCAGTTAAAAGCATACCCAGCGGAATTGGAATGGCTGGAAAAGGTCATACCGCAGGCGAAAACGGCATTGTTTGATTTTTTCTAATCCTGTAATTTAAGACTCTTCCGTCTTCATAATGAAGCTGGGGGAGTTTTTTGCCAAATGAAAGTTCAGTGGGAATCAATATGCAAAAACCTTGCAATGGTCAGAATACAATCACCCTAAAACGTAAAAAATAAAAGCAACCACTTGGAATTCAGTGAGAATGTGTTATAATATGAAAAAAGTCAAAGAAAGTCAAAGTCAACGCAGCTCGAATTCAATTTATTGAAGGAAGTAGAGACAATGGTGGCAGGCTCTTCATTAATGGCTTTTTTAGTATATCTCCGGAATGATACTGTATTGCACTCTGAGTGCTGAGGTATGAATGTAGTTTCGATTCGGGCCTCTGCTCATGGGTTAAGTTCTATAGAGATCATTGCCGGACGGAAGCACAGTCAGTTGCACTATAAGCTTTGAACACTGGAGGATGAGTGATGCGTAATATCTCTGATATTATCGAACAATATCTGAAGAATATTTTGCATGAAAGTCCCGAAGGTACGGTGGAAATTCAGCGCAATGACCTGGCGGACCAGTTCTCATGCGTTCCGTCTCAGATCAACTATGTCATTAGTACACGCTTTACTTTGGAAAAGGGCTATGTAGTTGAGAGCAAACGTGGCGGTGGTGGTTACATCCGGATTCAGCGTTTTGAGCTGCCCCAGAATGTCGCACTATACGCACATCTCAATTCTACAATCGGAAAAGATATCGATCAAAATTGCGCCGAAGGGCTGATTTATCAGCTGGAGGAAGCCCGGTTTCTAACCAAGCGTGAAGCGTGCCTATTGCGCGCTGCTGTTTCCCGGGAATGCCTGACGGTTAATCTGCCGTACCGGGATGAGATTCGTGCCAAGCTAATGAAGGCTATGCTAATCTCTTTATTGGGCAAATAATGGTCAAATCTTAAGGAGGGACACCGCTTATGCTTTGCCAGGAATGCGGGGTCAAACCGGCGACACTCCATTTCACGAAGATTGTGAATGGAGAGAAGACGGAGTTTCATATTTGCGAAAGCTGTGCGCGGGAGAAAGGGGAGCTCATTCCTGGAACAGCGGGAGGATTCTCTATTCACAGTTTGCTGTCTGGTCTTCTGGATCTGGAAGGAGCAGGCAAGGAAAAAAACGCAGCCTCCCAGACCGCTCAGAGCCTTCAATGTGAGAATTGCGGAATGACTTACTCCCAGTTCAGCAAGCTTGGGCGTTTTGGCTGCAGCTCCTGTTATAAATATTTTGACAGTACGCTGGACCCGCTCTTCAGACGGGTTCATGGCAGCACCGCTCATGTGGGTAAGCTGCCGAAACGTGCCGGAGCAAAGATCATGTGTAAACGCCAGATTGATGAACTGAAGCAGGAACTGCAACATAGTATCGCACAGGAAGAGTTTGAAACCGCAGCTGAGCTGAGGGATCAAATCCGCCAGCTTGAAAAAGAAATGCCACAAGAGTAAAGTCTTTGATATAAAGGGGGGATACGACATGTCAAGTCTCCGGTTTACCGAACAAGCCCTTAGTGACTGGATGCGCTGCGGTGGCAGCCATTCCGAGATCGTCATCAGCAGCCGGATGCGGATCGCCCGCAACCTGGAGCATCTACCCTTCCCTTTGCTGGCTTCGGCAGAGCAGTCGGAAGAGGTGCTGGACCAGCTCGCTCCTGTTTTCCAAGGAGAAGCAGCTGCGGATTTCGGCAACTTTCAACTCTTGAAACTGGATGAGCTGGATGAGCTGGACAAAAAGGTGCTTGTGGAAAAGCATCTCATTAGCCCTAACCTCGCTAACGAGTCGCGGGGTGGCGCAGTCATCCTTAATGAGGACGAGTCGGTCAGTATTATGATCAACGAAGAAGACCATTTGCGCATTCAGTGTCTGTTCCCCGGTTTGCAGGTCAGAGAGGCTTGGGTAAGGGCGACAGCCATTGATGATATTTTTGAAGGCTCGGTCAATTACGCCTTTGATGATCGAAGAGGGTATTTGACCAGTTGTCCTACGAATGTGGGCACAGGGCTTCGCGCTTCGGTCATGGTCCACTTGCCCGCACTTGTAATGACCCACCAAATCAACCGGATTTTATCCGCTGTGAATCAAGTAGGGCTCACGGTAAGAGGGATTTATGGTGAAGGCAGCGAAGCAGTAGGAAATATCTTTCAAATCTCCAACCAGATCACGCTTGGCCAGACAGAGAGTGAAATTATCGAGAATCTCCATGGCGTAGTTACCCAGATTATTGAGCATGAACGCAACGCGCGGGAACGTCTGTTGGTAGATTCCGCTTTGCGGATTACAGACAGAATCAAACGCTCTTACGGGATTTTGTCCTACGCGGCGGTGATGGAGCTAAAGGAGTCTGCACAACGGCTCTCCGATCTAAGGCTTGGAGTTGATCTTGGTATTTTGGAAGGACCATCGATTTCAGTCCTCAACGAGCTGAATGTAAAGACACAGCCGGGTTTTCTGCAAAAAATGTTCGGCGACGAGCTTACAGCCACCGAACTCGATATGTACCGGGCGAAGCTGCTCCGGGAGACACTGGGATCACAACATTAATTATAGATACTTATTATCCGTGGAGGTGCAGGGGATATGATGTTTGGAAGATTTACGGAACGCGCACAAAAGGTGCTTGCGCTGGCGCAGGAAGAAGCCGTTCGTTTGGGACACAACAACATTGGGACAGAACATATTTTGCTCGGACTGATTCGTGAAGGAGACGGCATTGCCGCTAAGGCTTTGATCGGTTTGGGTCTGGGTCTTGAGAAAATTCAGGACGAAGTGGAAACACTGATCGGCCGGGGACAAGAACAGCCTACAAACATTGCTTATACTCCTCGTGCCAAAAAGGTTATCGAGCTGTCGATGGATGAAGCTCGTAAACTGGGCCACACTTATGTGGGAACAGAACATATCCTGCTCGGACTGATCCGCGAAGGCGAAGGCGTAGCCGCCCGTGTCCTCAATAACCTTGGAATCAGCCTTAATAAGGCTCGTCAGCAGGTTCTGCAGCTTCTGGGCAGCAGTGAAGCTACTTCGAGCCACAGCGGCGCTCCAGCCAATGTCAGCACGCCCACGTTGGATGGCCTGGCCCGCGACCTGACCGCGTATGCCAAAGATGGCAATCTGGATCCTGTCATTGGCCGCAGCAAGGAAATTGAGCGCGTTATTCAAGTGCTTAGCCGCCGCACCAAAAATAATCCGGTCCTGATCGGTGAACCTGGGGTAGGTAAAACAGCGATTGCCGAAGGATTGGCGCAAAAAATCATCAACAATGAAATTCCGGAAACTCTGCGTGACAAGCGCGTAATGACTCTGGATATGGGTTCAGTAGTTGCCGGTACGAAATACCGCGGTGAGTTCGAAGACCGCCTCAAAAAAATTATGGATGAGATTCGTCAAGCAGGTAACATTGTACTCTTTATCGATGAGCTGCATACCCTGATTGGTGCTGGTGGTGCGGAAGGTGCGATCGATGCTTCCAACATCCTGAAGCCTGCTCTAGCCCGTGGAGAACTGCAGTGCATTGGTGCCACCACACTGGACGAATACCGCAAATATATCGAGAAAGACGCAGCTCTTGAGCGCCGGTTCCAGCCTATTACAGTGGACCAGCCTTCTCCGGAAGAAGCTGTCCAAATTCTATACGGTCTTCGTGACCGCTATGAGGCCCATCACCGGGTGAAGATCACAGATGAAGCTATCGTGGAAGCTGTGAAGCTGTCAGACCGTTATATTCCAGACCGTTTCCTGCCGGATAAGGCGATTGACTTGATTGATGAAGCAGGCTCCAAGGTAAGACTCAACTCCTACACAATCCCGCCAAATCTCAAGGAACTTGAAATGCGTCTGGATGATATCCGCAAGGAGAAGGATTCTGCTGTACAGAGCCAAGAGTTCGAAAAGGCAGCTGCACTGCGTGATACCGAGCAAAAAATCCGTGAGGAATTGGATACCACCAAGAACCAGTGGAAAGAAAAACAAGGCCGGACTGATTCTCAGGTTACACCAGAGGATATTGCACAGGTGGTAGCCAGCTGGACAGGGATACCTGTCAGCAAGCTCAAGGAAGAAGAGACTGACCGTCTGCTTAACATGGAAGCTCTGCTCCATGAACGTGTCATTGGTCAGGATGAAGCCGTGAAGGCAGTCAGCCGGGCACTCCGCCGGGCGCGTGCAGGCCTCAAAGATCCAAAACGTCCAATGGGTTCGTTTATCTTCCTGGGACCAACAGGGGTTGGTAAAACCGAGCTGGCGCGTGCACTTGCTGAAGCCATGTTCGGTGACGAGAATGCGGTAATCCGTATCGATATGTCAGAGTATATGGAGAAGCATTCCACTTCCCGTTTGGTCGGAGCGCCTCCAGGGTATGTGGGCTACGAAGAAGGCGGGCAATTGACCGAGAAGGTTCGCCGCAAACCATATTCTGTTGTGCTTTTGGACGAAATCGAAAAAGCTCATCCGGAAGTATTCAACATTCTGCTGCAGGTGCTGGAAGACGGCCGTCTGACCGATTCCAAAGGCCGTGTCGTCGACTTCCGCAACACTCTGATCATTCTCACCTCCAATGTCGGAGCGCAGGCGATCAAGAAGAACTCTACACTTGGCTTCACAGCTGTACAGGATGCCGGAGCGGATTACAGCAACATGAAGGGTAAAGTCATGGAAGAGCTGAAGAAGAGCTTCCGCCCTGAGTTCCTGAACCGTATTGACGAAATCATCGTCTTCCACTCCCTGGATGAAAAACACATTGCCGAAATTGTTACGCTTATGTCCGAGGAATTGCGCAAACGGCTGCGTGAGTATGATGTGGACTTTGTGCTCACAGATGGAGCTAAAGCATTCCTGGCCAAAGAGGGATATGATCCAGCCTTCGGTGCGCGTCCGCTGCGCCGGGCGATTCAGAAGCACATCGAAGACCGTCTCTCCGAGGAACTGCTGAAGGGCAACATCCAAAAAGGGGATTCCCTTAACATTGATGAAGTTAATGGTGAACTTGTAGTAACAAAAGTGGAAATTCCGATTGCTGTTACACAGGAAAATGAGGTTGGAACAGAATAACCTTTACTTGGTTGAAACAAAGCTTCCGCTTCTCCGTATGGAGAAGTGGGGGCTTTTTTGCGTAAAGGTACCTCGATGTTTAATTAAGCAATCATTCAGGCAGGTTAATGAGGGTGGGATCCAAAAGTAGATCTTAAGTGACCTTCCGTTCAGTGTGCAGAAATGGTAAACTTTGAGTAAGAGAAAATTATCCGCAATTTTAGCAAGTTCGGACGGATAGGAGCGCACATGGCAAAACCAAAAACCAAATTTTTTTGCACCGAATGCGGCTACGAATCGCCAAAATGGTTCGGTAAATGTCCCGGCTGCCAGGCATGGAACTCCATGGTGGAAGAGACCGAAATCGTAGTCAAAACACAAGGCATGAATGCACCGATTTTTCAGAGTAAAGAAAAGGCGCAATCGATCATAAATATAGAAAGTGACAAAGAGCCGCGTATCCTGACAGGCATTGGAGAGCTTAACCGAGTGCTGGGGGGAGGGATTGTTCCCGGCTCACTGGTACTGGTAGGAGGAGATCCCGGGATTGGTAAATCGACGCTCCTGCTGCAGACCTCGCATGCGCTGACAACCCAGGGATTACGGGTGCTGTACATTTCAGGTGAAGAATCGGTCCGGCAAACAAAGCTTCGTGCGGATCGCCTTGGGGCGCTTTCGGCAGAGCTTTATGTGCTGTGTGAGACTAATATGGAGAGCATTGAAGAAGCGATTGAGCAGATTCAGCCCCAGTTCCTAGTCATTGACTCTATTCAGACTGTATTTATGCCGGAGGTAACAAGCGCACCCGGCAGTGTGACACAGGTTCGGGAATGTACGACAAGATTCATGCGGATCGCCAAAATTCGCGGAATTGCTACGGTCCTTGTAGGACATGTAACGAAAGAAGGGGCAATTGCAGGGCCACGCATGCTGGAGCATATGGTCGATTGTGTCCTCTATTTTGAAGGGGAGCGGCATCATACGTACCGTTTGCTGCGTGCGGTCAGTAACCCAATACTATTAAACTATTGAATAGACGATTCTATGATTCATAAATATACCCTTATGTGTTTGACGCATAGGGCTTTTTGTCATATAATCCAATCGTCTAACATTATTCTTATTATTCGACAATTAGACGTTATAGGTTAATGTTTTTTGATATAAATGTCGATATATATTAGACGAATGAGGAACAGTAGAAGGTAGTTAATGGTGGGGATAACCCCAACGTAGCCTTGTACATAGAAAGCGTAGAAGCGTTAGGGAAATATATCATTAAACGAATGAGGAACAGGGTGAGGGCAGTTAATGGTGGGGATAACCCCAACGTAGCCTTGTACATAGAAAGCGTAGAAGCGTTAGGGAAATATCATTAGACGAATGAGGAGCAGTGTGAGGGCAGTTAAGGGTAGGGATAACCCCAACGTAGCCTTGTACATAGAAAGCGTAGAAGCGTTAGGAAATATCATTAGACCGAATGAGGAACAGTGTGAGGGCAGCTAAGGATAAGGACAGCCCCTAATATATTCTTTGTGATAGAAAAGCGTGAAGCTGTAGAGAGACATCATAAGACGAATGAGAAGCAGTAGGAAGTCGGTTAAGGGAGAAGGATATTCCCTGACGTAATCTCTGTCATAAAAATCGTGGATAGTGGTAGAGAGACACTAATGGAGGGGTTAGAAGGAAAGAGTGAATATAAGATTAGAAGTGAGGAATAGCCAATGCATTTAGTGAAAAATGATAAACAACATAAAAAAACAAGTAGTGGTGAAGTATTAACCTTAATTGAGAATACGGAAATGATAAAGAATCAAAATATAAGATTCTCATACGAACCCTTAACAATCATTGAGTATGGAGGAACGTTAAGATACTTTATGTTCATTGTCTTAAGAAATGAAACAATTAAGACAATGAAAGTTACAGGATATAGCACCTATTTTTTTAGCACACTGCAATCCACAAAATTACAGACATTAGAGTTCCACGCCAAAATAATCGTTCGCTTTTTGAATTATTTGTTTTTTGACAATCATAACAAGTTTAAAATGAATGATATAACTGACTTGCAAATCGAACACGGAAACAAATTTATTAGAGATTATGCCCAGGGGAATATTGGGAAAAAATTCAAAACGGAAGAATCTGTACAAAAAGTTGAAAGAGTCTTAACGCGATTTTATAAATTTATCTATGACCAATTGAAAGAGAAAATGAAATATATAACATACCATAATTTTTACATAAAGACTGTCAAGAAGAAGAACGCTTATCGTAAAGATAAAAGCAAAGAAATAGTAGAATCTCTTTTCTCATATTCGTCACCTTCTTATATCCCACCTCAAAAAATTAAACATATGCCTTCCTATGTGTTTCAGACAATGCTGGAGATATGTGATATTCATTACCCTCATATAAAACTTGCACTATGTTTGCAGGCGTTTGGGGGATTAAGAGCAGGAGAAGTATGTAATGTATCCAGATTTAATACGAGTCTTCAAATGCACAGTAAAGATTTAGCTTGGTTTTCAGTGGATTTAAGGGAAAAGGTTCAAATGCGAACTGACGGAAAAGATGTTGGAGGAATTAAAAAAGCAAGAATACAACCAATACATCCTGTATTCCTTGGACTATTCGAACAATTATGGAATCAGCATATGCAACTAATAAAAGGTATAGATAACCCTTTCGGAGCAATATTTATGAATCGTGAAAATGAAGCAATGACTGTAGGCACTTATGAAGATTATTACTTCAATGAGATACGGAAGCTAACACTTGAAAAAATTAGTAAAAAAGGCGACTTTCGAAGTGTTAGTGAGGCTAATATTTTAATGTCCGGTTCCTTTAATACACATATTCTTCGTCATTTTTTTACACAGTTTCTTGCTGAACTTGAAAGTACAAAAAGCCCTATTGAAGTCGCATATTGGCGTGGGGATTCTTCTCTTGATTCAGCTATAACCTACTACTCTCAACACCCCGTTATAGACGAAAAAATTAAACATATTCAACGGTCAGTATTCAAAGAATTAAGGTTTGGAGGAGAATGAAAATGAGTGAAATGATAAGTGAGTTTTATACATCAGAGGAGGCTAGTGAGATACTGGATGTATCTGTTCCACACCTCTTGACTTGTTCAAGAACTAATAGGTTGAAATCCCAGAAAGAAGCACAAAAAGTTCTTTTCTATAAACAAGAGATAGACGACCTGAAAATATTATTGAGTGAAACATTTAGCTATAAAGAGCTTGTGAATATTATTCAGAAGGAAACCAAAAATCACTTTCTAAGTCAAACAACAGTAAAATCATATGCTTTGAATAACAACTTCAAATTTATACCTAATCCTTTAAATGGAAAAGACTTTCGATTTTATAAGAAAGATATCCATAACTTTCTTTCTCTTTTTCTTGTAAATTATAAACCTAAAAATTCCTTATATGAAGTTATATCAACATTTGTAGGAGAATACAAAAATGAATTTACTGTAATAGAATCCAGTCGTGGGTATCATAACTACCAATATATTAAGGAATACTGCCAAGCTAATGCGCTCATGCCTTTGGATTCGAGCGAACGTGTTTTGAACTACATAAGAATGGTATGTAAAGAGCAAAACATATCTTATTATTGCAATAGTCTGAAAAACGACATTTACATTGCAAAGAACGAGTTTTCTAAATTTGAGGAGTATCATAGCTTTCTACGTTCGATTAATTTGGAATCGTATTATACGAATGAAGAAATAAAGGAAATGTTCCAACTTGTGAATACAGATAGAATTGCAAAGTATGCTAATGCTTTTAAGTTTAAAAACAAGCTTTATTTTGAGAAGAGTAAAGTAGATGAGGTTAAGAGCCTGAAAGATAATACCATTGAACGGACAAAAGCAGTGGAGATATTGGGTATTGATGTAAGTAGCGTGACAGTTCATATGAGGAAATTAGGAATTGAATATGCGGAAAATCCACTTAGCACAACTATTATTATATGGAAAAATGATTTTAAAATATTAGAAGAACATATACTCCACCTTAGAGCTATTGAAAATGCTCCAACTAAGTTCGAAAAATTTAAAATTGAAACGAAGAATATTATCCCTAAAGTTGATATTCCTGTAACGCTTGAAGCTTTTGATAATTTCATTTTGGAAAGGTTTAAGAGTAATAAAACTAAGTACGTTTATACAAATCTTGTAAATGTTTATAAAACAATCATTCCAATTATGGACAAAGAAATTACAAAATATTCCGTTAATGAGGTTGAGTTACTCGTTAATACTATTTGGCAAGTTGTTGCAAAAGAGGAATTCTCCTTCTTTATCGAATATTGTCAAAAACATTATCTAATGAAATTTAAAGATTCCTTGAAATTTAAACCAAAAGAATTGAATGAGACAATGGCTTATACGCAAGAACAATGGATTCTATTTGCCATACTGCTCTTTACAGAGCCGGAAAAACTTATAGAGAAGGCAATTGAAAAAAGACTCCACGCTATGACGTGGCTATATTGCGCTTTGCATTATGTTTGTGGTTGGAGGGCTTCTGATATGTATACGATTCCTTCGCCTAGTCTGAAACTCGTCTTGGATTTAAACGAAGAAGAAGTTATTGAACATATCAAGACGGGGGCATTCACTTTCGAAATGGCACAAGAGATTGTAAATAATGTAATGTTTCAAATCAATGCCTTCCACAAAAAACCGAATAAAACCAAAAAGAAGAATATCCAACGCTTGAAGTTTGTTATAGACGATACTTATGTCTTCATTATTGGAATGTTAATTGCTTTATGTGAGGCTCACCGCCTTCAGAATAATAGGAATAACAAGAGTGAAAGTATTGTTACAGAAATTTCTTCAAAAAGGCAACATCACCTTGATTTTTTTGGACAAGCATATATTGATATATTCAATGAAGATACGTTTCAAAACAATAGTGCTGTAAAGACATTCTTTAACTTTACGCAAACCGTTAGTTCAGAGGAAAATTGGGGGCAAGCATACGACATAGCAGCCATTTTAAGAGGACACATTGTTAATAAGAAAAGCGGAATTCCAATGACGACACAAGTTTATTATCAGCACTATGGTAAAAAAAACAATGACATCAATAGAATTACAACTGCTCTAACAGAACGTGGGGGCTTTTCCTTTATGTCACACCTACTATTAAAAACTATGCAAGAAGATAATGAAGAAACGCCATATGCTTTACAAGAATGGGAAGAGCAAACCAAAGCGATTTTAGATATAGGGTCCTTAAAACCATATCAAATTGAAATGATGTCAAAGGGAATCGCAGATTACAAAGGGCGAGTTACCAAAGTATTCAGAGATTTAATGGTGAGCCATAAAGGTGAAGTGAAGGAGATTTTGAAAAAAGTATCTTTGGGTGAAACCCCTTCAAAAATGGAACATTCCCAGTGCCTATTCAAGTCTGTATATAGGAGTTCGTGTGCGTATCCTAGGCGAGAGAACTGCATAGGTTGTGAATTTGCAATGAATGAAATGTATTTTTTGATTGAATTTAATAAACGTCTCCAGAGCCTATTAAACGATATCAGAAATGCGGAATATTCTTTCGATAAAGAACGTTATACCTATAGTCTTTTCTATCACTATATGCCCATTTTACAAGAAGCAACTCATTTCTTTGGACGCGATAGAGTAAATACTTTCGTGAAAATATCAAAAAAAGATATCTTGAATTTAAAAGACAATTTAGCGATAGGTAAGGGGTGAATGTTATGCTTATTGAGCGGAAGTTAAAGGATTCAAATGTTTCTATTTTAGAGTATAAAGACTTTTATTCTATAGATATAGAGGAATTAAAAGGGTTGTTCGATGGATTTAAGCAAAATAATATAATTCAAGCAAACACTTATGAAGACGATACTTGGCAACTCTTCAATGGAAAAATTAAAAGAAATACGCACTTTACATTGGACGAAGTAAAATTTAATCGCATAAAAACAATAGAGATGTTCTCATACCGAGATATCATAAACGGGTTAAAGGGATTCGCTTTATATCGGTTAAAAGAATCTCCTGTTGAGACTGTATCTTCTGATATTTCTTACTTGAAAAAAGTCATTAATGAAATAAACTTTTTTCAACCAGGTGCTAGAAAAATCCTATCTACTAAGAAGCTTTCTACTGACCGTAATTACTATTCTCGAAGTTATATACTAATACTCTTTTTAGAATTCTTCCCTATTCCAGACCCGGAAGGATTAATAGAATTACTTCACTATCAATCAGAAATCTTATCTTCTTACCGAACCGAACGTGAAGGACTTAATCAGCGTGATATTGGAATGTTTGAGAGTGTTTTTGAATTTGGGTACATTATGGATTTGTTTTGGGAAAATTGTACGCCAGAAGAGCGTGAGGAGTTCTATCCTATTCGAATATGGTGGGAAGTTACAACAACCATTCCTTTACGTGTTACAGAGCTTGTATTAACCCCATACGGCTGTTTAAAGCAAGAGGGGGAGGCATTCTACCTTACGGTCCGCAGAACAAGGCTAAAGGGCTACGCAGCAATGCCCGTCACCCACAAAATTGAAGAGGACTATTATATGCAGGATATCCAAATCAGCGAGAAGCTATATCGCCTTCTGGAAGAATATAGAGATATTGTTGATAAATATGATTTTGAACCTAACTATTTTTCTCAAGACTATACACATACAGGGCGCAGAAGTTTTTTATTCTCCCAAAGAGCCTACTTTAAAAATCTCCAATTTAAGGGAACAACTAAAACTTCGGGCATTATGGAGTTTTTGAATGTAGGCAATTTAAGTTACTTACTTGATAGATTCTTTGAAAAAATCATATGTGGAAGGTTTAATTACCAAATAATTAAGAAAGAGAAAAAGAAAATGAGTGGAGAAAAAAGCAAGAAACTTGAACTTCTTCCCTTTCAAATTCAAACTATAAATCTTATGGATACCCGTCATTATGCCTTTATCAATATGGCTTTAAGCGAAGTTGAACCAATTCCAATGATGAAAATAGCTGGACATTCAAGCATTAGGAGTAGCTACCACTATTTTAACCACGTAAGTAAGTTTGTTCAATGTTACACCTATAGTATGGCAAAAAGGATTGCTCGTCAGAATAAAGCAAATGAAGCCAAGACGGACTCTATTCGAAACAACAACGTAGAGAGCAAACCCTTTAAAATAAATTATTCGAATTTAAAAGAATTAGCTTTTCAAAAAGTATTTGACCCAGACTTTGATTTAAGTAGAAGCAAAGATATTAAGGGTGGAAAGTGTTCTTCAAAACAAAGTTTGTTCGAGGATTGTAATAAAGTTGGCAACGATTGCGATGTATGCGACTTCTTCCACCCTATACAAACTAAAGCTCAAAATGAGATAGAGCAACATTTACGTGAGAATGAAAAAGTAATCAATTCAGAAGTGATAGCATTAAAGGATATGATACTTCAATCCGAAAAGATAAAGAATTTACCAGAGGTATATGGTGTGAAAATTAACAAAATAAAAATGATAGCAAATCAGAATGCAACAATGCTAAGTAAATATTTTTTGTAGGTGGTGGCAATATGTCAAGAGAAAAGAAATTCGATAAGGAAGTGTTGTTGGATATTATTCAGCAATTCTTCCAAGCTAATAAGAATACAGGAATTAAAATGAATTTCAGTACCCTTGCAAGTTATGCCCGTGACGAACTTCATCACATTGGGATTGAATATTATCATTTTTCCAGAAACAAAGAAGTGAGCAGCAAGGTCAAAGAATTCAATTCAATCCTTAATGAGCAAATTGTAGATGGTCCTATAGATAACAGCTTTTTCGCAACTTTGAATATAAGTGACTTCTTAAAGAGTCACGGTAATAATCCTTTAAGACTAAAAATGTATCTTCAAAACATTCAAGATATGCAAAAACAACTTTATGATAGGACTCTTGAAGCTGAATTAAAAGCAAGGGAAATGGAAAAAACGCTTATTAATGTAAATGTGCAAAATGAGAAGTACAAGGTAAAGGTAAAGGAACTTACAAAAGAAAATAACAGATTAAAAGAAGACGTAAAAGCATATAAAGCAGCGCTTCAAATAAAGGAAGAAAATCAATTAATATATGCACTTAATACAACTGAACTCTATACAGTCGAAAGCGAGCAGTTAGATAAGCTTAACGAACCTGATAAAATGAACATTAAAACACTGAATCGTGATAATGGAGCTAATATAGATAGCCTGATAGAGCAATTTAATGATTTGTATGAAGAATAAAGGAAAGAGGATATTAAATGAAAAAGAAATTAATATATAGATGTAGTAATTGCGGTCACGAACACCCTAAATGGAATGGAGCTTGTACTAACTGCCGAGAGTGGAATACTCTTATAGAAGAAGAACCAGAAACTGTTAGCGCCCAAAAGACAATCACAACTAAGAAGAATGTATCTGTTAAACGGCTTACCGATACTGTGTCACAAAACAGTGATAGAATAATTACAAAATACAATGAATTTAATCGAGTAATGGGTGGAGGAATCGTTAAAGATTCTTTAACAATCATTACTGCAGTCCCGGGTGCTGGAAAATCAACACTCCTAATGCAAATCAGTGATGATGTTGCTAAACAAGGACTTAATGTACTTTACGCCTCAGGAGAGGAAAGTGATTCACAAATAAGGAGAAGAGCCGAACGGATTTTGCCAAGCATAGACGATAAACTATGGGTGGTAAGCGACAACAGCTTAAACAATGTTTTAGGGAGTATCGAGCAAATAGACCCCGATTTAATTATTATTGATAGTATCCAGACATTTGTTTTAGAGGAGTATCCATCAAGACCTGGCTCACCAACCCAAACAATGGAGTGTGCCACAGCCTTATTGAAAGTTGCGAAAAATGGTAAAAAGCCACGTGCAGTGATAATGGTCGGGCAAATGACCAAAGATAATGAATTGGCTGGGTTGAGAGCACTGGAACATTTGGTTGATACTGTTCTCGTCCTTGAGGGAGAAGAAGGGGAAGAATTGAAGCAATTATTTTCGTCCAAAAATCGCTTTGGTGGCACAGGTGAGCTAGGGTTCTTTATAATGGAAGAAACAGGTCTGATTCCTGTTGATAACCCATCCGAATTTTTTATGACACAGCGAGAAGATAACGACATTGTAAGTGGAAGTGCATTAACAGTAGTTAAAGAAGGCACAAGGGCAATTATATTAGAAATTGAAAGCCTCGTTTCACAAACGTTTATGCCGTATCCTAGCCGAATTGCAGAATGTATAAAGAAGGACCACGTAAATACATTAATAAGCATTTTGGAACAAAGAGCAGGAATGCTCCTTCACGATAAGAATGTAGTCGTAAAAACTACTGGTGGAATCAGGCTAAAAGAACAAGCATCGAACTTAGCTGCAATTATGAGCATCGTGTCTTCCTTCAAAAATATGGGTATTGCTAATGATACTGTATTTATTGCAGATATAGGTTTAACAGGCGAACTAAAGAAAGTACCTACGTTAGAAATGCGTATCAGAGAAGTTGAAAGAATGGGGTTTAAAAGGGTGTATGTTGCTCATAACGCTTTAAAGACAACTACATCATTTTCGACTATAAAAGTTATTCCATGTAAAACATTGAGTCAAGTTATACATTCCGTTTTTGGCTCTGCTACTGCTAAAAAAGAAAAACAGACAGCTCCTTGGGATAATGAAGAATAAAAACGAACTAGAAGCAGATTGACTTTTTCGTTCGTTCTTCTTTTTTGGCTGTGGCAATTGTGGTCATATAATTAGATGTTGGAAAAAGCAGGAATAGACCTCTATTTGTCGAATCTTATTAGCAAATAGAGGGAGGTAGCATTCAATGTATCGAGACAGACGCCATTTTATTACACCAGTTCAAGAGCAACAGAATGTTTTGGTTTATATTGATTATGAGAATATCCATAACATTTTAGGAAAGTATCAAACCAATACGCAGGAGAAGGACTTCTTTAAAGTAATAAAAAAGTATTGCGACAAAAACAACTTGCGTATTTTAGATATATTTGTGTATTGTAACTTTGATTTAAATGATTTGCATGAGTCATACCACCAAACTTGGTTATTACAAAATAATGTGGAAATAAAGCATACCTCTAATAGAGGTAAGAATTTTGCCGATTTGCAAATCACTGTTGATATTATGGAGCAACTTTATGATAATAAATTCATTGATGGCTTTGTGATAATTTCAAGTGATAAGGATATGGTTCCACTTATTAAAGCAGTACGAAGAAAGAATAAGGAAGCTCATTTGATTACGACAGTTAAGGATTTCGATTATGGTGTTTCAGTTTTCCCAACATCCCACACATTCTTAGAACATCTTCTTGATATTAGGGACAATGGAAAACAAATTGATTACGTTGAAGAATCTACGGCAGATAAAATATACAATATGTTACACACCTTTATTGCAAAGCAAACTACACCTTCAAATGTTGCATTTGAAACGTTCTACTTGGAACAATTTTTAAAAAGGCTACAGTTGTTAAAATCAGTACTCTTATCTGAATTAAGAAAGTTAGAGCAGGACGGACGCATTTGTTTTTATAAATACACTCATTCAACTCATGCTGGAATTGCAAAAACATATATTGGAATTAGTACAACTGCTCAGTTGCCGAATCTTTCGAGGCATTTTGGGGTAACATATGCACCAGAAACTGAATACATTAAAGAGTCAAGAATTCGAGATTGTTACAAGGCATAATCTAATAAAAAAAATGGACTAAGTGACAGTTGCACAAAAATCAAATTCGGTATATAATAATCACATAATTGATTTGCCGATAATTAGATTGCTCAATAACTGCTTTTTTTATAATGGATTTTTCCATAACGGTAGTCCTCAATAATGGATATGCAAAAGACCCTGAAAAAGTGGGTCTTTTTTGCATTTTAGATATTCCTTCCGAGTTTTCTTAACCCGGCTAGAGCCTGATAGCGTGGTATCATACTGGCATTAAAAACGTCTCCGTATTTATTGTGGATATAGGATTAATACAGATAAGTGAAAAAGTTCTTTCATTATAGACCTTTATTAGAGAGCTTGAACGAATAGGATATAAATAAGTCTATATTGCACAAAATGTATTAAAGGCAACAACTACATTAAAATCAATAAAGGCAGTCCAATGTAAGACGTTGAGCCAAGTCATTTCGTTTTGGTTCAACCTCCTCGAAATGGGGAAGCTAATATTAACACGCAAAATAATCGCTTTATTTTCTAATAAATGGGAAATGAATGTCGGTATGATATGTGACTTTGAGGCATAAATTTGATGTTGGGAAGCCACTTGGAAAATGTTATAATATTTAAGTATGGATATGTATCAATCTGTACGAATCGTCTATTCAATACTTTAATAATATTGGGATACTGCAATCGTCTAATTAACATAGTTTAGCAAAAATCGGCACTTCGGGTTATCGGAAAAGAACCGGTTTGGATCCACTAATGAGATCGGGATTTTTGAAATGGGAGAAATCGGGCTTACTGAAGTGGAGAATCCTTCTGAACTTTTCTTGTCGGAACGTCCGCTCGGAGTCGCTGGCTCGGCGGTTGTAGCCAGTATGGAGGGGACCCGGCCTGTGCTCGTTGAGCTTCAGGCGCTCGTAGCAGCTACCCACTTCCCTTCACCACGGCGGATGTGCACGGGTATGGACCATCAACGGATGGCTCTGATCATTGCAGTGCTGGAGAAGCGGATGGGGATGTTTTTGCAGAACCAGGATGCTTACTTGAATGTGGCTGGTGGGGTAAAGTTGGATGAGCCGGCTATTGATTTGGCAGTTGCCATTAGTATCGCCTCCAGCTTCCGGGATATTTCAACTAAACCTTATGATGTTTTTTTTGGTGAAGTTGGACTTACAGGAGAAGTAAGAGGGGTCTCACGTGCGGAAACGCGTGTGAAAGAGGCAGCCAAGCTTGGGTTCCGGAGAGTCATTATGCCCGAGAAAAGCATGAAAGGCTGGAAGCATCCGCAGGATATCCAGATTATTGGCGTCAGCACCGTAGCAGATGCACTAGCGGTCGCGTTAGATTAGGGGGCACAGAATGACAAAGGAATTAGAGAATATGAATGATCTGCTCAGAATGGCGGCACCGGGAACACCTTTCCGGGAAGGTCTGGAAAATGTGCTACGGGCAAAGACAGGAGCGCTCATTGTTGTTGGATATAGCCCTGAAGTGATGGAAGTTGTAGATGGTGGCTTTTCTATCAACTGTGATTTTTCACCCAATTACTTGTATGAGCTGGCCAAAATGGACGGTGCGATTATTTTAAGTGAGGATTTGAAACGGATTCTGTACGCAAATACGCAACTGATTCCGGATTCATCCATCTCCTCTATCGAGACAGGTATCCGGCACCGTACAGCAGAGCGTGTTGCGAAGCAAACTGGCAAGCTGGTGGTTTCCATTTCCCAACGCCGCAATATTATCACACTGTATCAAGGCTCTATCCGGTATGCGCTCAAAGAAATCGGGTCAATCTTGGCCAAGGCCAATCAGGCGATCCAAACTCTGGAGAAGTACAGAGCAGTGCTAACACAGAGTTTGACCAATCTGTCGGCTTCCGAGTATGAAGGGATTGTCACTGTCGCAGAGGTGGTTGGTGTTATCCAACGTGTGGAAATGGTGCTTCGGATCAAGATGGAAATCAAACGCTATATCAACGAGCTCGGCAATGAAGGACGCCTGATCAGCATGCAAATGGAAGAACTGGTTGGAAATACAGAGGAAGAAGCGTGGCTTCTGTACAGAGACTATGCAAGAGAGGAACAGGAGGACAAAATCCGCGAAATCATCGCCGGACTCAAGCGAACCAGCGACGATGATCTGATGGACGACAACCATATTGCACGATTGCTGGGATATTCGTCTACGGCAATTGCTTCGGAGGAAGTGGTAACGCCGCGTGGCTACCGCTTGCTGAACAAAATCCCAAGACTGCCTAATGTGATCATACACAATCTGGTGGAAAGGTTTGAAATGCTGCCTAACCTGATGACGGCGAGCATTGCAGAATTAGATGAGGTGGACGGTATCGGCGAAGTGCGTGCACGTAATATTCAGGACGGACTCAAGCGGCTGCAGAAGCAAGTTCTTATTGACAGGCAAATGTAAATAACATACAATCACGTAATATTGGAGACGTTGTTGCTCAATAGTTAGAAAATAGAGGTGAAGAAATGATACAAAAATCAATTCCGAGTTTGTTTACCATCGGTAACTTAATGCTTGGAATGTTTGGTATCATGATGGCGTTTGACGGTAAACTGAGCATGGCCGCTATCATGGTGATTATCGCTATGCTGTTAGACGGGCTGGATGGTCGTGTTGCACGGGCGCTGAAATGCGAAAGTGAATTTGGCAAGGAGCTGGACTCATTATCCGATGTCGTTTCCTTTGGAGTTGCGCCGGCACTGATCATGTACATTACTAGCCTGCAGGATTTGAATTCTGCATTAGGCTGGACCGTAACGGCGATTTTCCCGGTATTCGGTGCGCTACGTTTGGCCCGTTTTAATGTCCGTCCGGGTATCCCTGGATATTTTGTAGGGTTGCCGATTCCGGCTGCGGGCGGGGTGCTGGCTACATTAGCGCTTTTTCATAAAGATGTATCGGCCCCATTTATGATTGTAGCTACGCTGCTGTTGTCTTATCTTATGGTCAGCACGGTTAAATATCCGAATTTCAAAAAAGTGGGCCTGCCCAAAAAAGCGGTTGTAGGCGCCCCTGTTGTGATTGTTATAGCTGTTGCGGTTGCCGTGATTTTTCCCGAGCAAATCGCCAAGCTGATCTTTGTACTTCTTGCATTGTATGCACTGTATGGTTTTAAGCAAAATATCGACCGGCTGACGGCTCGCCGCCGCCACCGTCGCAGACGCCGTACAGAAGATAAAATATATCACTCCAAGAATGGATAATAAGTAGCTGCGGGACTAACATGCTCAAGAGAACTATAGGATTCTAATAAATATATATGTAAAGAAAAAAGAGGCTTTGCCATTCCCTGGAATCAGTGGATGGCGAAGCCTTTTTGCCGATCTGTCGGATGGAAAGAGCGCTTCAGGCCATTCAGGAGAAGTTGAATAATCCCAGAGTAGCACATTTCTGTGACTCCTTTTCTACAACCTCGTCCATATTAATGTTAAGCAAATTGCAGAGAGCAGACATGTAGAACAGCTCACGGCCCAGCTCCGACGCAACCACCTCACGGCAGTTCTCGCACAGTTCGCCTTCAAGATGGGTTCCTGCAAGCTCCTTAGCTTGTTCAAGCCCTAAACCAGGCTCGAATATCTGTTTCTTGGCGTGCAGCTGAATACAGCCGCATTCGGTAATGGCTTTGACGACTGCACGATTGACGGAAGCGCTGCTCTGCCCGTTCTTGGACATTACATCCAGAAGACTACGGTGACGGAGCAGCAGTTCGGAGACTTGATCCTGGAAGGCCTGTAAACTTGGTGCGCTCATTTTCCATTCACCCCTGGGTTCGTAATTGAGTTCATTATATGTCAGTCCTTCCCCTGTTTTCAACCAGTATTAGAAGTTTCCGGTTGCCTTTGCAGCAACGATAATGTTCAGTGTCAGAAAAAATAACGCTCCTCCGGATTACCGTCCTAAAAATTGGAACATACTGGTGATGTATAGATCATTTTAGGATGAATAATAAGGAGGTGCCTGAGGTAATGTGGAAAAAATTGATTTTGATGCTTGCAGCACTTTGCGGAGCCTGGTCAGGTTATACGCTATACCATGCGGCAGAAAGAGGATTCCCGGAGGGAATGGGAAAACTGGGTGATAGCTTGCCTGTGCAGGGAAGCATTTTGTTTGCGGTGCTGGGAGCCATTATTTTTTTGTTTGCGGGGACTTTATGCGCGGAATGGGGAGGTTCTAAACTGCGGGAGGCGGTATTGTATTGTTCGCGCATCCCCATGAATGAATTGGCTGCAGGCGCTGCTGGGCTTACGGGAGGCCTTCTCTTGTCCCTGCTGCTATATCCTGCCATGGTTTGGCTTGGAAAGGCAGGAGAGCTGCTGCAGGTCGCTGCTACGCTTACGTTTGGGTACATGGGGCTCCGGATCGGGCTGGAAAAGAAAGAAGAGCTGGCTTCTTTATGGACAACCGGGCGCTGGGGACAGGCTCCAGAACCGGAAGGGCGCGGCTTGGAAGAGCATAAGATTCTGGATACAAGCGTCATAATAGACGGACGGATCGCCGATATCTGCAAGACGGGTTTCATTGAGGGAACCATCGTAATTCCGGAATTCGT
Source organism: Paenibacillus sp. 22594 (assembly GCF_052044425.1). Classification (NCBI taxonomy): domain Bacteria; kingdom Bacillati; phylum Bacillota; class Bacilli; order Caryophanales; family Paenibacillaceae; genus Paenibacillus; species Paenibacillus sp. 22594. The sequence goes on from NZ_JBQENA010000016.1 coordinate 22,012, forward strand.
ACTGGAGGAGCTGCAGCATATCGCCGATTCATCGGATCTGCTGAAACGCAACCGCGGGCGTCGCGGACTGGATATCCTCAACAAAATCCAAAAAGAGCTGGATGTGAAGGTGCTGATTTACGAAGGTGATTTTGAAGAGATCTCCGAAGTGGACAGCAAACTGGTTAAGCTGGCTAAAGTGCTGCGGGGCAAGGTAGTAACCAATGACTTTAACCTTAACAAGGTGTGTGAACTGCAAGGAGTGTCGGTTCTCAATATCAATGATCTGGCCAATGCGGTGAAACCGGTGGTGCTGCCAGGTGAAGAGATCATTGTCCAGGTTATTAAAGATGGGAAGGAGCATGGGCAAGGGGTTGCCTATCTTGATGACGGAACTATGATTGTGGTCGAAGGCGGCCGCGAATACATCGGTACAACTATGGAGGTTCTGGTAACCAGTGTGCTCCAGACTTCGGCGGGACGCATGATATTTGCCAAGCCGAAGCTGATGGAAAAAGCGCAATAAACGGTTTCAAAGCAGTGAAAGCTTCTCCAATGGGTTGGAAATAGCCGCCAAACACGTTATGATGGGGGTATACGTGAAGGGCAGGAGAAGGGCAGAATGTCAAACAGTGTAGGCGCCGTGATTGTCGCGGCGGGCAGAGGAACAAGAATGGGGACTGTAGAGAGCAAGCAATATTTGCTGCTGCAGGGGAAACCGATTATCGTTCATACCCTGGAGGTGTTTCAACGGCATCCGCTCATCTCTGAAATCGTACTGGTTACGGGCCAAGAGGATGTGGATCGCTGCCGGGCGTGGATAAAGGCCTACAAGCTCGACAAAGTGTCGTCTGTAGTAACTGGAGGATCCGAACGTCAGCATTCTGTTCATCTAGGTCTGAGAAAACTGGGGACCACCTGGGTAATGGTTCATGACGGTGTCCGTCCATTTGTGCAGGAGCAAGAAATTACTGCCTGTTACGAGCATGCCAAAGAGATCGGTGCCTCAGTGCTTGCTGTACCGGTAAAAGATACGATCAAGCAGGTGGACAGAGATGGCAAAGTGTTATCCACACCCGATCGGCGAAGTCTGTGGGCGATTCAGACCCCGCAGACTTTTCGTCTGTCCGAACTGATTATGGCGTATGAGTCGGCAGAGCGGGACGGATTTCTCGGCACCGATGATTCGAGTCTCGCGGAGCGCAGCAGTATTCCGGTTGCTGTCGTGGAGGGAAGTTACGCAAACATTAAGATCACTACACCGGAGGATCTGGATTTCGCTGAATTTACACAAAGAAACAGGGGAGAGGTACAAACATGATTGCTGTAGGACAAGGTTTTGATGTACATCAGCTGGTGAAAGGCAGGCCGTGCATTATTGGCGGTGTCACTATTCCTTATGAAAAAGGACTGCTTGGGCACTCTGACGCCGATGTGCTGCTGCATGCAGTTAGCGACGCTATTCTGGGAGCCTTGGGACTTGGCGATATCGGCAGACATTTTCCCGATACGGACCCGGCCTTTAAGGATGCTGATAGTCTGAAACTGCTGGAGCATGTATGGGCGCTTGCCCGTGAACGCGGTTATAAGCTAGGGAATATTGATTCTACAATTATTGCCCAAAAGCCTAAGATGGCACCTTATATTCCGCAAATGACTGAGGTTATCGCTAAGGCACTGGGAGCCGAGACATCGAAGGTGAATGTCAAAGCAACCACTACCGAACAGCTTGGCTTTACCGGACGTGGAGAAGGGATAGCAGCACAATCTATTGTCTGTCTGCTCCAAGATGTGATATCATCTTGAGATGGCTGTTTGCAGCCTAATTTTAACCATTATGAAGCGGAGGGAATGACATGACGGGTCAAGTCCGGGTGCGTTACGCACCAAGCCCTACGGGACATTTACATATCGGAAATGCCAGAACGGCGTTATTCAATTATTTGTTCGCCCGTAATCTGGGCGGCAAATTCATTATCCGGATCGAAGATACGGACGTAAAGCGTAATATTGCTGAAGGGGAAGAAAGCCAGCTCAAATATTTGAAATGGCTGGGAATGGATTGGGATGAGAGTGTCGATATCGGTGGTGAATACGGGCCATATCGCCAGACAGAACGTTTGGATCTGTACCGCATATACTGGCAGGACCTGCTGGACCGTGGTCTTGCATACCGCTGTTACTGCACAGAAGAAGAGCTGGAAGCGGAACGTGAAGAACAGACCGCTAGAGGTGAGACTCCACGTTATTCCGGCAAACACCGGAATTTGACTGTAGAGCAGCGCCAGGCCTATGAAGCAGAAGGACGTATAGCAAGTATCCGCTTCCGTGTGCCTGAAGACCGCACTTATACCTTTGATGATATCGTTAAGGGCAGCATTTCTTTTAATACCAAGGAAATGGGCGACTTTGTCATTGTGAAGAAGGATGGAATACCAACCTATAACTTCGCTGTGGCTGTGGATGATCATCTGATGGAAATCACTCATGTATTACGCGGGGAAGACCATATCTCGAATACACCGCGCCAATTGATGATTTATGAAGCCCTGGACTGGGAAGCGCCGCTGTTTGGACACATGACCCTGATTGTCGGTGATGACCACAAGAAGCTGAGCAAACGCAACGAATCCATTATTCAGTTCATTGAGCAGTACGATCAGCTGGGCTATTTGCCTGAGGCACTGTTCAACTTTATCGCAATGCTGGGCTGGTCACCGGAGGGCGAAGAGGAGATTTTCAGCAAAGATGAGCTGATCTCCATCTTCACGGCAAACCGTCTATCCAAGAGTCCGGCCGTATTCGATACCAACAAACTGTCGCATTTGAATAACCACTACATCAAGCACGCGGATCCAAAGCGTATCGCGGCTCTGGCTATTCCACATTTGCAAAAAGCCGGAAGATTGCCGGAAACGCTTGGTGAGGAACAGCAGGCCTGGGCGGAAAGTCTGGTTGCTCTGTATCAGGAGCAGATGACTTCTGCATCGAACATCGTGGAGCTGTCCGAGCTGTTTTTCCGCAGTCATGTGGAGCTTGAAACAGAAGCTGCCCAGATTCTGGCCGAAAGCCAGGTACCTGAAGTCCTGTCCGCTTTCCTGAATAAGGTGGAAGCTACTGACGACTTTACTGCCAGCAACATGGCCGTCCTGATTAAAGAAGTACAGAAAGAGACGGGACATAAAGGCAAGGCGCTGTTTATGCCGATCCGTGTCGCTTTAACCGGACAAACACATGGACGTGATTTGAATATGACGATAGTTCTGCTGGGCCGTAGCCGGGTCATCGAACGTCTGAAATCGCAGATCAAAGGGGCTTAAAAGGAAGTAACCGGAAGATGAACCCCTTGTCAGTCCGTTGTCTTTTAGCTAAGATAGAAGTATATGATAATAGCTGGGATCAGGAAAAGTATGCGTACAAGGACAATTACCAGAGAGAATAACCGCTAAGGGATTTTCCCTTTGCAGGCTGGGAGTTATTCATTTGTCTGCCGCTGAATATGCGCCTGTGAGCTGCTCGGTTGAGCGTTCCTGCAATGGGATGTTAGACCGCGCCGGGAACGTTGCCGTTACAGACGCCAAGAGGGACAATAGCACTTACTGGCTGTGAAATGTGAATCCGGTGAATCATGCGAAGTCCAAGCAGAGTGGGACCACGGTTAAACGTCTCTGCAGCTTTATGCTGCAGGGGCGTTTTTTGTTGAAATTTATGAATAGAGAGAGAACGTGGGTTGTAGACAATACCTTCCTTATGCGTACCTGTAAACAGGAGGCGGGGAAGTCAAAGAAGAGGGGAACCGTGATGTTTAAGTATATCAAGTCGGACATTCGGGCAGTATTCGACAACGATCCCGCAGCCCGCAGCTGGTTTGAGGTTGTCTTCACCTACGCCGGACTTCATGCCATTTGGGCACACCGGATAGCCCACTCTTTATATAAACGGCGCTGGTTTACACTTGCACGCGTCGTTTCCCAGATCAGCAGATTTATGACCGGTGTTGAAATCCATCCGGGGGCAACGATTGGCAATCGGCTGTTCATTGACCATGGAATGGGTATCGTAATCGGAGAAACCTGCGAAATCGGGGATGATGTGATTATCTATCAGGGAGTCACTCTCGGGGGAACGGGTAAAGAAAAAGGGAAACGTCACCCAACCGTAGGCAACAATGTTGTGATTGGCTCCGGTGCGAAAGTACTGGGATCGTTCCGGATCGGTGATAATTGCAATATCGGCTCCAATTCGGTTGTTCTTCGTGAAGTGCCAAGCAACAGTACTGTTGTGGGTAATCCTGGGCGGGTGGTTAAACGAAATGGCGAACGGGTATCTGACAGGCTCGATCACACCCAAATGCCGGATCCGCTGATCGATTCCCTGCGTTTTTTACAGAAAGAGATCGAAGAAATCAGAGAAAAGCTAGGTACAGAGGACAAACAAAAACAAGAGCAGCGCCGCCTGGAAAGCCAGCAGTATATCGGTGATTATGAAATTTAAGCATACCGGAATTCGGCAGAAGCCGGGGTCAAGCAGAAAGGATTGGGAACAAACATGGCATTGCAAATCTACAACACAATGACGCGCAGTAAGGAACAATTTGTCCCACAGGAATCAGGCAGGGTGAAAATGTACGTATGCGGTCCAACCGTCTATGGCTATATGCACATCGGAAACGCCAGACCCGTAATTGTTTTTGATACGGTCCGGAACTATTTGGAGAAAATAGGATATGAAGTCAATTATGTGACCAACTTCACGGATGTCGACGACAAGCTGATCCGCAAGGCCGAGGAGATGAACACTACAGTAGCTGAGGTTGCGGAAATCTTTATCAATGCCTATTGGGAAGATCTAGCAGGGCTTAGTGTAAAACCAGCGACGATGAATCCCCGGGTTACGCAGAGCATGGAGTTGATTATCGAGTTCATTAAGGAGCTCGAGGAAAAGGGCTATGCCTATGAAAATGGTGGTGACGTCTATTACCGTACATCCAAATTTTCTAATTACGGCAAGCTGTCCCGCCAGAATCTGGAGGAACTGCACTTCGGTATTCGGGTGGAAGTAGACTCACGCAAAGAAAAGCCCGAGGATTTTGTCCTCTGGAAAGCAGCCAAGCCAGGAGAAATCTACTGGCACAGCCCATGGGGAGATGGACGTCCCGGTTGGCACATCGAGTGCTCGGCCATGGCCCGTGAGTTTCTTGGTGACACGATTGATATTCATGGCGGCGGACAGGATCTGCAGTTCCCGCACCATGAGTGCGAATGCGCTCAGACTGAAGCGTTGAGCGGCAAGCCGCTCTCTAACTATTGGATGCACAACGGGTTCATTAACATCGGCGATGAAAAGATGTCGAAATCGCTCGGCAACGGTCTGCTGGTGAAGGATATCCGCCAGCGCTTCAAAGCAGGGACGATCCGTTATTTTATGCTTTCCACCCATTACCGCAATCCGCTGAATTTTACTGAAGAATCTATGCTGTCCGCAGAAAAAAGCGCTGAGCGTATCGCACTTGCGGAGAGCAATGTGAAGCACCGGCTTGAGCTTGATCCAGAAGGGTCCAAAGGTCAGGCAAGCGAGCAGATCACAGAGCGTTTGGCAGCCATTGTAGCCAATTTCCATGCCAAAATGCAGGATGACTTTAACACTCCTGATGCCATTACTGCTATGTTTGACTGGGTAAGTCTTGCGAACAATACGCTTGCGAATTCAGAAGCGCTGTCTGCGGACTTCGCGGCGCTGCTGCAAGCTTTTGCCGAAATGAATGCTGTGCTGCGCCTGACACCGGAGATTGAGGAAGAGGTTGCTGGAGAAGAAGTAGAAAGACTAATCGCTGAACGTGCAGAAGCACGCAAGAACAAGAACTGGGGACGCTCCGATGAGATCCGTGATGAGCTGAATGCAATGGGCATCCTGCTAGAGGATACTCCGCAAGGAATGCGGTGGCGACGCAAATGAGCGGGCCATTTAATCTGGAGAGTGCCTGGTTTCCCTATGAGCCCTCCAAGCCAGCCCGACTCCTCTCTCCTTTGGTTCTGGCGTACGCAGGAGATGCTATCTATGAAGTGGCGGTTCGCCAGTATTTGATCTCGCTGCCGAATCTGCGTCCGAATCATTTGCACCGTACAGCGACTGGGCTGGTTTCGGCCAAAGCGCAGAGCACAATCCTTTCTTATCTGGAGCCGATGCTTACGGATGAAGAGAAGGATGTCGCCCGGCAAGGACGGAATGCCAAATCCGGGACCATTCCCAAAAATGCAGATGTGCTGGAATACCGCCATGCTACTGCCTTTGAGTGCCTAATCGGTCATTTGTATTACACGGGCCAGCAAGCCCGAATCCAGGAACTCGTTGACAGCAGTATACAGTATATGATGAACCGGCCTAAGTAAGGCTATAAGGGTATAGATATTAGAACAGGAGGCATGAACATGGAAGAATTAAGGACAGAAGAGGAAATATTGGCGGGCAAGCATTCAGTGCTTGAAGCGCTTCGTGCCGGTCGTACACTCAATAAGATATGGATCGCCGAAACAGCGCAAAAGCACTTAACAGCACCCATTATTGCTGAAGCGCGTAAAGCGGGGATTGTGATCCAGCATGTGGATAAAAGAAAGCTGGACCAGCTTGCGCCTGGAGTACAGCACCAAGGGGTAGTAGCACAAGCGGCACCCTTTGCCTATGCAGAGGTTGCAGACATTTTGGCAGCGGCAGAAGCTAAAGGAGAGCCGCCGTTTCTGATTTTACTCGATGAAATCGAGGATCCGCATAATCTAGGCTCCATCCTTCGAACAGCTGACTGCACCGGTGTGCACGGAGTTATTGTGCCGAAACGGCGGTCTGCGCAAATCACGGCGACGGTGTCCAAAACCTCTGCAGGAGCTGTTGAATATGTACCAGTCGCACGCGTAACCAACCTCGGACAGACCATTGACCGCCTCAAGGAGCTTGGGGTCTGGGTAGTCGGAACCGATGTGGATACGGATCAGAATCTGTATGCCTCTGATATATTTACAGGTCCGGTAGCTGTGGTAATCGGGAATGAGAATAAAGGAATGGGCCGTCTGATCCGGGAAAAGTGCGATGTGCTGCTGAAGCTGCCGATGGCCGGGAAGATCAATTCACTAAATGCTTCAGTTGCCGCAGGCGTTATTATGTATGAGGTGCTGCGCCGCCGGCATCAGCAAGGATAGCTATGGCCGACTGGCGCGATATTCTTCTTGTGGATGGCTACAATATGATTGGCGGCTGGCCTGATCTTGCCGCATTGTCACTTACAGGAATGCAGGGAGCGCGCGACCGGCTGCTGGATATGCTGGCTGATTATCAGGCGTTTTCCGGGCTGCGTGTCATAGCCGTTTTTGATGCGTACCGTGTGCCGGGACTTGGCAGATCCTTTGTGCAGGGGAAAGTGCAGGTGTTCTTCACCAAGGAAAAAGAAACGGCAGATGAATGCATTGAGCGGCTGGTCGGTGAGTTCAATCACCGCAGACGGCAGATTTACGTGGCAACCAGCGATTTTGTGGAGCAGCATGTCATCTTTGCGCAGGGAGCGCTACGGATATCCGCCCGGGAGCTGCGGCTGGAGATCGAAGAGAACCAGAGGCAGGTCAAGAAGGCAATCGAGCCCGGGAGCATTAGCTCTACTAGGCATTCACTGGAAGAAAAACTGCCGCCTGAAGTTCGCAAACGGCTGGAGGACTGGCGCCGTCAGTAAAGAGACGGAAATTGAAGCGTTTTCGTTAAAAGTACCATAATATGTTATTGAAGATTGATTTTGGACAATCTGCGGTTGACGGTGTAAGGTAACATAATATATACTGATCCTATATTTCGCGAAGTAACGATGTGTCTTGCGTTGCAGCCGGGGGGATTCTTGGTGAGTGTCGACCTCAAGGAAATAATGCTGTCCGAGTATGATTTCATAAGCGATGAAGAAATTGTCGAGATCTTCCGTGGTGGCGACAGTGGCGCATTGGAGCATTTAATTAACAAGTACCGCAATTTTGTCCGTGCCAAGGCCCGTTCATATTTTCTGATTGGGGCAGACCGTGAAGATATCGTACAGGAAGGCATGATAGGCCTATACAAGGCGATTCGTGATTTCAAGGGCGACAAGCTTTCTTCATTCAAGGCGTTTGCCGAGCTCTGCATAACCCGTCAGATTATTACCGCAATTAAGACGGCTACCCGCCAGAAGCATATTCCGCTCAATTCCTATGTCTCATTGGACAAGCCAATTTACGATGAGGATTCTGACCGGACGCTGATGGATGTCATTTGTGGAACACAGGTGCTTGATCCGGAAGAATTGATTATTAACCAGGAAGAGTTCATTGGTCTGGAAGATAAGATGGCCGAGATTCTGAGTGATCTGGAACGTAAGGTTCTAATGCTCTATCTAGACGGACGGTCCTATCAGGAGATTGCTGAGGATTTGAAGCGTCATGTAAAGTCAATTGACAATGCCTTACAGCGAGTGAAACGTAAATTGGAAAGATATCTGGAAGTGCGTGACAATTGATGATATACTGTACGGGAAAGGCTCGGACATCGAGTCTTTTTTTAGTGTTTTGAGAGTGTTCTATTGAATTGACACGAGATTGTAGTCCGTTGCCGTTGACAGCAGGTTTATAGACAGTGCAAATGCTCCATAATGATAAGTAGTAATGGATAAGTCATTCCGAAAAAAGAAGACCTTCGTTTTATCGGCGGGCTATAACGGCAGATTCTCCTGGAGGATCTGAAGAGGGTTCATGCAATTATGGATTCTGATCTTACAGGATGGACAGTGATTGGCGTAAAAAGGTAAGGCCAGAGACTACGTACGTAATAAGGCTTAAGCACCCGAAATTACCCAATGCGATGGGGAAAACTTTCGTTGACACAGAGGTTGACGTTATGCTAAAGTGTTTTAGGTAGGCCTAAATTCGCGGCTTTTTTTAGGATCAATATTTGCGTCTTCTAATTTCAAAGTTAGAGGGACGTCTTCGGGAGGTGCACATCATGCGGGTAATTATCACTTTGGCTTGTACAAGTTGCAAACAAAGAAACTATGCGACAACCAAAAACAAGCGAAATCACCCCGACCGCTTGGAGATGAAGAAATTTTGCAAGTTCTGTAACGAGCAAACTCCTCATCGCGAAACCAGATAGTCTTTGGAGGTGTAGTCGGCGTGAAACGTAGTTTCAAGTCTTTGTTTTCCTTTTTCACTGAGAGCTGGAGTGAACTCAAAAAAGTTCGCTGGCCTAGCCGTAAGGAATTGAAAAACTATACATTGATCGTTCTCGGTACAATTGTAGTAATCGCTCTTTACTTCTGGGTTCTGGACATCGGTATTTCCGCTGTGATCGAAAGGATTATTTAGAGAGGTCCCAGGTGGCTTGGTATGGAAAAAAGATGGTATGTTGTTCATACCTATTCCGGGTATGAGAATAAGGTAAAGGCCAATTTGGAAAAACGCGTTGAGTCCATGGGCATGGAAGACAAAATATTCCGTGTTCTTGTTCCTATGGAAGAAGAACTGGTAAACAAGGACGGTAAGAAAAAAACCGTTATGCGTAAAGTTTACCCTGGTTATGTTTTGGTCGAAATGGTTCAAACTGATGATTCATGGTATGTAGTCCGCAATACGCCGGGCGTTACCGGATTTGTTGGTTCGACAGGTTCCGGGTCCAAACCTACCGCTCTGCTTCCGGAAGAAGTTGAACAAATTCTGAAGCATATGGGCATGGTTGAACCTAAAACGAAGATTGATTTCGAAATTAAGGAATCCGTACGTATTATGGTTGGTCCCTTTGCGAATTTTGTGGGCTCTGTGGAAGAAATTTTGGCTGATAAGAGCAAGATCAAAGTGCATGTCAACATGTTTGGACGGGAAACCCCGCTGGAGTTGGATTTTACTCAAGTGGAGAAAATATAACAGTCGCAAGGGTTTCTTGTGGGAGAACACTATTTAGTGTTCGAATACCACTATTTTTGCAAGGAGGTGTCACTCATGGCTAAAAAAGTTATTAAAATGGTGAAACTGCAGATTCCTGCAGGGAAAGCGAATCCAGCGCCTCCAGTAGGTCCGGCGTTAGGTCAAGCAGGTGTCAACATCATGGCATTCTGTAAGGAATTCAACGCTCGTACTGCCGACCAGGCTGGCCTGATCATTCCGGTTGAAATTACAGTGTTTGAAGACCGTTCCTTTACCTTCATCACCAAAACTCCTCCGGCTGCCGTTCTGCTTCGCATTGCTGCGAAAGTAGAAAAAGGATCCGGTGAACCAAACAAGAAAAAAGTAGCGAAGCTGGGCCGCGCAGCGGTTCGTGAAATCGCTGAAACAAAAATGCCCGACCTGAACGCTGCATCTATCGAAGCTGCAATGCGTATGGTTGAAGGTACTGCCCGCAGTATGGGGATTACAATCGAAGACTAATATGTCTTCGGTGAACCGGTCTTACATGACCGCAATATGTGGGAGGAATTTCCGCTAATACCACAAAGGAGGAACATTTTCATGGCTAAACATGGTAAGAAATACCAGGAATCTGCTAAGCTGATCAATAGCGAAGCGACTTACGAGCCTTCAGAAGCTGTAGAGCTTGTGAAAAAGGCAGCCACTGCGAAATTCGACGAAACCGTTGAAGCAGCAGTTCGTCTGGGTGTAGACCCGCGTAAACAAGACCAAGCAGTACGTGGTGTTGTTGTCCTGCCACACGGCACAGGCAAAACACAACGCGTGCTTGTATTTGCAAAAGGTGAAAAAGCGAAAGAAGCGGAAGCTGCTGGCGCGGATTTTGTAGGTGATCAGGATATGATCAACAAGATCCAACAGGGCTGGTTTGAATTCGACGTCTGCGTAGCTACACCTGATATGATGAGTGAAGTTGGTAAACTTGGTCGTTTGCTTGGTGGTAAAGGTCTCATGCCTAACCCTAAAGCCGGCACAGTTACTTTCGATGTTACTAAGGCTGTTCAAGAAATTAAAGCCGGTAAAATCGAATACCGCCTCGATAAAGCAGGCCAAATTCACGCGCCTATCGGCAAAGTGTCTTTTAATGCTGAACAACTGAACGAAAACCTTAAATCCCTGATCGATGCTCTGAACCGTGCGAAACCAGCTGCTGCTAAAGGTGTATACCTTAAAGGCATCGCAATTTCGTCTACTATGGGACCGAGCGCTCGTGTGAATGCAGCTGCTTTCAGATAAATAAAGGTTGACTCTCTGGGTCATCTTTGATAATCTGTAACAGTTGTGAACTTTAAGGTGATCATTCTTCAACTTGAATATGCTTACCGTAGACAGTAGGTGCCGTGAGGCTTAATTCCCTACCGAGGTGTTGTGATAGAAACAAGAAGTGTATGGCGCTTGCCGGACCACTATCGTTTTATCAAGCCTTCGTGAATCTGCGGAGGCTTTTCTAATGCCTGCGTAGGACGGCGTGGTTCCCTCGGGAATAATCGCCGTAACATAATTTTTCAGGAGGTGTATACAATTGGCAAATGCAAAAGTAATCCAAGCTAAACAGGACGCGGTTGATGTTGTTACCGGCAAACTGCAAAACAGTGTTTCTACTGTTGTTGCGGACTACCGCGGATTGAACGTTGCCCAAGTGACTGAACTGCGCAAGCAGCTTCGTGAAGCTGGGGTTGATTTTCAAGTCCTGAAGAACACATTGGTTCGTCGTGCAACAGCTGCGGCTGAACTGACTGAACTCGATGCCGTTCTGACTGGTCCTACAGCGGTCGCTTTCAGCGAAACAGACGCAGTAGTAGCCGCTAAGATTCTAAACGATTTCGCTAAAAAGAACGATGCTCTGAAACTTAAGGGTGGCGTTGTGGAAGGCCGTGTCATCGATGCGGACCAACTGAAAGCACTGGCTGAGCTTCCTTCCCGTGAAGGTTTGCTGTCTATGCTGCTTAGCGTACTTCAAGCTCCAATGCGCAACTTCGCGCTTGCAGTTAAAGCAGTCGCTGACAAGGAAGAACAAAGCGCGTAAGCCTTTGCTTCCCGCATTATAATCATTACCACAAAATAATTTTAATATAAAATGGAGGTTCAATCATGAGCAAAGAAACAATCTTGGAAGAAATTAAAGGCATGAGCGTATTGGAACTGAACGATCTGGTTAAAGCAATTGAAGAAGAATTCGGCGTAACTGCAGCAGCTCCAGTAGCTGTTGGCGGCGCAGTAGCAGCAGTAGAAGAAGAACAATCCGAATTCGACGTAATTTTGACAAGCGCTGGCGCTTCCAAAATCAACGTTATCAAGATCGTTCGCGAAATCACAGGCCTGGGCTTGAAAGAAGCTAAAGATGTCGTAGATAACGCACCAAAAGCAATCAAAGAAAAAGTAAGCAAAGAAGAAGCCGAAGCTACCAAAGCAAAATTGGAAGAAGCAGGCGCAGCTGTAGAAGTGAAGTAATATAAGCCTTCTGGTTTTGCACCGGGAATAGGTGTTATGCCTGTTCCCGGTTCTAGCAACCCCCTTGAACTTGTTCAAGGGGGTTGCTGTATAAGTTGCCTTGCTAGAAAGAGCAGAACGAAAGGGAGGATAATATGTCGCAGCATTATTACTCGCAGCAGCCGGATGCGCGTCATGATAGACGCACCATCGATACGGTTCTAAGAGGAAAAAGCCTCCGCTTTACCAGCGACTCCGGTGTCTTTTCCAAAGGAGATATTGATTACGGCAGCCGTGTACTAATCGAAACGATGGATATTCCGGATGGAACCTCCGTACTTGACGTGGGTTGTGGTTACGGCCCGATTGGGATTAGCGCAGCTTATCTGGCTCCCAAGGGACATATCACGATGATTGATATTAACAGCAGGGCGGTAGAACTAGCTCGTGAGAATGCACGGAACAACGGGATTACCAATGTAACAGTATTGGAGAGTGATGTGCTCTCTGCTGTGAAGGGACGGAAATTCGATGTGATTTTGACAAATCCTCCGATTCGTGCCGGTAAGACGGTGGTACATCAAATTTTCGAACAAGCCTATGAACATTTGAATGAGGGTGGAACGCTGTGGGTTGTGATTCAGAAGAAACAGGGGGCACCATCTGCAGTGGCTAAGCTTGAGAGCATGTTTGAGGATGTAGAAGAAGTAGGGAAGGACAAAGGCTATCGAATTATCAAAGCACAAAAATAAAAAAATCATGTTGACATGTATTGTCGATAGTGTTATTATTATAAAATGTCAGTATTAAGATAGGCTCCATGTCTTTAGTTTGCTGAAATGTCAAGTGATATATTGTCGCCGGTAAGCGCATGCCGTACGGCAAGTTTTTGCGAATTCAGTTCTCTATGTTCCTGTCACGGCGAGGGTCGCCGGGTCAATAGATAATAGCGCATAAACTGTTGCTTGGTGACGTATAATACCTACGTTTTAGGCAAATCTACGGATAAGGAGTATTTTGGCCGTGGAAAGATGCGCTCTTTTTTCGAAGATTTCGATAAGGGCTTTTCTTTATTTATGGCTGAGTCCTTGTGTTATGGTTCCATTATACGGGTCCAAACAAGGGTTCGCAATCAATTTTTAAGTGAGTAGACATGAGGGGTGAGTAAAGTTGGCAGGACATCTTGTTCAGTATGGTCGACGCACTCGGCGGAGCTATGCGAGAATTAAAGAGGTACTCGAGGTCCCTAACCTGATCGAGATCCAACAAAAATCGTATGATTGGTTTTTGGAGGAAGGTTTGCGTGAAATGTTCCAGGACATCTCGCCAATCCAGGATTTCACAGGAAATTTGGTACTTGAGTTCATTGATTACAGCCTAGGCGAACCGAAGTATACGGTTGACGACGCTAAAGAGCGGGACGTGACATATGCGGCTCCTCTGCGTGTGAAGGTGCGGCTCATCAATAAGGAGACCGGTGAGGTCAAAGAGCAGGAAGTGTTCATGGGAGATTTCCCGCTGATGACGGAGACCGGCACTTTTATTATCAATGGTGCGGAACGGGTTATTGTCAGCCAGTTGGTTCGCTCTCCAAGCGTCTATTTCAGCACGAAAGTAGATAAGAACGGCAAAAAAACCTACACCGCCACAGTAATTCCAAACCGCGGAGCTTGGCTCGAATTGGAAACGGACGCTAAGGACATCATGTATGTTCGTATCGACCGGACACGTAAAATTCCGGTTACCGTCCTTCTGCGTGCTCTCGGTTTCGGCAGTGATGCCGAGATTCTGGAACTGCTTGGAAATGATGAATATATTCGCAATACGCTGGATAAAGACAACACAGACTCCACTGAGAAGGCGCTTATTGAAATCTACGAGCGTCTGCGTCCAGGCGAGCCGCCGACACTGGATAACGCAAAGAGTCTTTTGGTTGCGCGTTTCTTCGATCCAAAGCGCTATGATTTGGCTAATGTCGGTCGTTACAAAATCAATAAAAAGCTGCACATTAAGAACCGGTTGTTTAATCAGCGGCTTGCACAGCCTTTGGTTGATGAGGCTACTGGGGAAATTTTGGCGGAATCCGGACAAATGGTTGACCGCAGACTTCTTGATGAGCTGATTCCTTATTTTGAGAAGGAAGTTGCTGCCAAAACTTACCGGGTAACTGGTGGAGTGCTGGACAGTGAAGATATCCCGCTGCAAACGATCGATGTATTCTCGCCGATTGAAGAAGGCCGGGTTATCAAGCTGATTGCCAACGGCAATATTGATAAATCCGTTAAACATATTACCCAGGCTGATATTATTTCCTCAATCAGCTACTTTATTAATTTGCTGCATGGTATCGGCAATACAGATGACATTGACCACTTGGGTAACCGTCGTCTGCGTTCCGTGGGTGAATTGCTGCAGAACCAATTCCGTATCGGGTTGTCCCGTATGGAACGCGTAGTGCGTGAGAGAATGTCGATTCAGGATGCGAATGCAATTACTCCGCAGGCCCTGATCAATATTCGCCCGGTTATTGCGTCCATTAAAGAGTTCTTTGGTAGTTCCCAGCTGTCGCAGTTTATGGACCAGACGAACCCGCTTGCTGAGCTTACGCATAAGCGTCGTCTATCCGCACTCGGACCCGGCGGTCTGACCCGTGAACGCGCTGGCTTTGAAGTCCGCGACGTACATCACAGTCACTACGGCCGTATGTGTCCAATCGAAACACCGGAAGGTCCGAATATCGGTTTGATCAACTCCTTGTCCACCTTTGCCCGCATCAATGAGTACGGCTTTATTGAGGCTCCGTACCGTTGGGTGGATCCGAAGACCGGCAAGGTGACAGAACATATCGATTATTTGACCGCCGATGAAGAAGATAACTATGTAGTTGCTCAGGCGAATGTGCAGATCGATGAAGATGGAACCTTTAAGGAAGACATGGTTATCGTTCGTTACAACAAGGATTCAGACAACATTACCACTATGCCTAGTAACCGCGTTGACTACATGGACGTATCACCAAAACAGGTTGTATCAGTCGCTACGGCGCTCATTCCGTTCCTTGAGAACGATGACTCCAACCGCGCACTGATGGGATCCAACATGCAGCGTCAAGCCGTTCCGCTTTTGATTCCGAAGGCTCCGCTTGTCGGTACAGGAATGGAGCATAAATCCGCTAAGGACTCTGGCGTATGTATTGTCTCCAAATATGACGGTATTATTGAACGTTCTTCTGCCAACGAAATCTGGCTGCGCCGGGTTGAGATGATTGAAGGCAAAGAAGTTAAAGGTGATATCGTTAAATATAAATTACACAAATTTATGCGTTCGAACCAAGGTACCTGCATAAATCAACGTCCACTGGCTAAAAGAGGGGACGTTGTGAAGAAGGGTGACATTCTTGCAGACGGTCCTTCCACAGAAATGGGTGAATTGGCCCTGGGCCGCAACGTAGTCGTTGCGTTCATGACTTGGGAAGGTTACAACTACGAGGATGCGATCCTGCTGAGTGAAAAGCTGGTCAAAGAAGATGTATACACTTCGATTCATATTGAAGAATACGAATCTGAGGCTCGTGACACGAAGCTGGGACCAGAAGAGATTACCCGTGATATTCCAAATGTCGGTGAAGAAGCGCTTCGCAATCTCGACGAACGCGGTATTATCCGTATTGGTGCGGAAATCAATGCTGGTGACATCCTTGTCGGTAAAGTAACCCCTAAGGGTGTAACTGAACTGACTGCTGAAGAGCGCCTGCTCCATGCAATCTTTGGTGAGAAGGCACGTGAAGTGCGTGATACTTCGCTGCGCGTTCCTCATGGTAGTGATGGTATTATCGTTGACGTTAAAGTCTTCACCCGTGAGAATGGTGATGAACTGCCACCGGGTGTGAATCAATTGGTTCGTGTCTACATTGCTCAGAAACGTAAGATCTCTGAGGGTGATAAAATGGCCGGACGTCACGGTAACAAGGGTGTCGTTGCCCGTATTCTTCCTGAAGAAGATATGCCTTTCCTGCCAGATGGTACGCCAGTACAGGTAGTACTGAACCCGCTGGGCGTTCCTTCCCGTATGAACATCGGACAGGTGCTGGAAGTTCATATTGGTATGGCTGCACTTCGTCTGGGTATTCACGTTGCCACTCCGGTATTTGACGGTGCTCGCGAGTATGACGTCTTCGATACGATGGAAGAAGCCGGCATGCAACGCAATGGTAAAACTGTGCTATACGATGGCCGTACAGGCGAACGCTTCGAACGTGAAGTAACTGTCGGTGTCATGCACATGATCAAACTGGCGCACATGGTTGATGATAAGATTCATGCCCGCTCCACAGGTCCTTACTCACTCGTTACCCAGCAGCCACTCGGCGGTAAAGCCCAGTTTGGTGGACAGCGTTTTGGGGAAATGGAAGTTTGGGCGCTTGAAGCTTATGGCGCTGCTTATACACTGCAAGAAATCTTGACAGTAAAATCCGATGACGTGGTTGGACGTGTGAAAACGTACGAAGCCATTGTCAAGGGTGAGAACTTACCTGAACCTGGTGTACCTGAAGCGTTCAAAGTATTGATCAAGGAACTGCAGTCGCTGGGTATGGATGTTAAGATCCTCAGTGGTGATGAGCAGGAGATTGAGATGAAGGAACTGGACGATGAGGACGAGACGTCAGGCGACAAGCTGAGCCTTAACTTGGAAGGCGCGGAAGTCGGGATAGAGTAGTTCTAGAAAAGATTAATTTCATTGAAATGAACCGTGCCCTCTGTTGACCTAACCGTCAAGAGAGGGCCTATGCGGTAATAAATCAAGATATAGATTAAGGAGGGTTGCTCCTTGTTGGACATTAACAGTTTTGAATTTATGAAAATCGGGCTTGCTTCTCCGGAAAAAATTCGCTCTTGGTCCCGCGGAGAAGTAAAAAAACCGGAAACCATTAACTATCGTACGTTGAAACCGGAAAAAGAGGGCTTGTTCTGCGAGCGCATTTTCGGACCGCAAAAGGACTGGGAATGCCATTGCGGTAAATACAAACGCGTACGTTATAAAGGCGTTGTGTGCGACCGTTGCGGCGTTGAAGTTACACGTGCCAAGGTTCGTCGTGAACGTATGGGTCACATCGAATTGGCTGCTCCGGTTTCTCATATCTGGTATTTCAAAGGGATTCCTAGCCGTATGGGTCTGGCCCTTGATATGTCCCCAAGATCGCTTGAAGAGATCATCTACTTTGCATCTTATGTTGTAACTGATCCAGGTGAAACACCGTTGGAGAAGAAACAACTTCTGTCCGAGAAAGAATACCGTAGCTATCGTGAAAAATACGGTTACGGATTCCAAGCCGGCATGGGTGCTGAAGCGGTTAAAAAGCTCCTTCAGGATATCGATATCGATAAAGAACTTGAATTCCTCAAAGAAGAGCTGCGCACAGCTCAAGGTCAACGCCGCAACCGGGCGATCAAACGCCTGGAAGTGATTGAGGCTTTCCGCAACTCCGGCAACAAGCCTGACTGGATGATCATGGATGTACTTCCGGTTATTCCTCCTGAGCTTCGTCCAATGGTTCAGCTCGATGGTGGCCGTTTTGCTACGTCTGACCTTAATGATCTGTATCGTCGTGTTATTAACCGTAATAACCGTCTGAAAAGACTGCTGGACCTCGGTGCGCCTGATATTATCGTGCAGAACGAGAAGCGCATGCTTCAAGAGGCAGTGGATGCTTTGATTGACAACGGCCGTCGTGGCCGTCCTGTAACAGGTCCTGGTAACCGTCCGCTCAAATCCCTCAGCCATATGCTGAAAGGTAAACAGGGACGTTTCCGCCAGAACTTGCTCGGTAAACGTGTTGACTATTCCGGACGTTCCGTTATCGTAGTAGGCCCGTATCTGAAAATGTACCAATGCGGTCTGCCAAAGAAAATGGCGCTCGAATTGTTCAAACCGTTCGTGATGAAAGAACTTGTTAACAAGGGCCTTGCTCATAACATCAAGAGTGCAAAACGCAAGGTTGAACGTGTCAGCCCAGAAGTTTGGGATGTGCTTGAAGATGTTATCAAGGAGCATCCGGTTCTGCTGAACCGTGCACCTACGCTTCACAGACTCGGGATTCAAGCATTTGAACCGATTCTGGTTGAGGGTCATGCTATCCGTCTGCACCCACTCGTATGTACGGCTTATAATGCCGACTTTGACGGTGACCAGATGGCTGTGCACGTTCCTCTGTCCGCTGAAGCTCAGGCTGAAGCACGTATCCTGATGTTGGCTTCCGGTAACATTCTGAACCCTAAAGATGGTAAACCGGTAGTTACACCTTCTCAGGATATGGTCCTTGGTACATTCTATTTGACTATGGACAACAAGGAAGAAAAGGGAAGTGGCATGATTCTGCGTACCGTGAATGAAGCTGTATCGGCTTACCAACGCGGAACTGCAGGCTTACATGCTCGCGTAGCTATTCCTGCCAAAGCTCTCGGCAAAACATGCTTTACGGAAGCTCAGCAGAATGCAATGCTTATTACAACTGTCGGTAAGATTATCTTCAACGAAATCTATCCAAGCAGTTTCCCATACATCAACGAAGCAACAAAAACAAACCTGCTGCAAGGCACACCTGAGAAATATTTCATTTATGAAAAAGGCGCGGATATCCGCGAAATGATCATGAGCCTGCCGGATGCAAGTGCAGTAGGTAAAGAATATTTAGGTTTGATTATTGCCCGTTGCTTTGAGATTTACCATACAACCAAGACATCTATGATTTTGGATAAAATCAAGCAACTCGGCTTCACGTACTCCACTCGTTCCGGTGTTACTGTAGCCGTATCGGATGTTATTGTACCTGAAGAGAAGGTAACCATTCTTAAAGAATCGGAAGCCAAGGTTGATGTGGTTGCCAATCAATACCGTCGTGGTCTGATTACCAATGATGAGCGGTATGACCGCGTCATTGAAATTTGGTCGAAGACGAAGGATGATCTTACGAACATCCTGCTTAAATCGATGGACCGGTTCAATTCCATCATGCTCATGGTTGACTCCAAGGCGCGTGGTAACAAATCGCAGATTACACAGCTGGGTGGTATGCGTGGTCTGATGGCTACACCTTCAGGACGGATTTTTGAATTGCCAATCAAGGCGAATTTCCGTGAAGGCCTAACCGTGCTCGAGTACTTTATATCCACTCACGGAGCTCGTAAAGGTCTGGCTGATACCGCTCTGCGTACAGCGGACTCTGGTTATCTGACCCGTCGTCTTGTTGACGTTGCACAGGACGTTATTGTCCGTGAAGAAGACTGTGGTACGGATAAAGGCTTCACTGTCAGCCG
The DNA here is from genome assembly GCF_052044425.1 of Paenibacillus sp. 22594. Lineage (NCBI taxonomy): Bacteria > Bacillati > Bacillota > Bacilli > Caryophanales > Paenibacillaceae > Paenibacillus > Paenibacillus sp. 22594. The sequence goes on from NZ_JBQENA010000016.1 coordinate 41,693, forward strand.
TATACAGGATGGTAAGGAAGTTATCGAGGATTTGTATGACCGTATTGAAGGCCGTTACTCCTTTGAAACTGTTCGTCATCCAGAAACGAAGGAAGTCATCGTTAACCGTAACGATCTGATTGACTCCGACAAGGCTGAGGAAATTGTGAACGCAGGGGTAACCAAGCTGCAGATTCGCTCTGTATTGAGCTGCCGTGCCCGTCACGGGGTCTGCAAGAAATGCTATGGACGCAATCTGGCAACAGGCAAACATGTGGATATCGGTGAAGCTGTAGGTATTATCGCCGCTCAATCCATCGGTGAGCCAGGAACCCAGCTTACCATGCGTACGTTCCATACCGGGGGTGTTGCCGGTGATGACATCACGCAAGGTTTGCCACGTATTCAAGAGCTGTTTGAAGCCCGTAACCCTAAAGGTCAGGCGACAATTAGTGAGATTGATGGTGTAATCAAGGAAATCCGTGAAACCAAGGACCGTCGTGAAATCGAGGTTCAGGGTGAAGCTGAATCCAAAACTTACTCCATTACCTATGGTTCCCGTCTGCGTGTCAGTGAAGGCCAGGAGATCGAAGCTGGGGATGAACTGACGGACGGTTCGATCGACCCGAAAGAAATGCTGCGCATCAAAGGGATCCGCGGGGTACAAAACTACATTCTGCAAGAAGTACAGCGTGTATATCGTAACCAGGGCGTTGAAATCAATGATAAGCACATTGAAGTTATGATTAAGCAAATGCTGCGCAAAATACGTATCATCGAAGCAGGTGACACGAATCTGTTGCCAGGAGCTTTCTCGGATATTCATGAGTATGAAGCTGCAAATAAGGAAGCAATTCTGTCCGGTAAAGAACCGGCAGTCGCCAAACCGGTACTGCTGGGTATTACCAAAGCATCGCTTGAGACAGACTCCTTCTTGTCTGCGGCATCCTTCCAGGAAACGACTCGTGTCCTGACAGATGCAGCGATCAAAGGTAAAGTGGATAAACTTCTCGGCCTGAAAGAGAACGTTCTGATTGGTAAGCTGATTCCTGCAGGTACAGGTATGAACCGTTACCGCAATGTCAAACTTAGCGATCCGAATGAGGAAAGCAAGCTGGAAGATTTGGAGACTGTTCCAGCTGAATAGTTGAATAATCATAGTGGCAGTTTTACGCGTCATGGTCTTTATTGATCGTGACGCGGTTACTCCACTGTGAATATTTATAAAATTATTGCCGAATTTCTTGACATCATCAGATGATAATGCTAAAATGTCTAAGGTGCGTGAGTGGCCTTGTTATTCTTGTTCATTGGAGGTAATCATATATTATGACTGATGATATGGGATTGCAGGATGCTCAGGTCAAGATCGGTACCAAACAAACCGTCAAGGCGGTAGAGTTGGGCCAAGCCGCAGAAGTCTATGTGGCGGAGGACGGAGATCAACGGCTTACTTCCAGAATTGTTATGCTTTGCAACAAACAAGGCGTGAAGATCACTTATGTGGATACCATGCTGAACTTGGGCAAAGCCTGCGGTATAGAAGTTGGTGCTGCTATGGCAGCCGTCTTAAAACAATAGCAAGGAAATTGTTTTTGTACCGGGGGTACACTCCGGCGGCAAAGACTTTTCATTTGTCTTTTTATGAACCGCCTGGGTCTGTGGACTTAATGTTCGTAAATGGATTATCATTTCAGGAAGGGGGTGGCACAACATGCCAACTATTAATCAACTGGTTCGTAAAGGCCGTCAAGCCAAAATCGAAAAGTCCAAATCTCCCGCTCTGCAAAAAGGGTTCAACGCCCTGAAGCGTGAGGCTACAAACTTGAGCGCTCCGCAAAAACGCGGTGTATGTACTCGTGTAGGCACAATGACACCACGTAAACCAAACTCCGCACTTCGTAAGTATGCCCGTGTTCGTTTGACGAACCGTCTTGAGGTGACTGCTTACATTCCGGGGATCGGACATAACCTTCAAGAGCACAGCGTAGTATTGCTGCGCGGAGGTAAAGTTAAGGACCTTGCAGGAGTTCGTTACCACATCGTACGTGGCGCTCTGGATACTGCAGGCGTAGCTAACCGGATGCAAGCTCGCTCGAAATATGGTGCGAAACGTCCTAAGGCTAAGAAATAAGATTGCAATACCTGAATAATAAACATTTAAGAAAGGGGGATATCCATGCCACGCAAAGGTCCAGTTACTAAGAGAGATGTATTGCCAGATCCATTGTATAATAGCAAGTTGGTTACTCGTTTGATCAACCGTATTATGCTGGGTGGTAAAAGAGGTGTCGCTCAAAGCATTTTGTACAATTCGTTTAAATTGATCCAAGAACGTACGGGCAAAGAACCGATGGAAGTTTTCGAAGCAGCCATCAAGAATATCATGCCGGTATTGGAAGTAAAGGCTCGTCGTGTCGGCGGTGCTAACTACCAAGTGCCTATCGAGGTTAAACCTGAGAGACGTACTGCTCTAGGATTACGTTGGCTCGTGAACTACTCACGCAACCGCGGTGAGAAGACTATGGAAGAGCGTTTGGCGGCTGAGATTATCGATGCTTCCAACAACACAGGCGCTTCCGTTAAGAAACGCGAAGACACGCACAAAATGGCTGAAGCGAACAAAGCGTTTGCTCACTACCGCTGGTAGGATCTAAAGCCGTTCAAATAACTTATATTTTGAAGGGAGACCCATTTCATGGCAAGAGAGTTCTCCTTAAAAAATACACGTAATATCGGGATCATGGCACATATTGATGCTGGTAAGACTACTACCACTGAGCGGATTCTTTTCTACACAGGCCGTACGCACAAAATCGGTGAAGTTCACGAGGGTGCAGCTACAATGGACTGGATGGAACAAGAACAAGAGCGCGGAATCACCATTACTTCCGCCGCTACAACTGCTGCGTGGAAGGGTCACCGCATCAATATCATTGATACCCCTGGGCACGTTGACTTCACTGTTGAAGTTGAACGTTCCCTTCGTGTATTGGATGGAGCAGTAGGTGTTTTCAGTGCGAAAGAGGGCGTTGAGCCGCAGTCTGAAACTGTATGGAGACAGGCTGACCGGTATGGCGTTCCCCGTATCGCATATGTTAACAAAATGGATATCATCGGTGCGGACTTCCTTAACGTTGTAGAAAGCATGCGTGATCGCTTGCAAGCTAATGCAGTTGCAATTCAACTGCCAATTGGCGCCGAAAACGACTTCGTGGGTATTATTGACCTGGTTGAGCAAAAAGCTCATATCTTTAAAGATGATCTTGGTCAAAACATCGAAGTAACGGAAATTCCGGCTGATTATCTGGAACAAGTTGAGACTCTGCGTCTTGAGTTAATCGAGAAAGTAGCAGAACTTGACGAAGATCTGACTATGAAGTACCTGGAAGGCGAAGAAATCACAGTTGATGAAATCAAAGCTGCACTGCGCAAAGGCGTATGTGACGTTAAGATCTTCCCTGTAATTGTTGGATCCTCCTACCGCAACAAAGGTGTTCAGCTGATGATGGACGCTGTTGTAGATTACTTGCCATCTCCTCTGGATGTACCTGCTATTCAAGGTCATCTGGATGACGGTACTGAAGCGGTTCGTCACTCTTCGGATGAAGAACCATTCTCAGCGCTGGCATTTAAAATTATGACAGACCCTTATGTTGGTAAACTTACGTTCTTCCGTGTATACTCTGGTGTACTGGAATCTGGTTCTTATGTAGTGAACGCTACTAAGAACAAACGTGAGCGTATCGGCCGTATCCTGCAAATGCATGCGAACAGCCGCCAAGAGATTTCCATCGTTTACTCCGGTGATATCGCGGCTGCTGTTGGTCTGAAAGACACAAGTACAGGCGATACCCTCTGTGATGAAAAACATCCGGTAATTCTGGAGTCGATGAACTTCCCTGATCCGGTTATTGAAATCGCAGTTGAACCAAAAACCAAAGCTGACCAGGACAAATTGGGCGTTGCTCTCGGTAAGTTGACTGAAGAGGATCCAACTCTTCGTGCACATACTGATGAAGAAACAGGACAAACCATTCTGGCAGGTATGGGTGAGCTTCACCTTGATATTATCATCGACCGTATGCGCCGCGAATTCAAAGTAGAAACCAACGTGGGTAAACCACAGGTTGCTTACCGCGAAACATTCAAAGCACCAGCACGCGTTGAAGGTAAATTCGTTCGCCAGTCCGGCGGTCGCGGTCAGTACGGTCACGTATGGGTTGAGTTTGAACCCCTCGAGCCAGGTACAGGCAGCAAATTCGAAAGTAAAGTTGTCGGTGGTTCTGTACCTAGAGAATACATCGCTCCTGCACTTGCCGGTATTGAAGAGCAAATGAAAAACGGCGTTCTTGCAGGCTTCCCGCTTGTAGACGTTAAGGCAACCATCGTAGATGGTTCTTATCATGATGTTGACTCCAACGAAATGGCGTTTAAAATTGCCGGCTCGATGGCACTCAAAGCGGCTAAAGAGAAGTGCAAACCTGTACTGCTCGAGCCAATCATGAAAGTGGAAGTAACTGTCCCTGAGGAATACATGGGCGATGTTATGGGTATGCTGAACTCCCGTCGCGGTAGAATCGAAGGTATGGATTCCCGTGGTGGAGCGCAAATTATTCGTGCAAAGGTACCTCTTTCCGAAATGTTCGGATACTCCACAACTCTCCGTTCCGGTACTCAAGGACGCGGTGTATTCTCAATGGAGCTTTCTCACTATGAAGAAGTTCCTAAATCCATTGCAGAAGAAATCGTATCCAAGAATAAAGGCGGAGAATAATCTCCATTTTTAACTTGCCGTCCGGATATCAACACTCAGTCATCTAGAATTACATGTTAGCGGGCGGCTCAAATATAAGGAACCCCACATTAAGGAGGAACTGTTCAAATGGCAAAGGCAAAGTTTGAACGTAACAAACCACACGTTAACATCGGTACCATTGGTCACGTCGACCATGGTAAAACGACTCTGACTGCTGCAATCACTACTGTATTGTCCAAAAAATACGGTGGCGCTGCTGTAGCATTCGACCAAATCGACAAAGCTCCTGAAGAACGCGAACGTGGTATCACTATTTCCACAGCTCACGTTGAATATGAAACTCCTAACCGTCACTACGCTCACGTAGACTGCCCTGGACACGCCGACTATGTTAAAAACATGATCACTGGCGCAGCGCAAATGGACGGAGCTATCCTGGTTGTATCCGCAGCTGACGGCCCTATGCCACAGACTCGTGAACACATCCTTCTGTCCCGTCAAGTAGGTGTTCCTTACATCGTCGTGTTCCTGAACAAATGCGACATGGTTGAAGACGAAGAGTTGCTTGAACTGGTTGAAATGGAAGTTCGTGACTTGCTGAGCGAATACGACTTCCCAGGTGATGATACTCCAATCATCCGTGGATCTGCTCGTGAAGCTCTGCAGAACCCTGAAGGCGAATATGCACAGAAGATCGTTGAAATGTTCGAAACGATTGACACGTACATCCCGCTTCCAGAACGTCAAACTGACAAGCCTTTCTTGATGCCTGTCGAAGATGTATTCTCCATCACTGGCCGCGGTACTGTGGCAACTGGTCGCGTAGAACGTGGAACAGTTAAAGTCGGAGAAGAAATCGAAATCGTTGGTATTCACGAAGAAAAGAAAAAATCCGTTGTTACAGGCGTTGAAATGTTCCGTAAATTGCTCGATTCCGCTCAAGCGGGCGACAACATCGGCGCATTGCTGCGTGGTGTAGACCGTAACATGATCGAGCGTGGCCAAGTATTGGCTAAGCCGAACTCCGTTAACCCACACACTGAGTTCACTGCTCAGATCTACGTTCTGACAAAAGAAGAAGGCGGACGTCACAAACCATTCTTCACTGGTTACCGTCCACAGTTCTACTTCCGTACAACTGACGTAACTGGCATTATCAACCTGCCAGAAGGTACTGAAATGGTTATGCCTGGTGACAACATCACTGTAACTGTTTCCCTGATCTCCCCAATCGCTATTGAAGAAGGTACTAAATTCTCCATTCGCGAAGGCGGACGTACAGTTGGTGCCGGTTCCGTAGCTTCTATCCAAAAATAATTCAGCTCTATCCGTAAGGATAGAACTGAACTACAAGAGCAGGGATTCTTCTAACGAAGAGTCCCTGTTTTTTTGCGCAAAAAAACTCTACCCCCAAATTGATTGAAAGTAGAGCCGGAACGATCTGTTATATCTCCTTAGAGTACATTGAACTAGGAGTTTTACTTAATACTACGTGCAGACTTGCGGGCTGGTCACTATTGTTTTTATAGGCAAATGATTCATCACCTGCAATATGCAGGATCTCTCCATCAGCAAAAGGATATTCAACGTCATTCACTTGAATGGTCCCTTCTCCTTTTATTGCTAGAATATAAACTTCGGATCCCGGGTGCTTATGGACAGGTAACTGCTGACCTGGCATGAAATTAAGCACGAAGACTAAGCTATCCCCTTTTTGAAAAAGAATTCTCTTTGTAAAACGTTCTTCCTGATATTGAATTGCATCTGCTATGATTTTTTTCTCCATGGTATTCCCTGCTTTCAATTATTTGATTTGTTGTAATTACAGTTTAACCTCATATTCACAGTGCTCATGGCCGGTTGCATTACATTTGATCTCTTTTACTGAGATTTTTCTTCCTAGTATTTTAGAGAGAGCTCCCTCCAGAATAGCTCCTTCCAAATCGCAAATCATTTTCTCCTCCGCAAGGGTGGGTAGACCTTTGCAGAAACAATCCTCGACTGCAATGTTTATTTTGTGTTCATCTGAATGAACTATTCGGGGGATTCCAATCTTAAGATCTTCGAATAGCAGAATCAGTTCCTCTATAGAGGTAGCAGGCAGGCTCTCGCCAATCTTCCTTCCTATAATTAGTGTGGTTCCTTTACCGCCAAGCGGTAAGCCTTGATTTAAGCCAATGAGACGAATCGTTCGAAATAGCTCCAGGGGAACCATATTCCCCAGGTGTGATCGATCCATCTTTTTCATATCATCGAAGGTGTATTGAAGCTTCATTCATTTCATCTCCTTCTTATTGTTCTCTCTCTATACTTTTATTCTGAGGGATGTGAAGAGAATATTCCTTGATCTGGATCAAGTTTTTTGAAATTTGTGCGGGTGGTCACTCGGTTCCCTTAGCATTCTTGATATGTTGAGAGAAAGTGAAGGAATAGGATGTGTGAACAATGAAATGTGATATTTGTGAATCGCTTTCCTGTGTCCGGGGAGTGCCAGTATTTCAAGCTCTTTCAGATGGGGAATTATCTGTAATTCAATCCATAATCGAATCCAATTACTACAATAAAGGGTACCAGGTATTCAGAGAAGGTGAGGAATCAGATGCATTGTTCGTGGTTAAAAGCGGCCTGATCAAATTAACTCAATGTAATGCAGAAGGAAAACAGCATGTAGTGCGATATCTTTTCCCGGGAGATTATTTCGGACAGTTTGCTTTACTGCATCATAAACAGAATAATTTCACTGCAGAAATTGTTGAGAGTGGGAGTATATGTCGGATGCGGCGCAAGGATTTCCTGCCCCTGTTAGAACAGAACGCTTCACTGGCATTCAGTTTTCTTATGTCAATGAGCGAGCAACTGCAGCAGGCGGAAGAGACGGCAGGAGTTATGCATATGTTTGAGGTGGAGAAAAGGCTTGCGAGACTTCTAGTAAAGCTTGCACATGGAAATAAATCGGGGGAAGTCAACACAGTCCAGAGTCAAGTCATACATTTACCCTCAGCAAAAAAAGAAATCGCAGCTATGATTGGAACAACTGCGGAAACATTAAGCCGAAAACTGCGCAAATTAATAGGCGTTAATATAATTACCTTACGAAACAGAAGAGTGGAGATCATTGATATGGACTCACTTTTACGGATCGGGGGATATAAATAAAGCTGAGTCGGATTTCATTATTGTTGAATAATATATGAGAGATTGAAACCGAAATAGTGTCTTTTCCAGATTATTAACACAATTAGTTATTCAAACCGTACCCAAGCTGCTAGATTACTGAATTTAGCTTTTGGGCACAAAGCTATGAGCATCGATACTAATGCGGCTGTAGAGCTGCTGGTGGAGTGTAGCGATGAAGTAGACAATACCATGCCATAGTACTGTTCCGTCTGCTCCAGAGTCTCAGGGAATGACAATGAAGGACATGTACACTTACATAGCTTTAGATCGGATCAATCTGTTTTATGAGAGCAGAATCCAGGTAGGTTAGATGCAGGAAATTGTGACCGTAAAAGAGATTAAAATATAGATTTGGAACATCGAAATGCCTATATTATAGAAAGAAACAGTGGATGAAAAAATCATGAACTATTTTTGATTTTCACTTGCAATCTTTCCGTCTATTATATATAATAATAAATGTTGTTCTGAGACGTTGCGATGATGTGAGAGGTTACTGACACACCCGGCCCCTTTGCCATGAGGTCGACGTCAGAAAATTTTCACGGAGTATGTCCGATAATAAATTGGGCGATAGAAGGAGGGACTAAAATGGCAAAGCAAAAAATTCGTATCCGCTTGAAAGCATACGACCACAGAATTCTTGATCAATCCGCAGAGAAAATCGTTGAAACAGCAAAACGTTCGGGTGCTGGTGTATCCGGGCCGATTCCGTTGCCAACTGAGAAGCAAATCATTACTATTCTCCGTGCGGTACACAAGTACAAGGATTCCCGTGAACAGTTTGAACAACGGACTCACAAACGTTTGATCGATATTGTGAACCCAACACCACAAACTGTGGATGCCTTGATGCGCTTGGATCTACCGTCCGGTGTAGATATCGAAATCAAATTGTAATACTATCATTGAGTAATTAAGAAAAGAAAAGAGGTGTCAACATTGAAAGGTATCTTAGGAAAAAAACTCGGTATGACTCAAGTGTTTACTCCAGAAGGTAATGTAATTGCCGTTTCGGTAATCGAAGCTGGACCTTGTGTGGTACTGCAAAAGAAAGACCTGAATATCGACGGATATGAAGCAGTGCAGTTGGGCTTTTCCGATAAGAAGGAAAGTCGCTCTAACAAGCCTGAACAGGGTCACGCCAAAAAGGCAAATGCAACACCTAAGCGCTACGTTCGCGAAATTCGCGGTGTTGACCTCGGGTCACTCGAGGTTGGACAAGAGCTTAAGGCTGACATCTTCGCAGAAGGCGAATTTGTTGACGTAACAGGTACTTCGAAGGGTAAGGGTTTCCAGGGTAACATCAAACGCTGGGGACAAAGCCGCGGACCAATGGCACACGGATCGCGCTACCACAGAAGACCGGGCTCCATGGGTTCCATTCAAGCTAACCGTGTTCCTAAGGGTAAACGCCTGCCAGGACATATGGGTCACACGACTGTGACGGTTCAAAAGCTTGAGATCATCCGAGTTGACGTAGAACGTAATGTATTGCTGGTTAAAGGCGCGATTCCGGGCCCTAAAAACAGCTTCGTGAAAGTTAAACAAACCGTTAAGAAATAATTTCTGAAGAAAGGAGGAACATGAAATGCCAAAAGTAACACTTTTTAATATTAGTGGTAACGAAGTTGGCGAAGTTGAACTGAGTGATTCAGTTTTCGGTATCGAACCGAACGTACATGTGCTGCATGAAGCTGCACTTATGCAAAGAGCTTCCCTTCGTCGTGGTACACACAAAGTAAAAGGACGTTCTGAAGTGCGTGGCGGCGGACGTAAGCCTTGGAAACAAAAAGGTACAGGTCGTGCTCGTCAAGGCTCCATTCGTTCACCACAATGGAAAGGCGGCGGCGTAGTCTTCGGACCGACACCACGCAGCTATTCCTGGAAATTGCCTAAGAAGGTTCGTCGCTTGGCCATCAAATCCGCGTTGTCCTCGAAAGTGCTCGAGAACGACATCATCGTATTGGATAGCTTGACTATGAATGCTCCAAAGACGAAAGAATTCGCAGCGATTCTGAATAACCTTAAAGTGGGCAGCAAAGCTCTGATCGTAGCTCCTAGCTATGATGACAATGTAGCACTTTCCGCTCGTAACATCCCTGGGGTGAAATTCGTAGCGGCTGACGGCATCAATGTTCTTGACGTACTGACGTACGACAAACTGATCATCACTAAAGAAGCAGTTCTGAAGGTAGAGGAGGTGTTCGCGTAATGAAAGATCCGCGTGATATTATCAAGCGTCCGGTGATTACGGAACGCACATCCGAATACATGAGCGAATTGAAATACGCTTTTGAAGTGGATATCCGTTCTAACAAGACCGAAATCAAAAAAGCTGTTGAAGCTATTTTTAAAGTTAAAGTTGTTAGTGTGAACACAATGCGTGTGCCTGGTAAACTGAAACGTTACGGCAAATATTCTGGTTATACTCCAGAGTGGAAAAAAGCCATCGTTAAGCTTAGCCCGGACAGCAAACCGCTTGAATTCTTTGAAGCGGTAGAATAAAACTCTGTGAAGTAAGGAGGGAACTATAGTGCCAATCAAAAAGTACAAACCGACCTCTCCGGCAAGACGCGGCATGTCCGTGTCTACGTTTGAAGAAATCACAACAAACCAGCCAGAGAAATCGTTGCTTGCGCCGCTGAGCAAAAAAGCGGGACGTAACAACCAAGGTAAAATTACGGTTCGTCACCATGGCGGCGGACACAAACGTAAATATCGTATCATCGATTTCAAACGGACTAAAGACGGCATACCAGGTAGCGTTGCTACGATCGAGTATGACCCGAACCGTACTTCCAACATTGCTTTGATCCACTATGCAGATGGAGAGAAACGTTACATTATCGCTCCTAAAGGTCTGAAAGTTGGGGATAAAGTTGAGTCCGGCCCTGCAGCCGACATCAAAGTTGGTAACAGCCTTCCTCTGGAAAACATTCCGGTAGGTACAATTATCCACAACATTGAGTTGAAACCAGGCAAAGGCGGACAATTGGTTCGTGCTGCTGGTACTGAAGCTCAGTTGCTGGGTAAGGAAGAAAAATACGTATCCGTTCGTTTGAACTCCGGTGAAGTACGCAGAATCCTCAGCGTATGCCGCGCAACGATTGGTTCCGTGGGTAACGAAGATCACGAACTGATCAAAATCGGTAAAGCCGGACGCAGTCGCTGGCTTGGCCAACGTCCAGAAGTACGCGGTGTTGTAATGAACCCGAACGATCACCCACACGGTGGTGGTGAAGGCCGCGCTCCTATCGGACGGAAATCGCCTATGTCTCCTTGGGGTAAACCAACCCTCGGCTACAAAACGCGTAAGAAAAACAAGGCATCTGATAAATATATCGTTCGCCGCCGCACAAAATAAGACGCTTCTGATAAGTTAGCTTAACGCGAAGCGTCGATTCGCGGTTTGAAGAACCGGATGAAGGGAGGATTCACACATGGGTCGCAGTTTAAAGAAGGGGCCGTTTATTGATGGCTACCTGCTGAAAAAAGTTGAGGATTTGAACGAGGCTGATAAAAAAGTAGTAGTTAAAACCTGGTCCCGTCGCTCAACCATTTTCCCTCAGTTTATCGGACATACGTTTGGTGTATATGACGGCCGCAAACACGTGCCTGTATACGTAACGGAAGATATGGTAGGTCACAAGTTGGGCGAGTTCGCGCCAACACGTACTTACAAAGGCCACGCGGGTGACGATAAGAAAACCAGAAGATAATTAACGTCTTCGTTTGAGAGGAGGGAAAACAATGGAAGCAAAAGCACATGCTAGATCGGTGCGGATTTCCGCTCGCAAAGCGAAACTGGTTATTGACTTGATTCGCGGCAAGCAAGTGGGGGAAGCAATTGCAATTCTTCGCCACACTCCAAAATCCGCTTCTCCGGTAGTTGAGAAACTGCTTAACTCGGCGATCGCCAATGCTGAGCACAACTACTCTATGGACGTGAACAGTTTGTTCGTTAGCGAAGTTTTCGTTAACCAGGGTCCTACTATGAAACGTTTCCGTCCGCGCGCCATGGGCCGCGCAAGCCGGATCAATAAACGTACCAGCCACATTACTTTGGTGGTATCTGAGAAATAAGGAGGGATAACACGTGGGTCAAAAGGTAAATCCAGTCGGACTCCGAATCGGTATTATTCGCGATTGGGAATCAAAATGGTATGCAGGCAAAGATTTCGGTACTCTTTTAATGGAAGACGTCAAAATCCGGGAATACCTTAAAGGCAAGTTGAAGGATTCCTCTGTTTCCCGCATCGAGATCGAAAGAGCGGCAAGCCGAGTGAACGTTACAATTCACACTGCTAAGCCAGGTATGGTAATTGGTAAAGGCGGAGCAGAAGTAGAAGTACTTCGCAGCGCAGTTACAGCAATTGCTGGCGGCAAAAAGGTTCACATCAACATCAACGAAATTAAGCACCCTGAATTGGATGCTATTCTTGTTGCTGAAAGCATTGCACAACAATTGGAGCGTCGTGTATCGTTCCGTCGTGCTCTGAAACAAGCGATTCAAAGAACTATGCGTTCCGGCGCAAAAGGAATCAAAACTCAAGTTGGCGGACGTCTTGGCGGCGCTGAGATTGCCCGTTCAGAAGGTTATAGCGAAGGAACAGTTCCACTTCATACGCTTCGTGCCGATATCGATTACGGAACGGCTGAAGCACATACTACTTACGGCCGTATCGGCGTGAAAGTATGGATCTACCGTGGAGAAGTTCTTCCCCCAGCTAAGAAACAAGCTGCTCAGGAAGGAGGCAACTAATCATGTTGGTACCAAAACGCGTTAAACACCGCAAGCAACAACGTGGTCACATGAAGGGTATGGCAAAAGGCGGTACGGAACTTAACTTCGGCGAATTCGGCCTGCAAGCTCTGGAACCATCTTGGATCACTAACCGTCAGATCGAAGCTGCCCGTATTGCAATGACACGTTACATCAAACGTGGTGGTCAGGTTTGGATCAAAATTTTCCCAGATAAGCCTATTACTCAAAAGCCTCTTGAGGTTCGTATGGGTAGTGGTAAAGGTAACGTTGAAAAATGGGTAGCCGTAGTTAAACCGGGTAAGATTATGTTCGAACTCGGAGGCGTGTCGGAAGAAATCGCTCGTGAAGCGATGCGTCTTGCCGCTCACAAGCTGCCTGTAAAGACTAAGTTTGTGAAACGTGAAGAATTGGGTGGTGAAGCAAATGAAAGCTAATGAACTTCGCAACTTAACCACTGCCGAGATTGAACAGAAGATCGCTGGTTTCAAAGAAGAACTCTTCAATCTCCGTTTTCAATTGGCAACTGGCCAACTGGATAACCCGACTCGGATTCGTGATGTGCGCAAGGAAATAGCTCGTGCTAAAACCGTTATCCATCAAAGAGTACTTGGGATCAGTTAAGTGACGGCGGATTCTTAATCCGTAATCAGGAAGGAGGCTAACTATGAGCGAAGAACGTAATGCACGTAAAGTGCTGATCGGTAAAGTAGTCAGCGACAAAATGGATAAAACCATCGTAATTGCTGTTGAAACCTATAAAAAGCACAATCTGTATCACAAACGCATCAAGTCCACGAAGAAATTCAAGGCACATGATGAAGAGAATGTTGCAAAAATCGGTGATATCGTTAAAGTCATGGAAACTCGTCCGTTGTCTAAGGACAAACGCTGGAGACTTGTTGAAGTGGTAGAAGCAGCGGTTATCATTTAAGACGACCTATGAAGCTTGATCGGAAGGAGGAAATTAATAATGATTCAACCATTTACACGTTTGCATGTGGCTGATAACTCTGGTGCGAAGGAACTGATGTGTATCCGCGTACTGGGTGGTACTGGACGCCGTACAGCAGCAATCGGTGATTTGATCGTTTGTTCCGTTAAACAAGCAACACCAGGCGGCGTTGTCAAAAAGGGTGATGTTGTTAAAGCGGTAGTTGTACGTACCAAACGTTCCGTTCGCCGTAAAGATGGATCTTACATCGCATTCGACGAAAATGCAGCTGTTGTTGTAAAAGACGACAGAAGCCCGCGCGGAACACGTATCTTCGGACCAGTTGCTCGCGAACTTCGCGATAAAGACTACATGAAGATCGTTTCCTTGGCACCGGAAGTAATCTAAAGGAAATGTCCCAAAAAGTGTCATAGGAGGTGTAATAAATGCCTAGAGTGAAAAAAGTTCTGGAATCCCATAACAATAAACTGCACGTGAAAAAAGATGATGTGGTACTTGTGATCAGCGGGAAAGACAAAGGTAAAAAAGGCCGTGTCATCGCTGCTTATCCTCGTGAAAACCGCGTCCTGGTAGAAGGCGTGAACATGGTGAAAAAACACCAGAAGCCGAACCAGTTGAATCCACAAGGTGGAATCATTGAGCAAGAAGCTTCGATTCATGTGTCCAACGTAATGCACATTGATCCGAAGAGCGGTAAAGTTACCCGTATTGGTTATAAAGTGCTCGATAACGGTAAGAAGGTTCGGGTAGCTAAAAGATCCGGAGAGATTATCGACTAATACAGTCCTAAAGAAAGGAGGTAAATCTTCATGGCGGCAAGAATGAAAGAACGTTTTCTGAATGAAATTACACCTGCTTTGATGCAGAAGTTCAACTATACGACTGTTATGCAAGTACCTAAGATCGAGAAGATCGTCATCAACATGGGTGTGGGTGACGCTGTTCAAAACTCCAAAGTACTTGATGCTGCAGTTAACGATATGCAACTGATCGCTGGTCAAAAGCCGGTAATCACCAAAGCAAAGAAATCTATCGCCGGTTTCAAACTGCGCGAAAACATGCCGATCGGGGTTAAAGTAACATTGCGCGGAGATCGCATGTATTACTTCCTGGACAAATTGCTTAACGTAACACTTCCACGCGTACGTGACTTCCGTGGGGTTTCGACTAAATCATTTGACGGTCGCGGTAACTATACACTTGGTCTTAAGGATCAATTGATTTTCCCCGAAATCGAATATGATAAAGTAGATAAAGCGCGCGGTATGGACATCGTTATTGTAACGACTGCTAAGACGGATGAGGAATCCCGTGAGCTTCTGACTCAGCTGGGAATGCCTTTCACAAAATAAGGACGGTTCATCCATTTCTCCGAAAATGTTTAGGAGGTGTCAGGCTAAGTGGCAAAAACTTCAATGAAAGTTAAACAACAACGCGAGCCCAAGTTCAAAGTACGTGCATACACACGTTGCGAGCGTTGCGGTCGTCCACATTCGGTACTGCAAAAGTTCAAAATTTGCAGAATTTGTTTCCGTGAGTTAGCTTATAAAGGCCAGATTCCTGGCGTGAAAAAAGCAAGTTGGTAAGAAGTTTATAAACGGGAAGGAGGTTTACACACATGACTATGTCTGATCCTATCGCAGATATGCTTACTCGTATTCGTAACGCCAACACTGTGCGTCACGAGACAGTAGAAATGCCTGCTTCGACAATGAAAAAACAAATCGCGGACATTCTGAAGCGTGAAGGTTTCATCCGTGACGCTGAATTCGTTGAAGACAGCAAACAAGGGATTATCCGTATCTTCTTGAAATACGGCCCGAACCAGGAGCGCGTTATCTCCGGTCTAAAAAGAATCAGTAAACCAGGCCTTCGCGTTTACACGAAGAGCAATGAAGTGCCTCGTGTACTCGGCGGCCTTGGAATCGCGATTATCTCCACATCTAAGGGAGTTATGACCGACAAAGAAGCTCGTCAATCTAAATCTGGCGGAGAAGTTGTCTGCTACATTTGGTAATAAACGTCACAAGATAAGGAGGTGCAACACATGTCTCGTATTGGTCGCAAACCAATCGCAGTACCTAGCGGTGTAGATGTCACTTTGGACAACACCGTTATTACAGTAAAAGGTCCTAAAGGCACTTTGACTCGTGAGCTTCATAAAGACATGAAGGTTACAGTTGAAAATAACGAAATCACCGTTGTTCGCCCGTCGGACAACAAATTGCATCGTTCACTTCACGGCACAACCCGCTCCGTTGTCAACAACATGGTTAGTGGTGTGACTGAAGGTTTCTCGAAATCTCTGGAGCTGGTTGGGGTCGGATATCGTGCAAGCAAATCCGGAGATAAAATCGTACTGAACGTTGGTTACTCCCACCCGGTTGAAATTACACCAGAAGCGGGTATCGAGTTCGAAGTTCCTGCGAACACGAAGATCATCGTTAAGGGCATCGATAAAGAACGCGTTGGCGCTTATGCTGCCAAAATCCGTTCCGTACGCGAACCTGAACCGTACAAAGGTAAAGGTATCAAATATGAAGGCGAGCGTATCATCCGCAAGGAAGGTAAAGCCGGTAAGAAGAAATAACCGGTTTGATCTTAATTGTAAGATACCCCGTGCATCTTAAAGTGAAGCTGTTTACGGCAAACTGAAGGGAGTGAAAGGGAAGTCATGATTACAAAAGAGGATAAAAACAAGGCCCGTCTCAAAAGACACCTGCGTGTTCGTAAGAAAATTCAGGGGACTGCTGAGCGTCCACGTTTGAATGTGTTCCGTTCGTCGAAACACATCTACGCTCAACTGATCGATGACGTGTCAGGCGTTACTATCGTATCTGCCTCGACACTCGATAAAGATCTGAGCGCTAACATCGGAAATGGCGGCAGCGTTGAAGCTGCGAGCAAAGTAGGTCAATTGATCGCTGAGCGTGCCAAAGAAAAAGGATATGCTGTGGTTGTATTTGACCGCGGAGGATACTTGTACCATGGACGGATTCAAGCTTTGGCTAACGCAGCTCGCGAAGCCGGTCTTGAATTCTAGAATATTTCTAAAAGGAGGTTAACGACTTGCGTGTAGATCCGAACAGTTTAGAGCTGACAGAAAGAGTTGTACACATTAACCGTGTTGCAAAAGTTGTAAAAGGCGGACGCCGTTTCAGCTTTAGTGCACTTGTTGTTGTGGGCGACGGCAACGGCTACGTCGGTGCTGGTATCGGTAAAGCCGGCGAAGTTCCGGATGCCATCCGTAAAGGCATTGAAGACGCCAAGAAAAACCTGATTCACATTCCAATCGTAGGAACTTCGATTCCCCATCTGGTTACTGGACATTTCGGCGCAGGACGCGTGCTGCTGAAACCAGCATCGGAAGGTACTGGAGTTATTGCCGGTGGTCCTGTTCGTGCGGTATTGGAATTGGCAGGCGTTGGCGACATCTTGACAAAATCTTTGGGTTCTTCGAATTCCATGAACATGGTCAATGCAACTTTGGAGGGACTTTCCCGTCTGAAACGCATTGAAGAGGTCGCGAAACTTCGCGGCAAATCTGTCGAAGAATTGCGCGGTTAAGGAGGGGAACGTCAATGGCAAAATTGCAAATTACCCTCGTACGCAGCGTAATCGGACGTCCAGAAACACAACGTGTTACTGTTAAGACGCTCGGCCTGCGTAAAACCAACTCGTCCGTGGTCCACAATGACACTCCTGCAATTCGCGGAATGATCAATAAAGTGAGCCACTTGTTATCCGTTACTGAAATTGAAGGCTAAACGCCTCTCATAAATTAACAAATATAAGGAGGTGCAAACGATGAAGTTACATGAACTTGCTCCAGCTCCTGGTTCACGCAAAGAACGCAACCGCGTTGGTCGTGGTCCTAGTAGTGGGAACGGTAAAACTTCCGGCCGCGGTCATAAAGGGCAAAACTCCCGTTCCGGCGGCGGTGTTCGTCCGGGCTTCGAGGGTGGACAAAACCCACTCTATCGTCGTCTGCCTAAACGTGGTTTCATCAATCCTACCCGTAAAGAGTATGCGATTGTGAACCTGGAAGATCTGAATAGCTTTGCTGAAGGAACTGAAGTGACTCCACAGTTGCTTATTGAAACTGGTGTTGTCAAGAATTCCAAAAGCGGCATTAAGATTCTCGGTAATGGCGAACTAGCCGTTAAATTGACTGTACAAGCAAATAAGTTCTCTCAATCTGCGGTAGAGAAAATCGAGGCTGCCGGCGGTAAAACCGAGGTGATCTAATGTTCAAGACGCTTAAGAATATATGGCATGTTGAAGATTTGCGCAAAAAGATCCTGTTTACCCTGTTCGTTCTGATCATTTACCGCATCGGTTCGTTTGTACCGGTTCCCGGTGTGAACAAAGAAGTACTGGAATCAACAAATCAGAGCGGGGACGCTTTGATGGGTCTTTTAAACACCTTCTCGGGCGGAGCGCTCAAAAACTTCTCTATCTTTGCGATCAGTATTTACCCGTACATTACTGCATCTATCATTGTGCAATTGCTCTCGATGGATGTAATTCCTAAGTTTGCCGAATGGGCTAAACAAGGGGAGCACGGAAAAAAACAACTGGCGCAAATTACCCGTTACGGCACCGTAGTACTCGGTTTGATTCAAGCTTTTGCTACATCAATCGGGTTTAACCGGATATATGGCACTGAGATGATTCCAAATGCAACCTTTGCGGATTACCTGCTTATCGCGATCATATTGACGGCTGGTACATCATTCCTGATGTGGCTGGGTGAGCAGATTACAGAAAAGGGAATAGGAAACGGGATTTCGATCCTGATTTTTGCGGGCATCGTCGCCGCCATCCCGGGATATATTACCACTACGGCACAATCAAGCTTTATTCAGCCGGATCAGGTGTTCCTGAATATTCTTAAAGTCGTTATTGTTCTGATCGTGATTGTAGCGATTATTACAGGGGTTATCTTTGTACAACAAGGTATCCGGAAAATCCCTGTACAATATGCTAAACGAGTGGTCGGTAACAAAATGTACGGTGGACAGAATACGCACATTCCGCTTAAAATCAATGCGGCAGGTGTAATTCCGGTTATCTTCGCCGTATCACTGCTTCAATTTCCAATTGTAATATCGAGCTTCTGGGCAAGTCATGAATGGGCTAAATGGGTTACTGCAAATCTTTACTATGATAAGCCGCTCGGCATGCTACTCTACGTGGTCATGATCATCGGATTTACGTTCTTCTATACGTTTGTTCAGATGAATCCGCAGCAAATGGCTGACAATATGAAGAAAAATGGTGGCTATATCCCAGGCATTCGTCCAGGTAAAGCGACTGAGAAATATTTGACCCGGGTAATGTCTCGTCTGACTATGTCAGGGGCGATTTTCCTGGCTCTGATCTCTGTCCTTCCGGTATTCTTTGGTAACTTGTCTGGTCTACCCCGTTCGGTCAAGATTGGTGGTACCTCACTGCTGATCGTAATTGGTGTAGCACTGGATACGATGAAGCAGATCGAGAGCCAATTGATCAAACGCCATTACAAAGGCTTCATCAATAAATAGTCGATAGGTTCCGGCGAAGCATAGACTCACAGACTTCCCGGCACCTATTGTGCTGTTTCTTGCTTGGTGGCGAACTTTTGGGGGGAGAAGAGAAATCGTGAACATTTTATTCATGGGCCCTCCTGGGGCAGGCAAGGGGACACAGGCTGCTGTAGTTGTAAAAGAGTTGGATATTCCTCATATTTCGACAGGCGATGCTTTCCGCTTGGCTATCAAGCAAGGTACTCCTGTTGGACTTAAGGCCAAATCTTATATCGATCAAGGTTTGCTTGTACCTGATGATGTGACCATTGGAATTGTTGAAGAACGGCTGCAGCAGTCCGATTGCGAAAAAGGTTTCTTATTGGATGGCTTTCCAAGAACCCTTTCGCAAGCGGAAGCGCTGGAAGATATCTTAAGCCGCTTGAATCGATCGTTGGATCATGTAATCAACTTGAATGTGGACCGTGGACTGTTGATGGCGCGTCTTACCGGACGCCGAATCTGTACTGTTTGCGGAACATCCTACCATTTGATTTTCAACCCGCCGAAGCAAGAAGGCATTTGCGACATTGATGGCGGTGCATTGTATCAACGTCCGGATGACAATGAAGAAAGTGTAGGCAAGCGTCTGGACGAGTATGACAATAAGACAGCGCCACTGCTTGCGTTTTATGACAATAAAGGTCTTTTGCGTCAGGTGAACGGGGAAAACGAAATCAATGTCGTTTCTTCCGAAATCGTATCTTTGCTGCGAGGTTAATGTAATGATTATTTGTAAATCCGAACAGGAACTTGCCTTCATGAGGGAAGCTGGTCGAATTGTTGCCGAGAGTCACCGTCTGATCGCTGAGGCCATTCAGCCTGGCATTACGACTGGAGAACTCGACAGAATCGCCGATCAATACATTCGCAGTCAAGGTGCTGTGCCGTCTTTCAAAGGTTACAACGGTTTTCCTGCCAGCATTTGCGCTTCAGTCAACGAACAATTAGTGCATGGATTTCCGGGTAAGCGAAAACTGGTTGAAGGCGATATCGTTACGCTGGACATTGGTGCAGAGTACCGCGGTTATCACGGTGATTCCGCCTGGACTTACGGGGTAGGCAGCATTTCCGAACAGGCTCAGCGTCTGCTGGATGTTACGGAAGGCTCCTTGTACGCGGGACTGGCGTTAGTCAAACCGGATGTGCGCTTGTTTACAATCTCCCATGCAATTCAACAATACATCGAGGATGCCGGATTCTCCGTCGTACGCGAGTATGTTGGCCATGGCATTGGGGCAGAACTGCATGAAGAACCGCAAATTCCGAATTATGGCATAGCGGACCGCGGACCACGTCTGAAACCGGGTATGGTGCTCGCGATTGAGCCGATGGTTAACGCAGGGGACAGATATGTCAGAACGCTGGAAGATAACTGGACGGTCGTTACGGTAGATGGTTCACTTTGAGCATACAGTAGCAGTTACACCGGACGGCATGGAAATTTTCACAAAACTGAATGCGTAGGTGATCTTCACGTGAATACTGGGAGCAGCCCGCAGATTGGTCAAATCGTGAGAATTCTCAAAGGCAAAGATGCCGGAGAGGCTGCCGTTGTTATCGCAGTTGTTGATAGCAGATTTGTATATATTGCCGATGGAGACAAACGCAAGTTTGATGCACCGAAGAAGAAGAATATTCAGCATTTGGAGCTCATACCCTTCATCAGCAGTGAGATTGTGAACAGTTTGGAAGAAACCGGCCGGGTAACGAACGGAAAGCTGCGTTTTGCAGTCATGAAGTATGGTACACCAGCTGGAAAAAGTGCTTATGAGAAAGGAGACTAACTGTGGCTAAGGAAGATGTCATTGAGGTGGAAGGTACGGTCATTGAACCGTTGCCGAATGCAACATTTAAGGTTGAGCTTGAGAACGGTCATCAAATACTTGCCCATGTGTCCGGGAAATTGCGGATGCACTTTATCCGTATCCTAACCGGAGACAAAGTGGTCGTGCAGTTATCGCCTTATGATTTATCAAAAGGTCGTATAACTTACCGTAAATA
This sequence comes from Paenibacillus sp. 22594, assembly GCF_052044425.1. Taxonomy (NCBI): domain Bacteria; kingdom Bacillati; phylum Bacillota; class Bacilli; order Caryophanales; family Paenibacillaceae; genus Paenibacillus; species Paenibacillus sp. 22594. The sequence goes on from NZ_JBQENA010000016.1 coordinate 62,899, forward strand.
GATGGGAACTACAACAAAAGTTTTGCTTCGCAAAACTTTGAGGAGGTAATTAACATGAAGGTAAGACCTTCTGTAAAGCCCATTTGCGAAAAATGCAAAGTCATCCGCCGCAAAGGGACTGTTATGGTAATTTGCGAAAATCCGAAACACAAACAAAAACAAGGTTAAGAAGGGGGTGTAGCGTAAAATGGCTCGTATAGCTGGAGTGGATTTGCCACGTGATAAACGCGTTGAGATCGCCTTGACTTATATTTTCGGAATCGGTAAAACGACTTCCCAGAAAATTCTTAAAGAAACAGGCATTGACGTTAACACACGTGTCCGTGATTTGACGGAAGATGAAGTCAGCAAACTGCGTGAAACGATCGACAAAGAAGTTAAGGTTGAAGGTGACCTTCGTCGTGAAATTTCCTTGAATATTAAACGTCTTACTGAGATCGGCTGTTACCGCGGTGTTCGTCACCGTCGTGGATTGCCTGTTCGCGGTCAACGTACTAAAACGAATGCCCGTACCCGGAAAGGCCCGCGTCGTACGGTAGCAAACAAAAAGAAATAAGAAGAGGTGATAAGAGACAATGGCTAAACCGAAAAAAGTCGTACGTACTAAACGTCGCGACCGGAAAAATATCGAGTCTGGCGTGGCACACATCCGTTCCACGTTCAACAACACTATCGTTACGATCACGGACCCTCACGGAAATGCAATTTCCTGGGCAAGCTCCGGCGGTCAAGGATTTAAAGGTTCCCGTAAATCGACTCCATTTGCAGCGCAAATGGCAGCCGAAACTGCTGCAAAAGCAGCTATGGAACACGGCATGAAGTCCGTTGAAGTTATGGTTAAAGGACCGGGCGCGGGCCGCGAAGCAGCCATCCGTTCCCTTCAGGCCGCTGGCCTTGAAGTAAACCTCATTAAAGACGTAACTCCGGTTCCTCACAATGGATGCCGTCCGCCGAAGCGTCGCCGCGTATAGTGAAATCAGAATTGTGATTGTGGTATAATTCTGACGCATCTGCTAATAATAGGTGTTTAGGCATACTACATGATACACCTGATGGGGTGACAGTTTCATATAGGAGCGACGTTTGAAGGAGGGGTACACTCGTGATAGAAATCGAAAAGCCGAAGATTGAGACCGTAGAAGCCAATGATGAAGGAACCTATGGGAAATTCGTAGTTGAACCGCTGGAACGTGGATATGGCACGACTCTGGGGAACTCGCTTCGCCGGATCTTGCTTTCCTCCCTTCCGGGAGCCGCAGTGACTTCGGTCCAAATTGACGGCGTTCTGCATGAGTTCTCGACCGTTCCTGGCGTAATGGAAGATGTGACGGAAATCATTCTGAACCTTAAAGCTCTTTCCCTGAAAATCCATTCAGACGAAGAGAAAGTGTTCGAGATTGATGCTGAAGGTGAAGGCATCGTTACCGCAGGTGATATCCGTGCGGACAGCGATGTTGAGATCCTGAACCCGGATCTTCATATTGCAACGCTAGGACCTGGCGCGAGACTTCACATGCGAATTTTTGCAGGCCGTGGCCGCGGTTACGTCCAAGCGGACCGTAACAAGCGCGACGATCAGCCCATCGGAGTTATCCCGGTGGATTCCATCTATACGCCTATCTCCCGTGTGAATTATGGCATCGATAACACTCGTGTAGGTCAAGTGACCAACTACGACAAGTTGACGATGGAAATTTGGACGGATGGCAGTATCAGACCGGAAGAGGCTGTTAGCCTGGGAGCCAAAATTTTGAACGAGCACCTCGTTTTGTTCGTAGGTCTTACGGACGAGGCGAAAGACGCCGAAATTATGGTGGAAAAAGAAGAAGACAAAAAAGAAAAAGTGCTTGAGATGACAATCGAAGAGCTTGATCTTTCTGTGCGTTCTTACAACTGCCTCAAACGTGCCGGTATTAATACCGTGCAAGAGCTGACTACGAAAACTGAAGAAGATATGATGAAGGTTCGTAACCTGGGTCGCAAATCTTTGGAAGAAGTTCAAGAGAAGCTTGAGGAACTTGGTTTGGGACTCCGTACAGAAGAATAGCTGTCAGATTGCTTGAGTAAAGGAGGGAAAACAAATGGCATACCAAAAGTTGGGCCGTGATTCCAGTGCGCGTAAAGCATTGTTCCGGGACATGGTAACGGATCTGTTTCTTTATGAGCGTATCCAAACAACAGAAGCTAAAGCGAAAGAAGTTCGTTCTATCGCTGAAAAGCTGATCACTAAAGCGAAAAAGGGCGATCTTCATGCTCGTCGTCAAGTAGCAGCATTTGTCCGCCGTGAGACTGTAGACGGTGAACAGGATGCAATCCAAAAATTGTTCTCTGACATTGCTCCTCGTTACACAGAGCGTCCAGGCGGATACACACGTATCCTGAAGCTGGGACCTCGTCGTGGCGATGCTGCGCCTATGGTTTATCTTGAACTGGTAGACCGCGCGTAGGATCACAAGTTATGATTTCCGGATGTACCCCTTATCGCACATGCTCTTTTGTAGTATGGGCAGAGAAGTATTTAACGTTATTGTGCTGCAGGGGCATTTAAGCCCTGCCGTACAATATCCGCGGGAATCACCTTGTATAGAGTAGAAGGAGCTCCCGCCGGGGCTCTTTTTTTTTGAAAACGAATGGTGATGTAGTTTGGAACCGCTGAAAGGAAGAACGGAAATGCGTAATCTATTGATGAAGGTCAATTATGACGGTACCCGCTATGATGGCTTTCAGACCCAGCCTCAGGGCAATACGATACAGGACCATATTGAACATGCCATACTGCATCTGACCGGCGAGAAACTCAAAATAACGGGCTCAGGACGGACTGATGCAGGTGTTCATGCTTATGGCCAGCCGTTTAACTTTCTTACCTCTTCCAAGATCCCGTTAGAGCGTTGGTGCTTGGCCCTGAATGCTCGGCTGCCCCAGGATATTGTAGTCACTGAGGCACAGGAGGTACCGCTGGAGTTCCACTCCCGCAGAGGAGCTAAGCGCAAGACCTATCGGTATACAATTAACGGCAACCGGTTCCCGGATCCTTTCCAGCGGCGATGGCAGCATCATCATCCGGTAAAGCTTGATATCTTTGCAATGCAGCAAGGTCTAACTCATATTGTAGGTACCCATGATTTTACGTCGTTTGCATCAAGGAAATCTACGAAGACTTCACATGTCCGGACGATTTTTGAGGCGCATATGGAGCTTGACCTCAGTATGTGCCGGGACGGATCTGCAGACCAGGGTGTAATTCATACCTATATTACGGGCAGTGGCTTTCTACAGCATATGGTTCGTATTATTATGGGAACGCTGATTCATGTAGGAGAAGGAAAGATTCGTGCAGAGGCGGTTGCCGATATTCTTTCTGCCTGCGACCGTGCAGAAGCGGGGCCTACAGCTGTAGCTAAGGGATTAGCACTGTGGAGTGTGGAATATGACAAAGCAGGTAGCTAGATGTTCAGTGCATTTTTATTTATAAAATATTATGCGTTGAATATAAGAAATCACTTGCGCTAGTTATGTTTATGCTGTAATATAAAAGTTGTGTTTTCTTGATGGCTATCCCACAGCCCCGATCAAGAGAATGCCAACAAACAAGTTTTTCTTAACTCACATAATTGTAATCCAATGAGAAACAAGATATACGAAACAGATGATTTTCGTACGAGAACAAGGAGGAAACATTCATGCGTACCACCTATATGGCGAAGCCGAACGAAGTTGAACGCAATTGGCACATCATTGATGCCGAAGGCAAAACACTTGGTCGTTTGGCAAGCGAAGCCGCTGCTCTAATCCGTGGCAAACACAAACCGCAATTCACTCCACATGTTGATACTGGAGATTTCGTAATTGTTATCAACGCTGAGAAGATTCACCTGACCGGCAAGAAAATGCAAAACAAGAAATACTACCGTCACTCGATGCACCCAGGCGGTCTGAAGGTTACTGTTGCAGAAGACCTGATCAAAACCAGACCTGAGCGTATGATTGAATTCGCAGTTCACGGCATGATTCCTAAGACTCGTCAAGGGGATCACATGAAACTGAGACTCAAAGTATATGCTGGCGCTGAACATCCACATGCAGCACAAAAACCTGAAGTTTACGAACTTCGCGGATAAGAATAGAGGAGGACAGTTTCATGGCACAAGTACAATACTATGGGACAGGTCGTCGTAAACATTCGGTAGCACGTGTTCGCCTTGTACCGGGTGAAGGACGCATTGTCATTAACAAACGCGAGATGGACGAATATTTCGGTGTGGAAACACTGAAGATGATCGTAAGACAACCTTTGAACCTGACTGAAACTCTGGGCAACTACGATGTAATCGTTCTTGCACATGGTGGCGGCATTTCCGGTCAAGCTGGCGCAATTCGTCACGGGATTTCCCGTGCATTGCTCAAAGTTGACCCTGAGTATCGTGGAGCTTTGAAGAAAGCCGGCTTCCTGACTCGTGACCCACGTATGAAGGAACGTAAGAAATACGGCCTCAAAGCCGCTCGTCGTGCTCCACAGTTCTCGAAACGTTAATATTACAAAGAATTCAAGCCTCTGGCCCTTTGGGTCAGGGGCTTTTTTCTTCTTTTAATTCAATTCTCTGTCATCTAAAATACTCCAAAAACATTTCCCTGTTACACTATAACTATCCCGAGTTAGTATGTAATATTTCATGCCTGCCTTGGCTCTGCCGAATTTCGGTAGAGCCACTTTTTTCATCCAAAAACTCTTGAGAAACTGCGGGTTTTTATATGTATTCAAAACTTTCACCCAAAATGGATAAAACCATTGACTTCAGCCCTGAATGCCTTATACTATTCCATATAAGATTAGTTGGAATTAACGGATATTAATGTTTTAGTGTTTAATGAGATACCAGGATGGAGGAGTGTAATAATGAACTTACTGGAGAAAGAAGATTTAATCAGAGTTAAGGCCGAGGAATTAGAAAATGCAGCACCTGAGGAAATCATCCGCTGGGCCGTAGATACCTTTCCTAATATAACCTTTGCCTGCAGCTTCGGTGCTGAAGATGTAGTGCTCGTTGATATGCTGCAGAAAGTTAGTCCTTCAACAGACGTTTTTTATCTGGATACAGATTATCATTTCAAGGAAACGTATGAGACAAGAGATGTGATGGCTGAAAAATACGGAATGGAGTTTGTTCGCGTATCCCCACAAATTACACCGGAGGAACAGGCTGTTCAGTACGGTGAGGCACTATGGAATACCGACCCCAATCAATGCTGCGCGATCCGCAAGGTAGAACCGCTTACCCGGATTCTTTCACAGTATGATGCCTGGATTACAGGAATTCGCCGTGATCAGGCACCAACTCGCGCCAATTCCAAAAAAGTCGAATACGATAATAAGTTCGGTCTTGTTAAATTTAATCCGATTGCTAACTGGACCACAGAGGATGTATGGAACTATATCCGTGAGAATGATGTTGTGTATAACCCTTTACATGACCGCAATTTCCCGAGTATCGGCTGCGAGCAGTGCACACGGGCAGTAATGCCGGGCGAAGATCCACGTGCGGGAAGATGGTCTGGTTCGGACAAGACTGAATGCGGATTGCATAAATAAGGACAGAATTCGAATTGCACAGAAGGAGAGAGAGCATAGATGACTTCAATACTTCCTCATGGAGGAACACTGATCCAACGTGTAGCTGAAGGGACACAGAGAGAAGAACTGCTTCAGCAGGCTTCTGGTCACAAATCGATTACCTTAAACACTTGGACTTTGTCAGATCTGGATCTGATCGGGGTAGGTGCATTTTCTCCGCTCACAGGCTTTCTGAATGAACAAGATTACCACTCTGTAGTCAAAAGCATGCGTCTCTCCAATGGCACGGTATGGAGTATCCCTGTTACATTGTCTGTAGAAGATAAAGTGGTTACCAGTCTTGAGGTGGGCGACAGAGTCTCGCTGATTGGTGAGGAAGACGGAATTATTTATGGACTACTTGATATTGAAAGCATTTATAGTGTGGATCAGCAGCTTGAAGCGCAGAGTGTATTCAAAACCACTGATCCTGCGCACCCTGGTGTAAGCAAATTGCTGGCTAGGCCGACAACTTATGTTGGTGGACCCATTACCGTTCTAAACCGTCCGCAGCCGGAGAAGTTCGGAGAATTTTACTTTGATCCGGCCGAGACACGTCAAATTTTTGCGGACAAGGGTTGGAGAACTGTTGTAGGCTTTCAGACGCGCAACCCGGTGCACCGTGCACATGAGTACATTCAGAAGTGTGCAATGGAGGTTGTGGATGCGCTGTTCCTTAATCCTCTGGTAGGAGAAACGAAGTCTGATGATGTTCCAGCCAATGTACGCATGAAAAGCTATCTTGCACTGCTGGAGAACTATTATCCGGAAGACCGCACTTTTTTGGGTGTATTCCCTGCTGCAATGCGTTATGCCGGACCGCGGGAAGCGATTTTTCATGCGATGGTTCGTAAAAATTACGGTTGCACCCATTTTATAGTCGGCCGGGATCATGCGGGTGTAGGTGATTATTACGGCACTTATGAAGCCCAAGAAATTTTTTCGAATTTCACGGCAGATGAGCTGGGAATTACCCCGTTGTTCTTTGAACACAGCTTTTTCTGTGTGAAATGCGGTAACATGGCTTCAAGTAAGACCTGCCCGCATCCAAGCGATCAGCATTTGACACTGTCAGGCACGAAAGTGCGCGCGTTGCTAAGAGATGGGAAGTGCCCGCCTCCGGAATTCACGCGTCCCGAGGTAGCAGAAATTCTTATTGAGGGAATGTCCGCAGAAGTCACTGCCCAATCCTAATAGCCAGTACTATTTGGCCCTCTTGTCCCATATAGATGAGTAGAATCTATCGGGACGAGGGGGTCTTTGTTATGTCTGGCCGAAAGCAAGGGAAAGTCTCGGTCTGGATCTCTTGGAGCAGCATCAAAAAAAGTATGGTAGGTGCTGTTTTGCTGGTAATAATGATCGCCATTATTGCTTATGATATGCCAACTGCCAAAACGCTGAATTACTGGAGCCTGCCGTTGTCAGGAAAAGTAATTGCTATTGATGCAGGGCATGGAGGTCCTGATGGGGGGGCGGTCAGCCGGGAGGGCTTGATTGAAAAGGATATCAACCTTTCAGTTTCTCTATATCTGCGGGACTATTTACAGCAGGCTGGAGCGATAGTGGTCATGACCCGGGAAGGCGATTATGACTTAGCCCAACAAGATACAAAAGGCTACTCTAAGCGTAAGACAGAAGACCTGAAGCAACGGGTAAGAAGTATTGAAGAGAAGGGGGCGGACTTGTTTATAAGTGTGCATATGAATAGTGTGCCTTCAGGACGCTGGAGCGGAGCACAGACCTTCTATTACCCGAACAACGAAGGGAATAAAGCTTTGGCGGGCTTTGTACAGGATGAGCTCAGAACCACACTTGAGAACACAGACCGGGTTGCGAAGACTGTGAATACCGTATATTTGCTAAAAGCTTTAAAAATGCCTGCTGCACTTGTGGAGGTAGGCTTCCTCTCCCATCCTCAGGAATCGGCTTTACTTGGGGATGATGTCTACCAGCGAAAGGTTGCTACCAGTATCTACCGGGGGATTCTAAGATACGCTTCTGAACGGTCGTGAGTAGTTACTACGCTTTTGCGGAGGGGTAATGGTATAATAAATCAAAAATACCGGTACCTTACCCGTCCGGAGAGGAAATAGAGGTGCTTTCCATGCTGACCAGGGAACAAATACAGGAATTATTACAGCCGCTTACTGACCCGGAATCCGGAAAAAGCCTTATCGAATTGCAGCTGATTCGCGATATCATGGTCAAAGAGGACCGGATTTCACTATCGCTGGTATGTCTCGATACCGATGAGAAAAGCCGTATGGAGCTTGAACAGACTGTTCGTACCTTGCTGGATGAGGGAGGAGCGGGCAATGTTCATATCCGGCTGCGTGACGCCACTGATTATGAGCGTGCTATTCTTCGCGGAGAGAGCTCGGAGGACCAAACCCAACCAGAACAAGGTGAACCGTTAAAAGGACATGCAGCGGGTCTTGAGGGCCATGAGCTGATCAATGAGAACTCAGGTGTGAAATTTATCGCGATTGCCAGCGGTAAGGGTGGGGTAGGCAAATCGACAGTCACCGTTAATTTGGCAGTGGCATTGGCTAGAAAAGGCAAGAAGGTCGGACTGATTGACGCTGACATCTATGGTTTCAGCATTCCTGATATGATGGGGATTGAAGAAGGCCCGATTGTAGAAGAAGGAACCATTATTCCTGTCGAACGTTTCGGAGTAAAAGTCATGTCTATGGGCTTTTTTATCCGTGAGAATAGCCCCGTCATCTGGAGGGGGCCAATGCTTGGCAAAATGCTGCGCCAGTTCTTCAGCGATGTCGGCTGGGGAGAGCTTGATTATATGCTGCTCGATCTGCCGCCCGGAACGGGTGATGTAGCCCTTGATGTCCATCAGATGCTGCCGCACAGCAAGGAGATCATTGTTACTACCCCTCATGCAACAGCGGCATTTGTAGCAGCAAGAGCGGGCTCTATGGCGCTTCAGACCGACCATGAGGTTCTTGGAGTCATTGAGAACATGGCTTATTATGAGTGTTCTTCCTGCGGGAAGAAAGATTACATCTTTGGCCGGGGAGGCGGAGCCAGATTGGCGGAAACTCTTCATACGGAGCTGCTTGCCCAGATCCCTCTAGGCGCACCGGATAATCATATTTCCGAGCCGGACTTCTCGCCGTCTGTGTACAAGGCAGAGACAGCAACCGCACAGCTGTTCGCTGAGATGGCTGATAAGCTGATTGCCAAATACGAATAGTGTGTAAATACCAAAAAGAGGCCGGTTCCGTAGTAATAGGAAGGCCTCTTTTTTTGAATCAGGATCCTGAATCATCACTGCCTTTGTCTCCACTGCTTCCCTTGTCTTTACCCGAATCCTTCTTTTCAACCTTAGGCTGCAATTCGTCCTGAACTACAGTCTTAAGGAGATCAAGTACCTCCATACGGAACAATGGATTTTGCATGGCTTCCTGCATGATGGTCATGGATTGCTTGCGGTAATCAGAGGTTTTGGTAAGATCAAGGAACATCTTCATCATTTCAGGTGATTTCATAATTTCAGCAACTGACTTTTGGTATGTTGGATCTTTGATCAACTGAAGGTGGAGCTCTTTGCTTTGCGAATTAATTGCTTTTGCGAAATCTCCTGCGAACTGTGGATCTGTCATGATTTTTTCAATTTCCTTCTGATACTCAGGTGCAGTGATGGTGTCCTTTACCGCAACTCTGATTTGCTCGGTGGTTTGCAGAGGCATCATTTTCATACTCAGGCCGCTGGAGCTGCTTCCCTCAGGGCCGGAGCTTGAAGTCGACAGTGCCTCCTCCACCGCTTTCTTTCCCTCTTCGCTTTTCAATATATCTACAACCATAGTCTTCATTTCCTTGTAACTGACCTGTCCGGAAGAGGAACTGCTTTGTTCGCTGCCACAAGCCGTTAAGGTGATAACCATGCTGAGCAACAAGCTCCCAGTCCACAAAGTCCTCCACTTCATTGGCGCTGCCCTCCTTTATGGGATTCCTGCATGTAGTATGCCGCAGAGGTAAGCTTTTATGTTGAGTTCCAATGGTTTTTTGACGGTAAGCTTGGTAAAATAAATCTGACATGTGGGAGGTGAAAAGGCTGAGTATAAGGAAATGGTTTTATTTATTCTGGACCACGCTTCTGATCGGGGCGGGAGGGGCCGTTATTGCCGGACTTTTGCTCCAAGTTGTTAATGGTGGAATTGATTTCAAAAGCACAGCCGATTCATTGATCTATCCGCTGATCCTTCTTGGCTACGGCATGCTTGTGAGCGTTTACGCTCAACTGGGGTTCTTTGCGTATCTGATTCTGAATTATATGGGAATTGGGGTGTTCCCGCGAAAGGTCTGGCAATATATTCAGATCATATTGTCTCTGCTTGCCCTGCTCGAACTGATTTTTTTGCGTACTTTTGTAGGCGGTGGCAGAAATGTAGTCTCTGATTTGCTTTTGGGCATCGGCATTCTGCTTACTGCGATTATTGTGGCTTATTTCAAAGTACGGAGCACGAACAGATCAGCCTGGATTCCGACATTTTTCTTTTTGACAGCTATCACCATAGTGGAGATCATTGGAGTACTCCGAATAGGAGTAGATAGTGCCACTGTTTTTATTGTGGTCCCGCTCATTGCCTGTAATGCATTCCAAATCCTGATGTTACACCGGATACTGAAGCCTAAACAATCATAAGCACATGCAGCAAATAACCCCGCTCCTCAGTCACGAGAAGTCGGGGTTTTGTTGAAACGGTAACCTTCCTGTATAGGATGGCGTAGCTGTTTCTACTTGATACGATTAAAAACAGAAGCAGCAGGTTAATCTTTAAGAACAGCGTACATAACAAAAAATCGATTGAAACGACTAGGAGGGAATATATGAACATCAAGCGCTATATGATAAAAGACACAAATGAATCTGTCCTGAAAAAACTCGATCCCGAAGAGAGCGGGGACTTTAAATCAAAGGAAGAGGCAGAGGCCAAAATGGCAAAGCTCAAGGAGCGTCTCGCCGAACTGCAGGATATTCTTTTCGCCCAGAAAAAGCATTCACTGCTAGTCATTCTTCAAGGAATGGACTCCAGCGGGAAAGATGGAACGGTCAAACATATTTTCTCCGGCATTAATCCACAAGGATTTATGGTCACCAGCTTCAAAAAACCTTCATTGGAGGAGGAAGCTCACGATTTCCTGTGGAGAGTGCACATGAAGACACCTCCCAAGGGTTATATCGCCGCATTCAACCGCTCGCACTATGAGGATGTTCTGGTACCCCGGGTGCACGGTAATCTCAAAAAAGAAGAAATGAAGCGCCGCTTCCGCTACATCCGCGAGTTTGAGGCCATGCTGGCGGAAGAAGGCACAACGATAATCAAGCTTTTTTTGCATATCTCCAAGGATAAACAGCTAGAAAAGATCCAGGAACGGCTGCAGGACCCGGCCAAACATTGGAAGTTTGATGCAAGTGATCTGCAGGAGCGGGAGTATTGGGACGATTATCAGGAAGCATATGAAGATGCTTTTAAGGAGACAAGTAATGATAATGCACCATGGTACTGGATTCCGGCCAATCACCGTTGGTACCGCAATTACTTGGCATTAGCCATTGTTGTCAAGACCCTGGAGAGTCTGGATCTGAGCTATCCAAAGCTGGATACCCCCACTCCTGATATTTCAGAACTCATTTCTCCACGACACTAGGGATGATATTCACCTGGGTAGCAAAGGACAGCGAAATACCAACTTGGTATTACATGCCGGCAGCATCTTCCAAACCCTCATTGAGCATGGCGGAATCACGGACTTCCTTGCCCTCAGCACTGCTTTGGCTGATTAGTTCAGATACAGTTACAAATTCATAGCCTTGGCTACGGAGGTTATCAATAATCTGCGGAAGGGCTTCATGGGTCTGCTTGCAGGAATCACTGGCATGTAAAAGCACAATATCACCGGGATGCGCCTTGCTGGTCACACGTTTCACGATATTATCCACACCGATGTTTTTCCAATCCAGCGAGTCAGTATCCCACTGTATCACCTTGTAGCCCAGATCACTTGCAACCTGAAGTACTCTTTTGTCAAAATCACCATTCGGCATCCGGATCAAATTAGGCTCTTTGCCGGTCAACTCAGTCAGTACAGTATGAGCAGTTGTAATCTGGGTCTTTATTTCTTCATTACTCAAGGTGCTGTAATTCACGTGCTTGTGGCCATGGCTGCCAATTTCGTAACCGGCGTCTTTAATGCTTGTAACAATTTCTGGATGCGTTTTGCTCCATGGAGAAGAGAGGAAGAAGGTCGCTTTATCTACCTTTTTATCTTCGAGCACCTTCAGAATCGGTTCAGGCCGTTTCTCTCCCCAGCTGATGTCAAACGTTAAGGCGATGAGCTTCTTTTCTGTCGGTACGCTGTAAATGGCGGAAGGGGCTGTTTCCGAAAAAACGGTAATATTGCCTCTCTCGACATAAACGACACCGGCAGCAAGAAGCGCAGCGGCAAAGACATAGATGAACCGTTTTATCTTTTTGCCGCTGAATACATAAAAAGAATTCATATTGATAGCGCTCCTCTCCCATGCGAAATGCTTGTTTGTTCTAAATGTATGCTCGTACAGGGCGCTTATGACCTTATATATGTCCAACATACTTTCAGGAGGTAATTATGCTGTCTTTCCCCGCTTTCGCCAGAGATGTATCTTCAATTCGCAAAGCCGTACTACTCGCTGTTTTATTATTTGTAGCGGGAGGGGTGATGGGCTGGATTGGCACCGGCAGCCTGCAAAGGCTTCTATCCGAGCAGTTGGAGGGCTTGAGTAAAATTAGCGGCAGCCTCAAAGAGTCTTCACATCCGAAATGGAGCTTTTTTCAATTTATATTTCTGAACAACAGCATCAAAGGTGTGCTCATTATCTTCTTAGGGGCCATATTCGGAATATTGCCTGCACTGTTTTTATTGATTAATGGTGGAGTGATCGGTTATCTGATTCATTTGTCGGCCATGAAGGAACTAGATATGTTTGACCTTATCGTTAAAGGACTCCTGCCGCATGGGATTATTGAAATCCCGGCAATCATAATCGCCTGCGCGTTTGGCTTGCAGTTTGGCTGGAACGTAATCTCCGATTTGTTCAGTTCAGCAGCCATAAGAGAACAGAGAAGCGGTGCGTGGCCGGCTTTTATGCGCCAAACCCTAAGAGCATCCATATGGATTGTTATTCTGCTGCTTGTAGCGGCAATCATTGAAAGCACAATTACATTTTCGTTGTTATCATAAAAAATCAGAGAATTGAGCATAACATTAAAGCCTTTCATTATGGGGATTACCATTGAAGCTATATGCTTGAGTTTCGAAGAAAGCCATACAGGTGATTTTTAATAATTATGGTTATAGATGCGACGCTCCGGTTAATCTAGTGTAAGTGGATATCTAACACAGCTTTCCCCAACCAAAGGACTATCTTCTTTTGCACAAGTAGCGGCATTTAAGGATTTGTTGAATTTAATTTGATGAAGGAGGCCAAGCATATGTTGGGAATGTTGTTCAATGAAAAAGAGTGCAAGGAGCTGGATTATGTTCTGCGTAAAGAGCTTGATGAAATGCTCCTTGATTTAAGTGATCAACGCTTGGACCAAAATATCAGACATGCCATTGCCAATCGATATAAAACTGTGTTCCGGATGTATGCGCGTTTTGCCCCCCAGAAGGAGCTATCCAAGTATGCATGGGGAGGACGTTATTCCCAGTCTAAACATTAGAAAACTGATTTTAATTAAATAGGTTGACTAAAAGGGAGCCGCTGTGATACATTATATCTCGCGCTCCTTTTCAATGTGTTGAAGAGCAGCCGATGGCAAGAAAAGATGAAAAAAACATTTTTTCAAAAAAACACTTGCCAAATGATTGGTTACTATGATATATTATAAAGGTCGCCGCTGAGACGCAGTGATGAGGTAAAAGAGAGACATTGATCTTTGAAAACTGAACAACGAGTGAGTGGGATTTCACGCAAGTGAGATCCAAAAATAGAGAATATTTTATTCT
>NZ_JBQENA010000017.1:0-55206 GCF_052044425.1 Paenibacillus sp. 22594
TATATATTTGACGCTTCCGTATGGGAGATGACACTGTCGCTGTTGTTGGGTGCAAAGCTAACCCTGGTGTCCCAAGACGTTCTAGCGGATGTGAACCACTTTAACGCCTTTATACAGAAAAACGGAATCACGTTGACGTTGCTGCCGCCGCAATACTATCTGCAGACCGATACCAGCGGACTGAGGGTACTGACGACTGGAGGCTCGGCATCAAACGCGGAGATGATTGAAAAGGCAGGGAACGGAACCCGATATATCAATGCCTATGGACCGACGGAAAATACAGTGCTGGCAACGGGATGGGAATACGATGGAGAGAGTACGATTCCTAATCCTGTCCCTATTGGGAAACCGACGAGCAATACGCAAATCTATATGATGGATGGGATGAAGCTGTGCGGAATAGGAGTACCCGGGGAGTTATGTATTGCCGGCAGCGGTGTGGCCAAAGGGTACTTGAATCTTCCGGCCCTAACCGCAGAGAAGTTTATTGAGAATCCCTACGGGGAGGGGAAACTGTACCGGTCGGGCGACTTAGCGAAATGGTTGCCGGACGGGAACATCGCTTATTTAGGCCGTATGGATGATCAAGTGAAGATCAGAGGATTCCGGATCGAGCTGGGAGAAGTGGAAAGTGCACTACGGCAGCTGGCAGGAATCCAAGATGCGGTTGTGGTTGCAACTAATAATCATGAGAACCAATCGTTATGTGGGTATATAGTATCTCATACAGTGGTTGATCCATTTGAGATTAAACAAAACTTAAAGAAGTACCTTCCATCGTACATGATTCCTTCGTTTATTGTGCAATTGGAGGAAATTCCTGTCACAAGATCAGGAAAAGTGGATAAACATCGGTTGCCTTCGCTAAACGTGCGAGCCCTTGTGGAACAAGATACATTTGTTGCCGCGCAAAACGATAGGGAGAAGGAACTTGTAACCATTTGGCGTGACATTCTTGTGAGTGAGCAAATCGGTATTCATGATAATTTCTTTGATCTAGGCGGAAATTCATTATTAATCATGAGTATGTTGGCTCGAATTGAAGAGAGGTACCCAGGTATTGTAAAAGTGGGCGATATATTCGCAAATCCCACTATCGCCCAGTTGGCAACGTTCATAGATGTAAGCAGTCAAACAGCCTTAAGATGTGCACAAATTCCGTTCCCAGATTCGTATCTGTTAGGTAGTAGAAACAAGGAATTCGTATTCCGTTTCCAAGATAACAGTGATTTATTCCATGTACTGAAGGAAATGCAATCAGAGAACGAGACAGTACTAGAGTCGTGGCTAATGTTTCTGTACACATATAGTGTTATCGAGGCGACAGGTCAGCAGGAGCTATCGGTTTGCTATGGGGCGAATAGTACTTTTTCATCGTTCGAGATCAGTAATTATGACGACTTGAATGTATTGTTGGAGAACGTAAAAAGCAAGAAACAAGCAGCTCCAAAATATACTCAAGCCAAATTTGTTATTGATTACGAGCAAAATGGGTTATTTCCGATGTTTTTATATCAGTTCACAGGAAATAAAGGCTATACGGAATATTGTGACTTCTCATTCTCTTTTACTATGAGTGAAGAAGCTGTTTATTTTGAGGCAAAGATTTTAAATCGCACCCTCAATTCGGATTATATTCAATCGTTGTTTTTAAGATGGATTCAGATTATCCAGCATGTCAGTTTGAAAGATAATAACAAAGTATGATAGGAGGCATTCCTGTAATAAATGAATTAAAGGTTTGAATGAAAAAAAGCACCTTCTGTATACTGGGGGACGTTCGATCTAAAGAACAAATCCCAGCACAGGAGGCACTCTGCAATGAAGTATAAATACAAAAGCTTGCTCGCTACGTTGGTATTGGTATCGGGCAAATAAATTCAAAATATTCGAATCTACGTTAATCTGATGTTGAGCCATTTTTAAATCTACCTCTCTAGTTTGTTGTCTCGACAACTACATTCTACTTGAGGGATTTGAATTTGGCTCTCTTCATTTATTAAATGAAGCTATTTTACACAATTATACGGACTGAACTAAAAAGGGAAAAAACGATAGGCGAAATAAAAATGGATAAAATCTAAATTGTCAATTGAAGATCAGAGATGCCTTTTTATTGAATAGTTTAAATAATTTCGTAAAAACAATAGTAAACCATGAATATTCAAATAAACAAAAGAGAGGTTGCTATGAAGATTTTTAAACGATGGGGTGAACCTGCAGCTTATTTCTACGTGCTGCCTGCTATGGTTCCGCTCACTTTATTTTGGCTGGCTCCAATGGTGTATGTCGTCTACTTAAGCTTTACGGATTGGGATTTTATGAGTCCGGTGAAAACATGGGTAGGTCTGGAAAATTATAAGGAATTGTTTGCGAATGAGGAGTTCTATAAAGCTTTAAAGGTGACGCTGCTATTCGGTCTTGGGATGGTCATTCCGACAATGGCTGGGGGATTAGCTTTGGCTCTTATTCTTGGCAGGCAAGGAAGAGGGGCCGGCGTTTACCGGGCAATTTTGTTCTCCCCATGGGTTACACCTACGGTAGCAATATCGATTGTATGGTCATGGATCTTCGAACCGCGATCAGGCTTAGCAAATTCGATCTTGATTGGACTGGGGGCTGACGGTCTGCCCTGGCTGCAAAGCTCGAAGTGGGCGCTTCTTTGCGTCATTATTGTCAGCGTGTGGAGATATGTCGGCTGGGCAATGGTTTTTTATTGGGTTGCACTGCAAGGGGTGCCGAAGGAATTGCGTGAAGCAGCTTTAATGGATGGTGCCAGCGGATGGGGGATCTTCAAAAGTGTTACGCTGCCGTTGATCTCACCGACCTCCTTCTTCCTGTTTATTATTTTGTGGCTGCAGTCGTTTCAGGCCTATGATCAGATCAGCATTTTGACTCAGGGAGGACCATCCGGTTCCACGCGCACACTGCTGTATATGTATTATCAATCTGCTTTTGACAGCTATAATGTCGGAGAAGCTTCGACAGTTGCGCTGGTGCTGGTGCTCATCTCGGCCTTGTTCTCTTTGGTTTCCGTGACGATGAGCCGCCGCTCCGTTCATTATTTACAGTAGGAGGAATGAAAAATGAGAGTCGGATCAATGATAGTGCGTTCGCTGCATCATGTCATACTTGCCGCATTTAGCTTAATTATGGCGTTTCCTTTTATATGGATGATCACCAGTGCGTTCAAGACGAATGATGAGATTTGGGCTTATCCACCTGTCCTGCTTCCGGAAAATCTACTGTGGGAAAATATTTCGCAGGCATGGCATGCGGCGCCTTTCGATCTTTACATATTTAACAGCGTATTCGTATCGGTATGTATCGTATTGATTCAGACGGTGAATACCGCCATGATGGCTTACGCACTTGTCCATATGCGGTTCGCTCTGGCACGGCCGCTACTGGCAATCATTCTTATAAGCTATATGCTTCCGGTTGCGGCGACCTACTTGCCGAGTTACATCATTCTATCGAATCTCGGATTAATTGATACATACAGGGGGCTCATTATTTCGAACTCGGTGAGTGTATTCTCGATCTTCATGATCTATCAGGCGTTTCGGCAAATTCCAAAGGAAGTGGTGGAAGCGGCGAAAATTGATGGCGCTCCCCATCGGCGAATTCTCTGGACGATGGTGATGCCGCTGGCTGCACCGTCTTTTGTGGTGATGGGCCTGATTACTTTCATTGAAATGTATAACAACTATTTGTGGCCGTCCCTGATTACCAGAAATCCCGATCTATCCCTTGTGTCCGCCGGGCTGCGAAGCTTCTTCATCGAAGGCGGGGCTTACGGGATGAACTGGGCGCAGGTCATGGCGGCGAGTTCGTTTACAATCTTGCCGCTGCTTATCCTGTTCATATTCACTCAAAAGTACATTTTGAAAGGGGTGAGCCAGTCTTACGGCGTCAATAAAGGCTAGTTTCAACGAGAAGGCAATATAGGATGATAATAAATTTAAGTGAGAAGAAAGAGGAGAGAAGCATGGTAAAGACAAGGGCAAGAGGTGGATTTCTGCTGATGATCGCCATGGTAATGATGTTCTTGGCGGCGTGCGGAAACGGTAATAATAGCATAAGCGCAAACAACGGGGATGTGGAGCCAGTAAACTCTGCAAAGGCGGCAGTAAACGAGCCAGTCGAAATTGAATTCTGGTATGCGCTCGGCGGCAAGTTGGGGGAGAATGTAGAAGCACTGATTAAGGAGTTCAATGCCGCTCAGGATGGAGTCATTGTTAAAGGTGTAGTGCAAGGCAACTATGAGGAGACACAGCAGAAGCTGCAGGCGGCTATTGCTTCTAAGAATGTGCCTGAAGCTGTATTGACACAAAACAATGACTGGGCTCGCAAAGGTTACTTTGCAGCGTTAGACGACTACATTGCGGCTGATCCCGCTTTCAACAAGGATGATTTCATTCCGGCGTTTCTTCAGCAGGGTGTAGTAGATGGAAAGCAGTTCTTCCTGCCGATGTACGGCACGACGCAGGTGTTGTATTACCGTAAGGATATGCTGGAGAAGGCAGGATTGACAGAAGATGTGTTTAACACTTGGGAAACCCTGGCAGATGCGTCAGCTAAGATGGCGGTGAAGAAAGGCGATACAACCGAGGTGTTTGGCTGGATGCCGATGTGGGGCCGCGAGAATATGATGGACGCAGCATTGAGCCGCGGCGGCCGAATTTTGAGTGAAGACGGTAAAACCGTAATGATTGACAGCACGGAATGGATTGAAACATGGGAGCAATTCCGAAAGTGGATTCATGAAGACAAAATTATGGGAATCCAATCCGGTGGTCAGGGTTGGGAATATTGGTACAAAACGATTAATGACGTTATGCAGGGACGAGCTGCCGGCTATACAGGTTCCAGCGGTGATCAAGGTGATCTGGACTTCAATGTTGTAGCTGCGCATACGCAGCCTGGCTGGGCGAACCATGCACCAGCACCTATTACAGAAGCGCTGATGGCCGGTATTCCGGCTCTGGCTTCAGATGAACAGAAGCAGGCAGCCTATGAATGGCTGACCTTCTTCTCGAATACGAAGAATACCGCCAAATGGTCCATTAACACAGGATATATCGCGGTTCGTTCTTCCGCACTTGAAGATCCGGATTACAAAGCGTTCAGCGAGCAGAACCCGCAAATCAAAGTGCCGCTGATACAGGCGCAATCAGCAAGCAGCGCCTTTATTGACCCGACAGGCGGCAAAATTGATGATGCGCTGAAGATCGCGGCTGATAAAGTGCAGATCGAGAATGTTCCTGCGGCTGATGCGCTGAAGGAAGCGCAGCAAAAAGCGCAGGAAGAACTTGATAAAGTGACAGGAGCGAAGTAACACGATGAAGGAGACGCTAATTTGCACTGAAGTCCGGGAAGCAAGCCTGCTTCCCGGGCCTTCCGTGCTGGCATATACATTTAGCATGAAAGAGCCAATGGATTGGATTTCTCTTGCTATATCGTATGAGGAGCTGAATTGGCTGCAAATATTCGTGAAGGACCCCGATGGATTTATAAGAATGCAATATACGGGCAATAAACAGTCGGAACGGATCTTGCTAGGAAGGCTGCAAGAGAATTGCTCTGTAGGTTCTGTACCTGGAGATATTAGAGCGGGAACATGGAAGACAGAGATGATTGCCTATGCTAGAGATGAAGAAGGCGTGTTAAAGCTGGAATGGAAGCATGGAAAAGGCGTGTCGGCGGAATCGTCTACCCTCCCGATTGCAATTGGGACTCCTTGGGTTACGTTAAACGGTAATGACCGGTACGAGCAGGAGCCGATCAACCGCAGCACAGGATGGTATAAAGGCGATTTCCATATGCATACATCGTTATCGGACGGCAAGCAGTCTCCGGAGCAATTGATGCAATCATCATTGAGGCAGCAGTTAGACTTTATCGTAGTGACTGAGCATAATCATCGGCATACCGCTTGGCCTTCCCACGACAGACTCCTTGCGCTGCCGGGGATGGAAGTGACAGCGTTTCAAGGACACTGGAATGTACTGGGGATCATGGATTGGCTTCCTTTGTATGATGAGGATGGTACGCTCACGATTGAAGATGCCGAAGGAATGAACCGAATTATCGCGGCAGCGCGCGAGCAAGGTGCGGTGTGCAGCTTGAATCATCCTTATTTAGCACCATGGGATTGGCGTTTCGGAAGGACAGAGATGAGCTTGTTCCACGCAATTGAGATATGGAATGATCCGACCTATGAAGGCAACGCCGAAGCGGCAGAACGCGCATTGAAGCTGTGGGACGCCTGTTGGGGGAGAGGACTGCGCCTGACAGGAATCGGAGGCAGTGATACGCATCTGTTGCCGCATGAAAGCTATATGGAAGGAGGACCTCCATCTCTAGCGGGAGATCCGGCCACTTACGTGTACTGTGACGAACTAAGCGGCGATCAGCTGTTGGCTGCTGTAAAGAAAGGCCGGTGTATCGTATCTAGAGGCCCAGTGCTTGAGCCTTGCATTTATAGTGGGGGAAGGAAAGTATTGCCGGGAGATCAAGTAGTTATTCATGCACAATCAGCTGTCCCGATCCGCTATAGTATCGCTATAAAAGGTATGAAGGAGAAAGGTAAGATGATCTGGTTATTGAATGGTTTGAACGTATTTGAAGCAGATGTAAATGCGGACAGACCATACGTGTATGAGACAGAATGGGCGGGAGATATCTATCGCTGGTTAAGAGTGGAGCTCAGATCAGAATATGGGACACTGTTAGCGTTTATTAATCCCATTTATGCCAATCCGATTGGATGTGCTTCATTGACGTGGGAGGAAGTGAACGCAGAGTTATGAGCATTCGAATTCAATGTGGGGCATCATCGTGGGAGGTGGATGGGGTTCTGTTCGACAAGGATGGAACGCTGCTTGATTTCGCATACCTTTGGGGGACTTGGAGCAGTCTGCTAATGAACCGATTGCGTCATAGAGCGCTGGATGTGAATTGGCAGGCTGTCCTTGGCATGTGTAGTGACGGAGAGAGATTTCATTACGACCCACTTGGCCCACTTGCGATGGGCTCCAACCAGGAGATTGCAGCTTTGCTTGCAGGGCACTTGTACTTTTCCGGTCTGTCATGGAATGAGGCGATTACGACGGTATTGTCCGATATGAAGTATGCATCCACACAGATCGATGAGTTGCGTCCAGTTCGGGCTATACCCGGTGTTTTAGCATTCATACAACAGCTGAGCCGGGAGGGAATTCCGATCGGAGTTGTCACATCGGATGATACCGAAGCGGCTGTAAAGCATCTGGAGTGGCTTGGAATATGTGATCATTTCCAGGTTATTCTCGGCAGTGATGGTCAAGTAAATGGGAAGCCGCATCCGGATTTGGCTATTGCAGCCTGTGCGAAGCTTCAGATTCCACCGGAGCGCACACTCATGTTCGGTGATACGAAGGCTGATATTCAAATGGCCCGAGAGGCGCGGCTTGCCGGCATCGTTCAAATTGGTCAGGAAAGAATACAGGCTAGTGACAGCGAAGGAGAACAGATTAGCAATTATGAGCAATTGCATTGTACTTCAATAACATCATAGAAGTGAAGAGGTGCAATTAGAGGGCTGGTTGCGGTTACTGCTTTTCCAGGACAATTTTATCAAATATGTCTTTGGGGATGAGAAAGATGCGAGAATCTTGAAGGCGCTGAAGAACAGAATGCTGGTACTGAGCGTGAGCAACGAGAATCGCTCTCATGAAAACCACTCCAATCGCGAGAGATGGAAAATACCCTTACCACGCTATTTTTGAAAAATGGGCTAAAAGTCAAGGCTTTTTTGAAAAAAATCGTACGTTCTCCATTTTATTTTCCAAATGGAGTTGTTGCTGAATCAAAAAATCCTCCTACGGAAGTAGGAGGAAGAGACATGGGTAGAGCAAGGAAACCCTTGTCCCATCTACCTCGGCGAATGGCGAGAGTCTATTGTAAAGAATAGGGGTTTTCAAATATGCATTTGAATTGGAAAAAGAATATTGTGCTCTTTCTGACCAGTCAGACGATCTCTTTATTTGGCTCTTCACTGGTTCAGTATGCGATCCTCTGGTATATCACACTGAATACCAAGTCCGGCCTCATGATGACAATTACGATTATTTGCGGGTTTGTGCCGACATTCCTGCTGTCTCCTTTTGCCGGAGTATGGGCAGACCGGTACAGCCGCAAACTGCTGATTATCCTTTCCGACTCCTGCATTGCGGCTGCAACCCTAATTCTAGCACTACTGTTCCTGGTAGGCTATGACGAGATGTGGCTGCTGTTGGTGTTCTCTGCAGTACGGGCGCTGGGAACAGCAGTGCAAACGCCGGCCGTAGGTGCCATGCTGCCCCAGATCGTGCCCAAGGAGCAGCTCATGAAGCTGAACGGCACGAACGGGAGTATACAAGCCCTGACCATGCTGCTGTCCCCGATACTGAGCGGCGCGCTTCTCACCGTGGCTTCCATTGAGTTAATCTTTTTCATCGACGTGATTACAGCGGTGCTGGCTGTGGCTACAATGCTGCTCTTTGTGAAAGTGCCGTTGCATGCTAAGGCTGCCGCAAAACAGACCTTGAGCTACTTCAGCGATATGCGTCTGGGATTTAGCTATATTAAGCAGCACCATTATATCCGGACCTTCTTGATCTTCATAGCCTTTTTCTTTGTATTGGCCGCACCGGTTTCTTTTCTGACCCCGCTGCAGGTCACACGGACCTTTGGAGATGATATTTGGCGGCTTACGGCCATCGAGATCACCTATTCCATCGGTATGATGCTTGGGGGGGGGATCCTGGCCGGCTGGAAGGGATTCCGCAACAGAGTATATACGATGACGATGTCTTCACTCGCGATGGGAGCATTCACGTTTGCGCTAGGCGTTATCCCCGTGTTCTGGATTTACTTGCTCTTCATGGGGCTGATTGGACTTGCGCTGCCGTTCTTGATTACCTCGGGCACTGTGTTGCTGCAGGAAAAGGTGGAGCCAGACTACCTGGGCAGAGTGTTAGGCGTGCTGGGGATGATCTCTAGCTCCATGATGCCGTTTGGAATGCTGATCTTCGGACCGCTGGCCGATGCGGTGAAAATTGAATGGATGCTAATGCTCACGGGGCTGCTCATGTTTATTCTAGGATTTTTCCTGCTGGGCAGCAAGGTGCTGGTGAAGGCAGGCGAGCCTGTGCCGGCTGCAGCGAGCGGACGTGGAAGAATAAACCGGGAGGATGTAAGTCAATGCTAGAAGCTATAAGCGGAATACCGGGTGCGGAGTCGTGGTCAACAGTAGAACCGGAGCTGAAGGCTAGTCGAGTGACCGGAAGTTCTACATTGAGGATCAGGCCGGTGCGCAGGCTGCTGCTAAGACTCTCGGATAAAGGTGTTTGGGCTGTAATGCGGTAGAAAAACCAACTGTAGACGCGGATGTTCCTTCAAAAAAGACTGTAACTCTGTGGCATGGTGAATTCGGCTATTGACCAGAATCATTGCGACTTTTCCACACGGATAGCCTGAGAGAACATCCTTGAAAATTTTATTAAGGCTTCGCATCCGTCCAATTTCGGTCCATGGTTACTGATGAACTTCACATCGAAGCCATTCCCCACAGTCATAAACAATGCTGTCCCTTGTGTAAGGCCAACCAAAACAAGCAATAGGTGCGGACGGTAAGGTAAGACATTTGCCAGTGTATGTGAGAAACCCTTTCTGCAAGTGCCATGCATAATGTGGTTGTTCCGGTGCCGTGCCGTGGCTTTCAAGAAGCAGTATAATCCGTTACTTTACTAGGCGAAACTCGAACCGGAGGAGACACCAAAATCTAGAGTGTACGCTTTTTAATCAACCGTAGAAAAATCACGCAGAAGCCAGTTTATGAACTTGTTTCATATTATTACCTATCTCTGAGCTCTGGTAGGCATGGAAAAGGCGTACCCTAACTTAAGGTATTACCTTAACATAAAGGCAGTGTTTCCCGGCGATTCATTCTCGCCAAGGCAGCTTAGCAAGGCAAATGCGACGCCGGCCGCCCCATCCAATAACCCTGCTTTCTGGGTTGGACGAACAGTCATATCGAAAGCATCCAGATCGTAAAAGCAAAAGGGTAATGATGGATCAAACCTGGAAATAATGTTCTTTGCTAATTGGTCCCGTTGTAACGTTAATACCGGATGCCCTGTTTCCTGTGCTAACTCATTGGTTGCATGAAGGAGCCCCGCCAAGCCATGACAAAATGTGGGTGAAACTTTATAGAAATCCTGATTAAAAGTACGGATATTGGCGGCTATAGTAGCCTGAATAGCACTTTCGCACCAAGCTTTTTCGCCTGTCGCTATTCCTGCAAGCCAGAATGCCCGAGCAATGCCGTGGGTTCCATAGCACCAAGATTCCCTGCCGGAGGATAGGGAAATCATTTGAATGTTTCCTGGCTGCTTCTGTTTTAGACCGATCTTGCCTGGCCAATATAGGCCATATTCATCTAGTTGTACTTGCTGAAGTATCCATTCCCCAACATTACGAATAGCTACAAGCTGTGCGGGGTTCTGCTGAGATGAAGTCTGGCAGGCAATGCTGAGGGCAGCTAATACACCTGAAATCCCATGGGACATCCCTAGATCGAAGTATCCATCGGGATAAGTTTGGCGTAATTCAGGATTCAAATAGCTTTCCGGCTTGATCAGCCATTTAGAAAGGTTTTGTCCTTTCCCAATGACTTCACTTAAAACTTTGGTTAAGTATTCCAGAAGGGAAGGCAACAGTTCTTGAAACCTTGACTCATCTTGATTCAACAGGAAATAGCGTGCAACTCCTGCAACTCCACTTATGGTGTCATAATGATATGCATGAAGCTGGTCTTTGAACATGTGGCTTAGATCCATAATAGTCGCTGCTGTCATATCTGCTAACCCGTGGTGTAGTTTCTCCAACATATTCTGATATCTTTTCTTGCCTCGAGATAGAGATGATATCCCTAAGCTTATACCCGTAAGTCCTGTCCATAGGCCTGTAGTTCCTACAGCCTGAAAACCCAGACCGCGTTGAATCTCTATAGCGTAAGCATGTCCAATTTGATCCCATCCCGCATCAGGCTCCACCGTGTCTAATGCCCCTAATAAAACGCAGATCCCAGGATAACCCTGAGAAAGACTTAAAGGCTGCCAGTAAGCTTTCTTCTGCTCTACGGTCCCGATCTCCTGCTCGATAACCTGTACGATATACTCCGGGTTCTTTAACCGATTAGCAACTTCTATAACGCATGATTTAATTTGCTGCATCAGTTCCTGATCCATATAGTTCGGCTCATTTCGTATTTTTATTTTTATTATATTCTATAAGGCAGTGAAGAGAATGGCGGGTATAGACCATTACTTTCTGCTCCCGTTCCCGGTTCGTGCCTAGCAGTCGGTTTAGATGCATATGAATTACACTGGCCATTAGTTCCTTAAGTGGAACCTCCGTTTCTGTCTTTTCTGTTGCTGTATGTAAAGTAGACACGTAGTTCAGTAGAGCAGGACGCCGCAGTTGCAGCATCTCATCAATGAATGGGCCATCTTGATGATCAGTCCAGCCATAGGTATTATCACGAGCATACTTCAAATACTGTAACAAACGGCTACGGTATTGTCTGAATTCTTCCCAGCATTCCTGCTGTCTGATATTCAGATTCAGCCAATCAAACTGCTGTTCATGAGAAAGTCCGAATCCATTCATAATGTCTATGATTGATACTACTGCCAGAAGGTTTAACTCCATGGACATCCTACCGAAACGGATTGCGGCAATGAAGTTGGCTGAAACAACACTATCGGCTGAAAACAATACTTCAGCTGCTCTCATTCCTGACATTCCACCATAACGTTCAATTTCTGGCTCATAAGTATCGATAACAAGCCTAGACAGCATACCTTCCTGCTGTAGCTGGCTGCTCCATTGGTGAAGAAGGGGAATCAATTTTGTGCCAATTCGTTCAGGATCGCTTTGAATCCTGATTCGTAGATGGTGCTCAGGGTCTTGGTACCTGATGAAGTAGCAAAGCTCTGCCAATCCTTGTCCAACAACGGATTTCATAAACTGCATTACATACCGGCCAATTAATTCTTCCTGTCGTTTTCCATTTCCGTACAATTTGAAATAAAGCCACTTGCTTCCAGGCAGATAAGAACGTTCAGAATGAAGCGAAATATCTCGAGAAAATTGCGGGAGAATAGAACTTCCTGGCACCTGCTGCGGATGATCAAATTGATCATGCCTCTGCCTTAAATCCTGGAGTTCTGCAGTACAAGCAGCTGGTTTGACTCCGCTGGGATTCGGTATCGAAGCCAGTTTGTTCCTTACTAAAGGAAATACAAACTCTCCGATATATCTTCCGTCCGTTCCTTCCACAGGCAAATCAAGTAGGTCACCCACGATCTCAACCAAAGTGGCTGTTCCATGTTTCTCTATCTCTTTGCGCAGAAGGTCTGAATGCAGAGCTTGTTCCAAATCCAGTAGTATCCGGTGATCTGCCTGGGTCAAATATACATGTTGGGGAACCATCCAACGATTTCGCCATTCCTTCAGCATTAATGGCCATTCGGCATCTATTATGCTTTTATTTTCTTTGCTGACTTCATTAATCCATTTCCATCTAGCAGGTGATAGTACGATCCTTTCATACCGCAGCCGCGGCAAAAAGGGAGAATTCATTAAGGCCCCCCATTGAAAAGGTTGCCATTGTCCTCGTCGCTCTTGACTCACCTCCAATAGGAAGCGGCATAAGTTGGGGGCTGTCATGACATTCAACATATGCCCTGTCGTGGCAATCACTTCCTGTCCTAAACTCCGGGAGATTAGATATAGCTGGCCGTCTTTAAAACCAACGTCAATATCCTGAAGTGTGATAGTTTCCTCAGGGGATTTGGAGGAAACGGCCCCAAGCGGTATTTCGTACGGCCGCACATTGGGTGCCAGAACAACATTGGTAGCCCTGCCTTTCAGCGGGTAGTATGAAACCTCGGCCATAACAGAATTCGGATGCAGCCTGCTCTCTTCTTGCTGAATATCCTGCAGCCTGCTAAGAGCTTCATCACCAAGCAAGCTGGCAAATCTACCGAAGGTTTTTCCGGCTCCTCCCGACCCTTGGTTAGGAGAAAGTATCAACTGATAATCCCCCGCCTCCACCGCAGCAGAAGAGGCAGCCGTAAGTGAAAAATATAACTCTAGCGATAAGGGGGTGAGATCCGACATACCTAAAGTCTCGGAGTTCCCTTCCCAAGCTTCCAAACGTTGTCCGCTAATCTCGATTTCAAGCTGCCTTTCAGCTAATGCTTCCGTCATCCACTGAAGAAGCAACTGCTCACGCCGGTTTCCTTTCACCTCCCGGTTATTTGACAGACTCCGAATAGATGGGGGATATTCATATCCGGCAGGCGATCCTAACCCCAGTTCATCATCCAATAACTCCAGTAGAGGAATCTTCCGGTACTGTCCATATTTATCTAGAAATTCCATAGTGTACGATTTTAGTGGGGATTGATGTTGTCTTGCTTCATTTAGGTTCCAACGCCAAATCAAATCGGCGGCTTTTGCAGCATCGAGGGAGACGGACGCCGGGAGCTGTAAGTTGTCGGATGTTACAGACATGTCCACCTGGATTGGATTCGCAGACGGGACAATCGCTGACATATGCTCTTGAAGACTCCGCAGTAAATCTTTACCTTGCCCGAGGGGAGTTCGCTCATATTGCTTTAATGCAGAATCGACGGATTGCAGCATATGTTTGATAGTTTCAATCCCTGCAACCGGAACCAAAGCATTGATTATATACTCTAGAGGCGAGGGTACTGTGGTAGGCGGACGCAAGGAGGTGATAAGGATTTCCTCTTCGATCAACTGCAGTAGGAAAGACTGAATGATTTCAGGTTTCGTATCCGAATAATTTGAACTGATGCGCCGGAACAATTCATTGAAGGGGATCATCTGGATCGCTTCTTGCAAGACCAATTCAAGCACCGGGGTCAGGCGGACCGATACACTGTCATGCTGAAGCTCTTCCTTACCGCTATGGCCGTAACGGGTCACGTATGGTAGGGTGAGGCGGGAGCCTTGCCGTAATGTCATAGTGCTGGCTTGTATTTGAAGCTGGCTTACAATGCTTGCGTTGGATTCAAGCTGTTCAATGATTTGGAGCAGCCACTCCATATCTGGGCGGGCATGTTTGCGATAATGCTCCCGAGGAGCGAGTTGTAAATGGCTGGACGAAGTAAAGCTACCTAAGGTAACTCCCGCGAAAATCCCGAAGGGAGTCGGCCGTGAAACCATCCTTAACCAGTATCGTAGCCATGCATCCATCGTATGGCGGGTTTTGCGCGGGTTGTTTTTTTCCTGCAAGGCCGGAAGATCCCGGCTAAGGGACGTGCTAGCAATCTGCACGGCTTCTTGAAGCAACGGGTTTTGGGTCATTTCGGTTAATTGTTGGCCAAGGCTTTTGGGCTCTTCCATAAAGCTGCAGTACATTTCCATCGGCAGGAGTGGGGTTCGGAGCATGAAGAAATCCAAGGTGCGGAATAACATAGATGAATTAGCAGTGTTGCCAGTTGGTGATTTAGTTTGCAACGTTTTTTCAGTTAGATTCATCATCGTGTACCTTTCCGATATAAATTTAAGAATAGTATACTCTCATACTCTTAATATTGGAATATATATAAATTAATTGTTTACATGGGTAAATTGCTCAAGTATACTATTTGAAGATTGATGAATATTTAGTAAAAATTAGGATGAGAGGACGAATGAACATGAGTGATTTTGATTTGGATGTCCAGATTGACACAACTTTTGTAAAAGCAGAAGCTCTTCCAACTTTTTCTTGCTTCTGTACATGGACTGCTTTTTGTTGGTAATTAAGCTATCATATGAACAAGAAAAAAGCGTCCGGGATTCATACCGAACGCTTTTTTCTTTGAGTAAGCCCAGATGCCTAGCCTTTTAGGGATGGTCACGCAATATCCGAAAAAAAAAGAAAGATTATATACAATTTCATCTAGCAGTGCGGAAAAATGATATTACTACTAGGCTTTCCCCCTCTTTAAACTTCTCCTATGCCGATTTTATTCATCTGGTTGTTCAGATCACTCGATGATGTCGAATTCATCAAGGAACGATCGCTGATTGATGGTTGAGATAAAATGAGTTCTTACAAGAGTATGCAAGGAGCGTTAAATGGTATCCGATTTGCCCGGGAACATAATATCCCTTTCTGGGAACCTGCGGCGGTTTTCAACATTTCCCAGGAATGTTTTGGAATTTTCTGAAGCGGAACATGGGGAGGAGAATCCTACCGCTTCATTAATGTTGGTTGCTCCGCTTCTCTTCTTTATTGGAATGCTTTTTCAGTCTAGGATAACTTGAAGATTTAAAATAATAACCTGTAGGAATGAGATATTAAAGTCTCAGTCCTGCAGGTTATTTGTGTATCCTGAAATTTATTGTCATTGATAAATTGATAATACTTAATTGATGACTGTGAAAGTTCATTTCTGAGCGAAAGAACTTTTTATTTTATTGTTTTTATAAATATCTTCCGTACCGTTACCCAAGGCGGTTTTGTAATATAAGCATTTGTGTTCTATGACATCCATTGTTTTTTTTAATTCTTCCATCTGTGCTTCCACTGAAGCTTTCCGTTCCAGGAACATGTCATATCTTTGCTGCAAGGTAGAATCCCCCTCAGAGCACCATTCAATGAAGTGTTTAATCTCCCTAATAGGCATCCCGGATGCTTTCAGACATTCAATTACTTTTAAGGCGTCCATATCGGATTCTTTGAAAACACGTTTCCCGCTGGAAGTCCTTTCTATAAAAGGCATAAGTCCCTCTTTGTCGTAATAACGCAAAGTATGCGGTGTCAGGTTAAAGTATTCTGCAACTTCACTAATGGAGTAAGTCTTCATCATGTATCTCCTATCTTTCATCTCATTGACTTCGAGCTAACTTTAACAGGGATTGTATCATGGTATTTGCTAGTTGTCATGCTTCAGTTATAGGCTAATTTAAATTATTCACTTGACTTAGAGTTAACTTTAAGTAATAACATAGGCTTTGTAATACAGGAGCTACATTATCCATTCCAGGAGGTAATACTATGATAAAAGTTAATGCACGTGCTACATTCAGTCAGGAAGGTCCGTTCAAGCTAACCACTATCGAGCGCCGGAATCTGCAGCCGCACGATGTTCTTATTGATATTAAATACGCTGGGATCTGCCACTCGGACATTCATACTGCGCGCGGAGAGTGGGGGCCTGTCAACTATCCACTCGTTCCTGGACACGAGATCGCCGGCATTGTCAGTCAGGTGGGATCACATGTCACCAAATTTGCTGTAGGTGACCGGGTAGGGGTAGGTTGTATGGTTGACTCCTGTGGAGAGTGCAGTAATTGCCATAAAGGCGAGGAACAGTATTGCCTGCATGGCAATACTGGCACCTACGGTGCTATCGACCGGTACGGGCACTATACGCAAGGCGGGTATTCCACCCACATCGTGGTAACAGAGGACTTCGTGGTCCGGATTCCTGATGCTATTCCGCTTGACGCCGCTGCACCACTTTTGTGTGCCGGAATTACAACCTATTCACCGCTGCGCCATTGGGGAGCCGCTCCAGGTAAAAAAGTAGCTGTAGTAGGTCTTGGTGGACTTGGACATATGGCTGTGAAGATTGCTCATGCCATGGGGGCTGAGGTTACTGTTTTATCACAGTCTCTGAAGAAGAAGGAAGACGGTTTGCAATTAGGGGCGAACCATTATTATGCGACTAGCGATTCGGAGACATTTAAGCAGCTTGCCGGTTCGTTCGACCTAATCATAAATACAGTAAGCGCGCAGATTAATATTGATGCCTATCTTTCGCTCCTGGCGCTGGATGGTACATTAGTCAATGTCGGTGCGCCCGCTGATCCCTTGTCAGTTAACGTGTTCTCACTGATCGGTCACCGCCGCTCGTTTGCCGGATCGATGATTGGCGGAATCCGTGAAACGCAGGAAATGCTTAATTTCTGCGCTGAACACAATATTGCATCTGAGATCGAGGTTATTTCTGCCGACCGGATTGATGAAGCCTGGGAGCGTGTACTTGCTTCAGATGTCCGTTACCGGTTTGTAATCGATATCAGCACGATGGGGAATGAATAAGGATCGTCCTCTTTTTTGACATCGCACCCGTGTCCATAACCTCAAGAAATTCGACAATACAGGCGAAGACACGGAGGATCTCATCTCCATCGGCACCATCGGTCTGATTAAAGCCATCGAGAGCTACCACCCGAACAAGGGCATGCCGCCCGCTGTATTGAAAATAAAATCCTGATGCATTTGAGATCGCTTAAAAAGACCAAAAAGGATGTATCCCTGCATGATCCGACCGGGACGGACAAGGGAGGCAATGAGATCACCCTTCACGATATCCTCAGCTCCGGCGCAGATGATATTGTGAAGGAAGTGGATCTGAAGATCGAGAAGAGTAAGATTTACCCCAATCTGGACATTTTGGATGACCGGGAGAAGGAAGTTGTGGTTGGGCTCTTCGGCCTGGACACCGCCGGGGAAAAGTGGACGCAGCGGGAATCGCGAAGGAGCTGGGGGAAGCAGTGATTCTGGCGATTGTAGACATGTTTAAAATTCAGAGCATAAAGCAACTCGTCTGCGGATGAGTTGCTTTATGCTTATATAGGACTACCAAAAAACAACCGTGGATTTACGATATTTGCATAGGATCGACTGCTCTCACATGACTAAATTGTTGTCGTGTGCCTGCGTCTTCTAAATGTTTGTGGACTTCAGTTTATTGAAAGAAGTCCAAAGTTTCTTTATAATAGGAAGAGCAAAGGTGGAAATTTACATTATTTTCCTATTTGAGTTCTTAGGAAGTGATTTTATATATTAATCAATGAAACGGAATTGAAATTTATTTGAAAGAAATAAAAGAGATTCCACAAAGGAGAATTTAAGCATGAAGAGCAAATGGTTAAAGGTAATGACAATTATAATTGGCACTACTATTGTTGCAGCTACACTTAAGCATCCTTATCCCTTCGCAATCGCTACGGTCAAAGCTTCATCAAAGGTAATCCAGACGGAACCACAGATATACAGCAGTGCGAACGCTTTTATCAATCAATACAATAAGAATTCCAAGCTTGGACCAATTGAATCCTATACGATCATAAAGAAGTATGGAGTAACTAAGTTACAGGCCAGTCTTGGAGGATATGGTTCGATGACAGCTGGAATGAATGTGGATAAAAGCTTGAGAAACATCGTATACCAGCAAAAATACCTGTACTATCCGCAAGAAACATTAGATGATATGAAGAAAAATGGCATTGAGGGTGATGGGGGAGTAGAAATAGCTTTGACAATGCAAACGCTGTTACCGATATTTTCACCTAATGCCACTGAAGAGGAACTACAAAAAGTGATCGCTATGTTTGACCATACGCCAAGATTAGATCCTAAACAGGCTAGCTGGAAGACTGCTAAAATCGGGAACATTTCCTACAGTCTTCATATGTCAGAAGAGGGAATGTGCTCGTTCAAAGTCTCTCGGCAAGCTGCTCATTAACCTAAGTTCCCGGACCTAGCAATTTGACCGTTGGTATAACTTCGGAGCATCGACATAGTGGATTGAATTTCTTGACATATACGCCGTGTGGCGGAACATGGGTCAATTGAAAGTTAGAACTCGTAAGTTTTCAGTTCTCCATTTCTTGATGCAAGTTTCAGAACATTTCCATCCTCGGGCATCCCTTCGAAATAGGCTCTTATCGTCCCTGTGGTACACTGGTGTCCGGATATGAGAATATTGATCTCTTTGCCAGCGTATTTTTCCTCAAGTTCTTTCATAAATCCAAACACTCTGGTGACATAATTGGCGACATTTTCGACTCCCTCGTAAAGGCTGGGATCGGGAATGCCGCCGGCTAGTCTAACCTCTTCTTTTTTCAGGCCGTCGGCTGTGCCCAAGTCAAAAACATTAAGACGTTCGTCGATGTTAGCCTTCATGACAGTTGCGATTTCAGCTGTCTGAACAGCCCGCTCCTGTGGTGAGGAGAAGATATAATCGAACCGGATTCCGCTGATTTGTGCTTTCAGTTTCTCCGCTTGCTGGATTCCAGGGCTGTTCAAGGGAAGCCCCTTGCGGCCCTGAACTCTTCCTTCCTTATTCAGATCTGTCTGCCCGTGCCTGATCACATAGAGCATAACTAACCTCCTGTCGTAGCTATTAATTTGACCTGATTTCTTTGAGATTTAGATTTATGAAAAATTATTACGGATGGCCTTGGCTTTTTCTTCGGTAAAGACGCCTGAATCAAGCAGGTCCAAGATGGATAATACTCCTCCGCGGGAACCCCAGCTGCCCTCATCGATTACTTGGAAGGACACCCACCAGCCTGGAGAGGGCTCTTTCACATCAAGTGCCTGGGCCAAACTGGAAAGTGTATTCTGAATAACTTCTTTTCGAACCTCGTTTCTCCAATCTCCGTCCATGACCAGAATATTTATGAGGATGATATCCTTTTCCGGTGTATCCACTAGTAATTTTCCGCCAATACCCATATGCCCGGTAGAAAATTCGGAGAATCGTACTTGGAAACCTTCACGTGCCGGCGGGCAAAACTGTCCAACCTCTGGAACCAGCACTGCATCTGTCAGTGTCTCCGCAAGAACGCGGCGTTGCTCTAAAGAAATACGGCCTTCCGGATAGTTAACTGCAATCATAGTCATGATACTTCGCTCCTTTTTTGTAGGTCACGCCCAATAAAAGTAGTAGGGCTTCAAAATGAGCGTTCTGCTCATATCTATAATCTAAACGTCCTCGTAACCCTTGTCAATAAAGATTATTATAAAAATATATATTATAATAATATATACATTAAATCAGTGTGACTTCAGCTGAAAATGCTTTATAATAAACATGCCAGCTTCGTTATGCATTAGCGGATTGATTTTGGCAGCATTTCCATGGGAGGTTACACAACAATGGCTTCACTATCTGCAAAAGAGAATACGATGCTTGCAATACTGGGCATTCTTTCCATAGGTCCGCACACTGGCTACGATATTAAACAGCATATGGAAGATAGCACACAGTATTTTTGGAAAGAAAATTACGGCCAAATTTATCCGGGGTTAGCCGAGCTTTTGAAAAACAGGGATGTGGCAGTCCAAATTCAGCGCCAGGATGGCAAACCTGATAAAAAAATATACAGCATTACAGAACAGGGAAAGCAACACTTGAAAGATTGGCTCTCCCAGCCCATGGAACACATGGTGATGCTGAAGAAGAACGAATTACTGCTAAAAGTATTTTTCGGCAGTAATACTTCATCTGACATTATTATCGGGCATATCCAGGATCATAAGAAAAAGCTGGAGGAAGCATTACAGATCTTTTTGGGGCTTGAGGAATGGCTGCTAAAGCAAGAGCCGGATGACCCTAATATTAAGTACTGGCTAATTACCAATGATTATGGCAAAAAGCAATTTAGCAGCCTTATTCAGTGGTGTGATGACAGTATTAGCCTGCTTAATGAATCCATTTGAATCCACTCTAGTGAGATAATATTGCATGTATAGCCGGGCCCGTATAGGGTTCGGCTTCTATGCATGCACTATTTTATTTATAGAAACGGAAAAATCATGTAAATGTCCCAGGAAAAAATTAAAAATCCCTCTTCAATTAAGATACTCCTATAGTATACTTTCTTGTAAATGCATTCTTAATGAAGGAAGGGCCCTGTATGGAACGAACCCGCAATCCTTGGAAAAGAAGAATATTTACAAGAATAAAAAATATGAAATTACAAAATAAGCTGATGCTTGGTTATGTATTGGTATGTGTTATTCCTCTATTATCTGTAAGCGCATTCATATTTCAGCAATCTGCAAAGGGGTTAGAGGAATCTTCTCAGGAGTTTGCTTCACTCTATACTTCGCAAATAAGGAGTACTTTGAATGAATTTCTAAAAGAATATGAGGAGGTTACGAAGTCGGTACTTGTAGATAACGATATCATTTACAGTCTCGGCGATACGAAAAATTTGCCCTTTGACGAAATAGTAAATCAAAGACTTGCTGTGCAGCGTTTGCTGATGCGAGTCGCATTGCTCAAATCGGAGATGAGTACGGTGATGCTGGTCAGCAGAGATGACAGCGTGTATCAGTTCAGCAGTTCAACGAACAAAGTGAATGAGAACCTGCTGTTGGCTCAAGAGTGGTACAAGGGGTTACGGAATTCGAATGAAACCTTCTTCATCACGGGATTGCATGACCGTTCCTACTATGAAGATAAAGGGGAGGGAGCAGTTGTAACTGCGGGTAGAGTGCTGTTCAGCTCAGATGGGGCATATGCAGGAATGCTGCTTATTGATCTAGACCCCTTTACATTGCTGCAGCTTGATCATGAGTTCATTTTGGCCAGGGATAAGTACGGTATAAGTGTAGTTATCACTAATCTTAAGCAACAAATCGTCTACCATTCTGATGCTGCCAGCGGACAGTTATCCTGGAAACAAGTTATGGACTCAGGAGCCAGCTATATTAAGAATAACGAAACCAAGAATCACATTGTTTTATTGGGAAGGACATCCCAAGGGGAGTTGTTAATTCGAACGGATATCCCCCGCCCAAGGCTTCTTCAAAAAATTAATCAAATTAAAGTCATGACTGTCGTTGTCATTCTGATGAGTTGTCTGGTTATAACGCTGTTCTCATTTGGTTTGAGCTATACGATTACCAAGCCTATTAAGGCACTTCGGAGAAGTATGAAGCAAGCAGAAGTGGGACAATATCTGGCTATAGAGAAAGAGCAGGCTAATGATGAAATCGGAAGTCTGGTGCACAGTTACAACAAAATGATTACAACTATCCGAACTTTGATAGAGGATGTGTATGTCGGAGAAATCAAACAGCGGCAGGCAAAATTCATCGCTCTCCAGAATCAGATCAATCCTCATATGCTCTACAATACCTTAGAATCCATTCGTATGAAGGCTTTGATGAAAGATGATGATGAGACCGCGGACATGATTAAAATTCTGGCACGCATGTTCCGGCTGGTCTTAGCCAAGGAAGGTAAACAGCATTCAGTTAAACATGAACTGGAATATACAGCAAATTATCTGCAGCTTCAGAATATCCGTTTTGATCATATGTTCAAGTTTGAGTTCAAGATACCTGATGAAATGCTGGGGTGCAGCATCATCCCTCTGGTCTTTCAACCGATTGTTGAAAACAGCATTAATCACGGTTTTGAGGACTACAGCCGTATTATGGATATCAGGATTGAGGGCAGTTGGACAGAACAAGGAGAAATGTTATTTCGGATTATGGATAATGGAATGGGTATGAGCCAGGACAAGGAATCCGAACTGCGTGCGCTTTTAGACGGAGCGGATTCACATAAATACAAATTGGAGATCATTGGTGAACAAACTGAAAAAGGACTGGGTCTCTTAAATATTGCTGAACGTATCAAGCTCCATTACGGCGACCGGTATTATCTAACCATCGTTCCCGGAAATGTGGAGGGAACAACCATTGAAATCCTGATACCAGGGAATTGAAATACCAACGGCAATGAACAGACAGCAGGAGGAGATTGGGATGAAAGTAGTAATCATAGATGATGAAAAAGGTATCGTGGAAGGACTCAAAAAGATCATAGGCCGCTATCTTCCAGAATGTAAGGTTGTTGGAGTAGCTTATAACGGGCTTGAAGGATACGAAATCATACAAAAGCTCCGCCCGGATATTGCAATAACGGATATCCGTATGCCCAAAGCAGATGGTCTCGATATGATTAAAATGCTGGAAGAAACGAAAGTTCAGACTAAATTCATTCTGTTAAGTGGATATGCAGATTTTGAGTATGCCAGAAGAGGGATGAAGCTGGGAGTACAGTTCTACATTAACAAGCCGGTTGAGGAAGAAGAGTTGCGTGACAGTGTGAACCAGGTCATGGAACGGATTCGTGCAGACAGGATCAAGCTGCAAAGTTTAGACGAATTAAAGCATGAAATTCATAGCCGGATTCAGGAAGAAACCTTACGGGACATTCTTGATATCGGGAATGATCAGACCAGTCTGGTGGATGAGCTGCTTCGCAGTGCTCAAATTCCTACAGCAGGCATCTGGTTCAATTCTATCCTGATTGAGATTGAGGGCAGTACGGATGCACTGAAGGAGATTGGTTTTCAGCCACTGTTACATTTAATAGACCAGGCTTTGAAAAATTACCATCAAGTATACTGCTTCCGGTATTTCGGCCCGCAAATTGCGGTTGTGATTGCGCATAACAGCAATATTTTGCATGGCAGATTGCTTCATGTGATACAAGAACTGAAACAGGCGGTCTACCGTAATTTGAATCTGTCGATCAGCGTAGGCATTGGTGCAGTGTATAAGCGGACAACGGGGATGTGCCAGTCTTTCGAAGAAGCACGAAATGCACTAAGCTACAAAGTGATTAAGGCAGGAGACCCTGTAATTTCCTATAATGAGATTATAACAATGACAGACTGCAGTCATCCGGTGCCGGAGGAGATGATATCCAAACTGGAAACTGCACTTGATAATATGGACGAGGAAGAATGTGTGGGCATCATCCACGAAATTTTCCGGGGAATGGTAGCCGAACCGGGAATGTCTCCCGCAGATCTGCAACTATGGTGTTTAAACATCCTTCTGTCAAGCATCCGAAGGCTGTCATTCCAGCAGCTACAGCAGAATGAACTGGTAGGCAGACATATTCTGTCTTTGGAAGGCTTTTCGCGGTTTAGGACGCTTGAGTATTTGGAGGAATGGATGATACAAGTCATTCGAGGGATCATCCATTTCAAGTTGGAACATAATCTATCTCATAGAAAAGATATTATATCGGAAATTAAGCTATATGTGTCTAAACATTATAATGAACAAATCAGTCTTGCTGATTTGGCTGCCCGTTTTTTTATCAGTCCTTTTTATTTAAGCCAGCTGTTCAAAAGAAAAACGGGAGACAACTACTTGAATTACTTGACCCAACTGCGGATCGATAAAGCAAAGGAACTGCTGGAGACTACAGATTTAAAAGTGTACGAAATTTGCCGGATGGTTGGATATTCTGATGCGCAGCATTTTGCGCGGATGTTTGAAAAGTTTACAGGATACAAACCCAGAGATTTTCGCAAAAATCTGCCGAATAGCTGAACGTAATGAGTCATTCCTTAGGAATGGCTTTTTATTTTATTGAAAATGACATGTTTAAACTTAAAAATGCCCATTTGAGTGTGGGATTGACTGATTGTATCATTTTAATTGTAAGCGGATTCAAAAAATGTTAAGGGGGAACAAGATGATATTCAAAAAAATGGGGTTGATGTTAGCGACAGGCGCCTTGGCCATTACAACCATAACCGGTTGTAGCGGGAACAATAACAATTCCGGAAATTCAACAGCCGCTAACCAGAATCAGAATCAGAATCAGGCTGCTGGCGGAGATGGAATTGTCGACATTGAAGTTTGGGGCACTAACATTGGGTATAAGCCGATTGAGAAGGGAAGCAAGCTGTACGAATTCTATAAGGAAAAGCTCGGTGTTGGCGTTCTCCATCCATATGTGGAATGGAACGGAGGAACGAATTATCTTAACCAGTTGAACCTGAAGATTGCTGCTAACGAAATGCCGGACCTTTTTCTGCCACAGCAAGGTCTCGAGGACAGCTTGGCTAAAAACGGTGCGCTTGCCGATCTGACAGAACTGCTGCCTAAGTATGCACCGAATCTGTGGAATGCCATCCCGCAGGATATGTGGGATATCGTAAAGGCAAATGATCCTACGGGCCAGGGCAAAATCTATTATATTCCGGGTATGGTTGACTACGGAAGATACGCCAGCATGATCCGCCAGGATTGGCTCGACAAGCTTGGCTTAAAAATGCCTACTACCCAAGATGAATATGTAAAGGTGTTGGAGGCTTTCCGGGATAAGGACCCTAATGGCAATGGACAGAAGGATGAACTTCCTACCGGCGGACGGGAGCAGGTACGATGGATGGACCAATTGTTCGCGATGTATGGTGTAGCGATGTTCGAAGGCTATCCGGACTGGGACATTTATAACGGGGAACTGACGTACTCTGCGGTGACTCCGAATATGAAAGCCTCGCTGGAATTCTTGTCCAAGCTGTATCAGGAAGGTCTGATCGACAAGGAGTCGCTGTTGAACAGCAAAGACAAATGGGATGGCAAGATTCAATCGAATAAAGTAGGGAATTACTTCCATTGGGTCGAGTCGGGCTATTTGCCACTTGAGAACTTGTTCAAAAATACTGGTGTGAAAGCTAATTTCACTGTACTGCCTGTTCCAAAAGTTGAGGGCTATGAAGGCTTCTATACCTGGAAAAGGTTTACTCCTCCTGCTTGGGTAGTGAAAAATAACAAAGATGAGAAAAAACTAATGGCTACTCTAAAATTGCTGAACAACATGTATGACAAAAAAGTCTGGAAGGATTTGTACTTAGGTGTAGAAGGCATGCATTATACGATGAAGGATGGCCAAGCCACGAAGCTGCCGGATGACAAAAGCACACAGGAAAACCTGATTCTTGATCCATATTCCAAAATATCCACCCTTGATTTCATGATGGATCTCAACAAGAGCACTGCTTCAGCGGATAGAATGTGGGCGATTGATCAGGTGAACCGTAATATGCAGGAAGCCCAGAAATATGCCAAAGTCATTGCTGGTGATGGCATGCCGGCCAGTGTATATGACGGCTTCCCGGACATAAACAACCGTACACTTTACGTGGAGTACGCTTCAAAAATTATCATTGGACAATACCCGCTCAGCAAGTTTGACGAGTTCGTAGAGAAATGGAATAAGTCCGGCGGTGAAGAGGTCACTAAGCGGGCCAGAGAATGGTACGCAAAAGTCAAGAAATAAAGGATTAACGCTAAAATTCCGCTCGACACATGTTACAGTCGGGCGGATTTTCTGTGTAGAACCTGTAGATTTAGGTGTTGATACCAAAGTAAAGGGATGTGGAGAGAAATGACTTATGTATGTAATCCGCTAAATATTGAATATAAATATCAGATCGTAGAAACAGCAGGGACCCGAGTTACCTTCAGGGAAGCTGCGGACCCGACGCTGGTCATCTTTCATGGAGAATATTACCTGTTTCCTTCGATGACAGCTGGATTTCTGACAAGCAGTAATATGACCGATTGGACCTTCCACCCGCTCAAGGGAGTTCCGGTTTACGACTACGCTCCTGATGTGCGGGTAATCGGGGAGTATCTTTATTTTTCAGCATCGAATAAATCAAGAAACTGCTCATTTTACAGGACAAAAGATCCGATCAGCGGTGAATTTGAGGAAATCCAGGGGACGTTCCCTTTTTGGGACCCCAATTTGTTCCTGGATGATGACGGAAGGATCTATTTCTACTGGGGGTGTTCCAACCAGACGCCTATTTACGGAGTAGAGCTTAATTTGGAGGATATGAAGCCTATAGGAGAAGCATCTCCGCTTATTTATGGTAACAGTACTAAGATTGGCTATGAAAGAAAAGGTGAAAATCATAACCTCAGATCACCAGAAGAGATTGAAGAAATCGTTCGAAAATTTGCCGGGATGCATCCTGATGCTCCGGAAGAACTTTTGATTAAATTCAAAAACACTATAGGAAACGATCCTTACATTGAGGGAGCCTGGATGGAGAAGCATGATGGAAAATATTATCTCCAATATGCCAGCCCCGGAACAGAACATAACATCTACTCGGACGGTGTCTATATTTCGGACAAACCTCTAGGGCCATTTACACTGGCAGCCAATAACCCGTTTTCTTACAAGCCGGGAGGATTTATACCAGGGGCCGGACACGGGTCAACCATGACAGATAATTATGGGAATCTATGGCATGCCTCATCCATGAGAATCAGTATGAATCATATATTCGAAAGAAGACTTGGGCTCTGGCTGGCGGGATTTGATCAGGACGGAGAGTTATTCTGTAATCAACGGTATGGGGACTGGCCCTATAAAATCGAGCAAAAGCAGATGAATCCATGGAGCAATCCGGAGTGGATGCTGCTATCTTACGGCAAACCGGCTGAAGCCTCTTCTCATGAAGAAGGCAGACAGGCATTCCAGGCAACGGACGAAAATGTACAGACCTGGTGGAGGGCGGAGTCTAACTCCCCTGGAGAATGGCTGGAAATCGATCTGGAGCATGTATGCGATGTGCATGCGGTGCAGATCAATTTTGCTGATGATCAGATCAATGCAACCCTTCCTATGGAAACAACGCTGCAAGGTGAAAGACTGATAGATGATCGTCAGTATTATACCAGATGGCTTCTCGAAGGCTCAACGGACGGTAAGGAATACTTTGTAATGAAAGATAAATCTGAAGCAAATACCAATTTGCCGCATGATCTAGTCCTGCAAGAGGAGGGGACGAAAGCCAGATTTATCAAATGTACAGTAATTTCATTACCCTTTAATCAGTCTGCCTGTATTTCCGGACTTAGAGTGTTTGGGATCGGCAAGGGAACGTCCCCGGGACAAGTCAGTGGCGTCCAAACAGAATTGATAAGCAAGCTTGATCTTTCCGTAAGTTGGGAGAGAGATGAAGCTGCAGGATATAATGTGCTCTGGGGATTTGCTCCGGACAAGCTGTACCATAGCCATATGGTATTCGGCTGTAATGAATTAACGATTAAAGCGTTGATTGAAGATCAGCCGCTGTTTGTAAGAGTTGATGCCTTTAATGAAACAGGGATAACTGAAGGGTGTGTATACCGGGCAGTCTGAGAGAAGGGGTTCGCTCGGCTCGGAGGGACTCCTAAGAAATACGTATCAGATGTTCCTTTAAATGACCTGGTAGGAACTTAAAAACGCCTGATTGAGCGATGAATCTGATAATTATATAGTTACACTGTAAACGAATTCAACAAGAGATATTAGGAGGGAAAACATTGAAATCTATTGCATCTCATCAGATGAAGTTATACTGGCCGCTTTATTTGATGGCGATTCCGGGAATTATATTTCTCATCGTATTTAAATTCATTCCGCTGGCTGGTGCTGTAATCGCCTTCAAAGATTATTCCGTATTCCAAGGCTTTATTGATAGTCCTTGGGTAGGATTTAAGCATTTTGAAACCCTGCTCCAGCATCCTGACTTTCTCAATGTATTTAGTAACACTCTACTGCTGGGATTATTCAAGCTTACGATTGTTTTTCCGGTTCCAGTTCTGCTGGCGCTAATGATTAATGAGATCCGGAAATCGGCACTGAAGAAAGGAATTCAGACTGCACTATACATCCCGCATTTCTTGTCATGGGTAATCGTAGGAGGGATTCTCTTCGATTTCTTTTCACTAAGCGGAATGTTCAACATTATCCTTGGATGGTTTGGTGCGGAGCCTGTGCTGGCGATGCAGGAAAGCGCATACTTCAGGCCGATTTATGTGCTGGCTTCCATATGGAAGGATGCTGGGTGGGGAACCGTGGTCTACATGGCCGCAATCAGTGCAATTGACCCTCAGCTCTATGAATCAGCGATGATCGATGGGGCCTCCAGATTCAGACAAATCAGACATATTACATTCCCGATTTTGCTGCCCACCGTGCTTGTACTGTTCCTGCTTGATATCGGGAATTTCCTGGATCTCGGATTCGATCAGGTATATAATCTGCTGACTCCGATGACCTACAACGTGGGAGATATCCTGGATACTTATGTGTTCCGAACGGGCATTCAGCAAGGACAGTATAGTTTCGCAACAGCAGTTGGATTGTTCCAATCGGTAATTGGATTTATTATGGTCTACACGTTCAACAAGTTGTCCAATAAGGTTTCGGATGGGGGTCTCTGGTAACTATGCTTGCATCAAGAGGAGAAAAGGTATTCGTAGGAGTTATTACCGGCTTACTCATCCTGTTATCTGTCGTAGCGCTAGTACCGCTTGTATCCGTAATCTCTACTTCTTTGAGCTCCAAAAGTGCAGTAGACATGAACCTTGTTACGCTGTGGCCGAAGCAATTTACTTTGGACTCCTGGAAGTACATTGTCGACCGTCCTGATTTATGGAAGTCATTCTTTTTGACGCTCAGCACGACTGTGATTGGAACAGTACTGGCCCTTCTGATGACAGCCTTGTTCGCCTATCCGCTGTCGAAGCCGGAATTCCGGTGGGGTTCGGTCATTATGATGGCTGTTGTAGTTGCGATGATTTTCAAGGCGCCTATCATACCGTATTTCCTGACCGTACGCGGTATCGGCTTGTATGACAATCCGTTGGTCCTGGTTATACCTCATATTTTGAATCCGTTCAATCTGATCATCATGCGAACCTTCTTCAAGCAATTCTCTAAGGAGCTTGAGGAAGCGGCCTTTTTGGAGGGCTGCGGATATTTCCGGATGCTGTTCCAGTTTGTGCTTCCATTGTCCAAGGCTGTACTGGCAACCCTTGCTTTGTTTTATGGTGTCGTGCTATGGAATCAGTTCCAGCATCCGTTGTTATTCCTTCAGGACACCAACTGGTTCCCGCTGCAAATCAAAATCCGCCAATTCATCACCGATGACAGCGTTATTATGGCGGGGGCCTCATCGACGATGAGTCTTAACTACAACGAGCGGACGCTGAGAGCAGCAACGGTTATCTTTGCAATTGTTCCGATTGTTGTGGTATATCCTTTCTTACAGAAGTATTTCGTCAAGGGGGCAATGATTGGTTCAGTCAAAGGATGATTTCTTTAAAATAAAATATCAGGACTTCAGTCCGTAACAAATAGCTTTAGAGGGGGGATACAGAAACATGAGTTTTAAAAAGATTGGTTTATTCTTAGCCGCAAGCGCTCTCGCTGTTACTGCTGTAACCGGTTGTAACGGGAACGAAAACAATTCAGCGGGTAACGCAAATGCCAATCAGAATCAGGCTTCGAACGGAGATAAAGTAGTTGATATTGAGGTATGGGGTACCAACATCGGATATCAGCCGGTTACCAAAGGTAGCAAACTGTACGAATTTTATAAGGAAAAGCTGGGTGTTGGGGTTATTAATCCGTATGTGGAGTGGAACGGGGGAACTAACTATCTCAACCAGTTGAACCTTAAGATTGCCGCTAACGAAATGCCGGATCTGTTCGTACCTCAGCAAGGACTTGAGGACAGTCTGGCGAAGAACGGGGCGATTGCCGATCTGACTGAACTATTGCCTAAATATGCGCCAAACGTGTGGAAGGCTATTCCGGAAGACATCTGGAAAGTGGTCAAGGCAAATGACCCTACAGGTCAGGGGAGAATTTATTATATTCCCAATGTCGTTGAATACGGCAGATACGCCGGGCTGATCCGCCAGGATTGGCTGGATAAGTTGGGGCTGAAAATGCCAAAAACACAGGATGAATATGTAAAGGTGCTGGAGGCTTTCCGGGACAAGGACCCTAACGGCAACGGCCAGAAGGATGAGATTCCAACTGGCGGCCGGGAGCAGGTGCGCTGGATGGATCATTTGTTCGCCATGTATGGTGTGGCTATGTTCGAGGGTTATCCGGATTGGGATATTTACGATGGCGAGCTGACATATTCTGCGGTTACGCCGAATATGAGAGCCGCATTGGAATTCATAGCCAGGCTATATAAGGAAGGCTTGATTGATAAGGAGTCGCTCCTTAATAGTAAGGACAAGTGGGAAGGGAAGATCCAATCAGATAAAGTGGGAAATTACTTCCACTGGGTAGAGCAGGGGAACTTGGTCTTTGAGAACCTGTATAAGAACACAGGTGTGAAGGCAGAGTTTTCCGTGCTTCCTGTACCTGAGGTCGCAGGCTATAAAGGCTTTTATACGATGAAGAAATTTGCTTCTCCTCTATGGGTTGTCAAGAACAATAAGGATGAGGAAAAGCTGATGGCCACACTAAAGCTGCTTAACAATGTGTACGATAAGAAGAACTGGAAAGACCTGTTTCTTGGTGTAGAAGGAATGCACTATACAATGAAAGACGGAAAAGCCATTAAGCTCCCGGATGACAAGAGCACACAGGAGAATCAGATTCTGAATCCGGCTACAAGCATATCGACGCTTGATCTTACGATAGATCTTTTTAAC
The DNA here is from genome assembly GCF_052044425.1 of Paenibacillus sp. 22594. Lineage (NCBI taxonomy): Bacteria > Bacillati > Bacillota > Bacilli > Caryophanales > Paenibacillaceae > Paenibacillus > Paenibacillus sp. 22594. Next base: position 31,136 of record NZ_JBQENA010000017.1, read on the forward strand.
AGCACGGTATCAGAAGATAGTAAGTGGGCCATTGATCAGGTCACCCGGAATATGCTGGATGCACAGAAGTATGCCAAAGTCATTGCCGGTGACGGTATGCCTGCCAGTGTATACGACGGCTTCCCGGATATTAACAACCGCACCCTTTATGCTGAATATGCCGCCAAGATTATTATTGGACAGTACCCCATAAGCAAGTTTGATGAGTTTGTAGAGAAATGGAACAAATCAGGCGGTGAAGAGGTCACGAAGCGTGCCAGAGAATGGTACAGCAAAGTGCAGCAGTAAACTATAGAACAGAACTAGATTCTGTAGGAGGTAAACATGAGCAGTCGTATAACGGAAGTGCTGCAAGGCAAGGAACACAATTATATTCTTCCTTTTCTCTGGCAGCATGGGGAGGAAGAAGCTGTAATCCGGGAAGAAATCGCCCGTGTCCATGAATCTGGAATCGGGGCGTTGTGCGTTGAGGCACGGCCTCATCCTGATTTTCTTGGACCAAAGTGGTGGCTGGATATGGATATTATTATGGATGAGGCACGAAATCGCGGCATGAAGGTATGGCTGCTGGATGATGATCATTTCCCTACGGGGCATGCGGCAGGCAAGGTGAAGGAGGCTCCGGAGGAGCTTCAGCGTAAGTTTTTGGGTGAACGCTATATCGATACAATTGGTCCTGCAAAGGGAACCTCTCTGCTGCTGGATACCTTGCTGATGACCGGACTCCGGCCGACCTTCTCCTTGCGCCATAACGCTAAAGGGAATAATAAACTGATCTCAGTGGTTGCAGTCCGCCGTGATCCATCGAGTGGAACATTACTCAGTGAATGTGTTGATCTCACTGAATTTGTACATGAAGGTACGCTGTATTGGGATATCCCAGAGGGGTATTGGCGGGTATTTATGATCTCGGAAAATAAGGATGGCGGCAGCAAGGAGCAGGAAGATTATCTGAACCCGCTAGTCCGAAATTCAGTTCGTATTCTGCTTGATACGGTTTATGAGCCTGTTTATGAGCGTTATAAGGATGATTTCGGCAAGACATTTGCCGGATTCTTTTCAGACGAACCCGGATTTTATAATGATAAGACGACTTTTGATTTCAATTCAAAGCCAGGTAAACAAGGGGTACCGCTTCCTTGGAGCAATGAAATGCCGGCCCTGCTCGAGCAGGCGCTCGGAGAGGACTACCGTAAACAGCTGTATCTTCTCTGGCATGATGCCGGGGAACAATCGGACATTATCCGCTACACCTATATGAATATCGTCAGCAGGTTGTATGCAGAACATTTCTGCGGTCAGATCGGAGACTGGTGCAGAGCCCGCGGCGTGGAATACATCGGACATGTTCTTGAAGATAACAACGTGCATGCAAGGCTGGGTCCCGGCACCGGACACTTCTTCCGCTCACTCTGGGGTCAAGACATGTCGGGTATTGATGTGGTGCTGTGGCAAATCGTTCCCGGCTTTGATGAATTATCTTTCCGCCAGCCAACGGGAGGAGAGACGGATAGTGAATTCTTCCACTATGGTCTCGCTAAGCTCGGTGTATCTCTGGGACACATGGATCCGAAGAAACAAGGCCGGACGATGTGTGAAGTCTATGGGGCCTATGGCTGGACGGAAGGCTTGAAGCTGATGAAGTGGCTTACCGACCATATGCTCGTCCGCGGCGTCAATCATTTTGTTCCGCATGCGTTTACCCAAAAAGCTTTTCCAGAGCCGGATTGTCCGCCGCATATGTATGCGGGCGGACAGAATCCGCAGTACCGCTACTATGGCTATCTGAACCAGTACATTAACCGGATTAGTCACCTGATCTCAGGTGGTATACATGTGGCGTCTGCGGCCATCGTCTATCATGCTGAAGCCGAATGGTCAGGGAACACGATGTACTTTCATAAGCCGGTCAAGGCCTTGATGCAGCATCAAATCGATTGTGAAGTGATTCCCGTTGATGTGCTTCTGGAGGCAGCTCATATTCAGGATAACAAGCTGCATGTCAATCTTGAAAATTATAGATGCCTGATTGTACCTTATGCGGAAGCACTCCCGGCAGCGATGATACAACGCTTGGCCCAGTTCGCTGAGCAAGGTTTATCCGTCCGTTTTGTTGAAGGACTGCCGGAACGCTCAAGTGAAGGAATCAATGTAACCGGTGAACTGTCACTGCTTTCGGCTCATCCAAACGTGAGGATGGTAGCTTTAGACAAACTGGCGGATGATTTGACTGCAGATGGATACTTTGAGGTTAAAGTTGAAGGATATGAACCTTATCTCCGGAATTATCACTATACTCATGATGATTTAGATGTGTTTATGTTTTTTAACGAGAGTCCGCATCAGATTATCTCTACGAAGATTGTTCTGCCGGTGCAAGGTAATGTTTATGCCTATCATGCTTTTCTTAATAAGGTGAGCAGGCTGGAGGCCGCTGGGGAGTCCGGTGCAAGAATGGTGGAGCTTGTTCTGCATCCATATGAATCCATCGTCCTTTTGCATGGGCCTTCCCTAATAGATTATCCTGCCAGTCTGCCGCGGAGGGCAGAGGGCCCGATATTGGAAATGAGTGGAGAATGGGCAGTTTCCATTGCCGATGCCGATCATTATCCTCAATTCAAGGAGTGGGGGACACTAACCACATTGCAGAATATGAGTGGTCCCGGTGATCTGCCCAGCTTTTCCGGCACGTTCCGTTATGAGACAGAATTCGAATGGAACGCTTCATGTAACAACGCATTTCTTGAACTAGGCGAGGTCTATGAAACGGCAGAAGTGTGGATTAACGGTGAACATGCAGGCATTAACCTGTGCCCGCCATATCGGATGGAGATAGCGGGTCCAATTCGTAAAGGGACCAACAGCCTGGTTATCGAGGTTACGAATACGCTTGTTAAAGACCAGCGGGACTTTCTGTCTTCCTTCTCTCAGCAGGAGCCAAGCGGACTTATTGGTCCTGTGACAATTTCACAGATATCGGTAACTGAAGCTCATTAACGGGACCTGATGGGGAGGAAATTAATAAGATGAATGCCATTACTAATCCCGTACTACGCGGATTCAACCCTGATCCGTCTATTGTACGCGTAGAAGACAATTACTATATTGCCACTTCCACTTTTGAGTGGTTCCCGGGCGTTCAGATTCACCATTCCAAGGACCTGATTCACTGGAGATTGCTGAAGCGGCCACTGGACCGGATATCGCAACTGAACATGCAGGGGAACGGAGATTCCGACGGTGTATGGGCACCCTGTCTGACTTATGATAACGGTCTCTTCTATTTAATTTATACAGATGTTAAGTCTCACAAAGGTGCTTTTAAGGACACCCACAACTACCTTGTGACAGCAGCAGATATAGAAGGTCCATGGTCGGAACCGGTATATCTGCACAGCAGCGGGTTCGATCCCTCTTTGTTTCATGATGATGACGGCCGGAAATGGCTGCTGAGCATGTTATGGGATTTCCGGAAGGGGAAGAACAAGTTCGGAGGCATTGTCATTCAGGAATATTCACACTCGGAGCAAAGACTGGTGGGTCCGGCTGCAACCATCTTTGAAGGAACAGAATTAGGATTTACGGAAGGGCCGCACCTGTATAAGCAGGGTGACTACTACTACCTGATTACTGCGGAGGGTGGAACCGGGTACCAGCATGCTGTTACTGTCGCGCGATCGGCTTGCCTTCATGGACCCTACGAAATTGATCCGCTTAATCCGGTGCTGACCAGCAGTGGTAATTCCGGGTTGACTCTCCAAAAAGCAGGGCATGCTTCCTTAGTTGAAACCCAAAATGGCGAATGGTATATGGCCCACCTTTGCGCAAGACCGGCGGATGGTCATCATTGTACGCTGGGCAGGGAGACAGCACTGCAGAAATGTTATTGGGACGAGAAAGGCTGGCTCCGTTTGGAAGGGGGAGGGAACGCTCCTTCTGCTACGGTACAGGCTCCAGCCCTCCCGCTTCATCCGTTTAAACCGGAACTGGAGCGGGATGATTTTGATGAACCCTTGCTGGGCAGCCATTGGAGCACACTCCGAATCCCGCCGGATTCAAGCTGGCTCACCCTTAGTGAACGGGAGGGTTTTCTGCGCATAAAAGGAATGGAGTCTTTAAGCTCTCTGCATAGGCAGAGTCTGATTGCCCGTCGGCAGCAGTCATTTAGTATTGAGGCAGAAACGGTAATTGAGTTCGAGCCGGAGAGCTTTCAGCAGATGGCAGGCCTAATTCTATATTACAACACGGAAGATTATGTGTACTTAAGGATTACCCATCTCGAGAAGCACGGCAGAGTAATTGGAGTTATTGAATCGAAGCATGGGGTATACGATGAGCTGCTCGCAGCTGATCTGAAGCTGCCGCAATATGGTCCGGTTCGTTTAAAGGCTATAGTCCACCGGGACCGTCTGCAATTTTATTATGCAACTGAGGATAATAACTGGTGCCCGGTTGGCGAAGAGATTAATATTCTGCATCTTTCGGATGAAGCTGCTGAGCCTTTAAGATTTACAGGGACATTCGTTGGAGTGTGTGCACAGGATTTGAGAGGCACCCGAAAGCAGGCAGACTTTGATTATTTTATATACAGGGAAATGGAGTGAATTGTATTGTCAATTATACAGTTTCCTAAGGACTTTCTGTGGGGGGCAGCTACTGCTGCTTATCAGGTAGAAGGAGCCTGGAACGAGGGTGGACGCGGCCTTTCAATCTGGGATACCTACGCACATACTCCAGGGAATATACGAAATGGTGATAACGGTGATATCGCTTGTGGACATTACCATCACTATGAGGAAGATATTGCGTATATGAAAAAGCTCGGGTTACGCACTTACCGGTTCTCCATATCCTGGTCCAGAGTTTTCCCGAACGGCACGGGAGAGCTTAACAAGGAAGGGCTTCACTTTTACCATAGGCTAGTGGACAAGCTGCTCGACAACGGAATTGAGCCTTTTTGTACCCTTTATCATTGGGATCTTCCACAGGCTCTTCAGGATACAGGAGGCTGGAAGAATCGTAACACCATTGATGCTTTTGCCCTGTATGCCGGAGAGATGTTCAAATCATTCCAGGGAAAAATCAAATACTGGACTACCTTCAATGAGCCTTGGTGTGTCTCTTTCAAAGCCCATTACGTTGGAGACCTGGCTCCGGGTGAGAAGAATCTGCAAAGCGCACTTGATGTTGCTCATCATCTGATGATCGCTCACGGCAGAACAGTGAAGCTATTCCGGCAGCTGGAGGTTCCTGGGCAAATTGGTTATGCTCCGAATGTAAGCTGGCGTGAACCGTTTAGCTCTAAACCGGAAGATGCCGGTGCTTGCCGCCGCAGAATAGGGTGGATGGTTGAATGGTTCATGGACCCTATCTTTAAAGGGGAATATCCTGAATTCATGACTGCAGCCTTTGAGGCCCATGGCGCGAAGGTGAATGTTCAGCAAGGAGACATGGAAGATATTAAGCAGCCGATTGACTTCCTTGGAATTAACTATTATACCGGCTCCTTGGGGCGTTATAAGAAGGATAATGGCCTATTTGAGCTTGAAGACATAGATGAAGGTTATGAAAGAACAGACTTTAACTGGCCGATTTACCCTGAAGGCCTATATAAGGTGCTCGTACACATTACGGAACGTTATGGTCAAATCCCTATCTACATCACCGAAAACGGAGCATGTTATGATGACAATCCGGTCCAGGGAAAAGTTCAGGATAACAAGCGTATTTCATATCTCAGCAAACATTTAACTCAGTTAAACCGGGCAATGGAGGCAGGGGTACTGGTAAAGGGCTATATCGCCTGGTCTTTGCTCGATAATTTTGAGTGGGCTGACGGTTACAGCAGGCGTTTTGGGCTGATACATGTAGATTTTAATTCATTAGTGCGAAAGCCAAAAGACAGCTTTTTCTGGTATAAAAAAGTGATCGCTAACGGATGGATAGAAGTCTGAGTTGCATCACTCCTATACGCGGCCTTATTATAAAAGATTAAATACTTCACCACGAACACTCTCCTGTTCCAGGAGAGTGTTCGTGGTTTATTTTTTAGGCAACATTTTTTTGAGCAGGATCCTCTCCAATGGAATGTGCTGTTTGCAGCCTGTAGTCTGTGCACGCGACAACACTATGTGTTTTATAAGGTGAAGCGGCAAGCGAATTATTATCATGCAAATCGTTAACATAAGTATCAATGTCAAATTAGGCGTGAGTACTACAAGAGACGGGGACTATAGATATGCGGATGAGATGCTTTTGTTATATACGTGACAATCCATGCTATATCATAAATAAGTATGGTACCATTAATATAGAGGGATTTAGTAATGCTACTTTTTATATACAAGGAGTTGTTGCTAGTGGATCAGAAAGCAGCAGATATTGCAGCTAATGAAATACCCGAAGGAACACAGATTCTTTACGGGGATTTTGCGGAAGGAGGCTCTTATTATTCTTGCACTTACCGCCCTGATGTAGTTTACGCAACATACGGTGATTTGGAAAGAAAGCTGCAAATTATTATACCAGGCCGCATTGGATATAAATTTCCTCTAGTCGTCTTTATCCAAGGTTCCGCTTGGGAAAAGCAGGATTTATACTCTCAAATTCCTAATCTCTCTCATATTGCGGCAAAGGGATACGTGGTAGCCAGTGTAGAAATAAGGGATACTGGGATTGCGCGTTTTCCGGCTGCCGTTGAGGATGTGAAATGCGCGATCCGGTTCATGCGCAGGAATGCAGAGGAATATGGTGTTGATCCGGACCGCATAGCGGTATGGGGGGATTCATCCGGCGGGCACCTTTCCTTAATGACGGGACTTACCATAGGCAGGTATGATAATGGTTTATACAGTGAACAGTCGGACGAAGTCAGCGCAGTAATTGACTATTATGGGATTTCGGACCTGCTGACCTTAGGGAAGTATAATAATATCCTTGACCATGATGCAGCCGATTCTCCTGAAGGCTTGTTTATTGGCGGAAAAGTAAAGGAACATACTGAATTGGCGAAGAAGGCAAGTCCGCTTCATCAGGATTTGGATAGAGCGCTTCCGCCCTTTCTGATTGTACATGGAGACAGTGACCAAGTTGTACATATTAACCAAAGTTTAGAGATGTACAAAGCTTTGAAAGAGCATGGACATAACGTTTTATTTTATAAGGTAGCAGGTGCAGATCATGGACCAGGCTTCTGGAATCCTCAGGTACTCGACATTACCGCTAAATTTTTATCTGCTCACTTAAATCGTCCACACTAAGGAGGGATCTCATGGAATTTGAGGAAGTGCTCACTGTACATGTTGAAATAGGGAACACGCATGAATTACGCAATAATGACGGTGATTCTGTAGTTATGATTTCTTTTACAGGCACTGTGACAGGAAAGTATTTCGAAGGAACTGTGCTTGATGGCGGGGTGGACACCCAAATTATTGGGGCATTTGGAAATCGACATAGTCTATCTGCAAGGTATATGCTTCAGGGAAGGGACTATACAGGACAAGCCTGCAAAATTTACATCGAAAATAACGGGGAAATCAATAAAAAACTGAAAACCTTATTGTTCCGCACTTCTCCTAAAATGATTACAGATAGTAAAGCTTTGTCTTTCTTAAATGGCAGTATGCTTGTTGGGGAAGGGCATTCAACCGAGTTAGGGTTAGATATCAAAATATTTAGAGCGACACCTTAAGATGGCTGATATTATGATTTGCTGATTAGGACATATACGAAATCAACTCATGAACAATGAATGGGTTGATTTTTTATTTATTCAACGAAAAATATGGATGTTACTGCGGTACCAGCCGCTGCTGGCAGAACGTTTTCTGGCTAGACATAGTGGGAAGCCTATTGAGGGAAAACTCACGTTTTATTCTAGGAATAAGCAATGAAGCTAAGCTCCGCATTGTGGGGCTTTTTTGGCTTGCCCAAAAGGGCAAGGCGCTCCGCCCCTTTGGACGATGCCGGAAGTTCGCCCCTGCTATAAGATAAAAGTATAGAGAACATAGCGGCAAAGAAGAGACGAATGAATGGTCAAATCAAGTGCTGCCAACGGCAAAGATGACAAAGCGATTTTATTTCATTATCTATTTCAGAAATCGAGGTGTTTGCGATGATCCGTCTTTCAATCGTCGTACCTGTCTATAATGAAGAGGAAAATATATATGATCTGTACTTGAGTATTGCAGAAGCGCTGAAAGGAAAAGTCGAGAATTATGAAATTGTGCTGGTCAATGATGGAAGCAAGGACCGTAGTTCTTTACTGCTTAATGAAATCGCCCAGATAGATCCGGCTGTAAAGGTTATTCATTTCAAAAAAAGCTACGGGCAGACAGCCGCCATTTCAGCCGGAATAAAAAGTTCCAGAGGTGAGTTAATCGCCCTGATGGATGCAGATATGCAGACAGATCCCCGGGATATCTTCAGGCTAATGCCATTTATCGGAAAAATTGATTTAGTAAATGGAAGACGCATGGAACGTAAAGGCAACAGATTTAAAAAAATATCCTCGCGTCTTGACAATAGAATCTGCAATTGGATTACTGGAGAAACGATTTATGATACAGACTGCCCACTGAAGCTCTTCACCCGGGAGGTAGCGGACAGCTTTCATTTATACAATGGAATGCATCGTTTTTTGCCCACACTGGCCAAGATGAATGGATTCTCTGTCATTGAAGTAACTGTAACCCATCAAAAAAAGAAACACGGCGTATCTAAATATTGGGTTTTGAAGGGTAGATACACAGGATTCATGGATGCTATACTCATTGGCTGGCTCAAAAAGAAAGGGATTATGTACCATATTAAAGGAGGAAATAAGATATAGACCAGCATAATGAATCATCAAAGATAATACAGAATGATAATGTTGAAAAACATTTATTAGCCAACTGTAAAGAGGAGGACAAATGAACGAAAAGAATGGGATGCAGAATATCAGCGAATTATTTGCCTCCAAGCCGCATTGATTTATTTGTGTGCGATTTTAATGCGGGAAGGTTATCAGGCGGTTTTGATTGGGCTGCTTCCTATACTGATCGTGTACCACTTTTAATCCGGTGCGGGAGTTTACTTGTACCCCCATTCTCTGCACAAAAAGAAAGCCGGTTTTCCAGACAATCTGGAGAACCGGCTTTTCTTTACAGGAAGCTATAGAGGCGTACGCCGTGCGGTGGAACAGTGGTCTGCAGCGCACCTGCGGTAAGTTCGGCAGGCGTTCCGCTCCACAGCTCGGTGCCGGCGGCTGCGCCACTCAGGCCAAGCTCTTCAAGGGCCAGATCCAACTGCAGCGGGCTTTCGCCAACGTTGAATACAGCAGCATAACGAGTGCCATCGGAGTGCTCAGCGGTCCAGACGATAAAATCATCTTTGCAGAGCGCTTCCCTGGCTCCGTGGCTCTCCCGGTGCATGCGCAGAACCTCACGGTTGGTAAGCAGTGCAAGCGTCCAGTCATCATTGTCCCGCAATTCACCGCCAAAGATGAGCGGAGAGCGGAAGATACTCCAAAGCGACATCATCGTCAGCTGCTCATCACGCGTGAACCGGGTCCAGCGGTCCTCCCCGCCGCCATCCACAGAGCGGATACCAATATGACCGAGCGGCAGCATATCGCAGTCCGGCCAGCAGCCGGCTTGAGGTACGCCCTGCCATTTCCGGCAGCGGTCGAACATATCCAGCAACAGCGGCCACAGGTCCCAGAAGTCATCTGTAACCCGCCACATGTTGGCATGTCCGGTGAAGAATTCTGCGTATTCCACCGGAGCGGGGCCAGGAGAGAGGCTCAGCACCATGGGCCGGCCGCAGCGCTCAATCGCCTGGGAGATTAGAGCGATCTCAGGCTGATGAGTATCGTACAGCCTGGAAGCGGCGATGTCGTCGACCTTCACCAGGTCAACGCCCCATTCTGCATACAGTTCAAAGAGAGAATTATAATACGCCTGTGCCCCTTCTTTGGAGGCATCCACTCCGTACATATCTGTATTCCATGGACAGATGGAGTTCGTATGTGCAATATCGCGTGCCGTCGCAGTTGTACCCAAGATCGGTGTGGCCGCATGGGCAGCCTGCCGCGGGATACCGCGCATAATATGAATACCGAATTGCAGCCCAAGACTGTGCACATAATCGGCTAAGGGCTTGAAGCCAAGGCCGCCCGCTGCGGAAGGGAAGCGGTTCTCAGCGGGCATCAGCCGGGAATATTCATCCGTAATCAGCGGAACAAACGGCCGGTATTGTGAAGAGTTCGCATAAGGCTCGTACCACTGAATATCAACGGTAATATAGCTCCAGCCGAAGGCTTTGAGGTGTTCTGCCATATACTGTGCATTTCCGCGTATTTCTTCTTCCGTTACGGCCGCGCCGTAGCAGTCCCAGCTGTTCCAGCCCAGCGGCGGAGTAGGTGCTGCAAGCTTATGATCCATTATGAATCTCCTTTACTGATGTATTATTGCTCTTTCTAGTTTCATCATAATAAAGGAGATTAGCGATATCTATAGTAATCTTACGAGCCGAATAGCACTATATTGCGGTTAATCGAAAAACAGCCTGCGGTAGGTAAGGCTTTCGCCCCCGCTTCGGAATTCTCCGGGTGTAAGTCCGGTTAAGCTTCGGAACGCCTTGATGAAATAACTCCCGCTGGAGTAGCCGATCTGCTCAGCAATGGTTTCTATGCTGAGACCGGTTCCTCTGAGCAGCTCCATGGCCTTCTCCGTACGGACACGGGTCAGATAAGCGCCAGGAGTCAGACCCGTGCTGGCCGAGAAGCGGCGGATCAGATGGTATTTGGATAGGGAGACATGCTCGGAAAGCTGATCGATGCTGATCATCCGTGAATAGTTATGCTCAATAAATTCGGCTGCGCGCCTCACGTTCTCTGACCAGTTGTCCCTGTTCCGCAGTGTTGTCACTTGCAGCCTGGAGAGCTCTGTCATGAACTGATAGATGCACGACGAGGCAATAAGAGGGTCGGAGATTCTGCCGGCTGCCGCATCGTTTACAATCATCCGTAATACCCGGACCGGTGCACAGTCTGCGGGCAGATAAGGAACTTCTCCTGCTTCACGCAAGAACTTGCGAAAGTGGGGCAGAATCAGATCGGGCCGGAAGAGCAGGAACAGGAATTCCCAAGGCTCTGCTGATTCCGGGTGATAATAATAGCGGTGGGGTCCGGGAATTTCGGCGAGAAAAGCCTGCCCGGCGGTAACACGGTGCGTCCGGTCCCCCGACTCAAATACGCCTTCTCCGGAGAGGGTGTATTGGAACAACAGAAGTGGCCCATCGTTCCGCTCCAGACCGTCCCAGCGATAAGACGGCGTGGTGATTGAATCAGACCCGGCCGCAAATAATACGCACAGCTGGAGCTCCTTATCTTCCGCGAACCGAAAGCCGTAGGTGCCTCTGGGAATATCCATAATGTCCTCCTAGCAGTAAGTGAAGATGCTTCAGCATTGATCTTAACGCGACTTATTGAAAACAGAAAGCACCTTTGTTACTGTTACATATATAAATGCTGCGAAGGAAGGTTATTATGTCCCTAAAAACTCAAAGTTTTAAAGCAACGAATGAACATGTGAAAATCATCGGCCGGACTCATTATTCCAACGATGTACTGTGGCTGGCGCTCTCAGGCGGCGGCGTGGAATTTTCCTTCCATGGTACAAAAGCGGAGATCGCATTAAGAGGTGATGCTATTGCCTCATCCGGCAATAATCTCGCTAGAATCGGCATCAGTGTAAACGGCAAAAGGGTTATTGACGATCAGGTGGATCAACCGCTCCAATCGTATACTGTATTTGAAAGCGAAACTGCGCAGAACGTCACGATAAGGCTCATCAAATTATCAGAGGCGGCGATGTCTACGGTAGGAATTGAGGAAATCGCTGTCGATGCAGCGGATGGAATTAAGCCAACCCCGGATGAAGTACATAAAATTGAATTTATCGGTGACTCCATTACTTGCGGCTATGGTGTTGATGATGAGGTTGGGCTGCATTCTTTTTCTACGGCTACGGAAGATGTTACAAAAACCTATGCTTACCTCACCGCGCAGCAGCTTCATGCGGACTACAGCATGGTTTCGTACAGCGGATACGGCATCATTACAGGCTACACGGAAAACGATCAAAAGCTTACCACACACCTGATCCCGGATTATTATGAAAAAGTGGGAAAGTCTGAGGGGGAATTTGATGGTTGTGTGCTGCCCCAAGATCTGCGTTGGGACTTCAGGAAGTTTGTGCCCGGTCTGATTGTCATTAATCTTGGAACGAATGACGATTCCTACACCAAAGAGGATATCAGCAAGCAGACGGAATATGCTGAACAATATGTTGAATTTCTTAAAATGGTCAGACGCAACAATCCGCATGCTCCAATTCTGTGTACGCTGGGTATCATGGGAGACAGGCTGTATCCTTTTGTCGAACAAGCAGTGAAACAATATACCCGGGATACAGGCGATAGCAATATTAACACAATGAAGTTTGATGTGCAGCTGGAAGCTGACGGATACGCAGCCGACTTCCATCCGTCCCAGGCCACTCACCGTAAAGCGGCGGACAAACTGACTGCTCAAATTAAAGAGCTCATGGAGTGGTGATTAAGCGAGGGAGCGCGGATCACTACGCTGTATCCCTTTTTCGTTCACGAACTTCTCCAGAACCCTGAAATCCTCGGTAACCTTTTTAAAAGGTAAAGCTTCCAGCACTTGTTCCCGGTAATCCTTTTTGGCTGCAGCGGACAGCCGGGAGTCAAGTATGCTGAGTACACCAAGGTCAGTTTCACTGCGGATCAGACGGCCGGTTCCTTGTCTTAACCGAAGCAGCATGTCCGGTACAAACACATCATTCAAGGGATTTTCGGCCAGAGATGCCTTATATTCATAGATAGGATCGGAAGGAACAGGGAAAGGCAGACGGAAAATGATTAATTGCGACAAATCTGAACCTTCAATATTCACACCTTCCCAGAATACACCGGTACTAAGAAGGACGCCTTTACTGCCCCGGAATTCAGCGATCACCCCGTCTTGGGACGAACCTTCTCTTTGCACATGTAGCGTCCATGTAAGCGCCTCAGAGTTTAATCTCTCATGGATATACTTCATATCCTCCTTAGCTGAAAAAAGGACCAATGTCCGCCCGCCCGTTAAATTACAGAGCCTCAGCATTTCCTTGTAGGCCGCATCAAGATAACTTTTCCGGTCCTTATGGTTATAGTAGGGGACGCCCTTGGCAATATACATCATGGTGTGGTTGTCGTAATCAAACGGTGAAGCCTGGCGCTCCATATAATCTCCCCTGTACCCGAGGGACTCAGTGAGATAAGCGTATTGTTCCTCCAGCGTTTCTCCGCCTTGGCACATGGTTGCTGACGTTAAGATCACGGATGTCTTCCCGTTAAATAAAGTATACTTTAGAAATTGGCTTATGCCCTTTGGGCAGATACTGATGGTACTCTCCCGCTGGCTGTTGCTTGCCCAGATCAGATAGTTGTCCTTTGCTCCGGCGAGCACATCAAAGAGGTCGATAAGTCCGTTCATGGCTTCAAAAGCATTGTCGATTTCCCGCTCACGCCGGGAAGTTAAGACGGAAAGGCTGAGACTGAGCTCTTTCAAAATCTGCACCGCCCGTCTTAACGGAATTCCTGTAATCTCCGATACTTTTATCCGGTCATTGTCCTGTTTGGCTGTGTGAAGCAGATCCGCCTCTACTTGTTTAAAGATATGGCCAACGCATCTTTTTATAAATTTGAATTGCCCCATAAGTCCCGGATCTGCGGATTGCTTGAAGAGAATCTGCAAGACGTCGTCCAGTATGCGGCAGGTGCCCCGGAAAGTGAACTCGAGTGTTCCTGCATCTCTGACCTTTGCTTCCAGATTATGAGCTTCATCTATGACGATCAGGGCCGGCCGTTCCGTGATTAAGCCCTTGGTTCCTTCTTTTTTCTTGATCAGATCACGGATAAGCAGGTCCTGGTTTACGATAATGAAATCCATATCGCCGGCGCTGGCATTAATCTTCGCTCTCATCTCGTAGAACGTACATGTGCTTTTATAATGGCAATGTTCAAATTTACAGTCATTTACACAAACGTTAGACCATACTGTATCACTGGTTCCGCCCTCAATGTCCGCTCTTTCATCAATCTCGTAATTCAAAATACGCCCGGCAAGCGTAGACAGAGGGGAGCTTGAATCATCAGGCTTGAACAGCTCTGCTGCTCTGTACCGGCAGGCATACTGCCCCATGCCTTTTCCGACAACGGAGCGGACCGTGGTAAATCCGAGACGGCTTCCGATGAATCTGAGATCTTTATGTATCTGTTCTGAAAGCTGGATGGAGGAGGTGGCAATAATGACCGGCTGCCGGGAGACTTGGTTAATGAGCAGGCCGGGAATAAGGTAGGCAAAGGATTTGCCGATGCCGACCCCGGCTTCAATCATCGCGTTATGGCCATTAATGTAGGCGTCAGCGATATCCAGAGACATATCCTGCTGGCCGATCCGCTCTTTCAGTCCGATCCTGGGGAATCTGTCATACATCCGGAAGATGGCATTAATTAAAGAGGGTTCGATGTCCTTTTTCAGCTCCCGCTTCTGTAATTTATAGAGATCATTTAACCAACTGATGACGACCGCCCCTTTTCTATATTAATGATCTTCTTGCTGGAGTATTTTGGTGAGGTTGTAATTATCTTCGATGCTACCTGAACAGTCAAGTGTCGGACTCTATCAAAGCCTTAATGAAGCTGTATCATCAGTAAGAAAGTCATATATAATGGATGATAAGGAGGGTTGTCTAAGTGAAAGAACAAAGAGCTGGAATGCAATCTATTAATGAATTGTTCACATCCAGACATTCCGTTTTGATCTGGATGTCAACGGTTTATGTATCGGCAATAATCATGCAGTTTTTTAAGAACCCTTTGATTTTATCCAGTTCAGTTTTCACTTGTCTTTTCACGGTTCATGTCTTAATACACTGGAACTCATTTCGGATTAGGACAAACAAGCAATTCTGGTTATACTTTTCGATCCAAGGCATCCTGATTTACTTATGCGCGATTCTGATGCCAGACGGTTATCAAGCCGTGTTAATTGGACTGCTTCCAGTCTTGGTCGCTCAAAGTCTGGGGTTTTCCTATCGGATCAAAAGAGTCGTTCTCGTTGCCTTGATCAGTATTATCTTGTTTTTTGATGCAATGCTTACTTTAGGAGATACGGATGAACTCATATTATTCCTTCCCTTTTTCACCCTGATGCTGATTGTTGTTGTGGCCTATGCCCTGTTGTTCTTTCAGCAGGTTCACGAACGGCTCAAGACCCAGAATTTCTTGCGGGATCTTCAGGAGGCTCACAAGAAAGTGGAGGAGTTAACGCTCTCCAATGAACGTCAACGTATGGCTCGCGATCTGCACGATACCCTGGCACAGGGGGTGGCTGGATTAATTATGCAACTCGAAGCGGCAGATGCGCATATAGCACAAGGCCGTACGGAGCGGACTCAGGAAATCATCAAGCAGTCCATGAAACAGGCCCGCACAACCTTGGCAGAAGCCCGCCGGGCTATTGATAATCTTCGGGCGAAATCAGCGTCGGAGATTGATTTTAGGGAAGCTGTTGACGATGAAGTGCAGCATTTTACGGAGGCCACAGGTATAGCCGTTGCAACGTATCTTAAACTCGACAAACGTTTGTCCAGGATGATAATGGAGCACAGTCTGCATATTGTGAAGGAGAGTCTTACCAACATTGCCCGGCATGCGAAGGCTGACAAGGTATGGGTTACCCTGTCTGATCAAAGAGGCCTGTTATTTATGGAGATTAGGGACAACGGATCTGGGTTCAATACGGACGCTATTGGAAAGGAAGCCGGACATTATGGTCTACTGGGCCTCCAGGAACGGGTGCGGCTGATTGGAGGAGAAATGAAAGTGCGCAGCAGTCCGGCAGGCACGAGTATACAAATTGAGGTATCATTCACCGAGGGAGAATCTATATGAACCGGTACAAAATCCTGATCGTAGACGATCATTTCGTTGTCAGGGAAGGCTTGAAGCTGATTATGGAAACCGACGAACGGTTTCAAATTGTCGGGGAAGCAGGAAACGGGCAGGAGGCAATACACCTCATTGATGAGTTGCAGCCGGACGTTGTCCTCATGGACTTAAATATGCCGGTGATGAGCGGACTGGAAGCAATGAAGGTATTGAAAAGCAAGAACAGCCCTGTTCCGGTAATCATTCTGACGACCTATAACGAGGATGATCTAATGATTAACGGTCTGGCTTTGGGGGCGAGGGGATACCTGCTAAAGGACACAAGCCGGGAGAATCTGTTCAGAAATATTGAATCTGCGGTGAGAGGGGAGACCTTACTTACGTCAGAGATTATGGAAAGAGTCATAGCCACCCGTGAGAATTACAAGGCTTCTAACTCTGCTAATGAGGAAGCCTCTCTGCTGACCGATAAAGAGACTCAAATTCTGCAGAGCGTAGCTCAGGGTTTCAAAAGCAAGGAAATCGCCTCAGATATGGGAATTGCAGAACGAACGGTAAAAGCACATTTAACGAGTATTTACAATAAACTCGGAGTGGATTCGCGGTCTCAGGCGGTGGCTATCGGTCTGGAACGAGGGATCTTACATATGTAACTTGGGCATGCGAAGGAATTCTTTCGCATGTTTTTGTTTTTATATTCACATTTTAAAGCGAGGCCCCACGGTATGTGTAGGGCTTTTTCTTTTGGACTAAAGGGCTGCCCGAAAGGGCAAATGCGGTCTGCCCGTTTGGACGATGTTGAACAGTTAGCCGGTTTGTAAGATTAAGACATAGATAAAACCTTAGTAAAGAGGAGCGATACTGAAATGGCTAAATTATTATACCGGCTGGGGTTTTGGTCAGCGAAGAACCGGATTAAAGTCCTTATAGGAAGCATTACTCTGTTAGTGATAGCCGCTATTGTGGCGCTGTCGATGGGAATCCATTTTGGTGAGGAGACCAGCATACCCGGGCTTGCCTCGCAAAAAACGCTTGAAGTTATGGAAAAGGAATTTCCAAACCCACAGGGTAACCTTGGCAAGACCCAGCTGGTGCTGAAGGCACCGGACAATGAGACCCTATCCTCTGAAGCAGCTAAGCAGCTTATAACTGCGAAGCTCAAAGAAGTGGCAGCGGATCAGGAGGTTTCTTCGGTTGTAGGTCCATACGAGAACCATTCGTTGAATGCGGACAGCACCATTGGCTATGCCACAATTACTTATAAAGTTCCGGGTGCAGATGTCACCGACGTTTCGAAGGATTCAGTGAATCGGATTGCCGAAAGTCTGCGGGATGCGGGCTGGCAGGCCGAACTGATCGGAGACGGCTATGTGAAAATGGCAACCAGCAGTCCTACCGAAGGGCTCGGGGTATTGCTGGCCCTGGTGATCCTTGCAGTAGCATTAGGCTCTATCATTACCGGCGTTCTGCCGATCCTTACAGCGGGTTTAGGCCTAGGCTTTGGGATTATGCTGATTATTATCGGAACCAGTTTCTTAAATATTCCTTCGTTTGCCTTATCGCTGGCCGGGATGCTGGGACTGGCTGTCGGCATTGACTATGCACTGTTCATTATCGCCAGATACCGGCAGCAGCTTGCCGAAGGCTACGAAAGAAGGGAAGCAATTGCCATCGCGAACGGTACAGCCGGGAGTGCGGTTGTGTTTGCGGGAGTAACGGTCATTATTGCGCTTGTCGGGTTTTCATTCGTTGGAGTACCTTTCCTTACGGCTATGGGTACAGCTGGTGCACTTACTGTATTGACCGCAATACTTATGACCATATTCGTCGTACCGGCGATTCTGGAATTGCTGGGGGAAAAGGTGAAAGTGCCCACCAAGCGTTCCAAGCGCAAAGGAAGCAATCAGAAGCCGGCAAACCACGGCAATTTGTGGGGAAGATTTGTTACCGGGCAGCCTTTAGTGGCTGTAGTACTGGGTGTAGCGTTGCTGGCAACCCTTGCTCTGCCATTCTTTCACATGGAGACGGGGCTAGGTAATGATGGGCATAAATCTCCGGATAAAACCGAACGGCGGGCCTACGATCTCTTGTCCGAAGCCTACGGTGAGGGATACCATGGTCCGTTAGTCATTCTGGCCGAAACGGATGGCGGTAAAGAGGCGGCGGCTAATCTCAATAAAGTCATTGAAGAAGTAAAAACTTATCCCAACATCGCTATGGTAAACCCGGCGGTCACCGGACCTTCCGGAAAGATCTCGCTGATTACTGTTATGCCGACAACGGGACCCAATGATTCGAAAACCATAGACCTTGTCCATTTGATTCGTGATAAGGCGCCGGAAATAGAACAGCAGGATCATATTAAGATCGGTGTAACCGGCAGCACTGCTGTCAATATCGACATCACCCAGAAATTAAACCAGGCATTGCCTAAATTTTGCCTGATCATTGTCGGCCTGGCCTTTGTACTGCTCATGCTGGTATTCCGTTCGATTCTGGTTCCGATTAAGGCAGTGCTCGGATTCATCCTGTCGCTCGGTGCGACCCTGGGATTCGTTACCTTTGTCGTTCAAGATGGACATTTCCAGAATCTGTTCAACTTCTATGCGGAGGCACCGGTGTTTAATTTCCTGCCGATCATTGTAGTCGGCGTCCTGTTCGGTCTGGCGATGGACTACGAAGTATTCCTGGTCAGCCGGATGCGTGAGGAATTCAAGAAGAGCGGCGATGCCAAAAAGTCCGTTCTTGCCGGTATCCGTAACAGCGGCGGAGTCGTAACGGCAGCAGGCCTGATCATGGTTGCGGTCTTTACCGGATTCATTCTCGCAGAAGAGCCTATGGTTAAGGTTATGGGACTGGCGCTCGCCTTCGGTGTTCTCTTTGATGCTTTTATCGTCCGTCTGCTCGTTGTTCCCGGCGTGATGACCTTGCTTGGGAAGTCAGCATGGTATTTTCCAAAATGGCTGGACCGCTTGCTTCCGAATCTCGATGTGGAGGGTGAAGGCGTAATGGAGGAAGTGGAGAAGAAACGGCTGGCTGCAGAGATTGAACCTAAAGTTAGACTCCTTGGCTAATAATGTGGAACAGAGGTGTCACTCTTTGATCCGCCTTTCGGTGGTCGCACCTGTCTATATATATATGATCTGTAATTATCCTGGTAAATGATAGAAGTCGGGGTCAAAGACCAGTAGACAGATCCCAAGGATATTTTTAGACTCATGCCCTTCATTGAAAAGATAGATTGATGAACGGATTTTCCGTTATTGAAGTCTCCGTAACCCATCAGGAAAGGAAACATGGCGTATCCAAATATGGGGGGGTGAATCGTGCCCACGTAGATTTGAGGATACGTAACACTGCACTACGACAAACAGGGATGCCCCTAAGCCACTATCGGCTGGGGCATCCCTGTTCAGATTCACTGCAATAATCGTTTCGTTTTATTGCACGTTGATGATATTGCTGATAACGACAGCGGCTTGGGCACGGTTCGCAATACCTTTTGGCGCAAACAGGCCCTCAGTCATGCCTTTCACAATTCCTTCTTGGGTGAGCAAAGCAACCGCGTCTTTACCATAGGAAGCAATGGCCGATTTGTCTTTGAAGTTCGCGAGTGCAGCATCAGCATCGGTAACTGATTTGCCTTTAAACTTCGTCAGTGCGTTCGCGGCGATGATCGCCATCTCTTCACGTGTGATGGAGCGGTTGGGTTCAAACCTCCCCCCTCCTACACCGCTCACCAGACCACTCTCAACACCAGCAGCAATATAGCTGTAGGCCCAATTCGTAGGTTTTACATCACTGAAGTCAGCGGCAGCCTTCTCCAGCGGCAGGTTGAAGGCACGGACGATCATGGTGATGAATTCGGCGCGGGTCACTTCCTTAAGCGGTGCGAACGAGTTGCCGCCTACGCCGTTAATGATGCCTTTAGCCGTTAATTCTTCGATAGCAGATGCTGCCCATGCTACTTTGCCAAGATCCGTGAAACTGGCTGCTGGAGCTGGTGTAGCTGTTGGCTGCTGAGTAGCCGGAACTCCAGTTGGAGCCGGAGCCCCAGTTGGTGCTGGCGTTGCGATTGGAAAGGGTACACTAGAACCTGGGTTAGACGTTGAAGCCGGTTCCGGATCAAGCACACCGTTATCCATACCGTCAGTTTCCGAAGCTGCCGGAGCCGACGCATAGATCGCGTTCGCCAGTAATCTGAACTGGTTCTGCGGATGATATTTATTGAGCAGATCGTTCGCGAACAATGTCACATGGACATTATCTTTTTGATAATTCAGTGCCAGGACCTGACCTTTAGCAGCATCGCTGTTCGGCCACCATCCGGCTTTGAAGAAATCTTCGCCCGTTCCGTATTTCGCCAGTACTTCAGCGTCTTCCGGAACAGCCGTGATATAAGCGGCAGATACGGTATACAGATATTCGTTGTCTGCATAAGGAGCAGTAATTACGCTGTCCTGCGAGACGTTTGCTTGGAACAAGCCTTCATGTGCTGCCGCTTTGTTCGATTGGTTCACCGGATTGGAGAAATCCAAGCCCGGCAAGAGATTCAAAGATTTAATACTGCTCAACATCGTACGTCCATATCCGATGAATGGTTTACCGCTGGCAATCAAGCCCGTGCCGGCATTGACCAGCACGTCTGCAGCAGCCGTATCGGTAGTCACTTTAAATCCAAGATCGGACAATATAAATGAAGGTGCTCCGGCAATGCCTACATTCGCCGGCTTAAGCAGCTTGCCTGTCTTATCCCCTGATGCGCTGAAAGGCACTAGGTCGAGCAAGTATTTGGAAGCTACTGTTCTCAGATTAGATCTGGAGATCAGGAAGCTTCCCTTTTCATACCCGGTTCCACCATTGGAGAGCAAAGTTACGGCCTTTTTGTTCGCAAGCAATTCGTTAACCGCTTTGATCGCATCATTGTTGCTGTTGCGGATGACGTAATTCTGCTCAAAACGGTACTGATTCAGGTCTGTCGTGGGAATGACGATACTGCCAACCTGCTGGGTCTTGCCGGAGAAGACACCGGCGCTGCGGCTGATATACCGGTCAAATCCCCGCATATCCGCGAAATTCTGTACGGTATCGGAATACATGGCATCGAAGTCGGATACATTCAGTCCATCATACAGGACAAGGTTGGCATAGCCGCGTTTAGCCTGATGCATGTTCACTACGTAGGTTCCTGCCGGATAAATGATACCATCCACGCTTACCGGAGTGACAGTCTTCTCAACCTTCACACCGTTGCGAAGCAGGTATTGCACCATTTTGTAGGTTTCCAGTTCGTTCTTTTGCAGATCCTTCGCTACCGGGAGCACATAATATTCAGGGAAAAAGTTCGTTTCCTTCGTCTCACGTTCACGTCCGATTGACTCATATTTAGCGTTGACCAAATACTTGTCAACCTCTTTGTGGTCTTCGTTATTCATTCCGCGTTTGAAGATCTCGAGCTGGTTCAGGAACAGCTTCTCTTTGTTGTCCTGCACATAGCTTGTGGCAGCAAGTGCCGCATAATAGAAGGCGTCAAGGGAATCTTCATTCAGCTCCGGCACCTCAATCGTATGTCCAAGGGCACCTTGATGCATAGCATAGACAGCGGTGTAAGCCGGTGACGCATCATCCCATCCGGTTGCATTGCCGTAAGGATTAGCATACTCCGGATCATTTTTTAATTTCTCGGCTTCCAGATAAGGAATGTGGTATGCATCATATTTGGTATTTGTGATTCCGGCATTACCCATGACTGTGGCCTGTTCAAGCATATTGTCCAAGACCAGATCGTATTCAATGTTCGGATCATGCGGTGGTGTACAAGGCTCGATCAGGAACCCGCTCACGAAACCGTGCATGTCCAGGAAGCTCAGCGGTGTCCATTTGGCGATTTGCGCTGTAACTGCCTGAGTCTCCGGTTGTGTCTGGTAGGAGTTGTCGCGGTTCGGGTCAAGCAGCGTAGAAGTTGCACGTGTGTTAAGCGCACGGCCATCCGGATTCTCCACATAATCGAGCAGGAAAATCACGTTGTCCAGCGCCTTGTCGATGTCCAGTGCAACCGGAACAACATTGCCGTTCGCATCGGTTGTATCATAGTTGACGATTTTCTGGGTCATCAGCGTATCCAAAAACTTAATGATGACGTCTACACCATTGGCTTCATCCGCATGGATGTTGTTCAACCAGATCGGCACTTTATAATTTTGCAACTGGCCGTTTTTGATCATCTCCTGCAATGCAGCAGGGTCATTGTTCATCAGCGGCAGTGTTTCGTTCAAATATTGGTCTACGGACGCTTTGTCCTTAGCGACGATGGAGAAGTGGATCGCCCGTCCCTGCTTGGACGTTCCGATCTGCTGATACTCCACATAACGGCCGTATTTATTGTTGCTGCTCGCGGTAATTTTATCAATCGCCGGTTTGATTTCATCATATGTATGATAGGTATCATACGGGGTCAGCTTCACTTGCTGCTGCGCCAGCATATCGCCGTTAGGAGCAGTCGCTGTCAGATTGTATGTTCCTGCAAGCTTTACGTACTCAGCCCGGATACCGGTAAGCGACAGGTTGGAGCCGAAAGGCATATCGAAGTATACCAGAGCGGTCACCGTAGCAGGCGAGAGAGGCGCATAGGTTACTTTTACGAACGGGTCTCCAGTATATGCTCTAACATTCGAAGCGTTGTTCCATTTTTTCCATTGTGCCAGAGGCTTCATCTCTTCCGCCGTTCTGCCGAATTTCCAGGTAATCTGGTCTGCAGCCAGACCTTCAGGAAGGGTCAGCGTAACCGGCAGTGTTCTGGCCTCAGTCATCGAGGCTTGGTAGACTTCTGTTGATACGGTAGGTACAGCAGTTTGATAGACTTCCGAGGTAACCGTAGACGAAACGCCGGAATCGGTTGTCGCAGGAACTGTCAGAACTTGAGGCTGTGCTTCAGCAACAGTTTCACCGGCATAGGCTGCCGGAAGGATTCCGGACAACGTAAGGGTTAACGCGATCAATAAGGATAATAATTTCTTGGACATCATTTACCTCCCAGTGTTCTCTCTATTTATTAATTTGCTAGTAAAACGGATGACTCCAGCATCTGATGATGTATGCATTCCTCCAATCGATTCGAACCGCAATGCTTCCATGAATATGTTATATTCACATCACGTGTTACGAATTAATATACATAAAAATTATTTATTATTCATTTGAAATAATATAATATAGCATTTTATTCAAAAGCGGAAGCTTTTTCATAGATTAGATCAAGAAAAATAAACTCTACTAATTTAAGTTGGATTACAGTAGGAACAAGTAAGATGGAGTAAGACGAATGTAAATTGAAGGGGATATTGTCGCCGAGCTTGATGTAGAGAGCATCCCGACCCTGCTGTTGTCCAAATTGCAAAAACCTGGATCGCTTTTTTGGGGAATATAGGCTTATTGGTTTTTAGAACTGGAGGAAAGATCGCTCATTTGTATAGTAAGCTTGCTAAAACACCTGGAAAGTAACGATCTATACTAGCGATCACTGCCCTGCTTGCTGGGAGGCCATACGCTTTTTCATACTGAAGGCATTCCTATCATCAATTGGAGGTTGATTATAATAAGGAGAGTTTCGTTCAAATGCTTAATGATGGGGGATTGCAATCCGGTAATTCTAGTAGGCCGCTAAATCAATCACTCGTTCGAGCCGAAAAAATTAAGCTGCACTAATACACTTCTTGAGATTATAGCCGGAAGCAGAGGGCTTTTCTATTCACTCCAACATTCATTGATGCGATAGTAAATATAGTTATACTATTAATCCAATCGTTGCTGTATATGATCTGAAACAAATGGTAAAAATTACAGGTTGCATGATTGAGGTAAGACGAGGTATATTATTAGTCCGGCCAAGAAACATCAACGCCGAGCTCGAAAAGAAGTTAAAAAAAGAGCTTGCATTACTCGGCCGAACGTGATATATTATAAGAGTTGCTGGTGACGAGATAATCGGCACCGACGACGAGCTTGATCTTTGAAAACTGAACAACGAGTGAGTGGGATTTCACGCAAGTGAGATCCAAAAATAGAGA
>NZ_JBQENA010000018.1:0-47300 GCF_052044425.1 Paenibacillus sp. 22594
GGTCCTGGGAGAGTAGGACGCCGCCAAGCACATGAAGCCATTGTTGAGCAATCGACAATGGCTTTTTTGTTGTTTTAGCGGAATTTAAGGGATACTAGTAAGGAGGTGTTCTCTTTACCTTGTGAAGTTTGCCGTGTTGGCAGCGAATGGCTATAGATATTTATGGATGAAGTGTCCACTCCAAACGGACTTTCGTCCAAGAATTCGCTTACTCGCAGGCAGTTTTCCGAATAACTTCTCCCGTGATGTAATATTCTTGACAGGCCAAAAACCCTTTGCTAAGATGGCAATAATATATTTTTGGACAAGCATCTCAAACCTTAACTGAAGATACGAAAACGTATAGCTTCTAGGTCTTTATCAGTGTCTATCGGGTATGGACTTGAACCTTAGTTTCTTCATTCATAAAGTTTGCAGGCGTTTAGAAGTAAAGACATTTGAGGAGGAATGACCCAGGTGTGGGAAGATAAGTTTGGCAAAGAGGGATTAACTTTTGATGATGTGCTGCTGGTACCGCGTAAATCCGAGGTGCTCCCGAAAGAAGTCGAATTGACTACGGTATTAAGCAAGAATGTGAAGCTGAACATCCCTTTGATGAGCGCGGGTATGGACACGGTTACGGAAGCGGCAATGGCAATTGCTATTGCGCGTGAGGGTGGCATTGGCATTATTCATAAGAATATGTCCGTGGAGCAGCAAGCGGAAGAAGTGGACCGTGTTAAGCGTTCCGAAAGTGGCGTTATCACCAATCCCTTCTCTCTTACACCAGAACACTGGGTATCCGACGCCGAAGTCCTGATGGGTAAATATCGTATCTCTGGCGTGCCCATCGTAGATGACAACAACAAGCTGGTTGGGATTTTGACCAACAGAGACTTGCGGTTTATTCATGATTTCAATATTCAGATCAAAGAAGTAATGACGCATGAGAATTTGGTGACTGCTGCTGTAGGCACTACCCTTCAGGAAGCTGAAGTCATCCTGCAACGCCATAAGATTGAGAAGCTGCCGCTGGTGGATGAGAACAACATTCTTAAGGGTCTGATTACAATAAAAGATATTGAGAAGGCCATTCAATTCCCGAATGGTGCCAAGGATGCCCAAGGCCGCCTGCTGGTTGGTGCTGCGATCGGCATTTCCAAGGATACTTTTGAACGGACAGAAGCATTGGTAAAAGCCGGTGTCGATCTCATTACTGTAGATTCTGCACATGGGCACCATATCAATATTATTGATGCTGTCCGCAAACTGCGCGAACAATATCCGGATCTTACCATTGTAGCTGGCAATGTTGCCACCGGTGAAGCTACCCGTGAGTTGATTGAAGCCGGAGCATCAGTGGTCAAGGTGGGCATTGGACCTGGATCGATCTGTACCACGCGTGTTATCGCCGGTATTGGTGTACCTCAAATTACAGCCATCTATGATTGTGCAACAGTAGCCCGCGAGTACGGTGTACCCATTATTGCGGACGGCGGAATCAAATACTCCGGAGAGATCACCAAAGCCATTGCTGCAGGAGCATCTGCAGTTATGATGGGTAGCTTGTTCGCAGGTACGGACGAAAGCCCTGGAGATTCGGAAATTTATCAGGGGCGCAAATTCAAAGTTTATCGCGGCATGGGCAGTATGAGTGCCATGAAGCAGGGAAGTAAAGACCGTTACTTCCAAGATGATGATAAGAAGCTGGTTCCTGAAGGTATTGAAGGACGCGTTGCTTTTAAAGGCAGTCTCTCAGATACGGTTCATCAGTTGATTGGCGGACTTCGTTCAGGGATGGGCTATTGTGGAACCAAGACATTGGAGGAGCTTCGTAACGATACCTCTTTTATACGGATTACTGGAGCCGGTCTGCGTGAGAGTCACCCGCATGATGTGCAAATTACCAAGGAAGCACCTAACTATTCCCTCTAAGATTGGATAATCGGCATTTTAAGGGCAGATAGGACGAAATTCGTCCTGTCTGTCTTTTTTTGAAGGTACCCCTGTGTTAGAATAGAACAAGCAATGGATATGAGGGCAAAAGGAGAGTAGTAATCATTGAAGTACAAGCATAAATTCAGCAGTAAACAATTTGTGATTAAGACAGCGACAGTAGGTTTGCTTTTAAATATGCTGGCATCACCTGTGAATTCAGCTCTAGCTGATGCAGTCAAGACCCCCGCTACTACAGAGTCAGGCACAGCAGCTACAAATACAACTGGAACCAAGGCAACAAAGGCAGTAAAGATTCCTTCGGTAGAATCGCTGGGATTGAACCTGAAATCAGCCGTTTTGCTGGAACCTACTACTGGTGAAGTACTATTGTCACTAAATGCGGATGTGCCTCTGCCTCCGGCGAGCATGACCAAGATGATGACAGAGTATCTAGTTACAGAAGCCGTTAACAAAGGCCAGCTATCATGGGATAAAAAAGTCGTGGTGCAGGAGAATGCATCCAAACAGATTGGATCGCGTATTTTTTTGGCACAAGGGGACGAACATACAGTCAAAGAGCTGTACATAGCCATGGCGGTAGGTTCTGCAAATGATGCAACGGTAGCCTTGGCAGAAGAGGTTGCTGGATCTGAACAGCAATTCGTTGCTCTGATGAATGAAACAGCACAGAAGATGGGGATGAAGACCGCCTATTTCATCAACTCAACCGGTCTCGACCGGGATGATATGCCTGCGAAATTCCGGCCTGACACTGATCGTGAAACGGTAATGTCTGCTATGGATGCGGCCCTTCTGGCTAAATTCATTGTAACCGATCATCCGGATTTCACAGATTTCACCACCATTCAATCCTACAAATTCCGTGAGCGCGATAAAGCGCCAATGGTTAACTATAACTGGATGCTGGAAGGAAACAAAGAGGTTACGAACTTTAAAGCCTACGCTTATCCGGGGCTTGACGGTCTGAAGACTGGACATACTTCCAATGCGGGTAACTGTTTCACCGGTACTGCCGTTCGTGACGGAATGCGGCTGATCAGTGTGGTAATGGGAGCCGATTCAGAGCCTCACCGTTTCACAGAAACAAAGAAAGTACTCGATTTTGGCTTTAATAATTTTGAGATTAAGCAGGTTGTTGCCCCTAAGGCAGTTATTGCAGGCAATGAAACCGTTCCAGTATTAAAAGGTAAGAACAAAGACGTCTCCATTGTAACCGATGCCGGCGTAACGTTTATCGTGCCTAAGGGAACTGTATCTCCAAAGATCAAAACGACCGTTGTCACCAATGATCCATCAACCTTGGTTGCACCGATAGCCGGAGGCAGTAAAGTGGGGAAAGTGACCTATTCCTACCAGGTGGAAGGTATCACTCAGGTTCAGGAGAAGACCGTTAACCTGATTACAGCTGAAGAGGCAGAGAAGGCCGGTTGGTTCAAATTGCTAATGAGAGCAATAGGAGAGTTTTTTGGCGATCTGTTTAAAGGAATTAAGAACTTGTTCTAACGGCTGAAAAATGTCGAAAACAGGAGAAAATCCGAGTAAATAGGTTGTATATATAGCCGCCTTGCGGTAAAATTATTTGTTAGAATAAGTAAGTTCATTCGGGAGGCTTGGTCATGGAAACAGGAACATCGCGTGTAAAAAGAGGCATGGCAGAAATGCAAAAAGGCGGCGTCATTATGGACGTCATGAATGCAGAACAGGCAAAAATTGCTGAGGCTGCGGGAGCAGTTGCGGTTATGGCACTGGAACGCGTCCCTTCTGATATTCGTGCAGCGGGCGGTGTAGCCCGGATGGCCGATCCTACGATTGTGGAAGAGGTTATAAAGGTAGTAAGCATTCCCGTTATGGCCAAAGCCCGTATCGGACATTATGTAGAAGCGAAGGTTCTGGAGTCCCTGGGTGTGGATTATTTGGACGAGAGTGAAGTCCTCACTCCGGCTGATGAAGTGTTCCATATTAACAAACGTGAATTCACAGTTCCTTTTGTATGTGGCGCCAAAGATCTGGGTGAAGCGCTGCGCCGTATAAATGAAGGTGCCTCCATGATCCGTACCAAAGGCGAACCGGGAACAGGTAACATTGTTGAGGCTGTGCGTCATATGCGGTATATCAACAGCCAAATCCGAAAGGTGACCAATCTTTCACTGGATGAGTTGTATAATGAAGCGAAGACACTGGGTGTTCCTTACGAACTACTGCTTGAAGTACATCAGTTAGGTAAATTGCCAGTTGTTAACTTCGCTGCAGGCGGTGTAGCAACACCGGCAGACGCCGCTTTAATGATGCATCTGGGTGCCGATGGCGTGTTCGTTGGTTCCGGTATTTTCAAATCGGATAATCCCGAGAAGTTTGCCCGTGCAATCGTTGAAGCAACTACTCACTTCACCGATTACAAGCTGATTGCAGAAGTATCCAAGAACCTCGGAACCCCTATGAAGGGAATCGATATTGCCTCATTGTCACCGGCAGAACGCATGTCGGAACGCGGCCGTTAACAGAGAGAAGGTTGTCCCGATGAAAATAGGAGTGCTGGCGCTTCAAGGCGCTGTAACAGAGCATATTGTCAGTATAGAGAAAACCGGGGCTCAGGGCCTGCCAATCAAACGTGTAGAGCAGCTGGAGGAGATCGAAGGATTGATTATACCCGGCGGCGAAAGCACTACGATAGGCAAGCTCATGCGCAAGTACGGCTTCATTGAAGCTATCCGTGATTTTGCCGGTCAGGGGAAGCCTATTTTTGGGACATGCGCAGGTATGATCGTACTGGCGAAACATATTGCGGGCGGCGAACCTGGTCATTTAGAGCTGATGGACATCACCGTTGCCCGGAATGCCTTTGGCCGCCAGCGGGAAAGCTTTGAATGTGATCTGCAGGTTAAAGGAATCCATGAGCCGGTGCGCGCTGTATTCATCCGTGCTCCTCTTATTAACGAGGTTGGGCCAGAAGTTGAGGTACTCACGCTCTATAACGATGAGATTGTGACTGCCCGCCAGGGGAATTTGCTTGTATCCTCTTTTCATCCGGAGTTGACAGATGATTATAGGCTGCACCAATACTTTGCCGATATGGTAGAGTGCAGTGTAGCGGCCAATCAATAGAACCGCATATAAGAACATTCCGACTCTTTCAAAGCTGCAAACAGCATTTTGAAAGAGTTTGGGCTGTTTTCAGGAGGGAAACTTAGTGCTAGATGTAAAAATATTGCGCAGTGATTATGCCAGAGTAGAAGAGGCACTGAACAAACGGGGCAAATCGCTCGAACTGATTGCTGAATTTCCACAGCTGGATCTGCGCCGCCGTGAGCTGCTGCAAGAGACCGAAGGATTGAAAAACCGACGCAACACCGTATCAGGTGAAGTGGCGAAGAAGAAGAAGAACGGCGAACCCGCAGAGGATTTAATCGTTGAGATGCGTACGGTATCCGACCGGATTAAAGAGCTTGATGATGAAGTAAGGGTGCTTGAGACCCGTATTGAAGAACTGACGATGAGCATCCCTAATATTCCGCATGAATCGGTGCCGGTAGGCAAATCCGAGGAAGAAAATGTGGAAGTGCGCCGCTGGTCACAGCCGCGTGAGTTTGAATTTACACCGAAGTCACACTGGGAGCTGGGACAGCAGCTGGACATCATTGACTTTGAAGCCGCTGCCAAGGTTACTGGCTCGCGTTTTGCCTTTTATAAAGGTCTGGGAGCACGTCTGGAACGTGCACTTATCAACTTCATGATGGATCTTCACAGCGGGGAGCACCATTATGATGAGATGCTGCCCCCTTATATCGTAAATAAGGATAGCCTATACGGGACTGGTCAGCTTCCTAAGTTCGAAGAGGATCTTTTCAAACTTCGGGATACAGAATATTATCTGATTCCTACTGCTGAGGTACCGGTAACCAATTACTATCGTGATGAGATTCTGACAGCTGCGGATCTGCCGAAATATCATGTGGCTTACAGCTCCTGCTTCCGTTCGGAGGCCGGCTCGGCTGGCCGTGATACACGCGGGTTAATTCGTCAGCATCAGTTCAACAAGGTGGAGCTTGTGAAGCTTACCTCACCTGAGACCTCTTATGAGGAACTGGAGAAGATGACGGCAGATGCCGAACGCGTGCTACAGCTTCTGGAACTGCCATACCGGGTACTGGGACTCTGCACAGGCGATATGGGCTTCACCTCAGCCAAGACGTATGACCTTGAGGTATGGCTGCCTGAGAGCGGCATGTACCGTGAAATCTCCTCCTGCTCGAATACAGAGGACTTCCAGGCGAGACGGGCTAACATTCGCTTCCGCAAGGAGCCTAAGGCGAAGCCTGAATTTGTTCATACGCTGAACGGTTCTGCTCTTGCTGTTGGCCGTACGTTAGCCGCCATTCTGGAGAATTATCAGCAGGCTGATGGCTCGGTAATAATTCCGGCAGTGCTGCAGCCGTATATGCGAAATGTGAAAGTGATCAGCCCGAAAGCTGCACAATAATCATAGTTGCATAATGCTTGCATTGTGTGATATAATCCTAATGCATGTGAAATTTCAATGCATTGGAGAGGTACCGAAGCGGTCATAACGGGGCGGTCTTGAAAACCGTTAGGGTGCAAGCCCACATGGGTTCGAATCCCATCCTCTCCGCCATTCCTTTAAGAGATGAATACATGAAGATAGAAGCTGCCTTCCTTGGAAGGTGGCTTTTTTTGATCCAGCCGGACGGCTGGCTTTCGTTTGTTATGTACAGCAACAAGTATAAAAAATGTCCTTTCTCCGCAATGTAATAGGGAAGGAGGCTGATAATAACAATGAACCGACAATTACAGCTGGATCAGCAAAGTCTGGTTTCTGCTTGGCAGGAGCGCCTGCCTGCTCTGATGGAGGAGGGAGACAGCTTTAGCCTACAGGGTGATGCGGCGGACCCGAGCAGTCTGCTCATTCATTTTAATGCTGCCGGACGGCAGGCCTATTCCCTTGATTTTCGTTGTACTTATGTCGACAGCCGCGAGGTAGCCGTAAGTTTGATTGATGCGGAAGAGGCTGGCCGCCCTACCGATGAGCGTGCGGATGCCGTTCAGTCATTGGCGCAACAGTATACCAGACAGATTCATGAATGCGCGCAGGCTCTTCAAGACCTGACCAATCCATAGGAGGGAAATTTAAATATGAGCAAACCGAAGAGCATGCCTGTGCCGGGCGTCGAGAACAACAATCAGGTGCGCCGTAAGGATCATAAACCCTCAGGTCCAGAGCCGTTATCCGGTTCTAAAAAGGTTAAGCAGGCTAACCATGTAGACCACCATAATCCGCAGGGCTGATTTGTTTCTGGAGAATATATGGTGAGAAATGTTTCTCATTTTTCCCAAATGGTTTATCATTAGGGAGGGTGAAGAAATTTTTTACATGGGAGAGGAGATTTATAATGAACAAAAAATGGGGGTTGTCCGCTGCTGCATTGCTGCTAACCGCTGCAGTGATTCTGCCTGGCTGCGCGAACAAAGAGCAAGCACCTAAAGAAGCGTTGAAGTCAGCCGCTGTCAAAGCGACAACGCTCAAATCGTATGAGATGAAGAGCAAGGTGGTCATTAATAATCTGACTATTGATGCGCCGGCAAACGGGGAGTCAGATGCCACCACTGCGCAGGTGCTTAGTATGCTTAAGAATGCCGAGGTCACCATTGATGGTGTCTATCAGGCAGATCCCATGCAGACTGAAATGACGCTGGTGCTCAATCTGAAGGGCGATATGACGATGTCTTTTAATATTCCAATGGTCATGACCGCAGAGAAGTTGTATATCAAAGTACCTTCAATTCCCTTCCTGCCGCTTCCGGAGACGGTGGTTGGCAAGTTCGTAGAACTTGATCTGAAAAAATTGGCAGAGCAGCAAGGAACTGAATTTAACCCTGCCTCCATGGATACACAGAAGATGCAGAAGCTCTCGAATGAGGTGCTAAACACACTGCTTGGTGAATACGATGATCAAAAGTACTTCAGTGACATTAAGCCCAAGGACGCCGCCTTGCCGGAGGGTGTCGAAGCAGACCAGGTAGTTCAATTCAAGATCACCAATGATAACGTCAAAGAGGCGCTTACTATTTTTGTGAATAATGCCCTGCCGAAGATCATCGATATCGTAGGTAAGCCAGAGTATAAAGAAATGTTGAATATTAAAGATACGGACCTGGCTAAAGTCAAAGAAGAGCTGCAGTCCAGTAAAAGCCGTGCAGAGTTCGACAAAGACCTGGCGGATTTGGGAACTTATCTGACTATCAATCAATTTCATATGAACACGGCTATCAACAAAGACGATTTTCCGGTGTATCAGGATCTGCTGATGGATATTAAAGTAAATGATCCTGACAAAGGTGAGAATCTCAGCTTATCCTTAAATGCCAGCAATCAATATAGTAAAATTAATGAAAAGCAGACCTTCACCATCGGTATTCCGCAGGGAGAAAACGTCATTACAATGGATCAGCTAGAACAGGAATTTGGCTCCATGGGTACGTCTTTCTAAACAGACTCTGTAATTTAAAAATCCCGCATATGAGCGCCGTTTTGGCGTATATGCGGGATTTTTGAATATATCGTATGAAAGTGGGGAGATCTCTGCACTAGGTAACGCTGTTACTCCTCATCCGGCTGGACATCATCAGCAAGTATAGCGTAAGTACGGTGATCTTGCCATTGTCCATTAATTTGGATGAAGCGGCGGGCAATACCTTCAGCTTGAAACCCGTTCTTCTCCAGCACCCGGCGTGACCCGTGGTTATGAAGTAAAATGGCAGCCTGCACTCTATGCAGGGCAAGAGAGCGGAAAGCGAACTTAAGGACAAGCCGAACGGCGGCGCTTGTGTACCCTTTTCCCTGCAAGGCATAATCCATGAAATAGCCAATATCCGCAAACTGTCCAACACCGCGCACTACATTGGAGATGGTGATCTGGCCAATCAGCTGACCGTCCAATAAAAATATACCGAACATATATGCCCGGTCTTGCTTAGAATCCTCCAAACGCTGCCTGATGAGCTGCAGCTGACTCTCAAGGGTGAAGTAGTCCTCCTCCCTCAGAGGCTCAAAGGGCTGATGATGTTCCTTATTGCGCAGACGCAGTTGGAGCAGCTCACTGGCATCTTTGACCTCCAGCAAAGCAATATAGATGCCTTGAGGTGTGCCATATAACTTATGAGACATGAAAGGTCCTCCTTCATCCTAAGATTTCTTCCGAAGCCGGCGAAAAAAGGTGGTCAGCAGCTCTGCACATTCCTGCTGCAATATGCCCTGAATGACCTCGGTGCGGTGATTAAAACGCGGCTCTTCCAGCAGATTCATTAGTGTGCCTGCACAGCCGGCTTTGGGGTCGGTTGTGCCATATACAGTCCGTGGCACTCTGGACTGGACCATCGCCCCGGCACACATGGGACAGGGCTCCAGGGTCACGTACAGCTGACAGTCCAGGAGACGCCATGAATTGAGCAGGGCACTGGCCTCACGAATAGCAACCATCTCTGCATGGGCGGTAGAGTCCATGGTTGTTTCACGCAGATTATAACCCCGGCCGATAATTTCCCCATGGCGGACTATTACGGCTCCGATAGGCACCTCACCCAGGGCTTCTGCCTTGCGCGCCTCCGCTATCGCTTCCCTCATCCAATATTCATGAACGGCCATCTCCTCCGAGGACAGTTCATTATTAATACGATTCAAGCTCATCTTCCCTTCCAAATCTACTCTTTGTGCAACGAACAAATATTCGTTCTTAACAAATTGTGCATAACTCTGTGGATAAAGCCCGACTTATACACAATTTTGTACACATCGCCATTTGATAAAATGTTTATATGTGCATAACCTGTGGATGGTTTCTTATTCATTGTAGAGAAAGTGTCTATAAAATTCAATATTTCCCGAAGAAGGCTCTAGAAGTGAAATGTCTTTTCAAATGAGGGGGCAAAAGGGTATGATAATGTTTGAACGCTCCGCTAG
This sequence comes from Paenibacillus sp. 22594, assembly GCF_052044425.1. Taxonomy (NCBI): domain Bacteria; kingdom Bacillati; phylum Bacillota; class Bacilli; order Caryophanales; family Paenibacillaceae; genus Paenibacillus; species Paenibacillus sp. 22594. The sequence goes on from NZ_JBQENA010000018.1 coordinate 9,911, forward strand.
GATTTACCAGCGGATAAGAGGTGAACAGACAGCTTGTCTATAAAAATTAAGTTATCGGTTATCATTTTTGGTTCAGTACTTTTAATTCTGGCGCTAAATCTCACACTTAATCTTCACGCAGCCCGTAACAATCTTCGTAATGAGAGTGTACAAAATATGAAGATGACCGCCAGTCAGATTGCCGTTTCCGTCGAGCAGAGCAGCTACAGCTCCAATTACGTGCAGCACCAGATCGCTCAGAACCTGAGATTGGCTGCTATTTTGGCTTCCAAGGAGCTTGATCCCGATATTAAGAATGTTAAGAACGCACAGCTGGTTGCTCTAGCCCATAAGCTGGGTGTGTCTAATATTTCGCTTCTGGTCAAGACTGAGGATGATGTGGTCGTTGCCAAATCCTCCGATCCCGGCGAACTTAATCTGTCTACCAAAGGCATGGGCTATTGGTATGTGGCTTTTCTCGAGCTGTTTGCGGGGCAGGAGGTGTCGGTTGGGCAAGGACAGAGCTTTGAGCATTTCTGGTCAGGGCCTTTTGAATATTCAACCTCCAATCCCAAATACATTGAGAAGTGGGGATACTATTACGATCCATCGAGAAACTACATTATAGATCCCTACATTCGCAGCACCGCCGTAAGCGATTATGTAAAGATCATGAACCCTGATGAAATTGTCCGCCAGTCCAAAGAGGTCAATCCGGGGATCTTAGAGATCACAGGGATCAATCCCAAAACGTTTGGCGTATCGACCATGCAGTCCGATGGAAGTGATTCTGTATACCTTAAGCTGAAAAACCAGGCTATTAAGTATGGAACTTACAAGTACGGCAACGTTGAAGAAGATAGGTCAGCAATTATGGAAGCGCTCAGCAGCGGTGTACCCATTACCCTGGACACACAGGCTCTTGGCAAAAGAGTACTGAAAACCTTCATTCCGATTAAGCAGCCTGGAGCTGAGGATTATGTCATCAGTGTAGTTATGGATTATTCAATCATTTCGTCGGTAATCCGGGAGCAGCTGTTGAATAATGTGACTACATCAGTTGTGCTGCTTATTGTTTTTTTCATGGCAAGCTATATCCTCGCAGGTATTGTTACCCGGCCAATCCAGGATATCCTGGCAAAGGTAAACGATGTGGCCAGAGGCAAGTTTGAGCCTCCGCTGAATGTGGCCAGCCGTGACGAGCTTGGGCAATTGGCGCACCGTATTAATGCTATGACCTCACATTTGCTGCAGCATACGAACCGGCTGGGACAGACATTGGAAGAGAACCGGGCTGTCAAAGAGCGTCTGGAGTCTGTGATTAACGGCACCTCCGATGCGATTCATACGATGGATATGGAGGGCCGGATTATCAGCACGAACCGGGCCTTTGAGGAATTGTACGGCTGGAGTGCGAACGATGTATGGCATAAGATGCCTTATCTGGTGCCGGCCACTGCGCAGAAGCAGGAAGAAGCCAGACTGAGAGAGCTGAAGAACGGGGCCGTTCTGCCTCCACTGGAGACCATACGGTTAAAACGTGACGGTTCGCTCGTCGAAGTCAGTGTCAGCAGCTCGGTTATCCGTGACGAAGAGGGCAACCCGCAGTCTTTCGTTCATGTCTCCCGTGATATGACGGAGCGCAACCGGATCGAGGAACTGCTGAGGCGCTCGGAGAAGCTGACTACGGTCGGCCAGCTCGCAGCTGGGGTTGCCCATGAAATCCGGAATCCGCTCACTACCCTGCGGGGATTCCTGCAGCTGCAGCAAGAGAAGAAGCTTCTGGTACCGCTCCATATTGATCTTATGCTCTCGGAGCTGGAGCGGATTAATCTCATCGTAAGTGAATTTTTAATTTTGGCCAAGCCGCAGGCCGTGCATTTTCAGCTAAGAGACGTCCGGCTTATTCTGGGTGATGTAATTTCGTTGCTGGACAGCCAGGCGCACTTGTTCGGGATTGAATTCGAGGCCCGGTTTTCCGAACAGCCGGCAACGGTGCATTGTGAAGAAAACCAGCTGAAGCAGGTGTTTATCAATATTGTCAAAAATGCGATTGAAGCTATGCCTGATGGCGGCACGATCACACTGGAGCAACATAGAATAGACGATATCGTAGTGATCGTTATCTCAGATGAGGGAGAAGGTGTTCCCGAGGATATGCTGCCCAAGCTTGGGGAACCATTCTTTACCAATAAGGAAACAGGAACGGGCCTTGGGCTCATGGTCAGCCAGAGAATTATCCAATCCCATAAAGGCAGCATGGAAATACGCAGTGAATACGGGTGTGGGGCGGAAGTTACCATCAAACTGCCTGCAGCTGGAGAGCAGGCCCCCGGGCAGGTTATGAATGAAGAACGGAGTGAAGATCGAAGTGAGAATTAATAAGTTCATCAGTGAGACAGGATTCTGCTCACGGCGTGAAGCAGACAAGCTGGTGGAAGGCGGTAGAGTTAGCATCAACGGAGAGCGTGCTGTGCTTGGCAGTCAGGCTGAGCCGGGAGATGAGGTGCGGATAGATGGTAAACTGCTTGAAACGGGCAGTAAGGTCGTCTACATTGCACTGAATAAGCCGGTGGGTATTACTTCGACTACAGAAGCGCATATTCAAGGAAATATTGTCGACTTTATCGGACATCATGAGCGTATATTCCCCATCGGCCGGCTTGATAAAGATTCTGAGGGATTAATCCTGCTGACCAATGATGGAGATATCGTTAACAAAATATTACGCGCCGAAGGTAAACATGAGAAGGAATATATCGTGACTGTGGATCGTCCCCTTACCCCATCCTTCATTACTGGGATGTCGAGCGGAGTCAAGATACTGGGCAGCCGTACGCTTCCCTGCGAAGTAACGCGAATCAGTGAGCGGGTCTTCCGGATTATTCTTACGGAAGGCAAGAACCGGCAAATCCGCAGAATGTGTTCTGCTTTTGGGTATGAGGTGCGGCGGCTGCAGCGCATTCGTGTGATGAACATCCGCTTGGGTACCCTGCAAACCGGAGAATGGCGTGAGCTGTCGGCCCAGGAGAAGCAAGAACTGGGTACCATGCTGAACTATAAGCTGCAGTAACCAGCGGTTATTGGACATATAATAAAACAAGAGCTGTTCTGAAAGGTCTGGATAAGACCTTCAGAACAGCTCTTGTTGAATATATATAATCTTATTTTCCGGTAGCAGGATCTATAGTCTGCGTGGCATCCTGATACTTCCGAAGGATGGAGACCTCCACGCGGCGGTTCTTCGCCCGTCCGGCAGCCGTTGAGTTGTCAGCGATCGGGTGATACTCCCCATATCCGATGGGACTGAACTTAACCGGATCGAGATAGGGATTTAGCAGCAGAATTTTCATGAATTGCAGCGCACGGGCTACACTGAGATCCCAGTTGGAAGAATACTCACTGTTGGAGATTGGGATATTATCCGTATGGCCCTCTACCAGTACTTCATAATCCGGAAATTGCTGCAGCATCGTGGAGATGGACTTCGCCAGCTGACGGGAATCATCCTTTACCACGGCCTGTCCGGAAGAGAACAAGGCGTTGTCGCTGATAGTGATCGTCAGCTGTGATTGATTCAACTTGGTGCTGAGCAAATCGGTCATGCCGTTATTCTTGATATACTGATCGAATTGCTTCTTTAGCTTCTCAAGCTCCTCTTGCTCTTTTTGTTTCAATTTGGCAATGTCCGCCTTACCGGTATTCGGGGCAATGACATTGTTCATTTTTTCGTCTTTACCTTGATCCATTTGAGTATTTGTAGGAGCGTCGGACTTATAATCCAGAACTCCCGACCCGCCGTCAAATTCAGATTTGAAGGCCTGGGCCATCTCTTCAAATTTCTGGGCATCCGTAGCGCTCATGGCGTACATAGCGAGGAACAGGGCAACCAGAAGGGTCATCAGATCGGAATATGGCAGTAGCCAGGATTCATCGGCATGCTCTTCGTGCTCCTCATGCCTAGTCTTTTTGCTCACTCGAAGCACCCTCCTTGTTAGCTAATTTCTCGCGTTCAGAAGGCGTAAGGAAGACAGAAAGCTTCTGATTGATGGCGATGGTTGACACCCCGGACTGGATAGATAAAAGTCCTTCTACCATCATAAGCCTGATCTCAATTTCGCCTTTAGAGAGCCGCTTCAGCTTGGTCGCAATCGGATGCCAAAGTACATAACCTGTAAAGATACCGACGATGGTGGCAATGAAGGCACCCCCGATGGCGTGAGCCAGTTTTTCCACTGCACTCATATCTGAAAGTGCGGCAATCAGTCCGATAACAGCCCCGAGCACGCCCAGCGTTGGTGCGTACATACCGGCTTGTGAGAAAATTAATGCTCCGGCTTTATGCCGATCCTCTGTAGCGTGGATATCTTCCATTAATACATCACGGACAAATTCCTGATCATTGCCGTCGATAATCATCCGCATGCCGTTTCGAAGGAAGTTGTCTTCAATTTCATCGACCTTGGATTCCAGGGCGAGCAAGCCTTCACGGCGGGTAATGGAGGCCCATTCCATAAACATGGTAATCAGTTCGGATTTGCTGACCATTTTCTTTTTTACAAATATTAACTTGAACAATGACGGGATTTTTTTCATTTCCGAGAGCGGGAAAGCTATAAATAAAGATGCGGCTGTACCCAATAAAATAATTACGTAAGCAGCGGGTGCTCCCAAGGCTGTTAACGGTGCGCCTTTAAGAAACATCCCCCATACTATTGTAACCAAACCAAAAATCAAACCGATTATTGTTGAAATTTCCATTTATGCACCTCGTCCATGAGAATTAAGATATGATCCGACTATACCGCGTGTATCTTCCATGAACAGCGGTGGGACACTCTGCGTCTGACCAATAACGTATATTCTTATTTATCGACAGCATTCCCTTTTTTGTGAAGTCATTTTTTCGGCTATAATGAGTAAGGCAGGTTATTATTCATCTATGGAGAAAACGGAGTGATTGACGTGGGTGTGAAGCATGGCAGAGATTACAGTGATATTTTGAGTGAACTGACAGAAGCGGTAGGAAGAATTTCTGACGGGTATGTATTTTTTGAGATGGAACCTGATGAGTGGCGGGAGCTGCCGCAGGAATCGAAGATGGAGGTCTGGGAAGCGCTCGCTGAGGATTTGTTCTACGCCTTAGGTAATGAACCGGTTATTGAGGTTGGCAGTGGCGTTGTAATCTACGATAAGGAAACACACCGGATAAATATTTTGCTGGGCGAAGAGGATCTGGCTTCAGTCCTCCTGGTCTAATAAAAGTCCTTCCCCAAGGCGGCCGGTTTGCCCGCACCCTGTGCCGCGTGGTAAAATTGATGAAGCCGAGTACTATTTGCCAGGGTTTGAGAATACAATAAACCGAAAAATAGCCTTCATCCTGGCGCATCCCTTGGACTTTTAAAGCTGAGGGATGTTTTGTTTAAGGCATCAGGTATCATTGCATTGAGAAGGCATTAAGCTGTTAATTTAGTAAGGGAGGAAGAACATTGCAATTTACGGAGGAAGAGCTGCGGGAGCAGGTGAGCAAGCTGGAAGGATGGAAGCTGGAACCGAGTACCCTGGTGCGCAAATACATGTTCAGCGAATATATGAAGGGCATTGCTTTTGTGGATGAGGTTGCAGCGATATCGGAAGCATTCGAGCATCATCCGCATATTACGGTCGATTACAAAACCGTTGTCCTGCGTCTGTCTGCCATCGGTGAGGATGGCCTTACAGCGCTCGATATCCGGCAGGCCCATGAATTTAATGAGGCTTTTGAGAAGAACCGTTAAGACTCTTACCCATTTAGGCCAATTTAGATTGGGAATTCATAACCCTTATATAAAAATGCCCGGTACAGGATCAATATGATCTGTACACGGGCATTTTGTGTTCCATATGATGAGATAAGAAGTATGGTTATTTCTTCTCCGCAAGCCACATCGCTACATTCGCGATCTCTTCAGGCGCCAGCTTATCCTTGAAAGAAGGCATCTGTCCGCGGCCTTTGGTGACAATGGTGAAAATCTCTTCTGCGTCATGCTTGCCGCCTTCCTGCTGGAGGCTAGGGCCTACACCGCCCTGAAGCTGGTCACCATGGCAGGTGATGCAATTAGCCTTCTTTACTGTGGCCTCGGCGCTTGCCGCATCCATCTGCACTTCCGGCATCGTTGGTTTGTTCTCCTCGGCGACTTCGGCTTTGCCGGGCAAGGTGAACATTAAGATTACCGCAAAGGCACAGGCGGCAAAAAACAAACCGCTCATGATCCATTTCTGCATCTGCATCCGTCCCCTCCATGTAAGCTGCTTCCTACATTATACAAGAAGGTAAAGCGTTATCATAGCGTTTATGACAAAAAAATGAATGGTTTGTGCTATTTGTCATAGACCATGCAATAAAATGGCTTGTCGCCCGTCGGAGTCCGGCGTTCATAAGTATCCGTAATCGTAAAACCACTTTTTTGATAAGCACGAATGGCTCTCTGGTTCCAAGTAAGCACCTCCAGATCTATCTCGCGCTCCGGATATCGTGCCAGGGCTGCCTTGACGATGGCGTTCATGAACAGATGACCCATGCCTTGCCCGCATAGATCAGGCCGCATACCAATTCCTAGCCGAACTACACCTTCCATAGGGAATAGCTGTGCGAAGCCACAGAGAATCCCTTGACTGTTCACCACCGAGACGTATTGCTCACTCCGCAGCCGGGGATCGCCGAACTCAACGTCCAAAGCCTGCATTTGCTCCCAGGACATCCAGCCATAAATGTTGTACGGAGGTTTGTAGATCCATTCACAAATTTCTGCAGCGTGATTAACTTCCATGGGGACAACGTAAAAAGTTACCGGAGAACTAATCATCCGCCATCCGCCTCCCTTCAGAACGAAACGTTATATCATAATTATATACAAAACATTTCCATTTCGGCGCATAAACAATATATTTTAAAAAATTCCAAAAATCGCGGTTTTTTATGTTTTGCAAATAGTGAGTAGGGTAAGTAACTTTTGTAGCAAGTGTAAACGGCTTCGCCGTCCTTTTAAGGACGGTTTCCGTTTCAGCGAGAAATATAAGGATAATTTATTGCGTGAAACATATAAATTCTTATCTTTGGACAAAAAAACAAGCCCCCTCCAGGATTTCGGCAAAAATCCTGGATAAGAGCCTGTTCGGTTACAAAATTACTGATTATTGCACGTCGTCATTATCTTGGGAATCGGAAGCTACCGTTTGATAAGCATCTGTGCTCATGATTCGTTTGGCGCCAACGTAGCGGTTGACGTAGTAGCTGTCATTCAGCGAGCTGATGGTTACACCACGCTTGGAAGAAGCGTGTGCGAACTTACCTTCTCCGACATAAATCCCGACATGGGATACCCCTTTGCCGCTTGTATTGAAGAATACGAGATCTCCCGGTCTAATGTTATCGCGGGATACGGCAGTACCCATTTGGTACTGGGAACCAGACTGGTGAGGAAGGTTGATTCCCATCTTATCAAACACATACATGGTAAATCCGGAGCAATCAAAACCGTTAGTGGAAATTCCGCCTGATACGTACTTAGTTCCGATGGATTTGTCGATAACCTGATCCATTTTAGAGTCTGCGAAAGCGCTTCCTGCTCCGATGGTAAGAATGATCGAAAAGCTGAGTAGTGCTGCTGCTAGCTTCTTCTTCAAAAGTAAATACCCCTTCCAAATGCCTACGAGGTTAGCTTAAGGGTTCGGTTGAAGGTCCCCTATGACCCCTCTGTAAATAGGAGGTCAATTCACCCAAAATCGGTTCCCCCGTTTCCCTAATGATTAAGGAACTCGGCACGACGATTGATTAGATTTAGCTTACGGATTAAAACAATGACAAAACCTTTGTAAATCAGGTTTGAATAATTACAAAAATGTTACTATCAACTCACTGCGATAATTGTAACAAAGACAGAAGCACTTGGCAATCACTTAAAGCATATTAATACATATTTTTTGAGCCTTTTAAGAGGAAAAGGCTTGATTTACGCTGATTCTTTACGCTATAAGTTAGCTGCATGGAAGATCCGCCTGGAATATTTATCAAAAAGGTGTTTCAAAGCTCTAAAAAGCGTGTAAAAGGGAGAATAAGGAAAAGGGAAAACCCGGAAAATGATTACGGCAATAATCAGCTCCGGGCTTGTATAAGTTACATTTAGTTGTTAGAGGTGTAATGGTGAGGGGATAAAGCTTCAATTAATCGTAGGCAACAGTTTTGTAAGCTGTAGTGCTCATCACTCGTTTAGCGCCAACGTAGCGGTTGGCCCAGTAGGCTTGACTCAGCGAAGTTACAGTTACGCCGCGTGAGCTGGAAGATTGTGCGAATTTACCGCCTCCGACATAAATGCCGACATGGGAAACTCCCGAACCAAAAGTATTGAAGAATACCAGGTCACCTGAACGCAAGTTGTTCCGTGATACGGAAGTACCAACGCTGAATTGAGCCTTGGATGTGCGTGGCAGGGTAAGTCCGATACTTTTAAAAACATACGAGGTAAAGCCGGAGCAATCGAAACCGTTTGTGCTAGTGCCCCCGAACTTATAGGTGGTTCCGATGGTTTTTGCGATAACGGTGTCCATCTTGGAATCGGCGAAAGCGCTGCCAGCTCCGATTGTGAATACCATCACTAGTCCAAGTGCTGCTGCGGTACATTTCTTCTTAAAATTCTGACTTCTCAAAAGATGTACTCCTTCCAAGGCCTGCGAGGTTAGCTTAAGGATTCGGTAGAAGGTTCCCCTATGACCCCTCTAAAGCGAGATCAATTCACCCAAAATATGGTTCCCCCGCTTCCCGGTGCAGGGAATTTGGCGTTTTATGCACCAGAAGAGCGACGTGCCGACAATTTGTAAATGCTCTGGAATGTTAACGTGTTTGAATGTGCTGCATTTTAAAGATTACAAATTTGTTACTAGTAGTACAGGCATCATTGTACCAGAGGATTTACAGTTTTGCAAATACTCTTATTCACTTTGTAATCCAAAAAAGAGTCCCGCCCCCTCAAGGAGCAGTGACTCTTTTATTATGCCGGTTGAGCGGCTTAATTATTGTGGGAATGATTTACTGGACCAAAGGTGGTATTGAGCGGCGATTCCCCACATTTTGAAGAGTGTAGTGGGAAGTGGAGAGAACTGCCGTAGCAGAAGTGCTGGCATCCCCGGCCATAAGATTGATGCCGCTCCGCAAGCAAGCATCATTACCAGACCCCCTGCTCCCATCACAAGGGATAATCCCACAGAAGGAAGGATCACCTTCAGGCACACCAAGAGAGAAGAGAGAGTACCTGTGCCACCCGTATAACCGAACTGCATGTACAGCAGTACTTTTCGGATGAAGAACAGATATAGCAGCCAAGCCAGAATGTAGGGTGCCAGTTTCAGCAATAGCTTATAATCCAGAATTCCGCTTAACAGCAGTCTGTACATTTTGGGAAGAAGCCAATACAGGGGCAGAGCTGTAAGCACCCATTCTGCAAGACTGAACAACATTACCGGAAGCCCATACAGCCGCATACCCGGAAAAAAGAACATCCCGCGCTCCCCCTTACGCTCCTGATGGAGCTCATGGAGCAGTCCTGCGCGGATGAATGGGGAGAGCAGCAGCCTTAATGCGCTTAGCGCCAGCAGCATCCAGAGCCAGTGCTGAACACCGGAATCGGTGCCCAGTGCGAGCTGGCCCTCCACATAATACAGCAGTCTGCCTATCCCGCTACCGCCCGCATCCTGATCAGGATAACGCAGCAGTACCGGGACTACGGCGCTTTTAACGAACTTGTACATGAAATAACCCCAGAATAGCCGGTAGATAAACAATAGAATCAGTATATAAAATTGCTCTTTCATGCTGTGCCAGCCCCGGGATATCGATCTTTTCACATTCCTTCACCTCACCAGACAAGAGTTCCGAGCAGATTTTCAATCAGGTTGGTTATGCTAAGCGTCCATCGTGAGAGCGTGTCCTGCTCCAGTTCCGCGAGTCTGAAATTATTCAAATGCTTACTCTCCAGCAGGATGGAATGCTCGGGATCAATCTCTGCCGATATCAGCGGCGCTTTGTAGGACAGCTGAAACGTAGTTTGCTTGTCTTTTCCATTCCAATACCGCTGAACGGTATATCCATCCGAAAATGTAAACTTTACTGGCACATCCCCGTACTGGCTGCCTTTGTTGCTCACGGCGACTGATGAATCATAACGAAGGCCATCTGTGTCTCTCCCCTTTTTGTGAAGAGTGTTGACAATGTTATCTATGGAAAAATCAGGAGCGCCGCCACTATAAACATATTGAACGAAATACGTCTGCCACGATTTTTTGGTCACTTTTTCTACGGTCTTTTGAAAATCAGCTGTGGAAGGGTGCTGGAAACGGTATTTGCGGGCATAGGTGGCCATGATGGCATCCATCGTTTTGGTTCCCACTTGCTGCTCAATGTCTTTGAGAACCAGTTTGCCCCGGATGTATACGTTGCGTGTATAGGCATCGTCTCCGGTGTATTTCCAGGTCTCCAGATTGAGTGGCTGTGATGAGGTTACCAGACTGGCCTGAAGCGCAGTGTTGGAGGCTACCCCATATTCCTGTTCCATCAACCGGTCTTCTGCATAAGAGGTGAAGCTCTCATCCAGCCAGGCTTCCTCAAATTCATTGCTGGCTATCATGCCATAAAAAAACTGATGCCCGATTTCATGGATGACCGTACGTTCAAGCTGCGTGCCTGGGGCATCTTCGGCTGCGCCGAAGGCAGTGATGAGTGTGGGGTACTCCATCCCGCCTGCGCCATTCCCTGCCTTTGGCGGGACGACGATAGATAGCGTGGAGTAAGGATAAGAACCATACCATTTGCTGAAGGCGCTAAGAGCAGCTTTGGCCGCCTGGAAATACCGCTCCTGTAAATCCTTATGCAGCGGGTCCAGGTAGAGTTTTATCCTTACCCCGGGTACTCCAGGTGCAGAGAAGGCTTCCTCGGCAACCGCAAAGTCGGGAGAGGCCGCCCAGGCGAAATCATGAACATCATCGGCGTAGAACTGGTAAATCTTCTGGCCCTGCTTCAGCCTGGCGGTCTTCACCGGGAAGCCGGTTGCTGCAACTGTATAATTGGAGGGCACGGAAAGAGTTACACTGTAGATCCCAAAGTCGCTGTAGAACTCGGAGGTACCGTGGTACTGATGCAGATTCCAGCCTTCTTGTTTTGCCCCCCGGGTGCCAGCAGGCTCATATACACTAATCTTGGGAAACCATTGTCCAGCCATTACAAAGTCACCTGAAATCCCCATGCGGGCGAATATTTTAGGCAGCTTGACCTCATACTTCAGCCTGAGCGTAACGCTTTCTCCTCCGTTCACCGGTTCAGGAAGATGCACCTTCACCAGTGTCTTGTCATTCACATTGCCATCGTCAGGCTGGACATACTGCAGACGCTGCATGAGCGAGACGCCGTCAGAGGTCCGGAGATCGGTCAGAGTCATGCTGCCGTATCCATTCGCTGGCATTCTATCCCCGCGTAGTGTTCCTCCGGATTCTTTCATAAAGGTGGTATCTTCGGAGGCAAAAGCATTCGGATAAAGGTGGAAGTAGAGGTCTTGTACCGGTTTTTGGCCGGGATGGGTCCAGGTCACCGTCTCAGAAGCCCTTAATGACCCGGCAGAGGGGATTAGCTGCGCGTCAATATGATATTCGGCCACCCGTTCGCTTAGCGCCTCTGAGACGGGGATCGGCTTACTCTCCGGGAGAACGGGTTGCGGAGCTTTGATCTGTGCAGCTAGAGGGGACTTGGCCTCTTTTGGTGCGGCAGCCGTCAGAACAGCGGGGTTGTGCCCTGATAACGCCCAAATTCCACCTCCTAGGGCGAAGGCGGCGAAGGCCGCAAAGATGAGGGTGTACCTTAATGACTGTGGCTTCATACTGTGATTCCTCCCGTGACAAGCATCTACGGGATGTATATGTTTGCATTCGGCGCATTATTAGCTAAAATTAAATTATATTCACGTTCTATTAGTGAAAGGGAAGGATGTGCACTTGTGGATAACAACCAACCAGAGGGTAAAAAACCGATGGCTCTGAATATCGTAAATGCCAAGAGCAAGCATAAAGGCTTCGGAGCAGGCTCCATCGATTTGAACAATGTATCGCCGGTTATTATTGACGGCGGTGTGGCCGTTATCGATATCGGTGCCATGCATGCCAAGAGCAAAGTGGAGAAGGGAATTAAATTCAGCCCGAACCGTGACGATGTGCCGGACGGAAGACAGGTATGGGTAGTCTGGGTAGCCGTGGATCGTACCCCGGAGGGCCAGTCTTACGGCGGGATTACTGCCTGTGAGATGTGGATTGACACTGAAGCCCGCCGGGGCTGGAAGATTCTTGCCGATCATGTGAACAAGCTGGATTCTGCCCTGAAGCGCAGAGTGATTCTGGAGGGGCTTGGAGCAGTTGACAAAGCAGCCCTAAAATCGCTGCTGATTGCCCATAATGCAGAATGGTGGGACGCGTCGGCCGAAGAGCTAAAGGCCGCATTGTCGGAATAAGATTACCACCGGTGTCTATGAGGACCAATAAATTGCGTTTCCAAAAACAGCCAAGCCCTCCAATTCAGGAGAGCCTGGCTGTTTGTATTGTGTATGAAAGTACAGGATGCCGGGTATAGCACTGATCCTATGATCTGTTGAGCAGGTTGAGCTTGCGCTTGAGCTGGCTAACGCGGGCTTGGCTGATGCCAAGCACCTCTGCAAGCTCCTTCTGATTGGCATAGGGATGATCCTCTATAGCCTTCTCCAGGCGCTGGCTCATTTCCTCTGTCTTTGTCCGCCGCCCCCCGCGGATGGGCTCAGGATTAAAATCTGCGGGGGGCGGCGGCTGAAGGTTATCATCGGCTGTCCGTTCTGGATTGCCGAGTTCTTTCAGACAGCTGTTGCAAATGAACTGGTCTTTATAGTAGGTCACATGATCAAGGCTTCTGCAGAACGTGCATTCCGTTGAGGTGTACTTTCTGAGTACGATGATTTCATCATTCAAAATAAAAAATTCGATAGGATCCCCAATGTCAATATTGCGTGTCATGCGGATTTCTACGGGAACCACAATTCTGCCAAGACTGTCTAAACTCCGGATCATGCCTGTATCCTTCATCCCATGTCCCTCATTTACATCTTTAATTTTTTTGTGGATATCTATGATTATAGCAGTAATTGTAAGTTATGAGAACGGGGAAAGCGCATTCATAATAGATTTTTTGTAAAAAACAGGAAGGTTTTTTCCGTGGATTTAAAAATCTCTCCATTCGGGAAGTCCGAAAGGAGAGATGGATTAGGGTTCTTTTGTTTTTTACCCAATTTCGCGTTGTCGAAACAGTCTCACCCATCTTTTGGGAGATGAAACGCCTGGGTCTGTCTATTCGATACACTGACGTAAGGGTTGCCTCTGAGGTAAAACCGCCAGGGAAGCTGGGCGTATTCTTCGGCATAAGAAATATTAATTCGTGGTGCTTGCACAATATCCAGGGTATCTGGCGGGTCACCCTGCTCCAGCCACAGTGGCCCTGCAGGATCATTTAACGGGCATCCATTCAGACTCTTATCTATACGAAGTGTCTGGCACAGCTTCCCCGGACCGCCGGAGAGGTCCGATGGCTTCTTGACCGTAATGCCACGATAGGCCGCCATCTGCCCCGCATCGTTGCCAGTCAGCGGCTCCACCGCACGGATCAGCACGGCATGCGGATCATCCTTGGCGGCCGTTACTACATTTACGCAGTTGTACATACCGTAAATGAGATACACGTAAGCAACTCCGCCGGTTCTGAACATGACTTCGGTACGCGCCGTGCGGCGTCCGCCGTAAGCATGGCTGCCCTTGTCTTCTGAACCGCCATAACTTTCAGTCTCGACGATCCGGCAGCGGATCTCCCCGTCCCCGGTCCGCCGGACCAGATGCTGCCCCAAAAGAAGAGGTGCTGCCTGAAGTGCCGTAAGCTTATATATATGCGGGGACAAGAGTTTTCTGGAAGATAGTCTCTCCCTGTCACCAGCGTTATCCTTCCGTTCCATAGATCAATGACACCTCTCTGGCCGAATCAGGCTATTCATGAACGCCTACTTCGTTGATTGGTCCCATCGTACCGCAGGAACGGCAGCTGAGCAACCGGGATTAGTTCATCCACCAGCGTTTGATGTCATTCCACAGGGAATGATCTTCCTTGGTGTCCGCTGCCGGGGGAACAACTTTTCCGTCCTGAGGATTCGCGGAACCGCCTGCACCATGCTGATCACAATACTCTGTAGGCTCCGTGCCGCTGATGAAGGTTTCCAATTCCTTCTCGGGGCAGTCTGATGTAGCGAGCTTGCCGGACTCAGGATTGATATACACACTGACGACCCCGTCAGGAATGGGGAAAATTTTCGGTGGTACGTTTGCCAGCGCTTTTTCCGTAAACTGGGCGAAAATGGGGGCGGCACGCCGACCGTCCGATGTAGCAATATTACGCCCTTTGTCATAACCGACCCAGACGGCTGTTGATAGCTCTGGTGTAAAGCCGACCATCCAGCCATCGGTATCGGTAGTGCCGGTCTTTCCGGCGACCGGGCGCTTAATAAAGGACGCGACACGGTTGCCTGTTCCCCCGCTCTCGAATACACCTTCCATCAGCCGGGTCAGCACATACGCCGCTGCCGGCTCTACAACCTTTTCTCCTGGCGTCTGGGGAGCCTCATATAGTAGCTTTCCATTGGCATCGGTAATCCTCAGAATTGCCGTGGCAGGAAGCTTTACTCCGCCTCCGCCTATCACAGCAAAGGCTGACGCCATCTCCAGCGGGCTCACTGGCGAAGTGCCCAGAGCCAGAGAAGGCACTTGCTGCAGCGGACTGTCGACCCCCATTTTGGCTGCCATTTCAGCCACTTTATCCGCGCCTATTTTCATAATCGTGTTCACGGCATAAATATTGTCGGAGGCGGCAATAGCCTGGCGCATGTTGATTTCTCCCAGATACTTGTCCCCGAAATTTTTGGGCTGATAGGTCTTTCGGTCATGATCATAATGGAACAGCGTGGGCTGGCTGTTAAATACGGATAGTCCCGTCATCGTTTTGGAGGACAGTGCGGTTAAATACATAATGGGCTTAAAAGAAGACCCGGGCTGCCGGGTAGTGGCTAATGCATGGTTGAACTGATTGGTGCGGTAATTTTTGCCTCCGACCATGGCTTTGATATAACCTGTCCGGGGATCTATGGACACAAGTGCAGTCTCCAGATCACTGGCGGAATCCATCCCTTTGTCCACAGCCTCCTCAGCCGCCTGCTGCATATCAGGATCGAGGGTCGTATATACGTTCAGACCGCCCTGATCCAATTCTTCGCTGCTGATGTGCAGGGAGTCGATGGCGAGGCTGCGGACATAGTCGCGGAAGTAAGGTGCAGCGACGATGGTATTCTTTTCACCCTGTGGTTTGAAGCTTAAGGTCTCCAGTCTGGCGGACGTAGCCTGCGCCTCCGTAATATCGCCCATTTCCGTCATCGCAGCCAGAATAATCCGCTGTCGTTTCTTGGCATTGTCCATATGGGTGTAGGGGGAATAATAGGTCGGGCCTTTGGGAATTCCGGCAAGCAGGGCACTTTCTGCCAGATCGAGATCTGCTGCTGCTTTACCGAAATACATCCTTGAAGCGGCTTCGATCCCATAGGCGCCATGGCCATAATAAATCTGGTTCAGATACATATTCAGAATTTCGTCTTTGCTGTATTTCATTTCAAGCTGCATCGTGTAGAGGGCTTCTTTCGCCTTACGCGTCCAGGTCTTCTCATGGGTCAGGTAGAGATTGCGCGCAAGCTGCTGGGTTAAGGTACTCGCCCCCTGCGTGCGGTCACCGGACTCCAGATTGGCAAGAACTGCGCGGCCCATGCCCCTGACATCAAAGCCGGAGTGATCGTAGAATTTACGGTCCTCTACAGCGAGGGTAGCCTGAATAAGAAGCGGCGAAATTTGGTCGAGTGTTACGGGATCCCTGCTGCGGCCATCTGTGGTAAAGGTGGTCAGCACATTCCCCCTGGAGTCAAGCAGCTTGGAGCGGATATCGTCAGCGATCGGCGGAAGATCCTTTTGGTAGAGGTAACCCAGCAGTGCGCAGGCTGCCAGCACAAATAGCACGCTCATCACAGTCAACAGCCGGAACAGCCGGCGGAGGCGGTGTCTAGGTTTTGGAGGTGTTGCAGTATCGCGCGGCATGGCATCGGGCTCCTTCTTTTTTTTGCGTACAACTTGTCAATTCTCATTATGGGGAAGGAAGAGCCCGGATATTCATAAGGATTCAGGCCTTTCCCGAAAAGAACTGAGTTTTCTGCAAATCAGGATTTAATATAGGATAAGGTGGTAACCAAATTGTTTTCATTTTGTGACTTTATCCAGGTAGATAGAAGAGGGATTGGACAGTATAACAGAGTAGTGTCAAGATCTATTAGAGAAGACAAATTGTTCAGGAGGTGTCATTATGAATTGGACTAAAATGCTGCATCAGGGGAAGCTGACTCTCCTGTCCGCAGTTCTTGTGGCGGTTTCTGCTTGGGGAATGCACGCTTCTCCATCACAGGCAGCCTCTGCGGCAACAGCTGTACCGGCTTGTGGCACCGGTGATCATGGATTGCTGAAAGAACTGCAAGCACGGCATGCTGCATCAGAAGAAACCCCGCTGAGTTTTTCGGATCTGCAATTTCTGAGTGCCGATACAGGAAGGGCAGCGGGTAGCGGCTTTATGATTGGAACCTCGGACGGGGGCTGTCATTTTCAGGAGATTTACCAAGGGCAGTGGAACTTCAGGCAGATTGACTTTCCGAATAATGTCCAGGGCTGGGCATTGGCTTCCGTGAAGGATACAGCGTCAACCTACCTCATTGCCACCACGAATGGCGGTTCTACCTGGACCCGGATAGGGAATACGGCAACGGATTTTGAAAGAATTGACTTTAAGGATAGTAAGCGGGGCTTCGGCTACAGCCGGAATGCTACCTCCTACACCACAGACGGAGGACGTACCTGGAGTCTGATCCGCACTCCGGCCAACACACGCAGCGCGGAATTTACCAGCCGTGACAAGGGTTATGCACTTGTGATAGCACCGGGGGCCGGCTACCGTGTCATGAAGACTTCGAATGGCGGTTCCACCTGGTCTCTCTCACTGCAATCGGTTTTTGCTTATCCGGAGTCCGGGCGAATCTATGCGAGCGGTGATCAGGTGTACGCGTTGCTGTATGGCGGAACAGGGATGTCGCAGACCTCATACTCACTTTATGCCAGCAGCAATAAGGGCGGCAGCTGGAAACGCGTTATTGCCCAGGATTCTGCCGGCGGCGGACCTGCACCAGGCAGCGGGCCGGCACAGCTTCGGTCAGGTCCTGCCTCCGGCAAGCCGGGCAATATGCAGCTTGTAGGCAGCAGCGCTGCCTTTCTGGTCGGCTTCTCGCCTGCTGGCGAAAAAGTAGCCGTAGGCCGTTCTTATAAAGGCGGCAAGGAGTGGACTAATCTTCCAGCTATTCCGGGCTATGAGGGAATGATCTCTTTCACAGGCCTTAAGGAAGGGTGGATGGCTGTCCGCGGGCAGAATACTTCTTCCTTATACAGCACCGGTGACGGCGGATCGACATGGAAGTTGAAATTCTCTTTTAAGGGGACAGGGCAATAAGCTGAGCGGCTCCATCACAGGAGCTGCTTTTTTGCGTGCAGTCAACCGGATAAAACAATAAGACACAGAGGTGCAGCATGGGCTTCAGGTGTGATTTTGCGAACCAATATGGTAAAATTTTAGGTACTTTACGTATGCACCCCATTTCATGCTTAGGAGGACTGCGGCTGTGTCCATTCGCGTATCTGCCATACAATATCATTTACATACCATTTTCTCCTTTGAGGAGTTTGCCGCCCAGTGCGAGCATTATATAAAAACGGCCGAGGAGTTCGGCGCCGAGTTCATCCTGTTTCCCGAATTTTTAACGACACAGTTGATGTCCATTGGCGATGAACGGGGGAATGCCCTTGGCATAGAAGATCTGCCGCAATTTACGGACCGTTACCGGGAGATGTTCTCCGGGTATGCCCAGAAATATGCTGTGCATATCATTGGCGGGACTCATGTGCTTCGTAGAAACGACAAGCTCTATAATGTGGCCCATCTCTTTTATCCGGATGGAAGAATTGCCGAGCAGGCGAAGCTGCACATCACACCGGCTGAAGTCGAGGGCTGGGATATGGGCGCGGGGGAAGGGCTGGAGGTGTTCCAGACGGATAAAGGAACCATCGCCATGCTAACCTGCTACGATATCGAATTTCCGGAGATTGTGCGCATGGCCCGGGCCAAGGGTGCGGATGTCATTTTTTGCCCTTCCTGCACGGATGACCGCCATGGTTTCCACCGGGTAAGATACACCAGTCATGCCCGTGCCATTGAAAATCAAATCTACGTCGTGCTCACAGGCACTGTAGGCTCGCTGCCTACAGTAGACCTGATGCGGGCGAACTTTGGCCAGGCTGCGGTGATAACGCCCAATGATATTCCGTTTCCTCCGAGGGGTCTGTTGGCCGAGGGTGAAATGAACGATGATATGATTATCACCGCCGATCTGGATCTGGAACTGCTCTACCGGGTTCGCGAACGCGGGTCGGTGACCACTTGGCGCGACCGCCGAACGGATCTGTATACGGATTGGACGTAAGGAGGAGGAGGCATGTATAACAAGAGCTTTTACGCTTTTGACGATAAAATCCCGGTGCCTGCGGTGCTCCGCAGCTACACGGAAGCCGATTTTGAGGAACTGATTTCCATTCAGTCCGAAGCTTTTCCGCCTCCCTATCCTGCTGAGCTATGGTGGAACCGGGAGCAGTTGCTGAATCATGTGACGCTTTTTCCGGAGGGTGCGCTATGTGTGGAGGTGAACGGAGAACTGGCAGGTTCGGTAACCGGACTGAAAATTCATTTTGACGCTGAGGCCCCGGCGCTTCATCATACCTGGTCAGAGGTTACGGCAGATGGATATATTACTACGCACCAGCCGGACGGGAACACGCTCTATATTGCCGATCTGTGCGTCCGTCCCAAACACCGTAAACTGGGGCTGGGCAAGGAGCTGGTACAGTCGCTGTATCACGTTGTGGTAGAGCAGAAGCTAGAGCGGCTGCTGGGAGCGGGCCGTATGCCAGGCTATCATCTTCAGGCCTCCAGGATGTCAGCGGAGGAGTATTTGGAAGGAGTGACAGCCGGCAAATGGTCTGATCCGGTGCTCACCTTTTTGCTGCGCTGCGGGCGGTCCCCGGTGGGGGTAGTGGCTGATTATCTGGAAGACGAGGAGTCGGGCAATTTCGCTGCGCTCATGGAGTGGCGCAATCCTTTTCTATAATAAGTAAGGAATATCTTTATCAGAATGGAGGAGATCCTTGAGTATGGAATATACAAGAATTACGAGTGTCGATGATCCTTTGTTCAGACAAGTACATCATCTGCTGTCAGAAGTGTTTCCCCCTGAGGAAGTTCTTGAATTCAGCTTGTGGAAGGAGCCTCTGGAAGATCCCGGAATCCGTGTATTTGCTGCTGTGCATGATGGCGCTGTTGTGGGCACTACGGAATACCGTTATTACACCGACTGGAATGTGGCGATGACCGATTTCACTATCATTGGCCGGGAGGGCCTGGGGATAGGGCGCTTTCTGGCTCAGAGCCGCCTGAAAGACTTGAAGAAGCTGGCAGCAGGCAATGGTGAAGAGCTCTTCGGCATGTTCGCCGAGATTTACGATCCTTACCGGGTGGAGTATGCATTTGGGGGCATCAAGCCCATGGACCCGTTTGTCCGCAGGGAGGTGCTGTCGCATATGGGATACAAGCGGATGGATTTCCCATACGTTCATCCCTCCTGGCAGGGTGACGGGGAGGCGGTGTCGGGTCTTGACCTCTGCTTTATGCCCGGGGATGAGGATATGGGACAGGTCAAGGCTTCTTTGGTTGCGGACTTTCTGGCCCGTTATTATGCAGTACTTGCAGATAAGCCGGAAGCCTGGACGTCTATGGTAGAGGGGCTGAAGAGCAGGGATACGGTGTCGCTGCTGCCTTTGTGACTCTGGACTTCATCCGCTAAAGCGACATGAATCAAGAAATCCGGAGACAACAGCTCCTGGAAGTCCAAATTAGCGATTGAATTGCCCTCCCGATCTGGATATAGTGTACAATGGGAAAGCGAATATGCCTTAGATTATATATGTGTGAATAAGCGAGGAACGTGTGATGACTGAAGTGCAGCAAGGCAAATACGGTGTTTCCGTAATGCTTACGAGCGTACAGGGCGGGGAACGGAATGTGGTGCACGCCTCAGGTGAGGCTATTGCCAGAGGAAATCAGCTGTATATCCGTTATGAAGAACCCCAGACAGGCCCCAAGGGCGAGCAGGTTTCTGTCCGAACCACTTTGAAGATTTCAGACAGTGAACTGAAGCTGATTCGTCACGGCGGTGTCCAGTCGGAGCAGTCTTTTGTTCAGGGACAACGTCTGCCGGGATTCTACCGATCGCCATATACACAGTTTAATCTCTCCACAGACACCCGGAAACTGGACATGAAGCGTGATGGAAGATTGCTTGCGGTTTCATGGGAATACGATCTATACGTATACGAGGAATTATCGGGACAGTTCGCTATAAGTTTGCATATACAGGAGGAACCACAATCATGACACATAGTCAAAATCCGCTTCAGTTAGCCAATGAACGGGTGAAGGAAGCGATCGCTGGCGCCATTGTCGCCGCTGGCCTGGTCACCATAGAGGAGCTTCCGGCCATCGTGCTGGAAGTACCCAAAGACAAAGCCCACGGGGACCTGGCTACCAATGCTGCGATGCAGCTAACCAAGATTGCCAAGCGCAATCCAAGGCAGATTGCTGAAGCGATCATTGAGCACCTGGACAAGAGCAATGCTTCTATTGAAAAAGCAGAAATCGCCGGACCGGGCTTCATCAACTTTACGTTGTCAAAAAGCTACCTCTACCCGGTAATCGCCCTCGTGGCCGAACAGGGTGAGGATTATGGCCGCATTAATGCAGGCCAGGGGCAGAAAGTCGAGATGGAATTTGTCAGCGCGAATCCTACCGGCAGCCTGCATCTGGGACATGCCCGCGGGGCGGCTGTTGGTGATGCGCTGTGCAACGTGATGGATTTTGCCGGGTATCAGGTAACCCGCGAGTATTACATTAATGATGCCGGGAACCAGGTTCAGAACCTGTGCAAATCCATCGAAACCCGTTACCTGCAGGAGTTGGGCCAGCCGGCAGAAATGCCGGAAGACGGCTACCATGGCGAGGACATCAAGGTTTTTGCCAAAGAGCTGGTGGCTGAAAAAGGCGACGAGCTGCTGTCCATGACACCCGGCGACCGTGCAGCCTTCTTTCGTACCTATGGTCTTACCAAGGAGCTGGATAAAATCAAACGCGACCTTAAGCGGTTCCGCGTAGGCTTCGATATCTGGTTCAGTGAAACCTCTCTGTACGAGAACGGTGAAGTGCTACGTTCCTTGGACGAGCTGCGCGAGCGCGGTGAAGTCTACGAACAGGACGGGGCGACCTGGCTGCAAACGACGAAATACGGCGACGACAAGGATCGCGTATTGATCAAGAACGACGGAACCTATACCTACCTGACTCCGGATATCGCGTATCACAGCGACAAATACGGCCGGGGCTACGACAGAATGATCAACATTTGGGGTGCCGATCACCACGGCTATATTCCCCGGATGAAGGCAGCTATGTCGGCGCTTGGTAATGATCCGGAGAAGCTGGTCGTACTGATTGCCCAAATGGTCAGTCTCTTCCAGAACGGCGAAAAGGTCAAAATGTCTAAGCGTACCGGCAAAGCGGTGACGATGGAAGACCTGATGGACGAAGTCGGAATCGACGCCATCCGTTATTTCTTCACCATGCGCAGCATGGATTCACATCTGGACTTCGATATGGATCTGGCAATTTCCACATCCAACGAGAACCCTGTATTCTATGTGCAGTATGCACATGCGCGGATCTGCAGTATTTTCCGCCAGGCCGAGGAGCAAGGAATTGTATTGCCTGATTTTGCCGAGATCGACTATGCCAAGCTGACCGCTGCACATGAATATGATCTTCTTCGCAAAATCGGCGAATTGCCGGCGGAGATCGAGATAGCTGCCAGCAGCTATGCACCGCATCGTCTGATCCGTTACGTATACGATCTGGCTTCGCTGTTCCACAGCTACTACAAAGCGGAGCGCGTCATCACCGAGGATGCCGCCCAGACCGTAGCCCGCCTTGCTCTGCTGGGCGCGGCACGGACCACAATTGCCAACGTGCTTCGTCTCGTCGGTGTTACCGCACCGGACCGGATGTAACGGTCCGGTTTCAGCAAAAGCTCTGCCCCCGTGTAATTGGAGGCGGAGCTTTTGCTTATTTTGCTTACTGACTAGGGGAATGTGATTGATCTTCGCAACTCACTCCTACCGCTCAAGCCGGCCTAAGTCAGCTGGGAGTACCAGGCAACTCCCGGCAAGCGGTCAGTGGCCCGCCCAAGGTCCGCCCGCGGCCCTCGCGGGCCACGGGGCCGCCGCCCCTACGCCTTCGCGGCGGTGGCCCGCTTCGCCCGCGCGCCTGCCCGCAGCAGGCGCAGGGCATCGGCTGCCCCGCCGCCTAGGGCCGAACGGCGCTGGCCTTTGCGCAGCCGCACCGGCGATGCCGTGCGGCGTAGGAGCAGCTTCAGCTCCCGTGGTGAGAGGCCCGGGCGCAGCGCGAGCAGCAAGGCGGCGGCTCCCGTGACATGCGAGGTCGCCATGGAGGTGCCGCTCATCTCTTTGTAGCCCTCCTTCAGCCAGCAGGAGGGTACGCCTTCGCCGGGTCCGTATACATCGATATACGGACCCCGGTTGCTGAAGGCTGCGACGCGGTGCCTCCGGTCAAGGGCGCCGACGGCGATTGTTTCGGGGTAGCGCGCGGGATAGTCCCCGCCGCGTTTGCCGTCGTTGCCGGAGGAAGCAATGATGGCGATCCCGGCCCGGTAGGCCTTGATCACCACATCGTGAAGGGCTTTACTTCTCGTTTTCATGCCGAAGCTCATATTAATGATATCGATCTTGTTCTGTACGCACCAGTCGATGCCGAGTACAATGTCCGACACATAGGCCGAGCCGCTGTGGTCAAAAGCCTTGACCGGGTATAGCTGCGCCCGCGGCGCTACGCCCATCATGCCGCGGGTGCCGCCGGCCGCCGCCAGCGTACCGGCGATATGGGTGCCGTGACCGTTATCATCGAGCGGCAGCATGCCGCGGTGCAGCAGGTTCACGCCGGAAGCCAGCGAATGCCTGAGATCCGGGTGCCGGTAATCGGCACCTGTATCAATGACACCGATCTTTACATGCACTCCGGTCGATCGGGACCACGCCTGCGGGGCATGAATAGCTCTGACGCCCCATGGCATCACTGCGGTCCCTGATTTTTCAGGGGCCACCGCGTGAACCTGTATCCGGGAATCCTCTTCGATGCTTAGGGAATCTTCATATTTATAGAGCAGCTTCCCCGCTCCCGCGGCGGGCACAACAAATGCCCGGATTAATGGGGATATTTGTACTTGCCGCAATTCCGGTTTCTTTGCTTTCAGTGCTTTCCACTCTGACAGCGCTCCGGCATACTGGCGGGCATCATTGAAGGTGACAATGCGCCGCTCGGCATTTTTGGGGGCAGGCGATATCTCACCAAGCAGCATCTGCCAAAATCCGTAGTAATCCATAAGTTACGCCGTCCCCTCCTCGGTGCCGTGCTGCCATATTGTATGAGGGGAGGCAGACGTCCGAATGGGAACTTGCCCTTTTTTAGCGAAATAGGCTGCCCATCGTGTCAAAAAGCGGAGCTTTACATAAAATAAACAGAAGAGAGCGCGAGTTCTCTTTGCAACATCCCGTAAGGAGCCGATCCTTGGCGTGGATACAGTCATGCGCGGAGGAACTTCCTCCGCCTTTTTTGTGTTAGCGAATGAAGAGGTTTCAGAGCTGGCCCGGGAATACATCATTCAGCCGGATGGTTTTGACTTGCAATTTGCTGCCAAATAGGTTTTACTTAGTTTTGTTAATGGATATTATGAAATAGAAATTAACGGTAATGTGAACAATGCGTGAGAGGAAGTGTCCTTTAGTGAGTACGCCACTCAATTTAAAGCTGGACCCTGAGAAAGTAAAAGAAATGCCGATGGTGGACCTGGCTTTCCTGGTGCTCAAAGCAGCCAATACGCCTTACTACTACCGTGATCTGATGGTCGAGGTAGCCAGTTTGCGCGGTATGACCGATCAAGAAAGCCAAGATACTATTGCCCAGTTATATACCGAGATTAATATTGACGGGCGTTTTGCCTGTGTTGGAACCAACCTGTGGGGGCTTAAACGCTGGTACCCTCTGGAACGCTCTGACGATCCTGTCGGCAATACCAAACGCGTGCGTATCATCAACGATGAGGATGACGATCTGGAAGACGATGATTTCGCCGAAGAAGAAGAGAACTACGCTGCGGAGGAAGAGGATTTCGATGCTATCGACGAAGATCGCGACGACCTCTATTCCGACGACGACAGCGAAGAAGAAGTCGACGAAGATGTTGTTATCGATGAAGACGACATTGACGAAGATGAGGTTGACGATGAAGATTCCGAAGACGGCGAAGCAGAAGAAGCCGATGATGAGGAAGAGGACGAGAATTATTAAAGTAGTATACGTGTGTGCGTAATTCCTCCCTTGACATGGGTGGGACCGTCAGAGTAAACTATTGCATGGGCTTATAATGGAAGTTAATATTGTTTTCTAAAATAAAAAGTGCCCCGGGTCTACGGGTGTCACTTTTTTGTTTTTTTAAAAGATAGAACTCATATGTTTCACGTTATTAATTATCCTTATCTTTCTATAGAAACGGATGGTTTTTTCCGGGATTCATTGGAAAAGTAACTTTTTGGGTTCCCCGTTTTGATAATGGAAAAAAGGGTTACGATAAACACCAAGCGTGCCTGAATTTCTGGACTTTATTTAGGAGGGTTTTACAGTGACAAAGTATATTTTTGTAACGGGGGGCGTTGTGTCTTCCCTGGGCAAAGGCATTACCGCTGCTTCTTTGGGCAGGCTGCTCAAGAACAGAGGGTTGAAGGTGACCATTCAGAAATTCGATCCTTACATTAACGTAGACCCTGGAACCATGAGTCCTTATCAGCATGGCGAAGTGTTTGTAACTGATGATGGAGCGGAAACCGACCTGGACCTTGGACACTATGAACGGTTTATTGACATCAATCTCTCAAAGAACAGCAATGTTACAACCGGTAAGATTTATTCCTCGGTCATCAGCAAAGAGCGGCGCGGGGAATACTTGGGCGGAACCGTTCAAGTCATCCCGCATATCACGAATGAAATTAAAGAGCGCGTATTCCGCGCAGGCCGTGAGACAGGATCAGATGTGGTCATTACTGAAATCGGCGGGACCGTGGGCGATATCGAGAGCTTGCCGTTCATGGAAGCTATCCGTCAGATCAAAAGCGACATCGGCCGGGAAAATGTAATGTACATTCACGTAACCCTGATTCCATATATCAAGGCTGCGGGAGAAGTGAAGACCAAGCCGACACAGCACAGCGTGAAGGAGCTTCGCAGCATCGGGATTCAGCCTAATGTGATCGTCTGCCGTACGGAGTATCCTTTGACCGAAGATATGAAGGCCAAGCTTGCTTTATTCTGCGATATCGACGCAAATGCCGTAGTAGAATGCCGCGATGCCTCGACACTATATGAGGTTCCGCTGAACCTGCGCGATGAAGGCTTGGACGAGATTGTAGTCAATCACTTGAAGCTGACCACACCTGCGCCGGATATGCGTGAGTGGGAGAGCATGCTGAGCCGGATTCAGCAGCTTGAGCGCACGGTTGAAATTGCCATTGTCGGCAAGTACGTAGCCCTGCATGATGCTTATTTGAGCGTAGTGGAGTCCCTGTCCCATGCCGGCTTTGCTGCGAATGCAGAGGTCAAGATCCGCTGGGTCGATGCTGAACAGGTTACCGACGAGAATGTAGATGAACTGCTGGGAGGCATTGGCGGCATCCTCGTACCAGGCGGTTTTGGCGACCGGGGAATCGAAGGTAAGATTTCCGCCATTCGTTATGCCCGCGAACAATCCATTCCTTTCTTCGGCATCTGCCTGGGAATGCAGGTTTCCGTAATCGAATATGGCCGTTCCATTCTGGGACTGGCTGGAGCGAACAGCTCGGAGATCGATCCGTCTACACAGTATCCGCTCATTGACCTGCTGCCGGAGCAGAAGGATATCGAAGATATGGGCGGGACAATGCGTCTTGGTCTTTACCCATGTAAGCTTCTTCCTGAATCACTGGCAATGTCCTGCTACGATGATGAATTGGTATATGAACGTCACCGTCACCGGTATGAGTTCAACAATGCTTACCGTGATGAAATCGAAAAAGCCGGCCTAGTAATCTCCGGTACCTCTCCGGACGGCCGTCTGGTAGAGATTGTCGAGCTCCCGGGCCATCCATGGTTCCTGTCGGTGCAGTTCCATCCGGAGTTCACCTCCCGTCCGAACCGTCCACAGCCGCTTTTCCGCGAATTTGTGAAAGCTTCACTGACTCATTCCGAACAAATGTAATTTCTTATAGGAAAGCCTTCATAGGGCCCTGATGAGCCTCCGTATGGAGGCTTTCTTTGCAATATAGGAAAGTACATGTTTCACAATATCCACTTGACACCGCCTAATTTGAAAAGCGTAAATTGTTTGCACAGCGCAGTCTGGTTATAGGCCATAAAATGACATAGATTTACGCATTTTAACCAATTAGCAGGATTTTGGCTGCAGGGAACGAATAATAGGTTTCGTATAGACATATTAGGTTAAGGGGCCGTTAGCTGTGCCCGTGCGCGGTATGGACAATCTGCTTCAAATTCTGGGAGGGTATGGTATGGAAAAGAGAAAAGTGTTAATTGTTGATGATCAGAACGGAATCCGGATTCTCCTCATGGAAGTATTTAATAGCGAAGGGTATACCACATTTCAAGCAGCTAACGGAAAGTTGGCATTGGACATTGTCCGCAGCGAATCCCCCGATCTAGTCTTGCTGGATATGAAAATTCCAGGAATGGACGGGCTTGAGATCCTGAAGCATCTGAAGGAGATCAATCCTGCGATCAAGGTTATTATGATGACAGCCTACGGTGAACTGGATATGATTAAAGAAGCAACGAAGTTGGGGGCGTTGATGCATTTTACGAAGCCATTTGACATCGATGAGATGCGGGTAGCCGTAAATATGCACCTTAACAATAAGTCGATAGATCAGTACAACTAACCCAGGAATCCGCAGTTTGGGAATGTGGGGTTATGGATACGCTAGAGAGGAACAGTCTGCCCGGTCCATGGGTTGGCCTGATATCGTCCCGCCGGGACATTTTTTTGTGTATCCTATTTAGTATTTAACACAGGATGTGCTATAATAGGCCTGTATGTGATGTCGGCTTATATAAGCAACCAAACATTCTTAGGAGGATTGAAACCATGCCATTAGTATCTATGACAGACATGTTAACCAAAGCACTTGAAGGAAAATATGCAGTCGGCCAGTTCAACATCAATAACTTGGAGTGGACACAAGCGATTCTTGGTGCAGCAGAAGAAGAAAAGTCACCAGTAATCCTTGGCGTATCTGAAGGCGCAGCTCGTCACATGGGCGGCTTTTACACAGTAGTTAAGATGGTTGAAGGTCTTGTTCATGACATGAAAATCACCGTTCCTGTTGCTATTCACCTGGATCACGGTTCAAGCTTTGACAAATGTAAAGATGCAATCGACGCCGGATTTACATCCGTAATGATCGATGGTTCCCACCACCCAATCAGCGAGAACATTGAAATGACCAAAAAGGTCGTTGAATATGCTCATGCTAAAGGTGTTTCTGTAGAAGCAGAAGTAGGAACTGTAGGCGGACAGGAAGACGACGTTATCGGCGGCATTCAATATGCAGACCTTAACGAATGTGTAAGCCTTGTTAAAGAAACTGGAGTTGACACTTTGGCTCCTGCACTTGGTTCCGTACACGGTCCTTACCATGGTGAGCCTAACCTCGGATTCAAAGAAATGGAAGAAATTCGCGATGCAGTTAAGCTTCCGCTCGTTCTTCACGGTGGTACTGGTATTCCTGAGCATGACATCAAGAAATCCATCTCCCTGGGTACTTCCAAAATCAACGTGAACACTGAGAACCAAATTGCATTTGCTAAGGTTGTTCGCGAAGTACTGGCTGCTAAACCGGATGCTTATGATCCTCGTGTATTCATCGCACCAGGCCGCGAAGCTATCAAACAAACCGTTATCGGCAAAATCCGTGAGTTCGGTTCCAGCAACAAAGCCTAATATATTTATGATGCAAGTGGACAGGCTCTGTAGAGCTGTCTTCAAGCTGAATAGTTTGATATGGAAAGCACCGCCTAGCCGGTGTCTTTCCGTTTAATATAAGGAGTTATTTACCTGTGATGGTAACCAGTCCTTGTATTTACTGTTGAAACGGGTGCCGTCCTTGTTATAAGGACGGCGCATCCGTTTCTAATCATTATAATTAAGCGAAGCCACAGCAGGTATTGCCAGGGCAAGCTGCAATACACGTAGGGGGAACCGGATAAATTTATGGAAAAATTAATGATTGGCGGTGGACGTCCTTTAGAAGGCGTCGTGACCATCAGTGGAGCGAAGAATAGCGCAATTGCGCTTATTCCTGCGGCGATCTTGGCCGAGTCTGAAGTTGTTCTGGATAACTTGCCGTCCCTTAGCGATGTAGCTGTATATTCCGAAATTCTGGAAGAGCTTGGAGCCACTGTCTCCTGGACAGGCAGCCAGATGAGAATTAATCCCTCCCGTATCGTATCCATCCCAATGCCTAACGGACCGGTCAAGAAACTCCGGGCCTCATATTACATGATGGGAGCACTCCTTGGAAGGTTCAAGGAAGCGACGATTGGTCTTCCTGGCGGCTGCAATTTTGAGCCTCGTCCAATTGACCAGCACATTAAGGGCTTTGAAGCGCTGGGTGCGACTGTGACCAACGATCATGGCTCTATTCACCTGTATGCGAAAGAACTGCGCGGCGCCAAAATTTATTTAGACGTATCCAGCGTAGGTGCCACTATTAACATCATGCTTGCGGCTTCACGTGCCAAGGGCTCAACAATCATCGAAAATGCGGCTAAAGAGCCTGAGATTATAGATGTAGCTACTCTCTTGAACTCCATGGGCGCTGTTATTAAAGGCGCTGGTACCGAAACGATCCGGATCGAAGGTGTTACGGAAATGCACGGCTGCCGTCACTCCATCATACCCGACCGTATTCAAGCAGGAACATATATGATTGCTGCTGCGGCTACGCGCGGCAATGTATTGATAGATAATGTAATTCCTAAGCATTTGGAGGCACTCACGGCCAAGTTGCTTGAGATGGGCGTAGATATCGAAGAACTGGATGAGAGTATCCGAGTCATCGGCAAAGCTAAATACGAGCATGCTGATGTCAAAGCCCTGATATACCCCGGTTTTGCCACCGATTTGCAATCTCCAATGACGAGTATGCTTACCCAGGCGGAAGGCGTTAGTGTACTAAGCGATTTTGTATACAGCAACCGATTTAAGCATGTGCCTGAACTGGTGCGAATGGGCGCCAAAATCCGTGTGGAAGGCCGTTCTGCCATTATTGAGGGAAGCAAGCTGAACGCTGCGAAGGTCAAGGCTGCGGATCTGCGTGCAGGTGCAGCACTTGTGATTGCCGGCCTGACGGTAGAGGAAGGAATTACCGAGGTTACGGGTGTGGAATATATAGACCGTGGTTACGACAATTTGGTTAGCAATTTACGGAATTTGGGAGCCAAAGTATGGCGTGAAAACGAATAAATCAGGTTTAACCGATGTCCTGGAAGAGGTGTTTTTTTGCTCCCGAACTGCATATCCTCTTCCAGAATGGGTAATGCTATCCTAATAAGCAATTTAATAGACTCCTATTTTTTGCTGGTTAACCTGCTAGAAGAACTTATCATAAAAATTGAATAGGTGGTTATTACATGGATCTTCAAATTTCCGATTTGGAAGAAATGAAGCTGACCGATTTGTATAAGCTGGCGAAAAAATACCAGATTCCATACTACGGGACGCTTAAAAAGCGGGAACTGATTTTTGCCATCCTCCGGGCGCAGGCAGAACAGAGCGGGCTCATGTTTATGGAAGGAGTTCTCGAGATTTTACCGGAAGGCTATGGTTTCCTTAGGCCGATCAATTATTTGCCCAGTGCGGAAGATATTTATATTTCAGCTTCACAGATCCGCAAGTTTGACCTCAGAAGCGGCGACCTTGTATCAGGCAAATGCCGAACACCCAAAGAGAATGAACGCTACTTCGGATTGCTTCAAGTCAATGCCGTCAACGGCGAGAATCCCGCCAGTGCGGCAGAGCGTTTGCATTTCCCGGCGCTAACACCTCTTTATCCGCAAGATAAGCTGCCGCTTGAAACATCCCCTACACATTTGTCCACTCGAATAATGGATTTGCTTGCTCCTGTTGGACTGGGGCAGCGCGGTTTGATTGTAGCACCTCCCAAAGCAGGGAAAACGCTCCTCCTAAAAGAAATTGCCAACAGCATTTCCACTAACAATCCTGAAATTGCCCTGTTCGTACTGCTGATTGATGAACGTCCCGAGGAAGTAACGGATATGCAGCGTTCCGTGAAGGGCGAAGTTGTGGCGTCTACGTTTGATGAACTTCCAGAGAATCATATCAAAGTAGCCGAGCTTGTATTGCAGCGGGCTTTGCGGTTAGTGGAGCATAAGAAGGATGTTGTTATTTTGCTGGACAGTATTACCCGGCTGGCACGTGCCTACAACCTGGTTGTACCCCCATCCGGGCGTACACTGAGTGGCGGGATTGATCCGGCCGCATTCCATCGTCCCAAGCGTTTTTTCGGGTCGGCGCGGAATGTGGAGGAAGGCGGAAGCTTGACCATACTGGCCACAGCGCTTATTGATACAGGATCGCGTATGGATGATATCATTTATGAAGAATTTAAAGGTACAGGAAACATGGAGCTTCATTTGGACCGCAAGCTGGCAGAACGCCGCATTTTCCCTGCAATCGATATACGCCGTTCCGGCACACGTCGCGAAGAGGTGCTGCTGAGCAAAGAAGAGCTGGATACCATTTGGGCAATTCGTAAAAATATGAATGAATCGTATGACTTTGTTGAAGGCTTCATAAAAAAACTGCGTGACACCAAGACAAATGCTGAATTCCTGGCGTCCTTCGACGTTGCCGGAAACAAAGAGTCCTCATCGCCAAGCGGAACAGCCAGTAATGGAGGTACCTCGAACAGCGGCTCGTCCGCACGCCGTACCACCCGGCCGAAGACGCCATCTGTTCCTACCACCTGAGAAACGATAATAAGGAGACTAACATGTATTTGGTATATGCCGACGGGCAAGGAAACGTATATGATCATCCCGAGCTGTATGGGCTGGCCCGCAGCGGGGATATGATTGTTGAGATGCTGGAGGAAGAATTAATACCGTTGCCGGAGGGAGCTACCCTGGTAGGTCTGCCTAATACGCGGGCGGTAGGTATGAACCCTGAGACGGGTGAAATGCTGCCGCTTCCGGAAGGCTCACAAGCTGTAGGTGCCTTGCTTCCGCAAGGCTTTACCCGTTTGTGTCTTCCTGGGTATGTCAAGACAGACAAGTCGTATAAGCTTCCGCTTTTCGGTTATTCAGCAGTAGTGTGGAAAGATGGCGGCTTCTATGTGGCAGCCGATCTTACGGATGACCCGGAGCAATGGAATCCGCTTAATTGTGATCGGGAAGATGTAGAGGTGGGAGTAGGCAGTTTAACCGCCAAGTATCCGGAGAACCGTCTATACGATCATCTCTCCAATTGTGCGCTGGGCTACGAATGCCTGACCTCTTCTAACACCTTTCTGGGACGCTGGGAGGGGGCGGTTCCTGTCTCCTATTCGTGCAATGCCGGATGCTTCGGATGTATCTCTGAACAGCCCGACGATAGCGGCTTTGTGTCCCCTCAGACACGAATGAATTTCCGTCCGACAGTGAATGAGATTTCAGAGGTTATGCTGGAGCATCTAAAAACACCCCAGTCCATTATCAGCTTCGGTCAGGGCTGTGAAGGGGAACCATCCACACAGGCGAAGCTCATTATAGAGTCTATTCGTGAAGTCCGTTCCATTACAGATATGGGCTATATCAACATTAACACTAACGCCGGATTAAGCGATCATATCCGCGGTATTGTTGATGCTGGACTGGATTTAATGCGTGTCAGCACAATCAGTGCGCTGGATGACCATTATAACGCCTATTACAAGCCGCGCGGCTATACGCTGGCAAATGTGGAGAAGTCTTTGAAATACGCAGCTTCACAAGGAGTGTATACATCAATCAATTATCTGATCTTCCCCGGGGTTACCGACCGCGAGGAGGAGATTGAAGCGATGGTGGAATTCGTTAGACGTACAGATCTGAAGCTAATCCAAATGCGCAACCTTAATATTGATCCGGAAAGCTACTTAGAATTAATTCCACCGGCTCAAGGTGAGATATTGGGAATGAAGACGATGCTGGAGATCTTCCGGGAGGAACTTCCTGGTGTTGTTATAGGTTCATATACACATGTACCGCCGGCCGATTTGGCCCGTGCCAAGCAGCGGCGAGTGCAAATATAACCGCAAATAACCAGGAACTAGACATATTGCAGAGCCAGGCCTTTCGTGCTAAAATACCGCTTAGATATTTTATTAACTCTAGGTCCGCATGAGGCCTAGGGCACGAGAGGTGAGGTTTATATGCAATCCGTAATTCAACCTAAGTACAATGTAACCAAGGTAACCTGTGCATGTGGCAATACATTCGAGGCCGGTTCTGTGAAACCAGAGCTGCGCGTCGAAATTTGCTCCAGCTGCCACCCGTTTTATACGGGTAAGCAGAAGTTCATGGATGCTGGCGGCAGAGTTGATAAATTCAAGAAAAAATATGGCATCTAATAAATTAACCGCACAGGCGGTTATGGATTAGTCCCGCCCCCGGACATGGTGTCCGGGGGCTTCTCCTTTATTTGGAGTTGCATCAAGAGTTGATTTTTGCCTTGGTGTAAGCTATACTTATCTTCGCCGTGCTAGACGGGGAGGTAGCGGTGCCCTGTAACTCGCAATCCGCTGTAGCGAGGTTGAATTCCTGTTAGAGGTGCTGTCGATGTGAGGCCTTGGTTCCTACGGGCTGTGTTGACGGTTGGGTCCTCCGCAATGAGTGCTTATGAACCTGGTCAGGTCCGGAAGGAAGCAGCCATAAGTAAGTTTACTCTTGTGCCGGAGGGTGGCCTAGCCCGAGCAGTGTTGTAGGGTTGCCGCTTGGATCGCAGCCATCAATAACAGGTGCACGGTTTAACATATTGTCCATTACAGTATCTTTGCCACAAGCAAAGATGCTTTTTTGTTTTTGGTCAAAGTCTAGTGGATATAGTATAATAAATTAGCGACAAATGCCGAAAGCGGCAGCTTAAGAGAGGGTAATGCATAGTGGAACATATCGCGCTGTATCGTGCCTGGCGGCCGCAGTCGTTTCATGACATGGTAGGGCAACAGCACATTATTCAGACGCTGCAGAATGCAATTCGCGAACAGCGGGTTTCGCATGCCTACCTGTTCAGCGGACCGCGGGGGACCGGCAAGACAAGTGCCGCCAAGGTCCTCGCCAAAGCGGTCAATTGCGAACGCAGCGAGGGTCCGGAACCCTGCAATGAGTGTCCCTCATGTCTGCGGATCACTGCGGGTAACGTAATGGATGTGCAGGAGATTGACGCAGCGTCGAATCGGGGCGTTGAGGAAATACGCGATCTCCGGGATAAGGTGAAATATGCACCTACCGAAGTTCGCCGCAAAGTGTATATCATTGATGAAGTGCATATGCTGACTACAGAGGCTTTTAATGCGCTGCTGAAGACGCTGGAAGAACCGCCTCCCCATGTAATGTTTATTCTGGCGACGACAGAGCCTCATAAATTACCGGCAACGATTATTTCCCGCTGCCAGCGCTTTGATTTTCGGCGGGTGTCACTGGAGGAGCAGACAGCACACTTAACAGCGATCTGCCAGAAGGAAGGTATTTCCGCAGATGCAGACGCTCTTCAGTATATTGCCCGACTTTCTGATGGCGGAATGCGTGATGCGCTCAGTATACTGGACCAAATTTCATCCTTTACAGATGGCCAGGTTACCTACCAGCAGGTGTTAGGAATGACCGGGGGGATTCCTTCTGAACAGTTCGCGCGCCTGGCAACGGCTATTCTGGATGGGGATATGGGACTTCTTTTGGAGCTTGTTGAGCAGCTTATGCATGAGGGTAAGAGTGCTGATAAATGTCTGGAGAACCTGCTGTATTATTTCCGTGATTTGCTTATGATTAAAATGGTCCCAGGGGCCGATCAACTAACGGACCGGGTGCTGAATCCAGCGGAGTTCCGTGATATGGCAGCGGCATTTTCTAGGGACCGGCTGTTTCTGATCGTAGAGACACTAACCCGTTATCTGGGCGAGATGAAATATGCGACACACCCGCAGACATTGTTTGAAGTAGCACTGATGAAGCTATGTAGCCTGCAACAGCAGGAAGCTTCTCCGCAAGAGCTCTCTCCGCATCCATTTGCTTCTGATTCCAATCAAGCTGGCGGTAACGCTGCAGCCGTGGATTCTGGTGAATTGGAGCTCCTTAAACGGCAGATTGCTGCACTGGAGAAAAAGCTGGAGCAGGCCATGCAGTCTGGCGCCATTTCTGCTGGCGGGCGTGGTGAACAGGGGAATTCGGGCAGATCGTCTGCCACTCAAGCGCCGACACCGCGAATATCTTCTCCTTCGAAGCTTCCACCCCAGTTAGACAAGTTTATCGCGGGGAAGGATAGTGCCGATTTTGCTGAAGTGTATAAGAAATGGAGCGCTGTCCTGCAAGGGGTGAAAGAAGAGAAGGTGACGGTTCATGCATGGTTTGTCGACGGAGAGCCTGTGGCTGTTATGGAAGATGCTGTGCTGGTTGCCTTTAAGAATACAATTCACCGCGACACCACTGAGAAGCCGGCTAACAGGCAGGTGATCGAGAACGTATTTGCTGCCCGTCTGGGTAGACCTTACCGGCTCGTGACCATGCTGCTCCGCGACTGGAATGAGGCTGCGATGAAATCTGCTGCTCAGACCGGCACAGAGGAACTCCGGCTGGAGCATGAACACGAAACTCCGGACACCCGGACTGAACCATGGATTGACGAGGCGATCCAGCTCTTTGGGGAAGACCTTGTTGTCATAAAAGAGTAATTAACCTATTAGCGCTAAATGCGCATTCCAAAGGAGAGACGATGAATGAATAATATGAACCAAATGATGAAACAGGTCAAAAAGATGCAGGAGCAAATGCTCAAGGCACAAGAAGAGCTGGGCAGCAAAACTATTGAAGGATCTTCCGGTGGCGGCGTGGTAACCGTACAGGTCAATGGACATAAGAAACTGCTGTCGATCCAGATCAAACCAGAAGCTGTTGATCCTGAAGATATCGAGATGCTGCAGGACCTTGTAATTACTGCTGTAAATGATGCTCTTACGCAAGTGGAAGAATTGGCTAATAATGACATGGGTAAATTCACGGGCGGGATGAAGATTCCTGGCCTGTTCTAAACCTTACTCCATCTGTCCAAAGGAGAACCAATATTTTGTATTATCCAGAACCGCTAGCCAAGTTGATCGAAGCTTTTACGCGTCTGCCGGGAATTGGTCCGAAGTCAGCCGCACGGCTGGCCTTTCATGTGCTCAATATGAAAGAAGACGAAGTTATTGATTTTGCCAAGGCGCTGGTCAGCGTCAAACGCAATCTTCATTATTGCTCGGTCTGTTGCAATATTACGGATACCGACCCTTGCCGGATCTGTCAGGACAAAACCCGGGATGCCTCGGTAATTTGTGTAGTCCAGGATTCCAAGGATCTCGTAGCTATTGAACGAACCAAGGAATTCGACGGCTATTACCACGTGCTGCAGGGTGCAATCTCTCCTATGGAGGGTCTGGGTCCGGATGATATACGTCTGAAGGAGCTGTTGACCCGCTTAAGTGATGAGAGGGTAAAGGAGCTCATCATGGCGACTAACCCTAACATTGAGGGTGAAGCTACGGCAATGTATATCTCCCGCTTAGTTCGTCCGTTCGAGATCAAAATCACCAGAATAGCCCATGGGCTGCCTGTAGGCGGCGACTTGGAGTATGCGGACGAGGTAACCTTGTCCAAAGCACTCGAAGGCCGGCGTGAGCTGTTCTGAGCAGCCTGACGTCATGATATATCAATAAAGGAGCCCAATGGGGCTTCTTTTTTTTGCTGTTTTTACGGCAAAGAACATTCCTGATGAGAAATTTCGCGAATCGATTACTGCCATTCTGGTTCTAAGTTTGTCCCGGTTTCGATATGAATGAGAATAAAAGAGGGCGCGATTTCAGAGTGAGCGCCAAATTTATTTTTATGAGGAGGCATATGAAATGGGATGGTGGAGCATTGGGCGGCAGAGCAGTAGAGAGAAAGGACAGCAGGACGACCACTGGAACGTGTTTCTCGAGGTTCAGCAGGCGCAATCCGAGTGGGAGAGAGCACATCTAATGTTTGATGAGGCGCGGGGTCAGGATCAAATTGATTACGCAATATATATTTTGGAAGCGGCAGAGCGTAAATATCAGATTCATTTGAAGCATGCAAAAACCCTGGGTCTTAACAGAGCTCAGCTCTAAGGCAATTAATGAATAATAAAGGAGGATTATCATGCTGAGAATGACCGCGATTGCTGTACTGGTGTTATCAGGACTTTTATTACTTCTTATTGTTTTCCGGAAAAAATTAGGCTGGGCTTGGCTCAGCCTGTTCGGTACGCAACTTCTCCTGGCTGCACTTGGTATTTATGTGGTGAATTTCTCGGGCTTGGTTACAGACATATACATCCCCCTGAACCCTGCAACTATAGGCGCAGTAACGGTTCTTGGTCTTCCTGGAGTGTTGATGCTTCTGGGATTGAAAATAACTTTGTTCTAGAGGTTGACGTGGATTGTGGATATATGATACATTAAGTCTCGGCCCTTTGGACAAGGTATCTTATGATAACTTGCCGAGATGCCAAGCGAAAAATTAAAATAAAAAAACGCTTGACTAAAACGAAGGTGCTGTGATATATTATAAAGGTCGCTGCTGACAAGCAACGATGAAGAAAAGAGAGACATTGATCTTTGAAAACTGAACAACGAGTGAGTGGGATTTCACGCAAGTGAGATCCAAAAATAGAGA
>NZ_JBQENA010000019.1:0-39071 GCF_052044425.1 Paenibacillus sp. 22594
TTATACAACATTAACGCGGTGTCGTCTTAAATTTAGTACACATAAATAAGGCTGTCGAGACTTTCTCGACAGCCTGAACACTAACCATGTTGTTAGTGTCCTTTTCGTGCGATATATTAAATGTTCGATGCCACTTTCAAACTAGATAATCACTCACTTTGCAAAACCAAACCATGTGAACAGAATCCGGTCCCCAATAATCCTTAACCACCTTATAGGGCTCGCCAAATTTTCGCAGCCATCTTGTTTGAGCACGTTTGTAGCCACTGTCCAGGCAAAACTGATCAATTCCTTGCTTCCTTAGATATGCCATCAATTCCTTAATCAATGCCGAGCCCACACCTTGGCCCTGATAGCTTGGCAAAACGTATAAACTCCCCAACTCACCCACATCATCGAGCTGATTTCCGGTACATAAGCGAATATCCTCATCACAGGGGGCAAATGAAATCGTGCCAACGACAGCCCCATCTAGTTGGGCAACGAGGAAATAGGGCTCTGAATGTTTGGAGTCCAGAGAAGCTTCAGCCATTAATTTCTTTTTTTCAACTTCATGTTGAATATCCTCCGGCAAATGTCCCAGTCCTTCTTGTTCAAAGGCATCCGAGATCGAATCTTTAAAAAGCTGAAGTACCGACTGTATATTATCCTGAGTAAGCGGATTTATGCTTAATAGACTAACTTCAGTCATAGTTATGAACACCTCTGTTCAATTATCTCTATTCTACCCACTCCACATTTGCTCCAAGCGACCACAGATGGTCGAAGTACTGTGGATATGATTTGGCAACATGGTGAGCATCTTTGATCCGCAGGGGCTGGCGGGCGCGGAGGCCAACTACCGTCAGCGCCATGATCACCCGGTGATCATAATGTGCATTGATTGTCACACCGCCTTCAACGCCCTCCGGCTTACCGTGGACAATGATCTCATCCCGCCGCTCCTCTACACTTGCTCCGGCACGGGTAAGTTCAGCCAGATAGTCAGTAATGCGGTCGCATTCCTTGTATCTCAGATTCTCTACATTATAGAAACGTGAGGTTCCTTCGGCAAAAACGGCAGCTGCCACCATGGCGAGAACCGCATCCGTTGCCGCATCACCATCGAATTCCACAGCCTTCAGGATACCATTGCCCTGCACATGTACTGTACCATTCTCATGGGTAAGTGGTACTTCCATCATACGGAGCACATCAACGATCGCTCTCTCGCCTTGTTTGCTCTGTTCAGCAAGCCGGTGGATTTTCACATCCGATTTGGTGACTGCCGCCGCCGCAAGGACAGCTGCCGATCCAGGGTAATCCCCCTGTACCGTATAGGATTTGGCTTCATAGGCCTGGCCGCCGGGCACCTTAAAAGACATATAATCCTCAGCAGCTTGAACGACAATCCCTGCCTGCTCCAGAACCTCCAGCGTCTGTCCTACTACCACTTTAGACTTCAAGTCATCCAGCACAATAATTTCGCTGTCTTCTTCAAGCAGCGGGGTCAGGAACAGCAAGGCGCTTAAATATTGCGAGCTGACCGCACCTGATACTGTAATCCGTCCACCCGCCGGTTTGCCGCCGCGAATGGTAATCGGTAATCTGCCGTTATTATGCTCAACCTCTACACCCAGCTGGCCAAGCGCAGTAATCAGATCGTCGTGCGGCCGTTTGCCCAAGGAATCGGGATACGTATTCACAAAGGTGACCTCAGGACTGAGGGCAGCCACTGCCATCAAAAACCGCAGCACCGCACCGGCATTGCCCACATTCAGTTCCTTCACATCGCGGGGATGGCGGCCAAAGCCTTGAATGACGATTTTCTCCTCATCTTCCGTAAGTACAGCTCCCAGATCGGCAATGCATCTGCGGATCGCATCACTGTCTTCACTGTGTGCCGGGTGATAGATTGTGCTGACTCCTTCCGACAATGCAGCGACCAGCAGGTAGCGTGTAGTGTAATTTTTGGAAGACAGGGCTCCAAATTCCCCTTGCAGGGTGGGTGTAGGCCTAACGATAACATCCATGATCTAAGCTCTCCTTATTGTATGGAATATATATTATGTATTGCTCGGTTTGACAGGGTAATCTGCAATTGTGTTATCATGAAGGCATTCTTCTGATGAAAAGAGGTCACAACCATGAATGAGATTCCCCAAATCACAGCAGGACAATTGCGGCAGCGTCTGGAGTCAGGTGAAGACCTTGTACTGATAGACGTCCGTGAAGACGACGAAGTCGCTTTCGGGATGATTCCCGGAGCACAGCACATTCCAATGGGTGAGATTCCGCAGCATACGGACGAGCTGTCTAAGGAAGCGGAGCTCATCTTCATCTGCCGCTCTGGCGCGCGCAGTCAGCGTGTCTGCGAATACTTGCAGCAGTTCGGCTTCAAGACATCCAACCTCAGCGGCGGGATGATTGACTGGAATGAATCTGCAGATGCCTAAGTTTATCACACATGTGCTTAAAAGCTCAACCGCGGTAGTGCATTAAAATACACTCCGACACTTCTGCCACACTGAGCTCCGTTGTATCGACCGTGCAATGTGCGAAACGGTAAGCGTCCCGGCGTTGTTCCAGAATTGCGCGTACCCGTTCCTGTGCATTGCCGGCGAGCAGCGGTCTGTTCTCATCCCCGCTGACACGGGCGATAATCTCTTCCTCAGTAGCTGTCAGCGCGACTACAAGCCCTTTTTGCAGCATGATCTCCGCATTCCCTGGAACCAGCACGGCCCCGCCGCCTGTGGAGATAATACGGCCTTCCCCTTCCAGCATTTCCTTCAGCACAGCTGATTCGATCTTCCGGAAATATTCTTCCCCGCCTTCAGCGAAGAGTTCCGCAATACTCCGTCCTTCATTCTGTATAATCACATGATCCAGGTCAACCAGCTCATAGCCCAACTCCTCTGCCAGCAGTGCGCCTACCGTCGACTTCCCCGTGGCCATCATCCCGACCAGAATGATATTCTTATTGACGTAATTCATAACGACCCTCCAACCGCGACATTTGTCATATCATAACACAGGGTGAAAACATTGCACAAACGCTAAATCATCGGGCAGAAACGGCTTCTCCGTCATCAAATAGCGGCTGCTTCCGCAAAAAAAAGGCCCGAAAGCCCCCGCATTGACGCGAGTAGCCATTCGGGCCGCTATCTGTAGCTTATGCCTGAATTTATTCAGACAACCAGTTGTGGTGGAAGACGCCTTCCTTATCCACACGTTTGAAGGTGTGGGCGCCGAAATAGTCGCGCTGTGCCTGAAGCAGGTTCGCAGGCAGGCGTTCTGTACGGTAGCTGTCATAGTAAGCCAGGGCGCTGGAGAAGCCTGGAACCGGAACCCCTTGCATTACAGCAGCGGATACCACTTTCCGCCATGCGGACTGGTAGGAGTCCATGATGTCCTTGAAGAACGGATCAAGCAGCAGGTTTTTAAGCTCTGGATTGTTCTCATAGGCATCGGTGATGTTCTGGAGGAAACGGGAGCGGATAATGCAGCCGCCGCGCCAGATTTTGGCCAGGCTGCCGTACTTCAGATCCCAGTTATATTCCTCTGAAGCTACACGTAGCTGGGCAAACCCTTGGGCATAGGATACAATTTTGCTCGCGAACAGAGCCTTGCGGACATTCTCAATGAACTCGGCTTTGTCGCCCTGGAATGGCTCGGTTGCCGGGCCGCTCAGCACTTTGCTGGCTGCAACACGTTCTTCCTTCATAGCAGACAGGAAACGTGAGAATACGGATTCGGTAATCATGGACAGCGGCACGCCGAGATCCAGCGAGCTTTGGCTTGTCCATTTGCCTGTACCTTTTTGGCCGGCGGCATCGAGGATTACATCCACCATCGGCTTACCGGTTTCTTCATCATATACTGCAAAAATGTCCTTGGTAATCTCGATCAGATAGCTGTCCAGCTCACCGTTGTTCCAATCTGCGAAAATGCTGTGAAGTTCTTTGGCATCCAGTCCAAGAACATCCTTCAGCAAATGGTAAGCTTCGCCAATCAGCTGCATGTCGCCGTATTCGATACCGTTATGCACCATTTTTACATAGTGTCCGGCACCGTCAGGTCCGATATATGTACAGCAAGGCTCTCCGTCCACTTTGGCCGAGATTGCCGTAAGAATAGGTTCAACCAGCTTATAGGCGCTTTCTTGGCCGCCAGGCATGATGGAAGGTCCTTTAAGCGCGCCTTCTTCACCGCCGGAAACACCTGTACCGATGAAGCGGAAGCCTTTTTCCTCCAATTCCTTATTGCGGCGAACCGTGTCAGGGAAATAGGCGTTGCCCCCGTCGATGATGATATCGCCCTGATCCAGATGCGGCAACAGCTGCTCGATTGTAGCATCGGTTGCTTTACCGGCCTGAACCATGATTAGAATTTTACGCGGCACTTCCAGCGATTCAACAAATTCCCCGATGGAAAAAGTACCTACAAGGTTTTTGCCTTCCGCTTCGCTGATAAGGTCATGAGTCTTCTCCGGGGAACGGTTATATACCGATACTGTGAAGCCTCTGCTCTCGATGTTAAGAGCCAAGTTTTTACCCATTACTGCCAAGCCAATCACACCGATTTGTTGTTTTGCCATCTGGTTCTCCACCCTTTGCACCTTATATTTTTGTGAAATCCATTTCTCGCAGTATTAGAATACCATCCTTTATCAGAGACAGCAAAGTTCAGCCTGCTTGAAAGCGATCAATTTCATTGACAAATTCCTGCGTAAATCGTGGAAATTGCTCACAACGAGTATTTTAACGTTTTTGCCGCCAGAAGTGAACCCCCGCACACAGCTAGTAGAAAGATCCGGAAATCCTCCAGCTAATCTCTTGTTATTCGCAATCCGATGTTTTATATTGACATAAGAGCAGGTCAATAATAAAAGAGGTGAACGGACGAGATGTCTCCACGCACGAAGGAACAAAACGAAGATATCCGGCTACGGCGTCTGGCGCAAATCCGTAAAGCCGCTGCCGATGTTTTTTTGAATAAAGGGCTTTTACTGGAAATCCGCGATGTGGCCACGCATGCGGGACTCGGCTATGGCACGGTATACCATTATTACAGCAATAAGGGTGATTTGCTCCACGATCTGCTATGGGACGCGTTGGAGCGGTCCGGGGGATGGGTGGAGGCCGCGTTAGAGGCTCCGCTGGATGACCCACTGGAGGTCCCGCGTGCTTCGGACTCGGGGGAAGTGCCGGCCGGCGGGCATTTCGGCTTGGCTGCGGCGGCGGACACCGGGAACTCGGCTATCGCGGATTCCCGATGCCGAAGCCGCGAAACGGCCGCTGCCGCAGAGCTTAGCCCCGTCGCTGCCGCCAGCGTCCGGCTGCTGCAGCTTTGGGCGCAGGACCACGCCCTGTACCTGCTGCACAAGCTGGCCGGTGAGGGCTTTGCCTCGCTGCCTGAAGCACGCTCGGCCCCGCTCTCAGCTGCTTTCCACCGGGAGATGCTCGCGCCGCTGGCCACGCTGCTGGAATCCGGGCGTACGGCGGACGGAACTGCCGTTTCCGGCGGAAATGCTGCGGAGCCGCCGTATCGGCTACAGCGCGCGGAAATGCTGCTGGCCGCCTTGGTCGGCTGCGCTTCGCTTTCGCTTCGCCGCGGAAAGCTGCACGAGGAGGCCTGGGATATCGCCCTGTTTTTAAAATTATAGAATGGATAAGGAGCGAATAAACACAAGATGATCATTTTAAAATCCCCCAGGGAAATCGAAGAGATGAAGCCGGCGAGCCAAATCATTGCAGACTGCTACCGCGAGGTGGCCAAACTGATCCAGCCCGGGATCACCACCAGGGAAATCAATGACTTTGTTGCAGGGCATATCACCAAGCTGGGCGGCAAGCAGTTTACCAAAGGGTACAACGGCTTCCCCGCCGAAACCTGCATTTCGGTCAACGATGTGGTGGCCCACGGTATTCCTTCAAACCGGGTGCTTATGGACGGTGACTTGCTGAAGCTCGATATCGTCGTGGAATACGGCGGATGGTTCGGCGATTCGTGTTACTGCTATGCGGTGGGCAATATCCGGCCGGAGGCGCAAAAATTAATGAAGGTGGCAAAGGAATGTTTGGATTTGGGGATCGCCCGGGCACTCCCCGGCGGCCGGCTCGGCGACATAACGTCGGCGATTCAACAGCATGCGGAAGCGAACGGGTTCTCTGTCGTACGCGATCTGCTGGCGCACGGGATTGGGCGGAGTCTGCACGAGGAGCCGAGCTACGAGCATATCGGCGTAGCCGGCAAAGGCATTC
Source organism: Paenibacillus sp. 22594 (assembly GCF_052044425.1). Taxonomy (NCBI): domain Bacteria; kingdom Bacillati; phylum Bacillota; class Bacilli; order Caryophanales; family Paenibacillaceae; genus Paenibacillus; species Paenibacillus sp. 22594. The sequence goes on from NZ_JBQENA010000019.1 coordinate 6,243, forward strand.
GGTTAAAGGAAGGCATGGTGTTTACGATTGAACCGATGATCAACGAAGGTACGTTTCGTATCACGATTGACGACGATGAATGGACGGCGAGAACGGCCGACGGCAAGTTGTCAGCGCAATATGAGCATACGATCGCTATCGCGCCGGACGGACCGCTGATTTTAACTGCCCAGTAAGTAAACAAGGCACCCCATAAGCGGGATGCCCTGGCCTAACATGAATTTCGGCTGTATCACCATTCAAGCATATTCAGTTCCCTTGTCAACACCAGAAGCCTGGCTTTGCATGCTGCTATCCGTTCCGTATCCTTGGCCTGAATAGCCTTGTTGAGCTGGTCCAGAACCTCATCCACCTCAAGCCTGCGGTCGCGGATCCGCTCTTCCCCATCCACAGAGAAGAACAGCTTTGTCAACTCCTGATCAGAGAGCAGCGGGCCTTTCTGGTAGAGCACGCGCTGTTGATACCCGGAGATTTCTACCAGCCGGATCACTTCGCCGAACAAAATATTTTCAATAATGATCTGGCGGTCGCGAAACCGCTTAACGACGGCATGCCCGCGCATATCACCAATCAGCTTCTCCATCCACTCAGACAGGCGCGCATCACGGATCATATAATCTCCCACCAGTTTGAAGCCTTCCTTAATCCGCTGGAAACGCAGCTTCACAAGCTTGCGGCCGGTGCGCACCGAGATAAGAAAAACCGTTTCATTCTCGCTCCAATAAAGGGAATAGCCTTCCTTAATCAAGTCCTTGATCAGATCCTGGAGATGCTGTCTGTCAAAGCGCAGCTCCAGATTGCAATACTCGACTTCGTCGTTTTTGTTCACGGCACTCCCCCCTAACTGCTTTGTTACAGCAAAGCCAGCTTCATTAGCTTAACTTAGAGCAGAACCGACTGCCGGACCTCAACCTGCTTTATAAAACTTTATAAAACTTTGCGTTCGTCTTACTCTTATTTTATACTTCATTTTATGTAGCGGTAACTTGGTTTATTGACTATTTTTACCCGCTTTCTACCTTTTCCAAACGCTTCACTCCAGTTTTGCTGCAAATAACTTGTCTGGAATGCAAGTACAGAGGGCTATGCAGACTTTAATCTGCTGTTTTATGATATCTACACCATTATTCATACGAGGAGACGCTGCAATGCCATTTCAAGGATTTACCACTGATGATTTTGATGTGTTTCAGATTGACGGTCTGGAGCCGCGCATGAATGCGCTGATCGCCAGAGTCCGGCCTAAGCTGAATGAGCTGGGCGATGAAGTCGCCCCACTATTATCCTCGCTCACCGGGGAGGAGATGTTCCCGCATGTAGCCAAACATGCCCGCCGGACTGTTCATGCGCCAAATGATACCTGGGTGGCATGGGGTCCGAATAAAAGGGGATACAAAGCGCTGCCGCATTTTCAGGTTGGCATGTTTCAGAGCCATCTCTTTATTGTTTTTGCCATCATCTATGAAAGCACTAATAAACTGACTTTTGCCGAGGCGATGCTCCGGAACATGGACGACATTCAGACAGAGCTTCCAGGCGGGTATTTCTGGTCCACAGATCATTTGGATTCAAAGGGAACACCACATACCGATATGGATAAAGCAGCATTCACTGAACTCTCGCGCAAGCTAAGGGAGGTTAAGAAAGCCGAAGTCACCTGCGGGCTTCGTATTGATAGAGAGGACCCGCTTTTGTCCGATGGCGACAAGCTTCTCGCCGTAGTCCGGCAGACCTTCGAGACTCTGCTTCCGCTCTACCGCATGTCCTTCTAAATTCCCGTGCGTTGTCAGTCTCTGCTAGTGCTTGTTCTGCCCGCTTCTATATAAGTTGAACTTTAGTTTTCATATTAGGGTCTGGTCGTAACTGCGGGGAATGTTTGGACTTCCGGCCGCTGTTGTCTGCAGATTTCTCGATTTATACCGCTGTTCGTGGTGGAAATCCGCAGACAAAGGCGGTCGCTATCGCTCCTACAGTTCCAAACTTCCCCTCCACACTCCTACCCTTTTTATGTTTTTAAGTTCAACTTACATAGTCGGCAAAAAAGCCGCTGCTTCCGGAATCCTCCGGCTGCCAGCGGCTTTTGCTGTTTTTAACTACTATCTCTTCTCACACCTCAGCTTGTCCCGGTCTTCAGCCTGGTTCTATGGACAATAAGCAGATGCAGCCCGAACAGCAGCACCATAACAAATGCACTGGCCAGAAAGGGAGTACTGTGCCCCACGGAATCCCAGAGTTTCCCCGAGATCACGGGACCAGCTACCATACCGGAGCCCTGCAGCGTCAGGAACAGTCCCCATACGGTTCCCCTCTCTCCCTTGGGCACCTGCTTGGCCAAAAAAGCGTTCCAGGCCGGGAGAATCAAGGCATAGCTGATCCCTACAAGCGCTACTGCACAGAAGGCGAGCGGCAGCCAGCGCACCTGTGAAAAAAAGGCCAGCGAGCCCGCGGCGAGCAGGAATCCAATGTTCAGGAAGATGGTTGTTCCGATCCGGTCCACCAGTTTGCCGGCCGGAATCAGTGCCAGTACGGTAATGCCGCCCCCTGCAATCAGCAGCAGGCTGAATTGGTTCGGAGTCACATGCAGCTCGGAACGGGCAAACAGGGTGACCACAGGGGTCATGAGGCCTATCGCAAAGGCCTGCAGAAAGAGTGCAGGAAACAACAAGCGGCTGACCTTCAGCGAGGTTCTGACCTGATGCCATGTTCGCTTCAGACTTTCCAGCGGTTTCATCCGTCCGCGCACGACCGCCGCTCCCTCATCTCCCCGATCCCGCACAACCGCATGAGGCGCATGACTACCTATCCTTGACGGGAGCAGCAGCGCAACAGCTGCGACAACTGCGGCACAGCCCATAAGCACCAGAAACACGGCCCGGTAGCTCTGTCCGCCATGATCCATCAGAAAGTTGACTGTGATGGGGCCAATCCCGGTTCCAGCCAGTGAGGCCATCTCCACCGCACCCATGGCGGCTCCGCTGCTTCCGCTTTTCGTCGAACCCGCCAGCTCGGTAATTCCAGTCATGGTACAAGGCCAGAGCGGTGAGGTGCCAATGCCCAGAATCAGACAGGCAACAGATAACCATAGTGCATCTTTGGCATAAATGATCAGTCCAACCGCCACCAGAATCAGCAGCAGAGCCCCTGTCATCGTCCAGCGGTATCCAATGCGTTCCATGACCCAGCCCGACGGGCTGCGGAACAGATTATCTCCCAGGTATTGCATTGCAAACGAGAAGCCAACAACTGTTACCGAAAGTCCGAGGATATTCTCCATATAAACCGGCAGAAGGGCTACCAGCAGCGATCCTTTTACAAATTCCACCAGAAAGATGATCACCCACATCTCCATAATGAACGGAGAGGCCAAATTGATATGCATACGCTCAGCTACTTTGCCAGACATTCCATCACATCCTAGTATTATGGTGATTGATTTGTTATACTGATGCTTGCTTGAAAAAATTACTCTTCACGAAAGGTTGTGACAGCATTAAATGGATCAACATGTAACTCCCCTCTTCACCGCTCTCAAAAAGCATGCCGCCGGAAATCCAGTTCAATTTCATATTCCCGGGCATAAGAAGGGGCTAGGAACCGATGCCGAATTCCGTGAGTTTATCGGCGATAACGCTCTATCCATAGATTTGATCAACATCGCACCGCTTGATGATCTTCATCAGCCTACCGGCGTAATTCTTGAAGCTCAAAAACTGGCTGCGGAGGCTTTCGGCGCCGACTATACGTATTTTAGCGTACAAGGCACGAGCAATGCCATCATGACTATGATCCTCTCTGTCTGCTCGGAAGGAGACAAAATTATTGTACCGCGCAACATTCACAAATCCGTGATGTCAGCGATTATTTTCTCCGGAGCCAAGCCTGTTTTTGTCTCTCCTGTACAGGATGAGAATCTTGGGATAGACCACGGTATTACCACCAGCGCACTCGAGAAGGCCTTAAGGCGCCATCCCGATGCCAAGGGTGTACTTGTTATCAATCCAACATATTTTGGCGTTTGTGCCGATCTGCGTTCGATTGTCGACCTGGCCCACAGTTACGGCGTTCCCGTACTGGTGGACGAGGCACATGGAGTATTGATTCATTTTCATGAGGATCTCCCGGTATCGGCTATGCAGGCCGGAGCGGATTTGGCAGCCACCAGTGTACACAAGCTTGGCGGCTCCATGACACAGAGCTCGGTGCTCAATCTGAATGCCAAGACCGGCCTGGTCAACCCGCAGCGGGTTCAAACCATTCTCAGCATGCTGACCACAACTTCAACTTCATATATCCTGCTGGCATCCCTGGATACCTCCAGACGTAATTTGGCCCTGAACGGCCACGAGATGGCTGCAAGAACCATTGCCCTATCGAACTATGCCCGTGACACCATTAACAGCATTGAGGGCCTGTACAGCTTCGGCAAAGAAATTCTTGGTACGGAAGCAACGTTCAATATTGACCCGACCAAACTGAACATCCATGTGCGCCACCTCGGCATCACCGGTTACGAAACCGAGAACTGGCTGCGCCAGAAATACAACATTGAAGTTGAGCTTAGCGACATGTATAACATTCTTTGCCTGATTACGCCAGGAGATACCCAGGAATCGGTAGACAAGCTTATTGCTGCACTGAGAGTACTCTCTGCTATTCATTACAGCAAAGGTGAAATCTATGAGCTCAAGGTGCAGGTGCCGGAAATTCCGCAGCTGGCACTGATTCCGCGGGATGCATTCTATGCCGATACCCAGCTGGTCCCTTTCCGTGAATCCGCTGGCTACATCATCGCAGAATTCATTTACGTATATCCTCCGGGGATTCCGATTCTGCTCCCAGGTGAAGTAATTACCCAAGATAACATCGATTATATCATTGATCATGTGGAAATCGGGCTGCCAGTCAAAGGTCCGGAGGACCGCAGTATCACGAACGTCAAAGTCATCGTGGAGGCGGACCCGATCTCCTGATCGCCTCCCCCTCATACATTCAACATACAAAAACCCGATACTTCTTCAGTATCGGGTTTTTGTATGCAAGCCTCACAGTCTTGTCCAATATCGAGAGGCCCACTTTGCTTCATGAAATCTATTCTTGCTGGGCAAGCAGCTCGTTGTAAGCTTCTTCAACAGCTTTCCATTCAGCTTCATCTTCAATGTTGTAAAGCACCATTTCTTCATCTTCTTCTTCCATGCGCAGAATGATGCCGTCTGCTTCAGGGTTTTCGCGTTCCAGCAGCAATGCATATAACTTCTCGCCTACGTCGAACGTTTCCACCAGCACCATCTCCACATCTTCGCCCTGCTCGTTCGTCAAGGTCAGCACAAACTCCTCGTGCTCATGGTCGTGATCATGTCCGCAACCGCATGCTTCACCATGTTCATGGCCATGCTCATGTTTGTGATCGCTCATTGTAATACCTCACTTTGAATTGAATTATCCTACATTTGGTATCGTAACACGTAAGATAAGCAAGGTCAATTTGAGGGTGTGCTGAATTAATTAATCCAGCGCAGTGATTACTTTCTCCGACACAAGTACATAATCCCCGCCTTTGGAAGGCTTGATATAGAAGCCTACCCGATATTTCCCGGAATCCTTGAAATCATATGTGAATTCCGAAGTTGGAAACCAGAAGTCCTCTTTCTTCGAGCCCCCCAGTTCCTGGGACTGGATGTCCTTCACGTTGCCCGACGGGTCCATGATCGCAACCTTTACCGCCGCAACATCCTCGGTTAGACTGTCTACCTGGGTCAGCACCTTGATCTTGAGCTTGCCTACATTTACATTGCCAAAAACATTATCACCTTTGAACAGAACAATATGCACATTGGGTCTCAGGATGCTCAGTTTACCAGAACCATCCCAGCTGACGACGCCCCCTGCTTCTCTGGCAGGAATGTAGGCTTTGCCGTCAATTAAGTAACCGCCATCCGCTATTTCCTTGCCGTTGCTCCATACTCTGATCTTCTGATTAACGGCATCTGCAAATAATAATGAACCGCCCATTAAGGAAAATACAACCACACACAGCGCTATTTTTTTCCATCTCATCACTAGAGACCCTCCAAGTAATTCATGCTGTTAATATATACTGTGAAAATTGCGACAAGTTGCGAAATGACAGGGAATTATTTCATTCTTATAGTGAAGAATGATACGATAGGATAAATAGATTTGGCCATGAATTCCAGGAGGGTTTTTCACCATGACAATAGACTTGCAAATGCTGGGCACAGGAGATGCTTTTTCCAAAAAATACTATAATAACAACGCGTTGCTTCAGGTTAACGGATACACACTGCTGATCGACTGTGGAGTGACCGCACCCAAGGCTATGAAGGCACTAGGGAAATCTTTCGGTGAGGTGAACGAAACACTGATCACTCATATTCATGGCGATCATATCGGCGGATTGGAAAAGCTGGCCCATACCATGAACCAGGAACCACATGGCGGCAAAAGGACCCTGCTGCTGGCAGAGACTCTGATAGAACCATTATGGCAACACCCTCTGCTTCATACACTTCATGAGGAGGGCAACCGGTCCCTGTCCGATGTTTTTGATATCAAACCGCTTAAAGCGGGTGTTCCCTATTCCTTGTCACCCTCACTAAATGTAGAGCTGATTCGTACACCGCATATCCCCGGAAAGGACAGCTATTCACTACTGCTGAATGACAAGGTGTTTTACAGTGCGGATCTGATCTTTCAGCCTGAGCTTCTGCTCAGCCTTGTCCAGGAGCGCGGGATCGCAAGAATTCTGCATGATTGCCAGCTTCGCGGACAAGGGCAGGTCCATACTACCCTCAAAGAGCTGATGTCCTTGCCGGAGGAAGTGCGGAGACTGATCCTGCTGATGCATTACAGCGATGAGAAGCCGGACTTTGAAGGCCAGACGGGAGAAATGGAGTTTCTGGAACAGCACAGGATCTATAGCCTTTAATGGAGTTGACATACAAAAACGGCCGGACAGCAGCGTCAACGTACGCTTGTCCGGCCGTTCCTATCTACACCACCTTAAAACTGCGGAAGCTGATCCAGATTGTTGGTGGGATCGCCATCCGCATCTCCGCGGATATACATCTCGCCATCTTTACCTTTGAACACATTCACTCCGGCAATAGCGCCTGCCTGGACCTCCCGCAACGCCTGCTGATAATCCAGCACCCGCCCTGAAGAGGTCTGGAAGCTGGTTAAATCTCCGTCACCGTTACGCTGAGCCGCAATAAACCGTTCGCGTGTACTGCTCATTTGGAATCTGCTCCTTCGCATTTGGATTGTCCATGGTCAGACTTAATCCTTAGCTTATCCTCCGAAGCAAAATAATATGTAACCACTTGCCCCGTTTACAGCGCCTTTTCCATCCGTACATGCAGGATCCCGGCATCATAGAAAGGCTCCGGGGAAATTACTTTGTAACCCAGCTTCATGTAAAAATCTTCTGCATGGCACTGGGCGTCCAAAATAGAGGTTTCAAGACCGATCTCCCGGGCCAGCTCTTCCAGCGCCAGTAAAAGAACTCTTCCGTACCCCTTGCTGCGGTAAGCTTTATGGACGGCTATCCGCTGCATTTTGGCCGCTCCGGCTTTATAATAGATCAGTCTTCCAGTGGCTACCGGAATCCCCTCATCCACAAGAAGTATATGATGGGCATTGTTACCCACTACATCATATTCATCAAGTTCCTCTTCCATTGGAACCTTCTGTTCTTCCACAAATACCTTTTTACGGATATCCAGCCCCATTTGGAGTTGTTCATCTGTAGTTACATGCACAATTTCTGCTGCCATTGCCTTTTTGGTCTCCTCTCCATAGGTCAAAATGATAGTTGACCCATTATACAGAAATTCCATTTCTCTGTACAGAGCAAGAAAGCAGGCCTTCCAGACGCCGCTATTGCGTGGAATAGACATCTTCCGGGATTGAACGGCCATATACATCCTCTAGTACCGGGGACAGCGTGCTGTCCGTCTGGTTAAGCGGTCCTTCCAGGTCAGACATCTGATGGAGCTCCACCACTCCGGGCGCCTCATCCCGATCCGCACATCCCGCCATTCCCATAAGCACAAGCAAACAGACTGCGGCTTTCACCAGTAATCTTCTGCTCATAAGCATACTCCTCCTATCCTTTAGCTTTTTACAGCTTTGACGGTTTGAAGTGCTGTTAAACGGGGGATCACAGATTTACATTTCCCACTACATGCACCAGGTACATCAGGAAGCCGATACATCCTGCAAGTGCAAAATAGGCTGCACCGAATTTCCAGCGCGAGCTAACCGGCACCTCATAATATTTATCGTTCTCAAATACCGTATATTGGACCTCACATTGTGCATTCAAGTGCAGTCCATTCTCTGCCGTCACCTGGTCAAGTCCGGTCAGTTTGACCTTCTCAATGATGCACTGTACAGGAAGTCTGGCGGTTCCGTAATAATCCAGGCTTTCGTAACGGATGCCGAGATATTGCTGGCGCTCCAGATCACTGTAGGTAGTAAACGGCAAGTCCCGTTTGTGTTCAGGCCCCGGAATCAGATACCCTTGTTCCCGCAAATGCTCTACTGGAATCAGGAATCTGAACACAGCCGTTCTCACCTGACTGTTTTTGCGCCGGCTGATATATTTCTTGTACAAATCATAGGCAAACAGCACCCAGATAATCAGGAACAGGATCGACTTCAGGTACAGAATCACACCCAAACCGCCAATCAGCCCCACCAGCCAGAGCCAGCGCGTGACCGCAGTCGCAATACGCCCTCCATCCAGCGGATGGATCGGCAACAAATTCAGAAGGTTGAGAAGAAATCCGATATAGGCCAGCGAATACAACAGCGGACTATGATAATAATAGGCGAGTGCAAAAACAACTGCCGCTCCTGCGCTGCCCAAAAGCGGACCGCCAAAGGCTACATAAGCCTCCATTTTCGCATCAAGCGGCTGTTTTTTCATGGTGATTAAAGCTCCCAGAAAAGGGATGAACAACGGTGCACTGACCGGCAGACCAATCCTCTTGGCGGCGATTACGTGTCCGAGCTCATGGACAAACAGCAGCAGGACAAATCCGATGGCGAATTGCCAAGGATAGATCAGCGCATAAGCCCCTACGGAAACCATCATGGATATCAGCGGACCGGCGATTTTCCCCAGCTTTAAAAGTGACAGTATCGCCTTTCCTTTCAGGAGCAGCATAGCTGCCCCGCCTCCCAGCCATTTTAGTCCGGCGGAAGTTTTTTTCTTTTGTTCATTGGGCTCTGGCAAATTCTTTGCTCCTTTTCTTCGTTTGATTCAAGATTATCATGTTGACGGCAGTGATTCCACTATTCCGGAGGGAGCAGGAGAAAGAGACAAAAAAATCCCCTCCAGCAACCGATTAACATCAATCAGCTGCGGAAGGGAACGGATTTGGGGATAAGTGTATATTTCTTTTTGTTCTCTATCCCTGGCCGGGAAAACGTCCGCCTGCGGCAACCCCCTTGGGCGAAATGCTTTCGATCTGCGCAAGCTCCTCCTTGGACAGGAAAACCTCCAATGCACCGAGATTCTCCTGGACTCTGTCCAGGCGTTTCGTTCCCGGAATGGGTACGATATGCTTATCCTGAGCCAGCAGCCAAGCCAGTGCGAGCTGAGACGGGACGCAGCCTTTTTGCACAGCCAACTGTTCGATCATAGAGACAAGCTCCAGATTTCTGGCGAAATTTTCACCCTGAAAACGCGGATAGTGGCGCCGGTAATCATCCAACGGCAGATCATCGAAACTCTTGATTTGACCGGTCAAAAATCCGCGCCCCAGTGGACTGTAAGGCACAAAGCCGATACCCAGTTCCTTGACCACAGGCAATATTTCATCTTCTACTTCCCTGCTCCACAGAGAGTATTCCGTTTCCAGCGCAGTAATCGGATGAACCGCATTTGCGCGGCGGATCTGCTCCGGGTTCGCTTCGGACAGACCCACGTAGAGAATCTTGCCTTCCTTGACCAGTTCCGCCATCGTACCAACGGTCTCCTCAATCGGTGTATTCGGATCCACCCGGTGCTGATAGTAGAGATCAATATAATCAACGCCCAGATATAGCAGGCTGGCATCCACGGATTTTTTAATATAGGCGGGATCGCCTTTCGGCCCCCCAGTGTGTGTAACCCCAAACTTGGTCGCAATGACCGCTTCGTCACGCCGGCCCTTAAGCGCACGCCCCACCAGCTTCTCATTGCTGCCAAAACGCTGCTGCTCAAACTCCCCGTATATATCTGCTGTATCGAACAAAGTCACGCCCAAATCCAGTGCTCCCAGAATCGTGCGGACCGACTCTTCGTTGTCCGGCATCATCATTGTGCCCAGGCCTAAGGCCGATACTTCCAGTCCTGCTTGTCCCAGCTTTCTAGTGTGCATATTGTGGGCCCCTCTCTCCTCTGCGTTATTGTGGAAAATGTAATATAGCCCCATTCTAACCGCCGCTTCGGGAGGCAGCCACAGTATGTTTATGCTAGTAAGATGATTACCAGGGAGACGTCAGGTTGTCCGAGCATTCAGAACCGGTGTGTAGACGCATATATGCAGATCGGGATGATCCGCAATACTGGCTACCGAGTTAATATCATAGACATCATAGGCATCAGCGGCAGGCTTCCGGATATGCACTCTGTTCACCTTTTTCAACTCAACATCGTGCAGTTCCCAGATACGCTTGAATTCCGGACTGTCCGCACAGAGCCGATCCACAAATTCTTTGTAGAAAGGATCCCCTTGCTGCTTGTCATAATAGGTTCTAAACACCGCGACCGAGTGGCGAACGAACTCCTCCCAGTTCTCCATACGCTGCTGCAGCGAAGGATCGGTAAACATCAAGCGGAGCAGTACACGCTCAGATGCAGGCAAAGAATCGAAATTGAAAATAATGTCGGCGGCTGCCTTATTCCAGGCCAGAATCTCTGATCTTTCATTGCTGATAAAAGCGGGATAGGCCAACTGCGAGATAATATCCTGCCACTGCGGATTTAATACCGTATTAATAGAAGGAACCGGCTCCGTATCATGGGGATTCCATAGCTCCATCAGATGTTTTCTCTCATCCGGGGTCAGTTGCAGAGCACGCCCAATGTTTTCGATAATTTCTCTGGATGCCGTCACCTCTCTTCCCTGCTCCAGCCAGGTATAATAGGTAGCGCTGACTCCCGCCAGCATGGCTACCTCTTCCCGGCGCAGCCCCGGTGTTCTTCGCTGATTGTAGGAATCGCTTATACCCGCCTGCTCCGGCTGAAGACGGTTCCGCCGCGATCTGATGTAATCGCCCAGTATTCTGAATTTGCTGCTGCCACTTGTCATAGTCAGTCCTCTTTTCGAAAGCCATGATTTTTCGCCAGGCGTTGACAATTCTAATCTTTATCTGTTCACTTCCATTTTTCAGCTACATGATCCTCACCTGCATAATAATCCACTTTACCCTCAGCCATATAGACCTCTTCATAGGGCAGAATGTTGATCTTCCCGGAATCCGGGTATTCACAAATATCGATCCCCAGATTCGTACGCAAATCCAAATATCTGCAAGGAGCATCGGTATGATTATACAATTGATGTGCCCCATCCGGGCCAGTCTCAAAAAACACAGTGTCACCTTCCTGCACTTCCTGGTAACCTGTAGGGGTTCTAAGTGTCGCCCGGCCCGACAAGATCACAAATATCTCTTCAGCACTTCTGTGAAAATGATACGGATACGAATACTTCCCTGGATCCAGCGACCTGATTTCAAAGAACAGGTGCTTCGACCCTGCCAGCTCCGCCAGCTTCCTGCTTGTGTGCCAGGCAAACTCCGGGACCGGGGACTGTTTTTGTTCAAACGAAACATTATGTTCATTAAAAATAGTAGCCATCTCAACCTCTCCTTAGCCTAGAATATCCTTAGCATAGCACAATGGAATAATATTCTAATCCCAAAACCGTGGATCTGCCCCGAAAAAAATATTGCCTTCACCTTACATCCTGTGGTATTATAAATTTCGTTGCAGGACGGTAGCTCAGCGGGAGAGCACTATCTTGACAGGGTAGGGGTCATGGGTTCGAACCCCATCCGTCCTATACGCAGAAAGCCTTGATAATCAAGGCTTTTTCTTTTTGTCAGGCTGTTGCTATAGAGACTCAATTAGTGATTTGGTGCCATTTTGGTGCCCTGTAGTAGACTAAAGTAAAAGTGGTGCCATTATCAGCACCACTTTTTTTATCCTTCAAGCCATTTGAGAAAGACATCTTTGGATACCTTGATCATTCTGCCTACTAGGACTATGTGAAATTGTTCGGAGTTAAGAAGCTCATAGGTTTGCCTTTCCCCGATATCTAATATTTGCTGGATATCCTTAGCTGTTAGCACTGACGGATAATCCGCAGTACTCTTATATGTGTCTTCACTCACCTGTTTCACTCTCCTTTCTTCTATCAAGAACTTTTCCATTCGGGGAAGCCTCCTGACAATACGTTCGATCCGTTCGCAATACTCCCGGCGCGCAGCCTTACCATCTACGTTATGAATGGCGATGTTCGATGTCTGGTCTGAGGTCACTCCGGTGAATCCCTTTGGTGAATCTGACCATGCTGCTGTGGTCGTTGCCTCTCGCTCATCGAACGTCAGGAACTTGTTTTCCCGGTACTTATATAGCGCACCTCAACGGCAGCCTGCGTCCTCTCTCTATCTATCTCAGGCAGGAAGCTCTGTTGCACCTGCTATCACCTCGCTGTAAAAAGATCACCCCGACCGAAGCCGGAGAGTGTGATTATTTAGAATTGATCATCAGAGTCGCCTTCAGGAATAATTGGTCCGCCTTCACTTGCCTGCTGCCCTGCTGCTTCTGCTGCTGCAATCTCTTCGATAGTAAGCTGATTCTTGTCCTCTTCCTCGACATCCACCGTGCCGTCAGGGTTCTGCTTTACCTGTACCCCGTTACCAAGTGGTTTCTGATCTGGACCGCCCTGTTTCTTTCCGCCTATTACATCTTCTATGGTCATCTGATCCGGGTTAACCTCCTTGATTGCGAGGACCAGCCGCTTAACGTCCTGAGTAGTGGTACCGTGGCGCTTAATAACCTCTACAAATGCTTCAATGTCCGGTGGTGGCAAAGAGTGCATGATCCAGAACATAACGCTGCTGCGGCTCGCTCATCTTGCCCCACATATCGGCGTTGAGGTACAGGATAGCGTTCTTATCCCATGTACTGCGCAAGTCTTCGCCCAACACTTTTATTTTGCCGAATATCTCTTTGCCTTTGGACTTCCATCCGCCGTGCTTCATTAGGATTAAGAAGGAGGTGGTTTCAAAGTATCGGTGGTGGTTGTGAATCATATCGTCCAGCAGGTCATACGTTGCCTCAGTTGCTTCCCGGTGAAACTTTGGTGCCTTGATTGCTTTTGCTTTAGCCATTTATAATTGCTCCTCTCGGTTATAGGGGAGAGCCGACAACCTGTATCGGCCTCCACTTCGTTGGGTTTTTCGGTCGTATCGGTGGCCTATCGTCCTGGTATATAATTTTATAAGATAAAAAGTAGGACCTATTGGAACACAGTGCCCAATATAATAATTTAGAAGCGAAGAAAGGACAGTATATACATGGAAGATGTATCTAATGTAGAAAAATTGGAATCAATAAGATCTTTGCAATCTACAATCAAAAAACTCGAGAACGCCTTGTCCCAGATGACTCAAAATGGCGCTAGTACTACCCTAGTAAAGAAACGACTTAATGCTGTTTACATCGGCTTAGCTATTCTAGAAAAAGTCTGGAATCAAAAACCTCATCAATACACACATGAAGATTTAGTAGAGGCCCGCAAAGTTCTTATTGGTTTAACCCCATCAGTCGAGAACAGTTATGCTAAGTCAAAGATCGGTAGTCCACAAAGAACGCTTTTAGAAAGAAGACTTAAAGCGTTGGAACTAGTTGTTCAAGCGATTAACGAACTATAGTCTAATAACCTGAAAGCGATAGGAGAAACGTAACCTGCTTTCTTCGCAGTATGCGTCAACGGTCCGGTACTCTCGTACTGTTCAAATCTCGGTCGAATGAATAGCACTCAGCAACCTCGCAACTTGAAAATATTAACATTTAATTATAAAATCCAACAAAGGCGGTGTTAACAATGAACTTAGTACAATTCATGTTGATTGGAGTAGGCGGGATTTTCTATCTCACATTAGGAATCATCATTGTCAAGGTATTACTTACAAGAAAATTACCAAGTAATAATTACACTCCATTTGACTACATCACGGCCCATTCTCTTGTTGAGTTTCACGATTAGAAAAAAGAGATAGAAGAAGATGCGGACCATGGTGATGATAAGGACAAAAACATCATTTCGTTATCAAAACAACCTTCTCTTCCCTAATGTGTAATTTGCGTCTATTGTCCGGTATCTTCGTACTTTTATTAGAAGGGTTAGACTAATATAAGTTTTATATACTTATTACCGATTACTAAGATGTGTAATCAATGAAAGGATTTGATGAATGTGGAATCGACTAATTTTAAAGTTATACCTGAACAACTGAAAGGCAGAACGATTGAAGATGTCGCCATCACTACTAATGCTGTGGTTATTAAATTTACTGATGGTACTTTTTTAGATATCTATCTAGATGAGGCTGCACAAACATTAAAGACATCAACAAACAAGCTGGATGGTTAACTCACCCTTACACTTAGCTATCATTTCCCAGCTTCCGCCTTCACGGTTAATGTCTACTCTTCCTTTGGGAGAGTAGGGTTACTCCTACTCCCTTAATGACTCTGGTTCGGCCTCCGGCTAAAGCCTGGGTTTATGCTGTCGGACGATGGCCTGACGGCCCTAATGCATCATTTCTTCGTACTGCGCATCAATCACTATGTCTCTCCATGAAAAAGCTTCTTTAAGCTAGCGGACAGGATAATATGGTAGGCACCTTGAAATAATTTTAGAGATAAATTTATGACAGGAGCTGAGTAGTATGGCAAATGGGAGAATCTTAGGAATCGCATATAATGTAATTCCGGTTAAAGATGCAAAAAAATCTGCAGAATGGTTTGTCAGTCACTTTGGTTTTAACATCAGAAACGATAGAGGGAATTATATAAGTTTATTCAGGGATAACCGTCCAATAATTGATTTAATTGAATCTGATAATGATACAAGAGCAGTTTTTGAAGTAAACGGACGGTCACGGTGGGTTGTAACATTTTTTACAGATGACATTGAATCATTACACATGAGACTAACTTCTGAGGAAGTTACGACTAGACCTATTAGCAATGAAGGCATTTACGGCAAGTTTTTTGTTTTTGAAGACCTAGATGGAAACTTATTTGATGTATGGGAACATAAAGATTGTCAGTTAATCTATTAAAAAACAATCTAAGGTAACGTGAAGCGTTGGTTCAACAACATAGCGGCAGTCTATGACTTTTTTCCTCGTTCAGAGCTGCCATCGTTTAAAATGCTGACTCTCCTTTCTGCTGCACAGTATACGTCTACTGTCCGTTAATTTGTTGTATCGTTATATATGCCGCCTCTGCCCTCTCTCGGGGGGTGGCGTTTAACATGTTTGCAACGTCATAGTTTGTCCAGTGTATTACTGTCGACATTTTATCTTGCATAACATCCGCCATGCTCTCAACAAATTGAAGTGGATCTACCTCTATAGCCTTTGCCTGTACCTCTAAGAGGCATCAGGGTCAGTGCAGTAGTCTGGAGCATCAGCTCAAGCTTCGCTTTCATTATAACGTCCTATTTGCTGCCTTCCTTCCAGCGGTTCAACCTAAACCCAGTAGTGTGCGCTTCTCCAAAACTCTGGATTTTCATCGACAACTGTATACCCTATAACCTTTACTTGTGTTATGGCTGTGTCTCCCCTTCCTCGTCCTTAATCCGTGCCATCTCCAACTTGTACTGCTCTTTAAAAAAGGAGTTGTGTCGTGCATTGCGCACGTTAGGGTGACGATTAATGAGATATTCGGGTCCAGCATAGTCACTACTCATCTGGGGACTGCTCCACCATGATTGAGTAGATACCCCTCTGCCGTCCGTGAATTCGGAGAAGTAACCCCTATCGCGGGATTTTGCCTTCCACATTTTAAAATTGAGTCAAGGCATCAGTCTTCTTCCCTTCCGGAAACTCATCCCATGTTCTCCCGTCCAGTTCCCGCCTGCAGCCTGCTTACCGATCCGGCAGACGGATGTGTCAGGGTCGAAGTTAATACCAGGGCTTGCCCTTAAATCCCCGGCTCATTGCAGAGTAGCGCATGAGTCTCTTTCTGCGGCGACTGGCTGGCGTTGATCCGGCGGATCTCGTCATAGCTGAAGCCGATATCAATAATGAATCCAATGTTGTCCAGCATCTCTGCCGGTACTCCAGCCCCTGCAGTTCCATCACCGCCCGGCGGGCCGCCTGCTTGACGGGAATAATCGGGGCATCATCCCGGCAGCAGCCTCAATCTCCCCGGTTACCGGGTCCAGCGTGCTGCAGTATACTGGCATCTGGAAACGCTGATAGTCTGTATGAATGTACCCATCAGCATTTCCTCCAGCCCGCGCTCCATGCTCCTGTGATGGGTGATAAGAAACTAAGTCGTATTCCCGCAGGCCTTCTGCCTCTGCTGCCACCAGGCAACCTGTTTATGAATGAACTGAGGCCCGGCTCCGGTATCCGAAAATATGATGTAGTCATAATGGATAATTCCTTGAAGGTGCTGCTCCACAGGTGTGAGGACTGCGTGCCGCCACCGAAGGAAAGAACATGGTATATGCGATCCCGACCGAGTACAGGGTAGGGGTCATAGGTTCGAACCCCATCCGTCCTATACGTGAAAAGCCTTGGTTATCAAGGCTTTTTCTTTTTGTCAGACTGTTGTCATAGAGACTCTACTTATATAATGGTGCCATTTGGGTGCCCTGTAGTAGACTAAAGTAAAAGTGGTGCCGATTTGGGCACCACTTATTTATTATCCCTCCAGCCATTTTAGAAAGACATCCTTAGATACCTTGATCATTCGGCCAACACGGACGATATGAAATTAATTGGAGTTAGTGAGCTCATAGGTTTCCCTTTCTCCGATATCTACAATTTGCTGGATATCCTATGCACAAAAAAATAGCTACCCCGAAGGATAGCTATCAATTAAACACTACTGATGATTTTGATTCCCTCACAAGTTGACAAACTTTTTTAATTCCGCTTTTTGACATCGTGCAATATTTTGAATCCTTCGTCCGTTCTCGCTCGAAGTAAGCGACCTTCAATAAGTCATTGATTTCCACGATGTTCTGGATATTTATACTATTATTGCGATCAGCCAAGTAGAAAGTATACCCCGACGCATTTAACACCCTTGTCCAATATTTAAGCGTGCCGGTTGTGTAAAACACAGAGTCTAAAGTGTGCAATAGTATGGTGCTTGACGAACTATTTGTACCAAGGAATATTATATCATCCCCTCTTACAGGCACGAGCCCTGATCGACCTTCTACATCTTTAGTTGCGCTTATAGTACACATACTTACCTCCAACTATTTCAGCAGTTCATCAGGCACTTCTGGCTGATTGATATATACGATACTAGCAGTCGTAGTAACAAGAATTGTAGCCACCGCCAAAAGAGTAGATGCCAACTTGTAAACAGTTTTACGGTGTAAATTTTTAATCATAATGATTTCACCCCCCTCCAAGAAATTAACAAACTAATGGATTGAGCAAGGAAACTAGCTGCGATCACAGGGGAACAAAGTACGATATTAGATACAATCAACGCCGCTGCAATAATCTTAAGTTTTGTCCAGTGACGCTTTGGAATCCGGGTCTGCCGCTCTATTCCAATAGGAGCCAGCCATAAAACAAGTGTGAGGCTCACCACGTTCATTATCTCGGCATACATGTTGCTTACATTCACATAGGATAAGAGTGTAAATAACAAAGTGGTAAACAATACACATGCCGTCCCAGATTTGAGATGCATACCACCTGATACTTGTCGCAGTAATGCGAAGGAAATCAATATCAGCCCAACTTCAGCCGTTCGTCCAGTGAACAGTGATACTACAAGGGTCAGTAAAATGATGAATGATACATTGAGAATCACAGCAATAGCAAACTTAAGCACCGCATGAGAAGCTGGATGATCCGAAACTGTATTCTTAATCCCAGTTGCCAATCTTGTAGAAATAGCGTCAATCAATGTCTTCCTCTGCCTCCTTGTGAACTGCATAGTAGAGTAAAAATACCATCACTGCAGCAAAAAAAAGTATGTTGACAAGCAAATCGTTATAATAAAATACCACCGAAACGAAGACCAGGAAGATGCTAATTAGCATGATCATCAGCACATCCTCAAATTTAAGGCGTAATCGCTCAAAATCGAACTTGAATCCCCAGCCAATTTTATAAAGCCATATTGAGAGCAGTATGACTATAAATCCGCTTGCAAACTGCAGCAAATACCCGTCCGAAATATCTTTCTGAGCAATTGCGATTGATCCGAACAATAGCTTTGCCAGACCCGTTTGTAGAAACGCATAGACCACGTAACCCAGTACTGTAACAATCACCGACCAAATCAATGGTATTCTTACAACCACTGTAAAAAAGACGGCAAATAGCAAAATAGTTATCAATGGGACGAGATACGAAAGTGAAAACTCATTTCTCATTATGTAACTCTGTAGATTGATTAATAACACCATGAACAAGGCCTGCCAAATGTAACTTTGGAATCTAAACCGGAATAGCGACATTATTAGACAATATACAGAGATTGTCTCAATCGTCGAAAACACCATATATCCAAAAGGCTCCCAGGACATAACTACACCGCCTACACAGTAATCTTTCGATATAATTATATATCCTGATACTAATCCCGTATAGAAATATATTCCTGTATCTGATAGACCTTATTTGTAAATTATTATCGATTTAGGGAGATATCATGAAGAAGCCATTTTATAAGCGCTGGATCTTTTGGGCGATTGTTATCGTAGTAGGAGGCATAATTGGGCTGACCACAGGCAATGATGATCCAGCAGAACAGGCGGCCCCTGCACCTACTGAAGAGGCCCAGCCGGCTGTTGTTGAACCTACGGCCGAAGCGTCTGCTGGTCCAACCGCAGTTCCTATACGGATATCAAGCGCTACTGAGGGTATCGATTACTGGCCATTGACGGTTCGGATTTGCATATCGCAACGGACCGGCCCCGATACGGACACCTATTTCCAAAGTCAACCGAATATGAAAGGCTACAACCTTCTGCATTTGAACGCAGCCTATGACTTATGCAACAGACTTTACGTAGATGCCATCGTTCAGCCACGAAGGTTGTGTAACGAGGGAAAGGCAAGAAATGGCATGCGGAGTTGAAACGTGTGCTCACTGAGAAGTGGGGGCCAGATCATTTTATGTATAGATCACCATGACTGCTTAAAATTTCAAGCAATTGTTTTTCTCGTTTTTCAGCATGCTCCCTGTAGATACTCGGATCTCGTTCATATTTTATTTTTAAAGTTCCCATATAGATATCACCTCACTTTCAATATAAGAGCATTTTTACTCTATACCATATATTGGGATGTAGGACTCTGTAAATTGATGAAACAAGAATTTCACAGCAGACGGCAGAATTTTATTCCTTTGCTGGACAAAAGCAGAAGTGGTTGCGTTTCTTTTAGCGAGTTCGCGTACTCATTCATAGATGTAACCTCCTTGTTGTTTCAAGGGGCTTCGCCACACATTTCCATTTGCTTGTCAAGTATTTTTTGTGCAAAAAAAGAGCGGGCTATCTTTTCGATAACCTGCTCTTTTTCATGATTTTTAGCTCTACGCTTTAACTTAATGACATTGCTCACCATCCTCCCCATTTCTTTGCTAAATGCTTATTGATGAGCTGGTTTTATCCATTTTGAATGGGGATGAAATATTTTTGAGCGATGAACTGGTATCTTATTTTTAGTCACTCAAAAGAGATCATCACTCCCACTTAGATATTCATCTAATCGGAAATGGGAACATGTTCTTGTCCCTCAGCTTGTGTATAACTTGTGTTCGTTATGTTCGTTATTTTTGACGGAGGACAACTCGACATCACTTGACAGCACAAGTAAGCGCCGTAAATAATGCCATGCAACCTCTCGAATTAACATAAAAGGAAGAAATCCTGCAGCCATTTTCCAAACATACAGGGCGATGGCTGCAACATTTCTTCCTTCCGGTGTCTTATTGATGTTCAGGATGACAGATGGATGGCTTCTCCGGGTTTAAGGACGACCCCTACTCCTTTCTTAAGGAGCGAGGCGAAGTACTGCGGGTCTTGTTGAATGAACGGGAACGTGTTGAAGTGGATCGGCACAACTTGTTTGGCTTGAAGCCAATCTGTGGCTACGGCGGCGTCTTCCGGTCCCATCGTATGGTTGTCTCCAATCGGGAGAAAAGCCAGATCAATGTCGTTGCGTTCCCCAATAACTTTCATGTCGTAGAAAAGGCCCGTGTCACCTGCATGGTATATCGTTTTACCTTCGGCTGTGAACAGAATTCCGGTAGGCATTCCCGTGTAGATGATGGTTCGGGTCTCCGGGTTAATATAACTAGAGCTATGGAAAGCCTGAGTCAGCTTCACTTTTCCAAAGTCGAAGGTGTACGCCCCGCCGATACTCATGGCATGGGTTCTCGCTCCTTCCCATCCGAGCACATCTGCCAGCTCTGCCGAGGCAATAACCAATGCGTTGTTTCGTTTCGCGATGTCTACCGTATCTCCTACATGATCCCCGTGACCGTGGGTCAACAGGATTACGTCTGCTTGTATACTGACCGCGTCCAGATCGGTACTTGTGTTGCCTGTAATAAATGGATCAATCAGGATGGTAGTGCCGATTGTTTCGATTTTTACAACGGAATGTCCATGATA
The DNA here is from genome assembly GCF_052044425.1 of Paenibacillus sp. 22594. Taxonomy (NCBI): domain Bacteria; kingdom Bacillati; phylum Bacillota; class Bacilli; order Caryophanales; family Paenibacillaceae; genus Paenibacillus; species Paenibacillus sp. 22594. The sequence goes on from NZ_JBQENA010000019.1 coordinate 27,152, forward strand.
GGATACTTTCATTTGTATTCCCCCTTTGATCGAATTGCTGATGCCGGGTTTCTTCGGATTAACGTGAGGTAACAAATGACTGCGGCGATGTTGGATAACGCGACGACCGTTCCCATAGGGATGGCTGATTGACCTCCCCCGATCCCGGTAAGAGGTGCCGCGAGTCCGCCTAGCACGAATGAGATCAGGCCTAACAGCGCAGAAGCGCTCCCGGCGGCTTGTCCATAGTTCTGCATCGCGAGGGAGAAGCCTGTCGTAGTTACCACGCCGACGCTGGATACCACGAAAAATAGCGGCACTAATACCGCGTATACCCCCCCACCGCTCAATAACACCCCGAATAACGCCAAGCCGCTAATGGTTGCAAGCATAATTCCACTGACGAAAAGTGTATACCCGCTTATTTTGCTGGACAGCCTACCCGTAATTTGCCCAGCGATGATCAAGCCAACCCCATTCAGCGCGAACAACATGCTGAACAATTGCGGCGAAGCACCAAATAAGTCCTGAAATACGAACGTGGAGCCTGAAATATACGCAAACATCGCAGCGAGGACGAAACCTTGTGATAAGGCATAACCCATAAAGGTCCGGTCCCGAAGCAGGGTGCGGAACGTAACAATCGTCTCTTTCCAGCCGCCCTTCACTCTGTCCTTCTCTGACAATGTCTCTTCCAGACTGGTGAAGACTGCAACGAACAGAGCCGCAGCAATAAGACTTAACGCTACGAATACGCCCTGCCAGGAAGCCACCCGCAGGAGCTGCCCGCCGGCAATCGGCGCAAAGATCGGCCCGGCCCCGTTCACCAGCATCAGGAGTGAGAAAAAGCGAGTCAATTCGGCCCCCGAAAAGAGATCCCGCGCCACCGCCCGGGAAATCACTACGCCGAAGCTTCCAGCCAGGCCCTGTACAAATCGCAACGCGATAAATGACCAGATGGTCCCGCTTAAGGTACACCACACGGATACGGCGATATACAGGAATAACCCCACAAGCAGTGGCCTGCGCCGTCCGTGCATATCGCTCAGCGGTCCGGCTGCCAGTTGCCCGAACGAGAGTCCCAACATGCAGGCAGTCAAGCTAATCTGTGCCATGGAAGGTGATGTCTGCAAATCGCTGGCTAGTGTCGGCAGCGCGGGCAAATACATGTCCAGGGAAAACGGGGCGAGCGCAGCCAAGGCACCCAATATGACCGCCACCCCTGCTCGTTTCCCCGCTTTCAGCCCTGCTTGTGCCTGAAGCTCTGTCATGCTCTTTCACTCCTTGAATTCACCAAATATGCCTTCGATACGAAAGCCCATGAACACCTCCATGAGGGCCCATCCAATGCTCGTATCTCGGATGAGCGATGGATGGGCAGAATGTTGCGAAGCATATGCATCGTGTTATCTAAATGTAGTCTTAGAAGTTTTTGGCGGCTATGCGTGCTTTCTCAATCGCATCGGCTTTGATTTGTGGAGCGCGGCCTCCTGCAGTGGATACTCCTTCTATAAACAGATTATCGAAGTCGGTGATGCCTACGAAGTTCAGCACGGTTTTCAAATGACGGCTCCCGTTCTCCCGATCCGCCACAGGTCCTTCCGAGTAAATGCCGCCGGTAGCTTGGATATGGAATGCTTTTTTGTTTTCAAGCAGGCCAACGGGACCGTTCTCTGTGTATTTGAAGGTTTTGGCTCTGACGCAGAAGGAATCAATGTACGCCTTCATTACCGGAGGGTAAGAGAAGTTCCACATAGGTGTTACGAACACATACTTGTCTGCAGCAACGAATTCATCAAGCAATGTATTCAGCTGAGTCAATTTTTGTTGTTGTGCGGCAGTCAATTGATCGAACGAACCACCATTCTGAAGGGTTCCCCATGCTTCCCATACGTCAACGTCAATTTGGGGAATGTCGCGTTGATACAAGTCTACATGGACTACTTCATCTCCCGGATTACTTTCTTTGTAAGCTTGTACGAATTGCTCTCCGACGGAAAGGCTGTAAGATGCTTCAAGGTTGCCGGGATGGGCAGTAATATAAAGTACAGTTGACATAATTAAAACTCCCCCTCTAATTAAGTATAGTTTGTGTATTACACGATGAACGGAGCGATGCCGTTACCGTAAGACCAGTTTTCTTTGGTGACCTCAACCAGATTGATGAACACGTCTTCCGTTCTAATGTCGCACTGCTGATGCAGATGCTCGGCTAATGCCTCATAGAACTCTTTCTTCACTTCGGCTGACCGGCCAGCATTTAGAGTGATCTGAACGATTAGAAAACCGTCACTTCTATTAATATCCAGGCAATTCGGATCAAAGCTGAAATTGGCACGGTCAAATTCTTCTACAATCAGAAAGCGATCGTTCTGGGGGACGTGTAGCTTGTCCACAATCGTCTGCAAGACGACCTCTCCAATACGGGCTTTCTCTTCGCTGGAGCGGCCTTTCAATGTGGTAATGCGAGTCAATGGCATGTGTGTTACCTCCTTGTTGTTGTTGATATTGCTAATTATATCTGTTAGAATCCAGAACACGAATGTACATGAGTTCGTGTTTGTTCGTGTGAAGCTGCGGAAACTATGGAATTCAGGTGATAGGATGGAAGACGGGAAATTGTCAAAAGATTGGCCTCATGAATGGATCAAAAAAATTCGTTCCAGACCTGCCAGGCACGGCTTATCCAAGCGGATGCGGCAAGTCGACTTGGCACGGCGGGTCGGCGTTGATCCGCGAACCGTGCAGCAATGGGAGAATGGAGACCGCCTCCCCAGTGTGGGCAGTCTCAAACTAATGATCCAAGCGTTTTGCGAAGAAGGGCTTCTCCTGAAAGCCGATCCGCGTCAAGAGGCGGAGGAGCTTTGGGATGCTATAAAGCGCTTTTCGGAAGCGCGGTCAGCGACCTCACGGGAGTTTCCGGATTTCGACGTTGCCTGGTTCGACACATTGGTTACTATGGAAGGGATAACACCGAAACCAACAATTGCCGCGCCGCGGGCTTCAATCGCGGCAGCACAACGGCTGCCAAAGCTCCCTACACTCTTCGTTGGACGAAGTCTAGCCATGGCTGACTTGAAGGAACGGCTGAATGCTCACTCCTTGGTCTCTGTCGTGGGTCCCGGAGGAATAGGCAAGACGTCTCTTGCTGTTCAGGTGGCTTCAACGCTCGGGGGAACGTACCTGCAAGGGATATGGATGTTTGAATTCGGCTCTGTCAAAGAACCGCAAGACTTGGGCCAGTTGCTACTGTCCACACTAAGGCTGCAGAACCAAGCAAACGGGACCGATCTTCAAACGATACTGGAGGCCTTGTCCGACCAGAAAATGCTCTTTATTTTTGATAACTGCGAACATGTGATTGACGCAAGCGCGTCTTTGGCTGAATCACTTCTTGCATTCGCGCCGGGGCTGACGATCCTTGCCACCAGCCGGGAACCGCTCAATATTCCCGGGGAATCTGTCTACCGGCTTCCTCCGTTATCTTTTCCTGCGGACGAGCATTTGCTCCAGGAAATACCCGAACAGGAGATTATAGCCTTTGAAGCCGTGCAACTATTTTTGGAGCGGGCGCATATTGCTGCGCCCCAGTTTCAACCCACGTTGCCGAATCTCAGGCTTGTTGGCGCTATTTGCAAGAAGCTGGAGGGAATCCCGTTAGCCATTGAGCTAGCGGTTGCCCGAATGAACATGCTGACACTGGAACAAATCAAGGAACGCCTGGAGAATCTGTTGACATTGCTGACAGCAGGCAAACGAACAGCTGCGACCCGGCAGCAAACGCTCAAATCCACAATTGATTGGAGTTATGAATTGCTGACCGGCAAGGAACGTCTGCTGTTGAGGCGGCTTAGCGTATTTGCGGGAGGGTTTACTTTGGAGGCGGCGGAAGCGATCTGCATCTGTGAGCCCGGAATGCCTGAGCGGGAAGATCGCATCGCTCGCGAAGACATGCTCGACCTGTTGTCCGGCCTGGCCAACAAGTCTCTCGTATCTATCGAGATCGGTGAGGATTACCGCTTCATCCGCTATTTCATACTGGAAGCTATCAAGGAATACGCAGGCGGGAAGCTGCAGAAAGAAACCGACAAGCATAAGAGCCACCAGCTTTCTGAACGCCATGTTCGTTATTACAGTCAATGTTTGGTCCGTGCGGAGCCCAAGTTCAGGACTCGCGAACGCGAAGCGTGTATTGATGAAGTACGGCGGGAATATGCGAATCTGCGTTCTGCCCTGGAATGGTCGTACTCCAATCCGCATGCCCATTCATTCGGGCTTCACATGGTCTCGAACCTCTATTGGTTCTGGCTGCACGAAGGCAGGCTGAAGGAAGGATTGTTCTGGCTGGATCGCTTTCTGGATAACGAAACACACGAAGGACAGCCTGGCACCGATTCCGCAAAGGCCTTGCATGGAAGTGGTGTCATTCAATTTATCCGTGGAAATGTTGAAGTTGCCATGCATTTGGCGATCAGAAGCGTGGAACTCGCTCGCGATTTGGGAGAAAGCTCTCTCCTTGCCTCCTCCCTTCGGCTGCTCGCGTTTCTTCACATCAAACAGAAACGCCTTGAGGAAGCCGAACCGTTGGTACAGATGAGCGTTGATATTGCTAGAACCACGGGCGATTTGTGGAATTTAGCTTCCTCATTGCATGCTTACGGGAAGCTCCGATTAGGGCAGAATAATTATCTTGAAGCGTCTAAGCTCCTGAATGAGAGTGTGCATTTCTTCGAAGCCGTCCAGGACCAATGGGAAGTATCCGGTCCGTACGAAAGTCTGGGGTATTCCGCCCTGAAGCTTGAGCAGATTGCTGCTGCTATTGAATATTTCAAAAAATGCATCGCCGCAAGCCAGATCTACAGAGGTTCTTGGATTCTATCGCGCGGTATTGAAGGATTAGCCATTGCGGTATGTGCTAAGAAAGCCTTCACCGAAGCTGCAATCCTTCTCGGAGCTGCTGAGAAAGGCCGCCAAAGCTCTGGCGGGGAGACCATGCCCAATTTTCCCGCAGAGCATGAAGAGGTAATTCTTGATCTTCAGCATGTTTTTTCTGAGCAAGAATTGCATGATTTGTGGAGTACAGGTACAGAAATGACACGTTCACAAGCGCTTGCGTATTCACTGGAAATTTAGGCGATAAGCAATAATAAGAGACGACCATTTTCTGAAGATCATAATGAAAACGGTCGTCCACTTTTGCTAACTTTAATATTTGGATACCACCTGACATTGAGGAGTATCATCTATAGTCACTTGTTGCCTGGATTCAGTTGCAGGTGGATGTGTTCTCCCATTCCTGATACAAAAGCGACGCGAACCTTGTATGAAGGACGTCCTATGTTGAGTCTCAGTTAAGGTGCCGCAGAAAGTACTCTTGATTATCACTTTTTTCAAGCTTTTGAGCTTCATCCTCTTGGCGGGATTTTAGTTTATATCCAAATTAGAAGTGAAGGCCGCGGTAAAGGTGGAAACAGGGTTGTCGCATCTCCCTCCATTCATCCCCCATATACATCGTAAGCTTAGTTGCTACTATGGAGGAGAAAATGTAACTAATTACCTTAATAAATAATTTCCTCACATGACCAGTCTCTTGTGTGTTTCAATGTAATTTCGATAAACTTTGATAGAGCGGGGGAAATCCACTTGTTTTTATGATAAACAACTTGGGCTGAGATCTGTTTATGATCACCTTCGCAAGGAATAACCTTTAATCTTCCATCCTTGATTTCAATATTCACAGTTATTAATGGTAAGTAAGCAATACCTAGCCCACTCATTACACAACGTTTTATCGCCTCAATACTCCAAAGTTCCATCGTGTTGGAAAGTACGATTCCTTTTTCTCGAAGGTATTCTTCAAACATAGTTCGATAACTGCATTCTTTCTCATTCGTGATCAAACACTCGCTTAACTTCTGATTTTCATAGCTTTCATCTAAAACAATCAGCGAGTTGTCAGGACTTGCAACAAGCACAATAGGTTCGTCCGATAAAGAATGTACGATTAAATCTGAATCCTGAAACTTTGGTACCATAAGAAATGCAATATCTGCACTACCATTAAGTATTGCTCTCTTGTTATCTCCGCAAGTAGCATTACTTAAAATTATGCTAACATGAGGGAACTTCTTTTTATATTCTCTTAATATAGGTTCTAGTCGGTAAACCGTTAAGGATTCAGGAGCCGCAATCCTTACCTCTCCTCTCATTTCATCACCATCATTTGTAATGCTTTCGATTTTCTCGTAAGTATCCAGAATTTCTTGAGTATAGTGCAATAATTTCTTGCCTATATCAGTCAATCTTACCTTTCGACCCATCCGATCAAATAGAGGTGCACCCAAATGTTCTTCAAGTGCTTGAATATGAGAAGTGACCGTGGATTGAGTGTAACCTAAATGTTCTGCTGCTTGTGTAAAGCTACCCAATTGAATAACTTTTTTAAATGTAATAAAATGACGTATTTCCATCAGTTAACCAACTTTCAATTTAATCTCACTTCTATAGTATCAAAAAAATCAATGGATAACTTCTTAAAATTCAATTTTACTAATAATTAGTTTCGGGTTAATCTTAAGGAGATTTGAAAACAGAAGGATATTATGTAAAAACGATTCTGGGACGGCCTTTTAATTAAGTTATTTACAACACTAAATAGTTAGGGAGGAGAAAGGACATGACGGAGTTAAAATCAAAAAAATCCCCTAAACTGGGATGTGTTAGTGTCAAAGCGTCAAGGTCTCATTAGAGATTACCTGAGGGACAAGATTTGCTGAAGCTGGTGGCAAATACGGCCACGCTTATCTATGGAGAGCAATACGCAGTCCTCATTGATACATTTCTTACTGTTAAAGAAAATCAAGCATTGGTAGATTGGGTTGTCTAAAGTGGTAAAAACTTAACACAATCTATATCACTCATGATCATGGTGATCATTTCTTTGGTATAAAGATGCTTTTAGATTGTTTCCCTGATGCAAAAGCGATAGCAACTCCAGGTGCTGTCAAAGCCATGCAAGAACAAATATCTCCTGAATCTTTCTGGCATAACCTCTTTCCTAGTGAGATACCTGAGTATCTAGTCGTCGCTCAGGAACTTGAAGGAAGTGAGTTTGAGCTAGAAGGACAAGAACTTATCGTAGTGAATACTGGGTTTACTGATACTGGAGATACAACGTCTCTACACATAATCCTAAAATTATCGCCGAAACACGAGATTACATCCGAGAGTTTAACCGATTGAATGAAATAACGGAAACAGCACAGGAACTCTACCATAAGATGTTAGAACACTATCCAAATAGAGCTAATCCAGGTGTACTTTGGGGAGCAGCAAAAGCAGCTAAACTTAATAAAAGGTATATATAATAGCATTCTTTCTAATAAACGCGGTTGGAGGGGTTAATAAATGATTACGGTTTACGATGATAGTTATAAAGAAGAAGTCATTAAATTAATATTGCATGTACAGAATGTCGAATATAAAGTGGGTATTAGTCTTAAAGAACAACCGGACATTCTGGACATTCATACAAATTATATAAATGATGGCGGTAATTTTTGGATAGCGTTAAATGAAAACGAAGAGGTCGTAGGTTCAATTGGTTTGCAAAAGAAAAACAAGGAGGTTGCTGTATTAAAGAAATTTTTTGTTTATAAAGACTACCGTGGCAAAGAATTTGGGACAGGTAAAACGCTTTATGAAGCTCTGCTTGACTTTGCTAAGAAACAAGGTTTCTCTAAGATCATTTTAGATACCCCATCTAAAGCTACTAGGTCACACGGTTTCTATAAAAAGGTTGGATTTAAAGAGATTGATAAAGAGGATTTGCCAATTAAATATGATTATCCTGATCGCAATTCAATTATATTTCTATTAGAACTATAACAAAAAATGGAATTCTCCAGACTACCAAGATAGGTTTGAGCGCATCTGGAGTTTAATCAAACAGGGTCTTTGAATCAAAATTCCCAGTTGGCTCTTCTACTCTATTTCCTCGATTGATATTAAAAGTAAACATTGTTTTTGTGCAAAGAATAAAAGCAAAAAACATCTACCAGAGTTGAATGGCTGATAGATTTCCTTTGATTTTTCACCAATACTGAGATTGCGGACTCAATAGTGTCTTATCCCACAATTACTGATGGCCTACAATTCGGTGAGGTACGTAAGGTTCTTCTAACGATGAGATCTCCTCAGATGTTAGCGAGATAGAAATTGCAGATGCAGCATCTTCAAGATGTGAAATTTTAGTAGCTCCAATTATGGGTGCTGTTACCGGTTGTTTTTGTGCAGCCAGGCTAATGCGACCTGTACGCGGGAAATTTCGTGACGTTCTGCAATAACATCAACCTGATCCACGACCAATTGATCTGCCGCTGCTGTAAAATCATATTTTTGTTTCGCAACTTGATCCGTTTCAGATCGATAAGTTAATTCCTTTGGATCTCTTGTTAGTCTTCCTCCTGCAAGTGGACTATAGGGGATTACGCCGATTTGTTCAGCTTTGCAGAGTGGCAACATCTCCCTCTCTCTTCTTCCCGATATATGAGGTTTAGGTGATTTTGCATGGATACAAACCGAGTCCATCCACGCTTCTCAGCTACAAAGAAATTGCCAAGCATACATTGCGGAAGCACCAATGTATCTTACTTTTCCAGACTTAACTACGTCATGTAAAGACCCATAGTTTCCTCAATCGGCGTATCATAATCCCAACGGTGAATTTGATATAACTCTACATAATCGGTTCCTAGTCGCTTCAGGCTCTTATCTATCTCGGACATGATTGCTTTACGAGAAAGCCCTACGCCATTGGGCCCCTCGTGCATACGCCCAGCATCTCAATACCGTTGTTCAAAATAACATTTTGCATATCGAGCCCTCCTCTTTATACTCTCGTATGGAATAAACCTCACTTGTGTATTATGCTAATAAAGTCAGCAATCGCAATGGCCAGATACGGAGCCTTTGCGGAATAAGTAACAAAAACAAAGATTTTGAGGTATAAGTATGGGAGGTAGGGATCGTGCATGTCTAAAGTGGATCGACGGATCGCAAAGTCGCAAGAAGCGATCAAAAAAGCAGTCAAGAAATTTCCGACAGAGCAAACGTGAACCGCAAGATAAGCTCGTTGAAGAACATATCAATGAACTCCGGGAAATCTGCTATCCCCAATCCCCTTCGGATGAAGTCAATATCACCTGGTTTGAATACTTTGAAAGAAATTATGCATTTTTTTCAGCTTTACTGACGAGTATAGGGGCTTCCTTCTTCCGCAGCAGATTCCTTGATTTTGTTATTGAGGATATTCGCACTGGGTGGGAAAGAATCGAGGGGAAAAAGAACGGATTAAACGAGGACATCATGATCCATTTTTTTGCACCAGCATACGTAGGACTCGTAGAGTGGTGGTTTACAAATGGCATGCCCTATCCACCAAGCGTTATGCATAAACAAGCGGAGTTTATGTTAGACATGAATTTGTCATAGGTTCCAAAATGCATAATTATCGTAAAATGACATTCGATCACATGACAGTATTAAACTTAGAAGGCGTGGCGAGCTTGCGTCGATACTGATGATATGGTTATTGAACAGAAATTTGTTATTCCACAAGCATGTCCATCACGCGCTTTCACACCTTTCAACATATACATTTAAGGTATTTACAAAATGACTATTGATCCGAACGGCTGGACTGACCAGCGCTGGACCGAAAGCCGCCGCCTAATACGAACATATGATTGCCTTAACAGTTGAAGGTCTGCAGTTCCTGACTGCATATTAAAAATAATTAGAGGTCGTTCTACGAGATGGTCGACTTCTTTTTTTGTATTCGGCATATCATATGTCTTTATTCGAGGTATTTTACTATCAATAACAAAGCTATCCTTTTTTGAGTTCAGTACGGTCATTCGGACTGAAAAATCATTTAGATGAATATCAAATCAGCAATAGTACCAAGTTCTTGTCCAATTTCGGCAATCAAACTAAGTTCTTGTCCTGCGCAAAGGACAAGAACTTAGTTTGATATAACAGAAAACCCGCGCTGGGCGCGGGTCCTTATGGGATTATGTTCTTGTCCACTGACATTCCATACCTTGGCTGCTTCTTCTTCGGCATCTCTAATGATTTTTTGGTAAGCGGCTTTATCCTCTTCAGATCCCTTAATGAGTTCACAATCCGAAAAGTACTCGAAATCATTGCCGAACAAATGATAGATGCTGTCCGGTTCTTCGCTTCCTTCTTCGAACATCCCAGCACATTGATCGACACCTCCGCCCAAATCATCGTCATATTCAAACCACTGAGAGGTCATCATGACAGTTTTGCCTATAAGATGTTTTGAATTATGATCTTTACACCATTGCTCCCCGAATTTTACACTGTCGCCATTCTCAAACTTTATATTTTGCTCCACGCCCCGTCCTCCTTCATAGTTTGCGTCATTCAGGCAGCTCGACTACCGTACACATAAAACGTGTTCTCTTATCAAGCCCTTCTGCTGCTCTTTCTGCCATTTTGCGAGTACGATACTTTTTAGCGTCCATATCGCCTGATGCTGTCACTGGATAGGTCTCTCGTTCACACTGGTATGTTCCGCCAGCGTAAAAATCTGCATGTGTACTTCCCACATCACGGATCACAACCGCAAACGCCATTTTCTCACTTCCCTTTGGTGCGCTATATGCGTCAACGGTCCAGTACTCTCGTACTGTTCATCATCCAACAGACTGTCGAGGGTATTAAGCTAACGGACAGTTTACTTAATAACTCGAGCGTAGTTAATAAGTTGAATTGTAAAGCACACTAATATATGGTATAATTTTGAAGTTCCGACTTGTGTTTTTAGCTATGTTGTCTTAATGACAAAGGGGGTAAATCCCGAATTCCCGACCAAAAGTATAAACGCCTGCATTCCTTTCTTTCTTTTATTTGTTTTTATAATTCTATTGGAGGTGTTGAATATGCAAACTAAGAATACCGGAATCCAATCAACTTTGACTGTTTGTGTATCAATGTTTTGTGGCGTTTTAGGGAATAAATTATATGAGGCTTATAATAGCCTCCATAGCTAAGAACATAAGGTGGGGGCTGTCTCATAAGTAGATTTTCAAAAATAAGAAACAGCCCCTATGTATTCAAGAGGCAGTACAAAGACAACAAGGCCGCGATTCTCCTGTTATTGGAGAATCGCGGCCTTGCGTTTTTGGTCCACCGTGGCTTGCTTCAGCATATTATGGGCAAGCGAAAGCCAACCGACCTCAAGCGTCACTTTTTCCATGCCGCGAAGCAGAAAGCGCCGGAAACCCCGGTTATTCTTCAGTTGTCCAAATACGCTTTCCGGTTCCGTCATTCGGCGTACGGCCAGGGCATAACCTTCCTCGCTTCGCAGGATGTCCCGAGCCTGCTTCTGGTACCGCAGCCTCTCCAGACTGACAACCACTTCCCGATTTCCTGCTGCCTTGGTGCAGCGTTCCTTCAGCGGACAGCCTTCGCAGCTTTGGCTTCGGTAATGACGTTTGTGAATTTCATATCCGCTTTGTAGTGTCTCCTTGCTCTCTTTGCGAAAATGCAGCGTTTCCCCAGCTGGGCACGTCCATGTATCCTTGGTTTCACTGTACGTCCAGTTCTCCACCTTTCCGACATTCTCTTTCCAAGCTTTGCTCTTTTCTTTGTGGTAGCCGCCGTATTTCACGACCGCTTGAATCTCTTCCTTTTCCAGATAGGCGTAGTTTTCTTCACTACCGTAGCCTGCATCCGCAATTAGCGCCCTCGGAAGTTTCCCCAGGATCTCCCTCGCCTTTTCTAGATGCGGCTGTAAACAACGGGTGTCCGTAGGTTTCCGGTGTAGACTGTAGGCTAAAATAAACTGGTTTTCCGTTCCGATTTGTACATTGTAACCCGGTTTGAGTTGACCATTTCGCATGTGGTCTTC
>NZ_JBQENA010000020.1:0-36130 GCF_052044425.1 Paenibacillus sp. 22594
GAGGCTTAGCTCAGCTGGGAGAGCATCTGCCTTACAAGCAGAGGGTCGGGGGTTCGAACCCCTCAGCCTCCACCATAATCGTTCTCATATTGAAAGAGATTGTGGGCACACTATAGGTATCCATCATAGGGGATTAGCCAAGCGGTAAGGCAACGGACTCTGACTCCGTCATCATAGGTTCGAATCCTATATCCCCTGCCAAATGGGAGCCATTAGCTCAGTTGGTAGAGCACCTGACTTTTAATCAGGGTGTCGAAGGTTCGAGTCCTTCATGGCTCACTTTTATCTGTATCATGCGCGTGTGGCGGAATGGCAGACGCACCAGACTTAGGATCTGGCGTCTTACGACGTGGGGGTTCAAGTCCCTTCACGCGCACCACTTATTTGCGGACGTGGCTCAGCGGTAGAGCATCGCCTTGCCAAGGCGAGGGTCGCGGGTTCGATTCCCGTCGTCCGCTCCATAATTTTGCGCCCTTAGCTCAGCTGGATAGAGCGTTTGACTACGAATCAAAAGGCCGGGAGTTCGAATCTCTCAGGGCGCGCCATTTATACTTTCAGTACAATTTTATTAACGGGATGTAGCTCAGCTTGGTAGAGCACCTGGTTTGGGACCAGGGGGTCGCATGTTCAAATCGTGTCATCCCGATTTTACACCTGTGCGGGTGTAGTTCAATGGTAGAACTTCAGCCTTCCAAGCTGATAGCGTGGGTTCGATTCCCATCACCCGCTCCATAATTTTATACGTTTCGGGATGTAGCTCAGCTTGGTAGAGCACCTGGTTTGGGACCAGGGGGTCGCATGTTCAAATCGTGTCATCCCGATAATACAGCGCTTAAGCTGACAATGAACTCTTACTTCTGGTAGGAGTTTTTTTGTTAATCCAAAGCAAACATCACGAGAATCATAAAGAAATGTTATTATAACAACATCTAAGCTTGGTTATCAATTAATTAAACTTACGACAGGTATAAAAAATGCTATAAGAAAGTGAAATTTTGTTTAGGCAGTTTTAAGAAAATTCACAATTAGAATGTAAGTGAAAAAGTATACCTTGAAATGAAAAGTACTCAATAAAAGCCCTCTTTAATGTTAATAAAGTTTACATTGATGATGGCTTAAAGAATTTTTTATTGAAAGTTTTGTGATGTATCATCACATGGTCGCTACATAAACCCGACGCGGATCAGACAATATAATAGGAAGAAATACACAATATTTTTGTGACTGTATAAATAGTTGGATTGGTGTATAATCTTAATTGCTGTATCGCTTTACAGCGCAATAAAGTTGAAGATTTCCGGGCAGTTTTATTGTATGATATGAGGAAAGCTTCAAATAGACAATGTTAAAAGCATTGATCCGGAAGAGGATGGGGGGAGCAGCATGACCGAACTTACGACTGCCGTCAGCAAAAGCAATTCAAATAATCTGCTGCGGCGAGACGTACGGTTCCTGGGGAATATTTTGGGTGAAGTCTTGGTTCACCAAGGCGGTAACGAACTGTTGGATATCGTGGAGAAGATCCGTGAAACCAGCAAATCGCTGCGCTCATTGTTTTTGCCTGAACTGCACAATGAATTCAAGGAGCTAATTAATTCACTGGATCCGGAGAACCGCCACCAGGTGATACGGGCGTTTGCCATTTATTTTCAATTGGTGAACATCGCCGAGCAAAATCACCGGATTCGCCGCAAACGCGACTACGAACGTTCAGCCGGGGAGACCGTACAGCCTGGTTCTATCGAAAGCGCGATTCAAGAGCTCCGCGAGCGGGATTTCTCACACGAGGATGTTCATGAAATCATGAATGGTCTGTCTCTGGAGCTGGTCATGACCGCTCACCCTACGGAAGCCATGCGGCGGGCGATTCTTGATATTCATAAACGTATCTCCGATGATGTCATGGGTCTGGATAACCCTACCCTAACGTTCCGGGAACGTGAACAACTGCGGGAGAAACTGCTTAATGAGGTCATTACCTTGTGGCAGACGGATGAACTGCGCGACCGCAAGCCAACGGTGCTGGATGAAGTCCGCAATGGAATGTATTATTTCCATGAGACGATTTTCCAAGTGTTGCCGGATGTGTATCAAGAACTTGAACGATGTCTAAGCAAATATTATCCGGGCCAGAATTGGCACGTACCGACGTATCTGCGTTTTGGTTCGTGGATCGGCGGCGACCGGGACGGCAATCCTTCGGTGACCGCAGCTGTGACTCTGCAGACGCTGAGACTTCAGCGTAAGCTGGCGATTCGGGAATACCAGCGCATTATGCGCGAGCTGATGCAGTATCTGAGCTTTAGCACCAGTATCGTTAATGTAACGCCGGAGCTGCTGCAATCCATTGAATTGAACCGGAGTCTTATTAATCTGGATAAGTCAAAATCCTGGCATAATGATAATGAGCCCTACCGGATTAAACTTACCTATATGATCGCCAAGACGCAGAACGTTATGGATGATGAGAAGAAAGGCTCTTTGGAGCGGTACTCTTCACCGGAAGAATTTATAGATGATTTGAACGTGATCGACCGCAGTCTGCGCCATCACTATGCAGATTATGTAGCGGATACCTATATCAAGAAGCTGATTCGCCAGGTAGAGTTGTTTGGGTTCCATACTGCGACGCTTGATGTCCGCCAGCATAGTCAGGAGCATGAAAATGCGATGACTGAAATTCTGGCCAAAATGAACGTTACGCAGGATTACGCTAAGCTACAGGAGAATGAGAAGATCGATCTTCTAGAAAAGCTGCTTAATGATCCGCGTCCGCTGACTTCGCCTTATCAGTCCTACAGTGAGAGTACTGAAGAATGTCTTGCAGTATACCGTGCCATTTATACGGCGCAAGAGGAGTACGGCAAACAGTGTATTACCAGCTATCTAATCAGCATGGCTGAAGCCGCAAGTGACATTCTGGAGGTTATGGTATTTGCCAAAGAAGTCGGTCTGTTCCGAAAAGACAATGATGGTACTGTAGTTTGTACACTGCAGGCTGTACCGCTGTTCGAGACGATTGACGACCTTCATGATGCTCCACAAATTATGCGTACACTGCTTAACCTGCCGATCTACCGGGATGCGGTAAGGGCGATGAACGATCTGCAGGAGATTATGCTTGGGTATTCAGACAGCAACAAGGATGGCGGTGTGGTTACTGCCAATTACGAGTTGCGGGTTGCCCTCAAGGATATCACGGCTACGGCGGATGAATTCGGCATTAAGCTGAAATTTTTCCATGGCCGCGGCGGAGCTCTTGGACGTGGCGGCATGCCGCTGAACCGCAGTATTCTGGCGCAACCGGCTTCAACGATTGGCGGTGGTATCAAGATTACGGAACAGGGTGAAGTTATCTCCTCACGTTATTCGATGCAGGGGATTGCCTACCGTAGCTTGGAACAGGCAACATCCGCTTTGGTTACAGCCGCAATTAATGCCAGATCACCACAGACGGATCTATATGAGCCAAAATGGGAAAAAATTGTGGCCCGGATTTCTGAGGTTTCACTGAACAAGTATCAGGACCTGATCTTCCGTGATCCGGATTTCCTGACGTATTTCAAGGAGTCAACGCCGCTTCCTGAGGTTGGGGAGCTTAACATTGGTTCGCGTCCTTCCAAACGAAAGAATAGTGACCGGTTCGAGGATCTGCGTGCGATTCCTTGGGTATTTGCCTGGACTCAGAGCCGTTATCTGCTTCCTGCCTGGTACGCTGCCGGAACGGGTCTGCAGAGCTTCTATGACAACAAAGAAGAGAACCTGAAGGTAATGCAGCATATGTATGCAAACTTCTCGTTTTTCACTACATTAATTGATACGCTGCAGATGGCTATTGCCAAGGCGGACCTAATTATTGCCAAGGAATATGCCAGCATGGGCAAAAATGAAGAAGCGCGTCAGCGCATCTTCGGACAGATAGAAACGGAATTCAAGCTGACCTCCGAGCTGATTCTCAAAATCACCGGACAACAGGACATCTTGGATAATGTACCTGTTATTCAGGAATCCATTCGTCTGCGTAATCCATACGTTGACCCGCTGAGCTATTTGCAGGTTCAGTTATTGTCCGAGCTTAGAGCCTTGCGTGAAGTGGACGGCGATGACGCCGAACTTCTCCGCGAAGTGCTGCTCACTATTAACGGTATTGCCGCCGGATTACGGAATACCGGCTGATATCTGTACGAAGGTTCGTTTTTCGTTTTCGTTCAAAGTTGATCTAGAAGAAGTTGATTATATTATTTACAATCCCCGTTCGCCTCTGTATGGAGGTCGGACGGGTTTTTTTTAGTTCTGGATTAGTAAACCGGATAGCCGAAACTGTCGAAGGAACTGAGAGGAAGAGCTGGCAATACCAATTCCCTTTCCGTCCTTTGCCTTATCTCTTGTTGCCAATATGAATTTTGGCAGAGTAACAGATACTTGAACTTCAGGGGATGGAGCGGCGAAAGAGGATTTGGAATTGGAGGAGCGCAGCGTTCGCCCATATGGTCGGATTTCGATTGTGAGCAGTGGTTCAATCAGGAAATCTGACAATAACAGCGACTGGAAATCCAAATGTTCCTCGAATCTGCGATGAATCATCGGTTTTTAATGCAGCATGCTGTGCCCATCCTACATAGAAAGTGACAATACTATCCTTGATTTTTGACCAAACATGAATTACCATTTAAGAGCTTGTACCGTGGACATTCAAGAGATGAAAGACCAAGGGCGGCAAGTCTGGGGGAGTTAACAGGTGGAGAATTTGGAAGGCAGATTGACAAAGCTCGCCTTAAAGGGCGACCAAAGGGCATTTGCCGAGCTTGTGGAACTATATAAAGACAAAATATATCATTTGGCTTATCGGATGCTGAACAACCGCCATGAAGCGGAAGATATTGTTCAGGAAACGTTTTTGCGTGTGTATCGCAATTTGGACCGCTATGATGACAAACAAAAGTTTTCAACCTGGATCTACCGTATCGGCACGAACCTTTGTATTGACAGATTGCGTAAGCGGCGGCCCACATATTCGCTGGATGCGGAAATGAATGATCAGGAAGGCATTGATGGCTATTCCATGATTCCCAGTGATAATGTGACACCGGAAACAGAACTGCTGCTCTCAGAGACGCAGCGACTGATCTATGAGGCCATCGACAGTTTGCCTGTGAAATACAGATCAGTGATGATTTTGCGCTATCTGCAAGATTTGTCGCTCCAGGAAATTAGTGATGTCTTAGATATGCCTGTAACAACGATTAAGACCCGAGTACATCGCGGACGTGAATTTTTACGTAAAAAATTAGGGCCTAAAATGTAAAATAGATTATTTTTTATGAAACGTCTGATTGGCAGCGACGTATGTAAGTTAAGCAAGTCTTATGCGTCCTGCCCCTTTGTCTTGATATAATTAAATAGCACTCATGAAAGGATTGGCTCCTATGGAATGCAAACTGGCCGTCTCTATGATGCACGACTACCTGGATGACGACTTGCCCGAGCTGCAACAGAGGGAATTGAAGGAGCATCTTCTATCCTGTACAGATTGCCGTGCAAAGTTCAAAGAATTGGAACAGACCGATATGCTGATGTTTTCCCTGATGCACCAGAGTCCTGTGGCTTCGGAGGATCTTGTAGGCCGGATTATGAACTCTTTACCCCAAGCCAAGAAGGAACGCGCATTTGTGACCTGGATCAAGCGGCATCCCGCGCTTACAGCGGCGTCCGTGTTCATTCTGGTGATGCTGATGAGCTCCGTTACTTTTTGGAATCAGGATCGGCAGCTTGTGGTCAGGGGAACTGACCTGGAACAGGTTGTCATTCAAGGGAATACAGTCATCGTACCTTCTGGTAAAACGATATCTGGCGATCTAACGGTGGAGAACGGTAAAACTCAGGTATATGGGGAAGTGAACGGTAATGTGACTGTGATCGATGGCTCCTTGTACCAGGCTTCAACGGCTCATATCTCCGGGCAAGTCAAAAGCATAGACCAAGCGGTAAGTTGGCTCTGGTATAAAGTGACGAACATGTTCTCTGAAGTTGCCTACCGTTAAATAACACTTGGTTGCTTTTAGCAGGAATATTATTTGCGCCTCTTTTTCCGGAAAGATGGCGCTTTTTTGTTGCGTGGGTATAGGGCGATAGGTTTCCCCGGCGACTGAAACTTGCAACCTGGGCTGGAACGTTATAACCTAGATATGATACAGAACTTACAGACATTTTACATAAACCCAGCTAATATGAAATGACGGGGGTTTTGGCATGAGTTATTTTACAGATCTAACATGGAAAGAGTCCATTAAAGATATAATTGATATCCTGATTGTCAGCTATATCATCTACAAAGTGCTTAATATGGTACGTGGAACCCGGGCGATACAGCTGTTAAAAGGGATTCTGGTATTGGTTGTAATCTGGGCACTTAGTACCCTGCTCGATTTATATACGCTGAAGTGGCTGATGAACCAGATATTTACATTTGGGATATTTGCGATATTTATCATCTTTCAGCCGGAATTGCGAAGGGGGCTGGAGCAGCTTGGGCGGGGCAAGTTTTTTGGACGGGCTGCCGAGAATGATGAGGAAATCAGCAAATTGATTGGTGAAGTCATTAAAGCACTGAATTACTTGGCGCAACGAAAGATTGGGGCTTTAATTGTTTTTGAAAGAGCGACTGGGCTGAATGAATATACGGAGTCAGGGATTCCTATGCGGTCTGTAGTCAGCTCCGAACTGCTAATCAATATCTTTATTCCCAATACTCCGCTGCATGACGGTGCGCTCATTATGCAAGATGGGCAGATTGCCGCCGCTGCATGTTATTTGCCTCTCTCCGAGAATCCATTCATCAGCAAAGAGCTGGGTACACGTCACCGGGCTGCAATCGGGATTAGTGAGGTTGCGGATTCCGTCTCTGTCGTGGTCTCTGAAGAGACCGGACAGATATCTTTGGCAATTAACGGGCAGATCGTACGTGATATTAAGGAAGAATCTCTGATTTCCAAGCTCTATGAGGAACTTCGGGCCACCTCACCACTGAAGGAGAAGAGTTCCGCCTTTTGGAAACGGAGGGAGGATAAACGCAATGGATAAGTGGATGAAGAATAACAATTTCAACAAAATTCTCGCGCTTGCCTTCGCTATTATCCTTTGGATCATTGTTCATGTGGATACTGCACCCGCGAACCAGACAACGGTAAACATGGAGTCCAAAACCATAGAAAATGTGAAGATTGAAGATACCGGTTTTAATGAGGATAAATATGTAATCACTTCAAGGGATGCCGAAAGTGTCAGACTGGAAGTCATGGGCAAAAAATCGGATCTCACCTACAAGTTTTCTGATGCCTATAAAGTGTGGATTGATCTGAGCAATGTTCAGCCAGGAGACACTACGCTCCCCCTGCATTACTCACTGCCGAGCGGCGTAATGCTTGATGATATTATCCCCAATGAAGTGAATGTGCATGTGGAACTCCGGAATACTAAGTCTTTTCCAGTATCAATTATCACCAAGGGAAAGCCTGCGGCGGGTTATCAGGTCGGTACACCGGTCTTAGAACCAGCCGTTGAGGCGAAGGTTACTCTTGCTGCTAGTGAGCTTAGCAAGGTAGCCAAAGTACAGGGAACCATTGAACTGGACGGTGACAGTGAAACGATAAAAGAAAAGAAGCTGAAGCTCTATGCGTATGACAGCAGCGGTAACGAGATTAAAGATGCAGTTATCGAGCCGTCCTCCGTAATTGTGGAGCTGCCGATTACGCTCCCGTTCAAAAGCCTGCCGCTTGATATAAGTTTTAGCGGTCAACTGCCAGGTGGTGTGGCTTTGTCCAAGGTTACGCCTGAACAGGATACGGTAACAGTATATGGAAACGAAGAGTCCTTGGCTTCTTTATCATCCTATGAAGCGACATTGAACTTAGGTTCACTTGATTCTGCAGGCACTAAGGAGCTGAAACTGGAATTGACAGCTCCGGAGGGCACTGCCAAGATCGAGCCTGCGGTCTTAAATGTTTCTGTTGTGACCTCGGAAATTGCCGAGAGGACCATTAATAATATTCCTATCAAACTGGAAGGGGTAGATACCGGACTTACCGCTTTGATCACAGATCCTGCCAGTAAAACCGTTTCGCTGACTATATCAGGAGCCCCGAATCTGCTGGAACAGATGGATAAGAACAATATCAGCGTGGTAGCGGACGTCGTTGGCCTCACAGCCGGATCTCATGAGGTAACGTTGCATGTCTCACTGCCCAGGTTCATTGCCCTAGGGAATGCTTCAGAACGTCTCAGGGCAACTGTGGAGCTGAACGCTCCCGCAACGCCAAAGGCCGCAGAGACTCCTGATAACGGCAGCGCGGGGACGGTAGTGACCTCAGAGCCTAGTGCTGAGCCTGCCTCTGGTGAAGAGAGCCCGACAGAGCCTGCCCAGAGTGGGGATAATGCTGTTCCTACAGCTACGCCAACTCCATCCGAAGGCACGGCTGAGATCAGTGGTACTTCAGGTGCGAACGGAACGATGAATACCGGTAGTCCTGGCGGAACGTAACTTTTTCGGTCAGTAAACGTCTATAATATGTGACATAGGTACCCGAAATAAGAGTTCATTCATACAATAATTCATTAAGCTAATGTAGCGTATTCAAAAGGAGAAAAAAGATGGGTAAGTATTTTGGAACAGATGGTGTACGCGGAGTCGCAAACCGTGAATTAACAGCAGAAATGGCCTACAGTATTGGCCGCTGTGGTGGGTATGTATTGGCTGGTAATGTAGAGAAGCCCAAGGTGGTCATTGGCATGGACACTCGCATCTCGGGTCCTCTTCTGGAATCGGCGCTTGTAGCGGGCATGTTGTCCATTGGTGCTCAAGTAATCCGGTTAGGTGTTGTAAGTACGCCTGCTGTGGCTTATATTACAAGATTGCTTAAGGCGGATGCAGGAGTAATGATTTCAGCTTCACATAATCCTGTTGAAGATAACGGCATTAAGTTCTTTGGCGGGGACGGTTTTAAGCTGACGGATGAAACCGAACTGCGGATTGAAGAACTGATGGATGCGGAGATCGATGAATTGCCACGCCCTGTAGGTGCAGGTCTGGGAACTGTAAGTGTAGATAATGATGCGAAATATTTATATTTGAACTATCTCAAAACAACGATTTCCCAAAGCTTCACAGGACTTAAGGTAGTGCTGGACTGTGCACATGGAGCGGCTTATGAATTGGCCCCACGCTTGTTCAGAGAGCTTGGTGCAGAAGTGATCGCCATTGGTTCTGAGCCTGATGGGCTGAACATTAATGACGGCTTTGGCTCCACGCATCCGGAAACTCTGCGGCAGGAAGTGCTGCGCCAAGGCGCGGATCTGGGACTTGCTTTTGACGGAGACGCTGACCGGTTGATTGCCATCGATGAGAATGGCGACGAAGTTGACGGTGACTTTATCCTTTGCATCTGCGGAGATGCGATGAACCGTGCCGGCAAGCTTAAGGATGGCACTATTGTATCCACAGTAATGAGTAATATTGGTTTCTATAAAGCAACAGAACAACTGGGTCTAAATACAGCCAAAACCGCGGTCGGTGACCGTTATGTGATGGAAGAAATGCGCCGGGGCGGATACAATTTGGGCGGAGAACAGTCCGGTCATGTTATTTTCCTGGATTACAATACAACAGGTGATGGTATTCTGACGGCAATCCAATTGGTGGACACCATGAAGTCATCCGGCAAGAAACTCAGTACACTGAAATCAATGATGACCCAATACCCGCAGGTGCTTGTGAATGTTCGGGTTCAGGATAAGACTAATTATCCCAACAACCCGGCCATTGAAGCGGCTATTCAAGAGGTTGAAGGCAAGCTTGGTGATAACGGCCGAGTGCTGGTGCGTCCTTCCGGAACTGAACCGTTGATTCGGGTTATGGCAGAAGGTCCGGATAAGGCGGAGCTGGATCTCTATGTAGGCCAAATTGTTGATGTCGTTCAGCGTGAACTGGTGTAAATTAATAATATTATGTTAAGAAGTTCGGCCGGTGAGGAGAAATGCTTAAGGCATCTTCACCGGCTGCATCTGTATATTGTCCAATTTCTTATAATAGCTGCCAAAAGTAATCATGCGTTACAGCATTGCCAAAACGATGTAAGGTGCATATAATAGATAAGGTGTCATTCCAGAAGGAAAGCGGGGATAGTAAGGTTGGCAACAGCAAGCGCCAGAGCTTGATCTTGCGCGGGGGAGAAGGGACAGCCATTAAGTTGCCGGATAGCGGCAGGGCTTGAACGGATCACGGCAGATGTAAGCTGACGAGGTGGAGGTGTTCGAAATGTTCGGCGGGGACCTCCCGGTGATGCACCAGAGCCGTAAATGGAAACGGAAAATGCGAGGGCGACCTTTCACACAACGTTTCTGTGGGTGCAAGCAGAAGTAGTACAATTCATGGGCTTACGCAATAACGGAAAGAAACACTAAGCGTTCTGCCACGGCAGAGGAGAAGACTGTACATTTCATGAACATAGTTGCAAGTGAAAAGGTAATGAACCGGATATTGTCCTTTTAAGGGCTGCTTAGCCGTGTCCACTTGACTGAGTCTGAAATACAACAGAATATTTGCTTTTTCTCAAAAACATGCCGCACGGCACGTTTCTTTCCTTATGCCGCCCACACTATAAATCGGACGGAGGAAATTATTATGTGTGGTATTGTAGGATATATCGGGAATCAGAATTCGCAGGGGATCTTGGTAGAGGGTTTGAAGAAGCTTGAGTATCGTGGGTATGATTCAGCCGGGATTGCTGTGTTCACCAAGGAAGGACTCCAGGTCGTAAAAGCACAGGGCCGTATGGCGAACCTTGAATCCAGACTTGAAGCTACTCCACTAACAGGAAGTGCCGGAATCGGACATACACGCTGGGCAACCCACGGCAAGCCTTCTGATGAGAACTCCCACCCGCATACTGATGAGAGCCAGAAATTCTCAGTCGTACACAACGGTATTGTGGAGAACTATCTTGATCTTAAAGAAGAACTGATTGCCGGAGGATGCCACTTTACTTCCGAAACGGATACGGAGGTTATTTCGCACCTGATCGCCCGTGAATATGAAGGAGATATCGTGAAAGCTGTACAAAAAGCGATCACCTTCATGCGTGGTGCATTTGCACTTGGAGTTCTGACTGAATATGAACCCGACAAACTGGTGGCTGTACGTCAAGCAAGTCCACTCATCATTGGCTTGGGTGAAGGTGAAAACTTTATCGGGTCCGATATTCCTGCTTTGCTGGAATATACCCGCAACGTATATATTTTGAACGACGGCGAAATGGCTGTGTTGACACGGGATGCTGTCGAATTGATGACGATTGAAGGCAATTTTATTTCTCGGGAAATGATTACTGTCGATTGGGATGCTGTTACTGCGGAAAAAGGCGGCTATGAGCATTTCATGCTGAAAGAAATCCACGAGCAGCCAAAAGCATACCGCGATACTATGCGCGGACGTATGAACGCTGAAGGCAACAAAGTTATTCTGCCAGAACTTAACCTGACCGAAGAGCAGATCAAGAACATCCGCAACGTTCAGATCGTTGCTTGCGGGACTGCCTATAACGCAGGTCTTGTTGGACGCAACCTGATTGAATCCTTGGTGCGTATTCCTGTAGAAAATGATATCGCTTCGGAGTACCGTTACCGTTCGCCGATCGTTACACCGGAAACACTGGTTATCGTAGTCAGCCAATCCGGCGAGACTGCTGATACACTAGCTGCACTGCGTGAAGGCCAAGCGAATGGTGCGCATGTGCTCGCTATCACCAACGTAGTGGGAAGCTCCATTGCCCGGGAAGCAAACAGTGTATTGGTAACTCTGGCTGGTCCGGAAATCGCTGTTGCTTCGACCAAAGCATATACTTCCCAGCTGATTGCCTTCACTTTGCTCGGTCTGTACCTGGCTGAGGTACGCGGAACGCAATCTGAACCTGAGGTTGCCAAAATTCTGGCAGCTATGCAGTCCCTGCCGGAGCAAGTAGAAGTAATTCTGGCGCAAAAAGAAGCGATCAAGACTTATGCTGAACAAATCGCTAAGCATGAGCACCTGTTCTTCATCGGCCGCGGCGTAGATTATGCTGTTGCTCAGGAAGGCTCGCTGAAACTGAAAGAAATCTCATACATTCACTCCGAAGCTTATGCTGCAGGTGAATTGAAGCATGGTACCCTGGCGCTGATTGAAGAAGGCGTTCCTGTCATTGCCCTGGCAACTCAGGAATCCGTTCTCGAGAAAACCGTCAGCAATATCAAGGAAGTCAAAGCCCGCGGCGCACATGTGCTGGCCATCACTCATGAAGAGCATGCAAACGACCTGCTTAGATCTGTTGACCAGGTGTTCGTGATTCCTCAGACACTGCCGCTACTGACCTCTGCGTTGTCTGTTGTTTCGCTGCAATTGCTGGCTTACTACGCATCGCTGGCTCTGGGCCACGATGTGGATAAACCGCGTAACTTGGCGAAGAGCGTTACGGTGGAGTAGGGTAGGGAAAGATACAGCAGCTGTTGTCCGGTGACAAAAAAGTAGGGAACCAGTAAAGAAAGTCTGGAACCAATGTTAAAATTGTGGAACCAGTAAAAAAAGTGTGGAACTATATTAAACATCATGAGCCGTCCTGCATTTGAGGACGGCTTATTTTTGCGCATATAGCATGATCTTTCTTTCTGAAGAGAGTGGAACTTCACAGGATATATGATTGGGTAGAACAGCTGCTTTATTCTTATATCGAGCAGGGATAGCTAAATAAACTCGCGAATATTCTTCATATAGAGGTGTTTACGAAGTTCGTAAATTAGATGTTATAAGTAATTGCCGCTAAGAAATAGTAAAAAAGTTACTTTGGAGGTAAGTCGAGATGGAGAGCAAAAAAATCGATATTAAAGAGTTTCCGATATTGGAATTTGATGAATCGCGAGTTGCTATAATAGAAGCAACTAATTTTATCAAGCCAAAAGAAGAATTTGAATACTGTATAATAACATTTTTTCGAGATGCAATTGAAAAAATGAAAACTGAGGGGAAGTTGAAAGAAGTTGCGTGTCTACATTGCGAGACGGTAGATTTACCAATATATGAAACGTATTTTCAAGGGAAAAAAATACATATTACTCTGGGATATTTAGGGGCTGCAGGCTCAGCAGGATTCTTAGAAGAATTGATAGCGTATGGATTTCAGAAATTTATAGTTTGTGGTGGTGCAGGTGTACTTAAAAAGGACATTGCAGTTGGACATTTAATTGTACCAATTTCTGCGGTGAGAGATGAAGGGGTATCATACCATTACATTAAGCCATCTAGAGAAATCGAATGTGATCCAGAAGTTTTGAAAATCATAGAGGACGATTTTAATATACATAATATTAGGTATATAAAGGCAAAAACTTGGACGACAGACTCATTTTATAGAGAGACTAAAGAAAAAGTTGAGTTGCGGAAAGCTGAAGGGTGTGTAACTGTAGAAATGGAAGCAGCAGCATTTATGGCCGTTTCAAAATTCAGAGAAGTTAAATTAGGAATTATCTTGTATGGCGGTGACGATTTAAGTGGAGTCGAATGGGATAGTCGAAGTTGGAATAGTAGAACAGAAATAAGAATAAACCTTGTTCAGATATCTTTACGGATATGTAGTTCTTTATAAGAGGCGGCTACAACATATAACACCGTATTCACGCTGCGGCCCCTGACGGGGCCTTGGTCTGCAAGAGGCATTTCGAGGAAGCGGATTCCGCAGACAACCCTTAAGTGTCGGAGCCACCCAATCCTAGCGGACCTTAAGCCTCTCGGGTTCGTGAATACAACAACATTATAGGAAATTTCATGCAAAACTTTTTTATGTGTGAGACGCCTATGAAGTGGAGTAAACTTATGAAAAACATTGAAGGCATGATTTATGAGCCGCTAAGAACTTAAAATTTTATAATACAGTTTACATTGTGCAGCTACATTCGTTACAACGCCAATCCGTTGATGACTATAATATAACGAAAGATATCACGTGTTACCTAGGAACACCGCAGTGTCATTCAGAACTTCATTGCCCTGTCGTTATGTTCAAAGACAACAATCCAAAAGACATTTGTGGTAAACTTAAAATCTATGCTCTTCAATACATCTGATAATGGTCACAAATTTAGTTATAAAGAAAGGTAACACTATGATAAAAGTTGATAACTTATCCTTCTCATTTCCGCAAAAAGAACTATATAAAAACATTTCATTCACGCTTGAAGAGGCAGAACATTGCGCTTTTATTGGAACAAGTGGCAGTGGGAAAAGTACACTGATCGATATACTGATGGATCCAGAAAGATATTTGTATGATGGCATGTTATCGATAGACCCCACTTGCACAATTGGATTTGTAAGTCAGTTCTCTCAACCAGACAAATCTCAAGAAACAACAGTTTTTGAATATATCGGCGAAAAGTTTATTCAGATTCAAAATGAAATAAACTCTATTCTCACTGAAATGGAGACAGCCACAGATATTGATCCGTTACTTGAAAAGTATCAATTAGCCTTAGATGCATTTGATGCAATGGGTGGGGATGATTTTGAGAGCAACATTAATAAGAAGCTGAATCTGGCAGACCTCATGAGGCTTAAGGAAATTAGGGTATCTGACCTGAGTGGCGGGGAATTCAAACTTATTCAAGTAATGAAGGAAATGCTTAATCATCCAGACTTACTGATTATGGACGAACCTGATGTGTTTTTAGACTTTGAAAACTTAAATGCGCTTAAACATCTAATTAATTCTCACAAGGGAATACTGCTGGTTGTTACGCACAACCGATATTTATTGAATCATTGTTTCAACAAAATTATTCACCTTGAAAACATGGAGATCCAAGAGTTTGACGGGCGATATATTGAATATAACTTCTCCTTACTTCAAACTAAAATTGAGCTGCAAGAACTCGCAGTCGCTGAAGAGGAAGAAATTAAGAGAAACGACAATATCATCGATAATCTTAGAGCTATCGCAACTTATAATTCCGAAGCATCCAGAGGGAAAGCATTAAAAGCCAGGGTTAAATTTCAGGAAAGATTGGAAGCGCGCAGAATTAAGGCACCTTTCGTAGATATTAAGCAACCGGATATCAGTTTTGGTGTGGATAAAGAAATGGAAGACACCGTTGTTATAAATGTTAATGATTACAGTATTTCCTTTGATGAGCTTCTTTTGGAAAATGTTAACTTTGAGATAAAATCTACGGATAAAGTAGCCCTAATCGGTCCAAACGGCACGGGGAAAACGACGCTACTCCGGGAGATCTTTAAAAATAATCATGATTGCATTGAAATCAATGCTGAGGTTAAAGTGGCTTATCTATCTCAGCTTCAAGGCGAAATGCTGAAGGATTCCAATACTATTCTTGAGGAATTCATCGATGCCGGGTTTGCAACGTATGATGAGATTAGATCACATCTATCCAACTATGGCTTTGAAGGTGAAATCGTTAATCAAAAGATAGAGTCATTATCTGGCGGAGAAAAAAACATACTTCAATTGGCTAAGGTTTCTGCCAGTAAAGCAAATGTATTGCTTCTTGATGAACCGACAAGCCATTTAGACACCTATACACAAATAGCTCTTGAGAAAGCCATTGAAGACTATAAAGGTGCGATTCTAATGATTTCTCATGATTTCTATTCCGTGGTAAACGGCATGGATTATGTCCTGATCATTGACGATAAGACGATTAGAAAAATGAGTATGCGAAAATTCAGAAAGATGATTTATGCCAGTCATTTTGATAAAGACTATTTAGAAACGGAACAACAGAAAAAATCAGTGGAAACAAAAATAGAAGTGGCTTTAAAAAATACCGATTTTGAACTGGCAAAAGTATTGGTTGAAGAGCTAGAAGAGCTGATTAAGCTGCTATAAATCATAATCTCTGTAAGCTGCTCATTCCATTGGGCGGCTTTTTTATGCTCGGACTGGCAGGCCTATCCCCTTCCTGCCGGACCGGATGGTTTAAAGGGCAAGGCGCAGAAGCCATTGTTATCCGCCCAAAAATCCGCCGGCCTCGACAAAGTCATTGCCGAAAAGCAAAAGCAGCTTAATGAATTCCTCGCCAGCCAGAAATAAACTCATCTGGTTCATAAAAAAGCAGTGAACGGAAAGTCCCGACTGATCCATTTGGATCAGCGGGACTTTCAAGCTGAAATGGTGATATAACTGGCTTCGACCGTCGTTGCTACGGGATGAGGCCTTTTTGTCATTTTCAGGTCGAAAATCAGGGGACAAAGAGGATTCAGGAGGTTGCTGATTCATTTCATTTATTATCTTTATGCCTGGGATCGATCGAAATCTAATAAAAGTGGAATTTTTCCCAATGAGTGGTTCCTTATGCACGCGGGTCATCAGTTCTATAATTATGAATGCGGTTACACAAAACCGAGGAATCAATATAAAGGGGAGGCAAAGTATGAAAAGTATGAAACGTGTTTTAGTGGGGATCTCTACAATGCTTGTGATGACATCTGCTCTCACAGCGTGTGGCGGAAACTCAAATTCCAATTCAAACTCAAATTCATCCAGCCCAAGCGCAAGTCCAGCTCCATCCGCCAGTACTGCCGCGGCTCCAGCAGCCGGGAAGGGCGAAAAAGTGACCATCAATCTATGGAGCTTCACGGACGAGATTCCAAACATGACCAAGAAGTATATGGAAACCCATCCCGATGCAAATGTGGAGTTCAAATCTACAGTTATTGCAACCACGGATGGCGCTTATCAGCCTGCACTTGACCAGGCTCTGGCCGCTGGCGGCAAAGATGCACCGGACATTTATGCAGCTGAATCGGCGTTCGTGCTTAAGTATACACAAGGTGACGCATCCACCTATGCTGCTAACTATGCTGATCTGGGCCTTGATGACCAAATGGTTAAGGACGCGGGCATCGCCCAATATTCAGTTGATATCGGCAGCAAAGACGGGCAGTTGAAAGGCCTCGGCTACCAGGCAACTGGCGGAGCCTTCATCTATCGCCGCTCGATTGCCAAGGATGTATTTGGAACCGATGACCCGGCTACCATCAAAACTGAAGTTGGACCCGGCTGGGATAAATTCTTCGATGCAGCTAAGAAGCTGAAAGCTAAAGGATACGGCATCGTATCCGGCGACGGCGATATCTGGCACCCGATCGAGAACAGTTCTGACACAGGCTGGCTGGTTGATGGCAAACTGCATATTGATCCGAAACGCGAACAGTTCCTGGATCTCTCCAAAAAGCTGAAAGACAATGGTTATCATAACGATACTACAGACTGGACCGAAGCATGGTACGCGGATATGTCCGGTACCGGCGCTCAGCCAATCTTCGGATTCTTCGGTCCTGCTTGGCTCATCAACTACGTGATGAACGGTCAAGTGAAAGACACGAATGGCGACTGGGCAGTTACTGAGCCGCCGACAGGTTTCTTCTGGGGCGGCACCTGGCTGCTGGCTAACAAAGACGTGACCAAGGACGATGCTAAGAAGCAAGCAGTTGCTGACTTTGTGAAGTGGGTTACCCTTGATACTTCCGAAACAGGCCTCCAGTATTACTGGGCTAACGGCACGATGAAGGAAGGCGAGCAGGGCACGAAGGATAGCGTTGCTTCCTCCGTGGTAATGTCGAAATCCAACGGTGAAGTTCCACTGCTCGGCGGACAAAACATGTTTGACGTGTTCGTTCCAGCCAATGCTAACGCTTCAGGTAAGAACTTGACCCAGTTCGATGAAACCATCAACAAGATCTGGCGAGATCAAGTACGCGAATACACTGCAGGCAATAAAACCCGTGATAAAGCAATCGAAACCTTCAAGCAGCAAGTCAAAGACCAGCTTGGCATTGAAAGCGAATAAGAAGGAATCGGAGGGGCGGGGGAGTTATTCCCGCCCCTTCATATCAACTAATGAGGTGAGAGCATGCGCCGCAAAGATGTCAGCTATGCGAAATACGGTTATATCTTTACTTTTCCATTTGTCCTTGCATTCCTGATTTTCTCACTGTACCCCATTCTATACACGGCAGTGATCGGATTTACCGATATGAAGGGACTAATACCTAAGCCGATTCATATCCTGGATAACCCTTTTCAAAATTTCAAGGATCTTCTCTTTGATAACCCTTCGTTCCGGAAGTCTCTGATTAACACGGGGCTGCTCTGGATTACGAACTTCGTCCCTCAGATGCTTCTTGCGCTCCTCTTAACCGCATGGTTCACGAACCGGCGCCTTAACATAAAAGGACAAGGCTTGTTCAAGGTTCTGCTCTATATGCCTAATATTATCACTGCGAGTACAATTGCTGTGCTATTCAGCACTTTGTTCGCGTACCCAATAGGTCCGGTAAACAGTTTGTTTCAAATGCTAGGATGGACGGATGGTCCGATATTCTTCCTGCAGGATAAGACGACAGCGCGTGGCATTGTGTCATTCATCCAGTTCTGGATGTGGTACGGCAACACCATGATCGTCCTGATCGCAGGCGTTATGGGGATCAATCCCGCGCTCTTCGAGTCTGCAGCGATTGACGGCGCTAACGGATTTCAGACCTTCTTCCGTATTACACTGCCGAGTCTGCGTACAATATTGCTGTTCACCCTGATTACCTCGATGGTGGGTGGTTTGACCATGTTCGATATTCCGCAATTATTCCTTACAGGCGGACCGGATGACTCCACGCTTACCACGTCCATGTTTATCTACGGGCAGGCATTCAAGGGCAGTTACATGTATAACCGTGCTGCAGCAGCGAGTATGATTATGTTCGTAATTTCAGCTTTGCTGTCGGGCTTGCTGTTCTACGTGATGCGCGACCGCGATGCGGCCAAACTAAAGAAAATCCAAAAACAAAAGTACAGAAACGCTGCTCAAGCAGCCGCGAGGGAGGTGTAGGGCATGGATAAATTATCAGAAAATGGTAAAGTGAGCCGGAGAATAAACAAAACCATCATCTATGTGGTCTGCATCGCTTTGGCGGTGCTCAGCATTCTGCCGTTCTGGATCATGTTTGTAAACGCCACACGCTCTACACCGGAAATCCAGAGCGGAATCTCGCTACTCCCTTCGTCCCACATGATGCGCAACCTGCAGGTACTGCTCGACAAGAGCTTTGATCCGATTCAAGGGTTCATGAACTCTTTCATTATCGCAAGTTCTGCAACACTCTGTACCGTCTATTTCTCGTCCCTGGCTGCCTATGGGCTCGTAACGTATAGCTGGAAGCTGCGGGGGCCATTCTTTACCTTCATCATGTGCGTAATGATGATTCCTTCCCAGGCAAGCGCGATCGGGTTCTATCAGTTCATGTATAAACTGCATTGGACGAACAATTTCCTTCCGCTGATTCTGCCTGCGATTGCAGCGCCGGCGGTAGTGTTCTTCATGCGCCAATACCTGCTCGCCACACTGTCAATTGAGATTGTAGAGGCAGCACGGGTAGACGGATCTGGCGAGTTCCGCACGTTCAACCGGATTATCATGCCGCTGATGATGCCGGCAATAGCGACACAAGCGATCTTTGCTTTTGTAGCCAACTGGAACAACCTGTTCATGCCGATGATTCTCCTTACACAGAAAGAGAAGTACACGATGCCGATCATGGTAAGTTTGCTTCGCGGTGATATTTACAAGATGGAGTTCGGCTCGATCTACATGGGTCTAGCTTTGACGGCACTGCCGTTGTTTGTGGTGTACTTCCTGCTATCCCGGTATATTATCGCAGGTGTAGCACTGGGAGGCGTGAAGGAATAATTTTACGGTCAGGCTTGTTTCGATGACGGGCGTCAACATTTCAATGAGGGGGAGAATTCTGCTATGGCAGCGCAAAATAAACCGCTAGTTACCCAACTCTATACAGCCGATCCTTCCGCTCATGTATTTGAGGGCAAGCTGTATATTTACCCATCTCATGATATCGACCATGATGGTCCTACAAACGATAATGGCGACCAATATGCGATGGAAGATTATCATGTATTTTCTTTGGAAAATCCGTCGTCACCGTGTGTAGATCACGGAGAGGCGCTTCATCTCCGGGATGTCCCCTGGGCTTCAAAGCAAATGTGGGCACCCGACGCCGCGTACCGGAAGGGGACCTATTACTTGTTTTTTCCGGCCCGGGACAAGGAGGGCGTTTTTCGCATTGGAGTAGCAACGGCAACTTCTCCAGCGGGTCCTTTTCAGGCTCAGGAAAGCTATATCGAAGGGAGTTTCAGCATCGATCCCGCCGTGTTTGTTGACGAAGACGAAAGAGCTTATATGTATTTTGGCGGCTTATGGGGCGGACAATTAGAAAAGTGGCAAACCGGAGCGTACCAGCCGGATGCAGCCGAGAAAGACGCAGGGGAACCGGCTTACTGCCCACGGGTAGCGGAGCTGAGTGAAGACTTGCTGTCCTTCGAGTCGGCTCCGAGGGAAATTACCATTACCGATGAAGAAGGGAACGCTATCCTTGCGGGTGATGAAGACAGGAGATATTTCGAAGGCCCATGGATGCATAAGTTTAAGGGGAAATATTATCTGTCATACTCGACGGGCACGACCCATAAAATCGTCTATGCTGTGAGCGACAAGCCTTGTGGACCTTTTGTGTTTCAAGGAACCATTCTGGAACCCGTCGTGGGCTGGACGACCCACCATTCCATCGTGGAATTTAACGGGAAATGGTACTTGTTCTACCATGACGCCTCCTTGTCCGGCGGCGTGGACCACAAACGCTGTGTCAAATTTACGGAGCTCCATTATGAAGAAGACGGTAGAATCCGGCCGGTACTTCTCTAATCGAATGCCCCGCCTCAACTACCTCTGTTCTACAGAGATAAGGATGTCTTGAAGCTAACGCTTTAAGGCATCCTTATTTGCGTTTCTTTGAAAATTTTTATGAACCGGATCTAAAACAGGAAATGAAAACAGAATAATTTCTCTTTATCAGAAGTTTTTTTATCTTTATCATTTAACTAAAGATAGAAGTGAAAGGAATGATAACGAGATACATAATTCAAGCTAGCTCAATAATTCTAAAAGCGAATTTTGTGAGTGTGGGTTAGTTTCCAGAGTGAGATCACTTCGATGAAAGTGAGCAGTTTTTTAAGAAGAGGTGTTCGTCATATGTACGGAATTTTGGCTGTTTCCAGCTTGTCTTTCCTTCTGGTGGCGTTATTTACGCCGCTGTTGATCTGGACGCTGCGCAGATTGAGTCTAACACAGCCGATTCGCGCCGAGCTTCCAGCAGAGCATCAGGCCAAACGAGGTACACCGCTTATGGCAGGTCTTATCCTGTTTATCGGGATAGGGATTTTGCTGCAGTTTCGTCCTGGGCCTCTAATGTTGCTCTTATGCGTTACGTTTCTATTATTCAGCTCGGTCGGATTTCTGGATGATTTCAAAAAGGCCTTCCGGCAAAACCCGTCCGGCATCTCCGGCCGCATGAAGCTGGTGCTTCAATTTATATATACTGGAACCATTTTGTATACGTTGTTCTATTCGTTTGGCCTGACGAGCGATATTGCGTTAATTCATGGGTATCACCTACACTTGCCTGTATACCTGTATGTGGCAGTCATGTTGCTGTTTGTGGTCGGATCTGCGAATGCGATCAATTTTACGGACGGTCTTGATGGGCTGCTGATCAATGTGGCCGTTCCGACGTATTTTTTCTTTTTTTTGATTTCGGACAAACCTGAAGTGCAGGCATTTTCACTTGTCATGATTGGCTGTCTGCTTGGGCTTTTCCTGTATAACATTTATCCGGCAAAAGTGTTTATGGGTGATACGGGGTCACTGGCAATTGGAGGTTCCCTTTCCTTTTTAGCCGTCATTGAGAAGGTAGAGATTCTGATTCCAATTCTGTTTGTTGTTTATTTGGCGGAGCAGGTGTCGGTCATTTTGCAGGTGTGGTGGTACAAAAGGACGAAGTTGCGGCTGTTCCGGATGGCCCCGATTCATTACCATTTCAGCCTGAAGTACGGATGGAGCGAAAACAAAGTCGTGATGGTTTTCGGTTTCATTTCGTGGGTATCCGTTCTTTTCTGCTGGTTGGCCTGGAAATATCTCATGCACTAAAGGAGAAGGGATTTGGAGTCCTTCCCATATAGAGATCAACAGAGTCATTTCTGTTGGTCTCTTTTATTGTGGGGAGCAAAACGGAAAAAAATGTCACGCAACAGACTGCTCAAGTGTTATATCTATATTGATAACAGAAAGGAGACAAATGTGGACTCTATAGAAGAGAAGATCAGGTGGATACAAGCAGGCGAAGTGTCTCTTTTTTCAGATATTATCAGGCTGTACCAGCAGCGGATTTACCTCTACTGCTTTCGCTTGCTGAACAACAAGGAAGAGGCAGAAGACGCAGTGCAGGATGTCCTCATCAAGGCCTATCAGAATATCGGGCAGTTCAAGCCGCAGGCGGATTTCACCTCTTGGCTCTACAAGGTGGCTTATCATCATTGCTTAAATCAGCTTCGCCGGCAAAAAATTCAGAACCAGCTGCGAAAATTACTCAGGCAGGATGTAACGACTAAGAGCGCCGAACAAATGGTAGAGAACCGACTGTTCAGTGAGCCTGTCTCATTAGCCTTGGAAAAGCTAAGCATGGAGAATCGGAATCTGCTGATTCTGCGCGTTTTTGAAGATAAATCATTTGCAGAAATTGGGGAGATTCTGGGTGTCAGTACGGCTACGGTAAGAAAAAGATATGAACGGACAAGAGGCAAGCTTAAAAAAGCTATCGAGCGAAGGGAGAAACAACTATGGGCAAGGGCGAATTGACCTTAGAAGAGCAGTTTTTGAAGGAAGGAGATCATTCTGCTAATTTCCCGCCCGTAGATGTCCATGATGCTGTGATAGAAGCCATCGGGCTTAGCAAGGTCCGCCTTGCTGCTGACCCGCTGACCCGCTTGCACGACGGGGACACTCCTCTGATTATGCAGAGGACAGAGACGTTAACCGGAGCAAAGCACAGACGAAAAAAGATATTACGGATTCCGGTGAGAAGCTGGGCAGTGGCGTTAATCCTGATCGTCTTACTTGGAGGCGGCTATTCCCTGTATACCATTGGTCCCGGGCAGGCAGCCAAATTCCATTATGAAGTGCTGCCATATGAGCCGCTTCTGGCGACGGAAGAAGGCGGAACCATAGATTTATTGAAAACTCCGTTAACCCCCGGACCCCAAATGCCTCAACGGCAGGTGAGCAAAGAAGAAGAACTGCTGAATATAAAATATGCTGAAGGCTTCAAGGCAGTAGAGAAATTATTGCTCCCCGGAGAGTTCGCTTCATTCGTGCTGAGACAGGAAGGGGGGGGTGAACAATATCGGACAGGCGTAATTAGCCCTACGATGATATTTACTGACTATTCCAGCTATTTGACCAAGGCAGAGAAGTACACAGCTCCGAGCTTGAAGCAGCCGGATTATATGCCGGAAGGATATGCTTTTGAAGAAGCGTGGATTCAGCCTGTATTCAAGAACATCGAAGAGAAAGAATTGCTTGCTCTGACCGGTGGAATCAAGCTGGAAGGCGGCTTTCGGGTGACCTGGAGGCAAGAGCCTCTGAAGAACGTTAATTTCGATTACGCTACGCTGGTATACAAGAAAGGTGAGAGTCAGGTAAGAATTAACGCCAGACATATCAAGGGAAAGACCGGAACGGTGGAAACCCTGATGTGGACCAAAACCACAAGGGTGGAGAATATTGATATCAACGGAAAGCAGCTGATTTATCTCGAACCTGCAAAAAACGATGATTTTAAGACGGGTTACAAATATAGACTCGTATGGTCTGACCCGGAGCAAGAAATGATATATGATTTGACTGCCAATCCGGAGAATACTGTTTTGACAAAAGATGAGGCTGTTCGTATTGCTGGCGCAATGATGAATTAAGTGTTTTGCACATACAGAAAGGTGGAATTTCAATGAACTTCAGAAAAATGCTCATGGCTGTGACGGGTACGGCACTATTACTGGGTACAGGGTATGGGGCTTCAGGGGAAGTGGCTGCTGACCGATCAAGGATTCAATCCGCAGCATTGCCTGCTATCAAGGCAGACGTTAAATATATAGCTCAGACCAGTGAAGCAGAAGCCACAGCTAAGAGGGAGCAAGAACTCAAGCGATTCAAGAATCTCCTAGACCAGCAGCAGAAAGCGCTAAGTGGTAAGTATCAACCCGGAGAGATCAGATATGTGTACATTAATGATAAGGAATACCATGCCAGTATCAGCAGCACACCATTTGCGAGTAATTCTTATTCGCTTATATACAGAAATTATGATGAATACATCAAGAAGAATGCAACAGGCAACACCGCAATGCCTTTGGAGCTGAAACAGATCCCGGATGGCTACAACTTTACTCTGGCAAGAATTGCTCCTTATCTATCGTGGCCCGAACAGAAGAAGATGTTCAGTCAGGTGATTGCTGAGGGGAAGGCGTCCGGCCAAAAAATATATGTTAAGAAGCTGCAGGAGAAGCGTATTTCTGTAGAGCTAATCTATACTATGGCCTCACCGGTCAATGGAATATCAGGAGTTCTTGCCATCACTGCCGAGCCTGCTGGGGCTGCGGATAAAACGGTTGAATCTGAGCCGGTTAAGCCACAGTCAGAGAAGCTGAAAGTGGGAGGACAAGAAGTAGTATACACATCTATCGACAAGCAGGAGTACAAGTCGGTTGCATGGATGAATCCGAAGACCCGTGTCAATTATATTATCCGGGAAAACCGCGGGCAGCTGACCAAGGAAGAATTGATTGCTGTGGCAGGACAGGTTATAGAGGCGTCGAAATAGCCGGAAATATCCAGGTTAGCTCTAGTGCGTGAGGAAATATTTCATATACGGTTTGCTGAGAGAGGGCTGTCCCATAAGTGGAGTTTCCGACGAATGAGACCGTTTTATGATTAAATATGACCGTGAAAAGCAACAGAGCAGCAATTCTCCCGTTAATGGAGAGTCGCTGCTCTGTGTTTTTGGTCATTGGCTGTTTGCTTGAGCAGATTATGCGCAAGAGAAAGCCAGCCCCCTTATTCTAGCAAATGGCCCAATCATTCTACCGCTACAGCAGGCAGCTTAATCGTAAAAGTCGAACCCACCCCCGGCTCGCTGCTGACTTCAATCGTGCCTCCGCTTAAGCTGATGATGCGGCTGACCAGAGGCAGGCCCAGTCCGTTGCCTTCGGAGGAACGGGCAGGGTCGCCTTGGTAGAATTTCTCAAAAATATGCTTTCGGACCTGAGGAGTCATTCCTATTCCTGTATCGGATATGACCACCGAAATCGATGGGTCTCCGGGCCGGAGAGAGACGGAGATTTCCCCGCCTTCCGGCGTGAATTTGATCGCATTGCCAAGTAGATTAAGCCATACCTGCATGATCAGCTCTTCATTCCCATAATACTGCAGCTCGTCCAGATCAATGTTGAGGTTCAGCTGCTTGGGAGCCCAGGCCGGCTCCAGCAATAACAGAGCCTGACGGAGCTGCTCATCCAGGCGGTATTCCGTTTGTTCTGTGAGCAGTTCCTGGTTTTCAAGCTTGGAGATCTTTAGAATATTGCCGGACAGGGTGGACAATTGCCGGGCGCTGTCTATAATCATGCCAGTGTATTCGTCATGCTCTTCTTTGCTGAGATTATCCTCTTGCAAGAGAGTGGCATACCCTTCGATAGCCGCAATGGGCGTTTTGAATTCGTGAGACACATTGACTACAAAATCATTGCGGAGGGTCTCGATGCTGCGCAGCTCCTGAACCATAAGATTGAAGTGATGGGCGACGTCGCTGATCTCACCCACCCGGTGCGATTCATTCAAATGAATGTCGAAGTTGCCTGTGGAGACCTCCTTGGCCGCCTTGATCAGATCCGCAATAGGAGATAATATTTTTCGGCCCACAGTCACAGTGATGGTTGTCCCGATGACGAGACTGAACAAAACAATGGTCAGAATAGGCGGAAAAGGATTTCTGTGCTGTATAGTTTCATTGCCAAGGCGAATATATAGATAGGCTAAGATCGACATGAGTAAAAGGAAGGACAAAATAATCACAAATACAAGCGATACAAAATGCCACCAAAGGCCTCCTCTTTTTTTGCGCCTCATCCCAGCTTCACCGCCTTATAGCCCAATCCTCTTACGGTGACAATCTCAAAGTCAGAGCTTTCCCTGAAACGCTCGCGCAAGCGGTTAATATGAACCACCACTGTATGCTCGTCAGATTCTGTATCCATTCCCCAAATTTCATCCATCAGCTGCTGTTTGGTAAAGATTTTGTTCGGATAAGAGATTAATTTATAGAGTAAATAAAATTCTTTCTGCGGAAGAAGGGTGCTCTCCTGGCCCTGAATGACGGTTAACGCATCATAATCGAGCACGGTTCCTCCCCATTCGATCCGGCGTTCGCTGATAATCCTGGCCCGGCGAAGCAGTGCCCCAACCCGCAGAATCATTTCATTTACATTGATGGGCTTGACCATATAATCGTCGATTCCGACGAGAAATCCCTGCTGTTTGTCAGCGAAGTTCTCCCGTGCCGTCACCATGAGAACCGGAAGATTATTGTTATTGTCCCGGAGTGTCCGTGTCAGCTCGTAGCCGTCCATAAGCGGCATCATAATATCGCAGATGATCAAATCGATATATTCCTTATCCAGTAACGTGAGTGCATCCTCGCCGTTCACTGCCGGGATGGCGTTGTATCCATTTTTGGTCAGGACTGTACAGAAGAGCTGCCGCAATTTGCTGTCATCCTCAACCACAAGAATATTAAACATGGGGTTTCCTCCTGGAACGCTTCATTAGTTTAAGTATATAGATGGCTTAAGTATAACTCATCAAGATCAAGTGAACCTCAACTGCTGAAGTTGAGGTTTAGTTGATATTTGGCGCTTATACTGGGGCCAGCAAGACAAGAACAGAGAGATTAAGGAGATTAATGATTACAGGTATGGAGAAGGAGACGAAATACGATGCTGCAATTAAAAAACATCACCAAGAGCTATAAGACCGGGGAATTCACACAGGTTGCACTGGATAAGGTGAATCTGAATTTCCGGGAAAGTGAATTCGTTGCGATTCTGGGCCAGAGCGGGTCGGGTAAGACAACACTACTGAATATCATCGGCGGACTGGATCAATATGACAGCGGGGAGCTGATTATTAACGGCCAATCCACGGAGCACTTCAAAGACGGAGATTGGGATGCGTACCGCAATAACAGTGTGGGCTTTATTTTCCAAAGCTATAATCTGATTTCGCATCTGAGCATCGTGGATAATGTAGAAATGGGGATGACGCTCAGCGGGGTAGCCTCTGCTGAAAAGCACCGTAAGGCGCTTCAAGTGCTGGAGAAGGTTGGACTCAAGGAGCATGTCCATAAAAAACCAAACCAGTTGTCGGGCGGACAAATGCAGCGGGTCGCAATTGCCCGTGCCCTGGCCAACAATCCGGACATTATTCTAGCGGATGAGCCGACAGGTGCTCTGGATACAGAAACCAGTGAGCAGATCATGGAGCTGATCAAGACCATCGCGGAAGACAAACTGGTCATCATGGTTACCCATAATCCGGAGTTGGCCGAGAGCTATGCAGACCGCGTAATCCGCTTCTCGGACGGCCATGCGGTATCAGACAGCAATCCGCTGGCTAATCAAAAGATCTCAAGCTCCTACAAGCTGAAAGAGACCAGCATGAGCTTTTTCACCGCCTTGAAATTATCCGGGAAAAATATCGCAACCAAGAAATGGCGGACGGGCCTGACGGCTTTTGCCTCAAGTATCGGGATCATTGGTATCGCCTTGATTCTGTCCTTGTCGAATGGATTCGATAAGCAGATCAGCTCCTATGAAACCGGGGCGCTCTCCAACTTCCCGATCTCGATCAATCAGACGGCAATGAGTGTAGAGCTGGGGCCGCCAAGAGACGGAGCATCAGAACTTCCTTCATACCCTGCAGAGAAAAAGCTGTATCCCTATGACCCCAGCAAAAATTCCACGCAGCATACCAATGTGCTGACCAAGGAATATATAGATTATCTTAAGAAAATCGATCCTGAGCTGATTGACGGAATTTCCTATACCCGCACCGTGAATATGAATGTACTGGTATCGGACGGACAAAAGGCGACTACGCTGGATAAAAATAATATCAGCTTAACTGCATATCCCAGCAAACAGGGAAGTGAGACGGGGAGCTATCTGGAGCAATATTATGATGTGCTGGAGGGGAAATACCCTTCCGGGAAGACAGATGTCGTACTCATTGTGGACGAATACAACCGCCTGACCGATGCTGCGGTAGATGCCCTGGGGCTCGATTATAAAGTGGACAGCATCAGTCTGGGAGATCTCATTGGAACCCAGCTGAAGCTTGTGATGAACAATGACTATTACCGCAAAAACGGTGAGCAGTTTGTCGTAAACGGAACAGCGTCGAATTTAACAGAGCTCTATAACAGCCCTAAAGCAGTGACCCTGAACATCGTTGGGGTGCTGCGCGGCCAGGAAGGCTCCAGTGTATCTACACTGTCTCCGGGCATTGCCTATTCGGATGAGCTTGCCGCTTCATTTATAGCAGATGCACAGAAATCTGAGATCGTATTGGCACAGGAAAAAGCAGACGTCAATGTGCTGACCGGTCAAGCATTGTCAGATGGTGTTGCGGGCAGTGGTTCAGCTGGAGCAGCAGGTACAAACCGGCTGATGATGGGTCCTGGTGGAGGCGCAGCGGGAGGCAGTGCTTCCTTGACTAAAGAGGATGTGCTTGCGTCCCTAGGGGCAACAGATATCCCTAACTCGGTATCTTTGTACCCGATTGATTTCAGTTCCAAGGAATCGGTCACTGCTTATCTGGACAAATGGAATGAAGGCCGTGAATCCAAGGATCAGGTAAAATATACCGATTTGGCGGCTATCGTTACTAACATCTCCGGCGGTATTATGGACGGGATTACCATGGTGCTGATTGCTTTTGCTGCGATTTCCCTGGTAGTGTCCTTGATTATGATCGGGATTATCACATATATTTCTGTCATGGAGCGGACGAAGGAGATTGGAGTCCTGCGCGCACTGGGCGCCCGCAAGAAGGATATTACACGGGTATTCAATGCTGAGACTTTTATCATCGGGGCTTGCTCCGGGATTCTGGGGATTGGTATTACCTACCTGCTGACCATTCCGGTTAATGCAATACTCTATAATCTGACCGATCTGTCAAACGTAGCCCAGCT
The DNA here is from genome assembly GCF_052044425.1 of Paenibacillus sp. 22594. Taxonomy (NCBI): domain Bacteria; kingdom Bacillati; phylum Bacillota; class Bacilli; order Caryophanales; family Paenibacillaceae; genus Paenibacillus; species Paenibacillus sp. 22594. Next base: position 29,240 of record NZ_JBQENA010000020.1, read on the forward strand.
CAACCCGTTGCATGCATTAATTCTGGGTGTGATCAGTGTAGGGCTTACGATGATCGGCGGCTTCATTCCGGCCAAGATGGCCGCGAAGAAAGATCCGGTTGCGGCGCTGCGCAGTGAGTAACAGCTTAGTAGTTTAGTTATAGGATTAGCCGGAAAAACCGCATTTCCCATACAAAAAGAGCCGATCTGTCGTTAGATCGGCTTTTTCTGTATCGTTATGACATCTATACATGAGCTGGTAAGGAGGATATCAGAGAAGAAATCATGGACGGGTAAGCAGATTGAGCTCTTTCGCCTGGATAATGGCTTTGGTGCGCCGGTTGACCTTTAGTTTGGCGAAAATATTTTTAACATGCACTTTTACCGTCCCAATCGCGATGACCAGTTGATCGGCTATCTCTTTGTTTGACAGTCCTGCCGCCAATAAGGATAGCACCTCAAGCTCACGCTCCGTAAGAGGTTCCTCCATTATAGCGGACAACGAAGCTTCTTCTGGGTTTTTATTGGACTGCCCGGCCGTATTTTGCAGCATGCAGAATAAAATTCCATTGGATGCCATAGCCTGAAGAACGGTTAGGCGATCATACGCGAATACACCGCTTGCCAGCTTGTTTTCAAGGTAGAGGACACCCAGCATATTCCCGTGAACGGTTACCGGTATGCAGAGTGCGGACCCGGGCCGATGTTTCGCAATATACGGGTTATGGATCAGCCAGCTCTCCTCACCACCGATATAATGGACATGCTCTTGTGTACGGAAGACATACCGGATGATGCCCTCTGGCAATAGAAGACTATCATTCAGCTCAGAAGGCGAGAGGGGAGTCTGCGCTTCTGAATCGGCATACGCCTGAATATTCAGTCCATCCTTATTGTCCATCAGCAAAGCACCCTTGCTGGCACCCGCATATTTCATAATAGTATTCATGATTTCCGCAAGCACCGTATCACTGTCCATCTGATTCGTTATCATTTGAGTGGTTTTGAGAATCGCTGCAAGATCCAAGCCGTCCAGGGCATGGGTCTCATGATGAGCACCGGCAGCCTCTCCAGATAACTCTACATCACTCCGGTCCGCCGGAATAGGGATGATCTCAAACGATTCATCAGCATGTTCCCCGCGTTGCCAGCAGAGTAGCAGATCCTCTAATTGCTTTATTTTTATTTGCACTCCCCATTGTGTATACGCCTCAAGCGCTAATTGCAAATAGAAGAGGGCTGTTTTCCCTTTATCCAGATTATGGTAGTATCTCGCTGCGAGTTCGCCGGCAAGGCTTGTCACCTGAACATCACCTTGTTCTCTTGCTTCACGGATGGTTTTATCATACAGTTCCTCAGCCAGAATACCTTTACCAGAGGCACGCGCATGTTCAGCCTGCAGAAGGTAATGCCTGGACCGGTAATTGGCCGGACTCCATGCGGCCCATTTTTTGAAGCGGAAGAGATTGCTGTTGAAGCGTTTCTTCAAATGTGCCCGTTTCCCAGGCTGTACAGAATCCGCCAATAGGGCAAGCGATTCATACATCAGGCATTCCGGCAAATGCGGAAGATGTGTGGCATAGGCTTCATAGGGCTCTGCTTGACTGGCCCAGCGGATAGCTTCCTCGTAATTACCCAGCAAATAGCTGAGTTGAGTCTTGTAGGTGCTGTACTGAAATAAGGTGGTAGCCGAGGTCTCCTCCATATGAATCCGGCCCAGGAACTCTTCTTCTTCAAAGCCTGTGCTGCTGAATGAATCCGGAGAAAGGGTTCTTCCCTGCAGTGCAAGAATAAATTGCTGATACAGATAAAAGTTCTGCTTCACAAACTCGTCGTTGGTTGTATCCAGAAACACCATATATTCAGTTATCGTTCTGGAGAATTCACTTAACGTTGCTCTTGTGTAGAGTGAATTAATGTGCGCACCCATGGCATAGCTGGCAAACACGTAATCCCCGGATTCCATCCCGAAACGAAGCGCTTTTGCCAAGTAAGCATCTCCTTCACGGGCATTTCCGGCAAATTGACAGAGTACACCGCCGAACATGGTATAAGATTTGCTTTTAACTGAAGTAATATTGTAACGCTCGGAAAGCTCGATTCCGACCTTGCCAATGGCATAGCCCTTATCAAATTTCCCCCGTGCATACCCCAAAAGCATGCTGTAAGCAGAATATACAGCTGCGGAAACAGGGGTGTTTCCATACTTAATAGATAGCTGAATGGCTCTGCACATGAGCAGAAAAAAGACCTCTTTGTTCGTGAAGAAGGTGGAGGGAGTAATCGCCAGAATGAGATGCATCGCAGCAATCCGGTCTTTGTCGGACATTTCTTCCAAATGCGCGAGCCGATCATACCGGTTATGCAGCAGCACATCGATTCGCAGCGCTTCAACGAACAGTTCGAATTTGCCCGGATTGGGCGAAATGTTAACATGATGCTCCCTCAGACTTTCTAGACCGAGCGCAGTGCCTTCCAGATACTTACCCTGATTGATGTATTGCATAATCCGGATCATTTGCACTCTGCTCCGCTCAGCTGCATTGCGCGCACGGAGAAGCAAAAAATCAATTTTCCGGTCAGACTCCACAGCATTACCGCATAAATATTCACATTCTGCTTGTTCAGCATGAAGCTCGAAACAGAGCTCGAAGGTGTTGCTCCAAGCTTCTGCTGGCAGCAATTCTACCCCTTTTCTGAAATAACCCAGCGCAACGTCATAAGCGGAAGTGGCCTTGGCGCGGTTTCCCGCATCCAGATTTAATTGTATGAGCTGAAGGATCTCGGCTTCTCCGGTCATTCTGCCAGAGCCTCTATTCAGATGGTTGACCACATCAAACAAGTTCTCTTCGTACCCCGAAGCCTCCCTGTTCAAAGCTCTGCCTATTGAGCTATGGATCGCTTGTTTCGTATCATCATCAATCTGACTGTAAATCAGCTTATGTATATTATCGTGGGCAAAACGGAAGGTACCCGCTTCATCTGCCACTATCATCCCTTCGGCTTCAATCTGGGGCCATTCGGACATGACATCTCCGATCTCCCGATTAGCGACGCAAGCTATCAGATCCGGATGGAAGGTGCTTCCCACACAAGCCGAAATTTGAAGCAGCTCCTGCGCAGTGACGGGTAGACGCCGCAGCCTGTGTTCCATCAAGTCATTGATCGCATAGCTGGGTTCCTGCCCAATGACCGATCCCAAATCCCATTGCCAGCACCGGTTCTCATGGTTATACACCAGAATGCTGTCATCTTGCAGGCGCAGCAATATTTGCTTGAAATGAAAGGGGTTGCCGTTCGATTTATGATATAGCAGTTCTGTAAAGGATAGCGCAGTATCCGCTTGGGTATTCAAGGTCTCTATCGTAATATCGTTCATTTGTTCAAGGCTCAGCGGGGACAGATGAATATGCCGGATAGCTGCCTGATCGGTAACGCTCCCGCCATGTTCGTAGCCTGGCAGACTGTTAAGGTCTATATCGTTATAGCGATAAGCGCAGACAAACATCAAATATTGGCATTCCGGATCGCACAACAGCGCGTGAATTAACTGCAGCGACGAAGAATCCGCCCATTGCAAATCATCGATAAACAGGACGAGGGGATGTTCTTTAGAAGCCAGCGCTTGAACAAATTTGCGGAAAACATAGATAAACCGTTTCTTCGATTCATTAGCCGGAAGCTCTTCCACAGAGGGCAGGGGGCCAAGTATCAGCTCGGCTTCAGGAATAATGGCAGTGATCACGTTGGCGCTTGCCCCGAGTGCTTCCTGCAGCTTTTGTCTCCACAGCTCGGACTGTTCCTTGCGTTCACCCAGCAAATGCCGCATCAATCCGCGAAAGGCTTGAATAATCGGATGATAAGGGCTTTCTTTAGAGATTTGCTCAAACTTTCCGGTGACATAAAAAAAATTACGGGCATGCTGCTGTTTGCGGAAAACCTCGTCCATAAGGCTTGTTTTGCCGATACCGGCTTCACCGGACACATACACCATTTCGGTCGATCCGAAGCAAGCAGAATAAAAAGCCTGGGTCAGCATGGAGATCTCATATTCTCTGCCGTGAAACCCCGGTTCCATAAAAAAGGTGTCGTGGGAACGTCCGACCTTGTCCAGGTCTGCCAATAAAAAGCCGGCATTTTGATAGCGGTTATCCGGATTTTTGTCGAGCAGTCTCATGACTACAGCTTCCAAGCCTTCAGGTAAATATGTCTGCTCCTGGGTCAGCGGAGGGGGGACTTGGGCCAGGTGCATATACACCCATTCCAGCGGATTGTCGGCAAGAAAAGGCAGATGTCCGGCCAATAATTCGTAGAAAATAATGCCTACAGAGTACAGATCACTTCGCTCATCCACTGTCCGCAGCATTCTTCCTGTATTCTCAGGTGAACAATAGGCGAGGCCTGCATCTGATATACCATAGCCAGCTGGACGCAAATAACCATGGTCTGAACGATGGAGGGCATAACCTGAATCTATTAAATAGGCTTCTTGTCCATTAGAACGAACACCGATCCGCTCCGGCCGCAAATCAAGATGAAGGATCTGCAACTGATGAAGCTGCAGAACACAAGCTACGATGGACCTGGCAAGGGTGAGAAACGCCTCCGGGTTCATGCGGGTCTGTCCGTTCATCCATTCCCTGAGTGTTGAATTTCTGATAACAATGTCGGATTGCTGATTTACTTTCATTTTTAGACACCTCTAATCTTGAACGTAGTAGCGAATACAATCTATTGTAATGGAAGATATACCTTTTTAGGTATAGAAAATTTTAAGGAATGACTCTAATCTGGGAGTATGTTTAATGGGCTGAATATCGAAGCAGGAGAGGTCTAGGTGATTAAAATGGAGAATGCGCTGATTGCGTTTGTTAGTATTGTTCTTCTTGGAATTGTGATCTTTGCGAAGATTTGGTGGGACGGATCTGGGATCAGTTTTAAATTTACAAAATGGTATTTTGGTATTTTTTTTATTGCGGCACTTATTGTTGGAGGAGGTACTTTTTTCGTCAGTTAAGTCATTATATCGGTAATCTCCTTCGGATTTGGTAGGTAAAATTCACAAATACATAAGTGTTTTTCGATTCATCGGAAATACAAGAAAGAGAGGATATTTTTATGAAAGGAATAAGACGATACAAACGCTGGATTGCCATGACTCTGATATTCATGCTTGCTATAGGATCGTTGTCTCATGGGGAAGTGTCTGCTGCAGATCCGGAGGTGCTCGATCAAAAGCAGGAAAACAAAACCGGGAATGTATGGGTCAGTAATGATTATCCAAGATTTCAGACCTTTACTCCGGAGATTACCGGGAGTCTCAGCAGGATTGAACTGAATATTTTCGATACCGTTGCTCCAGGAGCCCTGAAGGTGAAAATTTATAAGGAAGGCGATCTTTCGACAATGCTCGCTGAAGCGCAAATGGCTTCCTATGGCACAGGCTGGGTGTCTATTGATTTCTCTGGAGCATCGCTCTATTTGCAGAAGGACACGATGTATCGAATGGTTGTTTCCACGGAATTCGGAGGCTCGGCTGGCTTCGGATGGTATGGCAGCAGCGGCAACCCGTATTCAAGAGGATACTCTTCGGCTAACAATTATGACTTCTCTTTTAGAACTTACATGATTGCGGATTATTCGACATCCCCCGCATTAAGTGAGATCTCCACTGCTGAATCAAGCATTGTAGCGGACGGCATGAGTCAGACGGCAGTGACGGTGAAGCTGAAGGATGCACAGGGCAATGGGCTGACGGCCGGAGGGGCGACGGTGGGGATCACGTCGACCTCGGGATCGGTGAGTACTGTCAGAGATAACCATAACGGGACTTATACGGCGATGCTTACAGCACCGGTAACGGTGGGGACCGCGACCGTAAGTGCCACTGTCGGCGGCAGTGCGTTGCCGGGCACGGCAACGGTGCAGTTCGTACCCGGAGCACCATCCAGCATGAAGAGCACTATAGCAACAGGCGATAGCTCCCTAACGGCGGACGGCACGAGTCAGACAATCGTGACGGTGAAGCTGAAGGATGCACAGGGCAATGGGCTGACGGCCGGAGGGGCGACGGTGACCATTACGTCGACCTCGGGATCGGTGAGTACTGTCACGGATAACCATAACGGGACTTATACGGCGATGCTTACAGCACCGGTATCGGTGGGGACCGCGACCGTAAGTGCCACTGTCGGCGGCAGTGCGTTGCCGGGCACGGCACCGGTACAGTTCGTACCCGGAGCACCGTCCAGCGTGAACAGCACTATAGCCGTGGGCAATAGCTCGCTGACGGCGGACGGTACGAGTCAGACGGCAGTGACGGTGAAGCTGAAGGATGCACAGGGCAATGCGCTGACGACCGGAGGGGCGACGGTGGTAATTACGTCGACCTCTGGATCGGTGAGTACCGTCACGGATAACCATAACGGGACTTATACGGCGATGCTTACAGCACCGGTATCGGTGGGGACCGCGACCGTAAGTGCCACTGTCGGCGGCAGTGCGTTGCCGGGCACGGCACCGGTACAGTTCGTACCCGGAGCACCGTCCAGCGTGAACAGCACTATAGCCGTGGGCAATAGCTCGCTGACGGCGGACGGTACGAGTCAGACGGCAGTGACGGTGAAGCTGAAGGATGCACAGGGCAATGGGCTGACGGCCGGAGGGGCGACGGTGGTAATTACGTCGACCTCAGGTACAGTGAGCAGTGTTACGGACAACCATAACGGGACTTATGCGGCGATGCTGACGGCGCCGGTAACGGTGGGGACCGCGACCGTAAGTGCCACTGTCGGCGGCAGTGCGTTGCCGGGCACGGCAACGGTGCAGTTCGTACCCGGAGCACCGTCCAGTGCGAACAGCACCATAGCCGTGGGCAATAGCTCGCTGACGGCGGACGGTACGAGTCAGACG
>NZ_JBQENA010000021.1:0-34219 GCF_052044425.1 Paenibacillus sp. 22594
GGACCGAAGGGTCCTGGGAGAGTAGGACGCCGCCAAGCACATGAAGCCATTGTTGAGCAATCGACAATGGCTTTTTTATTGTTTTGTCCATATAAGATGTTGTGGTTTATGTGCAAAAAAATAAATAAAACGCTTTCAATTGAGTGACATTTTTGTTACCGACGAACTTTCTGTTCCAAGTATAATAGAAAAGTGCAAATATTAAGCACTTCCTTAATACGAATGGACTACTGATAAATCCTAGCATTTAATTTTCTTGTGTCTTTAGATGCATGGCAGTGGTAAGGAGGATTTAGGTATGAAGCGAAACCGACCATTATGGATAGTATTCATTCTTTGTATAGTTGGTGTAATGCTGGTTGGTTGTGGAACAAAGGAGCCAGCCTGGGACACCTTTGAAGGGGCTCTTAACGAAAAGGGTTTTCCTGTTCCTAAGGAAGCTAATTCTACGGACCGGACAACTAGTAATGTAGCTATGGATTATGTCCGGTATTCTATGCCTGATCTTAAGGAAAAGGAAGGTGTACCGGAACCTTACCGGAAGGCAATAGAAGCTTGGGGATGGGAAGAACAAAAGGAAGAGGATTCGACAAATTCCCGGGTTTATCAGAAGGATGGAGTGATTGTACACTTAACCGTGCACAATGGTTACTTTATAGTCATGATTCCGAAGGAAAAGAAGGCCTCAATTAAAGGGCTAAAGACAAAATAAACAACCGCCATCCATAGCAGGATGGCGGTTGTTTATGCTGCAAATGTTGTGGCCTTTGCCGTATGTATATATATATGATATTTCTATTGCGAGTAATAGGAGGCATCGGTTGGGGTAAACTTCAACATACCGTCCTTTTGTTCGCGGTGCAAGCGGAATAGTGTATACAACCGGGGTAAGAGTACCCATAAATGAAATACTGCCAAAGACACAGTGAAGGCTAAAGGCGCCCAGACGATAAAAAGTGCGGTGATGGAAAGGCCGATCCAGAAGTTATGAAGTTGTACTTTGCGAAAAATACCATAGTTGATGTATTGGTCGGGCATATATCCGGGCCATGGCAGGCGGAATGACATTTTCCACCGCTTAGCAATGGGATGGCCAGAAATCAGCAGAACCGAACGTGAGATTACATACTGAATCCACAGAACGACGGGTGCGGCAATGATCATAAACAGGATGCTCCACCAAGAGAGGAAAATGGTCTCAAACACCACACAGATGATGGGAAGCGCCTTATAGACACGCAGCCAAGCGGCAGAAGTATTGATTTTTTTGATTAGTTTGTACTGGTAGAATGTAGCCGAGCCTTTATTGTTTGCTTCCATAAGAAAGCGCTGACCTCCTCACAAGTCCTTATGATACTAATATCGGCGGGTGAAGACGTTTTATTAAACTCACTTAGGCATAATCACCGTTTGGGCGGCTGATGAATACATATATTTTAAGCCAATGCAGGATAGGAAAAATCTATGAAAAGGTTTAAAATGATAGAAAGTGTATCATACTGTTCTTAAAAGAGTCAAGGTGGGATGGTAATGGAACAGCAAACCGAGCAAGCCTGCATCATCTGCGGGCAGATGAAAGAAGAAGGAATCGTGATTGTCTCGCATTTCATTTGCGAGGATTGTGAGGCTGAGATGGTACGTACCGAGGCTGAAGACGCCAAATACCGCTTTTTCGTAGGCCGGATGAAGAAGATTGATCTGCAAAAGAATGCGTGAACAAAGTATGTGGTAGGCTTAAATGAATAGTAGAGAATTGATAATAGACCGAATTAGTATCTGCACCATTAAGAATTACCAATATAACGGCTTCACCTGTTCTTTTGGCGGGAGGAGCTGTTTTGTTATGTGATTAAGCATTTTGGGCGAAATATAGGCGTGTGGGGATATTTGCGTTAAAATAGAAGGTAACCCCCAGGGAAGGAAGAAAAGATGGACAGACTAGAGCCTGGCAGGGCACCTGTATATGAAATGCTGGAACAATATAGAGTAAAGGGTAATATCTCTTATCATGTACCTGGACATAAGAACGGAGAAGCCTATCGAGGGCAAGAAAGTGCCGGTTTCTTAAGAGAGGTGATGAGGTACGATGTAACTGAAATTACCGGAACGGATGATCTTCATCATCCCGAAGGAGTAATTCAGGAAGCGCAGGAGCTGGCAGCGGATTGTTTTGGGGCCGAGGAGAGCTTTTTTCTGGTTGGGGGCAGTACTTCCGGTAATTTGGCGTTGATCCTTACGGTGTGCCCTGAGCCTGGAATGACACTTATCCTTCAGCGGAATGTTCACAAGTCAGTTATCCATGGTTTGATGCTGGCTGGGGTGCGTGCTGTTTTTGTGGAGCCGCAGATGGATAGGCACAGCGGCCTTATGGTTGCTCCGGCGGTTGAGACGGTTCAGGCTGCTCTTGCAGCCTACCCTGAGGCCGCTGCTGTTCTGGTCACCATGCCAAATTACTATGGCATGGGCAGTGATCTTGCGCCCCTCGCGCAGGCCTGCCACGACAGCGGTGTTCCGCTGCTGGTGGATGAGGCTCATGGGGCGCATTATGGACAGCACCCTGCGCTGCCAGCGGGAGCGCTGATGTGTGGCGCGGACGGCGTGGTGCAGTCCACGCACAAGATGCTGCCAGCGCTGACGATGGGCGCCATGCTGCATGTGCAAGGGCCATGGCTTGACCGCGCGCTGCTGCGGCAGCGGCTGGCCATGGTTCAGAGCTCCAGCCCATCATATCCCATGATGGCTTCGCTCGATCTGGCCCGCCGGCTGGTGCATAGCCAGCGGGCCGGGGCCTTCACGGCGGGACTCGCCGCCGTGGATGTACTGCGGCGCGGCCTGGCTTCGCTGCCGCGCTACGGGCTGCTGCAGCCGGCAGAGCCGCTGCAGCCCGACTGCGGCGCCGCGGGTGCTGGTGCCGCAACAGATATGCCGCCGCAGAGCGTGGCGGCATACAGCACCCAGGACCCCTTTAAGGCGGTCATATATGACGCCGCCGGGGTCCTGGGGGGCTTCGAGCTGCAGCGCAGGCTCGAAGAGAGGGGCATCGTGCCGGAGATGAGTGACGACCGGCACGTGGTGCTTGCCTTAAGCCTTGGCTCGAAGGCGGAGGATACAGAGCTGCTGCTGGCTGCGTTGCGGGGGATAGCCGAGGAGACATCAGGTGCAACGGTAAACCTGCATGAAGATACAACTAGGCAGGGATTTTCAACGGAATGCCTGCCTACCCTGTCAGTAGATGGGTTGGTTCCTGCTTCTGCAAAAAATTCCACGTGGAACAATTTCACGAATAATTTAATTTCGAGCCCTGTGTTATTTTCGATGAAACCAGTGAATCCATTGGAAACCGAAAGTATAGGGCTTGAATATAGTACGGGTAGAATGGCGGCGGAAATGGTTATACCCTATCCGCCGGGGATTCCACTTCTATATCCAGGAGAAGAGATAAGTGAAGATATCTGCAAACGGCTAATCGGCCTCAGCCAGGGGGGAGCCAAATTCCAGGCCTGTGCGGATCCGGTTTTACAACAAATTCTGGTTTACAACATTAAGAAGGGCGGAGACGCATAAGTGGCACAAGAAGGTTTCTTTATTACTCTGGAGGGAGGCGATGGCTCTGGAAAAACAACAGTACTCGGCAGAGTAGCGGCCTATCTGCAGAATCATTCCATGCCTTACCTGATTACCCGCGAACCTGGCGGCATTGAAATTGCTGAGAAAATCCGTTCCATAATTCTCGATCCTGCCCACACTGCGATGGATGCGCGTACGGAAGCGCTGCTATATGCAGCATCCCGAAGCCAGCATTTGGCGGAAGTGGTCGAGCCGGCACTTAAAGAAGGACTTACTGTGCTATGTGACCGTTTTGTCGACAGCAGTCTAGTTTATCAGGGCTATGCCAGAGGATTGGGTATCGAAGAGGTAAGGAAAATTAATCAATTTGCTACCAGCGGACGTACCCCGGATCTCACGTTTTATCTTGATGTGGACCCGGAAGTAGGGTTGTCTCGGATTGCTGCCAATGAGGAACGGGAAGTGAACCGTCTCGACTTGGAGAGTCTGGCTTTTCATCAAAAGGTTAGGGATGGATATTGCCAAGTCATAAAGTCTGATCCTGAGCGGATCGTGGTGCTTGATGCCAACCGTCCTATTCACATGGTGGAGCAAGATATTGTCCGTATACTGAAAGAACGAATATTAAAGGATTTTTAGGACGTTTTGTCTAATTAAACTAAGTGTACCAAACTAAGCGTATGCTATCGAAGCGGGTATTTGTACGAAGTGAATGTATGAAACCAAGCTCACAAAACTTTTAGGAGGGATAGCGAAGATGAATCTGATCATTGCAATTATCCAGGATAAAGACAGCAACCGGTTGTCGAGTGAACTAGTCAAAGCAAACTTTCGTGCAACGAAGCTGGCCAGTACAGGCGGATTTCTACGGGCAGGCAACACTACATTTATGATTGGTGTTGATGACTCTCAGGTGGAAGCTGTATTAACTGTTATTCGTAACAGTTGCAAGGTACGTGAACAGCTTGTCACCCCAGTGACTCCAATGAGTGGTACGACGGATTCCTATTTACCGCTTCCCGTAGAGGTTCAAGTTGGCGGGGCCACCGTATTTGTACTTCCTGTCGATCGTTTTGAGCATTATTGAGCATAGTATAGATAAATTCTCTGTAAAGGGGCGGTGGAATCTTTGAAAATCAATCCCGGCTACAGGCCCTTGAAAAGTGAGCTGCCGACAGCTGGAGCGGGGAGGCCCGTTCAGCAGAAAACCTTTACCGATATATTTCAGCAGCAAGGTGAACAAAAAACGATAGATGAGCTGAACCAAAAGATCAAGGATATTCAGCAGCAGGGAGACCGGCTTGCCAAATCCATGACGGTTCGTGAACTTGCGATATACCGGAATATGATCAAAAAATTCCTGGAAGAAACCGCCCGAAGGGGTGTTATTCTGAAGGAGACCAAGGGCTGGGACCGCCGAGGGCGGGGGAAACGTTACAAACTGCTGGAGGAAATAGATGCCGCTCTGCTAAATATGGCTGATGAACTGCTGGAGAGTGAGCAGGGCCGTATAGATTTGCTGGGACGTGTCGGAGAAATTCGAGGTTTGCTGATCAACCTTTCTTTTTAAAAGACTTGGAGGAATGTATGTCTTTTCATGATATATTAGGCCAGGAGGATGCCAAACGCCTGCTTCAAAACGCATTACGTAAGGATGCAGTAAGCCATGCCTATTTGTTCACAGGACCACCCGGAAGTGGTCAAATGAAGACGGCGCTGATGTTTGCCCAAGCTATATTTTGTACCACCAGTGAAGATGATGCGTGCGGAGAATGTCTGGAATGCCGCAAGGTAGAACATGGAAACCATCCGGATTTATCTCTGCTTAAGCCTGATGGGGCAAGCATCAAAATTGATCAGATTCGCGAGCTGCAACGCATGTTCTCATACCGCTCAGAGGGTGTTAACCCAAAGGTGTATATTATAGAAGGAGCGGACAAAATGACGGTTCAGGCCGCAAACAGTCTGCTTAAGTTTTTAGAGGAGCCCCCGGCACCTGCAGTGGGCATTCTGATTTCCGACAACAGCAGTTCCCTGCTGCCGACAATCCAGTCAAGAACGCAGCGCATTCCATTTAGTCCCCTACATCCGGACATTATGCTTCAGGCGCTGTCCAGTGAGGGGGTTCCGGTGCCACTGGCACGATGTGCGGTATCACTGACTTCGGGACTTGATGGCTGCAGGGAACTTTTGGCACAGAATTGGTTTGCAGAAATGAGAAATCTAGTGTTACAATTAGCGAAGGAGTCTTTGGGCAAGGGCAGCTCCGCGGTAGTAACCGCCGGGCAGAAGCTGTTCAAGACCGGACTCAGTGAACATTTGGATATCCTGTTCAGCATGTTCCACTTATGGTTCAAAGATATGCTTTACTTCCTGTACCGAAAGCATGAAAGTATCGTTTTCATAGATCAGTTAGACTTTATTTCCAGACATGCCCGTCAGCGGAGTACGGAACAATGGGTGGCCTATATGGAATTTGCTGCAGAGAGCAAGCGTAAGCTGCGATCCAATGCCAATGCTCAATTGTGTCTGGAACAGTTCCTAATCCGATTGGAAAGTTAATGGGTTAGTTTTGATATATCCTCCGGATCAACGCTTCAGCCTGGAAGTATGGGTTTAACGGATGAGGAAGGACAAGCATGGATCACCAGGGAGCGGACTTGCTTAAGGGTTCCTTTTACCGGCAAACAAGGGGGTTAATTTTTGTACAGCGTAGTAGGTGTCCGCTTTAAAAAAGCGGGTAAAATATATTATTTTGATCCGCTCGATTTTCCGATTGAACGGGATCAATGTGTGATTGTGGAGACAGCAAGAGGCATTGAATACGGTAAAGTTGTCGTAGGAAAAAAAGAGGTGCAGGAAGCGGATGTGGTGTTGCCTCTCAAAAAGGTCATGCGGATTGCCGGAGAGACGGACGCACGCGTGGTGGAAGAGAACAAAGGTGCAGCAAAGGATGCTTTTACCACCTGTTTAAATAAAATCCGCGATCATGGCCTCAAAATGAAGCTTGTGGATGTGGAATTTACGTTTGACCGCAATAAGATTATTTTTTATTTTACTGCGGAGGGTCGGGTCGATTTCCGTGAGTTGGTCAAGGATCTGGCAAGCATCTTCCGTACCCGCATTGAGCTGCGGCAGATCGGGGTGCGTGATGAGGCTAAGATGCTCGGTGGGTTAGGGCCTTGTGGTCGGGTGCTTTGCTGCTCCTCCTGGCTTGGAGATTTCGAGCCTGTATCCATAAAAATGGCTAAAGACCAAAATCTCTCACTAAACCCAACAAAGATCTCGGGTCTTTGCGGAAGACTCATGTGTTGCTTGAAATTTGAGCATGATAATTACGAAAGTACGAAGGAAGAAATGCCAGCGGTAGGCAAGCTAGTCGTAACCTCATTAGGTGACGGTAAAGTCGTAGGTATTAATGCCGGAAGCCGTACAGTTCATGTACAGTTGTTCGAAGTGGGCAAAGTTAAAGAACTTCCAATGGATGATGTTGTCGTCAAGTAAACCATATAAGGTTACTTTCGGGGTGGAAACTTGGAGAAGATAAATATATTTGCACACATGCAGGAGATGGAAGCGCAGATGGAAAACATGCGCGCAAGTCTCGGAGATTGGAAACAGACGGTTAAGGAATTAATGGAAGCCAATCAAAGGCTAAGTCTGGAGAATGAACAGCTTCGTAAAATATTGAAGCGGGAGGCGCCTTTGGACCCTGCTGCCCATTCTGCTGAAGCAGAGGCTCTTTTGGCCGCAAGTGAGGGAGCAGAGGAGGTTGTCGGGGAAGGCTATGACAATCTGGCGCGGCTCTATCATGAAGGTTTTCACATCTGCAATGTCTATTTCGGGCATTTACGTACAGAGGGTGACTGCCTGTTCTGTCTTTCGTTTCTTAATAAATGAGCAAATCCAGCCGTAGGAGATTTACGCCTACGGTTTTTTTTGAATTTAGCAGGGCGTATGCTTCTGAAGCAAACTTTGTTTCGAAGACAGTTCATGAAGTATATACTTAAGCAAAACTTTTAGGAGAACACTATGACGAATTCTTTTAACGATGTGCCGGTTCCTTTGTATGGCGCAGAGCGGGTAGATGATTTACTGACACATGACTTAAAGATTATTCAGAGCGACGAGGTGTTCAGCTTTTCAATGGATGCAGTGTTGCTTGCAAGATTCGCCAGTGTACCGCCGCGTGGCAAGGTACTGGATCTGTGTACAGGCAATGGCGTGATCCCGATGCTTCTTACCACACGTACCAAGGCCACTATAGAAGGTATTGAGATTCAGCCGCGTCTGGCAGATATGGCTCGTCGAAGCGTAGCGATGAACGGGCTGGAGGATCGGGTAATTATACATGAGGGGGATTTACGAGAGCTGCACCATACGGCGGGATACGGTGTGTATGATGCGATAACCGTTAACCCGCCCTATATGCCGCTGAATGGGAGTGACCTAAAACTGAATACCCATCAGGCTATGGCCCGCCACGAGCTGGGATGCACTCTTGAGGAAGTCATTCAGGCCTGTGTACGGCTTGTCCGAACCGGGGGAAAGGTAAGCATGGTTCACAAGCCGCAGCGTCTGGTGGATATCATCAGTCTGATGAGACAATACCGGCTGGAGCCGAAGCTGATCCGTTTTGTTCATCCGCGTGCCCATCTGGAGGCTAATATGGTATTAATCGAGGCTGCACGGGACGGCAAGCCAGAGGTACGTTTACAACCCCCATTGATCGTATATAATGAGGACAATCAATATTGTCCGGAAATTCTGGATATCTACTACGGAGCTAAAGAGGGTAAATCATGACGATCTCGTGTCAAAGCAGCTTTCAAAACAGGAATAAAGATGAGCAAAAAGGAACTGGCTCCTTGTATCTGGTGGCGACCCCCATTGGCAACTTGGAGGATATGACGTATCGTGCTGTGCGAACACTGCAGGAATGCGATATTATCGCCGCCGAGGATACGAGACAGACCCGCAAATTACTCAGCCACTTCGAAATCACACCTTCGATGCTGTTCAGTTATCATGAGCATAATAAGGCGGCCAGTGGACCAGAGCTTATCCGCTATATAATAGAAGGTAAAAATCTGGCACTGGTCAGCGACGCCGGCCTGCCGGCCATTTCCGACCCTGGAGCTGATCTCGTAGCGCTTGCGGTCAGCCATGGTATTCCCGTGATTCCGATCCCCGGAGCAAATGCGGCGCTGTCTGCTTTGATTGCTTCCGGCCTGCCTACAACCAGTTTCACCTTCATCGGGTTCTTGCCAAGGGAGCGTAAGGATATTCGCACCGTGCTGTCAGGTCTCCGTTCAGCGCAAGGCACCCTATTGTTCTATGAATCACCGCACCGCGTAGCAAAAACATTGGCTCATCTGCAGGAGACTTTCGGAAACCGCCAGGTTGTACTTGCCCGTGAATTAACAAAACGGTACGAGGAGTTCCTGCGCGGAACTATTGAAGAATGTGTGGTCTGGTTGTCAGAGCATCCACCACTGGGTGAGTACGTGATTGTGCTGGAGGGTGAGAGCAAAGAGGAGGCCAAGCTCGCCGAATCTTCCTGGTGGCGTGAACTCGGTATCGAGGAGCATGTAGCCCATTATGAAACTTCCGGACTGACACGTAAGGACGCTATGAAAAAAGCAGCATCAGATCGTGGGTTGGCCAAACGGGATATTTATAATGCTCTACTGGAAAAAGAGTAAGGAAATATCGTCGAGGAAATATCTGCATTTTACCTATATATTTGCATAAAGTTATTCCTTATATTAGTTGTAAATGTAGTTTCTACATTTATATATATGGTATAGGGAGAATTTGGAGTGAATATCTGGAGCTAAGCGAATCCTGCAGGGAGAGCGCGTAAGTGGATCTAAAGTCGCTCTCCCGCCAATAAATAACAAGCACCATAGTCACTCAGTCACGTCGCTGTAGAGCGATTCCCGCAGGGAGAGCGGCTTGCTGCACCGCACGTTACCCGGGAGCGCCTTGCGTAGCCGCTATAGGAGCGTAGCCTATGGCGAAACCCTTCGCATGACAAGGCCCCGAGGGCTTGCCCGAAAGAGGGCCGGTCTACCATTAACCGTTACTCCTTTACGCGCGGCCACATGATCAGACAAGCTTCCGGGTGTCCAGAGGGCCGTGGCCCTTGGGGCCCTCCCTGTAGGGAGGGTAAACCTTAGGAGGGTAAAACAGCATAAAAAATACCTCCCGCAATAACGGGAGGCCAAGGAGATATAAAAAGGTTAGAATTAACAATTTGATTAGTTCTTATTATAACCTATTTGTTTTAATTTGTCACAGGGGTAGGGATGGCAGAAATGCATTCGTGACAAACAATTTTTCCTTTGAAGTAGGTTACATTTTCAGCATTGCCACAGAATATGCAAGCAGGCTCATATTTTTTAAGCATGATCCGCTCACCGTCCACGTAAATTTCGAGCGCATCTTTTTCTCCGATGCCCAGTGTACGGCGCAATTCAATTGGAATAACAACCCGTCCTAGCTCATCTACTTTTCTAACTATACCTGTTGATTTCATCATTGTAATCGTTGCTCCTCTCAATGTTCAAAAGCGTCATTATTCGACAATGTTCACCGTTTTATGATATTTATAATACCAACCATTCCCAAAACAGTCAACCTTTTTTACGGCCAATTTCAAGGGAATTTTGAAAAAAACTTTTGTGACGCTTATAAATAACGCGAATCGTACGAAAATTGCTAAAAAGTGATTTGTCGATTTGTAAATCGATAAAACGTCATTGTTCGACAAAGTGCGACATTATCTACTATTATAACCTTTGTTTCAACTGATTTCTATTCTTATTATCCAAAGGAGTTGAACTTATGAAGCAACCGCTGACAGAAGAGAAGGTTTTTAAAGACCCGGTACACAACTATATTCATGTTCAGGATACGATCATCTGGCGATTGATTAATACCAGCGAATTTCAGCGTTTGCGTCGCATTCGCCAGCTTGGGACCTCTTATCTAACCTTCCACGGAGCAGAGCATAGCCGTTTCTCCCACTCCTTGGGCGTTTACGAAATTACACGGCGAATCATTTCCCAGTTTGAACGAAGCGGGTACAAGGATTGGATGCCTGAGGAGAGTCTGCTCACATTATGTGCAGCGCTCTTGCATGATTTGGGACATGGACCGTTTTCCCATTCTATAGAAGAAGCTTTTGAAATGAACCACGAGGACTGGACCTGCAGAATTATACAGGAGAATACGGAAATTACTGCTATACTGCGGGATGTGAGTGAGGATTTCCCGCACAAGGTTGCCTCTGTAATTGCCAAAACGTATGAGCATGAAATCGTCGTTAACCTGGTGTCCGGTCCTCTGGATGCGGATCGCATGGATTATTTACTGCGTGATGCTTACTACACTGGGGTGAACTATGGGACAATCGATATTGACCGTATTCTGAGAATGCTGCGTCCTTATAACGGTCGGGTTGTCGTAAAGGAATCAGGCATGCATGCTATTGAGGATTATTTGATGTCACGGTACCAGATGTACTGGCAGGTATACTTTCATCCGGTTACGCGCAGCTCGGAGATTATTCTGCGCCAGATTTTCCGCAGGGCAAAAGAACTTCTCCAGGAGGGTTACTCTTTCCGCTTTATGATCAATCCGCTCAGTGATTTATTTTGTGGAGAGATTAATGTTGAACAGTATTTACTGCTGGATGAAGCCTTGGTCCAGACTGCCTTTATGCAGTGGACGCTGGAATCCGATGAAACCTTAGCTGACTTGTGCAGCCGATTTATTCATCGTAAACTGTATAAATATGTGGAGATGGACCATCTCGATTCGGAGACGATTGACGAAATCCGCCGCAGTTTTGCCGGTGCCGGGCTACGTCCTGATTACGACCTGGAAATTGATTATCCGACAGATCTTCCGTATGATGTTTTCCGTCCGGGGCAGGGCTTTGACAGCAAACAAATTTTGCTGCTTGACCGGCATGACAAACTGCGGGAAATCTCTGAAGTATCGGATATAGTCCGCTCAATCAGCGGCATTCACCGCGGGCGGTATCACCTTTATTTTCCGCAGGACAAGCTGCAAAATGTGCTTACACAGCTGCCTGACTCTATCGCTGAGATCTTTGCAAAATAATACAAAAATTTCTGGAATTCATCATAGAAAACAAGACTGAAAGGACGATGCAGCATGCGTTTATTCGACACACATACTCATCTGGATGCACCGCAATTCGACGAGGACCGTGAGGAGGTTATTGCCCGTGCGTTAGAGGCTGGTGTCAGCAAGATGATTAACATCGGATTTAACCGGGAAACGATTCCAACGACAATGAAATTGGCAGAATCGTATGATTATATTTATGCAGCAGTTGGCTGGCACCCCGTGGACGCCATTGACATGAAAGAGGAGGATATGGACTGGATTGCCTCCCTGTGCAGCCATAAAAAGGTGGTAGCTATCGGAGAAATTGGACTGGATTACTACTGGGATACTTCTCCAAAAGAGGTACAGCATGAGGTATTCCGCAAACAGATTCGAATGGCACGGGAACTGAAAATGCCTATCTGTATTCATAATCGTGATGCCCACGAGGATGTGGTACGAATTTTGCGGGAAGAGAAGGCAAATGAAATTGGCGGTGTTATGCACTCTTTTTCCGGGAGCTGGGAAACGGCCAAAATGTGTCTTGATCTGGGCTTTCATTTATCCTTCGGTGGACCTGTGACTTTCAAGAATGCCAGGGTGCCTAAAGAGGTGCTTGCCCAGACTCCAATGGACCGGCTTTTGATCGAAACCGACTCCCCATATCTGACGCCTCACCCCTTCCGCGGGAAGCGAAATGAGAGTGCTCATGTGAAGCTTGTCGCTGAGGCGGCAGCGGAAATAAAAGGGATTGATTTACAGGAATTAGCTGAAATTACGTATGCGAACGCACTGGAACGATTTGGAATTGTGTGAAAACGGGAGAAAAACAGGTGAAAAAAGAAGTATAGCCGATATATTAAACTTTTTTAATAAAAAAACGGCTGATTATTACAATATTTTAATGATTTTTTTGCGTAAACGTGGTTGAATCGTGCTTTACAACATGCATCAAAACAGGATATCATCTTTTCAGTGAAGTGAGCTGTTGTTACTGTGACAGTCACAATTTCATGGATCGTCTCGCTGAGTCTCCGTATGGAGAACGGGGGAACCAATAATGATCTGCCGCATGTCCGTACATAGAGTACAACATAGAAATGCCGTAGACTTTATTTGATTTCTTCACGTGGTCTTTGGGGTGAATTTGAGGGCAACCGCCGTGAGCGGGTGACCTGAGATAGGGCGTCTCTCTTATGCCCGAACCCGACAGCTAACCCCGTAAGCGCAAGTAAGAGAGGAAACCTCGTGCATAAACATTCCCGCGTATTCTGACACCCGGAGAGCCACGAAAGAGTCCTCTGTGAACTCTTTTGGGCTTTTTTTGTTTTTTGAATAATGCGGATGTTCCCAGCATACTGTTATACAACAGATGTCTGGAGTAGCTATGCCGAGCAGGCGGTCCATGAGCAGGAAACGCTAAAGCAATGCGGGCGTATCCTGTGCAATCTCAAACCTAGTTTCGTCAGAAGTGATAAAGTCACCTTTGTTATACAACTTGGACGACGGGGCTATGTAAGGAGGATGGAGAGAATGGGCGTATTCCAACCAGAAGTATCCCATGATTCGCAATCATCCAGCAGGTCTTTCGCATTACGGTGGAAACAAGTGAATCCTCGCGTACTTTCACTTGCAGGCGCAGCATCAATCGTTATCGCGCTGGTAATTCTGCTGTACGTACACGGTCAAAGCATTAAAGAAATAACTTTAGTAATAGACGGAAAGGTACAAACGCTGGAGACGCGGGATGCGCTGCTCAGCGATGTGCTGGCAAAGGAACAAATTTCGCTGCAGCCGCATGATGCTTTATCCATTGGCCTTAGTGATGAAATAAAAGACGGCGACCGTGTCGTAATCAACCGTGCGCAGGCCTTTAAGCTTACTGCGGATGGAACAACCAAAATGCTGTACACGACCGAGGATACCATCGGTCAGGCAATTGACAAACTGGGCATCAGCCTGGAAAGCTACGATAAGATTTATCCTTCGCTCAACACTGCAGTTTCTGCCGACATGGAAATCAAAATTGTCCGAATCAACAAGCAAGTGGTACAGCGGACAACGAATTTACCTTTCCGAGTAATTAAGACCGCAGACCCCTCCCTGACCAAGGGAACTGTAAGAGTCGCACAAGCAGGCAAACCGGGCGTAATGATCCAGCATATTGAGAAAATCTATCAAGATGGCGAGCTGGCATCTATGCGTATGATGGGCAAGGAAGTACAGGCGGTTACCAAAGACAAGATCATTGCTATTGGTACCAAGGCACTTCCCAAGGCTGCTGTAGCTACTACTGCAACTTCCAATTCAACCACTACCACAAAATCATCTAAAGTTAGCGCGAACAGTAATAATGTTGCCAGTAAGGCAGGCATGGATTTCGAGTACAAAAAAATAATCAAAAATGTATCGATGACGGCGTATTCATCTGAAGAGCCTGGTATTGGTACCCGTACGGCTTCCGGCACACGCGTAACGGAAGGTCGGACCATCGCTGTAGATCCAGACGTAATACCTATTGGCTGGTGGGTGTACATTGAGGGACTTGGGTTTCGCCGTGCAGAGGATACCGGCGGTGCCATTAAAGGCAACAAGGTGGATGTCTATTATGATTCACTGAGCCATGCCCGTAACTTCGGCCGTAAATCGCGTACGATTTATGTGATCGGACCTGTGAAGCCAGAGCTGAATTAAGCAGCAGATTTTTGCAAATTAGTGGTTTATAAGATATAGTGAGGGTAGCACTTAAGACTGTTACGGAATTATAGAGCTGCCGCTCATCACTTATACATTCTTTAGCCAATAAGAAGGGGAGCGAATCCTCTTCTTTTTGCGTTGCAGAGTAAGGAGTTTTGTAAATGATCAAGGAATTAATTGTTGTGGAAGGTAAAAGCGATACAGTTGCTGTTAAGCGTGCTGTAGATGCGGATACCATTGAAACAGGTGGTTCAGCAGTTAACCGCAAAGTAATCGCCAGGATTGCGCTGGCCATGGAGCGCAGAGGGGTCATTATTCTAACTGATCCTGATCACGCCGGTGAACGGATCCGGAAGATTGTGTCTTCTAAGGTGCCAGGCTGCAAGCATGCGTTCATTCCTGAAAAAGATGCTACCCGTAAAGGTGACATCGGAGTTGAAAATGCTTCTCCGGAGGCCATTCGTCACGCGCTTGAGCATGTTCATACTTCCTTTGAAGGCGCCCCGGCCCTGATTGGGTTGGAGGATCTGATGGCTGCGGGGATGATGGTGCATCCCCGGGCAGCGGAGCGTAGAATGGCGCTGGGCAATTTGCTGGGGATCGGCTACTGTAACGGTAAGCAGCTGTACAAGCGGTTGGCGATGTTTGGAATATCACGAGAGGAATTTGTAAATGCTCTCGCGCAAATTGATCAGGGAGGCATTACCTCATGAGTGGCAACAATCATATCTCATCCCCGGTACGCACTAAGGAAATTATCCAGCGTTACGGGTTCTCATTTAAGAAAAGCTTGGGCCAGAATTTTCTGATTGACCAGAATATACTGGACAAGATTGTGGATGCTGCAGGCCTGGACCAGGCAGCAGGTGCACTAGAGATTGGACCAGGCATTGGCGCTTTGACCGAGAGGCTGGCAATGTCCGCTGGAGTGGTGACAGCAGTAGAGATTGACCGGCGGCTGATCCCGATACTTCGGGATGTTCTCGCCTCTTACCCGCATGTCAAAATCCGGAACGATGATGTGTTGAAAGTAAATTTGCAGGAATTATTCGCTGAGGATTTTGCGGCTGTGGAAAGAGTCAGTGTAGTTGCCAATTTGCCGTACTATGTAACCACTCCAATCCTCATGAAGCTGCTTGAAGAAAAACTGCCGCTTAATAATATCGTGGTGATGATTCAAAAGGAGGTTGCCGAACGTATGGCAGCTTCACCTGGCGGGAAAGAATATGGCAGCCTTAGTATCGCTGTGCAGTACTATAGTGAACCTGAACTGGTCTGCATAGTGCCGCGCACGGTATTCATTCCTCAACCGAACGTGGAGTCGGCCGTGATCCGTCTCAAGGTGAGAGAGCGTCCCCCGGTAGAGGTTGAAGACGAGAAGCATTTCTTTGAGGTTGTACAAGCTTCCTTCACCCAGCGGCGTAAAACCATTGCCAATAATCTCAAAGCCCGGTTCTTTCCGGAAGAGGGACGAGAACGTCTGGAGTCTCTGCTGGCTGAGGCTGGAATCGAGCCAAGCCGCCGCGGAGAAACACTCAGTCTTGAGGAGTATGCCCGGTTAAGCAGCGTACTGCTTGCTGCCGGAATCATTTAGGTAAGAAGAAACGGCTTGATGCCTTTCTTATGTTTCAAATCACCGCTGATTATGAACCAACCGGGGTCTTTGCCCATACGATGGGGTAGAGGTGGTGTTTGAAATGAATTTAGGAGACTTGGTCGTTCGCAAATCTTACGGTGGCGATGTAACGTTCCGGGTGGAGAATATCGTGCAGAACGGGGCCGTCATCAAAGGTACCGAATTCCGCCTGCTGGCGGATGCGCCCTTGGAAGACTTGGTGCAGGTGCCTCCTACCCGTATTACAGAGCGTGGACAACAGGCGCAGATTAAAGCCACTGAATCCCTGACCCGGCTGCGTAAAGACCGGCAGGAGCAGAGCCAGCGCAGCGGAGAGAGTATCTCCGGGGCATGGCCCCAGTCTCCCAAGGAGCTGGCTTACTTTGAGGTGCCGGGAAAAGTGCTGCACTTGGATGGTGATGCACTGTATTTGAAGAAGAGCCTCAGTCTATACGAGCAGTTGCGGATCCCCGCCGAAGGACATCATATCCATGAGTCAAAGATGGCCGAAACGCTGTATCGGCTGTTGCCGCGTGTACGTCCGGATATTGTTGTTATTACCGGACATGACGGAGTACTCAAGCAGCAGCATACTTATGATCTCTACAGCCTGAATAGTTACAAAAATTCGCAGAACTTCGTAGCGGCCATTAGGGTTGCGCGGGAATATGAGCGGAATTTTGATACACTGACTATTGTGGCAGGAGCCTGCCAGTCCCATTTCGAAGCACTGCTCGGTGCGGGGGCCAACTTTGCCAGCTCTCCCGGAAGAATACTGATTCATGCTCTGGATCCGGTCTATATTGCGGCAAAGGCATCTTTTACTTCCATCCGGGATTCCGTCAGCCTGGGGGATGTGCTGAATAATACCATCAGCGGCAGCCAGGGCATGGGCGGAATCGAGACCCGTGGCAGCTTCCGTATCGGAATGCCGCGCCTGCAGAATCTGTCTACTCTAAAAGTAGCACCATCGGTGATGATGTAGCCGCGGGATATGTGAACAGACACTTCAGAAAAGC
The DNA here is from genome assembly GCF_052044425.1 of Paenibacillus sp. 22594. Classification (NCBI taxonomy): domain Bacteria; kingdom Bacillati; phylum Bacillota; class Bacilli; order Caryophanales; family Paenibacillaceae; genus Paenibacillus; species Paenibacillus sp. 22594. The sequence continues at coordinate 17,041 of NZ_JBQENA010000021.1, forward strand.
CCCACTTAAGCCCCACTTTTGTGGGGCTTTTCTGTTTACGGTGTTTCTTGCTTTTTGAATATTACACTCTGATATTACGGCTAACAAGGATTAAATGTCAGCCTTACTCTATGCTAAAAAAATTCCGTTGACAACGATTTTACCATCATCTATAATTATTTATTTGATTTGACAATGAAGGTGGAAAGTTGTATAATGGACAAGGAAAGAGGTGGTCGTCAGGCAATGGCTAATAACGCGCTGTTGGAAATTAAACGCAGTCTCGAAGCTCACGTCGGTCATAAGATCACGTTGCGTGCAAACGGTGGCCGTCGTAAAACCGTTGAACGCACCGGTGTCCTGGAAGAAACGTACCCTTCTGTATTTATTGTCAAACTGGATCAGGAGCAGCAAACCTTCAAGCGAGTCTCCTACAGCTATGCCGATATCCTTACTGAATCTGTGGAAATCACAGTTTGCGAAGATGATGGGCAGATGCGGATTATGTATATTAAAGCTTAACGGTTTATGGGCAGTCTCCCGTAGGGGAGGCTGTTTTTTGTTGTTTTTGGCTGAATGGCCATCCCGCCTTGGCAGCATACTAAAGCAGCAACAATCTCGTCATCCATTATTTTAAGGAGGGATTCCGTTAATGAGCCGCAGAAAACGGGGCATGATGTCAGAGGAATTGAAGACGGAGCTGGCCAAGGAACTGGGTTTTTATGAGACGGTAGAACGCGATGGCTGGGGCGGAATTCGGGCGAAAGATGCCGGAAATATGGTCAAAAGAGCCATTCAGCTGGCTGAGGAGGCCGCACGCAAATCGTAAAAGGACTTGCAGGAACAACTCAGCAAGGGGTGCTGCCACGACGGCAGTGCCTTTTCGGTATGTACTGAACTTTTGATAAAATGTAAAAAAAGGATGACAAACCTTTTCTACTTGATGGACTTCGCTACGAGTTTCTCATATAATATGTTAAGTTGTTTTTACGGGAAAAGCTGAGGGTGGGTGAACGCCTTGAAAATGTATGAAAAAGCGCCAGCGAAAATCAATCTGATGCTGGATGTGCTGCATAAACGCGCGGATGGCTTTCATGAAGTTGAAATGATTATGACCATGGTCGATTTGGCGGACCGTTTGGAGCTGTCTGAGCTGAAACGGGATTCTATTATTATCTCAAGCCAGGCCGGTTATATTCCGCTGGACGAGAAGAACCTGGCTTTCCAGGCAGCGAGGCTTATTAAAGACCGCTATAACGTGAGGAGCGGTGTGCATATCCATCTGGACAAAAGAATCCCGGTGGCTGCCGGCCTCGCCGGCGGCAGCAGTGACGCCGCGGCAACGCTGCGCGGCCTGAACCGGCTCTGGCGCCTCGGCATTCCGGCGCAGGAGCTGCAGGAACTGGGCGCCGAGCTGGGCTCAGACGTCCCGTTCTGCGTCACAGGTGGCACTGCCCTGGCAACGGGCAGAGGCGAGCGGCTGACTCCCATCCCGAGTCCGCCGCAGTGCTGGGTCGTCCTGGCCAAGCCGCCGATCAATGTATCGACGGCTGAGGTGTACGGACGCGTACGTGCGAACAACATCGCTGTGCATCCATCCGCATCCCGGATGCAGGAGGCAATCGCCGCAGGTGATTTCGCGGCCGTCTGCGCGGGGCTCGGCAACGTACTGGAGGATGTCACGCTGAAGCTGCATCCGGAGGTGCAGCAGTTGAAGGACGCTATGGTGAAGCTGGGTGCAGATGGCGTACTTATGTCCGGCAGCGGGCCAACGGTATTTGGCCTGGTGTCAAAACAATCGAAGGTAGCTAGGATTTACAATGGGCTGCGCGGATTTTGCAAAGAAGTATACGCTGTGCGTTCGCTGAACTAAGTAAACGCTGTCTGGTGGTGATCGAATGGATCCCCGCGCTTGTGTAAATCCGTACAAAAGTGATATTATTTTTAATAATATTCGGTTTTGGCGAGGAGCATTCCGTGAAAAAACTTAAAAGAAGCCAACGTTTGGTAGACATGACCCAATTTTTGCTTGAAAAACCGCATGATCTTCTCTCGCTATCCACATTTGCAGACCGGTACGGAGCGGCGAAGTCATCTGTAAGTGAAGATTTGGCTATTATAAAAGAGGTATTTGAAGGGGAAGGCATGGGGGAATTGCAGACACTGGCCGGTGCGGCTGGTGGTGTGCGCTATATTCCGCGAATGCCTACAGACATGGCACTAGCCTTCGTAGACGGCCTGTGCAGCCAGCTTGAACAAAGTGACCGTATACTGCCTGGCGGATATTTGTATATGTCTGATCTGCTTGGGCTTCCGTCTCTGATGGAGCAGGCCGGCAAGATCATCGCCACAGCCTTCTATGGCGTAGAGATTGATGTGGTAATGACAGTGGAGACCAAAGGTATTCCCCTGGCTTATGCCACGGCCGCGCAGCTGGGGCTGCCGGTAGTGCTGGTACGCCGCGACCACCAGGTGACGGAGGGCTCAGCGGTAAGCATCAATTATGTCTCGGGATCGCATAAAAGCATACATACAATGTCGCTATCCAGACGGGCGCTGCCGGAGAAGTCCAGGGTGCTGATTGTGGATGACTTCATGAAGGCAGGCGGAACCGTACGCGGCATGGTGGATCTTCTGGGTGAATTCAATGCTGAGGTTGCCGGTGTAGGTGTGCTGGTTGAATCCGGAGCTGTTGAATCCGAGGAGCGTCTGCTCCATGACTATGTATCTCTGGTGAAGTTAAGCGAAGTGGATTCCAAGGGCCGGCGGATTTCTGCACATCCGGGGAATTATTTTTCTGCCTGATGGGTAGGGCAAACCTAACATCTATAAGACTGGCTAAAATGTCGAATCCGTGAGGAAAACACAGAGAACTTCACGAAATGTGTCGAAAACGATGGTAAGGTAAAAATAATCTTCTTTATCAGGTATTTTATGGAATCAAAAAGAAGGAATTCGCATTGCTGTGTGGAATTATACACCAAGTCTCTGATGGAAAAAGGTGGTGAACACACACATGCAAATTACGGATGTCAGACTCCGCCGCGTTAACTCTGAGGGGAGAATGAAAGCAATCGCATCCATTACAATCGATAACGAGTTTGTTGTTCATGACATTCGCGTCATCGATGGTAATAACGGGATGTTCGTTGCAATGCCCAGCAAGCGTACACCGGATGGGGAATTCCGCGATATCGCACACCCGATTTCTTCGGGAACACGCGAGAAGATTCAATCCGCGGTTCTGGCCGAGTATGATCGCGCCGCTACTGAAGAAGAAGAGGTCATTGAAGAGGGAGCATAAGCTAGGCGCTAACTCTGAAGGACGGCTGCCCTTACTTGGGCGGCTTAAGGCCATGCCGTTTTTTTATTGGGGTTCGAAGAAAAGGGAACCATGCCTTCATGGTTCTCTTTTCTTTTTGCCCGGAATGAGATATATTCAGTAGTGAGCTAAAGAAGTAGGGGGTTGGCATTCTTGAAAAGAATGGCTGTTGTACTTGCTGCAGGTCAAGGCAAGCGCATGAAATCTAAATTATACAAAGTGCTGCACCCCGTCTGCGGCAAACCGATGGTAGGGCATGTACTTGATACAGTAAAAGCGACCGGATGCCAGCGCACCGTTGTAGTTGTCGGACACGGCGCGGAGAAAGTTAAAGCCTATGTAGGCCTGAATGCAGAATATGTGCTTCAGGAAACGCAGCTGGGTACAGGCCATGCCGTGAAGCAGGCTAAGGACCTTCTCAGCGGCGAAACAGGCACAACAGTTGTAATCTGCGGAGACACACCGCTCGTGACAGCGGAAACGCTGGAGGGGCTTATGGCTCTTCATGAGGGCCAGAATGCGGCTGCAACCGTACTTACAGCTGTCATGGAACAGCCTGCAGGCTATGGTAGAATTATCCGCGGTGAGGATGGCGGCGTGCTGAAGATCGTGGAGCAGAAGGATTGCTCTCCGGAGGAAGCTGCTGTAAACGAGATCAATACGGGGACTTATTGTTTTGATAACGCCAAGTTGTTTGCAGCTTTGGAGAAGGTTACGAACAGCAATAACCAGCAGGAATATTATTTGACCGATGTTATCGGCATACTCCGGGCACAGGGGGATATCGTTCTGGGATATCAGGCTCATGATGCTGCGGAGTCTATTGGCGTTAATGACCGTTTGGCCTTGTCTGAAGCAGAAGGACTGATGCGCCAGCGTATCAACCGTCAGCACATGCTGAACGGGGTAACCATTATTGATCCTGCTTCCACCTATATCGCAGCCGATGTGATCATTGGAGCAGACACCACACTCTATCCAGGAACCACCCTGAAAGGGAAGACAGTCATCGGGGAGGACTGCATCATCGGGCCTTTCAGTGAGATTGAGGATTGTGTGGTCATGGATGGTGCTGAAGTGAAGCACTCCGTGCTGAATCAGGCTCAGGTCGGAGCAAGAACCTCTGTTGGGCCTTTTGCCTATTTGCGTCCAGGTGCTGTGCTTGGGGAAGAGGTTAAAATCGGTGATTTTGTGGAAATTAAGAATGCCAGCATTGGGGATGGCTCCAAAGTTTCGCATTTAAGCTATGTCGGCGATGCGACGGTTGGCAAGAATGTAAATGTGGGCTGCGGTGCAATTACCGTTAACTATGACGGCTATAATAAATCCAGAACCGAGATTGGCGATGATGCCTTTATCGGGAGTAATGTGAACCTTGTAGCTCCGGTTACAGTGGGCAAAGGTGCGTTTGTCGTTGCCGGGTCGACCATTACCCGTTCGGTTTCAGAGAATGATCTGGCTATTGCCAGAGTAAGGCAGGAGAACAAGCCAGGGTATGCCGAGAAGATCCGTGCCCGGGCCAAAGCCAAGAAAGGCAGCCCGAGTCCATCGTAGAGCGCTAGAAGCCAAAGTGCCGGACGGACCCGCAAATCCGCGCCGGCGCCACTTGGAAGTTAAATTCCGTCACGGAGGGTTTATATTTTATGACTTATTGCGATTCCAAACTAAAGATTTTTACCTGTAATTCCAATCCTAAGCTGGCCAGTCAAATTGCCGACTACATCGGCATTCCAATGGGAGAATCCCACACGACCAGCTTCAGCGACGGAGAGATTCAGGTTAAGCTGTCAGAGAGCGTTCGTGGCTGTCATGTATATATTGTACAGTCCACGTGTGGTCCGGTTAATGATAATCTCATGGAGCTTCTGGTTATGGTAGATGCACTTAAGCGCGCCTCCGCGAAGAGCATCAATGTGGTTATTCCGTACTATGGCTATGCACGTCAAGACCGTAAAGCCCGTTCCCGTGATCCAATAACGGCCAAGCTGGTAGCGAACCTGATTGAAAAAGCAGGGGCACACCGCGTCATTACCATGGACCTACACGCGATGCAAATTCAAGGCTTCTTCGATATTCCAGTGGATCATCTCCTGGGTGTTCCAATTCTTGCCCAGTATTTCCGCTCCAAGCAGATTCAGAACCCTGTTGTAGTGTCTCCTGACCATGGTGGTGTCGTGCGGGCTAGAAAGCTTGCTGATTTCCTGAACGCGCCACTGGCGATCATCGACAAACGCCGTCCAGAGCCAAATGTCAGTGAGGTTATGAATATCATCGGTAATATCGAGGGCAAAACGGCGATTCTGATCGATGACATCATCGACACAGCCGGAACCATTGTACTGGGAGCCAATGCTCTGATGGAAGGCGGCGTTAAGGAAGTATATGCCTGCTGCACCCATCCTGTATTGTCAGGTCCTGCACATGAACGTTTGGAAAACTCTCCAATTAAAGAAATTATCGTGACGGATACCATTCCAATTCGCAGCAGCAATCCGACCTCGAAGCTAAAAGTTCTGTCCGTGGCTCCACTGATGGGCGAGGCTATTATCCGCGTTCATGAAGAGCTGTCGATCAGTAAATTGTTTGAAATAGAATAAACTGCCCAGGGTATAGAAAAAGGGTTACACCTTTCGCGAGGAAGATGTAACCCTTATCGGCGTAATGCGAAAGCCGCCTCTAGTATCCCGGACGAGAGATGAAGGTGAACAGGGTACGGTTATAAAGGGTCCCCTGCAGCTCCACAAAACCTTCATCCACAGCTGTCACCATCCCGATGTCAACATGCACATTGCCCCTATATACCTCGACAGGCACAGCGTGTTGGATGTGGTACTGGAAATGGCGCTGAAGCGTTAAGATATCGCCTTGATGTAGCATGTTTCATCACCTGTCTTTGGAATATACGCTTATTGTACCAAAAACGGAACGCCTCTGCCGAGGAGTGCCAAGAAGGAAAGGATAGCCTCATCATGAAATGGATTGTTGGACTCGGAAATCCCGGACCGCAGTACGCCAAAACGAAACATAATGTCGGCTTTTTGGCTTTGGACGAACTGGCGGATAAACACGGCATAGTTTTTAATCAGAACAAATGTAAGTCCGTTATCGGTGAAGGTGTGATTGACGGAGTCAAAACCGTTCTGATCAAACCAATGACTTTTATGAATCTCTCCGGGGAAGCGGTTCGTGCTTATATGGATTATTACAAAGTACAGCTTGAAGATATGATTGTTGTATATGATGATTTGGATACAGAAATTGGTAAAGTCCGGCTGCGCTACCAGGGAAGCGCTGGTGGTCATAACGGGATTAAGTCCATCATACAGCATACCGGTACCCAAACCTTCAACCGTGTGCGGATGGGGATATCCCGGCCCGAGCCCGGATTTGCTATTGTCGACTATGTCCTATCTACCTTCCCTAAGAAAGATGGAGATAAGCTGGGAACGATGATTCAGGACACCTGTGCTGCTCTGGAGTTCAGTATGAAGCATACATTTGAACAGACTATGGCTAAATTCAATGGCTGATTGCCAAGAGACGATAATTTTCTCTAAGGCTAAAGCCAAATCAGTCGGGGCATACTGAAGGTAATATACTACCTTCAGGAGGCATATAGATGGCAATAAACTATGTATGCAGGCACTGCCGGACATTTCTGGGAAGCATCCAGAGAAGTGATATTACAGAAATGCAGTTGGGCCTACATTCCTTGACCCCTGCGGAGCGCAGAGATATCATAGCGTATGATTCAGAAGGCGAGATTACGGTAAAGGTGACTTGCGACTACTGCAAGGAAGCCTTGGACAATAACCCCGAGCTCAGTCTGCTGGCCAGTCCGCTTCAGTAAGTGGCAGCGGCTGTCTCTATCGTCATCCGCAAGCCTTGGCCTTATGCTAAGGCTTGTTTTCGATTCTAATTATAATAGGTGGCATCTGCCCGTCGGGGCAGTGCCAGCCTGTTTAGTAAGAGAGGTGCGCCTGTTGTTACAAGGTCTTATAGAAGCTTTTTCCAAAGATCCCGATTTTCAGTCCGTTACCCGAGGTGTAGCTGCAGGTATGAAGGAGCAGCTCATATCGGGTTTGTCCGGTTCGGCCAGACAAATCATGCTGGCGGCGCTGCATGAAGAAACTTCGCGTCCGCTGCTTGTAGTTACTCATAATATGTTTTCTGCCCAGAAGATGGCTGAGGATTTGCAGGAAGCGCTTTCTCCGGATCGCGTTCTGCTCTACCCTGCCAATGAGCTGGTTGCCGCTGAGGCTGCAGTCTCAAGCCCTGAGACGCTTGCCCAGCGGATTGATGTGTTGACGAGATGCGCCCAGGGCTTCCGTGGCGTTGTGGTTGTCCCCTATTCCGGTGTACGCCGCCTGCTTCCTTCGCCACATGTGATGGCAGACGCAGAGGTGACGATCTCCCAGGATGGGACGCTCGTGCTTGATGAGTTCCTGATGTCCATGATTGAGATGGGCTATGAACGGGTGGAGCGGGTAGAGAACCGCGGCGAGCTCAGTGTCCGGGGCGGTATTATTGATTTCTATCCGATGACTTCTCCCCTGGCCTACCGGGTGGAGCTGTTTGATGATGAGGTTGACTCCATCCGTACGTTTGATCCGCAGGACCAGCGTTCGATCGACAAGGTAAACAGCGTGAAGATCACACCTGCCAAGGAAATTATTGCTGATCAGCTGCGCCAGGATACGGCTTCTACGGAAGCAGCGGCAATGCTGGAACGGCAGCTCGAAAAGATGGCCGACCGCCAGGCGAAGCTGCGTCTTCGCGAGGAAATGGGCCGGGAGCTGGAAATGCTCCGTGAAGGCACTTATTTTCCGGAAATCTATAAATATATTAGTCTCTTATATCCTGAACGTACCCATTTGTACGATTACATGGCGAAGGATACGCTTCTGGTGCTGGATGAACCGGCGAGATTGCTGGAAACAGCGAAGCAGCTTGAACGGGATGAATCGGAATGGAACCTGCACCTGCTGCAAAACGGAAAGACGCTGCCTGATCTGCAGCTTTCTGTGGAGAGTGATGTCGTTATGTATCAGCGGCCGTTCCAAAGCTTGTTCATGTCGATTTTCCTGCGCCAGGTTCCCCATATTCAGCCGCAGAATATTCTGGGCTTTATCAGCCGCGGAATGCAGGACTTCCATGGCCAGATGAATGTGCTTAAATCGGAGATGGAGCGGTGGCATAAATCCGGCGTAAAAGTGATTATGCTGGCGAATGGTGAAGAACGGATGGAGCGTGTCCGCAGGGTTCTGTACGACTATGGCATTGAGGAGCCTACAATTCTTCAAGGCAATTTGGGTTCCGGTTTTGAGCTGCCCTCCATTCATCTTGCGGTTATTACCGAAGGAGAAATGTTCTCCCAGAAGCAGCGCAAGGCGCGCAAGGTATCCAAAGGCATCGATAATGCTGAACGGATCAAGAGCTACACCGAACTGAAGATTGGTGATTATGTTGTTCATCAAAATCACGGGATCGGGAAGTATATGGGAATCGGGACGCTGGAGGTCAGCGGAATTCACCGGGACTATATGCATATTATGTATGCCGGAGGAGATAAGCTCTCCGTACCGATTGAACAAATTGATCTGATTCAGAAGTACGTGGGTTCGGAAGATAAGGAGCCGAAGGTTTATAAGCTTGGCGGTAATGAATGGACGAGAGTTACAAGTAAGGTACGATCTTCGGTACAGGATATTGCCGATGATCTGATTAAGCTCTATGCTGAGCGCCAGAGCGCCCTGGGCTATGGCTTTGAGAAGGACACCCAGGAACAGCATGAATTCGAAGAGATGTTCCCTTATGAAGAGACACGCGATCAGCTGCGGGCCATTGAAGAAATCAAGAAGGATATGGAGCAGAACCGTCCGATGGACCGGTTGCTGTGCGGTGACGTAGGCTACGGCAAGACGGAGGTAGCGATTCGTGCCGCATTTAAATCTGCGATTGAAGGCAAGCAGGTTGCGGTGCTGGTACCAACGACGATTCTAGCCCAGCAGCACTATGAGACCTTCCGCGAGCGCTTTGCCAACTATCCGCTTAACATCCAGGTGCTCAGTCGATTCCGCAGCCGTAAGGAGCAGAATGAGACGATCAAGGGCGTACGGCAGGGAACGGTAGATGTGGTTATTGGCACGCACCGGCTGTTGTCGCAGGATATGGTCTTTAAGGATCTGGGTCTCCTGATCGTAGATGAGGAGCAGCGTTTTGGGGTTACACATAAGGAAAAGCTCAAAAAACTGAAGACCAATGTCGATGTACTGACCCTTACGGCAACACCCATTCCCCGGACCCTGCATATGTCCATGCTCGGTGTACGGGACTTGTCAGTCATTGAGACACCGCCGGAGAACCGCTTTCCTGTACAGACGTACGTGGTGGAGCACAGCCAGACGCTTACCCGTGAGGCCGTAGAACGTGAACTGGCCCGGGGCGGTCAGGTCTATTATCTGTATAACCGCGTTCAGGGTATTCAGGAAATGGCTGCGCAAATCTCCATGCTCGTTCCGGAAGCCCGGGTCGGCATCGGTCATGGCCAAATGTCGGAGTCAGAGCTGGAGAAGACCATTCTTGACTTTCTGGATGGGGAATACGATGTACTGGTCAGCACAAGCATCATCGAGACAGGGGTAGATATTCCGAACGTCAACACCCTGATTGTGCATGATGCTGACAAAATGGGGCTGTCCCAGCTGTATCAGCTTCGCGGACGGGTAGGCCGCTCCAATCGGATTGCTTATGCCTATTTCACGTACCAGCGCGACAAGGTGCTTACTGAAGTAGCCGAGAAGCGGCTACAGTCGATTAAGGAGTTTACGGAGCTTGGCTCCGGTTTCAAAATTGCCATGCGTGACCTTTCCATTCGCGGAGCGGGCAATTTACTTGGCGCTGAACAGCACGGATTCATTGCGTCTGTCGGTTTTGACCTCTACTCGCAGATGCTTGCCGAAGAGATCCGCAAACGCAAAGTCAGCGTGCTGGGTGAAGAGGATACCTCACTTAAGCAAGGAAATACGGTCATTGACTTGTCGATTGATGCTTACCTGCCATCCGAGTATATCTATGATAGTATTCAAAAAATAGAAATATATAAGAAAGTTGCTGCGGTGGCTGCCCTTGAGGATGCCGCAGAACTCGAAGACGAGCTGCTCGACCGTTTTGGCGAGCTGCCTGAAGCTGTCATCAACCTGTTATCTGTAGCCCGTCTGAAGGTGTATGGCAAGCTATATGGAATGGAATCGATGGTCCGGCGGGGAGATGAGATCTCGCTCAACTTCCATGAAGGCAGCACCGGTGCTTTTGACACGGCAAAGCTCGCTAAAGTTGGAAATAGCTTTGAAAGACGTGTACAATTTGATAGGGACGCCAAGGCAACCATCCGTGTGAAATCAAAGGATCTGGGGGATAAGGAACTGCTTGATTTGCTGGAACAGTTTCTGGCGGCGGCCAAACAGTCTTTAAAATCGAAGGGAGAACTACATGATGTCATCAATTAAAACAAAATCCTGGAAAGTGCTGCTGGTTTCACTTGCGGCGGCCATTTCCTTCTCCATGCTGGCAGCTTGCAGCAGTAATAATAACAGTAAAGCCGCTGAAGATAACAGCACTGCGGTAGCCACTTACAAAGGCGGTACAATTACCGAAAAAGAATTTGAAATGGATACCCGTGTTATGAAACTTCTGTCGCCACAGCAGGCGCAGTACCTGGAAATAGACGCCTTCAAGGAGTCCATCCTGAAGCAGGAAGTCGCATTTGAATATCTGTCTGGTAAGGCTACGGATGCCGCGAAGAAAGAAGCGGAGAAGCAAGCAGACGAACAAGTAAACTCTATTAAGACAGGCCTAGGGGAAACCTATGAAAGTACGCTGAAGGAAGCCAAGCTGACAGAAAAAGATATCCATTCCTACATGCTGCGTGTGCTGACTGTGTATCAGGACATGCTGCTGAAAGTTACGGACGACCAGGTAAAGGCTGAGTTTGAAAAAACCAAAGGTGACTTCACTGTAGCTACGCTTCGCCATGTAGTAATCGGTCTTAAGGATGCTGCAGGTAAGGAACGCACCGATGCAGACGCGCTGAAGCTGGCCAAGGAAGTGAAGGCTAAGCTGGATGGCGGAGCGGACTTTGCAGCGATAGCCAAAGAATACTCGGATGATACCGGGTCCAAGGAAAGCGGCGGTGAAATTAAGGATACAGTACTGAGCCCGGCTACCTATCCGGAAGAATTTAGACAGGCAGCCCAAACCCTGCCGCTGAACAAGATCAGCGATCCGGTTAAGACAACCTACGGCTATCACGTGATGGAAGTGGAATCCCGCACAGAAACCCCTTTTGATAAGCTGACCGATGAACAGAAGGAAACCATCAAGGGTTCTCTCGCGTCCCAGGCTCTGGAATCGTACCTTGAGAAGGATCTGGAGTCGCTCGATGTCAAAATTAATTTGCCGAAGAGCTCTGCAGCTGCGGGAGCAGCAAATGGCGGAACGGAGCCTACAGCCGCACCAAGCGCTGAGGCTCCGGCTGCAACAGAAGCGGCCCAATAATATACAACAGACATCTTTAAGACGGCCCCCTCGCATGAAGTGAGGGGGCCGTCACCGTTTATATATTACATGCCGGACGATGTATAAGGAACTGGGAAGAGATGAATACTATGGTCAGATATTTCGATAAATCACTGGGATTATCCATTCCCATAATGGACAGTAGTTGGACCATACTTCTTAAGAAAGCGGGGCAACATGTGAAATGAAAGCTACTGGAATTGTTCGCCGTATTGATGACCTCGGCCGAGTTGTTATCCCCAAAGAAATCAGACGTACTTTGCGTATCCGTGAAGGTGATCCACTGGAAATCTTCGTCGACCGTGACGGTGAAGTCATACTGAAAAAGTATTCTCCGATTGGGGAACTGGGCGATTTTGCCAAGGAGTATGCAGAATCACTCTTTGAAGGAACAGGCCATATTACCATGATCACCGACCGGGACACTTTTATCGCTTTGGCTGGAGGTTCAAAAAAAGATTATCTAGAGAAGCAGGTTGGGGTGTTGCTTGAGAAAGTGATGGAGAGCCGGAAGACTGTGCTTGAAACGAATGCAGGCAGCTATGACATTGGTAAAGACCATCCGGAATCCGTCTCTTCGTATGTGGCGGCACCCATCATTTCCGGTGGAGACCCCATCGGCTGTGTCGTGCTGCTGAATAAGGATGACTCGGTGAAAATGGCGCAGATGGAAGTGAAAATGGCCGAAACTGCTGCTGCCTTCCTGGGCAAACAAATGGAGCAGTAACTTCTGTGGCATGGAGGCCCCGCTTCCCCTTTGGCGAAATAAGCCAAGCGGGCGGCGGGGTTTTTGTCGTGGGGTGTCCCTATGCGTTATAATATAGAAATTCATCCCATCATAGCAGTTATAGCTGTAGAAGCAGGTATATGTATGAAACTTAAGTCGCAAGGCTCAAAACTGCTGCAAGGGGCATTCATTCTTAGTGCGGCAGCCATCCTCTCCAAGCTGATTGGCACCCTGCAGAAAATCCCGCTGCAAAATCTGGGTGGAGATGCTGTATTCGGTATTTATAACACGGTATATCCACTGTACACCATGCTGGTAACGGTGGCGATGCTGGGCCTGCCGTCAGCTGTTTCCAAATTCGTGGCAGAGGCTTCTGTTGGTAGGGAAGAGCAGGAAGGACGCCGGATCCTGAAGCTCTCTGCTGTCCTTACCGGTGTGAGCGGGTTGGTAATTGGAATTCTGGTCTACGCAGGTGCGCCACTCCTCTCGGCATGGGTCGGCAATTCGCATATTACCCCTGCACTGCGGGCCAGCGCGTGGGGGCTGGCTGTTGTTCCGCTAATGGCTGCGCTGCGGGGCTATTTTCAGGGTCTGCATAACATGGTCCCTACTGCTGTCTCCCAGGTGGCCGAGCAGTCGGTGCGCGTTGCTGTTATGATCGCACTGCTGCTGTATCTGACTTCGATCCATGCAGATGCGTCAGGCATTGCCGCCGGGGCGCTGTTGGGCTCAGCCGGAGGAGGTGCGGCGGGTCTGCTCATCATGCTGCTGTATCTGCGGAGGCATCGCCGCCGTCAAGCGGAGCCTGAGCTTGCTGCCGCATCGGAAGTGGTGGCTGAGACCTCATGGACACAAGAGCAGACGACGGCAGCTCCCGCCAGTCCGAAGGCAAGCACCCGTATCTGGCAGTTGCTGGCCTACGGGCTTCCAGTCATGCTGGGTGCACTGGCCGTGCCGCTCATCGGGCTGGTGGATGTATTCACCGTGCCCCGCCTGCTGTCCTCAGGCGGGAGTGAAGCGGCAGCAATGGCGCAGTTCGGGATCTACAACCGCGGCCTGCCGCTGGTGCAGATCGTCACGATGCTCGCTACTTCGCTGTCTGTGGTGTTCATCCCGGCACTCGCAGAAGCCAAGTACCGGGGCGACCTGGGGCTAATCCAGACCCGCGTGAGCTTGTCGCTGCGCTGGTTCTGGCTGCTTGGCCTGGCCGCCTCCGCAGGCCTGGCGGTGCTTGCGGAGCCGATCAACGTGGCGCTCTACGGCGACGCTTCCGGCAGCAGCACGATGACCTGGCTGGCCTTCACCGCCGCCGGCGGTACGGTCAGCATCATCTCGGCCGCGCTGCTGCAGGGCCTTGGTGCCGTGCGCGCGCCGGCGCTGCACCTCCTGGCCGCCGCGCTGCTCAAGGCGGCCCTGAACCTGCTGCTCGTGCCGCAGCAGGGCATTACCGGCGCGGCCATCGCCAGCGTGGCCGCGCATGGGTTCGCAGCAGCGCTGAACGTGCTGCTGCTGCACCGCCAGGGCCATCTGCGGCTGCGCCTGGCAGATGCCCTGCTGCGGCCCGCGCTGCTGCTGGCGGGCCTGGCCCTGGCCGCTGCCGCCGTGAGCTACGCTACCGGCGCTGCGGCAGATGCCGCGGGCCTTGGCGGCAGCCGCACCGCGGCCCTGGCGCAGAGCCTGCTTGGCGTGCTCGCAGGCTGCGCTGTCTTCGCCATCGGCGCGGTAGTCCTGCGCCTGCTTAGCGAAAGTGAACTGCGCCAGCTGCCGGGCTTCGGCCCGAGGCTGGCGGACAAGCTGAAGAAGCTGCGCCTGTTTCCCTAAAGCCGGCAACGCTGGCTTGGATTGGGCTGGTCTCTCCGTTTTTTCCCTAGCAGTCCTGCTGAAATGCGGGACTGATTGAAGTACCAGCAGTACATAGAGCGGTCATATGCTATTTAGGGCAGCGGCCGCCTGGAAGGAGTGGAATCGCATGAGTGCAACACTAACAGTGGTGGGGCTTGGCTCGGGGAATCCGGACCGGCTGACACTGGGCATTATCAAGAAGCTGAAGGCGGCATCTATCGTTTACGTGCGGACTGCAGAGCATCCGGTCATGGCGGCTCTGGCTGAGCTTGAGATTGCTTCACAGTCGTTCGACAGCCTGTATGAATCGTTGTCTTCTTTTCCTGAGGTATATGAAGCGATTACGGCGAAATTGATCGAGGAGGCGGGTTCGGCGCCGTCGGGCACAGAAATTGTCTATGCTGTTCCGGGGCATCCGATGGTTGCGGAGTCGGCTGTTTCTTTACTGCGGGAGCGCTGCCCGCAAGCGGGAATCAAGCTGGATATTCTAGGCGGGGAAAGCTTCCTGGACGAGGCTTTTGTACGTCTGGGTTTTGATCCGATTGAGGGCTTTCAGCTTTTGGATGCCTCGGGCATCCGCAGCTCCCAGCTTCAGCCCGAGCTGCATACGCTGATCGGTCAGGTATACGACAGCTTTACGGCTTCGGAAACCAAGCTGTGCCTCATGGAGCTGTATCCGCCGGAGTATGAGATCATTGTAGGCCATGCGCTCGGAGTGGAAGGTGAAGAGCAGATAGACCGTGTACCGCTCTATGAGCTTGACCGCCTTACAGGCTATGGCAATCTCTCGCTTGTCTATGTTCCGGCGAACCGTGAAGAGACGGCAAGACGGCGCAGCTTTGCCCGTCTGCATGAGATCGTTGATATTCTGCGTAGTCCGGAGGGCTGTCCCTGGGACCGGGAACAGACCCATGAGTCGCTGCGCAAGAATCTGATTGAGGAAACCTACGAGGTGCTCGAAACCATTGACGAGGATGACCCGGATCATATGAAGGAAGAGCTGGGAGACCTGCTGCTCCAGATTATGCTGCATGCCCAGATGGAAGAGGAGCTCGGAACCTTTAATGTCTATGATGTGATTGAAGGCCTCAATGACAAGCTGATTTTCCGTCATCCGCATGTATTCGGGGATACCGAAGCGGGCAATGCCGAGGAGGCGCTGAAGAACTGGGAGGGTATGAAGGCTGAGGAGAAACGGCGCAAGGGCCTGAAACCTGAAGCTGACTCTGCGCTTAGTGGAGTTCCCCGTGATCTTCCGGCGCTGATGAAAGCCTATAAGCTGCAGAAGAAAGCTTCCAGAGTAGGTTTCGATTGGGACAACGTTCATGATGTTCTGGCCAAAATCCGCGAGGAGGCAGACGAACTGCAGGAGGCTATCGAGAGCGGCGCTTCAGCCGAGGAGCAGATGCTGGAGCTAGGGGATCTGTTGTTTGCGGCAGCCAATGCCGCCCGCTTTATCGATGCAGACCCGGAAGAGGCGCTAACCCGCACCAACCGAAAATTTGTCTCCCGGTTCCATTACATTGAGCAGCAGTTGCGCAGCCAGGGAACTTCGGTTCAGGAGAGCAGTCTGGAACAGATGGAAGCACTCTGGCAGGAAGCCAAAAAGGAAGAACGAAATCTGTAATTACATAGAGTTGCCGTACAGTCGGTATAGCCCTCCGATAAAGCGGCAATGCTGTGAATGCGCGCAAATCTCTGATTTGAAATGCAAAGAGTAGTTTATAATGTTATAGTGCTATAAGCCCGGGATTTTCCGGCGTGAAATAGAAGGATACTCTATAGCACTCAGCATATAAAGTCTTATATTTTTAAAAAATTGGCGGTTCGTGGCAGGAATTCGGGTTGGCATCAAGAATATCATAAAGACGAAATGACGATTTGCGGCTTATCCTGGCGCACAATCGCGTTTCATTTATTTTTTTGTATCCTAGGAGGAACTTCAAATTATGAACAAGACAGATTTGGTTAACAACATTTCCGAAAAAAGCGGATTGGCAAAAAAAGATGTAGAAGCTGTATTAAACGGCGTACTGGGCGAAATTACCGAAGCCCTTGCACAAGGCGATAAAGTGCAGCTTATCGGATTCGGTACCTTTGAAACCCGCAAACGTTCCGGCCGCTCCGGCCGCAACCCGCAAACGGGCACACCGATTGAAATTCCTGAATCGACTGTACCGGCCTTCAAGGCTGGCAACAAGCTCAAAGAAGCCGTCAACTAATGCGTCTTGATAAATTCCTGAAAGTCTCCCGCTTGATCAAGCGCCGCACAGTGGCCAAGGATGTGTCCGAACAAGGCCGGGTGCTGATTAACGGGAAAGAATCCAAGCCGAGCAGTACAGTGAAGATCGGCGACGAGATCACCGTGCAATTCGGCCAAAAACTTGTGACGGTCAAAGTGGAAAAGCTGGTCGAAACGACCCGCAAAGACGAGGCCGCAGGTATGTATACACTGCTTCGTGAAGAGCCTGTTGCCAAAAGCAGCGGCCTCGACTGGTAAGCAGATTTGTAAAGATTCTGAGAAAAGCGCTGCTCTGCATTCTGTAGAGTATGCGCTTTTTTTGAAAATATAAGAATTTCTATGCTTCGCACTATAAATTATACTTCTATTTTCTCGCTGAAACGGTGCCGTCCTTAAAGAAGGACGGCGAAGCCGTTCAGGCTGTCGAGAAAGTCTCGACAGCCTTATTTATGTGTACTAAATTTAAGACGACACCGCGTTAATGTTGTAT
>NZ_JBQENA010000022.1:0-27942 GCF_052044425.1 Paenibacillus sp. 22594
TCCGATTGTACTTCTGCCTGAACGTAAAAAGAAACCCAAGGTCGTAAAAATGACCTGGGTTTCTCGACAATCTGGACGGCGAAGCCGTTTCTACTTGAAATATAAGAATTTCTAGGTTTCACGCAATAAATTAGCGGCTTCCACTTGTGCAGTTTCAGTTCTATAACCTCTCCTTCCCCCATAGATTAGAATCAAGAAGGAGGGGTACATGCTATGATCGAGCCAGTAAAAGTCAATAAACAGCACGATCTGCACATGCACAGCCGCAAACAGCTGGAGCTTACCGGTGTGCAGAACGTAGAAAGCTTCGACAGCGAAGAGTTTCTGCTGCGTACGGAACTTGGCCATCTCACCATTCGCGGGAATCATTTACATATCAAAAACTTAAGTCTGGAGAATGGCATATTGTCTCTGGAGGGCAATGTGCAATCCCTGATTTATCTGGATCCCGGAGCGCAAGGCAAAAATAAAGGATTACTCGGTAAACTGTTTAAATGAATCCCGCAGTTCAGTGGATGACCCTATTCTATATGATGCTGGCCGGCACAGCCATGGGACTGGCCTATGACAGCTACCGGGTGCTGTCGCTGAAATTAAGCTTTCCCAAGTGGCTGAATGCGCTTCTCGATCTCTTGTATTGGTTATGGGCGGCGCTGCTGGTCTTTCGCATGCTTTATGCCGGAAATCAGGGACAATTGAGGTTTTATGTCTTCGTGGGGCTGTTTCTAGGCGTATGGATCTATTTTTTGATCTTCAGTGTTACGGTGCGCCGTTTTGTGGTAATGTTAATTCAGTCGGTTCAGTATACGTGCAGATTGCTATGGAGAGTTATAGAAGTGTTAATAGGTGTACCGCTGCGCTTGTTGTGGCGCCTCTTGAGAGGCATACTGCAGCTGCTGGGCCGTATCCTGTTATTTATTCTAAAGCTGCTGCTGCGTCTATCGAAACCCATTTGGGTATTTCCTGTAAGGTGGATCTCTCCACATGTATCCCGGCTCCGCAATAGTGCCTGGGTCATGAGATGCACAGAATGGATACACACCAAAAGGAAACACTGACCTTGAACTGGAGGAACGCTGCATGAACAGATTCTCTGCGGAAGAGAAGGGGAATAGCCATAAAGCTTCGGCCGCAGGCGCGAAGAGAAGAAAATTCATATGGACGCTCGTCGTTGCTGTGTTTTTCGGCTGGGCCGGTTTTATTTTCTTTGCCCAGAGTGCGGCTATTGCAGATAAAAGTGAACAGCTCGCCAAGAAGCAAGAGAAGAATGAAACGGTGACTACTTCTCTTAATCAACTGAAATATGAAGTATCCCGCCTGAAGGATGATGAGTATGTCGGACAATTGGCGCGTAAATGGTACAATATGTATCCTAAAGGCGAAACACCTATTCGTACAGAGCAATCAGGGGAATAAAGCAGGCCAAAAGAGGCTTTCGCTGTGTTGCCTTGATTTGTTCTTTACTGTATAATCAAATCACCGCAGACAGGATGGACTTAATATTCGTCTGTATATTTTTAAGGGAGGATCATTTTATTCTATGGCAATTGAAGTGGGCACCAAGTTAGAGGGCAAGGTGACAGGCATCACGCATTTCGGAGCATTTGTGGATCTGTCAGGAGGTGTCACAGGTCTCGTTCACATCTCGGAAATCGCCGATAATTACGTCAAAGATGTTAATGATCATTTGAAGATTGCTGATGTGGTGACCGTCAAAGTGATTAACGTTGACAAGGACGGTAAGATCGGACTTTCCATCAAGCAGGCCGTAGATAAGCCGGCATCGGAAGTACGTCCCCCCAGAGCTCCAAGACCTGAACGTCCAAGCGGTGGAGACCGTTTCGGCGGCGGTGGCGGCAGTGGTGGAGGCGGCGGTGGATTCAATCGTGAACGGGGAGGGCGTCCATTCAAGCCTGCAGCCGGTAAACCTTCATTCGAGGATAAAATGTCACGCTTCCTGAAAGACAGCGAAGAACGGATATCTTCGATCAAGAAGAACACAGAAGGAAAGCGCGGAGGCCGTGGGGCCAAGCGCGTATAGTTTCATACATGTACATCATTAATAACCGCCGGGGGCGTAATGCCCTTTGCGGTTTTTTTGTATGCCGGGAATGAAAAGGCTTACGCTACTCCAGAAATAATTGAATAGACACTTTGAAATCAGGCTCCACATGGCAGGGCTATTTTGTCGGCTGAAAATAAATTCCCGACAGTATCCTTGCCATTCTCACATAACTCCAGAGCAATCGCTGACGAATGTCTGCAGCCGCAGGTGTGTAAAATGTGGAAGGGCTTTCCATAATTTCCGTCAATCGGCCGTCCCGCAAGGGATGCGCAGGCTTTTCCACAGAATGTCGGTACAGGCTTTTTTGTCGGAAATTTCTTACAGGCTGCCCTCCGTTTCTGACAAACTTTCCAAAGATCCCCGCTATATAATGAGACTCATAAATTCTTAAACGGGTGGTGTAGAGGAATGGGTAAAAGCAATGTGGTGAATTTGCCGGAGTGGACAAGAGCTGGAAGCAATGACAAAGATCAGAGGGATAGCTGGGGGGACCGGGCTAAGGCGTGGAGTCTGAAGCAGCCGGTAATCCAGCTTTTCATAGTGAAAAAGTGGATGCTGCTTCTGAGTCTTATGGGTTTTCTGCTCGGCCGCGCGATGATTCTGGACGAGCTGTCCCCTTTTGCTGCAGCTTACTTTGCCGTTATTGTATTTATGCGCAAAGACTCTATATTGCCTGTAGCCGGCGCAATTATCCTTGGAAGCCTCTTTACTCCATTCCCCGGTCCCGTAATGGTAGCCGCGGAGCTAATTATCTTTTTCTTGATTTATAAAGGCCTGGAGAGCTTTCAAAAAGTGGAACTTTCCTATGCGCCGCTGATGGTTTTCGTCTCTTCGTTTATGGTGGGCTTGTTCCAAATCGTCATTGGACCCTCGATTACCTGGTATTCGCTGATGATGGCAACACTGGACGCTCTGCTCGGATTCGTGCTTACTCTGGTATTCTTGCAGGCGCTTCCGATCTTTACGTATAAGCAAAAAAGCAGGGCGCTGCGTAATGAGGAAGTACTCTGTCTGATTATACTGCTGGCCTCAGTAATGACCGGCCTTGTAGGCTGGAGTGTGGGTGGATTATCGCTTGAGCATATCCTATCCCGCTTTCTGATTCTGCTGTTTGCCCTGGCTGGAGGTGCCCCGCTTGGTGCAGCCGTCGGTGTAGTTACCGGACTGATCCTCAGTCTGGCGGATATTGGAGCGATTTATCAGATGAGTCTCCTCGCCTTCTCAGGGATGCTGGCAGGCATGATGCAATCCGGGCGCAAAGGTGCGGTCTCTATCGGGATGCTGCTCGGCTCAACCATTCTGTCTGTCTACTTCCTGGGTCCGGGTGATGTGATGGCCTCTACCTGGGAGACCTGCGCAGCGGTAGTGTTGTTTCTTCTTACACCTAAAGGGATGATTTCTGCCATTGCCAAGTACGTACCGGGCACGCCAGACCATAGCCGTTCCCAACATGAATATGCGAGAAGGGTAAGAGATATTACAGCCGATCGGGTAACCCAGTTCTCCCAGGTATTCCGCCAATTATCGAGCAGCTTCGGTCAGATTCCCCGTGCCGGGGAAGCCGGTAAATCGGATCGTGAAATGGAAGATTTCATGAATACCGTGACCGAAGGGGCCTGCTCGGGCTGCATCCGCCGCTCCCATTGCTGGGATGCCAAGTTCTATCAGACCTACCGCTATATGACCGATATGATGACAACGGTGGAGGAGTGCCCCGGCATTACAGCTGCCCAGCTTCCGCCGGAATGGAGCCGGATCTGCGGCAAAACTGCAGAGGTACTGGAAGTGATGAAAGGTCAATATGATCTATACCAGCATGATATGCGCTGGAAAAGACAAATATACGACAGCCGCCAATTCGTTGCCGAGCAGCTGTCAGGCGTGTCCCAGGTGATGGAGGACCTGGCCAAAGAGATCAAACGTGAAGGACAGGCAATGTACCGTCAGGAAGGACAGATTCGTGAAGCACTGGAGAAGCTGGGCCTGTCCATCCACAGTATTGAGATTCTGAGCCTGGACCCGGGCCGGGTAGAGATCGAAGTGGTGCATGCCTATACCCGCGGCTTTGATGAATGCCGGAAGATGATCGCTCCGCTGCTCTCTGACATTCTGGAGGAGAATATTGCAGTCGTGAATGAAACGGCGGTTCATCCCCGGGAGGGATTGTCGATGGTGACCTTTGGATCGGCCAAAGCCTATGAGGTTAATACAGGTGTTGCCGGAGCGGCCAAAGGCGGTGATATGCTGTCCGGAGACAGCTTTAGCACTGTAGAGCTGGGCAATGGAACCTTTGCTGTCTCCATCAGTGATGGAATGGGTAACGGGGAGCGGGCCCGCATGGAGAGCAGCGCCGCGCTCGGGATGCTGGAAAAGCTCCTGCAGTCCGGGATGGATGAGAAACTCGCGGTCAAATCCGTTAATTCTATTCTCCTCCTGCGTTCCCCGGACGAATTCTATGCGACTGTGGATATGGCTCTGATTGACCAGTATTCAGCACAAACTACATTTATGAAAATCGCGTCAGCCCCCAGCTTCATCCGGCGGGGAAGCGAGGTCATTCCTATTACAGCCAGCAATCTGCCGATTGGAATCATCAAGGATATTGAGGTTGATCTCGTCAGTATGCAGCTGCATCCAGGGGATATTTTAATAATGATGACCGATGGTATTTATGATGCGCCCGGATATGCCGTTAATAAAGAAATATGGATGAAACGCTTAATCCAGGAGCTTGAGGGTGATGATCCCCAAGTGATGGCCGATAATCTGCTCGAAAAGGTTATCCGGTATCAAGGTAATGAAATCCATGATGATATGACGATCGTAGTCAGCCGCTTGGATCACTTCCATCCGGAATGGTCCAGCCTGCATTTGCCCGGTATCGGCCGGATGGAGCGCCCGCGCACCGTAAGCTAATCTATCATTTAACTGGCAATGCTTTTTGTAGCTATAGCCGCGGGTGGAGCATATTCTTTGCCCGGGTTGGGGTAATTACCTTTTCAGAGCATCAGGGTGGAGTCAGCCCTCAAAATGCTGCCTGTCTCTCTTGTTTCCCGAGCCGCTGGTTCAGCGGTGCCTTCTTTCAGGTTGACAACTTGATGAGAATTGAAGGAACGCAGAGGAAGTTTGGAACTGTAGAAGCGTCAGCGTTCGCCTTTGTCCTCCGATTTCAACCGCTTAATGCGGTTCTAATCTGGAAATCGGAGGACAACAGCGATCGGAAGTCCAAACATTTCTCGTAGTTCCCCTTATTCACAGCTGTTTTTTATCTGGAACCCCGCAAAGCGGCGTTTGAAATCTCTCTACCTTGGATATGCTAGAAACATATACAAGGAAGGGGAGTGATCGGTCATGAAGCAGATCCTGCTTATTACTGACGGTTGTTCGAACGTAGGGGAGAGTCCGGTGATGGCTGCGGCGCATGCCCGTCAGGAAGGCATCACCGTTAATGTGGTCGGTGTAGTCGATTATGGCACCATCGGGGAGCTTGGCAGCCAAGAGATTGCGGATATTGCCAAGGCTGGCGGCGGTATCAGCCGGATCGTAGGAACGCCGCAGCTGGCACAGACGATTCAGATGATGACCCGCAAGACGGTGGTTCAGACGATTCAACAGGCGGTTAATAAAGAGGTGAAAAAAATACTCGGAGAAGGCTCACTGGAAGAGCTGCCTCCGCTGCAGCGCTCGCAGGTGGTTACAGTTGTCGATGAACTGACCGAGACCTCACCACTGCGTATTGCGCTTTTGATCGATGCCAGTGCGAGCATGAAACCTAAGCTGGGCGCTGTAGAAGATGCGATCCGTGATCTGGCGCTTAGCCTGGAGGCCCGGGAGGGTAAAAGCGAAATAGCGGTTTTCCATTTTCCGGGACGCTCCAGTAGTGAGGATGCCGTGCTGGATATGGACTGGACACATAATGTGTCGGAGGTCCGCTCCTTGTTTTCCAAGCTGAAGATGCGTGGGGCCACGCCTACTGGACCGGCCATATTCAAGGTGCTTGAGCATTACCGTTATGATACACTGGATGGACACCGTGAACGTCCGACAGATGACGGTTACGATGAAAAAGAAGGGATGATTGGTGGGTATGTCGTCTAATCCGCCCTATCCTGCCGGCACAGTAATCAGCGGCAAATGGCGGGGAAACCGTTATGTCGTTGAGCGGATGCTGGGAAGAGGAGCGAACGGAACCGTATATCTGGTGCAGCGGGAAGGTAGACGGGAGCACTATGCCCTCAAGATTGGCAACGATACCCTTGAGCTGCAATCCGAGATCAATGTTCTGACCAGCCTGCAATCCAGCAGGAAGCGAAAAGAGCATCGTGCACACCGTGAATCTCCCTTGTCTTCCTATTTACTCGAATCAGATGATTTTAAAGACGCCGATAGCGTGCCTTTTTATGTTATGCGTTATGTGGAGGGCCGGCCGCTGCACCACTTTTTAGCCAAGAACGGAGCCTCCTGGCTAGGTCTGGTTGGCCTCAAGCTGCTGGAGAAGCTACGGAATCTGCATGAGTGCGGCTTTGTGTTTGGAGATTTGAAGCCAGAGAACGTAATGGTGTCCAATTACGGAGAGGCAGAGCTGATTGATTACGGCGGTGCCAGCCCGCTGGGCCGCAGCGTGAAGCAATTTACCGAATGGCATGACCGCGGGTACTGGAATGCGGGCAGCCGTATGGGTGACGAGAATTACGATCTGTTTGCCTTTGCTGTGCTGTGTCTGCGTTTGCTGGATGAAGAAGGGTTGAAGACAGCCGCCTCCCAGCTGCCGCAGACTAGAAGTGCCGACGAGCTGCTGAAGCTGGCCAGAACTTTGCCCGATAAGAAGCTCTCTGCTTGGCTGTGTCTGGCACTTAAAGGCGGATTCCCGGGAACGGAGGCGGCAACAGAAGCCTGGAGGACCCATATTTACAATTCAAGAAAACCGGGGAAAGAATCAATGGCGACACCCGGCTGGTTAAAAAGTGCATTCGCGCTATCCTTATTTTTGCTGGTATTTACGATTTACTACGTATTTCGATTTTGAAATTATACATAATATCGGGAGGGCTTGGCATCTCATGCCAGTTCCGGCCCGTTACCGGGTGAGAAAGGGAGCCGTATGGAGCAAATGAAAGAACTGGTGGAATCCGTATTGGAGTCTGCAGCCGAGCATCGGCTATGGTCGCCCCATGACACCATTGTAGTCGCAGTTTCCGGAGGGCCGGACTCTGTGGCTCTTTTGCATATTCTGTATGAAATCGCCCTGAACCGGATGCCGCTAACCTTAATCTGTGCGCATGTGAATCATGGCTTTCGAGCAGAATCGGCAGAAGAAGCGGAATCTGTCCGTGCCATGGCTCGAGAGCTCGGACTTCCCTTTGAGCTGGCAGAATTTGATATTCCCTCTCTCGTCAAGGAGAGCGGTCTTGGGCCGGAGGGAGCAGCGCGGCAGAAACGTTATCAGTTTCTCATCGATACGGCACATCGCTATGGAGCCCGTTCCGTTGCACTGGCTCACCATGCAGACGATCAGGCGGAAACTGTGCTGATGCGTATGCTTCGGGGAAGCGGTCCTTCTGGTCTTGCGGGTATGCGGTGGAAACGGACCGAAAAAAAGGTGGAACTGATCCGGCCCTTCCTGCGTATTAACAAAACAGCTCTTGTCGAATTGTGCCGGCAGGAGGGGTTTTCATATGCTGAAGATGCCAGTAATTTAATGACGGAGTATAGACGCAACGCGGTAAGGCTGGAGCTGATTCCAACGCTTGAAGAGTACAATCCCAGAGTGAAGCAGTCGCTACTTCAATTGTCTGAAATTGTTCAGGCTGAAGATGAATTTATGGAAGCGGCAGCGGGAAAATGTTTTGATGAGCTCGTCCTGGTCGATTCTGGAAAATGCTCTCTGAAGAGGACCTCATTTGCGGCCGTACCCTCCGCTTTACAACGGCGTTTGATTAAACTAATATTAAATTATCTGTCGGCGGATTCATCGAGCTTGGATTTTCCCAAGATTGAAGCAGTACGCCGGGGAACGCTGCAGGAGTATCCCACGGTATGGAGTTTGAATTTGGGTGGAGGACTTACCTGTATGCGGCAATACGATACTATTGTGTTCTTGTCCAAGCCTCCGAAGCAGCAATTAAGCTATACATATCGGCTGTCTTTGCCTCATCCCCGTATTGAAATTAAGGAGATAGGAAAAGTATTGACGATGTCGGTGCTGGAGAGAGAAAATTTTTCTGTACTGGGGGAGGACTTTGGGGAAATGTTGGCGTGGTTTGACAGCAGCGAGCTGGTCCTGCCACTTACCATCCGTTCCCGTTTGCCTGGAGATACCATAAGGGTTATGGGATTAAACGGAAGCAAAAAGGTAAAAGATATTTACATTGATGATAAAATACCTTCTTCCGAACGCTCTGCGATTCCCCTTGTTTGTGATGGTCTGGGCAATATCGTCTGGATTCCGGGCGTTAGACGCTCGATGCATGCCGCAGTAGGGCGGCACACGGCCTCGGTTCTTTTATTGTCTCTGGAGGATATGGAGAAGAGCGAAGAAGCGTAATGGTCAAAGTAAGTCTTTCATAGTATAACTTAGGAGGTTCGCAAGTTGCAGAACGATATTCAGGAAATCTTGATCAGCGAAGAGGAAATTCAACAAAGAATCAGGGAGCTCGGCGCCCAGCTGAGTACGGAATATGCAGGACGCACGCCACTCGTCATCTGTGTGCTAAAAGGCGCGTTCATCTTTATGGCAGATTTGGTTAAAGTCATTACAGTGCCAGTTGAAATGGATTTCATGGCTGTATCCAGCTATGGAGCATCCACCAAATCCTCAGGCGTAGTCAAAATCATTAAGGATCTGGACGCTTCCGTTGAGGGACGTGATGTTCTGATTGTGGAGGATATCATTGACAGCGGGCTTACGCTCAGCTATTTGATTGAAATGCTTCAAGGCCGCAATGCTGCATCAGTGACTGTGGTCACCTTGTTCGACAAACCCGCAGGGCGCACAGTTAGTCTGGAAGCCGCGTATACCGGATTTGTGATT
Organism: Paenibacillus sp. 22594; assembly: GCF_052044425.1. Lineage (NCBI taxonomy): Bacteria > Bacillati > Bacillota > Bacilli > Caryophanales > Paenibacillaceae > Paenibacillus > Paenibacillus sp. 22594. The sequence goes on from NZ_JBQENA010000022.1 coordinate 9,096, forward strand.
CCGGACGAATTCGTAGTAGGTTATGGACTGGATTATGCCGAGCAGTATCGGAACCTCCCTTACGTCGGTGTACTGAAGCCTGAGATTTATTCCAAATGAGCTAATCGCAGCCTTAGATCTACGGATCCGATCCCTGGCTTCTGTCAAATTTGAGGAGTCTGGGCAGGCTATGGTACAATAACTTGAGTGTTGTGAGAGGAGGTAGGGGATGAATCGGTTCATCCGGAATTCTGGTTTTTATTTGATTTTATTTTTAGTCGTGGTGGGCATTGTCCAGTTTGTAAGCAATGGAAATGAATCCGCCGATTTCCCTAGATACGATGAGTTAAGACAGGAGATCAAGAATAACAATGTGAAGAGCATGACGATTCAGTTTGAAGGCAATGCTTTTGCCGTAACCGGCGAATATAAACAGCAGCCCTCAGATGCTAAATCGAAGAACTTTTCCACATTTGTTCCTCCTACAGATGATGCCATCAATCAACTCATAGCTGCCAGTGATGTTAACGGCATAGAGTTATCGCAGAAGAAGATGGAAGGTGACAGCATTTGGCTGACGTTCCTTTCTTCCATCATTCCGCTGGTTATCATGTTCATCCTGTTCTTCTTCCTGTTTAATCAGGCACAGGGTGGCGGCGGCAAGGTAATGAATTTCGGTAAGAGCAAGGCCCGGTTATATAATGAAGAGAAGAAGAAAATCAGTTTCGAGGATGTTGCAGGGGCCGATGAAGAGAAGCAGGAGCTTGTCGAAGTCGTGGAATTCCTCAAAGATCCGCGTAAATTTGCCGCAGTAGGTGCCCGCATTCCTAAGGGCGTGCTTCTCGTGGGCCCTCCAGGTACAGGTAAAACCCTGTTGGCCCGTGCGGTAGCCGGCGAAGCCGGGGTTCCTTTCTTCAGCATCTCCGGTTCCGACTTCGTGGAAATGTTCGTCGGTGTCGGCGCTTCCCGAGTACGTGATTTGTTCGAGAATGCCAAGAAAAATGCACCTTGTATCATCTTTATCGATGAAATTGATGCGGTTGGACGTCAGCGTGGCGCAGGACTTGGCGGCGGACATGACGAACGTGAACAAACCCTCAACCAATTGCTCGTTGAAATGGACGGCTTTGGCGGTAATGAAGGAATAATTATCGTTGCGGCGACCAACCGTGCAGATATCCTTGACCCGGCGCTGCTTCGTCCGGGACGCTTTGACCGTCAGATTACAGTAGATCGTCCGGATGTGAAAGGCCGCGAAGCTGTACTCAAGGTTCATTCCCGCAATAAGCCGTTGACGAAGGACGTTAGACTTGATGTTATTGCCAAGCGTACTACCGGTTTCACTGGAGCGGATTTGGAGAACCTGCTAAATGAGGCAGCCCTCCTCGCTGCACGGCGTAACCGCAAGGATATTTCCATGAATGAAGTGGATGAAGCTATTGACCGGGTAATCGTAGGTACCGAGAAACGCAGCCGTGTCATTAGTGATCGCGAGAAGCGTATTGTGGCTTACCACGAAGCAGGTCATACGATTGTTGGTTATTTCCTGGAACATGCGGATATGGTTCACAAGGTGACCATCATCCCGCGCGGCCGTGCAGGCGGATACGTAATTATGCTTCCGAAAGAAGACCGGATGCTTGTCACCAAGCAGGAATTGCTTGATAAGGTAACTGGACTCCTTGGCGGGCGTGTTGCTGAAGAGCTATTCATAGGTGAGATCGGTACGGGTGCATACAGTGACTTCCAGCAGGCTACGCGAATTGTGCGCAGCATGATTATGGAATACGGTATGAGTGATAAGCTGGGACCTATGCAGTTCGGTACTTCTCAGGGCCAGGTATTCCTGGGCCGTGACATCGGGCATGAGCAGAATTACAGTGACTCCATTGCATACGAGATTGATCAGGAAATGCAGAACTTTATCCGCAGCAGCTACGAACGCTGCAAAGAGCTGCTGAACAAATACTCCAAAGAGATGCACCTGATTGCCAATACCCTTCTTGAAAAAGAAACGCTGGAGCTGGATCAGATCAAAGAATTGATCGAGCAGGGTTATCTGTCAGAAGACGGCAAACCGGTAGAAATTTCTGGCGTTACTCACGAGGAAGGCGAGCCTGTCATTGATTCTATTGGTGATGTGCGTGTCCGTATTCAAGGTAAAGCTGACGATACTTCTTCCACGATCGGGGACTTATCCAAGGATATTCCGAACAGCCCGGATACAGAGAATGGAAACGGCTCGGATGATGGCAATAAAGACGGTGGCGGAAGTCTCGTCTAGATTGTAAGTGACTGAATGTCTGTAAGATGATCCGGAGAACCCTAGGGTTCTCCGGATTTTTTTATCTCCCCAGTAGCCAGAAGACCGTCTTCTGCCAGCCGGGTTACATTGACAGTGGGTGGAACGTTGTGTACATTAGTGATTAAATATTAAATAATATAAGGCTAAGTAATTGCAGGGCTGGGTGGCTGCTGCATACCCGCAAACTTCGGGAAAATTGGATAAGTATATGCCGGCTAAAAGCCGTGAAGACATAAGGGGGAGAACAGACCGTGGAAGCTCTGGCGCTTGAGCGCAAGCAGGAACAGAATCGTGAACTTCGTGTGCGCCTCGAACAGCTTAAGAAAGAACGGAACGCAATCATTTTGGCTCATTATTATCAGCGTGACGAAATTCAGGAAGTGGCAGATTTTCGGGGAGACTCTTTTTTACTTGCTCAAAAGGCCGCCGAAACTGATGCTGATGTAATTGTATTCTGCGGTGTCCACTTCATGGGGGAGAGCGCCAAAATTCTGGCACCGAATAAAACGGTCCTTATTCCGGATGAGCGCGCTGGCTGTCCGATGGCCGACATGGTGAATGTGGATGGTTTGCGCAAGTTAAAGGCACAGCACCCTAATGCCAAAGTCGTTACGTACATCAATTCATCGGCGGAAATCAAGGCGGAAACGGATATTTGCTGTACATCTGCCAATGCGGTGAAGGTTATTGAATCGTTGGATGCCGAAGAAATTATCTGGGTGCCTGACAAGAACCTGGGCCAATATGTTCAGGATCAGACCGGCAAGAAGCTGATCATCTGGGAAGGCTACTGTAATACCCATGACATGCTCACCGTCAAAGACGTAATTGAAATGAGAGCGAAATATCCGGAAGCTGAATTTGTAGTTCATCCGGAATGCCGTCCTGAGGTAGTGGCCATGGGCGATTATGTAGGCAGTACTACATCCATTATTGCTTATTGCAAGAAATCTGACCGCAAGCAGTTCATTGTCGGAACAGAAGACGGCACCGGCTATCAGCTCCGTAAAGACAGTCCGGATAAAGAGTTTCATTTTGCCACCAAATTTCTCGTTTGCCCTAATATGAAAGTAAATAATCTCAAAAAACTGGTCAAATGCCTGGAGACGATGAAGCCGCAGATTTATGTACCGCCCGCTGTCGCCGACAAAGCCAGAACATCCCTAGAGCGCATGCTACAAGTCCGGTAGCATGCGCTACTCTTTCGTTGAAACAGGTGAAAAGCGGTCATGATTCCACAATATTTGGTTGATTTCGACCTTAGCGAGCTTCCAACAGTCCAGACGGATTGTATCGTCATCGGTTCAGGCATCGCCGGTTTGTTCACAGCGATCAAAGCCAGTGAAGACCGGAAAGTCATTATGATAACCAAAAAAACGCTGATGGAGAGCAATACCCGTTATGCCCAGGGCGGTATAGCTGCTGTATTTGCCGATGATGATTCACCAGCCTATCACCGTCAGGATACACTGATGGCGGGAGCGGGACTTAACTCATCAGCGGCTGTTGATGTTCTTGTAAATGAAGGGCCTGAAGGAGTGCGTGAGTTAATCCGTCTAGGCACACTTTTTGATAAAGAGAACGGCGTGATTGCGCTCACCCAAGAAGGTGCGCACAGCCACCGGCGTATTCTGCATGCCAATGGGGATGCAACGGGATATGAAATTGTGCGCGCTCTGGGAGAGCAGGTAGCGGAGCATGAAAATATTGAGGTATGGGATGATCATTATGTGATCGATCTTATCACTGACGGAGGAGAATGTGTGGGTGCTCTGGTCCAGCGCCCTGGAGGCGGCCGCTTGTTTCTCCAGGCAGCTGCAACCATACTGTGCTCGGGGGGAGCCGGCCAGTTATACCGTTATACCACAAACCCAGAGGTAGCAACCGGAGATGGTGTGGCGATTGCTTACCGGGCCGGCGCGCATATTCGCGACATGGAATTTATTCAGTTCCACCCTACAGCGCTCAGTTATCCGGGGGCACCGCGTTTTCTGATCTCCGAGGCAGTCCGCGGTGAAGGTGCTGTGCTGCGTAATATCAATGGTGAACGTTTCATGGAGCGCTATCATGAGCTGCTGGAGCTTGCGCCTCGTGATATCGTCGCCCGGGCCATCATCAGTGAAATGGAGCTGACCAAATCTACTTTTGTGTACCTGGATATTACTCACGAGTCGGCAGATATGGTCAGACACCGTTTTCCGACTATTTATAGAACCTGTATGAGTTATGGGCTGGATATTACAAGTGATTGGATTCCAGTGGCTCCGGCTGCGCATTATATGATGGGGGGTATCAAGACCGATCTTAATGGAGAGAGCAATATCTCCCGGTTGTTTGCCTGCGGGGAAGTGTCCTCTACCGGAGTGCAGGGAGCTAATCGGCTGGCCAGTAATTCACTGTCCGAGGCTGTTGTTTTTGGGCGGAGGATTATTGAACGTATCCGTCAGCTGCCGCCGCTTGAACGTGGCGTTATGGCAGCAGGATGCGATGAAGGAAGGGTGGAATCCCCAACCCAGGCTATTGTAGAGCGTCGACTGAAGGTGCAGAAGGTAATGGTGCGATATGCAGGTCTGCGGCGCAATGAAGAGATGCTGCTCAAAGGATTGGATGAATTGAAGCGTCAACTGCCTATCTTCCATTCGGCTTTGACCAAACGTGAAGAATACGAGTTCGCCAATATGCTGACCTGTTGTCTGCTGATTACTGAATCGGCCTTAGCACGTCATGAGAGCCGAGGTGCGCATTACCGTGAGGATTACCCGCAGCGTGATGATGCCCAGTGGCAGAAGCATCTGCTTCAGATTCGTGAACTGGGAATAGTGGAGGAATTAAGTGATGATGTTTAATGGCTACAATGAAGAACTGGTACAAATGATTAAGGGCTGGCTGCATGAGGATGTCGGCTCCGGCGATATCACAACCCGCACAACGATTCCCGCAGGACACGAATCCAAGGGGATCATTCACGCAAAAGAGGACGGTATTATCTGTGGTGTTCCTGTAGCAGAGCTGGTTTTTGAGGTGGTAGATCCCGCCCTTGTGTTCACTGCCATGGTACAAGAAGGTCAGGCTGTAACTAAAGGGACTGTTATCGCCGAGGTGGAAGGCAGTACACATTCGATTCTCACCGGAGAACGTTTGGCACTTAATTTAATGCAGCGTTTATCGGGTGTGGCTTCCCGTACCCACTCTTTTGTGCAAAAGCTTGAGGGATTGCCATCCCGGCTGGTGGATACACGCAAAACAACTCCTGGTCACCGGATGCTGGAGAAATACGCCGTTCGTATTGGTGGTGGCGCCAATCACCGGTTCGGCCTCTACGATGCCGTAATGATTAAAGACAACCACATCAAGGGAGCCGGGGGGATTCGTCAGGCTGTTGGACGGGCCCGGGCCAATATTCCGCACACGATGACCATTGAAGTGGAGACGGAGAGCCTGGAGCAGGTAGAAGAAGCAATCGCGGCAGGGGCCGATATTATTATGCTGGACAATATGTCCCCTGAACTGATGACTGAAGCCGTAAGACGGATTAAAACCAAAGCCCCCCATGTCAAAACCGAAGCTTCCGGCAACGTGTCTTTAGAGACAGTCCGCCGCATTGCTGAGACCGGGGTTGATGTGATTTCTGTCGGCAGGCTCACCTATTCCTTCTCCAGTCTGGATATCAGTCTGGATCTGAATGCGAAGAAGGAGGAGCACTTCTCATGATGCTTGCTGTAGATATAGGGAATACAAATATCGTCCTTGGGGTATACCGGGGGCGTGAACTGCTCCATCATTTCAGGCTCAGCACTGCCCGTCAATCGACATCAGATGAATACGGTGTATTGATTCATAATTTGTTTCATATGTCGAATATTTCATTCAAAGATGTGGAAGGGGTCATTATCTCCTCGGTTGTTCCCCCTCTTGTGCAGGTTATTGTGGAGATGTGCGTGAAATATATTGGCAAGGAGCCGCTACTTGTTGGCCCGGGTATTAAGACAGGGCTTAATCTGCGCTATGAGAATCCACGTGAAGTTGGTGCTGACCGGATTGTAAATGCGGTTGCCGCCATTGAACAATATAAATGTCCGCTAGTCGTCGTTGATTTTGGAACGGCGACTACGTTTGACTGCATTGATGCTGGTGCAAACTATCTTGGTGGTGCGATTGTACCGGGACTGGGCATTTCTACCGAAGCATTGTATCAGCGGGCATCCAAGCTGCCGCGGATTGAACTTGAGAAGCCGAAGAAAGTCATTGGACGCAATACCGTACACGCCATGCAGGCTGGGATTATTTTTGGCTATGCTGGTCAGGTTGAAGGTATTGTGAAACGCATTAAGCTGGAGATGAATGCCCCGGTGCTGAAAGTAATTGCTACTGGAGGCCTGGCGACACTGATTGCCGGTGAAACGGAATGTATTGATGAAGTTAATCCTATGCTGACGCTGGAAGGCTTAAGAATTATTTATGACCGTAACAAATAAAGATATAGAACCCATATGGGACAAATGACAGGAGGAGCATGCAACCAATGGATGAAAAAAAAGATCGGCTGGTTCGGGGAACGGCGATGAACGGCAAGGTAAGAGCTTTTGCAGTCCGTACCACTGAGCTTGTCGACGAGCTTCGGCGCAGACATGATACGTATCCCACAGCAACAGCAGCGCTGGGCCGTACAGTTACAGCCGCTGCTATGATGGGTGCTATGCTCAAGGGCGAGGAAAAACTGGCAATTATGGTCAAAGGGAACGGACCGCTTGGGCAGATTGTTGCGGAATCTAATGCTCTTGGAGAAGTGCGTGGTTATGTACAGAATCCGCATGTTCATTTGCCAAGCAACAGTCTCGGCAAACTGGATGTCGCGGGAGCAGTGGGAACAGAAGGGTTCATTGATATCAGTAAGGATCTGGGGATGAAGGAGCCTTACCGGGGGAGTGTTCCTATTGTTTCGGGAGAGCTTGGTGAGGATTTCACCTATTATTTTGCGGTATCCGAGCAAACCCCGGCTGCGGTAGGGCTTGGAGTTCTTGTTGAAACGGATAACTCTGTGAAAGTTGCTGGAGGATTTATTGTGCAGCTTCTTCCGGGTCTCACCGATGATGAGATCACAGAGATTGAGCGGGCAGTAGGTGCACTGCCTTCTGTTACCGCCGTTCTCGACCAGGGACTCGAGCCGGAAGAGATGCTTCGCTGGTTGCTTCCTGATGTAATTATTATGGATGAACTCGATATAAATTTTGTCTGCCAATGCTCCCGTGAGCGTGTAGAGCAAACGTTGGTGAGTCTGGGCCAGCACGAGCTGGAACGGTTGATCGAAGAAGATGACCAGGCGGAAGTGGTATGCCATTTTTGTAACGAGGCCTATGTATTTCATAAGGATGAATTGCAGGTTATCCTGAATCAAGCGAAATCGTAGGGCTATGGGATGATGACAAGACAAGAGCGCGTGCTGCGCAATGCCGTTATACTACTGGCGATCGCAACATTAATGCTCGGAGGTTTATTGTTCTGGAGTCTGCGGGCTATGGCCATACTAAAGGGAGAAGCCGCAGAGGGGGAGTCCTCGGACATTGCAAGAGCGGGAGATCAGCCGGTTACGGACCAGCAATGGATAGTTGAGCTCAAAAAAAAGCATGGTGATGAAGTGCTCCTTGGATTGCTAAATCACATTGTAGTCAGCAAAGAGGCAAAGGCTTTGAAGATTACCGTTAACGATAATGAGATCAAGAGGGAGCTGCAGCGCAGTATGGCTGGTTACAGCTCCGAACAGCAATATTACGAACAAATGGAGTCAGAGCTGGGGCTCTCCCGTGAAGAAGTGAGAGAAGAGGCGGTCTACCGTCTCACACTGCAAGCGGTAGCAACAGCGGGAATTACCATCAGTGAGAGCGAAATTGATGATTATTTAGCGCAAAATGCTGAGCGGTTCACTCCCAAGAAGGAAATGCAGCTCTCCATGATTAAGGTAACCACTTACGATGAGGCGGAAAAAGTAATGGACCGCCTGGAGCAGGGGGAGGATTTTGCGGAACTGGCCAGGGAGCTGTCCATCGATGAGGAAAGCCGCCTCCATGGAGGAAGTATTGGTATGGTGGAGGAGGACGACCCATTCTGGCCGGAGGATCTCTTGAAGACTGCTGCTGGCCTGGAGGCGGGTGACATTGCAGGTCCGCTGCAGACAGGGGAAACTTATGCGGTAATTCGCCTGGAACAAACTATCGTGCCCAGGGAGCAGGATCAAGCTGAAATCAGGCAGCAGGTACGGGAAGAGCTTGCGCTGGAGAAGGCCCCCCCGCTACAGAAGGTGGAAAGTGATTTGCGCGCTAAATATGATACAGCGATATATATTGACAACAGCCTGCAAGATTGATAATATGAACTTAATGTAAAACCTACTGATTTAGTCGGAAATAACAAACGGCGGACTGTTCAATTCCGCTGTCCAGCGCTATAACTTGGCGCTGCGGTGTTGAATATCCTGGTGCAGACCTAGCCGTTTTTTCATACACCCGGGAATTTATGCTGAAGACTATTGTCACAAGTTACGCACCCATTCATTTATCATCCCAAGGAGGTCTTTACTCATGGCTAAAGTCGTCAATAGTGTAACAGATTTGATCGGAGGCACACCGCTCGTTCGTCTCAACCGGGTGGTTCCCGAAGGTTCTGCTGAAATCTATCTGAAGCTGGAATATCAAAACCCGGGCTCCAGCGTGAAAGACCGCATCGCGATCAGCATCGTGGAAGAGGCTGAGAAGGAAGGCCTTCTGAAGCCAGGCGGTACCATTGTAGAAGCTACCAGTGGCAACACAGGGATTGGCCTAGCACTTGTTGCTGCAGCCAAAGGCTACAAGGCGGTTATTGTTATGCCGGAAACAATGAGCCTTGAGCGGCGCAATCTGCTGCGTGCTTATGGTGCGGAGCTAGTCCTTACTCCTGGATCAGAAGGGATGAACGGTGCAGTTAAGAAGGCTGAACAAATCCTTAGCGAGAATCCTGACTTCTTCTTGGCTGAGCAGTTTAAGAATAAGGCGAACGTGAAGATTCACCGCGAAACTACCGGTCCTGAGATTGTTGAAGCCATTGAATCCATCGGTGGACCACTGGATGCCTTCATTGCCGGAGTAGGTACGGGTGGAACAATCACAGGGGCTGGCGAGATTCTGAAGGACAAATATCCAGATGTGAAGATCTATGCTGTTGAACCTGCGGCATCACCAATTCTGGCTGGCGGTAAACCAGGCCCGCATAAGATCCAAGGGATCGGCGCGAACTTCATTCCTGATATCCTGAATCAGAAGATCTATGATGAGATCATCCATGTAGAGAACGACGAAGCATTCGAAACCGCGCGTCGTGTAGCGAAGGAAGAAGGCGTTCTGTCTGGTATTTCTTCCGGTGCAGCCGTCTTCGCTGCCCTCAAAGTGGCTAAAGAGCTGGGAGCAGGCAAAAAGATCGTTGTGATTATTCCAAGTAACGGTGAACGTTACCTGAGTACTCCACTTTACAATTTCGAAGTGTAATTGCTGATTTGCATATCGTGCATAGAGCCTTCTCATCCGCTGTCATAGGGATGTGAAGGCTCTTTTTTCGGAAAATCGATCAATCAGGCTTTTCAAAACGGTCCAAAGTACAGTATACTGACAGGCAATAAACCAAAGGATAAGGAAACGGATTAACCGTGAGGATTGCTTAGGGCGGGTTGTATACAGAGTGGATTTACAGGAAAAGTATGCTGCACAAAACTAAGCAGATTCTTCCGAAGCGAGTTTTGTTACGAAGTAAAGTCACAAGAAGCGTATGCTGCACAAAACTTTTAGGGGGATGGCATTGGAAATCATAACAGCATGGCAGGACTGGGAGCTATGGGCGCAGGCAGAGTGGAGCCTTCTCCCCCTTATTATACAATCACCTCAGGAAAAGGGAGGATTGCCGGCCTTCTGGAAGAAAGCCTGGGAGACGGCCTCCCCGTATTCAGTGGTACTGGAGAGCGGGAAAGGGGGCCGTTATACATACCTTGGCTTAAATCCGGTTTCTGTGCTGCAAGGCAAAGAAGGCTCGGCTGAAGTACGCAGTTTCCCTCCAGATGCTGCTAATACAGATGAGCCCAGACTCCATTCTGTCATAAGTGGTCAACCATTGGAGATGCTGGAAGGCTGGATGAAGGATTTCACGTCACCGTGCGTCCAGCACTCTGCACTGCCTCCCTTTATAGGTGGCTGCATTGGATTTCTCAGTTATGATGTGGCCCGTTCCCTGGAGAAGCTGCCTGTCTTGGCTGAGGATGATCCGGGCTTTCCCGATTACCTCTTTATGAGGCTGGAGGAGCTGTGGATCTATGATCATCAGGAGGACATGCTGTACTGCACAGTGCATGTTCCGGTTGTTACTGCGAACCCGTCTGGCCCTGCTGAACTGAAAGATCTTTATCAAGACGCTCTCCGGCGGGCAGAGCAGATGCTGGAGCAATGGCGGCTGATCTCAGCCACCCCAGGGATTTCAGAATGCAGCGCTGAAGAAGCTGCCGAGGCTGCCATCCTTGAAGCCCATACCCATGTCACCGGTGAGTGGCCGGGCATGACTTCAGCCTTCTCGCCCGAGCAGTTTCAGCTGGCGGTCCAGGAGGTTCAGGAGTACATCCGGCAAGGGGATGTTTTCCAGGTCAATCTGTCGCTGCGTCAAGAAGCGCAGCTGAAATCCTCGCCGGAGGATGTGTACGAATGGCTGCGCAAGCTCAATCCGTCCCCATACATGGGGCTGCTGCGATCACCCGGCTTCACGCTTGCCAGCGCTTCGCCCGAGCTGCTCGTCAAGCTGCACGGGGACAAGGTCAGCGCACGCCCCATAGCCGGTACCCGGCGCCGGGGCCTCACTCCCGCGGAGGACGCCGCCATGGAGGCGGAGCTGCGCGGGAGCGAGAAGGAGATCGCCGAGCATATTATGCTTGTCGATCTGGAGAGGAGCGACATCGGCCGTGTCGCTGCATATGGAACGGTCAGCGTGCCGGAGCTGCTGACCGTGGAGCGATACTCGCATGTGATGCATCTCGTCTCGCAGGTGGAGGGCACCGTCGCGCCTGGTAAAGGCGCTTACGATGTCATGGCCGCCTTGTTCCCCGGCGGCACGATCACCGGAGCACCCAAGGTGCGCACGATGGAGATCATCGAGGAACTGGAGCCCGTTCGGCGTGGTCCATATACGGGATCAATGGGCTGGATTGACTATACCGGCAATATGGAATTAAATATTATTATACGAACATTGGCGGTCAAGGACGGAGTAGGCTATATTCAGACAGGTGCGGGCATTGTGATCGACTCTGACCCGTACCAGGAATACCGGGAATGCCACAATAAAGCCAAAGCCGTAGTGAAGGCGATTCTCTGTAGCGAATATCAGCAGGAATCACGGACCACCGGCGGCACCGAAGGAGGAGCAATATAATGATCTTGGTTATCGATAATTATGATTCCTTTACGTACAACCTGGTGCAGTATCTGGGAGAGCTTGGGGAAGAAGTGAAGGTATCCCGCAATGATGAGATTACCATCCAGGAGATTGAGGCGCTCGCACCGGACCATATCCTGATTTCTCCGGGACCGTGCACACCGAATGAAGCAGGCATAAGCCTTGAGCTGCTGCAGCATTTCAAAGGAATCATTCCGATCTTCGGTGTCTGTCTGGGCCATCAGGCCATTGGACAAGCTTTTGGCGGCAATGTTATCCGGGCGGAGCGTCTGATGCATGGCAAAACCTCGCCGATCCACCACAACGGTACCTCGGTCTTTGAGGGACTGGAATCTCCTTTCATCGCAACCCGCTATCATTCACTGATCGTGGAACGCGACAGTTTGCCTGATTGCTTGGAGATTACAGCGGAAACAGCGGAAGGTGAAATTATGGCTTTGCGCCACAAGGAATACCCGATAGAGGGAGTACAGTTCCATCCTGAATCGATTATTACCAATCATGGGCACACTATGCTGCGCAATTTCCTGAAACGGAGAGCCGGGGAACCGGTATGAAATATATTGGATTCAACAACAGGGTAGTTGATGCCAAAGATGCCGTGATTTCCGCTCTGGATCACGGCTTTTTGTACGGAATGGGCCTTTTTGAGACTTTTCGCACGTACGGGGGTGAACCGTTTTTGCTGCAGCGGCACATCGACAGACTGGCGGAGGGTTGCAGACAGCTTGGAATTCCTTTTGAAGGAGACGCTGCTGAGCTGCGGGGCTGGATTCAGCGTGTAATGAGTAAAAATGAATTACAGGATGCCTATATCCGTTACACCGTAGCAGCCGGTGAAGATATTCTGGGGTTGCCTGCGGGCGACTACAGTCAGCCTAATCATTTGCTCTACATCAAAGAGCTGCCGAAGCTCCCTGACACTCTCTACCAGGAAGGCAAAGGCCTGCAAGTATTGAATCTGCCGCGTAATACACCGGAAGGTCCCGTGCGCTTCAAGTCGCTGCATTATATGAACAATATACTCGCGAAGCGTGAACTGGCAGGATATGCTTCAGCCGCAACCGGTGCGGAGGGACTGATGCTGACCGCGCAGGGAGAGATTGCTGAGGGCATCGTCAGCAATGTTTTTTTCGTTAACAATAACGTGCTCTACACACCGAGCGTAGCCACCGGCATCCTGCCGGGAATTACCCGGGAAATGGTACTGGGGCTGGCGCTTGATGCTGGACTGCGAACAGAAGAAGGCCTGTACAGGTGGGAGCAGATTGCAGAAGCGGATGAGATTTTTCTAACCAATTCGGTACAGGAGATCGTTCCGGTTACAACGCTGTGGCGTACAAATGAGCGGCATACGGTAAGTGGAGGACGCTGCGGGAGAATTACAGCATTATTGCTGAAATCATACAGAGAAAGGACGGGATTGCCGGAATGAGACCCGTGATATACAAGCGAAATTACCGTATAGGTGCAGCGGAACTGACACTGGGTGAACGAACGTTGATTATGGGCATTCTGAACGTTACTCCGGATTCTTTTTCCGATGGCGGGTTGTGGGATGAGCCAGATCGTGCGGTAGAGCATGCGCTGCAAATGGCGGCTGAGGGTGCCGATATTATTGATATTGGCGGCGAGTCGACACGGCCCGGCCATCAACCGGTAAGTCTGGAAGAAGAGCTGGCCCGCGTATTACCTGTCATTGAGAGTATTCATCGTGCGGCCCCCCATCTGCCTTTGTCGATCGACACTTACAAGGCCGAAGTGGCCAGCAAGGCCATTCGGGCGGGCGCCCACATCATTAATGATGTCTGGGGCGCCAAGGCTGACCCGAATATGGCAGCTGTAGCTGCGGAAAGCGGCTGTCCCATCATTCTAATGCATAACCGCAATGACCGGAATTATCAGGATTTGGTTAGTGATATGTCTACCGACCTTGCGGAGAGCGTAAACCTGGCTCTGGCCGCAGGGGTGAAGCCGGAGAATATTATTATTGATCCTGGAATTGGATTTGCGAAGGATTATACAGAGAATCTTCAGGCCATGATGAATCTGGACCGGCTGACCGAGCTTGGATATCCAGTGCTTCTGGCCACTTCCCGCAAAAAATTCATTCGGACTGTGCTGGATCTCCCGGCAGATGATGTGGTAGAGGGCACTGCGGCCACCGTAGCGTTCGGGATTGCCCAAGGCTGCCAGATCGTGCGGGTGCACGATGTAGCCAGAATCAAGCGTACGGTGCAGATGTGCGATGCCATGCTTTACACTGCGGGGACGCTGGCACGTGGCTAATATACGATCAACTATAGATTATTTGGATAAGAAAGCAGGTAACCCTAATGGATAAAATGACGCTACACCGCATGGAATACTATGGCTATCATGGAGTGTTTGAAGAGGAGCGCAAGCTCGGTCAGCGATTTTACGTTGATCTGGAGCTGGAACTTGATCTGCAGGGCGCTGGCCTTAGCGATGATCTCACACTGACCGTGAATTATGCCGAAGTGCATTTTCTTGTCAAAAAAATTGTCGAAACAAAGTCATTTAAACTCATCGAAGCTTTGGCTGAACATATTGCATCCTCAGTACTGGACACTTATACTGTTATCAATGCAGTAACGGTGAAGTTGACTAAACCGCATCCGCCGTTCGACATTCACTTTCAAGGAGTGACCGTAGAGCTGCACAGAACCAGAAAGTGAGAACTTGGCAATGACCATACATTCTACCTCTGAGGCATCAGAGGCTTATATTGCTTTAGGGGCTAATTTGGGCGACCGTGAGGGGAGCCTGCTGGCGGCATTGAAAAGACTGAACCAGCATGAGCAGATTGAAGTGGTCCGCTGTTCACGTGTATACGAAACTGAGCCTGTCGGGTATTTGGACCAGCCGCAGTTTCTGAATATGGCGGCGGCTCTTCGTACAACGCTTGCCCCGGAGGCGCTCCTTCAGGAGATGCTTAGCATCGAAAGTCAGCTGGGCCGTGTCCGGGATGTGCGCTATGGACCGAGAACGGTAGACTTGGATTTGTTATGGATGGAGAATCAGCACTTCGACACACCCGAATTAACACTGCCGCATCCGCGGATGCAGGAACGGGCGTTTGTGCTTATACCACTAAGTGATGTCGTTCCGCACAATGAAGAGTCTTCCGGACTTCGGCATTTCATTACATCAGCGCTACAAGACATAGACGGAAGGGAAGGAATTCGCTTGTGGACAACAAACGTATGGGACGGAGGGTCAGAGCATTCAGAAAGCTGAAGGGTTACACTCAGCAGGAGCTTGCGGACTCTGTCGGAATATCTTTGGCTGTACTGGGTGCAGTGGAGCGGGGCAACAGACGCTTAGAAGATCAAATTTTAAATAAAATTGCGGACGTTCTTGGAGTTGCTGCGGACGAATTAGCCAATCCCTCTGATTGAGGGGACGTTATTATAGATCCCAACAAATCAAATCAAGGAAGTGAACAAACATGCTGAAAATTGGCGATATTGAGATGAAAAACCAAGTTGTGCTGGCGCCTATGGCAGGCGTGTGTAATCCGGCATTTCGTCTGATCGCAAAAGAATTCGGAACCGGTCTGGTCTGTGCTGAAATGGTAAGTGGCAAGGCGATTGTACACGGCAACCCGCGTACGCGGGAGATGCTGTTTGTGGATGAGCGGGAGAAGCCGCTAAGTCTGCAGATTTTTGGTGGTGACCGGGAGTCTCTGGTAGAAGCAGCCAAGGTCGTTGATAAAGAGACAAATGCTGATATTATCGATATTAATATGGGCTGCCCTGTACCCAAAGTGACCAAATGCGACGCGGGAGCCCGCTGGCTGCTGAGTCCTGATAAAATCTACGAGATGGTGTCTGCAGTCGTTGACGCCGTTGATAAGCCTGTGACCGTAAAAATGCGGATTGGCTGGGACAGCGAGCATATTTTTGTGGAAGACAACGCGCGCGCTGTTGAACGTGCTGGAGGCCAGGCGGTAAGTGTCCATGGCCGGACCCGTGAGCAGCTTTATACCGGGCTTGCCGATTGGAAGTACATCCGTATGGCTAAAGAGGCAGTTTCCATTCCGGTGATCGGCAACGGAGACGTGAATACTCCGGAGGATGCGCGGGCAATGCTGGATCAGACCGGCTGCGACGGTGTAATGATTGGACGGGGGGCACTGGGCAATCCGTGGATGCTGTACCGCACAATCCAATATCTGAGCACAGGTGAGCTTATGCCTGAACCCGCAGCAGAAGAAAAGATCAAAGTTGCCATTCTTCACATGGACCGTCTGATCAGCCTGAAAGGCGAAGCGGTAGCTGTCCGTGAAATGCGCAAGCATCTGGCCTGGTATTTGAAGGGGATGAAGGCAGCCGCCCGTGTGAAGGATGTCATTATGGAAGAAACCAAGCGTGATGAAATGGTGCGGATATTGAACGAATTTGTCATACAGCTTAAGGAAAGTGAGGAGCAGGAAAGCCTGAATTCCTCGCTTTCAGCGGTTTAACACTTGATTTTCCTGTCTTTTGGACACACACTCGAACATTATATGGGGCATCATTGACATTTTGTAGCGGTTCCAATATAATTTCACAGTATAAAATCGCCGTTACAGCAAGCGTTAATGCAGCAGGGAGGGTTCTTATCCCTCCGGATTCGCATATAGTATGGTGTTTTCAATAAATGTATACGACAGGAGAATCGGTTGAGATGAGCGATAAAGAAGTCATCCTTACACCGGACGGACTTAAGCGTCTGGAAGAAGAACTGGAGACCCTCAAATCCGTCAAACGCCGCGAGGTAGCTGAACGGATTAAAGTAGCCATTGGCTACGGAGATATCAGTGAGAACTCGGAGTATGAGGACGCCAAGAACGAGCAGGCTTTCATTGAAGGACGTATCATTACTTTGGAAAAAATGCTCCGTAATGCGCGCATCATCAACAGCGACGAGATCGTTACCGATGTAGTAAGCATTGGGGTTACTGTTAGCGTTGAGGATTTGGAATATGGCGACGTCATGGAATATTTGATTGTCGGCACCGCCGAGTCCGATCCGTTGAATAATAAGATCTCCAATGAAAGTCCGGTAGGCCGGGCCATTATCGGCAAGAAGATTGGTACCGTTGTAGATGTTAGTGTTCCTGCAGGAGTCATTCAATATAAAATTCTTGATATTAGAATGAAGTAATAGGTACCAATAAGGGATAAGTCAAGAAAGCTTCCTTAGGGAAGCTTTTTTCAAAACACATACAGCTTCTATTTGTACGGGAACGGACTGTCCTCTTGCATAGGGACGGAGCCGTTTCTTCTTGTGTATATGACAGAGTGAGTAAGAGAGGATGAAAGACATGACCGAGGAAATGAACACTGCGGAGAATACGGAAAAAGAACTTAGCGAGCTGTTGACGATCCGCCGCGGCAAACTGGACGAGCTTCGTGCACTGGGAATCGATCCGTTTGGTAAAAAGTATGAGCGTACGACAGGTGCTGGAGATATTATGTCCAAGTACGACGGACAAACCAAAGAGGAGCTGGACGAGCTCAACCTGGAAGTCAGCATTGCCGGCCGCATTATGGCTAAGCGCGTGATGGGTAAAGCAAGCTTTGCTCACATCCAGGATCTTAGCGGAAAGATTCAAATCTATGTCCGTCAGGACAGTATTTCTGAAGCGCAGTATGCAGCTTTTAACGTTCTTGACCTGGGCGACATCATTGGCGTTCGCGGAACAGTGTTCAAGACCAGAACCGGTGAAACCTCTATTAAAGTGCATAACCTTGAGGTTCTCTCCAAATCGCTGCTCCCGCTTCCCGAGAAATATCACGGTCTGAAAGATGTGGAGCTGCGCTACCGCCAGCGTTATGTCGATCTGATTATTAATCCTGAAGTTCAGCAGACATTCATTACCCGGTCACGGATCATCCAGTCGATGCGTCGTTATCTGGATTCGCTTGGCTACCTAGAGGTGGAAACACCAACACTTCATGCCATCGCCGGCGGAGCAGCGGCACGTCCGTTTATTACTCACCACAATACACTCGATATGCAGCTGTATATGCGTATTGCCATCGAACTGCATCTGAAGCGTCTGATCGTCGGCGGTTTGGAAAAAGTATACGAAATTGGACGTGTGTACCGGAACGAAGGTATTTCAACGCGCCACAACCCGGAATTTACAATGATCGAGCTGTACGAAGCTTATGCTGACTACAAAGACATTATGCACTTAACCGAGAGCATGATCGCTCATATCGCCCAGGAAGTTCTGGGTACCCAAAAGATTAATTATCAAGGCCAGGAAGTAGACCTGACACCACAGTGGCGCCGGGTAACCATGGTGGACGCTGTCAAAGAAGTGACAGGAGTTGATTTTGGCGTTCATATGACGGATGAGGAAGCACAGCGTCTGGCGAAGGAGCACCGTGTGCCTGTTGAGAAACACATGACCTTTGGACACATCCTGAATGCCTTCTTTGAGCAATTTGTAGAAGAAACACTGATTCAGCCGACCTTTGTTACAGGCCATCCGGTTGAAATCTCTCCACTTGCCAAAAAGAATGATCAAGACCCGCGCTTTACAGACCGTTTTGAGCTGTTTATCGTGGCCCGTGAGCATGCGAATGCGTTTAGCGAGCTGAATGATCCCATCGACCAGCGTCAGCGCTTTGAAGCGCAGATTAAGGAAAAAGAAAAAGGGAACGATGAAGCTCATGAAATGGATGATGATTTCATCCGTGCTCTTGAATACGGCATGCCGCCTACAGGCGGACTTGGAATTGGTGTGGACCGGCTAATCATGTTGCTTACCAACGCTGCATCGATCCGCGATGTGCTGCTGTTCCCGCATATGCGTAACCGTACAGAGTAATTGTTTTTATCCTGATTCCGAAGGGGATGCGAGTAGGCATTTCTCTTCGGAATCATTTTTGAAAATAATGCTTGCAATGAAACTCTGTACATGGTATATTCTTATTCCGGCCAAGAAACATCAACGCCGAGCTCGAAAAGAAATTAAAAAAAAGAGCTTGCATTACTCGGTCGAACATGATATATTATAAGAGTTGCTGGTGACGAGATAATCGGCACCGACGACGAGCTTGATCTTTGAAAACTGAACAACGA
>NZ_JBQENA010000023.1:0-9800 GCF_052044425.1 Paenibacillus sp. 22594
GAAAGCGGGTATGGAAATTACACGATCCATTTAAATGAAAAAGAAACCGAGCAGCTCATTCACCAGTCAGGTCGGGCGTATAATACCGAGATCAATGACCTCCTTATCAGCGCCCTGGGAATGGCCGTGAAGAAACTGACAGGGGCAAGAGATGTAACGATAGGCATGGAAGGACACGGAAGAGAACCGATTCATAAGCGGATCGATATCGACCGGACGGTCGGGTGGTTCACCAGTATGTACCCGGTGGTGGTATCGTGTCATGAGGATCTAGCAAAAAGCATCATTACAACCAAAGAGATGCTGCGCAGGATCCCGAACCGGGGCCTTGGATATGGTCTGTTACAGGAAGAATTGCCGGTACGTCCGCTTGAAGTCATGTTTAACTACATGGGACAAATGGACGCTGAGGCAAAGGGGAAAAGATTACACTTCTTTAGTTCAGATAAAGGCTTAGCGGATGATAATAAAATGCTGTCGGAATTGATGATAGACGGTGTGATAAGTGAAAGAAAATTAACATTTGCTTTCCGTTATAATAGAAGTCTTTTTGCAGGCAGTACGATACAAACATTTGCTGAGATTTATAAAGCATGTACTCAGTCTATGATTGCGCATTGTATGCAGCAAAAAGAATTGGTTCAGACACCATCTGACTATTCTGCAACTTCGATTACTGAAGAAGATTTGAGCGTCCTGCATCGACTTTATCCAGGGAAAAATGATATACAGGATATATTTGATTTATTGCCGCTACAGGAAGGTATTTTGTATCACGACCTGAAAAGTAGTGGTTCTGAGTATTTTACTCAGTTTGTTTATCGGGTTAATCAATATGTAAATACTAATTTCATGCGCAATGCGTTTGAATGTTTGCTTAAAAAACATGATGTGTTGAGAACAGCGATGGTATATGAAGGGGTAAAATATCCGAAGCAGATCATTTTGTCACATCGCTCACTTGATTGGGAGGAAATTGATTTAACAACGTACGATGAGCAAGAACAAGTGGCTATACTAAATGAACTGATAGAAAGGGATGTTAAGCAGGGATTTGATCTGCAGCTTAATGCATTATTTCGCATAAAAAATATAAAACTATCTACTAATTGCACGCAATTGATCTGGAGCTTTCATCATATTATTGCAGATGGATGGTGTACTGAATTATTATGTAACGACCTGAAAAATTACTATAACTTGCTTCAAAATGGTCATAGTGTACACGATGTAGAACAAGTTATTGAACAAGAAAAGTGTCAGGTTGCAACGTATGGTGATTATATTCAGTGGTTTCAGAATCAGGATGAGGAGCTTGCCCTTACGTATTGGTTCGAAAGGCTTCGTGATTATGACATAACATACAAATACCGTCCTTATATCGATCCACCATATTCCAGTTCCAACTTGGCTCAAGTGAAAAAGAAACTGGATGTTGAATTAACAGGCAATTTGCTGCTTTTAGCACAAGCGCATCAGATAACAATAAATACGATCACTGAAGCAGCTTGGGGAATTGTATTACAACAGATGAACTTTACAAATGATATCGTGTTCGGCAAAGTGATTTCGGGAAGGCATGCCGAAGTAAAAGGGATTGAAAGCATAGTAGGTCTTTTTATTAATACGATACCAGTAAGGGTAAGCGTAGACGAGAATACGACGATTATAACCCTTTTGCAGGAATTACAAGATCAAGGTATTGAAAGTACGATGCATGCTCACTGTTCACTGGTTAAAATTCAAGAACAGACCGCATTAAAATCAGATTTGATTTCTTCGCTTTTTGTTTTTGAGAATCATTTGGCACAAGAACAGCAAAGTGAGAATACAGATGGCCTGCAATTAGCGCTTGTTTCTTCGAGAGATGAAACAAACTATCCGCTCAATCTATTGGCTGCTGTAGAGGACGAGGCTTTACGATTTACAGTTCTCTATAATCCGAACAAGCATGCTTTAGAAGAAGTAGAGATGATGCTCAGCATGTTAAACAATGTATTATGTGCATTTGCTGAGTTTCCAGAGAAGAAAATTTTCGATGTTGAATTAGTTCGCCAGGAAGAGAAGACACGAATACTAGGTGAATTCAACGATACGGCAATCTCATATCCGAAACATAAATCTATTCCAGATTTATTTGAAGAACAGGTTCAACTTACGCCCGAACAAATTTGTGTGGTATGCGGTAAGGAACAATTAAGCTACCAAGAACTAGACAAGGCTGCGCAAGGTATTGCCACTGAATTGCGAAGAAGAGGGGTATCATCAGGTCAATTAATTGGTATCGTATGTGAGAAAAGCGTGCACATGATTGTAGGGCTACTTGGGATACTCAAAGCAGGATGTGGCTATGTACCAATTAATACCGATGAACCGGATAACCGCCTGCGCTTTATTTTGGAAGATTGTAATTTGAACACCGTACTGTGCGGTGATGTAAAGGAGGATATGATTAATGTCCTTCAAGAGTACTGCACTGTAATAGATCTATATGGAAGTTATGCAGCTACGACAGAGCGTGCCTCAGTAGCAGCGGGTGATATTGCATATGTTATGTATACATCCGGTACGACAGGATATCCGAAAGGTGTTTGTGTTACACATCAAAATGTCGTACGGCTTGTGAAGCAATCGAACTATGCTGATTTAAATGGGGCGCATATTTTGTTAACCGGTGCACTTTCCTTTGATGCGTCGACGTTTGAAATATGGGGAGCACTGCTCAATGGCGGAAAATTGGTGCTAGCCCATATGCAGAGCATAACAGACGGAAATGCTCTAGGAATATTGATAAACGAGTACCAGATTACGATGATGTGGATGACTGCCCAACTTTTTAATTATATGGTGGATACTGGATGCGAAGAAGTTTTTCAACCATTACAGTATTTATTGGTAGGGGGAGAGCGGTTATCGGCGAAGCACATCAAAGCAGTACGGGAAAAACATCCCAAACTCAGAGTAATTAATGGTTATGGCCCAACAGAAAATACGACCTTTTCTGTTACGCATGCTATAGAAACAGATTATTTCAATATCCCTATCGGAAAGCCAATCAGCAATAGTACAGCGTATATTTTAGATAGAAAAATGCAGCTATGTGGAATTGGTGTTCCAGGGGAACTTGTTGTAGGCGGCGACGGCGTAGCAAAAGGATATATAAACCAACCAAAACTTACTGTGGAGAAGTTTATTGAGAATCCGCTTATTCCTGATGAGCGGCTCTACCGTACCGGAGATATTGCGATGTGGCTGCCGGATGGGAACATTGTGTATATTGGACGTATTGATGACCAGGTGAAAATTCGAGGGTACAGGATTGAAGTGGGCGAGGTAGAGCATGCTCTGCGCAGATTAGAAGGTATCCAAGATGCAATTGTCATTGCCCGCGAACAAGATAGAAGTGAAAAGGAACTGTGTGCATACCTGGTATCGGGCACCGAGATTCAGATGAATAAAGTCCGGAATTACCTTGGTGAGTCAGTGCCTGCTTACATGGTACCGCAGCATATGATACAGATTGAGAAAGTTCCTATGACACGAAACGGAAAGGTAGATAAGCGAGCGCTTTCTGAAATACAGATCGTGCACGAGCGGCAATATACGGCTGCGGCGACTGAATTGGAATTGATTCTATGTAATATATTCAGTGATGTACTTTCTGTTGACCGTGTTGGTATTTATGATGATTTCTTTGCATTAGGTGGTCACTCCTTACATGCTGTACGCGTTATCAATCAGATTGAAGCAATGATTGGCATACGTTTGCCGATCATAACATTGTTTGAGCATCCGGATATTAAAGTGCTTAGTCAGCATCTTGAACTAATGAGTGCAGGACAGAATACGCTAAATACGAAAGCTGTGTTTGAACCCATACCGCATGCTATGCAGAAAGAAACATATCGGATGTCTTCAGCTCAAAAGCGTCTTTATGCGATTCAAGAGATGGATCAACATAGCACAGCTTATAATATGACGTTAATGCGTCGAATGGATGCAGACCTTGATAGTGAACGACTTCAGCTAGCACTGGAGCAACTCATGCAACGGCATGAAAGCTTACGCACAAGCTTTCATATGGAGAATGGAGAAGCAATACAGCGTATTCATGAGCATGTGCCTTTTACGCTTCTAATTACTGAAGAAGATGATGACACAGAGGTTGTGCATGTATTTGATTTGTCTCAAGCGCCATTAATTCGGGTTAAAGTGATTAATCAAAAAGATGGTGGTTATCTCCTAATCTTCGATATGCACCATATCATTTCTGATGGGACATCGATTAATAATCTAATGCAGGATTTGTCCAGGTTATATAATGGCGACCCCCTTGAGACAATGCCGATTCAGTATAAAGATTATAGTGAGTGGTTACAAACTCAAGACATGACGGAACATGAGACGTATTGGTTGAACTCGCTTCAAGGCGAAATACCGGTACTGGATTTACCAACAGACTTTACACGTCCGCAAGTACAACAGTATATAGGGAAATCAGTCGTGAGTCATGTAGAGTTACGGGAAGCTGTAACAGCATTGTGCCGGATGTCGGGTGCAACCGAGTATATGATACTACTGAGCACATGGATGATTTTGTTGAGTAAATACAGCCGCCAAGAGGATATTATCGTAGGCTGCCCTGTTAATGGACGTTTGCATAATGATACAGAGCCAGTAATCGGTATGTTTGTGAATACGATTGCATTACGTGGAAAGCCATTGGGAAAGAAGAACTTCGTGGATTTTCTGTCGGAGATGAAAGAAGTATGTTTAAAAGGGATAGAACATCAAGCATATCCGCTCGAAGATCTGGTTGATAATATGGGCCTGCATCGGGATATGTCCCGGAATCCGCTTTTTGATGTGTTGTTTGTGCTGCAGAATCATGAAGAAGCAAATTTTGATTTTCATGGCATAAACAGTATGAATATTCATGATGAATATAGTTTACAGCACAGTTCGGCTAAATTTGATCTAACATTAGAATTGACGTCAATGGGAAGTGGCTACCGCATAGAAGTACGCTATGCAACGAGCTTGTACCAAGAAGAAAGCGTACGCCGGATGGTGAAACATTTTGAAACGTTGTTGGCAGCAGTTACGCAATCTCCTAATCTTGAGATATGTCAATTACCAATGATGACGCAAGCAGAAAGGCAGCACATTTTAACCTCATTTAACGATACGTCCTGTATTTATGACGTGACGACACCAATTCATGAACAATTTGAGCAGATTGTGCAGGCTATGCCGGCGAAAACAGCTCTACGCTTTCGAGATCAAGCTCTGACATATGAGCAGTTAAATATGAGAGCAAATCAGCTTGCCAGAATAATGCTGTTGCATGGTACGCGTCGCGGAGATTTTGTCGGTATTTTACTCGGCCGCAGTATAGAAATGATGGTGGGTATACTTGCAACGTTAAAGGTGGGCGCGGCTTATGTACCAATAGATCCGACATATCCTTTGGAGCGGATTCAGTATATGGTGGAAGATAGCGGGTTATCGACAGTATTGACTCAGAGGCAATACGATGACACGATCGAGTTACCTTCCAATGTAAGACGCATTCATGTGGATCAAGAAGGATATGATGAATCTAGTCACAATCTGCATACAATTGTAGACGCAAGCGATATCGCCTATATCATCTATACTTCAGGCTCTACAGGCAAACCCAAAGGGGTAATGGTAGAACATCGATCAATTAGTAATTTGATTGCAGCTCTAAACCAGCTACAAAACTTGGATTCGACAAAAACAATGTTATGTTTATCGAATATTTCGTTCGACGGTACAGTCTATGAGTCACTATTTCCCCTGCTCAAAGGAATGCAAATTGTAATTGCCGATGAGAAAGCGCAACACGATCCAAAGTTACTGTTGCAATTAATTGAGCAATATGAAGTGAACATCATGAAGGGTACACCGACGCGGATGAAGATGCTTATGGATGAAGTTCAAGGTATTGATCGATTGCATTATTTGGAAGTGGTTGTTGTCGGCGGAGAGCCATTAACGGATGATTTGGCTAACGCTTTGCTTGAACATTGGAATGTTCGTTTGTTCAATGTGTATGGTCCAACAGAAGCAACGGTTGACGCAACCGGAATTGAAGTTCATTTACATGACAAAGTTACGATTGGAAAACCGATTGCCAATGTACAAGTATTTATTTTAAATTCGTACGGATATCCACTGCCAATCGGTGTAGCTGGTGAGCTTTGTATCAGCGGACCAGGTGTTGCCAAGGGTTATCTTAATCGGAGCGATCTTACCGCAGAGAAATTTGTTGACAACCCATTTAAGCAGGGAGAGCGGATGTATTGCACGGGAGATCTTGCCCGCTGGCTTCCAGACGGTAATATTGAATATGTTGGCCGTATCGATGATCAAGTAAAGGTTAGAGGATACCGTATCGAACTGGGCGAGATTGAGCAAGTCCTGCGAAAACAACCTGACGTGCTGAATGCTGTTGTGATGGTTAGGGAAGATGCGGCAGGAGATGATTATTTATGCGCTTATGTGGTGCCAAATAATCAAGTGACGTTGGATACTGAAGCTATTAGAGAAGATATTCGCCAAGCTTTACCTGATTATATGGTTCCAGCATACATCGTTCCACTGGCACAGTTCCCTGTTACAAAAAATGGGAAACTAGACCGCCGCAGCCTACCTGAGCCAGATCGTACGGGGAGAGGCAATAAGTATGTTGCTCCAAGAGATGAAACTGAATCGGTACTTGTGAGCATTTTCCGAGAGGTACTTGGTGTCGAACGTATTAGTATAAAAGATAGTTTCTTCGAACTTGGGGGAGACTCCATAAAAGCTATCCGGATTGTATCGAAGATGAGAAGCGCCGGATATATTATTTCAGTGCCGGATATTTTAAGTCAATACACTGTTGAAAAGATTGCATACACAGTAGGCAGGGAATCAGAGATCCAGTATGATCAGGGTGAAGTTACGGGTCAGGTCATTAATACACCGATCTTACATGATTTTAGTGCAAGAAATTACTCTAATCCTAACTATCATAATCAAGATGCTCTTTTGATGGTTAAAACGGATAACGAAACGCATATTCATGAAGCATTGCAAGCTGTTGCTATTCACCATGATATATTACGAGCAGTTTACCAGGATGGCAGTCTGACAATTTTAAGTAGCACAGACAGCAAACTTTATGAGTTACAAGTGTTTGAGGTTCAAGCGGAGCTTAACGGTTCAGCATGGGTTGAAGAAGCTACCGCTACAATTCATCAAAGCATGAATCTTAACAGAGGTCCTTTGATGAAAGCAGCGCTCTTCAAAAGCCAGTCGGCCAATTATCTTTTCTTATGTATTCATCATCTTGTCATTGACGCAGTATCATGGCAAATTTTGCTTGAAGACTTAGAGACTGCTCTCCAGCAGCTTAAAGACGGAAAGGAAATAAAGCTACCTTCAAAAACACTTGCTTTTAAAGACTGGGCAGAATCATTAGTAGAATATAAAACTACAAACGAGATTACTACCCAAGCAAATTATTGGAATACAATTATCGCAGCCATGAAGGAAGAGAAACTGCATACAGATGACAATCCGCATAGTTATGGGTATGAGGATGTGACAATAACGTTCCGTAAGGATAAGACTGAACAGCTTTTAAGGCAAGCGGGTAAAGCATTTGGTACCGAAATCAATGATTTGCTTATAAGTGCAATCGGCGTTGCAACACATGCACTGACGAAACAATCAAAAGTATCGGTTTGCCTGGAAGGGCATGGGAGAGAAGCGATCCATAAGAAAGTGGATATCGACCGTACTATAGGATGGTTTACGGTAAAGTTCCCGATTAGTGTTCCGTGTCATGATGATTTACGGGAGATTATTATTGATACAAAGGAAATGTTACGGAAAGTACCTTTACGTGGGTTGGGATTTGGCTTATTGCAAGGTGATTTTTTGGCGATTGAGTCCGATATTTACTTCAATTATTTGGGGCAGCTGGATACAGAATCTAATGCTACCCTGTTTACGAACAACAAGAGTATAGCGAATTCGAATGGTACCGAAGGCGCAATTGATATGAACGGGTATATTGTACAGGATACGCTACATTTTATACTCCGCTATGACCGCAGTAAATATAATAGGGAGACCGTAGAGCGTTTTGCAGCATTATATCAGGAAAAGCTAAGCGAGATCATCACATATTGCTGTGTACAAGACAAGCCGATGAAGACGGCTTCTGATTATTCCTGCAATGACTTGACTAGTGATGAATTAGTATTGATCCAGGAGTTTATTGCTGATAAAGAGGATATTGATGATATTTATACGCTAACTCCGATGCAGGAAGGAATCTTATACCATTATTTACTGAATCGGCAATCAACCAGCTATGTTACACAAATGGTGTATCATTATAACGCTAATCAAAGTGAAGATATGTTTGAGGTAGCGCTGAAACTGCTAACGAAACGACATGATGTACTGCGCACTGCAATTGTATATGACCATGGTGCTAAATCCAGACAACTTCTATTGCGTAGTCGTGAAATCGAATATGCAGTCTTGGACTGGTCGGGCAAGGAATGTGCAGAACAAGCATCTCATATTTCTGCATGGATTGATTCTGACCTACAACGGGGTTTTGATCTACAGCAAGAAGCATTGTTACGGGTTACCAACATCATGTTAAGCAGAACAGAAGGGAAATTAATATGGAGCTCTCACCACATCATTTCGGATGGATGGTCAGACCACGTTATCTTTAATGACTTTATACAAATATGCGAACAGTTAGAACAAGGTTTGTCTGTTGTGGAGCTTGAGCAAGGGTTAGAGGAAGAAAAGGAAAAGAGCTTAAATTTCAAGGACTTCGTTAGCTGGTTGGAAAAACAAGATGAAGACAGAAGCTTGCTATACTGGAGAGAGCTTCTGGCAGACTATGAAGAGTCTGCTGATATTAAGCCGCTCCGTCAACCTGAAGAAACATCCAGTGAAATGAAGCGGATTAATCATAAACTTCCTGTTGATGTAACCAGACAACTTCTTGATATGGCTGCAGCGTACAATATTACGCTGAATACTATGATAGAGACAGCTTTAGGTATCGTATTACAGGAATTATGCGGCATAAAGGATGTTGTCTTTGGTAAGGTAGTCTCCGGAAGAAATGCTGATGTAAGAGGAATAGAGCATATTGCCGGAATATTTGTTAATACCATTCCAATTCGTATTTGTTGTGATGATGAAATGCACATAAGCGATATTTGGAGAAAAACTCAAGAACAAGCGATACTAAGTGATCAGTATGGACATTGTTCTTTCGCCAAAGTACAACGACTGACTAAACAGAACACCGATTTAGTTAAAGTTTTGTTTACATTTGATAACGATGATACATGGGATGAAGCACGCCAAAGTGAAACTTCAGGTTTTCGCTTTACCGTAGAGAGTGGACGGGAGCAAACCAATTATACGACCACGTTTAAAGCGTATCTTGATATCAGTCAGCTACATGTTGATGTATTGTATGATCCTAGAAAGCTGGCAACAGACGACATTCTCAATATTATGTCAAAGATGCAAAGTGTATTATTGTCATGTGCAGCAAACCCGGAAATGAAGGTATCTGAACTCGAAACGACAACAGAGGAAGAGAAAGAGCAGATACTAAATGCGTTTCAAACCAAGCCAACGCAATATCCGCACGAGGAATCGATCAAAAGTCTATTTGAGGCGCAGGTTAAGAAAACACCGGATCGGATAGCAATATCCTGCGGGACGGAGCAGCTGACGTATACGGA
>NZ_JBQENA010000024.1:0-5565 GCF_052044425.1 Paenibacillus sp. 22594
AACGGAGGGGTCACATGGAACGGATTAGAAGATTGATCCGCGAGCTGTCCGAGCAGCAATGGCTGGAGCAGCAGGCGCTGGAAGGCTGGGACATTCAGGCTTCGGTCTATACCGTGCCGGGTCAATATGACGGAATGCGGCCGTATACCGAAGGCGGAGATTTCAACCTGTTCCCGAGTGTGCAGGGAACCACGTATTTTTTTCGCCGTACACTGGAAATTCCGATGGAATGGCAAGGGCAGCGTACGGGGCTCCTATTTGAGTCGGGCGGCGAGGGCTTGCTGCGGGTGAATGGGGAATCCCGCCAGGGCCTTGACCGGAACCACACCTTTGTAACCCTGGAAGCCTCGCCGGACGGCCGGCCGCTGGAGCTGGAGATCGAATTGTTTGATCCCATTCCCGAGCCGGTGGACCCGCTGAATCAGCAGGCGGTCATCCAGCCGCCCATCCGGGCCATCCGCACCTGGCTGGTACGGGTCAATGAGCCGGTACAGAGCCTGATGTATACCGCCGTTATTGTCCGTGATGCGGCCGTTTTGCTGCCGGAAACGGACATGCGCCGTATACGGATGCTGGAAGCCTTGTACCGGGTGATGGATGAATATTTGAATTTGGAAGAGACAGCGGTACGTGAAGGCAGTGCTGTAGCGGCCCTGGAAGCGACGCTGCGCAAAGACATTGCAGGGATTGGCGGCAATGCGGAAGGCACCATTCATATGGTCGGCCAGTCGCATATCGACATTGCCTGGCTGTGGCCGGCCCGGGAGACCGTGCGGAAGACCAGCCGGACCTTCTCCACCGTCAATGCCTTAATGGACGAATACCCGGACTATCAATTCGCCCAGAGCCAGCCGCAGCTGTTCGAATATCTCAAGGAGAACGACCCGGTCCTGTTCGCCAAGGTCAAAGAGAGAATTCAGGAAGGCCGGTGGGAGCTGGTCGGCGGCATGTGGGTCGAGCCGGACCTGAACATCCCGAGCGGAGAGTCCCTGATGCGCCAGATGCTCTACGGCCAGCGGTTCTACCTGAAGGAATTCGGCAAGACCTCAGACATTGAATGGCTGCCGGATACCTTCGGCTACTGCGCTTCGCTTCCGCAGATTATGCGGCATGGCGGCGTGCGCTATTTCATGACCACGAAGCTCGGCTGGAATGACACCAATGTGTTCCCATACGATCTGTTCCATTGGGTCGGCATTGACGGCACCCCGATGCTGTCTTACCTCAACCATGGGGTGAACGAGAACACGCTGCCGAAGGACGTGCATGAGCACTGGCAATCCTTCCGGGAAAAGAAAACCCATAACGAGCAGATGCTGCTCTACGGCCATGGCGACGGCGGCGGGGGCGTGACCCGCGAGATGCTGGAATACATCCGCCGTGCAGACCTGATGGTCGGCCAGCCGGCCAGTGCCTTCAGCAGCGCTGCAGATTTCTTCGCAGGCATGGAGGAGCAGCAGCCGCAGCTTCCCGAATGGCGCGGCGATCTGTATCTGGAGCTGCACCGCGGCACCTATACCACACATGGCCGCAACAAGCGGAACAACCGCAAGGCGGAGATTCTCTACCGCGAGGCAGAGCTGTGGCAGACCCTTGCGTCTTCCTCTATGCTGCCAGAGCGGTGGAGCAGCAGCGCCGAACAGCTTCATCAAGGTTGGAAGCTGATACTGCTGAACCAGTTCCATGACATTATTCCCGGTTCGGCCATCACCGAAGCCTATGAGACTTCGGAGAAGGAATACCGCGAGGTGTTCGCCCTTGGTGAGGCAGCGCTGCAGCCGGGGCTGGAAGCCCTGACGGCTCAGGTCACAACAGAAGGCGAAGGCCAACCTTACGTGCTGTTCAACAGCCTCGGCTGGGCACGTGATGCAGTCATTGCCATTCCATTGGCAGATAATGAACCAACGGAAAATGAACGGAACATAGCGGCTTATGACGCGTCAGGAAACCCACTTGCGATAGATCTCGTTGCCGGTTTACCAGCTGTGAACACGGCTTCGGACCAGACAACGGGTCAACAGACTGCTTACATTCATGTCCCGGCCATCCCGGCTATGGGGTATACAACGATCTGGCTGAGACGCGGGGAACGGCCAACGCCGGGAAGCCCGGAAGCAGTGAATATGCCGGGACGCACCGCCCTGAATGACCGCTGGGAGACCCCGCACTACCGCCTGACGTTCAATGAACGGGGCGAAATCACCAGCCTGTTCGACAAAGGAGCAGGACGGGAAATGGTGCAGAAGGGCAGCCGCGCCAACCAATTCCACTTCTTCCATGATCGTCCGACACTCTGGGATGCCTGGGATATCGACAGCCGCTATGAAGCCCAGCCGGCTGGCGAGGCCGAGCTGGTGGAGAAATACGTGCTTCACTCGGGCAAAGTCCGGGATGTGCTGAGATTCCGCTGGACGCTGGGTCAATCGCTGATCACCCAGGATCTGATCCTGTATGCCCATGACCGCAGAATCGACTTCAAGACCCACGTGGACTGGAAGGAAGCCCATAAGCTGCTGAAGGTCGGCTTCCCGGTCGATGTGGTCACAGACAAAGCGACCTATGAGATTCCTTTTGGCGCGCTGGAGCGTCCCACGCACCGCAATACCAGCTGGGAACAGGCACAGTACGAGGTCTGCGGACACCGTTTTGTGGATGTATCCGAACATGGATACGGCGTCAGTCTGCTGAATGACTGCAAATACGGCTACGACATTCAAGGAAGCACGATCCGCCTGTCCCTGCTGCGTGCGCCGCAATGGCCGGACGCCACTGCGGACCTCGGCGCTCATGACTTCACCTATTCGCTCTATCCCCACCCCGGAGATTGGCGGAGTGCCCATACGCTGCGCAAGGCCGCGGAGCTGAATCATGACGTGCAGGCGGTCGCAGCCGAAGGGAAGACGGGACAGCTGCCATCCACCAGCGGTTTCCTCCACTTCAGCGGGCAGCATGTCGTGCTGGACACCGTGAAGCCATCCGAGGACGGACAGGGCAGCATTCTGCGGTTCTATGAATCCGCGGGCGGACGGGAAACCGTGACGCTGGGCTGGAACCAGCCGTTCAGCGAAGTGTACCGGTCCAATGCGCTGGAGGAGAAGCTGGAGCCTGTCGCCCATCACCCAGGTGAATTCGAGCTGCACTTTGCTCCTTTTGAGATTCAGACGATTTACGTGAAATAAACTACTATTCGAACAGAAGGAGTGTCCCTTCCTTGGAACAATTCAGACTACCGAAAATCCCGATGCCGAAGCTCGAACTGCCGCAAGC
Source organism: Paenibacillus sp. 22594 (assembly GCF_052044425.1). Lineage (NCBI taxonomy): Bacteria > Bacillati > Bacillota > Bacilli > Caryophanales > Paenibacillaceae > Paenibacillus > Paenibacillus sp. 22594. The sequence continues at coordinate 3,268 of NZ_JBQENA010000024.1, forward strand.
CGTACAGGAGGTGCTGGCCGAAGCGGAAGAGAAGCTGGCCCACCGGCCCAAGCTGCTGCAGCTGTTCAAAAACTGTTTTCCGAACACCCTGGAGACCACGACGAAGCTAATGGAGGATGGCACCACCTTTGTTATTACCGGAGATATCCCGGCTTCCTGGCTGCGTGATTCGGTGGAACAGGTCATCCATTATGTGCCGCTGGCCAAGAACGACCCGGATCTGCAGCGCATCATCGGCGGCCTGATCAGACGTCATATCCAGTACATCCACATCGATCCGTACGCCAATGCGTTTAATGAATATGCCAATGACTGGCACTGGAACACCACGGACGTGACTGAGATGTCCCCATGGGTCTGGGAGCGCAAATTCGAGATTGATTCCCTGTGCTTCGTGGTGCGTCTCGCGTATACCTACTGGCAGGAAACCGGGCTTACCGACTTCTTCGATGCGGAGTTCAAGTCTGCCCTGCGTACCATTATCGAGGTGTTCAAAAAAGAGCAGCATCACTTCGAGCAGTCGCCGTACCGCTTCACCCGCAACAACGGCATTCCGGAAGACTCGTTGCGAAATAACGGACTTGGCATGCCGGTGAACTATACCGGGATGATCTGGTCCGGTTTCCGTTCCAGCGATGACGCCTGCGACTTCCACTACAACATTCCCGGCAATATGTTTGCCGTTGTCGCCCTGCGGCAGATGCAGGAGTTCGCCGAGTGGGTCTTCCGGGACATGGATCTGCTGGCCGAGCTGAAGGCGCTGGAGTTCGAGGTGGATCACGGCATCAAGCTCTATGGGATTTACCGCCATCCTGAATTCGGGCCGATCTATGCTTACGAGACCGACGGCTTCGGCAATTATTGCCTGATGGATGATGCCGGCACCCCGGGGCTGATCTCCATTCCATATCTCGGCTATTTGAAGAACGATGATCCGGTGTATCAGAACACGAGACGGTTTGCGCTCAGTACAGAAAATCCGTTCTATTATGAAGGAACAGCAGCCAAAGGCATTGGCAGTCCGCATACACCGAAGAACTATATTTGGCATATGGCCTTGTCCATGCAAGGGATCACGGCGGACACCAAGGAAGAGAAGCTGGCGGTGATTAGCATGCTGGAAGCCACGGACGCCGATACCGGCTTCATGCACGAAGGTTTCCATGCGGATGACCCCTCCGTGTTTACCCGCAGCTGGTTCGCCTGGTCGAACAGCCTGTTCTCCCAACTGATCTGGCGGGCGCTACAGGAAGGAATTCTCTAGTGATTTCAGATACGGATGACAAGATGGAGTAAAGTATTTTTTTAGATGAAAAGGAGACATGAACATGAGTACGATTATTGGAGAAAACCTGTCAACTATCCCTTGGGAGGAGAAGCCGGCAGCCACCAGCGCACCCGTATGGAGATATTCGGCCAATCCGATCATTCACCGGGATGCCATCCCAAACTCCAACAGTGTGTTTAATTCGGCGGTCGTCCCTTTTGGGGAAGGGTTCGCCGGCGTCTTCCGCTGCGATTCCAAATCGGTCAGCATGGATATCTTTGCAGGTTTCAGCGAGGACGGCGTGAACTGGAGTATCCAGCATGAACCGATTGTTTTCCAAGGGGACGAAGAGGTCATTACACGGGAATACCGCTATGATCCCCGGGTCTGCAAGATCGATGACCGTTACTATATTTCCTGGTGCAACGGCTATCACGGGCCGACCATCGGACTCGCGTACACCACCGATTTTCAAACCTTCCATCAACTGGAGAACGCCTTTCTGCCGTATAACCGCAATGGCGTGCTGTTCCCGCGGAAGATCAACGGGCATTATGCCATGCTAAGCCGTCCAAGTGATACCGGGCACACTCCGTTTGGAGATATTTTCTACAGCGAAAGCCCGGATCTTACCTTCTGGGGCAAGCACCGCTATGTGATGGGCACGGTGAATGGAGATGCCTCCGCCTGGCAGTCCAAGAAGATTGGCCCCGGTCCGATTCCGATCGAAACCAGCGAGGGCTGGCTGCTGATCTATCACGGCGTAATCAACACATGTAATGGATTTGTCTACCGCATGGGCTGTGCGCTTCTGGATCTGGATCAGCCTTGGAAAGTGAAAGCCCGTTCGCGCAATTATATTCTGGGACCGGAAATGATGTACGAATGTGTGGGAGATGTGCCTAATGTGACCTTCCCTTGCGCGGCCTTGACCGATTCCGCGACAGGACGGATTGCCATCTACTACGGGTGTGCGGATACGGTTACGGGCCTTGCCTTTACCACCGTGGATGAGTTGCTTAAATATATGA
>NZ_JBQENA010000025.1:0-4415 GCF_052044425.1 Paenibacillus sp. 22594
TCCACCACAAGATGATGGATCGCCACAAACAGCAGATTCCCTTCACCCGTCCGGAACATCGCTGCCTTCACCAGCGGACCTTCTTCTAAATCGATACTGCGATGCAGATCTGTACATGCCGCATCCATTAGCTCCGCTACTGCTTGTTCTTCGCTATAGTCATACACCTTTAGTTCATAGGCTTTGTTGCCATTCACTTTCAGGATCTCTAGCTGTCCTTCCCGGTAGACGGATCTCAATATATCGTGATGCGCCGTAAGGGCATCCAGCACTTTCCGAAGCTGGTTCTCATCTTCCAGATCAATCTCCATCAGCATGTCCTGATTGAAGTGTTGCGGCTTAGAAAGCTTCCAGGAGGCAAATTCCCTGACAATCGGTGTCAGCGGTACTATGCCGCTTACTTCCTCTTGCTCGTACTGCTCCTCGATTACAGACTTTTGTACCACATAGCTGATCGCCCCGACCGTATTTCTTTGCATAATATCTTTGATAGCAACGTGATATCCCATACTTCTTAGCTTTGACACGATCCGTATCGCTTTAATCGAATCCCCGCCCAGTTCAAAGAAGCTGTCCTGCGTACCGGCTCGCTCTACGCCCAGCACTTCACTAAAGATACTGCAGAGTTGCTCTTCAATTTCATTTTTCGGAGCAGTGTATTCCTTCCCGCTTACGGCTACGATCTCCGGCAGCGCCCGTTTATCCAGCTTACCGCTGCGCGTTACCGGCAGTTGTTCAATCTGCATCATATAGGCTGGCACCATATACGCCGGCAGTATTTCCTCTAAGTCCTGCCTCACTGCTTGCAGCTGAACTTGGTCTTTCGATATGAGGTATGCAAACAGCGCCTTGTCTCCGTCATGGGTTTCCCGCACGATGACCGCTGCATCTTGGATTTCCTCGAGCTGCCGCAGCGCATTTTCCACTTCTCCCGGCTCAATCCGGAACCCCCTGATCTTCACCTGATCATCAATACGCCCTAAATAGGCGATGTTCCCGTCCGGCAGCCATTTCGCTAAGTCGCCCGTCCGGTACATCCGCTCCCCGGGTACAAAAGGGTTCGTTACAAATTTTTTATTTGTTAGCTCCGGTTTGTTGAGGTAGCCTCTAGCCACGCCAATGCCTGCCACGCACAGCTCCCCAGGCACACCAATCCCACATAATTTATCTCCGTCTAGTATATACACGTGATTATTTGCAATCGGTTTACCAATTGGGATGCTGCTTGGCACATTGCTTATCCCGTCATATTCCCAATATGTAGCCTGGACCGTACATTCCGTAGGGCCATAAGCGTTACAATATCGGCTATCACTATTCCGTGTTTGTTCTATAACCGACTCATTTGTTGCTGCTCCAGCCGTTGTTAACCATCTAACTCCAGTAAACGCAGATTGAAGATAGTATTGTGGCGGCAGTACAGCCAACGTAATCCTGCTTTCTTGCATAAAAGAATTAAAACGTGTTACATCCGCTATTATGGATTTTGACACCAATGTTAGCGTCGCCCCTAGCAATAGTGATAACGTCATCTCCCACACAGAAGCATCAAAGACATAGTTGGCAAATTGAAGCACATTATCCTGACTTGTAACGTTATATTGCTTCAGAAGATGATGACGCAAGGACACAACACCGCTATGCTCTAACATTACGCCCTTTGGTTGTCCTGTAGTCCCGGATGTATAGATTATATAAGCCAAATCATTAGGGCGATTGGTTTGCTCGGGATTATCGCTCATCCCTTCCCATAGCATATCTTCAGCAAGATTAATTGTTGGAAGCTCCGTTTCAATCGTAGCTTTATACACGAGCACTGCCTTTGGTTTACAGTCAGCTAGAATGAACTGGATTCGTTCTGCCGGAAACGTAGGATCGACCGGCACATATGCAGCGCCTGCCTTGATGATGCCATACATCCCCGCAATCATCTCCACACTTCGCTCTGCTATAATAACCACCCGGTCATCAGGTTTGATGTGTAGTCTGCGAAGTGCCCATGCCACTTGGTTGATTTTTTTGTTTAACGCGTCATATGTTAGATGGTTATCTTCATATACGAGGGCGATTGCATCCGGTGTGTTAGCCACCTGCTCTTCCCATAATGCTGGAATCGTTTTTTCCTTTACATACGGTAAGGAAGTATCATTAAATGCACCTAGTATTTGTTCTTGTTCTTCCTCTCTTATTGTTTCAAGCTCAGATAACTTCCCTTCAGGGTTTGCTACGATACCTTTCATCACATGTTCTAGACGCACAGAAATTTGCGTTATATCCTCACACGCATAAACGTTAGGATTGTATATTATTTCACATACTATCTCACCTTCATATTCGTATGCGCATAACGTCAAATCGTAATTGGTTTGGTCCAAGCCATACTCAATCTCGTACATAAAATCTGCTAGCCTGTCCTCATCTACATAATAGTTTTCAAACATATAAAGCACTTGGATTAAGTGCTGCTTCTGCTCCGTCTGCACTTGAATCTCAGCGAGCGAACAATAGGCATATTGCTCACTTTCAGTCCCTTGCTGCTGCATTTCTTTGATCAGTTCCAATATACTCATGTCTTCTTTGCTCGCTACACGCACCGGTATGGTATTAATAAACAGACCGACTATGTCCTCTATTCCGCGCACATCGGCTTGACGCCCGGACATTACTTTCCCGAACACCACATCTTTCTGACCGCTATATGCTTGTAAAACAATTCCCCAGGCCGTTTCCACCACATTACTCACCGTCAATTGATGGATAGCTATCAGTTCCCTCAACTGTAATGCATCTTCAGGCGATAAGGTAATCGCCAGGCTCTGTACTTGCTGTTCACTCTTTTGCGGTGTATATATCGGTTTAATCTCGGCAACTTCTTCATATCCTGCTAATACATCTGACCAGTAAGACAACCCTTTTTCTTGATCTTGTTTTTCTAGCCATGTTATATAATCTTTGTAGGATTCCTGGTACTGCTTTTCTGTAATTACCTGTTTCTCCAGCATAGATGTCAAAGCACCCTTCTCTAGTGCTTTGTACAGCCGATTGAAATCCCCGTATACTATTGGCAGACTCCAACCGTCCAAAAGAATGTGATGAAAACTCCAGATCAATTGATAACGATCCTTTGCCAGCACTACGTGATGTACCCGCAATAGCGGCTCTTGTTCAAGATCAAATCCCCGCTGGATTTGGTCACGGGCGATCGCTTCCACCTGCTTTGCCTGCACAGTTGGTTCTACTCCCGTTAAATCGGTTCTTTCGTATTCCAGTTCCCTTCCTCGGATCACAACTTGCTTTGGTATCGATATATTTTTATGAATAATCGCTGTACGGAGCACTTCATGTCGCATCACAAGCAGATTAAGCGCTTTCTTCACCATATGCTCATCGGCATAGCCTTGCCCTATGAAAATATTCTGATTTCTATAGGCTGTAGACTCTGTATCGACGATGCTATGGTATAGCATCCCTTTCTGCAATGAGGTTAAGTCGTATATACGATCGATTTGGAATGCACCACCAGCTATATGCTGGATGACTGATAAATCTGTACGGGTCAAATCCGCTACTTGATAGTCAGACGGCGTCGGAACGGATTCTTCCAACTGCATACAATATGTAATAGTAGACAGTATACAGGCTTTATATACCGCAGCAAATCTTTGTATCGTACCATTTGAAAAGAGACCTCTATTGTAACGGAACGTAAATGATAATTTACCTTCACTTATCACACCATTAATAAACAATTCCGACAGCATTTTATTCTCATCCGCTAAACCTTTACTCGAACTAAGAAAGTTTATCTTTTTACCTTTCGCTTCAGCATCCATTTGCCCCATATAGTTAAACAATAAGGTTGGTAGCTGATTGCCCGGTAATATATCGTATAATAGGCCATACCCAAGTCCATGGTTTGGTATTTTGCGCAGCATCTCTTTCGTTTCAATGATACTTTCCGCTATTTCATCATGACACGCCACCATGATCGGATAAACGCTCGTAAACCATCCTATCGTCCGATCAATATCGATCCGTTTATGAATTGCTTCTCTCCCGTGCCCTTCGACACCAATCGTTACTACACTTGCTCCTGTCAGTTTCTTAACGGTCAATCCCAAGGCACTAATAAGCAAATCCGGCACTTCAGTACGAAACGCCTTCCCCGCACGTTGCAATAGGCCTTCGGTTTCTTCCACACTTAAATGTACTGCGCAATCGCCATAACCACTTTCTCCGGTCTGTTCGTCCATCCCAAGTTCGCCTGCCGCCATCTGCGTGGCTACTTGCTCCCAGTACGCCCGTTCTTTCTGCAGCAGGGGGCTGTCCTTATATTCTGCCAACGCCCCCGCCCATGCCTTATAGGACGCTGTCTTTGCCGGGAATCGGATCTTTGCCCCTTCTTGTACTTGCCG
>NZ_JBQENA010000026.1:0-4029 GCF_052044425.1 Paenibacillus sp. 22594
TGCCATCTACTACGGGTGTGCGGATACGGTTACGGGCCTTGCCTTTACCACCGTGGATGAGTTGCTTAAATATATGAAGGAGTACCCTTTGGAGATTGAGGAATAGCATTAAAGAACAGCTGATTGCTTTTATAGAACGCACTGGACCAGTGAACTTGTAGTGATAGGAGCGCTCGGACTCAACTCTTACTGGCAGCCGTCCGACCGCCTAGGAGAAATTCTCGGCACGTGTGAGCTAAGCGATGTGCGGCGCGGGGAACAGATGAAGCTTGGCGATAGAATCTTTGCCGTGTCCTGCGGAGCTGGAGTGGATCAGCGGGGGAGACTTGTCAGGTGTCTACGGGTGCAAGCTCGGCTTTGCCGAAGGTGTACTATATATTGTCGTATCCGAATACGCCTGGGATGCTGACGTTGAAGTCCAAGGCCCGCAGAACGGCATGAGCTACAGCTTCCGGCTGGAGAAAGAACGCTCCATACTGTTTGCCGCAGACAAGCAGGGGCAGCTGACATCCGTGTACAGAGCGGGAGAAACTGCAATTACAACACATTGAGCAAGATTTAAGGGAGAGATGGGAGTCATGACGAAGAAAAAAACCGCGCATATCGTTTCCCACACCCACTGGGACCGGGAATGGTATTTGCCCTACGAGAAACACCATGTCCGTCTGGTGCAGCTGGTGGATGCACTGCTAGATAAATTGGATAACAGTACGGCCTTCCGCAGCTTTTATCTGGATGGCCAGACGATTATTCTGGAGGATTATCTGCAGGTCCGCCCGGAGAACAAAACAAGGCTGGAGCAGCATATTCGTAATGGCCGGATACTGATTGGCCCGTGGTACATTTTGCAGGACGCTTTCCTTACGAGCGGTGAGGCGAACGTGCGTAATATGCAGATCGGCCATCAGGATGCGTTGAAATACGGAGACCCGTCCAAAATCGGTTATTTCCCTGATACCTTCGGTCTCGTCGGCCAGACGCCCCAGCTCATGCTCCAGTCCGGCATTAAGAATGCCTTCTTCGGCAGAGGAGTGAAGCCTACCGGCTTCAATAATACCGTATCCGACGGCGGCTATGAGTCTTCGTTCTCCGAGCTGATCTGGGAAGGGCCGGACGGCTCCCGCATTCTCGGCATCCTCTTCGCCAACTGGTATTCCAACGGGAATGAAGTTCCGGCGGACGAGGCTGCTGCGCGTGAATTCTGGGACCGTAAGCTGGCCGATGCCGAAAAATATGCCTCCACTGGTGAACTGCTGTTCATGAATGGCTGCGACCATCAGCCGCTTCAGCTGGATTTGCCGGAGGCGATTGCCACCGCGCATGCGCTCTATCCCGAGGTGGAGTTCGTTCATTCCAACTTCCCGGATTACCTGGATGCGCTGAATGCCGATCTGGAGCAGGGTGGACGTGAACTTTCATCGGTTACAGGCGAGTTGCGCAGCCAGCGGACCGACGGTTGGGGTACACTCGTTAATACCGCTTCGGCACGTGTGTATTTGAAGCAGATGAATCAGAAGGGCCAGGCTCTTCTCGAAAAAGTAGCCGAGCCTCTGGCTTCCATTGCGGGGCTTGCCGGCAAAAACTATCCGCATCATCTGTTCACCTACGCCTGGAAGACGCTGATGCAGAACCACCCGCACGACAGCATCTGCGGCTGCAGCGTGGACGAAGTGCATCGCGAGATGGTGACCCGTTTTGATAAAAGCCGTCACGTAGCAGAAAGTATCATAGAAGACAGCGCCAGATTTATCGCGGAGGCTGTAGATACCTCTATTTTTAAAGGCTCCCCGGAAGGTGCGCAAGCTGTTCCTTTTGTGGTGATGAACACGACAGGCTGGAGCCGCACAGGGACTGTCAGTGTCGAACTGGACGCAGCCCGCTTATACCTTCGCGAAGGTTTCGGCCTGGAGGAGACTTCCCGCAGAATGAAGGAATTTAATCTCTCTGGCCGAGTATTGCTGGATGACAGCGGTAAGGTGTTGGCTTGCACCGTGGAGGACCTGGGCCTGGAATTCGGCTACGATCTGCCGGATGATAAGTTCCGCCAGCCGTTCATGTGCCGTAGAGTGAAAATCACCTTCGAAGCAGCGGACGTTCCGGCTCTCGGACTACGTGCTTATGCATGGGCAGCACAGCAGGAAGCAGCAGTTGCCGAGAAGGCTTCTCTTATTAGCGGTGAGCATATCCTGGAGAATAAAGCAATTCGTGTCGAAGTTGCCAGAGATGGCTCTTTCAGCCTGCATCACAAGCTGAGCGGTGCAGTATACCGTGATCTTGGCATCTACGAGAATACCGGAGACATCGGTAATGAGTACATGTACAGACAGCCGGATGGCGAAATTCCTTTGACTACTAAAGGGCTGAATGCTGCAATTACTGTGCTTGAAGATACTCCTTACCGGGCTTCTGTTGAGATTAAGCATGAGTGGGAGATCCCTGCTTCCGCAGATGCAACTTTGAAAGAGGAGCAGCTTGCACTGGTATATTATCCGGAGCGTAAAGCTCAGCGCAGCAATGAAACTGTGACTCTACAGCTTCGTACCGTAATCTCGCTGGAGCGAGAAGGCAAAGGGCTGCATATTGAATCCACGATCAACAATGTTGCAAAGGATCACCGTGTACGTATGCTCTTCCCTACGGATCTGCAGACCTCCGTGCATCATGCCGATTCTATGTTCGAAATTGCTAAGCGGGAGAACGAGCCAGCGGTAGAATGGCAAAATCCAAGCAATACTCAGCATCAACAGGCTTTTGTGGATGTGAGCAGTGCTGAGGCGGGCATGACTGTAGCCAATCTCGGTCTGAATGAATATGAAGTGCTGCGGGACGGACGCAATACGATTGCTGTTACCCTGCTTCGCAGTGTAGGCGAATTAGGCGACTGGGGCTGGTTCCCGACACCGGAAGCGCAATGCATTGGTGAGCATACCGCGCAGCTAATGCTGATTCCGCATAGTGGAGATGGCATCACTACAGGCGCATATGCCGAAGCATACCAATTCCAGATTCCGTGGACCATCTTCCAGACGGGTGTCCATACCGGTACAATCGCTTCGGGTTATTCACCTTTGAGCTGGAAAGGCACAGAAGCCGCATTTTCTTCTATGAAAATGAATGAAACTACGGGAGACCTTCTGCTGCGCTGGTACAACATGAGCGGCTCAGACGCGCAATTAGATCTACAATTGCAACTTCCTCATGAACATCATCTGTATAGCACAAGCATATTAGAAGAAAGAACGGCTCCGCTGTCGCTTTCGGGAGATACTCAGCATCAGCTGGAACTCGGACCTTACGAGATTGCAACATTCGGTATTCATCTAAGAGCTTAACTATATATGTCAAAAAGATCCCCCGGTGCTTCCCTGCCGGGGGATCTTTAAAAGTTCAGGCATTAAGCTGCTTACATGCTCACCGCAAAGCGTCCGACAGCAGAGTTAAGCTGGTCCACTTACCTTTTTGTACATTCAATATCAGTCATTAATAGCCTCGACAAGCTAGGGAGTTCTATGTCTCTTCCAATCAGAGGTTTCCCATTCGTGAATCGCCTGCTGCTTGTCTTTGTAGGAGCGGTATTCGTGAGTATTCCAAGGGCAGTAAAGCTTTCTATACCATTTGCCATTAAGACTTCGTAGGTACCGCGGCGGACGGCGTTGCTCGCCGGTCTTTCTGATAGAGGGGGGGCGCTGCAAAGTGTCTTCGTAATGGTTATCTCATTCGGGACAGGAATGATTAAGCGGAGAATGGGCATCATACTGTATGGATGTTGACAATGGAGGAAGGTTTCACAGCTGAATAATTTAGCGATCTACTGGGCTAATAAGTAAATTATAGAACAATGAAAATAAATGCTTGCAATGAAACTCTGTACATGGTATATTCTTATTCCGGCCAAGAAACATCAATGCCGAGCTCGAAAAGAAGTTGAAAAAAGAGCTTGCATTACTCGGCCGAACATGATATATTATAAGAGTTGCTGGTGACGAGATAATCGGCGCCGACGACGAGCTTGATCTTTGAAAACTGAAC
>NZ_JBQENA010000027.1:0-3210 GCF_052044425.1 Paenibacillus sp. 22594
GGGAAATTAACGCAGCAAAAACTCCGCCGATGTGTAAGAAACCGGTCGGGCTCGGGCCGAACCGGCTTACAAGCGCTTCCGCTTTTAGTGCTCTCGGGGGATATACTTGCTCATAGTCCGTCTCCTGTTCTTCTTTTCCGCCAAACAGCAACTCAGCTAGTGTTCTGCTCATATTCACAATCTCCTCGAAATAAATTACTGCATAACGAAGGGAACAAACATTTCGTGTTCCGTCAAAGCACCATGTTCATACTCATACATATTACCTGCCGATTTAAAAGAACTGCTTCCAGCAATAGCAATAATGTCCCCAATTCTCTGAGGTGCAACAAAGCCCGGTTGTAATAATTTGTATTTAACCAAATCATCTTTCCTAAGTATTTTCCCCGTATCTTTAACAATTGATTCTACCCACTCAAGCGCCGTTTTTTCTTTGCCTATTTGTGGATAGAAATACAATACACGCCCTGCTCCTCCTGTATTTGAGGAGAATAAGGAGGGGATTTGCGATTCCCGCAATGCATTAAAGTAGGTTTTATCTTGTTTAACCTGTCCATGATCGGACATCAAAATAAATTTACGTTTCTCACTCTTATACCCGTCCCAAAAGCTAAATATATCATCCCAAACTTTACTTGAAGTCAAGCAGCCGTAACCATGTTCATGAATATAATCATCAAAATCAACATAAATCCATATTAGTTTTTTTTTATTTTTTTCGTTAAGCAGAGCTGGAACTTGTTTCAATAAATTATCCAGCAGCAGCCGAGGCTGTAGCTTCGAATTTGGATAGTCCCATGTAGGCTTAATATGTTCTGCTCCTAGAGTTAAATGGTGACGAATTGGATTTAATTCACTTACGCCATGATTCCCCAAATAATACGAGACAACATTTTTCTTTTGTAATTTTTGAAATATTGTTTGTTTTGGAGTCAGACTCAAATTAAACGGATCATCTTTCCCCAGAAAAGTGCGTATATCATTTTTATTGAGTGTATTGTTAATCCATAAATAATTGCCCTTCAGTTCTTCTTGATAGAACGAAGTTCCATATACGCCATGTTCCGATGGCCATGAACCGGTCACAACGGATAACCAACTGCTGGAAGTTGTCGTTGGAAAAACAGAGGATAACACTGTTGTAAATTTATCGTTCTTATTTTTGACTAACGGAAAGACTTCATTGGAAAAGTAATGAAAGGAAATAGCATCTACTGCAAACACTACCAACTCTTCAGTTCCCTCAGTAAACACATCATCTACAATATCAAAAACTGTTTTAATTGAATTCCGCTCATCCGGTTTATACCCATTTAAATCTTTAATATAATTGATCCGTTTTATTTCTGAATAAGATTGTTGTATTCCGGAAATATCATCTACATTACTTAGCCGTAAACGAGAAATATTGCTCCCCCCAATGTATATTTTTTTTTCACAAAGGAAAAGAATCACTGAATAAAGGTAGTGCTAGGGTTTTTAATACATGTGAGATGTAGAAATTCGAAATCAGAAGTATATTTTTCAACCAGCTTAAGTACCTGAGTTCTATCTCTTTCAATTAAGGCGTTCACCTCATCATTAAAAATGGGAAGGGGGAGTGCTTCTTTCAACTGAATAATCCATTTCTTAGGGGATGCCGGAAAAATGCTATACTCATCAAGAATTAGTTGGATTAACGGATAAGTTAGTGCATTGAGAATAAAATGCTCTTGGTTATCTGCCGGCGTACTATGAAGTTTAGAGGCCAATACTTTGATTCTATATTTAATCAAAACCTTTCTCTCTTCTGGAAGCTTATAACTTTTCTTTTTGTCAAAGGCTCTATTATATATTTCATCAAAATAGACTCTATCGCCATAAATCAAATTCATCTCTGTGATGAAATTTATGCAGATCTCATCTACATTATTAATTTTTCTTAACATACCCTTTTTACTATCAACAAATAATTCTATCCACCTTCCATCTTCATCCTGGAAAAGATGAAAAGAGGAATGGCCAGCCTTAACAACACAATAGATGTCTATATCATAAGAGTCTTTATGCTGTGATGTAATAAAAAGAACAGAGCTAAGTGAGACATATGGCTTGATTTTCTCTAAAATATTCTCCATATTGCCCTCCCAATATACTTATTATTTCATCAATTTTCCCATTGGCTTCTATAATGTTTCTTTTTGGCACGGGGTTCTTGATGTATCTCTCAAAAGCAGTATTGGAGATATTAATAATATTATGAATATTATCATTTTCTACAGCTGCAGGATAAGAAACATCAATTATTAAGGATTCTGCTGGCATAGATTTCAAATCTTCTTTATTCAGTAAATTCGAACGATTACTAATTGCTAAAAAAGCGGTATCCACTATCGGCAAGAAAGACTTACAATCTTCTAATTTACAGAATACAATACGATTACTATTGAATTTTTCGTTGTATTTAGCCTTGTTTAAAACAATATCTCTAACCTTCTTCAAATCTCGATTTACCCAAATTATTTTTTCGAATTTTTCATATACTTGTTCAAAGAAAAACTCAGCCATATATCCGCCGCCAATGATCATAATAATTGGATTATGCTTGTTAGTGATATGCTCAAATAAAAGATTCCCGCCAATAGTTGAGTAATTCTCATCGGAGTTCACCTGATAATCTTTTCTAATGCTTTGACTTATTTTTATTACCTGTTGCAATCCTTTGTAGTCACTATCCGTTATTGCACCTTTAGCATAAGAAAAGTTAATACTTTTCGTCACTTGATTATAGATTTCCCTCTCGCCGATAATTTCGGACTGTAAACCACATAAAGTGGATAATAATCTTCTCAGAGCCATTAATCCTTCTGCATAAAACAATTCATTATTAATCTCTACTGCTCCGTCCAATCGATATTGTTCATGCCGCAAGCATGTATTTAGTAAAAAACCACTATGATGCTCATTCCAAAGCATATGTTTGCTGACTTTACTTACATAATCCTTTGATGTTGTTCTATGATCAATAAATAAACACGATAATTTTGAAGACAAATTGACCATTTCCCAAGGTATATGATAATCAAAAGATCTGGTATGTATTATACGCCTGCTTTTTTCCAGTCTCCCCATCACCTTAGAATGTCCCAACACTTGAATAACCTCGTATAGATCAGGAGTATTACCTCTTCCTGTAATTGCGATTCGCAAGACCATACTGACATCTCCAAC
>NZ_JBQENA010000028.1:0-3077 GCF_052044425.1 Paenibacillus sp. 22594
CTGCGATGCAGATCTGTACATGCCGCTTCCATTAATTCTACTGCTGTTTGTTCTTTGCTATAGTCATACACCTTTAGTTCATAGGCTTTGCTGTCACTCACTTTTAGGATCTCTAACTGGCCTTCCCGGTAGACGGATCTCAGGATATCATGATGCGCCGTAAGGGCATCTAGCACTTCCCGAAGCTGGTTCTCCTCTTCCAGATCAATTTCCATCAGCATGTCCTGATTGAAGTGATGCGGCTTAGGAAACTTCCAAGAGGTAAACTCTCTGACGATCGGTGTCTGCGGTACGAGGCCACTTACTTCACTTTGCTCGTACTGTTCCTCTAGAATAGACTTTTGTACCACATAGCTAATCGCCTCAACGGTATACTTTTGCATAATATCTTTGATCGCAATATGATAGCCTGCACTTCTTAACTTCGACACGATCCGTATCGCTTTGATCGAGTCCCCACCCAGTTCAAAGAAGCTGTCCGTTCGTCCCACCTGCTTGGCACCCAGCACTTCACACCAGATCGCAGCCAGTTGCTCTTCAATCTCTCCTTGGGGTGCCACATACTCATTCTGCATTAAATGATGTTCAGGGATCGGAAGTGCATTTCGATCCACCTTCCCGTTGTGGGTCAGTGGCATTTGCTCCAGCCGGACAACGTGGGCTGGAATCATATACCCGGGCAATGTCTGGGCGAGATAGCCTCTCAGTTCCTCCGATTCCGCGTCTCCAACCACATAGGCACACAAATACTGTTGCCCTGAGGCCTCTTTTCGTGCCAGTACTACGGCTTCCTTCACCTGCTCATGCGCTTGCAGCTGCGCCTCAATCTCACCGCACTCGATCCGGTAGCCACGGATTTTCACCTGGTGGTCCATCCGTCCGCCATACTCCATTGTCCCGTCCGTCAGCCAGCGGGCCAGGTCTCCACTCCGGTACAGTTTTTCGCCTTCACTGAAAGGATGATCCACAAATTTCTCTGCAGTCAGTTCTGCCCGGTTGAGATATCCTCGCGCCAATCCATCTCCGCCAATACATAATTCACCGTACACGCCGATCGGGACCAGATCGGTTCCATGCTCCAAGATGTAAATTTCCATATTATCTCCCGGCTTGCCGATCCGTACGGTTCCGCTCTGCTCGATCGCAGGATCATACGGATGAACCATGCAGCCTACTGTTGCTTCCGTCGGACCATATTCATTATAAAGTCTAACCCTGCCCTCATAATGATCATAGATTCGTTCCGCAAGCTCGGTCTTAAGTTCTTCCCCCCCTACGATCAGCACTCTCAGATGCTGACTCTTTACACTCATCCTTGCCACAAGTTCCAAATGCGATGGGGTCACTTTCAGCATCCCTGCCTGATCTGCGCGCAGAACCTCTTCCAGTACGACTGCCGGATCTTGCTCGTTGTAAATAAACAACTTCTGCCCGGTCAGAAGAGGCAGATATAACGACGTTACCGTAAGGTCAAAGGCTATTGAGGAATAAAGCGCTCCGTCATACGCTTTCTCACTGTAGTACGCCTTCCTCGCTCCCTCAAGGTAATTGACCACGCCCCGGTGTGAAATCATGACTCCCTTAGGTTGTCCCGTGGATCCGGAGGTGTACATTATATATGCCAGGCTTTCCGCGCTCGGTTGTACGTCTTCCAGATTGTGTATTCCCAGGTGGGCTACCGGCTGATTGAGTTCAACCCATACCTTGCTTCCCACTTCTTCTGCCCCAAGATTCGCTTGGGTTAACAGCACCTTGGCTCCGCTATCCTCCAAAATATACTTGATTCGCTCTACAGGAACGGCCGGATCTATTGGCACATAGGTACCGCCTGTTTTTAACACGGCCAGCAGGCCAATTACCAGTTCCATCGATCGTTCGGCCATGATTCCTACTACGGTGTTATTCGTGACTCCGCATTGCTGCAGATACCGACCCAGTTGATTCGCCTTTTCGTTTAAGACCCGGTAGCTCATCACCTTTTCTTTTTCTACTAAAGCAATATGATCCGGTGTCCGTTTTGCCTGCTCTTCAAACAACTGGTGCACGGTCTTGGCCGCTGGATAGGCAGCTGCCGTCTGGTTAAAGCCAAAGATTAACTGCTCTTTCTCCGCTGCTGTTACGATCTCTAACTCCTCGAGACCCTGCTCCGGCGCTGTCACAACCTGCTCAATAAGATGTTCTACGTGGCCACGGATACGCTTCACAGCTTCTTCACTGTAGGCTTGACTGTTGTAGCTGAACTTGATCATCAGTTCGGCTCCCGGAATCACCACAACGTTAAAGTCATAGTTTGTTTGCTCAAAGGTCTGGAACCCCGACAGTTCCAAGATCGCTTCTCCATCCCCCTTGCTCATGTTTTTCAACCGTTCATCTATTGGGTAGTTCTCAAATACCACTATATGATTGATCAAATCCTGTTTCAGCACACTGTGATTCTGGATTTCATACAGCGGATAGGAGCTGTACTGATCCGATAAGGTTGCTTCATCCTGTATGCTCTGGACCAGTTCCACAAATGTTTGGGAGGACCCGCTCATTCGGACTGGAATGGTATTAATAAACAGCCCCACCATCTTTTCAATTCCCGGGATCTCTCCTGGTCGGCCGGACACAACGGCTCCAAACACAACCTCTTTCCGCTGATTGTACTTTTGAAGTAACACTCCCCATATGGCCTGGAGAACTGTGTTTAAGGTGACTTGCTGCTGCGCGGCGGTCCGCTGCAGTTTCTCGGTCATTTCCCGGCTCAGGGTAAGGCACTGCTCTTCTTGTACATACAGGTTCTGTCCATTTTGCTTCTGATATCCTGGCAGCAACGTCACATCATCCACGTTGTGGAGGTAGTTCTTCCAGTACGTGGCCCCTTGATTCTTGTCCTGGCTCTCCAGCCAGACAATAAAGCGCCCATACGGCTGGGGAGTTTCCAACTGCAAGGCTTGCCCCAGACTCAGTGTCTTGTAGATGTACAGCAGCTCACCAAACAATGTTCCCAGGCTCCACCCATCCATAATAATGTGATGGAAATTCCAGATTAATTGATAACTGTCGTTAGACAGGACGACGTGGTGTACACGCAA
>NZ_JBQENA010000029.1:0-2372 GCF_052044425.1 Paenibacillus sp. 22594
GCGTCATATGTCACATCGTTGTCTTCATATACAACAGCGATGGCATCTGGTGTGTGAGCCACCCGCTCTTCCCATAACGCTGGAATCGTTTTATCCTTGGCATACGGTAAGGACGTGTCATTAAATGCACCTAGAATCTGTTCTTTCTCTTCCCCTGTTATGGTCTCAAGTTCAGCTACCTTCATTTCCGGGTTGTTGGCGAAAGAGAGCAAGATAACTTGTAAGCGCAATAACATTGCTTCTATTTCCTTTGATCCATAATGATTTGGCGCATACTGCATCTGAAAACGCAAATACCCCTGTTCATAATTTACGATTAAGACTAAATCATAATCCGTCTGCTCCCGATAAGCTTCTATTTTCAACCCAAGTCCTTCTTTATGCGGTGTCAATAAACTCTCATCAAGCTCATAATTTTCAAAGGCATATAAGTACTTAATCAATTCCGATTTTTGCTTCGTTAAATTCATAATCTGTTGTAAGGGACAATAAGAATAAGCTGTACTTTGTGTTCCTTGTAGCTGCATGCTGCGCAAAACTTCGCCAACCATCTCATCTTCTTTATACCTGATTCTTGCGGGAATCGTCACGATAAACGGACCCACAATCTTTTCAATTCCTCTAATTGCAGCATGCCTTCCTGAAATCACCTTACCATAAACAACATCTTTGGCACCTGTATACGCTTGCAGTAGAGTTCCCCAGGCTGTTTCGACAATCGTATTCATCGTAACATGATGGGTGGCAGCGAGATTTTGCAAATTTGCCGTCTGTTCCTTAGATAAATTCATTTCACTCAAAGAAACGGCTTCCACCGTTAATGGCGTTTGCTCCATTGACTTAATATCCGCTACTCCATCATAGTCAGATAATAATTTTTCCCAATACGTAATTCCTTCATTATTATTTTGCTGCTCCAGCCACTTCACATAATCTCCATATTTTTCGTTACTCTTCTTGTCAGTTTCCACTATCGACATGATAGATTGCAGGCTCTTTCCATGCTCAAGCATGTCATAATACTTTTTGAAATCACTGAACAAAATAGATAAGCTCCAACCATCAATAATGATGTGATGCATAGTCCATAACATCTTATATTGGTTTGCTCCAAAATGAACGAGCTTAACCCTTAATAAAGAATCGCTTTTAAAATCAAACCCGCGCTCCACATCAAGTTGTGCAATCATATCCATTTTATTGTTTCGATCATCTGCGGCAATATCCGATAAATCTATCCGTTCATACTCTATTGTCCGGTTCTTGAGTACAATTTGTCTTGGCACAGTCAATTTCTCAAATACGATGGAGGTTCTTAAAACGTCATGCTTCATCGTTATAAGTTGTATTGCCTCCTGTACCTTTTGTTCATTAATCAGACCATTCAGTTCAAAACGATGCTGAACGACATAAGCGGTAGAATCACCATTCATCAGCTTATGATACAGCATCCCTTCCTGTACTGGGGTAAGAGAGTAAATATTTTCAATATTAGAACCTAAAACCATTTTTGAACTCATGTCCGCTCCTCCGCCTTATAGTAGATTTACTCTAGATCGAATAGCTCATTTATCACCTGAAGATCGTCTGCATCTAAATCAGTGGCATCCGTATCCGAGATCGTGATGGCAACCTCCTCCTGTGATGCACAAAATTGAATCGTAGATATTAAACAATCATGGAATGTTTCAATAAATAGTTGCATCTTCCCAGCGGGCAACTTGCTCTTGTCATAAACAATACTGAAATGCAAGTGTTCTTTTAGCAAGCTTCCGTTAATAGTGACTTTATGGTTCACAATATTTTCGTCGGCAGATCCCTTACCCGAACCAAAAAAGTGTAGTTTTTTCCCCTTCGCCTCAGCGTCCATTTGTCCCATGTAGTTGAACATAATATCAAGCGGACGTACCGGCAATTCTTCCTGTAACAGACCATATCCAAAGCCCCGGTTCGGGATCCTGCGCAGCACCTCTTTGGTTGTAATGATGCTTTCTGCTAGATCCTCATGACACGGTACCACCACCGGGTACATACTGGTGAACCACCCGACCGTCCGGTCGATATCGATCCGCTTATGAATGGGTTCTCTTCCGTGTCCTTCCATACCAATCGTTACCCCTCTTGCCCCTGTCAGTTTCTTCACGGTCATTCCCAGGGCGCTGATAAGGAGGTCATTGATCTCGGTACTATATGCCCGACCTGACTGATGAATGAGCTGCTCGGTTTCTTTTTCATTTAATTGTATTGTGTAACTGCCGTACCCGCTTTCTCCGGTCTGTTCGTCCATCCCGAGTTCGCCTGCCGCCATCTGCGTGGCCACTTGCTCCCAGTACGCCCGTTCTTTCTGCAGCAGGGGGCTGTCCTTATATTCG
>NZ_JBQENA010000030.1:0-1674 GCF_052044425.1 Paenibacillus sp. 22594
TTGAACTGCACCCCGTCAAGTAGACAGCGTAAATAATAAAAGATCCTTAAGCGGCCTTAGTCCTGAATTCAATGGGACTGAGGCCGTTTAGTTTTGCCTGTAACCGTTCGTTATTATAAAAGTGAATGTAATCATCAATGTCTTGTTGGAGCTCTTCAAAGGTCCGGTAAGTATGCAAGTAGTACTTCTCACATTTGAGTGTCCCCCAAAAGGACTCCATCGGTCCATTATCAATGCAGCAGCCTACTCTAGACATGCTTTGGGTGAGTTTCGCCTCGTCCAGCATCTCCTTAAAGCGTAGAGAGGTATACTGGAAACCACGGTCGCTATGAAGTAAGGGATGGTTCTCTGGGGCTGCCTGCAAAGCCAACTCCAGCGTCTTAAAAACCAGCGAATTATTATTAGAATGGCCTAAGACGTAAGCTACAATGGACTTGTCATGCAGATCTTTAATTGCACTTAAATACGCTTTCTGCCCGTTGCCGTACTTGAACTCCGTTACATCCGTTACCCATTTTTGGTTAGGCGTTTCCGCCTCGAATTTACGGTTCAGTACGTTCTCTGCAACCTGCTGAGGCGTAGAACCTACGTACTTCTTCCTCTTTCTGCGGATGACAGACTGGATCCCTTGGAGCTTCATGAGACGGTATATTCGCTTCGCGTTAATCGCTCTGTCCATTTGCCTGCGCAAATGAAGTGTCAACTGGCGATACCCAAAGATTCGCTCTACCTTCTCATACAGGAGGAGCATGGCCTGTGTAAGTTTCGCGTTGTCAGTCTCCCGGGAACTGGGTATTCGATTCAACCATTTGTAGTAACTGGACCGCGAAATTCCTGCGATGTCACACAGTAGCTGAATAGAACAGGACTCTTCTTGCTGAACGGCTCGAATGGCCAGGTAGATGTTCTCCTGACGAACGGAGCCTAAGTTTTCCTCCTTTCGAGTTCCTTCAACTTTTTTAGAAAAGCATTCTCCGCACGCAGCCGCGCATTCTCATATTCCAGCTTTTGCATCGCGAGTTTGTGGCGATCTGCCTCTGTGAGCTCTTCAGGTGCTTTGGTACGTCCTCTGCCGTCTCGTAATGCCTCTTCGCCGCCTGCTTCGTACTTCTTCACCCAGCTATATACTTGTTGGTAAGAAACGTGAAAATGGCCTGCTGCCTTTGTGTAGTCTTGTCCATTCGACAGGCAGTACAGCACGATATCCATCCGTTCCTGCCAAGTGGTTGCGCGTCCTTTGGTCATAGCTCTAGTTCCTCCTGAATTAGCCGTTAAGCTGATGCTATGACCATTATACTTCTTAATCCAGTTGGCGAGTTGGGTTGTACTTGCAATCCTATACTTGTAGATGATTTGGCTTTGGGACAATTTCCCCTCGAGATAATCCCTAACTGCTTGGAGCTTGAGTTCCTCAGAATAGGTACGGTTATGAGTCCGAACGTCTAGTCCCTCGTAACCGTACAACTCATACCGTCGCCGCCATTTCACAATAGAGTTCTTGGTGACCCCGAACTTTCGGGCTGCGGCCTTTACTCCGATAAATTCCTCTTTAATCTCTTGTAGAATCGCTAATTTTTCGAACACTGTAAACTTCTTTTGTTCCATAAAAAATGCTCCCCATACAGTAACAGGTTTTTGTTATTTCACCTGTCCACTATATGGGGAGCATATCAT
>NZ_JBQENA010000032.1:0-1559 GCF_052044425.1 Paenibacillus sp. 22594
TCAGGCTGTCGAGAAAGTCTCGACAGCCTTATTTATGTGTACTAAATTTAAGACGACACCGCGTTAATGTTGTATAATATAGGTAACTATTTATAGAACGGATGGTGTGTTGAATGTTGCGTCCCAACCGAGAAAAACAACAATCCTATGAGTTTGTTTCCATCGAAGATTTGGTCCCCGGAGATCACTTGCTCCGCAAAATAGATAAGTATATTGATTTTTCATTTATCGATGAGAAAGTTCGACCCCTGTACTGCGCAGATAATGGTCGTCCAGCCATCGATCCGGTGATCTTGTTTAAGATGATTTTTCTTGGATACTTTTACGGTATTCGTTCCGAACGTCAATTGGAGCGGGAGATCCAAACCAATTTGGCCTACCGCTGGTTTTTAGGGCTGGGGTTGACGGACAAGGTTCCAGACCATACGACCATTAGCTGGAACCGGCGGACCCGGTTTAAAGATACGAATATCTTCCAGGATATTTTCGATGAGATTGTTCTCCAAGCCATTTCACACCGAATGGTCGGCGGACGTGTCCTTGTTACGGATTCGACTCACGTCAAAGCCAATGCGAATAAGCACCAGTACACTAAACAAATGGTTTTGCAAAATACAAAGGACTATGTGGACGAGCTCAACGCCGCTGTGACCGAGGACCGGAAGGTGCATGGAAAAAAGCCCTAAAACCTAGAGAGGAAGTGAATGAAGAAAAGGAAATAAAAGTGAGCAAGACCGATCCCGATAGCGGATATATGATTCGCGACGGCAAACCCGAGGGCTTCTTTTATCTGGACCACCGAACGGTGGATACGAAATACAATCTCATAACTGATGTGCATGTTACACCCGGAAATGTCCATGACTCCGTGCCCTATTTGTCGCGTTTAGATCGTCAGCAAGAACGATTTGAATTTAAGGTTGAAGCCGTTGCGCTAGATTCGGGTTATTTAACGACGCCCATTTGCCGAGGACTACAAAGCCGAAAGATTTTTGCGGTGATCGCTCACCGAAGATTTCATCCCAAGCAAGGATTGTTTCCAAAGTGGAAGTTTACCTTTGATGCCGAGCGAAATCTGTATATTTGTCCAGCGAGTCACGAATTGAATTACCGAACCACCGACCGAAAGGGCTACCGGCAGTATGCTTCCAATCCCGAACAGTGCAAAAGTTGTCCGCTGCTGGGTCAATGCACGCAGTCCCGAAACCACCGAAAGGTAGTGACGCGGCATGTCTGGGAGGACAGCAAGGAATGGGTGCGGAATAACCGGCTAAGTAAGTCCGGCAAAAAGTTATACCGCAAACGAAAAGAGACGATTGAGCGAAGCTTCGCGGATGCTAAAGAGCTCCATGGGTTTCGCTACTGCCGTTTGCGCGGACTTCCAAACGTCAGGGAACAAGCACTGATGACGGCAGCCGTGCAGAACATGAAGAAGATGGCGATCCACCTGGATCGCCTGGAAAAACGGAGGTAATCCCCTCGTTTTCCGATTGTACTTCTGCCTGAACGTAAAAAGAAACCCAAGGTCGTAAAAATGACCTGGGTTTCTCGACAATCTG
>NZ_JBQENA010000033.1:0-1535 GCF_052044425.1 Paenibacillus sp. 22594
AGTATGTGGACGTAGACCCGAAACCGTGTGATCTACCCCTGTCCAGGGTGAAGGTGCGGTAACACGCACTGGAGGCCCGAACCCACGCATGTTGAAAAATGCGGGGATGAGGTGGGGGTAGCGGAGAAATTCCAATCGAACTCGGAGATAGCTGGTTCTCCCCGAAATAGCTTTAGGGCTAGCCTCGGTGAATGGAGTGGTGGAGGTAGAGCACTGATTGGGTGCGGGGCCCGCAAGGGTTACCAAGCTCAGTCAAACTCCGAATGCCATTAACTTCTTGCCGGGAGTCAGACAGTGAGTGCTAAGATCCATTGTCAAAAGGGAAACAGCCCAGACCATCAGCTAAGGTCCCCAAGTGTGTGTTAAGTGGGAAAGGATGTGGAGTTGCACAGACAACCAGGATGTTGGCTTAGAAGCAGCCACCATTGAAAGAGTGCGTAATAGCTCACTGGTCGAGTGACTCTGCGCCGAAAATGTAACGGGGCTAAACACACCACCGAAGCTATGGCTAGATGCTTTGCATCTGGGGTAGGGGAGCGTTGTATGTGGGTTGAAGGTGTACCGTAAGGAGCGCTGGACAGCATACAAGTGAGAATGCCGGTATGAGTAACGAAAAGATCAGTGAGAATCTGATCCGCCGAAAGCCCAAGGTTTCCTGAGGAAGGCTCGTCCGCTCAGGGTAAGTCGGGACCTAAGGCGAGGCCGACAGGCGTAGTCGAAGGACAACAGTTTGAAATTACTGTACCACCGTAATCCGCTATGAGCGATGGGGTGACGCAGGAGGGTAGTGACGCGGACTGATGGATGTCCGTCTAAGCAGTGAGGCTGATGTGTAGGCAAATCCGCACATCGTTAAGGCTGGGCTGTGATGGGGAGCGAAAATTATAGTAGCGAAGGTCATGATCTCACACTGCCAAGAAAAGCCTCTAGCCAGGAGAAGGTGCCCGTACCGCAAACCGACACAGGTAGGCGAGAAGAGAATTCTAAGGCGCGCGGAAGAACTCTCGTTAAGGAACTCGGCAAAATGACCTCGTAACTTCGGGAGAAGAGGTGCCTCGGTAGGGTGAATAGCCCGAGGGGGCCGCAGTGAAAAGGCCCAAGCGACTGTTTAGCAAAAACACAGGTCTGTGCGAAGCCGCAAGGCGAAGTATACGGGCTGACGCCTGCCCGGTGCTGGAAGGTTAAGGGGAGCGGTTAGGAGCAATCCGAAGCTGTGAACCGAAGCCCCAGTAAACGGCGGCCGTAACTATAACGGTCCTAAGGTAGCGAAATTCCTTGTCAGGTAAATTCTGACCCGCACGAATGGCGTAACGACTTGGGCGCTGTCTCAACGAGAGATCCGGTGAAATTTTAATACCTGTGAAGATGCAGGTTACCCGCGACAAGACGGAAAGACCCCATGGAGCTTTACTGCAGCTTGATATTGAATTTGGGTACGATCTGTACAGGATAGGTGGGAGCCGTAGAAGTAGGAGCGCAAGCTTCTATGGAGGCGCCGTTGGGATACCACCCTGATCGTATCTAGGTTCTAACCT
>NZ_JBQENA010000034.1:0-1466 GCF_052044425.1 Paenibacillus sp. 22594
GGGTACTTGAATCTTCCGGCCCTAACCGCAGAGAAGTTTATTGAGAATCCCTACGGGGAGGGGAAACTGTACCGGTCAGGGGACTTAGCGAAATGGCTGCCGGATGGGAACATTGCCTATTTAGGCCGTATGGATGATCAAGTGAAAATCAGAGGATTCCGGATCGAGCTGGGCGAAGTGGAACATGCGCTGCGGCAGCTCGAAGGGATCCAGGATGCGGCGGTCATCGTGCGGGAAGCCCATGACGGAGAGAAAGCGCTGTTTGCGTACCTCATATCGAAAGACCAAGTCCAGCTGCAGGCAGTGAGGCGGGACCTGGAGGAAGTGCTGCCGGCGTATATGGTGCCAGCCTATATGATACAAATTGAACAACTGCCGGTGACGCGCAGCGGTAAGCTGGATCAACGGGCGCTGCCGGAGATCGTAGCCGTAAGCGAGAAGGAATACACGGCTCCGAAAAACGAACTTGAAGAACAACTATGCAGTATCTTTAGTGAAGTGCTGGGCGTAGAGCGAGTCGGTACGCAGGACAGCTTCTTTGAACTGGGCGGGGACTCGATCAAGGCGATACGGATCGTATCGAAGCTAAGAAGTGCCGGATATCACATCGCCATCAAAGATATCATGCAAAAGTATACCGTTGAGGCGATCAGTTATGCGGCACAAAAATCTGCCTTAGAGGAACAGTACGAGCAAGAGGAAGTAAGCGGCAGCGTACCCCTGACACCGATCGTCAGGGAGTTTGCCTCCTGGAATCTTTCTAAGCCACACCACTTCAATCAGGACATGCTGATGGAAATTGATCTGGAAGAGGAGAACCAGCTTCGGAAAGTGCTGGATGCCCTTACGGCACATCATGATATCCTGAGATCCGTCTACCGGGAAGGCCAGTTAGAGATCCTAAAAGTGAGTGCCAACAAAGCCTATGAGCTAAAGGTGTATGACTATAGCAAAGAACAAACAGCAGTAGAATTAATGGAAGCGGCATGTACAGATCTGCATCGCAGTATCAACTTAGAAGAAGGTCCGCTGGTGAAGGCAGCAATGTTCCGTACGGGTGAAGGGAATCTGCTGTTTGTGGCGATCCATCATCTTGTGGTGGACGGGGTCTCGTGGCGTATCCTGCAGGAAGATATCAGCACAGCCATTCGGCAAGTCAAAGAAGGGGCAAAGATCGAATTTCCGGCAAAGACAGCGTCCTATAAGGCATGGGCGGAGGCGTTGGCCGAATATAAGGACAGCCCCCTGCTGCAGAAAGAACGGGCGTACTGGGAGCAAGTAGCCACACGGATGGCGGCAGGCGAACTCGGGATGGACGAACAGACCGGAGAAAGCGGGTACGGCAGCTGCACGATACAATTAAATGAAAAAGAAACCGAGCAGCTCATCCACCAGTCAGGTCGGGCATATAGTACCGAGATCAATGACCTCCTTATCAGCGCCCTGGGAATGGCCGTGAAGAAACT
>NZ_JBQENA010000035.1:0-1154 GCF_052044425.1 Paenibacillus sp. 22594
TTGGCAACGATGTTTGCCTTCGCATTTAACTCCGTATACGTCAGCTGCTCCGTCCCGCAGGATATTGCTATCCGATCGGGTGTTTTCTTAACCTGCGCCTCAAAGAGGCTTTTGATCGATTCCTCGTGCGGATATTGCGTTGGCTTGGTTTGAAACGCACCTAGTATCTGCTCTTTTTCTTCCTCTGTTGTCGTTTCGAGTTCAGATACCTTCATTTCCGGGTTTGCTGCTAAGGCATGTAGCACATGTTCTAGCCGCGCAAGCATTTGTACAATGTCCTCATTCGCATACACATTCGGATTGTACAGCATTTCACAGACTATCTTCTCTCCCGACTCATATGCGCATAACGTCAAGTTATAGTGGTTTTGATCGCGGCCAGATCCTATCTTATACGTGAAATCTGTTAGCTTGTCTGTATCCACATAATAGTTTTCAAACACATAGAGCACTTGAATCAAATGCTGCTTCTGCTCCGTCTGTGCTTGAATCTCTGCGAGCGAACAATAGGCATATTGTTCACTTTCCGACCCCTGCTGTTGCATGTCTTTGAGCAGATTCAGCACACTCATGCCTTCTTTGCTCGCTACACGCACCGGGATCGTATTAATAAACAGACCGACGATCTCTTCGATTCCCCGCACATCGCTTTGCCGTCCAGATGTGACTTTCCCGAATACCACATCTTTTTGTCCGCTGTATGCCTGCAACACAACTCCCCACGCCGTTTCCACGACATTACTCACCGTCATTTGATTCGCGGATGTCAGTTCTTTGATCCGCAATCGGTCCTCAGCTGTTAAGGTAATCGCTAGGCGCTCCACTTGCTGTTCGCTCGCTTGCGGGGTATACACAGGTTTAATCTCGGCAACTTCTTCATACCCTGCTAATACATCTGACCAGTAAGACAGCCCTTTTTCTTGATCTTGTTTTTCTAGCCATCCGATATACTCTTCGTAGGTTGCCTGATCCTGCTTGTCTTTTATCACCTGCTTCTTGAGATCAGCTGGCAAAGCCCCGTTTTCTAACGCTTTATATAGTCGATTGAACTCCCCGTATACCGCCGATAGACACCAGCCATCCATAATAATGTGATGGAAATTCCAGATTAATTGATAACTGTCGTTAGACAGGACGACGTGGTGTACACGCAA
>NZ_JBQENA010000036.1:0-1146 GCF_052044425.1 Paenibacillus sp. 22594
GTTGATACTGCGATGCAGATCTGTACATGCCGCTTCCATTAATTCTACTGCTGTTTGTTCTTTGCTATAGTCATACAGCTTTAGCTCATAGGCTTTGTTGGCACTCACTTTTAGGATCTCTAACTGGCCTTCCCGGTAAACGGATCTCAGGATATCATGATGCGCCGTAAGGGCATCTAGCACTTTCCGAAGCTGGTTTTCCTCTTCCAGATCAATTTCCATCAGTATGTCCTGATTGAAGTGATGCGGCTTAGAAAGATTCCAAGAGGCAAACTCCCTGACAATCGGTGTCAGCGGTACTATGCCGCTTACTTCCTCTTGCTCATACTGTTCCTCGATTATAGATTTTTGTGCTGCATAGCTAATCGCCTCAACGGTATACTTTTGCATGATATCTTTGATAGCAACGTGATATCCGGCACTTCTTAGCTTCGACACGATCCGTATCGCTTTGATCGAGTCCCCGCCCAGTTCAAAGAAGCTGTCCTGCGTGCCCACTCGCTCTACACCCAGCACTTCACTAAAGATACTGCACAGCTGTTCTTCAATTTCATTTTTCGGAGCTGTGTATTCCTTCTCGCTTACGGCTACGATCTCCGGCAGCGCCCGCTTATCCAGCTTGCCGTTGCGCGTTACCGGCAGTTGTTCAATTTGTATCATATAGGCTGGCACCATATACGCCGGCAGTACCTCCTCCAGCTCCCGCCTTATCGCTTGCAGCTGGACTTGCTCTTTCGATATGAGGTATGCAAACAGCGCCTTCTCTCCGTCTTGGGTTTCCCGCACGATGACCGCCGCATCCTGGATTCCTTCGAGCTGCCGCAGCGCATGTTCCACTTCGCCCAGCTCAATCCGGAACCCCCTGATCTTCACTTGATCATCCATACGGCCTAAATAGGCGATGTTCCCGTCCGGCAGCCATTTCGCTAAGTCTCCTGACCGGTACATCCGCTCCCCGGGTACAAAAGGATTCGCTACGAATTTTTTATTCGTTAGCTCCGGTTTGTTGAGGTAGCCTCTGGCGACGCCAACCCCTGCCACGCACAGTTCCCCTGGTACACCAATCCCGCATAGCTTGTCCCCGTCTAATATATAGATCTTCAGGGTTGGGAGCGCCTTTCCGACATCGTTTACATCCAGCGCAAT
>NZ_JBQENA010000037.1:0-998 GCF_052044425.1 Paenibacillus sp. 22594
CATAGCTTGTCCCCGTCTAATATATAGATCTTCAGGGTTGGGAGCGCCTTTCCGACATCGTTTACATCCAGCGCAATCTCTTCTGCAGTGATCGCTTTGTACGTGACATGCACGGTTGTCTCCGTTATACCGTACATATTCACGATGTTCATCTCCGGATACTTTGCATGCCATGCCTTTAATTTCCCTACCTGCAGCGCTTCTCCGGCAAAGATCAGATGTTTAACGCACAGTCTCTCACCTGCTTCAGCTTGCTCCACTTGCATCAGATTATAAAAAGAGGACGGCACTTGGTTCAGTACCGTCACTCTTTTTTCACGTAATAGATCCAAAAAGGCGTAGCTGTCTTTTTTCGCGTCATTAGGTATGACGACAAGGTGACCCCCGTATAAGAGTGCACCATACATTTCCCATACCGACACGTCAAAGTTGTAGGCTGCAAACAGGCTCCATACATCCTCTTCATGGAAGTTAAACGGCATGTCATCGTTATGCATCAACCGGACGACACATTCATGTTCTATTATCGTTCCCTTCGGCTCACCAGTCGTGCCCGACGTATAGATAATATATAGCGCATCTTGCGGGGCGATGGATACATCCGGATTGGCTTGTCGTTCTGCCCCCATTGCGGCATCCGGTTCATCCGCATACAAATGCTCTATCGCATAGATCTTTCCTTGTGGAAGTGAAATCATATCTTCTTTTCCTTGATTGACAAGAAGCAAGCTCGCCCCGCTGTCCGACAGCGTATACTGGATACGGTCTTGCGGCGCCTCTGGGTCGATAGGCACATATACATACCCGACCTTCACTACCCCAAGTATCCCGATAACCATATCGATATTGCGCTCTAACAGCAACGCTACCATCGTTTCGCCTTTGCCTGCTTCGCTCTCAGCTTTAGCAGCAAGCAGCCGATTGGCAACGATGTTTGCCTTCGCATTTAACTCCGTATACGTCAGCTGCTCCGTCCCGCAGGATATTGCTATCCGATC
>NZ_JBQENA010000038.1:0-964 GCF_052044425.1 Paenibacillus sp. 22594
GCTCTACGCCCAGCACTTCACTAAAGATACTGCATAGTTGTTCTTCAAGTTCGTTTTTCGGAGCCGTGTATTCCTTCCCGCTTACGGCTACGATCTCCGGCAGCGCCTGTTGATCCAGCTTACCGCTGCGCGTCACCGGCAGTTGTTCAATCTGCATCATATAGGCTGGCACCATATACGCCGGCAGTACCTCCTCCAGCTCCCGCCTTACCGCTTGCAGCTGGACTTGGTCTTTCGATATGAGGTATGCAAACAGCGCCTTCTCTCCGTCTTGGGCTTCCCGCACGATGACCGCCGCATCTTGGATCCCTTCGACCTGCCGCAGCGCATGTTCCACTTCGCCCAGCTCGATCCGGAATCCTCTGATCTTCACTTGATCATCCATACGGCCTAAATAGGCGATGTTCCCGTCCGGCAGCCATTTCGCTAAGTCCCCTGACCGGTACAGTTTCCCCTCCCCGTAGGGATTGTCAATAAACTTCTCTGCGGTTAGGGCCGGAAGATTCAAGTACCCTTTGGCCACACCGCTGCCGGCAATACATAACTCCCCGGGTACTCCTATTCCGCACAGCTTCATACCATCCATCATATAGATTTGCGTATTGCTCGTCGGTTTCCCAATAGGGACAGGATTAGGAATCGCACTCTCTCCATCGTATTCCCATCCCGTTGCCAACACTGTATTTTCCGTCGGTCCATAGGCATTGATATATCGTGTACCATTCCCTGCCTTTTCGATCATCTCCGCGTTTGATGCCGACCCCCCAGTCGTCAGTACCCGTAGTCCGCTGATATCGGTCTGCAGATAGTATTGCGGCGGCAGCAACGTCAACGTGATTCCGTTTTTCTGTATAAAGGCGTTAAAGCGGTTCACATCCGTTAGAACCTCTTGGGACACCAGGGTTAGCTTTGCACCCAACAACAGCGACAGTGTCATCTCCCATACGGAAGCGTCAAATATATA
>NZ_JBQENA010000039.1:0-947 GCF_052044425.1 Paenibacillus sp. 22594
CCATCCATAATAATGTGATGGAAATTCCAGATTAATTGATAACTGTCGTTAGACAGGACGACGTGGTGTACACGCAATAACGGGTCTTGTGCCAGGTCAAAGCCCCGCTGGATTTGACCCTGTGCGATCGCTTCCACCCTTTCTGCCTGCGCTATTGCTTCTACTCCCGTTAGGTCCGTTCTTTCGTATTCCACTTCCCTCTCGCGGATCACGACTTGTTTCGGCATCGATAGATCTTGGTGAATAATCGCTGTCCGTAGTACTTCGTGCCGCAGTGCAAGAAGGTTTAGTGCCTGCTTCACTATGTGCTCATCGGCAGAGCCTTGACCTATAAAAATGTTCTGGTTTCTATAGGCGGTTGATTCCGGTTCGGCGATGCTGTGGTAGAGCATCCCTTTCTGCAGTGAAGTGAGTCCATAGATTCGCTCGATCTGAGAGGAACCCCCCACTGCTTGTTCAATGACCGATAAATCCGTTCGGGTTAAATCCGCTGTCCGGTAGTCAGACGGTGTCCGAACCGTTTCTTTGACCGCTATACAGTGGTCTTTTATCGCAAGTAACGCGGCCATGTAGCGTTCACTAAAGGATTGCATCCGAGCACTCGATAGATAGGACCGGTTGTACCCGATCACCAGCTGTAGCTTTCCGTCCATGATGCCCCCGTTGATGATCATCTTGCGGAAGACGGTATTTTCATCGGCAGATCCCTTGCCCGAACTAAAAAATTGTAGTTTTTTCCCCTTCGCCTCAGCGTCCATTTGTCCCATGTAGTTAAACATGACTTCAAGCGGCCGGACTGGCAATTCTGCCTGTAACAGACCATATCCAAGGCCCCGGTTCGGGATCCTGCGCAGCATCTCTTTGGTTGTCATGATGCTTTCTGCTAGATCCTCATGACACGGTACCACCACCGGGTACATACTGGTGAACCACCCGACCGTCCGGTC
>NZ_JBQENA010000040.1:0-916 GCF_052044425.1 Paenibacillus sp. 22594
GTGTTGCCGTTTCCGTTATACGTTACGGTGAAGGTCGGATTGGCTGTCCACTTCGCATAGAGGGTGGCATTCGCCGAGCCCATGCTGAAGGTGGCATTCGCTGCGTGGTCGGTACCGCTTCCGTTAGCGGCGGTGTTCCAGCCTGCGAACGTATAACCCGACTTCACAAGTGTTCCGGTGTTCCCTAGTACTGTCACCACATCACCCTGCGGATAGCTGTTGCTGTCGGTCGGAACCGTACCGCTGGTGCTGCCGTTTCCGTGATACGTTACGGTGTAGGTCGGATTGGCCGTCCACTTCGCATAGAGAGTGGCATTCGCCGTGCCCATGCTGAAGGTGGCATTCGCTGCATAGTCGGTGCCGCTACCGTTAGCGGCGGTGTTCCAGCCTGCGAACGTATAGCCCGTCTTCACCAGCGTTCCGCTGTTCCCCAGCACCGTCACCGTGTGCCCCTGCTGATAGCTGTTGCTGTCGGTCGGAACCGTACCGCCGGTGTTGCCGTTTCCGTTATACGCTACGGTGTAGGTCGGATTGGCTGTCCACTTCGCATAGAGGGTGGCATTCGACGATCCCATACTGAAGGTGGCATTCGCTGCGTAGTCGGTGCCGCTACCGTTAGCGGCGGTGTTCCAGCCTGCGAACGTATAGCCCGTCTTCACCAGCGTTCCGGTGTTCCCCAGCACCGTCACTGTGTTCCCCTGCGGATAGCTGTTGCTGTCGGCCGGAACCGTACCGCCGGTATTGCCGTTTCCGTTATACGCTACGGTGAAGGTCGGATTGGCCGTCCACTTCGCATAGAGCATGGCATTCGCCGTGCCCATGCTGAAGGTGGCATTCGCCGCGTAGTCGGTGCCGCTTCCGTCCGCCTTCGTGTTCCAGCCTGCGAACGTATAGCCCGTCTTCACCAGCGTTCCGC
>NZ_JBQENA010000041.1:0-791 GCF_052044425.1 Paenibacillus sp. 22594
TGAATAACCTCGTATAGATCAGGAGTATTACCTCTTCCTGTAATTGCGATTCGCAAGACCATACTGACATCTCCAACATGACCTCTATACAAAGATTTGTTCGCCTTGAACAATTTCATCTCTGGTGCAAACCCTATTTCGCGGGCTATTTCTTTAATCTCTTCAAACCACTCTTCATTTGTATAGTTTTTCTCATTATCCTTAAATCTCGCTATATATTTTTGGGTGATAACTGCGATATCCTCAGCTGAAATATTCTTAGGATAATCCTGTTCCACATCCGGTTTTTGAAATAACTCATCAAAAAAGTATCCGTATATTTCTCGAATGTCTGACCATTGGGAAATGTCCTTTCGCGGCTTCTCCCCATTTCTTCCGATACTGATGATTTTCAACACATATTCTTTTTTCTCTGTCAGTAATTCCGCCAACGGGGTATCATAGGTTTTTGCCCATGCTACCGCTTCTTGGTACACTTCCTCCGCTTTCATTCCGGCAATAACATCTTTGCTAATGTTCATCAGCTTCTTCAAATCAAATAATGCACCGCTACTATTCATCCGCTGGAGTTCCACGTTAAATGCTTTATTGCTGGCCTCAGCATGCTCATTTCTCCACTGCTCATAATTGGAATTGGCTAAAGTCAGCAGATATTCGATAACTGATTGCTCTGGGACTCCTTTTTCTTGATAGTATTGGACCGCTGCTTCCAGATCCTTTCGTTTGCTCAGTTTTCTCTTGGAGCTCCCTTCCTCTTTCATAATGGGTGATATATGTGCGTAATAGGGGGG
>NZ_JBQENA010000042.1:0-744 GCF_052044425.1 Paenibacillus sp. 22594
GTGAAGTCGTAACAAGGTAGCCGTATCGGAAGGTGCGGCTGGATCACCTCCTTTCTATGGAGAATCGTTTCCTGCAATGGAGACATTCAAATCGGAAGCTTAGCTTCCATTAGAACCCTTGGGTTCGAACACTCACTCGTGTTCAGTTTTGAAAGAGCAAGTCTCTTTCGTATGCGTTTGGTGGCGATAGCGGAGGGGTTCCACACGTACCCATCCCGAACACGACCGTTAAGTCCTCCAGCGCCGATGGTACTTGGACCGAAGGGTCCTGGGAGAGTAGGACGCTGCCAAGCGGACAACCAATTCTTTGGTTGATTCACAATGTTATATATGTTATATGGGCTTTTAGCTCAGTTGGTTAGAGCGCACCTCTGATAAGGGTGAGGTCGGTGGTTCGAGTCCACCAAGGCCCACCATATAACATTATATCCCTTTATGGGGCCATAGCTCAGCTGGGAGAGCGCCTGCCTTGCAAGCAGGAGGTCAGCGGTTCGATCCCGCTTGGCTCCACCAAAATGTTTTACACGAAATAGTATATGCAACACCTTGATCCTTGAAAACTGGATACCGAAACGAAAATGCGTTTTAGAACATTCCTTTAAGCTGAACTTGTGCAAATAAGTTTATATTATAGCGATGCTAGCGATTTTCCCTTGGGAAAACGCGATGGTTAAGCTAATAAGAGCACACGGAGGATGCCTAGGCGCCAGGAGCCGACGAAGGACGTGGCGAACAACGAAACTG
>NZ_JBQENA010000043.1:0-684 GCF_052044425.1 Paenibacillus sp. 22594
CGGGTACGGGGACCGTGTCAGGCGGGCAGTTTGACTGGGGCGGTCGCCTCCTAAAGAGTAACGGAGGCGTTCAAAGGTTCCCTCAGAATGGTTGGAAATCATTCGAAGAGTGCAAAGGCATAAGGGAGCTTGACTGCGAGACCTACAAGTCGAGCAGGGACGAAAGTCGGACTTAGTGATCCGGTGGTACCGCATGGAAGGGCCATCGCTCAACGGATAAAAGCTACCCTGGGGATAACAGGCTTATCTCCCCCAAGAGTCCACATCGACGGGGAGGTTTGGCACCTCGATGTCGGCTCATCGCATCCTGGGGCTGAAGTAGGTCCCAAGGGTTGGGCTGTTCGCCCATTAAAGCGGTACGCGAGCTGGGTTCAGAACGTCGTGAGACAGTTCGGTCCCTATCTGTCGTGGGCGCAGGAAATTTGAGAGGAGCTGTCCTTAGTACGAGAGGACCGGGATGGACGTACCGCTGGTGCATCAGTTGTTCCGCCAGGAGCATGGCTGAGTAGCTACGTACGGACGGGATAAGCGCTGAAAGCATCTAAGCGTGAAGCCCCCCTCAAGATGAGATTTCCCAGTATGTAAGACCCCTTGAAGACGACGAGGTAGATAGGTTGGAGGTGGAAGTGCAGCAATGCATGGAGCTGACCAATACTAATCGGTCGAGGGCTTATCCAATATTTC
>NZ_JBQENA010000044.1:0-632 GCF_052044425.1 Paenibacillus sp. 22594
TCTGGACGGCAAAGCGATGTGCGGGGAATCGAAGAGATCGTCGGTCTGTTTATTAATACGATCCCGGTGCGTGTAGCAAGCAAAGCAGGCATGAGTGTACTGGGGCTGCTCAAAGACATGCAACAGCAAGGGTCGGAAAGTGAACAGTATGCGTATTGTTCGCTTGCAGAGATTCAAGCACAGACGGAGCAGAAGCAGCATTTGATTCAAGTGCTCTATGCGTTTGAAAACTATTATGTGGATGAGAATAAGCTAACCGATTTCACATACGAGATTACGTCATCCCGTGACCAGCCTCCATATAACTTGACGTTATGCGCATACGAGTCGGGAGAGAAGTTAGTTTGTGAAATGCTGTACAATCCGAATATGTATGCGAATGAGGACATTGTACACATGCTTGCGCGGCTCGAACATGTGCTACATGCCTTCGCCGTAAATCCAGAAATGAAGTTGTCTGAACTTGAGACGACAACGGAAGAAGAAAAAGAGCAGATACTAGGTGCATTTAATGATACAAGCTTACCGTATGCCAAGGATAAAACGATTCCAGCATTATGGGAAGAGCGGGTGGCTCACACACCAGATGCCATCGCTGTTGTATATGAAGACAACGATGTGACATATGACGC
>NZ_JBQENA010000045.1:0-623 GCF_052044425.1 Paenibacillus sp. 22594
TTATGGGAAGAGCGGGTGGCTCACACACCAGATGCCATCGCTGTTGTATATGAAGACAACGATGTGACATATGACGCGTTAAACCAAAAAATCAACCAAGTGGCATGGGTGCTTCGCAGCCTGCACCTTAAACCGGATGACCGTGTGGTTATTGTAGCAGAGCGAAGTGTGGAGATGATTGCCGGGATGTATGGCATCATCAAGGCAGGTGGTGCGTATGTGCCAGTTGATCCTACCCTCCCAGCCGAGCGTATGCAGTTTATCCTAAATGACTGCAAACCAAAGGCAGTGCTTGTGTATAAAACGGCGATTGAAACGGATCTGCCGACGATTAATCTGGCAGATGCTAAGCTCTGGGAAGGGCAAAGCGACAATCCGGAGCCAGTTAATCGCCCCGATAATTTGGCGTATATTATCTATACATCCGGAACGACGGGACAGCCCAAAGGGGTAATGTTAGCGCACAGCGGCGTCGTTGCGATGAGAAGTTACCTGCAGGAGAAGTATGAAGTGACGCC
This sequence comes from Paenibacillus sp. 22594, assembly GCF_052044425.1. NCBI lineage: Bacteria > Bacillati > Bacillota > Bacilli > Caryophanales > Paenibacillaceae > Paenibacillus > Paenibacillus sp. 22594. The sequence continues at coordinate 519 of NZ_JBQENA010000045.1, forward strand.
GCAAGATAACGTGCTGCAGTTTGCCAATTATATATTTGACGCTTCCGTATGGGAGATGACACTGTCGCTGTTGTTGGGTGCAAAGCTAACCCTGGTGTCCCAAGA
>NZ_JBQENA010000046.1:0-592 GCF_052044425.1 Paenibacillus sp. 22594
TGGTTAAGCTAATAAGAGCACACGGAGGATGCCTAGGCGCCAGGAGCCGACGAAGGACGTGGCGAACAACGAAACTGCCTCGGGGAGCTGTAAGCAAGCTTTGATCCGGGGGTGTCCGAATGGGGAAACCCAGCTGTGGTAATTCGCAGTTACTCATACCTGAATACATAGGGTATGTAGAGGCAGACCAGGGGAACTGAAACATCTAAGTACCCTGAGGAAGAGAAAACAATAGTGATTCCGTCAGTAGCGGCGAGCGAACGCGGAACAGCCTAAACCAAGGGGCTTGCCCCTTGGGGTTGTGGGACGTCTCACATGGAGTTACAAAGGAATATGGTAGGTGAAGAGGTCTGGAAAGGCCCGCGATAGAGGTAAAAGCCCTGTAACCTAAACTGTGTTCTCTCCGAGACGGATCCCGAGTAGTGCGGGGCACGTGAAACCCCGTATGAATCCAGCAGGACCATCTGCTAAGGCTAAATACTACCTGGCGACCGATAGTGAAACAGTACCGTGAGGGAAAGGTGAAAAGCACCCCGGAAGGGGAGTGAAATAGAACCTGAAACCGTGTGCTTACAAAAAGTCAGAGCCCTAT
>NZ_JBQENA010000047.1:0-560 GCF_052044425.1 Paenibacillus sp. 22594
GTGAAGTCGTAACAAGGTAGCCGTATCGGAAGGTGCGGCTGGATCACCTCCTTTCTATGGAGAATCGTTTCCTGCAACGGAAACATTCAAATTGGAAGCTAGACTTCCAGATACTTAACGCGTATCCATTTGTTCGGTTTTGATGGAATTTGCGGGGCCATAGCTCAGCTGGGAGAGCGCCTGCCTTGCAAGCAGGAGGTCAGCGGTTCGATCCCGCTTGGCTCCACCAACAAACTTCATCAATTTGTCATGTCTAGAATTACAGAAATCTTGATCCTTGAAAACTGGATACCGAAACGAATTTGCGTTTTAGAACATCTTTTAGCTGAAACTTGTGTAAACAAGTGGAAATAGTTATTAGTATGCTGAAAGCGAAGGTTTTCGATTGTGAAGCGACTTTTGGCTTTAAACAGACTAGCGAACGGATTCATCCGGAAGCGCTGTTTAAAACAAGATGAGCAAACAAGCGAAACACCGGAGCGCTGGTTAAGCTAATAAGAGCACACGGAGGATGCCTAGGCGCCAGGAGCCGACGAAGGACGTGGCGAACAACGAAACTG
>NZ_JBQENA010000048.1:0-509 GCF_052044425.1 Paenibacillus sp. 22594
ACGCGGCAAACAATACTTGGAAGCCAATTCGCAGCCCCGCTACCCGTTCGGGTATGGACTGAGCTATACCAGCTTCCACTACTCGGAACTCCAGGTAGAGCCGCAGGCAATCACGGAAGACCAAACCGCAACGGTACGGGTCACCGTGACCAACACGGGGGAACGGGAAGGCGCCGAGGTCGTCCAGCTCTATATTTCCGACGTGGTGAGCAAGGTATCCAGACCTGCGAAGGAACTCAAAGGCTTCCGCAAAATCACGCTGGCTCCGGGCGAAGCGCAAATCGTGGAATTTGAAGTCGGCGCGGAGCAGCTGCAATATATCGGTCCGGAGGTTCAGCCTGTCGTGGAGCCGGGCGGATTCAAGGTGCTGGTGGGTCCTCATGTCAATGAGGTACTGGAAGCTACACTCGAGGTAACGGAGGGTTCGCGTGGAACGGAGGGGTCACATGGAACGGATTAGAAGATTGATCCGCGAGCTGTCCGAGCAGCAATGGCTGGAGCAGCAGGCG
>NZ_JBQENA010000049.1:0-507 GCF_052044425.1 Paenibacillus sp. 22594
GCTAAAATAAACTGGTTTTCCGTTCCGATTTGTACATTGTAACCCGGTTTGAGTTGACCATTTCGCATGTGGTCTTCCTTCATCCGCATGAAAGTCGCATCCGGGTCGGTCTTGCTAAAACTGTTCTGGTCGCCAAGTAGCCTCTGGTACTGTTCGTACTTCAGTAATCTGGGCAGCAAATCCTTCCGAAGCTTCCGAACGGCTTTTTTCAGAGGTTTGTCTTTAGGTTTGTCCAGGAGCTTAGACTCCAGCACCTGGGTCAGGGTTTCTAGCTTCTCACTGTTCATCTCACAAGATTCTCCGAATTCGGCGAGGTCCTTTCCCTGGAACTCCTGTTCTTCTTGGTGCTCTGCCGCTTCAATGTCAGCAAACAGAGCGTGTACCTTCTCCTGTAATTTCGCTTTGTGTTTGCTGACCGCTTGGCCCCAAACAAAGGTGTAGCGATTGGCATTCGCCTCGATCTTAGTGCCGTCCACAAAATAATGCTCCAGAGACACGTATTTTTCG
>NZ_JBQENA010000050.1:0-462 GCF_052044425.1 Paenibacillus sp. 22594
CAAAGGTGTAGCGATTGGCATTCGCCTCGATCTTAGTGCCGTCCACAAAATAATGCTCCAGAGACACGTATTTTTCGTCAGCCAGAAACTGAAGCACGGCGGTAAATACCGTTTCGAGGACATTCCTCATCCGCTGGGAACGGAAGCGATTAAGAGTTCGAAAGTTGGGGCGCTGCCGTCCGGCCAGCCACATGAAAGGAATATTCTCTCGCACGGGTTTGGCGATTTGACGAGACGAATAGATACGCTGAGTGTAGGCGTAAATGATGACTTTGGTGAGCATTTTAGGATGATAGCTGTCGCGGACGCCGCCGGGATAAGCAGCGTCAAAGATGGAGTCGTCCAGCCGATTGACGGCTGCGTTAACGACACGAACGAGGTGATTTTCTGGAATGTCTTCTTCCAGATCCATTGGCAAGCAAAGTTGGTCCATGGTATATTGAATGTACAAAGAAATCGCTC
>NZ_JBQENA010000051.1:0-459 GCF_052044425.1 Paenibacillus sp. 22594
TCCTTTCGTTTGCTCAGTTTTCTCTTGGAGCTCCCTTCCTCTTTCATAATGGGTGATATATGTGCGTAATAGGGGGGCGTCCATCCAAAATATTCGAACAGCTGTATATGAATCGGTATTGAAGATAACCATTCATCTCCTCTAATTACATGTGTCGTTCTCATCCAATGATCATCTACCACATGCGCCAGATGATAGGTTGGCAGACCTCCAGATTTTAACAAGACGATATCCTGATAATTTACCGGCAGCTCCACTTCACCTTTGATCAAGTCATTGAAAACGAGCTTTGAATTTGAAGGATCAGCCTTTAAGCGAATAACATACGGTCGGCCTTCCTTCAAGTAGTCCGCTACCTTTGAAAAAGATAAATCGCGGTGGGCCGCCCATTCTCCATAGTAGCCGGTCTGCACTTTTTTGGCTTCCTGGCTCTTTCTGATTTCCTGGATTTCTTCCTCT
>NZ_JBQENA010000052.1:0-459 GCF_052044425.1 Paenibacillus sp. 22594
TCCTTTCGTTTGCTCAGTTTTCTCTTGGAGCTCCCTTCCTCTTTCATAATGGGTGATATATGTGCGTAATAGGGGGGAGTCCATCCAAAATATTCGAACAGCTGTATATGAATCGGTATTGAAGATAACCATTCGTCTCCTCTAATTACATGTGTCGTTCTCATCCAATGATCATCTACCACATGAGCCAGATGATAGGTTGGCAGACCGCCAGATTTTAACAAGACGATATCCTGATAATTTGCCGGCAGCTCCACTTCACCTTTGATCAAGTCATTGAAAACGAGCTTTGAATTTGAAGGATCTGCCTTTAAGCGAATAACATACGGTCGGCCTTCTTTTAAGTAGTCCGTAACCTTTGAAAAAGATAAATCGCGGTGGACCGCCCATTCTCCATAGTAGCCGGTCTGCACTTTTTTGGCTTCCTGGCTCTTTCTGATTTCCTGGATTTCTTCCTCT
>NZ_JBQENA010000053.1:0-438 GCF_052044425.1 Paenibacillus sp. 22594
GCTTTGGCTTCGGTAATGACGTTTGTGAATTTCATATCCGCTTTGTAGTGTCTCCTTGCTCTCTTTGCGAAAATGCAACGTTTCCCCAGCTAGGCACGTCCATGTATCCTTGGTTTCACTGTACGTCCAGTTCTCCACCTTTCCGATATTCTCTTTCCAAGCTTTACTCTTTTCTTTGTGGTAACTGCCGTATTTCACGACCGCCTGAATCTCTTCCTTTTCCAGATAGGCGTAGTTTTCTTCACTTCCGTAACCTACATCCGCAATTACCGCGCTAGGAAGTTTACCCAAGATCTTTTTTGCCTTTTCCATATGCGGCTGTAAACAACGGGTGTCCGTAGGTCTCGGGTGTAGACTGTACGCTAAAATAAACTGGTTTTCCGTTCCGATTTGTACATTGTAACCCGGTTTGAGTTGACCATTTCGCATGTGGTCTTC
>NZ_JBQENA010000054.1:0-413 GCF_052044425.1 Paenibacillus sp. 22594
CCGCCCATTCTCCATAGTAGCCGGTCTGCACTTTTTTGGCTTCCTGGCTCTTTCTGATTTCCTGGATTTCTTCCTCTGAAACAAAACACGGGTATGCTTTTCCTTCTTCCATTAATCTTCGGACCATGGCCCGATAGATATGTGCGCGCTGGCTTTGAATATAAGGACCGTATCTGCCAATTTCCTCACTCAACCCAATGGGACCTTCATCAAAATGAATCCCATAGTGAGCTAGCGCTTGAATAAGACTGCTGACGCCCCCTTCAACTTCTCTGCGCTTGTCCGTATCTTCAATCCGCAGATAGAAGCACCCTCCAGTTTGTTGAGCTAAGCGTTGGGAAATTAACGCAGCAAAAACTCCGCCGATGTGTAAGAAACCGGTCGGGCTCGGGCCGAACCGGCTTACAAGCGCT
>NZ_JBQENA010000055.1:0-395 GCF_052044425.1 Paenibacillus sp. 22594
CCTTTCTTCACGGCTTGTCCGGCTTTGTTCAGCCCTTTGCCGATCGCCTTGAAGCCAAGCTCCATCGCAAGCTCCACAAGTCCCATCGCGAGTGCCGTTGCCAGTGCAATAGCAGCCGGCTCGATCATCTTCTGCCAGCCCTGGCTCAGGTAGGTGCCAATATAGCCCGAGGCTTGGACAATAGTCTGGGCCACGGATTTAATCGCATCCGCTTGCAGATATACCGTGATCAGGTTGATAATCATCGGGAGTGCAGCCGTGATCGCCCCGCCTGTGATGATCTCCGCAGCCACGACGCCTACCAATATGCCGATGATCGCAGCCAAAAGCTTCAATCCATTACTCTTCATCCATTTTATTACATATGATTTAATCTGGTCAAACAGCATTTTCGC
>NZ_JBQENA010000056.1:0-374 GCF_052044425.1 Paenibacillus sp. 22594
GGAGCGGACGACGGGAATCGAACCCGCGACCCTCGCCTTGGCAAGGCGATGCTCTACCGCTGAGCCACGTCCGCAAAAACATGGTGCGCGTGAAGGGACTTGAACCCCCACGTCGTAAAACGCCAGATCCTAAGTCTGGTGCGTCTGCCATTCCGCCACACGCGCACACTTTAGAAGAAAAATGGTGAGCCATGAAGGACTCGAACCTTCGACACCCTGATTAAAAGTCAGGTGCTCTACCAACTGAGCTAATGGCTCTCAATGCACTAAATCTTAACTTCACCTTGTGATGTGAAGATGGCTGGGGATATAGGAATCGAACCTATGAATGACGGAGTCAAAGTCCGTTGCCTTACCGCTTGGCTAATCCCCAA
>NZ_JBQENA010000057.1:0-363 GCF_052044425.1 Paenibacillus sp. 22594
ACGCGGCAAACAATACTTGGAAGCCAATTCGCAGCCCCGCTACCCGTTCGGGTATGGACTGAGCTATACCAGCTTCCGCTACTCGGAACTCCAGGTAGAGCCGCAGGCAATCACGGCAGACCAAACCGCAACGATACGGGTCACCGTGACCAACACGGGGGAACGGGAAGGCGCCGAGGTCGTTCAGCTCTATATCTCTGATGTCGTGAGCAAGGTATCCAGACCCGCGAAGGAACTCAAAGGCTTCCTTAAAGTTACGCTGGCTCCGGGCGAAGCACAAATCGTTGAATTTGAAGTCGGCGCGGAGCAGCTGCAATATATCGGTCCGGAGGTTCAGCCTGTCGTGGAGCCGGGCGGATTCAA
>NZ_JBQENA010000058.1:0-362 GCF_052044425.1 Paenibacillus sp. 22594
ATTGCGCTGGATGTAAACGATGTCGGAAAGGCGCTCCCAACCCTGAAGATCTATATATTAGACGGGGACAAGCTATGTGGGATTGGTGTACCAGGGGAATTGTGCGTGGCAGGGGTTGGCGTCGCCAGAGGCTACCTCAACAAACTGGAGCTAACGAATAAAAAATTCGTAGCGAATCCTTTTGTACCCGGGGAGCGGATGTACCGGTCGGGCGACTTAGCGAAATGGTTGCCGGACGGGAACATCGCCTATTTGGGCCGTATGGATGATCAAGTGAAGATCAGAGGGTTCCGGATTGAGCTGGGCGAAGTGGAACATGCGCTGCGGCAGCTCGAAGGAATCCAGGATGCGGCGGTCATCGT
>NZ_JBQENA010000059.1:0-359 GCF_052044425.1 Paenibacillus sp. 22594
TCATGATGCGCCGTAAGGGCATCTAGCACTTCCCGAAGCTGTTTCTCCTCTTCCAGATCAATCTCCATCAGCATGTCCTGATTGAAGTGATGCGGCTTAGAAAGCTTCCAAGAGGCAAACTCCCTGACGATCGGTGTCAGCGGTACGGTGCCATTTACTTCATCTTGTTCGTACTGTTCCTCTATAGCAGATTTTTGTGCCGCATAGCTAATCGCCTCAACGGTATACTTTTGCATGATATCTTTGATAGCGATTTGATATCCGGCGCTTCTTAGCTTCGACACGATCCGTATCGCCTTGATCGAGTCCCCGCCCAGTTCAAAGAAGCTGTCCTGCGTACCGACTCGCTCTACGCCCAG
>NZ_JBQENA010000060.1:0-348 GCF_052044425.1 Paenibacillus sp. 22594
GGAAGCTGGTATAGCTCAGTCCATACCCGAACGGGTAGCGGGGCTGCGAATTGGCTTCCAAGTATTGTTTGCCGCGTGAACGCTTGCCGTTGTAGTACACCGGAAGCTGACCCACATCTTTCGGCCAGGAGATGGTCAGCCGTCCGGAAGGATTCACATCTCCGAACAGAATATCCGCCACCGCATGGCCGCCCTCCTGGCCGGGATACCAGGCCTCGAGAATGGCATCCGCATGCTCCTCAATCCATGGCTCGCTCACCGGACGGCCATTGATATAGACCACAACCACCGGCTTGCCCAGCTGATGAATCTCCTTGAACAGTTCCAGCTGCACACCTGAGAGGGCCA
>NZ_JBQENA010000061.1:0-348 GCF_052044425.1 Paenibacillus sp. 22594
GTGTAGTTGGCCTAACATGCCTGCCTGTCACGCAGGAGATCGCGGGTTCGAATCCCGTCGGTTCCGCCATCATTACATTGCTTCAGGGATGAGAATCCATTAAGGGTTCGTTGGAGCATAAGCTTCGTGAGGATTACATCGCAATCTCGCAACGAAGTGAAGAGTATCCCGTCGGTTCCACCATTATTGTGGAATCAAGGTATCAGGGATTGAGAATCCTATATTTCGAAGTATAGAGTATCCACCCGATTCCGTGGTTTTGCTAATTATTAATATTGGGGATTAGCCAAGCGGTAAGGCAACGGACTTTGACTCCGTCATTCATAGGTTCGATTCCTATATCCCCAG
>NZ_JBQENA010000062.1:0-343 GCF_052044425.1 Paenibacillus sp. 22594
GTGCGGCTGGATCACCTCCTTTCTATGGAGAATCGTTTCCTGCAATGGAGACATTCAAATCGGAAGCTTAGCTTCCAAAAACTCAGGTTTAGGCCTGTTACTCACTCGTTGCTCAGTTTTGAGAGTTGAAGCTCTCAAGTAGTACCTTGATCCTTGAAAACTGGATACCGAAACGAAAATGCGTTTTAGAACATTCCTTTAAGCTGAACTTGTGCAAACAAGTTTATATTATAGCGATGCTAGCGATTTTTCCTTGGGAAAACGCGTGGTTAAGCTAATAAGAGCACACGGAGGATGCCTAGGCGCCAGGAGCCGACGAAGGACGTGGCGAACAACGAAACTG
>NZ_JBQENA010000063.1:0-343 GCF_052044425.1 Paenibacillus sp. 22594
GAGGCTGAGGGGTTCGAACCCCCGACCCTCTGCTTGTAAGGCAGATGCTCTCCCAGCTGAGCTAAGCCTCCATATGTACGGTTGTCCTCAAGGGAAAATGAAAGTTGGTGACCCGTATGGGATTCGAACCCATGTTACCTCCGTGAAAGGGAGGTGTCTTAACCCCTTGACCAACGGGCCTAAAAATTTGTGGAGCTCTCAACCGGATTCGAACCGGTGACCTCTTCCTTACCATGGAAGCACTCTACCTACTGAGCTATGAGAGCATGGCTCCCCGAACAGGACTCGAACCTGTGACAACTCGATTAACAGTCGAGTGCTCTACCAACTGAGCTATCAGGGA
>NZ_JBQENA010000064.1:0-341 GCF_052044425.1 Paenibacillus sp. 22594
AATCTGCTGTTTGTGGCGATCCATCATCTTGTGGTGGACGGGGTCTCGTGGCGTATTCTGCAGGAAGATATCAGCACGGCCATCCAGCAAGTACAAGAAGGGGCAAAGATCCAATTCCCGGCAAAGACAGCGTCTTATAAAGCATGGGCGGAGGCGTTGGCAGAATATAAGGACAGCCCCCTGCTGCAGAAAGAACGGACGTACTGGGAACGAGTAGCAACGCAGATGGAGTCCGGGAAGCTTAGCATGGACGAACAGACCGGAGAAAGCGGGTATGGAAATTACACGATCCATTTAAATGAAAAAGAAACCGAGCAGCTCATTCACCAGTCAGGTCGGGC
>NZ_JBQENA010000065.1:0-332 GCF_052044425.1 Paenibacillus sp. 22594
GACAGCTTCTTTGAACTGGGCGGGGACTCGATCAAAGCGATACGGATCGTGTCGAAGCTAAGAAGTGCCGGATATCAAATCGCCATCAAAGATATCATGCAAAAGTATACCGTTGAGGCGATTAGCTATGCGGCACAAAAATCTATAATAGAGGAACAGTATGAGCAAGAGGAAGTAAGTGGCATAGTACCGCTGACACCGATTGTCAGGGAGTTTGCCTCTTGGAAGCTTCCTAAGCCGCACCACTTCAATCATGACATGCTGATGGAGATTGATCTGGAAGAGGAGAAACAGCTTCGGGAAGTGCTAGATGCCCTTACGGCGCATCATGA
>NZ_JBQENA010000066.1:0-318 GCF_052044425.1 Paenibacillus sp. 22594
TCTTCGGCCGAGGCGTCGCCTTCCAGATCATACATCCGGCCCAGCCGCCTGGCGTCCAGGCTGACGTAAAGCGCCCAAAGCGACCCCAGGACCAGGGCGGCCCCGACCACCAGGGCCAGCGCGTCCGACCAGCGTATGGCCTTGCCCGTCAGGCCCAACCCGCCTGGCGCGACCTTGGCCAACCAGCCGCCGACGCCGTATCCGACCATCCCGAACAGGGCGCCAAAGGCCAGGGCGCGCACCCAGCGGGGCCACGACGACGGAGAAAGGGACACAGACTTCATTTCGCCGGCTCCTGCGCGTCCGAAAAGATGGATT
>NZ_JBQENA010000067.1:0-308 GCF_052044425.1 Paenibacillus sp. 22594
GCCGCTTCCATTAGCTCCGCTACCGATTGTTCTTCGCTATAGTCATACACCTTTAGTTCATAGGCTTTGTTGCCATTTACTTTCAGGATCTCTAGCTGGCCTTCCCGGTAGACGGATCTCAGGATATCATGATGTGCCGTAAGGGCATCCAGCACTTTCCGAAGCTGGTTTTCCTCTTCCAGATCAATTTCCATCAGCATGTCCTGATTGAAGTGGTGTGGCTTAGAAAGCTTCCAGGAGGCAAACTCCCTGACGATCGGTGTCAGGGGTACGCTGCCGCTTACTTCCTCTTGCTCGTACTGTTCCTC